>NZ_CAJIMW020000708.1:0-121 GCF_905175395.2 Vibrio sp. B1REV9 | reverse complement strand
TTTTATGAAACTAACTACTAAGTTCCGCAACGCTTGTATCGTTGCATCGGCTCCACTTCTAGCGCTGTATTGAATGCGAACAACAGAGCCATTATCAGAGGTAGAGCGTATTTGATACTTA
>NZ_CAJIMW020000707.1:0-121 GCF_905175395.2 Vibrio sp. B1REV9 | reverse complement strand
CCTGCCGACCCGTTAAAAGATATTGTTGGCGAGTTAATTCCTATTAAAAAAGTATTGATATCATTTTGCTTACGCAGGATTTGCGCAAAATTCACCGTAGTGACCATGTAACGAGTAGAAC
>NZ_CAJIMW020000706.1:0-121 GCF_905175395.2 Vibrio sp. B1REV9 | reverse complement strand
AAAAAGCGGCTCGCATCAATCCAGAATTGATTTACAAAGAAAAAACCAATATTGTTCTGAATCAGAATACCTAAACTCTGCTGTTATCATTGACCATCTTGCCTTTACGGTTAAATTGGCG
>NZ_CAJIMW020000705.1:0-121 GCF_905175395.2 Vibrio sp. B1REV9 | reverse complement strand
GAAGCATTAAGCACTTTTAATTCATTGCGAATATCCACACTTGCCTGATTTACATCACCGTTTACGTATGGAGTGAATCATTAATATCCGCATTCATTCCCTTAATAGCCGATAAAACCGC
>NZ_CAJIMW020000704.1:0-121 GCF_905175395.2 Vibrio sp. B1REV9 | reverse complement strand
TTGCTTGAGTACATTTGTTACACCTCTTTTTGTCCTGTCTTTTCCTTATCATAGCGCATTAACCGTAAAGGCAAGATGGTCAATGATAACAGCAGAGTTTAGGTATTCAGATTCAGAATCA
>NZ_CAJIMW020000703.1:0-121 GCF_905175395.2 Vibrio sp. B1REV9 | reverse complement strand
CTGAATAAAACGATTAATGCTGCAATGCTTTGTTTAAAGCTCATAAGAAACTCCTATTAAAAAGGGCAAGCTCTTTCTCATGTTCAGTTAACTCCTATTTAAAAGGGCTCGCCCTTTTCTC
>NZ_CAJIMW020000702.1:0-121 GCF_905175395.2 Vibrio sp. B1REV9 | reverse complement strand
TCAAATACGCTCTACCTCTGATAATGGCTCTGTTGTTCGCATTCAATACAGCGCTAGTAATGCGCTTTATATTTTCGCTGTTCCTCATTAACCACTTCACTAGTGGAGCCAATTCTTACTT
>NZ_CAJIMW020000701.1:0-122 GCF_905175395.2 Vibrio sp. B1REV9 | reverse complement strand
TCAAAATGCACTACGACAAACTTGAATTACCAACTGGACAGAAAATCTCATCACAAGAGCTTTAACCGCAATCGCATTATTAGAAATTGGAGCAGAGGCCGATATGTTGATAGTCACCAGGC
>NZ_CAJIMW020000700.1:0-122 GCF_905175395.2 Vibrio sp. B1REV9 | reverse complement strand
ATTGCGGCAAAAGTAACGGCTGCGGGTATCGCAATCATCGGTATCGCTATGGCATTTAAAGGCCTCTAATTGGCGCAACTTAACACCGCGGCTTTTTTCAAAGTCAGAGACTGAATCATAAA
>NZ_CAJIMW020000699.1:0-122 GCF_905175395.2 Vibrio sp. B1REV9 | reverse complement strand
TCTTTGTTTTCAAAGAAAGTCGATAAGAAGTCAATTATTCATAAAGCTAAAAAGCGCATCAAAGACAGCAGCAAAGCCGCCAATAAAGTACGATGTTGCCTCGATACTGGTTATCTGTGTGT
>NZ_CAJIMW020000697.1:0-122 GCF_905175395.2 Vibrio sp. B1REV9 | reverse complement strand
GTATTCTAAGCAGCATGTTTACGGTGCTTCGTTTAATGGTGATAGCTTCCTAAATCAAGACCTGATGATTGAGTATGACTTTGATAAAAAGGGAAGTAATGCGCTTTATATTTTCGCTGTTC
>NZ_CAJIMW020000696.1:0-122 GCF_905175395.2 Vibrio sp. B1REV9 | reverse complement strand
TTATTTAATAAGCTGATTGAGTTTCTTTATCGGCTTTTAATTACCTTGATTGATATGGTTAAGTATGATCGTTAACGCTTGAGGAACACCAATAGCGGTCATCACCCAAGCAACCTCCGGAG
>NZ_CAJIMW020000695.1:0-122 GCF_905175395.2 Vibrio sp. B1REV9 | reverse complement strand
TTCACCTGCTTTTGCAACTGAGGGCAGTGATATTTGGGCTTCTATCGACTTCGCAGGTATTGCGAACAACAGAGCCATTATCAGAGGTAGAGCGTATTTGATACTTACCCGTGTACTTGCCA
>NZ_CAJIMW020000694.1:0-122 GCF_905175395.2 Vibrio sp. B1REV9 | reverse complement strand
AAAGAAAAAACCAATATTGATTCTGAATCTGAATACCTAAACTCTGCTGTTATCATTGACCATGACTTGGGTGTAAGCCCTCAAATGCTCACAGACATAAGAAAAGGAAGAAACTTCCTTAA
>NZ_CAJIMW020000693.1:0-122 GCF_905175395.2 Vibrio sp. B1REV9 | reverse complement strand
TTATGTGAATTTTGATTGGATATTCGGCTTTATTAAAGTGTGTATTTTGGTGACTGCGGTTTTTCTCTGGTCGTCGCATTATATTTGGTGGCTAATATGGATTGGATAATTGATTTATTTAA
>NZ_CAJIMW020000692.1:0-122 GCF_905175395.2 Vibrio sp. B1REV9 | reverse complement strand
GACGAATGGCGAAGTGTAAACCTGACCGCAATCAGTACACGCAAATTCACGCATCGCGATAGGTCAATTTGCACTTCAGACATAACAACCACCTTGACCAGTTGAGAGAGTGACCGCCAAAG
>NZ_CAJIMW020000691.1:0-122 GCF_905175395.2 Vibrio sp. B1REV9 | reverse complement strand
CTGTTAAGGAAGCAACTGCGGCAGATATTAAGCCGATTTGGACTCGTTGGCCGTTTTGGTTAGGAAGCTATCACCATTAAACGAAGCACCGTAAACATGCTGCTTAGAATACCCGGTCACGA
>NZ_CAJIMW020000690.1:0-123 GCF_905175395.2 Vibrio sp. B1REV9 | reverse complement strand
CCCAAGAAAGCATAATATTGATTGCTTCAAATATTTGTTCAAAGGCCCAAAAGAAAACATCCTAACCATATCAATCAAGGTAATTAAAAGCCGATAAAGAAACTCAATCAGCTTATTAAATAA
>NZ_CAJIMW020000689.1:0-123 GCF_905175395.2 Vibrio sp. B1REV9 | reverse complement strand
ATTTTAACAAGGTATCCGAGTTCGCATTATGTTGGCTTATGTTGAATGCCGTTTCATATAGAAGTATATAGAACCCTTTAAAAATAAGGGTCTATATGACGAACTTCCGAAAGATGAGCAAGA
>NZ_CAJIMW020000688.1:0-123 GCF_905175395.2 Vibrio sp. B1REV9 | reverse complement strand
CAGACGAATGGCGAAGTGTAAACCTGACCGCAATCAGTACACGCAAATTCACGCATCGCGATAGTTCAATTTGCACTTCAGACATAACAACCACCTTGACCAGTTGAGAGAGTGACCGCCAAA
>NZ_CAJIMW020000686.1:0-123 GCF_905175395.2 Vibrio sp. B1REV9 | reverse complement strand
ACGGGCGGCGATATTGAGGACCCTAGCCCTTTGCCAGATAGTGACAGTACGCCTCTGCCTAACCCACATCCTCACCAAGCGCATTAATAGAGTTATTTGTCCGATTTACCGCGGTAGTAATAT
>NZ_CAJIMW020000685.1:0-123 GCF_905175395.2 Vibrio sp. B1REV9 | reverse complement strand
AACTCGTTGTGATTTGGCGTTCGATGATTTCGACGGGATTCACACTTGTGAGCATGTTGACCTCAATATCAAGAAGAATATCAACCGAGACTTTTTTTAATTCCACCTCGCTGCGATACCAAA
>NZ_CAJIMW020000684.1:0-123 GCF_905175395.2 Vibrio sp. B1REV9 | reverse complement strand
ATCTTTTAACGGGTCGGCAGGGTCAGGAATCAATTTAAGCTCATAGTGCTTGTAAGGAACAAAACGCCCCAGAAGAAATTAGACGCTCAGCGTATCCGGCCTCTAATTGGCGCAACTTAACAC
>NZ_CAJIMW020000683.1:0-123 GCF_905175395.2 Vibrio sp. B1REV9 | reverse complement strand
TGGCAACAAAGCCACCCTCACAAGCCGTTTGAGACATATCAGCAACAACCGCTAAAAAACCTTCGAGCGTTGGGCATTACACAAGTAGGCATAATCAATCACACACAAAAAATTTATTTCATT
>NZ_CAJIMW020000682.1:0-123 GCF_905175395.2 Vibrio sp. B1REV9 | reverse complement strand
CGGTATCGCTATGGCATTTAAAGGCATCCAATTGGCTAAACGTGCGGTTCGTTCTGCATAAGGTATTTTATGTTAATAGCGCTGCATGATTGCGATACCCGCAGCCGTTACTTTTGCCGCAAT
>NZ_CAJIMW020000681.1:0-123 GCF_905175395.2 Vibrio sp. B1REV9 | reverse complement strand
AGCCCAATTGATATATCCCAATATTTGACCGGATTGCCTCCGGAGGTTGCTTGGGTGATGACCTTGCGACCCGATTTAACAGCAGGAATGATGTGATAAACCACAGACTCATAAGACTTGCCG
>NZ_CAJIMW020000680.1:0-123 GCF_905175395.2 Vibrio sp. B1REV9 | reverse complement strand
GCAAGTCATTGAAATGCTTGTTAAACCTAGCCCGTTAAACTTTTTTGCAATGTCTGACCAAAATTGCGTGAGCTTCATAAGTTTTCGCCTTATCTAGCGCTAAACCTACTAAAGCCTTTTCTT
>NZ_CAJIMW020000679.1:0-123 GCF_905175395.2 Vibrio sp. B1REV9 | reverse complement strand
TTGGTGATAGTTCTCGACCAGTTGCCATTCTCATAAGCCGTTTGCACTCGGGTGGAATAGTTTACCATCATCCCAACTTTTGACAGTCCTCACACTTTTAAAACAAAGTTTTGCTGTGTTTTC
>NZ_CAJIMW020000678.1:0-100 GCF_905175395.2 Vibrio sp. B1REV9 | reverse complement strand
CAAAGAGGCCGCATAGTCATTAATTCCGGCGTAATAGCCCTCAATATCAAGAAGAATATCACCGAGACTTTTTTTAATTCCACCTCGCTGCGATACCAAA
>NZ_CAJIMW020000677.1:0-100 GCF_905175395.2 Vibrio sp. B1REV9 | reverse complement strand
TGCGGATATTAATGATTCACTCCATACGTTAAACGGTGATGTAAATCAGGCAAAGAGAAACTAGGGCGGCTAGCATTGGATAAATCTAAGTTAAACATAC
>NZ_CAJIMW020000676.1:0-100 GCF_905175395.2 Vibrio sp. B1REV9 | reverse complement strand
TTAAATTAGTAAACATTCTATAAGGTACATTTTATGAAACTAACTACTAAGTTCCGCAACGCTCTAAGTAATCAACATACACTTTACGGCGATAAGCGCG
>NZ_CAJIMW020000675.1:0-123 GCF_905175395.2 Vibrio sp. B1REV9 | reverse complement strand
ACATTTATGGGAGCTCTCCTACTGGTGCTTGTTATGGTGGTTCTGGTGGTACTCGTTGTGAATGCGAACAACAGAGCCATTATCAGAGGTAGAGCGTATTTGATACTTACCCGTGTACTTGCC
>NZ_CAJIMW020000674.1:0-100 GCF_905175395.2 Vibrio sp. B1REV9 | reverse complement strand
TATCGTTGCATCGGCTCCACTTCTAGCTTCACCTGCTTTTGCAACTGAGGGCAGTGATATTTGATACTTACCCGTGTACTTGCCAATAGGACACGTTTTT
>NZ_CAJIMW020000673.1:0-100 GCF_905175395.2 Vibrio sp. B1REV9 | reverse complement strand
CGGATAAAATCGTTTACGTTCATACTAAAGCGTATGGTGTTAATGTTTCCGGTTGTCCTGTTAACTCCTATTAAAAAAGGGGCCGCAGCCCCTACTCATT
>NZ_CAJIMW020000672.1:0-100 GCF_905175395.2 Vibrio sp. B1REV9 | reverse complement strand
GTGATGAGAATAATCGCGGTCCGCTATTTGTGGTCGATGAGGCTCATTAACCACTTCACTAGTGGAGCCAATTCTTACTTTTTTGGTATAAGTCTTATCG
>NZ_CAJIMW020000671.1:0-100 GCF_905175395.2 Vibrio sp. B1REV9 | reverse complement strand
ATGTAAATCAGGCAAGTGTGGATATTCGCAATGAATTAAAAGTGCTTAATGCTTCTATGTGAAAAACGCACAAACCACGCAGGAGCAACAGAAAAACGAT
>NZ_CAJIMW020000670.1:0-100 GCF_905175395.2 Vibrio sp. B1REV9 | reverse complement strand
GACCAAATTGCGTGAGCTTCATAAGTTTTCGCCTTATCTAGCACTAAACGAAACACTGAATAAAACGATTAATGCTGCAATGCTTTGTTTAAAGCTCATA
>NZ_CAJIMW020000669.1:0-100 GCF_905175395.2 Vibrio sp. B1REV9 | reverse complement strand
TTTACCGATTATCAAGACGATTGGCGTGATGAGAATAATCGCGGTCCGCTATTTGTGGTCGGCCTACAATGGCATAAATCATGAGCCCAACCTTGTAAAC
>NZ_CAJIMW020000668.1:0-100 GCF_905175395.2 Vibrio sp. B1REV9 | reverse complement strand
CATACGTTAAACGGTGATGTAAATCAGGCAAGTGTGGATATTCGCAATGAATTAAAAGTGCCAAATGCTCAGAGGCCATACCACCCAAACCATCAGGATA
>NZ_CAJIMW020000667.1:0-100 GCF_905175395.2 Vibrio sp. B1REV9 | reverse complement strand
TCTTTATAGGCATCTAACAGCTTGCTTGAGTACATTTGTTACACCTCTTTTTGTCCTGTCTTATCGCTCCCAAAAGCCGTATTCTTTGCACAGTAATACG
>NZ_CAJIMW020000666.1:0-100 GCF_905175395.2 Vibrio sp. B1REV9 | reverse complement strand
ATCAGATAGATTTGCAATCTATGGGCTATGGCTTCAATGCCTTAGCTGAATGCCGTTTCATATAGAAAGTATATAGAACCCTTTAAAAATAAGGGTCTAT
>NZ_CAJIMW020000665.1:0-100 GCF_905175395.2 Vibrio sp. B1REV9 | reverse complement strand
GACTGGAAACAAATTTCAGTTTTACGATGATTCATTTGCGCTTCATCCGGTGAAATCCGATAGTTAGGAGGAAAGTACCCCCGTAATACAGAACGGGGGG
>NZ_CAJIMW020000664.1:0-124 GCF_905175395.2 Vibrio sp. B1REV9 | reverse complement strand
ATCCTTTTCAATTTTTTGCTTGTATCTTCTTATTGTATATACGCCAATACACCAAAGACTGACAGTGAACCAATTTCACGCGCCTCAGAATAGAAAACCTTGTTTCCTTTGGCGTCCAAATGCC
>NZ_CAJIMW020000662.1:0-100 GCF_905175395.2 Vibrio sp. B1REV9 | reverse complement strand
GATTACTTAGAGCGTTGCGTGTTGGTGTTTATCACTAAAGTGCTAGGTTTAACAAGCATTTCAATGACTTGCACAGCTTTTATGGTCAGCATGGACGCGC
>NZ_CAJIMW020000661.1:0-100 GCF_905175395.2 Vibrio sp. B1REV9 | reverse complement strand
TATTAAAAGCCACTTATTGGGCTCGTCGTCAATATGGTCGTACAGTAAACAGTTTAGGTATTCAGATTCAGAATCAATATTGGTTTTTTCTTTGTAAATC
>NZ_CAJIMW020000660.1:0-100 GCF_905175395.2 Vibrio sp. B1REV9 | reverse complement strand
CATGACCCTGATGACCCAACGGGCGGCGATATTGAGGACCCTAGCCCTTTGCCAGATAGAAGCCCAAATATCACTGCCCTCAGTTGCAAAAGCAGGTGAA
>NZ_CAJIMW020000659.1:0-100 GCF_905175395.2 Vibrio sp. B1REV9 | reverse complement strand
ATCCAATTGGCTAAACGTGCGGTTCGTTCTGCATAAGGTATTTTATGTTAATTCACACATCGTCAATACGCAGATTTACGTGTTAATGCGCTATGATAAG
>NZ_CAJIMW020000658.1:0-100 GCF_905175395.2 Vibrio sp. B1REV9 | reverse complement strand
GCGGTTTTATCGGCTATTAAGGGAATGAATGCGGATATTAATGATTCACGCTCACAATAAGGAGGAGGAGGCGCACCACATTGACCAGTTTCTGGATTCA
>NZ_CAJIMW020000657.1:0-100 GCF_905175395.2 Vibrio sp. B1REV9 | reverse complement strand
TGGTTAAAAACGTGTCCTATTGGCAAGTACACGGGTAAGTATCCAATCCATATTAGCCACCAAATATAATGCGACGACCAGAGAAAACCGCAGTCACCAA
>NZ_CAJIMW020000656.1:0-100 GCF_905175395.2 Vibrio sp. B1REV9 | reverse complement strand
TGCGAACTCGGATACCTTGTTAAAATGCGCGTCCATGCTGACCATAAAAGCCCGTACACGAATCAGATTCAATACACGTACCACCAACACCAGCGCCCGA
>NZ_CAJIMW020000655.1:0-101 GCF_905175395.2 Vibrio sp. B1REV9 | reverse complement strand
ACGATCATACTTACCTGTTTGTCGGTGCGTTTACTTCTTCAATTAATTCCGATTTACCGCGGTAGTAATATCTGCGTTAGCTTGCTGAATTAATGCCTTTG
>NZ_CAJIMW020000654.1:0-101 GCF_905175395.2 Vibrio sp. B1REV9 | reverse complement strand
GAATTGGCATCCATACATTTATGGGAGCTCTCCTACTGGTGCTTGTTATGGTGGTTCTGGATTGATGCGAGCCGCTTTTTTAAGGTAAGCCGTTGGCTTGT
>NZ_CAJIMW020000653.1:0-101 GCF_905175395.2 Vibrio sp. B1REV9 | reverse complement strand
GTTAAATTGGCGGATTTCCGTTACTGCACCAAATCCGGCCTGTTCTCTGGTATCCCTTTCCCATGTTAAGTTAACTCCTATTAAAAAAGGGGCGAGCCCTT
>NZ_CAJIMW020000652.1:0-125 GCF_905175395.2 Vibrio sp. B1REV9 | reverse complement strand
TCTCCTACTGGTGCTTGTTATGGTGGTTCTGGTGGTACTCGTTGTGAATTGGGCCGTTCTGGGTGTATCGGTTTGCGTGGGCTTAGATAATGGCTCAATCGGTCCTGACTCATCTTGTTCCGGTA
>NZ_CAJIMW020000651.1:0-101 GCF_905175395.2 Vibrio sp. B1REV9 | reverse complement strand
TTGGTGTTGGCGGTAACAATGACACGATTCACTTTCAAATTTCTGGTGATGGTCAATGATAACAGCAGAGTTTAGGTATTCAGATTCAGAATCAATATTGG
>NZ_CAJIMW020000650.1:0-101 GCF_905175395.2 Vibrio sp. B1REV9 | reverse complement strand
AAAAAGTAAGAATTGGCTCCACTAGTGAAGTGGTTAATGAGGAACAGAGAAAACCGCAGTCACCAAAATACACACTTTAATAAAGCCGAATATCCAATCAA
>NZ_CAJIMW020000649.1:0-101 GCF_905175395.2 Vibrio sp. B1REV9 | reverse complement strand
GAAGCAATCAATATTATGCTTTCTTGGGTGATGGGCTTTTTAAGCCCAATTGATATATCCAATCAAAATTCACATAATCATCAAAATCTTGATTATCGTAA
>NZ_CAJIMW020000648.1:0-101 GCF_905175395.2 Vibrio sp. B1REV9 | reverse complement strand
GCATTTTGAATAGTTCCCAATCGTCACTTGGTGATAGTTCTCGACCCGATTTAACAGCAGGAATGATGTGATAAACCACAGACTCATAAGACTTGCCGCTA
>NZ_CAJIMW020000647.1:0-101 GCF_905175395.2 Vibrio sp. B1REV9 | reverse complement strand
TTTTCAAAGAAAGTCGATAAGAAGTCAATTATTCATAAAGCTAAAAAGCGCATCAAATGTGAATCCCGTCGAAATCATCGAACGCCAAATCACAACGAGTT
>NZ_CAJIMW020000646.1:0-101 GCF_905175395.2 Vibrio sp. B1REV9 | reverse complement strand
AATGATTCAATCAAAGTGTCTGGTGTTGGTTTTTATGATTCAGTCTCTGACTTTGAAAAAAGTTTAACGGGCTAGGTTTAACAAGCATTTCAATGACTTGC
>NZ_CAJIMW020000645.1:0-101 GCF_905175395.2 Vibrio sp. B1REV9 | reverse complement strand
ATGGTGTTAATGTTTCCGGTTGTCCTGTTAATGAGTATCAAACGCTATTCGTTGGCTGGTTAAAAAACGTGTCCTATTGGCAAGTACACGGGTAAGTATCA
>NZ_CAJIMW020000644.1:0-101 GCF_905175395.2 Vibrio sp. B1REV9 | reverse complement strand
GCCGTTCTGGTGTATCGGTTTGCGTGGGCTTAGATAATGGCTCAATGATAACAGCAGAGTTTAGGTATTCAGATTCAGAATCAATATTGGTTTTTTCTTTG
>NZ_CAJIMW020000643.1:0-101 GCF_905175395.2 Vibrio sp. B1REV9 | reverse complement strand
TAGTTCTCGACCAGTTGCCATTCTCATAAGCCGTTTGCACTCGGGTGGAATAGGTTTACCGCCAACACCAACACGACCTAAATAATCGGATGAATCCACCG
>NZ_CAJIMW020000642.1:0-101 GCF_905175395.2 Vibrio sp. B1REV9 | reverse complement strand
ATCCAATTGGCTAAACGTGCGGTTCGTTCTGCATAAGGTATTTTATGTTAATAGCGCTGCAATGCTTTGTTTAAAGCTCATAAGAAACTCCTATTAAAAAA
>NZ_CAJIMW020000641.1:0-125 GCF_905175395.2 Vibrio sp. B1REV9 | reverse complement strand
CATCCCCAAACACCTCACGAAACTTATCAATATTCAAAGGAATATTAGTGATAACCTTGCGACCGATTTAACAGCAGGAATGATGTGATAAACCACAGACTCATAAGACTTGCCGCTACGTGGAC
>NZ_CAJIMW020000640.1:0-101 GCF_905175395.2 Vibrio sp. B1REV9 | reverse complement strand
GGTGAAACTCGTACTTTGAATTGGCATCCATACATTTATGGGAGCTCTCCTACTGGGTCTTCCACATCAGGCTTTTCAACATCGTCAGGATTTGGATTAGG
>NZ_CAJIMW020000639.1:0-101 GCF_905175395.2 Vibrio sp. B1REV9 | reverse complement strand
AAAGCAAGCCGGATAACGTTTTTGATTCCCTTCCAACTGTCAGCATATAGCGGACCGCGATTATTCTCATCACGCCAATCGTCTTGATAATCGGTAAACTT
>NZ_CAJIMW020000638.1:0-101 GCF_905175395.2 Vibrio sp. B1REV9 | reverse complement strand
AATGAGTTCTCTTTTTCTTGTAGTGATGAAACTGAATCATGGGAGCCGATGCAACGATACAAGCGTTGCGGAACTTAGTAGTTAGTTTCATAAAATGTACC
>NZ_CAJIMW020000637.1:0-101 GCF_905175395.2 Vibrio sp. B1REV9 | reverse complement strand
CAAAGCCACCCTCACAAGCCGTTTGAGACATATCAGCAACAACCGCTAAAAACTGAGCGTTGGGCATTACACAAGTAGGCATAATCAATCACACACAAAAA
>NZ_CAJIMW020000636.1:0-101 GCF_905175395.2 Vibrio sp. B1REV9 | reverse complement strand
AAGGGCTCGCCCCTTTTTTAATAGGAGTTAACTTAACATGGGAAAGAGCTCCCATAAATGTATGGATGCCAATTCAAAGTACGAGTTTCACCAATATCCTT
>NZ_CAJIMW020000635.1:0-101 GCF_905175395.2 Vibrio sp. B1REV9 | reverse complement strand
ACGGGCGGCGATATTGAGGACCCTAGCCCTTTGCCAGATAGTGACACGTTTTTAACCAGTCCAACGAATAGCGTTGATACTCATTAACAGGACAACCGGAA
>NZ_CAJIMW020000634.1:0-101 GCF_905175395.2 Vibrio sp. B1REV9 | reverse complement strand
CAATGCTAGCCGCCCTAGTTTCTCTTTGCCTTTGCCCTATTACGATAATCAAGATTTACGTGTTAATGCGCTATGATAAGGAAAAGACAGGACAAAAAGAG
>NZ_CAJIMW020000633.1:0-101 GCF_905175395.2 Vibrio sp. B1REV9 | reverse complement strand
AAAGCAAGCCGGATAACGTTTTTGATTCCCTTCCAACTGTCAGCATGGACGCGCATTTTAACAAGGTATCCGAGTTCGCATTATGTTGGCTTATGTTGAAT
>NZ_CAJIMW020000632.1:0-101 GCF_905175395.2 Vibrio sp. B1REV9 | reverse complement strand
TTCTTGTAGTGATGAAACTGAATCATGGGAGCCGTTCTGTGAAAAGCCACAAAACCCGCAAGGCCGCCAAGTAGGGCAAACACTATTAATTGCAAATCATG
>NZ_CAJIMW020000631.1:0-101 GCF_905175395.2 Vibrio sp. B1REV9 | reverse complement strand
AAGGGTGATTGTGAAAAGGTGGTCGGCGCGTTAATACGGTCGGAATCAAAACTTATGAAGCTCACGCAATTTGGTCAGACATTGCAAAAAAGTTTAACGGG
>NZ_CAJIMW020000630.1:0-125 GCF_905175395.2 Vibrio sp. B1REV9 | reverse complement strand
AAACGATTAATGCTGCAATGCTTTGTTTAAAGCTCATAAGAAACTCCTATTAAAAAAGGGCAAGGCTCTTTCTCATGTTCAGTTAACTCCTATTTAAAAGGGCTCGCCCTTTTCTCATGTTCAGT
>NZ_CAJIMW020000629.1:0-101 GCF_905175395.2 Vibrio sp. B1REV9 | reverse complement strand
TCGTGACCGGGTATTCTAAGCAGCATGTTTACGGTGCTTCGTTTAACAAGCATTTCAATGACTTGCACAGCTTTTATGGTCAGCATGGACGCGCATTTTAA
>NZ_CAJIMW020000628.1:0-101 GCF_905175395.2 Vibrio sp. B1REV9 | reverse complement strand
TTGGTGTTGGCGGTAACAATGACACGATTCACTTTCAAATTTCTGGTGATGGTTGCAAGCACTTTAGTGATAAACACCAACACGCAACGCTCTAAGTAATC
>NZ_CAJIMW020000627.1:0-101 GCF_905175395.2 Vibrio sp. B1REV9 | reverse complement strand
GCGGTTTTATCGGCTATTAAGGGAATGAATGCGGATATTAATGATTCACTCCAAACATAAACATTAAAAATTACGGCAATAACACAAAACGTACCACCTAA
>NZ_CAJIMW020000626.1:0-102 GCF_905175395.2 Vibrio sp. B1REV9 | reverse complement strand
TGAGATTTTCTGTCCAGTTGGTAATTCAAGTTTGTCGTAGTGCATTTTGAATAGTGAAAGAACCATGAACTGGCAGTGCCCTGAACCCAAAAGCGGGCTTAG
>NZ_CAJIMW020000625.1:0-102 GCF_905175395.2 Vibrio sp. B1REV9 | reverse complement strand
TTGCCAGATAGTGACAGTACGCCTCTGCCTAATCCAAATACCTGACGATGTTGAAAAGCCTGATGTGGAAGACCCAGAAACGACGCCAGAAACAGATACTGC
>NZ_CAJIMW020000624.1:0-102 GCF_905175395.2 Vibrio sp. B1REV9 | reverse complement strand
ACAAGCCAACGGCTTACCTTAAAAAAGCGGCTCGCATCAATCCAGAATTGAGCCAGCTGTAAAACCAAGCACTTTAGTGATAAACACCAACACGCAACGCTC
>NZ_CAJIMW020000623.1:0-102 GCF_905175395.2 Vibrio sp. B1REV9 | reverse complement strand
AAGTGTGTATTTTGGTGACTGCGGTTTTCTCTGGTCGTCGCATTATATTTGGTGGCTAATAAGGAGGAGGAGGCGCACCACATTGACCAGTTTCTGGATTCA
>NZ_CAJIMW020000622.1:0-102 GCF_905175395.2 Vibrio sp. B1REV9 | reverse complement strand
AGTTTCTTCCTTTTCTTATGTCTGTGAGCATTTGAGGGCTTACACCCAAGTCATGGGCGAAAACTTATGAAGCTCACGCAATTTGGTCAGACATTGCAAAAA
>NZ_CAJIMW020000621.1:0-102 GCF_905175395.2 Vibrio sp. B1REV9 | reverse complement strand
CGGTGGATTCATCCGATTATTTAGGTCGTGTTGGTGTTGGCGGTAACAATGACACACAAAAAATTTATTTCATTGAATCAGCAAAATGCTTTTTAATATCGG
>NZ_CAJIMW020000620.1:0-102 GCF_905175395.2 Vibrio sp. B1REV9 | reverse complement strand
TTAAGGAAGTTTCTTCCTTTTCTTATGTCTGTGAGCATTTGAGGGCTTACACCCAAGAAAGCATAATATTGATTGCTTCAAATATTTGTTCAAAGGCCCAAA
>NZ_CAJIMW020000619.1:0-125 GCF_905175395.2 Vibrio sp. B1REV9 | reverse complement strand
GGTTTGGGTGGTATGGCCTCTGAGCATTTGGCAGGTATGAAAGATACGGTGCTTGATGGCATTGGATAAATCTAAGTTAAACATACCAACCTAGTTTCTCTTTGCCTTTGCCCTATTACGATAAT
>NZ_CAJIMW020000618.1:0-102 GCF_905175395.2 Vibrio sp. B1REV9 | reverse complement strand
AGGAGTTTCTTATGAGCTTTAAACAAAGCATTGCAGCATTAATCGTTTTATTCAGTGTTTTCGTTTAGTGCTTATGCGGATAAAATCGTTTACGTTCATACT
>NZ_CAJIMW020000617.1:0-102 GCF_905175395.2 Vibrio sp. B1REV9 | reverse complement strand
CGCGCTTATCGCCGTAAAGTGTATGTTGATTACTTAGAGCGTTGCGTGTTAATGCGCTATGATAAGGAAAAGACAGGACAAAAAGAGGTGTAACAAATGTAC
>NZ_CAJIMW020000616.1:0-102 GCF_905175395.2 Vibrio sp. B1REV9 | reverse complement strand
CGCGATGCGTGAATTTGCGTGTACTGATTGCGGTCAGGTTTACGTGTTAATGCGCTATGATAAGGAAAAGACAGGACAAAAAGAGGTGTAACAAATGTACTC
>NZ_CAJIMW020000615.1:0-102 GCF_905175395.2 Vibrio sp. B1REV9 | reverse complement strand
TGAATCCAGAAACTGGTCAATGTGGTGCGCCTCCTCCTCCTTATTGTGAGCGTGAATTAATTGAAGAAGTAAACGCACCGACAAACAGGTAAGTATGATCGT
>NZ_CAJIMW020000614.1:0-102 GCF_905175395.2 Vibrio sp. B1REV9 | reverse complement strand
CATCTAACAGCTTGCTTGAGTACATTTGTTACACCTCTTTTTGTCCTGTCTTTTCCTTATCACAACGAGTTAACAAGGTTACGTTGAGAACATTGGCGAGCC
>NZ_CAJIMW020000613.1:0-102 GCF_905175395.2 Vibrio sp. B1REV9 | reverse complement strand
TTGATTGGATATTCGGCTTTATTAAAGTGTGTATTTTGGTGACTGCGGTTTTCTCTGGTCGAGAACTATCACCAAGTGACGATTGGGAACTATTCAAAATGC
>NZ_CAJIMW020000612.1:0-102 GCF_905175395.2 Vibrio sp. B1REV9 | reverse complement strand
TATGTTGGCTTATGTTGAATGCCGTTTCATATAGAAAGTATATAGAACCCTTTAAAAAATAAGGGTCTATATGACGAACTTCCGAAAGATGAGCAAGAACTA
>NZ_CAJIMW020000611.1:0-102 GCF_905175395.2 Vibrio sp. B1REV9 | reverse complement strand
AGTGGGTTTTCTACAATCAAGTGACGGACAGTTGTCCAGATGGGACACGTTTTTAACCAGTCCAACGAATAGCGTTGATACTCATTAACAGGACAACCGGAA
>NZ_CAJIMW020000610.1:0-102 GCF_905175395.2 Vibrio sp. B1REV9 | reverse complement strand
ACTCGTACTTTGAATTGGCATCCATACATTTATGGGAGCTCTCCTACTGGTGCTTGTTATGTTGGCTTATGTTGAATGCCGTTTCATATAGAAAGTATATAG
>NZ_CAJIMW020000609.1:0-102 GCF_905175395.2 Vibrio sp. B1REV9 | reverse complement strand
TCAATTATTCATAAAGCTAAAAAGCGCATCAAATGTGACGTATTAAAAGCCACTTATGAAGCTCACGCAATTTGGTCAGACATTGCAAAAAAGTTTAACGGG
>NZ_CAJIMW020000608.1:0-125 GCF_905175395.2 Vibrio sp. B1REV9 | reverse complement strand
TGATTCTGAATCTGAATACCTAAACTCTGCTGTTATCATTGACCATCTTGCCTTTACGGTTAAAATTGGCGGATTTCCGTTACTGCACCAAATCCGGCCTGTTCTCTGGTATCCCTTTCCCAAAA
>NZ_CAJIMW020000607.1:0-102 GCF_905175395.2 Vibrio sp. B1REV9 | reverse complement strand
GTCCTGACTCATCTTGTTCCGGTACATTTGCCTTTAATGGTAATGAGTGTTCAAGTAACGAGTTTCACCAATATCCTTGTAATACTGACAAGCTGTTTTACA
>NZ_CAJIMW020000606.1:0-102 GCF_905175395.2 Vibrio sp. B1REV9 | reverse complement strand
CAATTAGAGGCCGGATACGCTGAGCGTCTAATTTCTTCTGGGGCGTTTGTTCCTTACAAACTATTAACTAATTGTGAGTGCATAGGCGTGAACGAAAGTTTT
>NZ_CAJIMW020000605.1:0-102 GCF_905175395.2 Vibrio sp. B1REV9 | reverse complement strand
TTAGGTGGTACGTTTTGTGTTATTGCCGTAATTTTTAATGTTTATGTTTTTTCATAAATCACATTATCGTTTTTCTGTTGCTCCTGCGTGGTTTGTGCGTTT
>NZ_CAJIMW020000604.1:0-102 GCF_905175395.2 Vibrio sp. B1REV9 | reverse complement strand
GTCTGACCAAATTGCGTGAGCTTCATAAGTTTTCGCCTTATCTAGCGCTAAACCTACTAAAGAGCAAATGAACTATGTTCAATATAAGCAAATCGCCCATGA
>NZ_CAJIMW020000603.1:0-102 GCF_905175395.2 Vibrio sp. B1REV9 | reverse complement strand
TTGGGCCGTATGGCCTTGACTCCTACGGTGTGGCTTTGGCGGTCACTCTCTCAACTGGTCGAGAACTATCACCAAGTGACGATTGGGAACTATTCAAAATGC
>NZ_CAJIMW020000602.1:0-102 GCF_905175395.2 Vibrio sp. B1REV9 | reverse complement strand
TTCCAGTGGATGCCGATATTAAAAAGCATTTTGCTGATTCAATGAAATAAAGTACGATGTTGCCTCGATACTGGTTATCTGTGTGTAACTAATCATGTAGTC
>NZ_CAJIMW020000601.1:0-102 GCF_905175395.2 Vibrio sp. B1REV9 | reverse complement strand
TGGTTAAAAACGTGTCCTATTGGCAAGTACACGGGTAAGTATCAAATACTTATGTTAGCCGAGGCCGTAGGCGAAGACAAAGAAAAGGCTTTAGTAGGTTTA
>NZ_CAJIMW020000600.1:0-102 GCF_905175395.2 Vibrio sp. B1REV9 | reverse complement strand
TATCCTGATGGTTTGGGTGGTATGGCCTCTGAGCATTTGGCAGGTGAAGCTAGAAGTGGAGCCGATGCAACGATACAAGCGTTGCGGAACTTAGTAGTTAGT
>NZ_CAJIMW020000599.1:0-102 GCF_905175395.2 Vibrio sp. B1REV9 | reverse complement strand
ATCAACGCTATTCGTTGGACTGGTTAAAAACGTGTCCTATTGGCAAGTACACGGGTAAGTATGATCGTTAACGCTTGAGGAACACCAATAGCGGTCATCACC
>NZ_CAJIMW020000598.1:0-102 GCF_905175395.2 Vibrio sp. B1REV9 | reverse complement strand
AAGGGCTCGCCCCTTTTTTAATAGGAGTTAACTTAACATGGGAAACATTAACACCATACGCTTTAGTATGAACGTAAACGATTTTATCCGCATAAGCACTAA
>NZ_CAJIMW020000597.1:0-125 GCF_905175395.2 Vibrio sp. B1REV9 | reverse complement strand
CGCTTGGTGAGGATGTGGGTTCTATTGCTGGTTCAATGGATGGCATTGCGGAGGATGTATCCGTATTAGCAACCCCATCCAAGAAATCAGAAATACCCGAAAAAAGTATTTCTGTGTTTGGGACC
>NZ_CAJIMW020000596.1:0-102 GCF_905175395.2 Vibrio sp. B1REV9 | reverse complement strand
GTTGCCATTCTCATAAGCCGTTTGCACTCGGGTGGAATAGGTTTACCATCATCCCAACTCATCTCATAAACGCATTCAGCTAAGGCATTGAAGCCATAGCCC
>NZ_CAJIMW020000595.1:0-102 GCF_905175395.2 Vibrio sp. B1REV9 | reverse complement strand
ATTGCGGCAAAAGTAACGGCTGCGGGTATCGCAATCATCGGTATCGCTATGGCATTTAAGTTTTTAGCAGCCACAAAACCCGCAAGGCCGCCAAGTAGGGCA
>NZ_CAJIMW020000594.1:0-102 GCF_905175395.2 Vibrio sp. B1REV9 | reverse complement strand
CCCCCGTTCTGTATTACGGGGGTACTTTCCTCCTAACTATCGGATGAATCCACCGGATGAAGCGCAAATGAATCATCGTAAAACTGAAATTTGTTTCCAGTC
>NZ_CAJIMW020000593.1:0-102 GCF_905175395.2 Vibrio sp. B1REV9 | reverse complement strand
AAAGCGCATTACTTCCCTTTTTATCAAAGTCATACTCAATCATCAGGTTCTGTTAAGGAAGCATAATATTGATTGCTTCAAATATTTGTTCAAAGGCCCAAA
>NZ_CAJIMW020000592.1:0-102 GCF_905175395.2 Vibrio sp. B1REV9 | reverse complement strand
ACATTTGTTACACCTCTTTTTGTCCTGTCTTTTCCTTATCTATAGCGCATTAACACGTAAATCTTCGTATTGACGATGTGTGAATTAACATATTTACTATAT
>NZ_CAJIMW020000591.1:0-102 GCF_905175395.2 Vibrio sp. B1REV9 | reverse complement strand
TCATTGCGAATATCCACACTTGCCTGATTTACATCACCGTTTAACGTATGGAGTGAATCATTAAATATCCGCATTCATTCCCTTAATAGCCGATAAAACCGC
>NZ_CAJIMW020000590.1:0-102 GCF_905175395.2 Vibrio sp. B1REV9 | reverse complement strand
ATAGACCCTTATTTTTAAAGGGTTCTATATACTTTCTATATGAAACGGCATCCAAACATAAACATTAAAAATTACGGCAATAACACAAAACGTACCACCTAA
>NZ_CAJIMW020000589.1:0-102 GCF_905175395.2 Vibrio sp. B1REV9 | reverse complement strand
TCAGAGGTAGAGCGTATTTGATACTTACCCGTGTACTTGCCAATAGGACACGTTTTTTAACCAGCCAACGAATAGCGTTGATACTCATTAACAGGACAACCG
>NZ_CAJIMW020000588.1:0-103 GCF_905175395.2 Vibrio sp. B1REV9 | reverse complement strand
AAGGGCTCGCCCCTTTTTTAATAGGAGTTAACTTAACATGGGAAAGAGCTCCAACCTTGTAAACGGAATTAATTGAAGAAGTAAACGCACCGACAAACAGGTA
>NZ_CAJIMW020000587.1:0-103 GCF_905175395.2 Vibrio sp. B1REV9 | reverse complement strand
TTATGTGAATTTTGATTGGATATTCGGCTTTATTAAAGTGTGTATTTTGGTGACTGCGGTAGTAATATCTGCGTTAGCTTGCTGAATTAATGCCTTTGTTTTT
>NZ_CAJIMW020000586.1:0-126 GCF_905175395.2 Vibrio sp. B1REV9 | reverse complement strand
TGAATCCAGAAACTGGTCAATGTGGTGCGCCTCCTCCTCCTTATTGTGAGCGTGAATCAACGACTCGAAGAAATATTAAATGCTCGTAATGAATGTGAAGCGCAAGGCAATGAGTTCTCTTTTTCT
>NZ_CAJIMW020000585.1:0-103 GCF_905175395.2 Vibrio sp. B1REV9 | reverse complement strand
TGAGATTTTCTGTCCAGTTGGTAATTCAAGTTTGTCGTAGTGCATTTTAACAAGGTATCCGAGTTCGCATTATGTTGGCTTATGTTGAATGCCGTTTCATATA
>NZ_CAJIMW020000584.1:0-103 GCF_905175395.2 Vibrio sp. B1REV9 | reverse complement strand
TTCCAGTGGATGCCGATATTAAAAAGCATTTTGCTGATTCAATGAAATCATCCTTTTCAATTTTTTGCTGTATCTTCTTATTGTATATACGCCAATACACCAA
>NZ_CAJIMW020000583.1:0-103 GCF_905175395.2 Vibrio sp. B1REV9 | reverse complement strand
ACAAGCCAACGGCTTACCTTAAAAAAGCGGCTCGCATCAATCCAGTCATTGAGCCAGCTGTAAAACCAAGCACTTTAGTGATAAACACCAACACGCAACGCTC
>NZ_CAJIMW020000582.1:0-103 GCF_905175395.2 Vibrio sp. B1REV9 | reverse complement strand
CATTTGCCTTTAATGGTAATGAGTGTTCAAGTAACGAGGCTTTCTGGATTCACTACCGTCCCATCTGGACAACTGTCCGTCACTTGATTGTAGAAAACCCACT
>NZ_CAJIMW020000581.1:0-103 GCF_905175395.2 Vibrio sp. B1REV9 | reverse complement strand
TCCTCCTAACTATCGGATTTCACCGCGGCAGCATGTATATGTAAGCGTAGCGCGCCAGTGTTTTGAGCGCTAGCGAGTCTTAATCTTGCAAAGTGCTCTAACA
>NZ_CAJIMW020000580.1:0-103 GCF_905175395.2 Vibrio sp. B1REV9 | reverse complement strand
TTAACCCAGAAGACCCCAATCATGACCCTGATGACCCAACGGGCGGCGATATTGGATAAATCTAAGTTAAACATACCAACAATGCCATCAAGCACCGTATCTT
>NZ_CAJIMW020000579.1:0-103 GCF_905175395.2 Vibrio sp. B1REV9 | reverse complement strand
TATCCTGATGGTTTGGGTGGTATGGCCTCTGAGCATTTGGCAGGTATGATCGTTAACGCTTGAGGAACACCAATAGCGGTCATCACCCAAGCAACCTCCGGAG
>NZ_CAJIMW020000578.1:0-103 GCF_905175395.2 Vibrio sp. B1REV9 | reverse complement strand
CTATATACTTTCTATATGAAACGGCATTCAACATAAGCCAACATAAATGCGAACTCGGATACCTTGTTAAAATGCGCGTCCATGCTGACCATAAAAGCTGTGC
>NZ_CAJIMW020000577.1:0-103 GCF_905175395.2 Vibrio sp. B1REV9 | reverse complement strand
TGCGGATATTAATGATTCACTCCATACGTTAAACGGTGATGTAAATCAGGCAAGTTAACACCCTAAGCTCAGAACCCCAACTCATCTCATAAACGCATTCAGC
>NZ_CAJIMW020000576.1:0-103 GCF_905175395.2 Vibrio sp. B1REV9 | reverse complement strand
TCTGATAATGGCTCTGTTGTTCGCATTCAATACAGCGCTAGTAATGCTCAGTAGGTTTAGCGCTAGATAAGGCGAAAACTTATGAAGCTCACGCAATTTGGTC
>NZ_CAJIMW020000575.1:0-126 GCF_905175395.2 Vibrio sp. B1REV9 | reverse complement strand
ATAGGTTCAATTTGCACTTCAGACATAACAACCACCTTGACCAGTTGAGAGAGTGACCGCCAAAAGCCACACCGTAGGAGTCAAGGCCATACGGCCCAACCAAGGCGGTCGAATACGTTAATTTAC
>NZ_CAJIMW020000574.1:0-103 GCF_905175395.2 Vibrio sp. B1REV9 | reverse complement strand
ACCTCTGATAATGGCTCTGTTGTTCGCATTCAATACAGCGCTAGTAATGCTCAGTGGCTTTTCACAGAACGGCTCCCATGATTCAGTTTCATCACTACAAGAA
>NZ_CAJIMW020000573.1:0-103 GCF_905175395.2 Vibrio sp. B1REV9 | reverse complement strand
TGTTGCTGATATGTCTCAAACGGCTTGTGAGGGTGGCTTTGTTGCCATTACCGCGGCGGAATAGCCCTCAATATCAAGAAGAATATCAACCGAGACTTTTTTT
>NZ_CAJIMW020000572.1:0-103 GCF_905175395.2 Vibrio sp. B1REV9 | reverse complement strand
CGCCTTATCTAGCGCTAAACCTACTAAAGCCTTTTCTTTGTCTTCGCCTACGGCCAACGAGTCCAAATCGGCTTAATATCTGCCGCAGTTGCTTCCTTAACAG
>NZ_CAJIMW020000571.1:0-103 GCF_905175395.2 Vibrio sp. B1REV9 | reverse complement strand
TATTCGACCGCCTTGGTTGGGCCGTATGGCCTTGACTCCTACGGTGTAACAAATGTACTCAAGCAAGCTGTTAGATGCCTATAAAGAGCAAATGAACTATGTT
>NZ_CAJIMW020000570.1:0-103 GCF_905175395.2 Vibrio sp. B1REV9 | reverse complement strand
TTTCAAAGAAAGTCGATAAGAAGTCAATTATTCATAAAGCTAAAAGCGCATCAAATGTGACGTATTAAAAGCCACTTATTGGGCTCGTCGTCAATATGGTCGT
>NZ_CAJIMW020000569.1:0-103 GCF_905175395.2 Vibrio sp. B1REV9 | reverse complement strand
CCTATGCACTCACAATTAGTTAATAGTTTATAAGGAAAAACGCATGAGCTTTTTTATTTCATTGAATCAGCAAAATGCTTTTTAATATCGGCATCCACTGGAA
>NZ_CAJIMW020000568.1:0-103 GCF_905175395.2 Vibrio sp. B1REV9 | reverse complement strand
CTGTTAAGGAAGCAACTGCGGCAGATATTAAGCCGATTTGGACTCATAAGACTTGCCGCTACGTGGACGGCCTACAATGGCATAAATCATGAGCCCAACCTTG
>NZ_CAJIMW020000567.1:0-103 GCF_905175395.2 Vibrio sp. B1REV9 | reverse complement strand
AATTAAAAGTGCTTAATGCTTCTATTGTGAAAAACGCACAAACCCCATCCAAGAAATCAGAAATACCGGATACATCCTCCGCAATGCCATCCATTGAACCAGC
>NZ_CAJIMW020000566.1:0-103 GCF_905175395.2 Vibrio sp. B1REV9 | reverse complement strand
TTTTCACAATAGAAGCATTAAGCACTTTTAATTCATTGCGAATATCCACACTGCCTGATTTACATCACCGTTTAACGTATGGAGTGAATCATTAATATCCGCA
>NZ_CAJIMW020000565.1:0-103 GCF_905175395.2 Vibrio sp. B1REV9 | reverse complement strand
GATGATTATGTGAATTTTGATTGGATATTCGGCTTTATTAAAGTGTGTATTTTGGTATAAGTCTTATCGCTCCCAAAAGCCGTATTCTTTGCACAGTAATACG
>NZ_CAJIMW020000564.1:0-126 GCF_905175395.2 Vibrio sp. B1REV9 | reverse complement strand
ATTGACGACGAGCCCAATAAGTGGCTTTTAATACGTCACATTTGATGCGCTTTTTAGCTTTATGCCAGTTGGTAATTCAAGTTTGTCGTAGTGCATTTTGAATAGTTCCCAATCGTCACTTGGTGA
>NZ_CAJIMW020000563.1:0-103 GCF_905175395.2 Vibrio sp. B1REV9 | reverse complement strand
TTTACAAGGATGATAAAAAGGTTTTTTCTTTAAATCAGATAGATTTACGTGTTAATGCGCTATGATAAGGAAAAGACAGGACAAAAAGAGGTGTAACAAATGT
>NZ_CAJIMW020000562.1:0-104 GCF_905175395.2 Vibrio sp. B1REV9 | reverse complement strand
CTAGATAAGGCGAAAACTTATGAAGCTCACGCAATTTGGTCAGACATTGCAAAAAGATTATCGGACGTAGGTTTAACAAGCATTTCAATGACTTGCACAGCTTT
>NZ_CAJIMW020000561.1:0-104 GCF_905175395.2 Vibrio sp. B1REV9 | reverse complement strand
TCAATTATTCATAAAGCTAAAAAGCGCATCAAATGTGACGTATTAAAAGTGTGAGGACTGTCAAAAGTTGGGATGATGGTAAACCTATTCCACCCGAGTGCAAA
>NZ_CAJIMW020000560.1:0-104 GCF_905175395.2 Vibrio sp. B1REV9 | reverse complement strand
ACGGCTTTTGGGAGCGATAAGACTTATACCAAAAAAGTAAGAATTGGCTCCACTAGTGAAAGAACCATGAACTGGCAGTGCCCTGAACCCAAAAGCGGGCTTAG
>NZ_CAJIMW020000559.1:0-104 GCF_905175395.2 Vibrio sp. B1REV9 | reverse complement strand
TGCCCTACTTGGCGGCCTTGCGGGTTTTGTGGCTGCTAAAAACTTAAATGAGTAGGCATAATCAATCACACACAAAAAATTTATTTCATTGAATCAGCAAAATG
>NZ_CAJIMW020000558.1:0-104 GCF_905175395.2 Vibrio sp. B1REV9 | reverse complement strand
AAGTACACGGGTAAGTATCAAATACGCTCTACCTCTGATAATGGCTCTGTTGTTCGCATTATGTTGGCTTATGTTGAATGCCGTTTCATATAGAAAGTATATAG
>NZ_CAJIMW020000557.1:0-104 GCF_905175395.2 Vibrio sp. B1REV9 | reverse complement strand
ATAATGTGATTTATGAAAAAACAAAGGCATTAATTCAGCAAGCTAACGCAGATATTACTACCTGCCAAATGCTCAGAGGCCATACCACCCAAACCATCAGGATA
>NZ_CAJIMW020000556.1:0-104 GCF_905175395.2 Vibrio sp. B1REV9 | reverse complement strand
TGGTATTAAGAAGTCCGTTTTTAAAAACTCGGGTTCAATGAATTTTGAATTGTATATTGGTCGAGAACTATCACCAAGTGACGATTGGGAACTATTCAAAATGC
>NZ_CAJIMW020000555.1:0-104 GCF_905175395.2 Vibrio sp. B1REV9 | reverse complement strand
GTCTAATTTCTTCTGGGGCGTTTGTTCCTTACAAGCACTATGAGCTTAAATTGAATCATTTTCAAAATCCGTTACCGGACGACCAATATACAATTCAAAATTCA
>NZ_CAJIMW020000554.1:0-104 GCF_905175395.2 Vibrio sp. B1REV9 | reverse complement strand
CCTAATCCAAATCCTGACGATGTTGAAAAGCCTGATGTGGAAGACCCAGAAACGACGCCAGAAAGCCTCGTTACTTGAACACTCATTACCATTAAAGGCAAATG
>NZ_CAJIMW020000553.1:0-127 GCF_905175395.2 Vibrio sp. B1REV9 | reverse complement strand
GTGACCGCCAAAGCCACACCGTAGGAGTCAAGGCCATACGGCCCAACCAAGGCGGTCGAATACTTTAATTTACATATAGTAAATATGTTAATTCACACATCGTCAATACGCAGATTTACGTGTTAAT
>NZ_CAJIMW020000551.1:0-104 GCF_905175395.2 Vibrio sp. B1REV9 | reverse complement strand
ATGCCTTAGCTGAATGCGTTTATGAGATGAGTTGGGGTTCTGAGCTTAGGGTGTTAACTTGCCAATAGGACACGTTTTTAACCAGTCCAACGAATAGCGTTGAT
>NZ_CAJIMW020000550.1:0-104 GCF_905175395.2 Vibrio sp. B1REV9 | reverse complement strand
GAGGCTCATATGGTATTGCCCAATCGCAACTTGGATGCGCATATATTAGCCACCAAATATAATGCGACGACCAGAGAAAACCGCAGTCACCAAAATACACACTT
>NZ_CAJIMW020000549.1:0-104 GCF_905175395.2 Vibrio sp. B1REV9 | reverse complement strand
AAGTCATTGGATGTGATCATTTTAAATGCGCCCGATAATCCAGCATATTCCCTGCAATTGAAGCCATAGCCCATAGATTGCAAATCTATCTGATTTAAAGAAAA
>NZ_CAJIMW020000548.1:0-104 GCF_905175395.2 Vibrio sp. B1REV9 | reverse complement strand
CCTTTGCCAGATAGTGACAGTACGCCTCTGCCTAATCCAAATCCTCACCAAGCGCATTAATAGAGTTATTTGTCCGATTTACCGCGGTAGTAATATCTGCGTTA
>NZ_CAJIMW020000547.1:0-104 GCF_905175395.2 Vibrio sp. B1REV9 | reverse complement strand
TACCTGTTTGTCGGTGCGTTTACTTCTTCAATTAATTCCGTTTACAAGGTTGTTGCTCAGGAACTGGAAGCTCATCATCTGGCATCCAAACATAAACATTAAAA
>NZ_CAJIMW020000546.1:0-104 GCF_905175395.2 Vibrio sp. B1REV9 | reverse complement strand
TTATCGGCTTTTAATTACCTTGATTGATATGGTTAAGGATGTTTTCTTTTGGGAAAGGGATACCAGAGAACAGGCCGGATTTGGTGCAGTAACGGAAATCCGCC
>NZ_CAJIMW020000545.1:0-104 GCF_905175395.2 Vibrio sp. B1REV9 | reverse complement strand
CAAATAACTCTATTAATGCGCTTGGTGAGGATGTGGGTTCTATTGCTGGTTCAATGGATGGGTTGTTGCTCAGGAACTGGAAGCTCATCATCTGGCATCCAAAC
>NZ_CAJIMW020000544.1:0-104 GCF_905175395.2 Vibrio sp. B1REV9 | reverse complement strand
CCTTTGCCAGATAGTGACAGTACGCCTCTGCCTAATCCAAATCCTGACGATGTTGAAAGCCTGATGTGGAAGACCCAGAAACGACGCCAGAAACAGATACTGCG
>NZ_CAJIMW020000543.1:0-104 GCF_905175395.2 Vibrio sp. B1REV9 | reverse complement strand
GTTGCCATTCTCATAAGCCGTTTGCACTCGGGTGGAATAGGTTTACCATCATCCCAAACCATCAGGATAACCAGATTCATAAAAGCCCGTACACGAATCAGATT
>NZ_CAJIMW020000542.1:0-104 GCF_905175395.2 Vibrio sp. B1REV9 | reverse complement strand
CCTGTCTTTTCCTTATCATAGCGCATTAACACGTAAATCTGCGTATTGAATGCGAACAACAGAGCCATTATCAGAGGTAGAGCGTATTTGATACTTACCCGTGT
>NZ_CAJIMW020000541.1:0-128 GCF_905175395.2 Vibrio sp. B1REV9 | reverse complement strand
TGATGGCGGTCTTGAAATCACCCACATCAACGGCGTTGAGTTAACAGGCTCCGCCCAAAACATTGCGGTGGACAATGGCACCGTGGTGATCGCCGACGATGGTGCGATGACGTTCGAACCAGCGGATG
>NZ_CAJIMW020000540.1:0-104 GCF_905175395.2 Vibrio sp. B1REV9 | reverse complement strand
CGCGGTGTTAAGTTGCGCCAATTAGAGGCCGGATACGCTGAGCGTCTAATTTCTTCTGGGTCTTCCACATCAGGCTTTTCAACATCGTCAGGATTTGGATTAGG
>NZ_CAJIMW020000539.1:0-104 GCF_905175395.2 Vibrio sp. B1REV9 | reverse complement strand
TTGGTGTTGGCGGTAACAATGACACGATTCACTTTCAAATTTCTGGTGAAGCTAGAAGTGGAGCCGATGCAACGATACAAGCGTTGCGGAACTTAGTAGTTAGT
>NZ_CAJIMW020000538.1:0-104 GCF_905175395.2 Vibrio sp. B1REV9 | reverse complement strand
TCAATGATTATGGTAGCTTAGATAGACCGTTTGCTAAGTTTACCGATTATCAAGACGATTGGGAACTATTCAAAATGCACTACGACAAACTTGAATTACCAACT
>NZ_CAJIMW020000537.1:0-104 GCF_905175395.2 Vibrio sp. B1REV9 | reverse complement strand
TATTGTGAAAAACGCACAAACCACGCAGGAGCAACAGAAAAACGATAATAAAGCCGAATATCCAATCAAAATTCACATAATCATCAAAATCTTGATTATCGTAA
>NZ_CAJIMW020000536.1:0-104 GCF_905175395.2 Vibrio sp. B1REV9 | reverse complement strand
AACGTGTCCTATTGGCAAGTACACGGGTAAGTATCAAATACGCTCTACCTCTGATAATGGCTAGGGTCCTCAATATCGCCGCCCGTTGGGTCATCAGGGTCATG
>NZ_CAJIMW020000535.1:0-104 GCF_905175395.2 Vibrio sp. B1REV9 | reverse complement strand
TGTAAACGTCGATGTATATTCGGAAAAAAGAGAGGTCTTGATTTAGGAGCTATCACCATTAAACGAAGCACCGTAAACATGCTGCTTAGAATACCCGGTCACGA
>NZ_CAJIMW020000534.1:0-104 GCF_905175395.2 Vibrio sp. B1REV9 | reverse complement strand
CTTAATCTTGCAAAGTGCTCTAACATATTTCATTAGCCTGGTGACTATCAACATATCAGCAACAACCGCTAAAAAACCTTGAGCGTTGGGCATTACACAAGTAG
>NZ_CAJIMW020000533.1:0-104 GCF_905175395.2 Vibrio sp. B1REV9 | reverse complement strand
CCGATATTAAAAAGCATTTTGCTGATTCAATGAAATAAATTTTTTGTGTGTGATTGATTATTGTATATACGCCAATACACCAAAGACTGACGTGAACCAATTTC
>NZ_CAJIMW020000532.1:0-104 GCF_905175395.2 Vibrio sp. B1REV9 | reverse complement strand
AATCTGATTCGTGTACGGGCTTTTATGAATCTGGTTATCCTGATGGTAAACCTATTCCACCCGAGTGCAAACGGCTTATGAGAATGGCAACTGGTCGAGAACTA
>NZ_CAJIMW020000531.1:0-104 GCF_905175395.2 Vibrio sp. B1REV9 | reverse complement strand
AAGTCATTGGATGTGATCATTTTAAATGCGCCCGATAATCCAGCATAACAAGCACCAGTAGGAGAGCTCCCATAAATGTATGGATGCCAATTCAAAGTACGAGT
>NZ_CAJIMW020000530.1:0-129 GCF_905175395.2 Vibrio sp. B1REV9 | reverse complement strand
TTCTCGCGGCATTTCTCCTAAATACCACAATGCTGACCGTTGGCATTTGGACGCCAAAGGAAACTAAGGTTTTCTATTCTGAGGCGCGTGAAATTGGTTCACGTCAGTCTTTGGTGTATTGGCGTATAT
>NZ_CAJIMW020000529.1:0-104 GCF_905175395.2 Vibrio sp. B1REV9 | reverse complement strand
GGGCTTAGATAATGGCTCAATCGGTCCTGACTCATCTTGTTCCGGTACACGAATCAGATTCAATACACGTACCACCAACACCAGCGCCCGAAGTATCCGTATTA
>NZ_CAJIMW020000528.1:0-104 GCF_905175395.2 Vibrio sp. B1REV9 | reverse complement strand
GCTAGAAGTGGAGCCGATGCAACGATACAAGCGTTGCGGAACTTAGTAGTTAGTTTCATAAAAATGTACCTTATAGAATGTTTACTAATTTAAGCGCGATTTTT
>NZ_CAJIMW020000527.1:0-105 GCF_905175395.2 Vibrio sp. B1REV9 | reverse complement strand
AAGCCCAATTGATATATCCCAATATTTGACCGGATTGCCTCCGGAGGTTGCTTCCTTAACAGAACCTGATGATTGAGTATGACTTTGATAAAAAGGGAAGTAATG
>NZ_CAJIMW020000526.1:0-105 GCF_905175395.2 Vibrio sp. B1REV9 | reverse complement strand
ACCTTAAAAAAGCGGCTCGCATCAATCCAGAATTGATTTACAAAAGAAAAAACCAATATTGATTCTGAATCTGAATACCTAAACTCTGCTGTTATCATTGACCAT
>NZ_CAJIMW020000525.1:0-105 GCF_905175395.2 Vibrio sp. B1REV9 | reverse complement strand
CGCGATGCGTGAATTTGCGTGTACTGATTGCGGTCAGGTTTACACTTCGCCATTCGTCAATACGCAGATTTACGTGTTAATGCGCTATGATAAGGAAAAGACAGG
>NZ_CAJIMW020000524.1:0-105 GCF_905175395.2 Vibrio sp. B1REV9 | reverse complement strand
GGTATCGCAATCATCGGTATCGCTATGGCATTTAAAGGCATCCAATTGGCTAAACGGAATTAATTGAAGAAGTAAACGCACCGACAAACAGGTAAGTATGATCGT
>NZ_CAJIMW020000523.1:0-105 GCF_905175395.2 Vibrio sp. B1REV9 | reverse complement strand
CGGTGGATTCATCCGATTATTTAGGTCGTGTTGGTGTTGGCGGTAACGGAAATCCGCCAATTTAACCGTAAAGGCAAGATGGTCAATGATAACAGCAGAGTTTAG
>NZ_CAJIMW020000522.1:0-105 GCF_905175395.2 Vibrio sp. B1REV9 | reverse complement strand
TTCATTTGCTCTTTATAGGCATCTAACAGCTTGCTTGAGTACATTTGTTACACCTCTTTTATGGTCAGCATGGACGCGCATTTTAACAAGGTATCCGAGTTCGCA
>NZ_CAJIMW020000521.1:0-105 GCF_905175395.2 Vibrio sp. B1REV9 | reverse complement strand
ATAGTGACAGTACGCCTCTGCCTAATCCAAATCCTGACGATGTTGAAAAGCCTGATGTGGAAGAACCATGAACTGGCAGTGCCCTGAACCCAAAAGCGGGCTTAG
>NZ_CAJIMW020000520.1:0-105 GCF_905175395.2 Vibrio sp. B1REV9 | reverse complement strand
TTTTTCAAAGTCAGAGACTGAATCATAAAAACCAACACCAGATCACTTTGATTGAATCATTTTCAAAATCCGTTACCGGACGACCAATATACAATTCAAAATTCA
>NZ_CAJIMW020000519.1:0-129 GCF_905175395.2 Vibrio sp. B1REV9 | reverse complement strand
GCAAGTCATTGAAATGCTTGTTAAACCTAGCCCGTTAAACTTATGAAGCTCACGCAATTTGGTCAGACATTGCAAACCTTTTCTTTGTCTTCGCCTACGGCCTCGGCTAACATAAGTATTTGATTTTCT
>NZ_CAJIMW020000518.1:0-105 GCF_905175395.2 Vibrio sp. B1REV9 | reverse complement strand
TTTTTCCGAATATACATCGACGTTTACAAGGATGATAAAAAGGTTTTAGTAGGTTTAGCGCTAGATAAGGCGAAAACTTATGAAGCTCACGCAATTTGGTCAGAC
>NZ_CAJIMW020000517.1:0-105 GCF_905175395.2 Vibrio sp. B1REV9 | reverse complement strand
ATCGCGCTTAAATTAGTAAACATTCTATAAGGTACATTTTATGAAACTAACACCAGACACTTTGATTGAATCATTTTCAAAATCCGTTACCGGACGACCAATATA
>NZ_CAJIMW020000516.1:0-105 GCF_905175395.2 Vibrio sp. B1REV9 | reverse complement strand
GCATTTTGAATAGTTCCCAATCGTCACTTGGTGATAGTTCTCGACCAGTTGCAAAAGCAGGTGAAGCTAGAAGTGGAGCCGATGCAACGATACAAGCGTTGCGGA
>NZ_CAJIMW020000515.1:0-105 GCF_905175395.2 Vibrio sp. B1REV9 | reverse complement strand
ACAAGCCAACGGCTTACCTTAAAAAAGCGGCTCGCATCAATCCAGAATTGATTTAAAGAAAAAACCTTTTTATCATCCTTGTAAACGTCGATGTATATTCGGAAA
>NZ_CAJIMW020000514.1:0-105 GCF_905175395.2 Vibrio sp. B1REV9 | reverse complement strand
AGTGGGTTTTCTACAATCAAGTGACGGACAGTTGTCCAGATGGGACGGTAGGGTCAGGAATCAATTTAAGCTCATAGTGCTTGTAAGGAACAAACGCCCCAGAAG
>NZ_CAJIMW020000513.1:0-105 GCF_905175395.2 Vibrio sp. B1REV9 | reverse complement strand
TGCGTTTGTCCTTTCTGTCGCTCTGGTGTTGTTAACCAGAAAGCCCTTGGTCTTGAAGAATATCAACCGAGACTTTTTTTAATTCCACCTCGCTGCGATACCAAA
>NZ_CAJIMW020000512.1:0-105 GCF_905175395.2 Vibrio sp. B1REV9 | reverse complement strand
AAAGAGCCAGTGTTTGAACCAATGAAAGCCAAAACACCTAAAGAAGCCGTTTGAGACATATCAGCAACAACCGCTAAAAAACCTTGAGCGTTGGGCATTACACAA
>NZ_CAJIMW020000511.1:0-105 GCF_905175395.2 Vibrio sp. B1REV9 | reverse complement strand
TTAGGTGGTACGTTTTGTGTTATTGCCGTAATTTTTAATGTTTATGTATGGATGCCAATTCAAAGTACGAGTTTCACCAATATCCTTGTAATACTGACAAGCTGT
>NZ_CAJIMW020000510.1:0-105 GCF_905175395.2 Vibrio sp. B1REV9 | reverse complement strand
TAGCGGCAAGTCTTATGAGTCTGTGGTTTATCACATCATTCCTGCTGTTAAATCGGGTCGCATTTAAAATGATCACATCCAATGACTTTCTATGCGCCCTTATCT
>NZ_CAJIMW020000509.1:0-105 GCF_905175395.2 Vibrio sp. B1REV9 | reverse complement strand
AACCAATTTCACGCGCCTCAGAATAGAAAACCTTGTTTCCTTTGGCGTCCAAAATGCCAACGGTCAGCATTGTGGTATTTAGGAGAAATGCCGCGAGAACGCTTA
>NZ_CAJIMW020000508.1:0-135 GCF_905175395.2 Vibrio sp. B1REV9 | reverse complement strand
ACAAGCCAACGGCTTACCTTAAAAAAGCGGCTCGCATCAATCCAGAATCAATATTGGTTTTTTCTTTGTAAATCAATTCTTAGAGCGTTGCGTGTTGGTGTTTATCACTAAAGTGCTTGGTTTTACAGCTGGCTC
>NZ_CAJIMW020000507.1:0-105 GCF_905175395.2 Vibrio sp. B1REV9 | reverse complement strand
TTCACCTGCTTTTGCAACTGAGGGCAGTGATATTTGGGCTTCTATCGACTTTCTTTGAAAACAAAGAGGCCGCATAGTCATTAATTCCGGCGTAATAGCCCTCAA
>NZ_CAJIMW020000506.1:0-105 GCF_905175395.2 Vibrio sp. B1REV9 | reverse complement strand
TCATGGGCGATTTGCTTATATTGAACATAGTTCATTTGCTCTTTATAGGCGAAAACTTATGAAGCTCACGCAATTTGGTCAGACATTGCAAAAAAGTTTAACGGG
>NZ_CAJIMW020000505.1:0-105 GCF_905175395.2 Vibrio sp. B1REV9 | reverse complement strand
TGCCCTACTTGGCGGCCTTGCGGGTTTTGTGGCTGCTAAAAACTTAAATGAGTAGTTAGTTTCATAAAATGTACCTTATAGAATGTTTACTAATTTAAGCGCGAT
>NZ_CAJIMW020000504.1:0-105 GCF_905175395.2 Vibrio sp. B1REV9 | reverse complement strand
TCAATTATTCATAAAGCTAAAAAGCGCATCAAATGTGACGTATTAAAAGCTCATGCGTTTTTCCTTATAAACTATTAACTAATTGTGAGTGCATAGGCGTGAACG
>NZ_CAJIMW020000503.1:0-105 GCF_905175395.2 Vibrio sp. B1REV9 | reverse complement strand
ACCTTAAAAAAGCGGCTCGCATCAATCCAGAATTGATTTACAAAAGAAAAAAACCAATATTGATTCTGAATCTGAATACCTAAACTCTGCTGTTATCATTGACCA
>NZ_CAJIMW020000502.1:0-105 GCF_905175395.2 Vibrio sp. B1REV9 | reverse complement strand
AGTGGGTTTTCTACAATCAAGTGACGGACAGTTGTCCAGATGGGACGACCAGAGAAAACCGCAGTCACCAAAATACACACTTTAATAAAGCCGAATATCCAATCA
>NZ_CAJIMW020000501.1:0-105 GCF_905175395.2 Vibrio sp. B1REV9 | reverse complement strand
AATCTGATTCGTGTACGGGCTTTTATGAATCTGGTTATCCTGATGGTTTGGGTGGAGCTCTTTCCCATGTTAAGTTAACTCCTATTAAAAAAGGGGCGAGCCCTT
>NZ_CAJIMW020000500.1:0-105 GCF_905175395.2 Vibrio sp. B1REV9 | reverse complement strand
TTTCCGAATATACATCGACGTTTACAAGGATGATAAAAAGGTTTTTTCTTTAAATCAGATTCAATACACGTACCACCAACACCAGCGCCCGAAGTATCCGTATTA
>NZ_CAJIMW020000499.1:0-105 GCF_905175395.2 Vibrio sp. B1REV9 | reverse complement strand
CCTGTCTTTTCCTTATCATAGCGCATTAACACGTAAATCTGCGTATTGACGATGTGTGAAGTGTAAACCTGACCGCAATCAGTACACGCAAATTCACGCATCGCG
>NZ_CAJIMW020000498.1:0-106 GCF_905175395.2 Vibrio sp. B1REV9 | reverse complement strand
GCAAGTCATTGAAATGCTTGTTAAACCTAGCCCGTTAAACTTTTTTGCACTTCAGACATAACAACCACCTTGACCAGTTGAGAGAGTGACCGCCAAAGCCACACCG
>NZ_CAJIMW020000497.1:0-137 GCF_905175395.2 Vibrio sp. B1REV9 | reverse complement strand
CTGAGTTCGGAATGGAAATCAGGTGGGTCCAAAATGCTATGGTCGCCAAGCAAATTCTGTCTTTTTACTTCCACTTTTTTAAAAAGTGAAAACAAAAAGTTTGGAAAGCTGTTTCTGTGTTCTCTACACAATCAAGT
>NZ_CAJIMW020000496.1:0-106 GCF_905175395.2 Vibrio sp. B1REV9 | reverse complement strand
AAAAGTATTTCTGTGTTTGGCCCGTTGTCTGCTTATCAATTTGTCGTGACCCGATTTAACAGCAGGAATGATGTGATAAACCACAGACTCATAAGACTTGCCGCTA
>NZ_CAJIMW020000495.1:0-106 GCF_905175395.2 Vibrio sp. B1REV9 | reverse complement strand
TTCATTAGCCTGGTGACTATCAACATATCGGCCTCTGCTCCAATTTCTAATAATGCGACGACCAGAGAAAACCGCAGTCACCAAAATACACACTTTAATAAAGCCG
>NZ_CAJIMW020000494.1:0-106 GCF_905175395.2 Vibrio sp. B1REV9 | reverse complement strand
GAGCGTTGCGTGTTGGTGTTTATCACTAAAGTGCTTGGTTTTACAGCTGGCTCAATGATAACAGCAGAGTTTAGGTATTCAGATTCAGAATCAATATTGGTTTTTT
>NZ_CAJIMW020000493.1:0-106 GCF_905175395.2 Vibrio sp. B1REV9 | reverse complement strand
GTTTGGATGCCAGATGATGAGCTTCCAGTTCCTGAGCAACAACCCATCCAAGAAACTCTAATATATGCGCATCCAAGTTGCGATTGGGCAATACCATATGAGCCTC
>NZ_CAJIMW020000492.1:0-106 GCF_905175395.2 Vibrio sp. B1REV9 | reverse complement strand
ATTGCGGCAAAAGTAACGGCTGCGGGTATCGCAATCATCGGTATCGCTATGGCATCCAAACATAAACATTAAAAATTACGGCAATAACACAAAACGTACCACCTAA
>NZ_CAJIMW020000491.1:0-106 GCF_905175395.2 Vibrio sp. B1REV9 | reverse complement strand
CCTGTCTTTTCCTTATCATAGCGCATTAACACGTAAATCTGCGTATTGACTTGGGTGTAAGCCCTCAAATGCTCACAGACATAAGAAAAGGAAGAAACTTCCTTAA
>NZ_CAJIMW020000490.1:0-106 GCF_905175395.2 Vibrio sp. B1REV9 | reverse complement strand
GTATATGTAAGCGTAGCGCGCCAGTGTTTGAGCGCTAGCGAGCTTAATCTTGCAAACGGCTTATGAGAATGGCAACTGGTCGAGAACTATCACCAAGTGACGATTG
>NZ_CAJIMW020000489.1:0-106 GCF_905175395.2 Vibrio sp. B1REV9 | reverse complement strand
CCCCCGTTCTGTATTACGGGGGTACTTTCCTCCTAACTATCGGATTCCACCCGAGTGCAAACGGCTTATGAGAATGGCAACTGGTCGAGAACTATCACCAAGTGAC
>NZ_CAJIMW020000488.1:0-106 GCF_905175395.2 Vibrio sp. B1REV9 | reverse complement strand
TCCGAAGATTCAATGTTGTCGCTGCCGCTCGACTTGCATGTGTTAGGCCTGCCGCCAGCGTTCAATCTGAGCCATGATCAAACTCTTCAATTTAAGATTTTGTTCG
>NZ_CAJIMW020000487.1:0-106 GCF_905175395.2 Vibrio sp. B1REV9 | reverse complement strand
GGTTGGGCCGTATGGCCTTGACTCCTACGGTGTGGCTTTGGCGGTCACATTTGATGCGCTTTTTAGCTTTATGAATAATTGACTTCTTATCGACTTTCTTTGAAAA
>NZ_CAJIMW020000486.1:0-141 GCF_905175395.2 Vibrio sp. B1REV9 | reverse complement strand
TGCGTTTGTCCTTTCTTTGTAAATCAATTCTGGATTGATGCGAGCCGCTTTTTTAAGGTAAGCCGTTGGCTTGTCATATTTCATTAGCCTGGTGAAATCCGATAGTTAGGAGGAAAGTACCCCCGTAATACAGAACGGGGG
>NZ_CAJIMW020000485.1:0-106 GCF_905175395.2 Vibrio sp. B1REV9 | reverse complement strand
ATGCCATTGTAGGCCGTCCACGTAGCGGCAAGTCTTATGAGTCTGTGGTTTATCACATCACGCCAATCGTCTTGATAATCGGTAAACTTAGCAAACGGTCTATCTA
>NZ_CAJIMW020000484.1:0-106 GCF_905175395.2 Vibrio sp. B1REV9 | reverse complement strand
CCTTTTTAGATGATGCCTTTAAGCGTTCTCGCGGCATTTCTCCTAAATACCATGAATAAAAAAGCTCATGCGTTTTTCCTTATAAACTATTAACTAATTGTGAGTG
>NZ_CAJIMW020000483.1:0-106 GCF_905175395.2 Vibrio sp. B1REV9 | reverse complement strand
TGTAAAACAGCTTGTCAGTATTACAAGGATATTGGTGAAACTCGTACTTTGAATTGGCATCCACTGGAATTAACTCGCCAACAATATCTTTTAACGGGTCGGCAGG
>NZ_CAJIMW020000482.1:0-106 GCF_905175395.2 Vibrio sp. B1REV9 | reverse complement strand
GTTCTACTCGTTACATGGTCACTACGGTATTGATATCATTTTGCTTACGGCAATAACACAAAACGTACCACCTAACCAAAACGGCCAACGAGTCCAAATCGGCTTA
>NZ_CAJIMW020000481.1:0-106 GCF_905175395.2 Vibrio sp. B1REV9 | reverse complement strand
ATCAATCCAGAATTGATTTACAAAGAAAAAACCAATATTGATTCTGAATCTGAATACCTAAACAAATGCTTGCAACCATCACCAGAAATTTGAAAGTGAATCGTGT
>NZ_CAJIMW020000480.1:0-106 GCF_905175395.2 Vibrio sp. B1REV9 | reverse complement strand
TTCACCTGCTTTTGCAACTGAGGGCAGTGATATTTGGGCTTCTATCGACCACAAATAGCGGACCGCGATTATTCTCATCACGCCAATCGTCTTGATAATCGGTAAA
>NZ_CAJIMW020000479.1:0-106 GCF_905175395.2 Vibrio sp. B1REV9 | reverse complement strand
TAATAAAGCCGAATATCCAATCAAAATTCACATAATCATCAAAATCTTGATTATCGTAATAGGCAAAGGCAAAGAGAAACTAGGGCGGCTAGCATTGGATAAATCT
>NZ_CAJIMW020000478.1:0-106 GCF_905175395.2 Vibrio sp. B1REV9 | reverse complement strand
GGTTGTTGCTGATATGTCTCAAACGGCTTGTGAGGGTGGCTTTGTTGCCATTACCGCGGCGTAATAGCCCTCAATATCAAGAAGAATATCAACCGAGACTTTTTTT
>NZ_CAJIMW020000477.1:0-106 GCF_905175395.2 Vibrio sp. B1REV9 | reverse complement strand
GAGCCAGTGTTTGAACCAATGAAAGCCAAAACACCTAAAGAAGCCGATGCGAGCCGCTTTTTTAAGGTAAGCCGTTGGCTTGTGCGTGCGAAAGTTAGAGTAAGCA
>NZ_CAJIMW020000476.1:0-106 GCF_905175395.2 Vibrio sp. B1REV9 | reverse complement strand
GCGCTGGTGTTGGTGGTACGTGTATTGAATCTGATTCGTGTACGGGCTTTTCAACATCGTCAGGATTTGGATTAGGCAGAGGCGTACTGTCACTATCTGGCAAAGG
>NZ_CAJIMW020000475.1:0-145 GCF_905175395.2 Vibrio sp. B1REV9 | reverse complement strand
CTGCCGTCTTCCGCCACCGTCACTTGGTCGTCAGTCGCAACCACCGCGTCGTCTTCCGACGTCACGGTCACTTTCACGTTCGCGCTGTCTACATCGCCGTCCGCGTCTTTCACCTGATAACCAAAGTTGATCTCACCATTAAAGT
>NZ_CAJIMW020000474.1:0-106 GCF_905175395.2 Vibrio sp. B1REV9 | reverse complement strand
TCGGGCGCTGGTGTTGGTGGTACGTGTATTGAATCTGATTCGTGTACGGGCTTTTATGAATAATTGACTTCTTATCGACTTTCTTTGAAAACAAAGAGGCCGCATA
>NZ_CAJIMW020000473.1:0-106 GCF_905175395.2 Vibrio sp. B1REV9 | reverse complement strand
GTCAAGGTGGTTGTTATGTCTGAAGTGCAAATTGAACCTATCGCGATGCGTGAATTTGAATGCGGTTTAAGCATCGAAAACACAGCAAAACTTTGTTTTAAAAGTG
>NZ_CAJIMW020000472.1:0-106 GCF_905175395.2 Vibrio sp. B1REV9 | reverse complement strand
GGTTTGGGTGGTATGGCCTCTGAGCATTTGGCAGGTATGAAAGATACGGTGCTTGAACACTCATTACCATTAAAGGCAAATGTACCGGAACAAGATGAGTCAGGAC
>NZ_CAJIMW020000471.1:0-106 GCF_905175395.2 Vibrio sp. B1REV9 | reverse complement strand
GCGTGTTGCTTACTCTAACTTTCGCACGCACAAGCCAACGGCTTACCTTAAAAATTACGGCAATAACACAAAACGTACCACCTAACCAAAACGGCCAACGAGTCCA
>NZ_CAJIMW020000470.1:0-106 GCF_905175395.2 Vibrio sp. B1REV9 | reverse complement strand
TGCTGGTTCAATGGATGGCATTGCGGAGGATGTATCCGGTATTTCTGATTTCTTGGATGCCTTTAAATGCCATAGCGATACCGATGATTGCGATACCCGCAGCCGT
>NZ_CAJIMW020000469.1:0-106 GCF_905175395.2 Vibrio sp. B1REV9 | reverse complement strand
TGATGGGCTTTTTAAGCCCAATTGATATATCCCAATATTTGACCGGATTTAACAGCAGGAATGATGTGATAAACCACAGACTCATAAGACTTGCCGCTACGTGGAC
>NZ_CAJIMW020000468.1:0-106 GCF_905175395.2 Vibrio sp. B1REV9 | reverse complement strand
GGGGCGATTCTCCTACATCTCCGCCACCTGTTAACCCAGAAGACCCCCAATCATGACCCTGATGACCCAACGGGCGGCGATATTGAGGACCCTAGCCCTTTGCCAG
>NZ_CAJIMW020000467.1:0-106 GCF_905175395.2 Vibrio sp. B1REV9 | reverse complement strand
GAAAAGCCTGATGTGGAAGACCCAGAAACGACGCCAGAAACAGATACTGCGGTTTTATCCGCATAAGCACTAAACGAAACACTGAATAAAACGATTAATGCTGCAA
>NZ_CAJIMW020000466.1:0-106 GCF_905175395.2 Vibrio sp. B1REV9 | reverse complement strand
TGCGAACTCGGATACCTTGTTAAAATGCGCGTCCATGCTGACCATAAAAGCTGTGCAAGAACTACATTTTTCGTGAATTTGAATGCGGTTTAAGCATCGAAAACAC
>NZ_CAJIMW020000465.1:0-106 GCF_905175395.2 Vibrio sp. B1REV9 | reverse complement strand
AACCTGATGATTGAGTATGACTTTGATAAAAAGGGAAGTAATGCGCTTTATATTTTCGTCTGTTCCTCATTAACCACTTCACTAGTGGAGCCAATTCTTACTTTTT
>NZ_CAJIMW020000464.1:0-146 GCF_905175395.2 Vibrio sp. B1REV9 | reverse complement strand
AACGCTCAAGGTTTTTATGCGGTTGTTGCTGATATGTCTCAAACGGCTTGTGAGGAACAAACGCCCCAGAAGAAATTAGACGCTCAGCGTATCCGGCCTCTAATTGGCTGGTTAAAAACGTGTCCTATTGGCAGTTTCTGGATTCA
>NZ_CAJIMW020000463.1:0-107 GCF_905175395.2 Vibrio sp. B1REV9 | reverse complement strand
TTAAAATGCGCGTCCATGCTGACCATAAAAGCTGTGCAAGTCATTGAAATGCTTGTAAAACCAAGCACTTTAGTGATAAACACCAACACGCAACGCTCTAAGTAATC
>NZ_CAJIMW020000462.1:0-107 GCF_905175395.2 Vibrio sp. B1REV9 | reverse complement strand
ATCCAATTGGCTAAACGTGCGGTTCGTTCTGCATAAGGTATTTTATGTTACTAGCGCTGTATTGAATGCGAACAACAGAGCCATTATCAGAGGTAGAGCGTATTTGA
>NZ_CAJIMW020000461.1:0-107 GCF_905175395.2 Vibrio sp. B1REV9 | reverse complement strand
GGCTCGCCAATGTTCTCAACGTAACCTTGTTAACTCGTTGTGATTTGGCGTCCAAATGCCAACGGTCAGCATTGTGGTATTTAGGAGAAATGCCGCGAGAACGCTTA
>NZ_CAJIMW020000460.1:0-107 GCF_905175395.2 Vibrio sp. B1REV9 | reverse complement strand
TGAATTTTGAATTGTATATTGGTCGTCCGGTAACGGATTTTGAAAATGATTCAATCACACACAAAAAATTTATTTCATTGAATCAGCAAAATGCTTTTTAATATCGG
>NZ_CAJIMW020000459.1:0-107 GCF_905175395.2 Vibrio sp. B1REV9 | reverse complement strand
CGGTGGATTCATCCGATTATTTAGGTCGTGTTGGTGTTGGCGGTAACAATGACACGCTCATGCTTATCTTCAAGACCAAGGGCTTTCTGGTTAACAACACCAGAGCG
>NZ_CAJIMW020000458.1:0-107 GCF_905175395.2 Vibrio sp. B1REV9 | reverse complement strand
ACGGCTGCGGGTATCGCAATCATCGGTATCGCTATGGCATTTAAAGGCATCCAATTGGCGCAACTTAACACCGCGGCTTTTTTCAAAGTCAGAGACTGAATCATAAA
>NZ_CAJIMW020000457.1:0-107 GCF_905175395.2 Vibrio sp. B1REV9 | reverse complement strand
TTAAGGAAGTTTCTTCCTTTTCTTATGTCTGTGAGCATTTGAGGGCTTACACCCAAGCAACCTCCGGAGGCAATCCGGTCAAATATTGGGATATATCAATTGGGCTT
>NZ_CAJIMW020000456.1:0-107 GCF_905175395.2 Vibrio sp. B1REV9 | reverse complement strand
GCTCAATGATTATGGTAGCTTAGATAGACCGTTTGCTAAGTTTACCGAAGTTATCGCACTGGATGAAGTAGATTGAGTTTCTTGGATGGGTTGTTGCTCAGGAACTG
>NZ_CAJIMW020000455.1:0-107 GCF_905175395.2 Vibrio sp. B1REV9 | reverse complement strand
GCTCAATGATTATGGTAGCTTAGATAGACCGTTTGCTAAGTTTACCGATTTAACAGCAGGAATGATGTGATAAACCACAGACTCATAAGACTTGCCGCTACGTGGAC
>NZ_CAJIMW020000454.1:0-107 GCF_905175395.2 Vibrio sp. B1REV9 | reverse complement strand
TTTTTTGTGTGTGATTGATTATGCCTACTTGTGTAATGCCCAACGCTCAAGGTTTTTTAAGGTAAGCCGTTGGCTTGTGCGTGCGAAAGTTAGAGTAAGCAACACGC
>NZ_CAJIMW020000453.1:0-146 GCF_905175395.2 Vibrio sp. B1REV9 | reverse complement strand
TCGTGAGGTGTTTGGGGATGATGCTGCGGCTTTAGTTACGGTCTATCTAAGCTACCATAATCATTGAGCTTACCATCCACAACTTAATGATTCACTCCATACGTTAAACGGTGATGTAAATCAGGCAAGTGTGGATATTCGCAATG
>NZ_CAJIMW020000452.1:0-107 GCF_905175395.2 Vibrio sp. B1REV9 | reverse complement strand
CGCGGTAGTAATATCTGCGTTAGCTTGCTGAATTAATGCCTTTGTTTTTTCATAAATCACATTACGTTTTTCTGTTGCTCCTGCGTGGTTTGTGCGTTTTTCACAAT
>NZ_CAJIMW020000451.1:0-107 GCF_905175395.2 Vibrio sp. B1REV9 | reverse complement strand
TTGTTGCTGATATGTCTCAAACGGCTTGTGAGGGTGGCTTTGTTGCCATTACCGCGGCGGAATCAATTTAAGCTCATAGTGCTTGTAAGGAACAAACGCCCCAGAAG
>NZ_CAJIMW020000450.1:0-107 GCF_905175395.2 Vibrio sp. B1REV9 | reverse complement strand
GTTCATACTAAAGCGTATGGTGTTAATGTTTCCGGTTGTCCTGTTAATGAGTAGAACTCTAATATATGCGCATCCAAGTTGCGATTGGGCAATACCATATGAGCCTC
>NZ_CAJIMW020000449.1:0-107 GCF_905175395.2 Vibrio sp. B1REV9 | reverse complement strand
TTGATTGGATATTCGGCTTTATTAAAGTGTGTATTTTGGTGACTGCGGTTTTCTCTGGTCGCCGCCCGTTGGGTCATCAGGGTCATGATTGGGGTCTTCTGGGTTAA
>NZ_CAJIMW020000448.1:0-107 GCF_905175395.2 Vibrio sp. B1REV9 | reverse complement strand
TTGATTTTCTTTAAGGAAGTTTCTTCCTTTTCTTATGTCTGTGAGCATTTGAGACATATCAGCAACAACCGCTAAAAAACCTTGAGCGTTGGGCATTACACAAGTAG
>NZ_CAJIMW020000447.1:0-107 GCF_905175395.2 Vibrio sp. B1REV9 | reverse complement strand
TTGCCATTACCGCGGCGGAATATGACTACATGATTAGTTACACACAGATAACCAGTAGGAGAGCTCCCATAAATGTATGGATGCCAATTCAAAGTACGAGTTTCACC
>NZ_CAJIMW020000446.1:0-107 GCF_905175395.2 Vibrio sp. B1REV9 | reverse complement strand
GAGGCTCATATGGTATTGCCCAATCGCAACTTGGATGCGCATATATTAGAGGTAGAGCGTATTTGATACTTACCCGTGTACTTGCCAATAGGACACGTTTTTAACCA
>NZ_CAJIMW020000445.1:0-107 GCF_905175395.2 Vibrio sp. B1REV9 | reverse complement strand
TATGAGCTTTAAACAAAGCATTGCAGCATTAATCGTTTTATTCAGTGTTTCGTTTAGTGCTTGTAAGGAACAAACGCCCCAGAAGAAATTAGACGCTCAGCGTATCC
>NZ_CAJIMW020000444.1:0-107 GCF_905175395.2 Vibrio sp. B1REV9 | reverse complement strand
CATGACCCTGATGACCCAACGGGCGGCGATATTGAGGACCCTAGCCCTTTGTTTTTTCATAAATCACATTATCGTTTTTCTGTTGCTCCTGCGTGGTTTGTGCGTTT
>NZ_CAJIMW020000443.1:0-107 GCF_905175395.2 Vibrio sp. B1REV9 | reverse complement strand
TGCGAACTCGGATACCTTGTTAAAATGCGCGTCCATGCTGACCATAAAAGCTGGGATGATGGTAAACCTATTCCACCCGAGTGCAAACGGCTTATGAGAATGGCAAC
>NZ_CAJIMW020000442.1:0-148 GCF_905175395.2 Vibrio sp. B1REV9 | reverse complement strand
GTGTGAATTAACATATTTACTATATGTAAATTAACTTATTCGACCGCCTTGACCAGTTGAGAGAGTGACCGCCAAAGCCACACCGTAGGAGTCAAGGCCATACGGCCCATATTCGGCTTTATTAAAGTGTGTATTTTGGTGACTGCGG
>NZ_CAJIMW020000441.1:0-107 GCF_905175395.2 Vibrio sp. B1REV9 | reverse complement strand
ATGTAAATCAGGCAAGTGTGGATATTCGCAATGAATTAAAAGTGCTTAATGCGCTATGATAAGGAAAAGACAGGACAAAAAGAGGTGTAACAAATGTACTCAAGCAA
>NZ_CAJIMW020000440.1:0-107 GCF_905175395.2 Vibrio sp. B1REV9 | reverse complement strand
CCTTTGCCAGATAGTGACAGTACGCCTCTGCCTAATCCAAATCCTGACGACCAGAGAAAACCGCAGTCACCAAAATACACACTTTAATAAAGCCGAATATCCAATCA
>NZ_CAJIMW020000439.1:0-107 GCF_905175395.2 Vibrio sp. B1REV9 | reverse complement strand
CTTGATATTGAGGGCTATTACGCCGGAATTAATGACTATGCGGCCTCTTTGTTTTAAAAGTGTGAGGACTGTCAAAAGTTGGGATGATGGTAAACCTATTCCACCCG
>NZ_CAJIMW020000438.1:0-107 GCF_905175395.2 Vibrio sp. B1REV9 | reverse complement strand
GGTGAAACTCGTACTTTGAATTGGCATCCATACATTTATGGGAGCTCTCCTACTGGCAAAGGGCTAGGGTCCTCAATATCGCCGCCCGTTGGGTCATCAGGGTCATG
>NZ_CAJIMW020000437.1:0-107 GCF_905175395.2 Vibrio sp. B1REV9 | reverse complement strand
CCTTTTAAATAGGAGTTAACTGAACATGAGAAAGAGCTTGCCCCTTTTTAATAGGAGTTTCTTATGAGCTTTAAACAAAGCATTGCAGCATTAATCGTTTTATTCAG
>NZ_CAJIMW020000436.1:0-107 GCF_905175395.2 Vibrio sp. B1REV9 | reverse complement strand
TTACCGCGGCGGAATATGACTACATGATTAGTTACACACAGATAACCAGTATCGAGGCAACGATACAAGCGTTGCGGAACTTAGTAGTTAGTTTCATAAAATGTACC
>NZ_CAJIMW020000435.1:0-107 GCF_905175395.2 Vibrio sp. B1REV9 | reverse complement strand
CCTTTTTAGATGATGCCTTTAAGCGTTCTCGCGGCATTTCTCCTAAATATCAAGAAGAATATCAACCGAGACTTTTTTTAATTCCACCTCGCTGCGATACCAAACGA
>NZ_CAJIMW020000434.1:0-107 GCF_905175395.2 Vibrio sp. B1REV9 | reverse complement strand
ATGAAACTGAATCATGGGAGCCGTTCTGTGAAAAGCCACAATGTGACTTTGGGGAAAATGTACCGGAACAAGATGAGTCAGGACCGATTGAGCCATTATCTAAGCCC
>NZ_CAJIMW020000433.1:0-107 GCF_905175395.2 Vibrio sp. B1REV9 | reverse complement strand
CGTATTACTGTGCAAAGAATACGGCTTTTGGGAGCGATAAGACTTATACCAAAACGGCCAACGAGTCCAAATCGGCTTAATATCTGCCGCAGTTGCTTCCTTAACAG
>NZ_CAJIMW020000432.1:0-107 GCF_905175395.2 Vibrio sp. B1REV9 | reverse complement strand
CCCGTTAAACTTTTTTGCAATGTCTGACCAAATTGCGTGAGCTTCATAAGTTATCGCACTGGATGAAGTAGATTGAGTTTCTTGGATGGGTTGTTGCTCAGGAACTG
>NZ_CAJIMW020000431.1:0-148 GCF_905175395.2 Vibrio sp. B1REV9 | reverse complement strand
CGCGCTTATCGCCGTAAAGTGTATGTTGATTACTTAGAGCGTTGCGTGTTGGTGTTTATCACCTGTTAATGAGTATCAACGCTATTCGTTGGACAACCGGAAACATTAACACCATACGCTTTAGTATGAACGTAAACGATTTTATCCG
>NZ_CAJIMW020000430.1:0-107 GCF_905175395.2 Vibrio sp. B1REV9 | reverse complement strand
TATTGTGAAAAACGCACAAACCACGCAGGAGCAACAGAAAAACGATAATGTGATTTAGGAAGCTATCACCATTAAACGAAGCACCGTAAACATGCTGCTTAGAATAC
>NZ_CAJIMW020000429.1:0-107 GCF_905175395.2 Vibrio sp. B1REV9 | reverse complement strand
ATCAACGCTATTCGTTGGACTGGTTAAAAACGTGTCCTATTGGCAAGTACACGGGTCAGGAATCAATTTAAGCTCATAGTGCTTGTAAGGAACAAACGCCCCAGAAG
>NZ_CAJIMW020000428.1:0-107 GCF_905175395.2 Vibrio sp. B1REV9 | reverse complement strand
ATTGCGGCAAAAGTAACGGCTGCGGGTATCGCAATCATCGGTATCGCTATGATAAGGAAAAGACAGGACAAAAAGAGGTGTAACAAATGTACTCAAGCAAGCTGTTA
>NZ_CAJIMW020000427.1:0-107 GCF_905175395.2 Vibrio sp. B1REV9 | reverse complement strand
TCGTGACCGGGTATTCTAAGCAGCATGTTTACGGTGCTTCGTTTAATGGTGATAGCTTGCTGAATTAATGCCTTTGTTTTTTCATAAATCACATTATCGTTTTTCTG
>NZ_CAJIMW020000426.1:0-107 GCF_905175395.2 Vibrio sp. B1REV9 | reverse complement strand
CTATATACTTTCTATATGAAACGGCATTCAACATAAGCCAACATAATGCTCACAGACATAAGAAAAGGAAGAAACTTCCTTAAAGAAAATCAAATACTTATGTTAGC
>NZ_CAJIMW020000425.1:0-107 GCF_905175395.2 Vibrio sp. B1REV9 | reverse complement strand
TAGATAGACCGTTTGCTAAGTTTACCGATTATCAAGACGATTGGCGTGATGAGAATAATCGCCGCCCGTTGGGTCATCAGGGTCATGATTGGGGTCTTCTGGGTTAA
>NZ_CAJIMW020000424.1:0-107 GCF_905175395.2 Vibrio sp. B1REV9 | reverse complement strand
CATTGACCATCTTGCCTTTACGGTTAAATTGGCGGATTTCCGTTACTGCACCAAATCCGGCGTAATAGCCCTCAATATCAAGAAGAATATCAACCGAGACTTTTTTT
>NZ_CAJIMW020000423.1:0-107 GCF_905175395.2 Vibrio sp. B1REV9 | reverse complement strand
ATTGTTGGCGAGTTAATTCCAGTGGATGCCGATATTAAAAAGCATTTTGCTGATTTAAAGAAAAAACCTTTTTATCATCCTTGTAAACGTCGATGTATATTCGGAAA
>NZ_CAJIMW020000422.1:0-107 GCF_905175395.2 Vibrio sp. B1REV9 | reverse complement strand
TTTTTTAATAGGAGTTAACTTAACATGGGAAAGAGCTCCACCCTTTTTTTAATAGGAGTTAACTGAACATGAGAAAAGGGCGAGCCCTTTTAAATAGGAGTTAACTG
>NZ_CAJIMW020000421.1:0-107 GCF_905175395.2 Vibrio sp. B1REV9 | reverse complement strand
CATTTTGCTGATTCAATGAAATAAATTTTTTGTGTGTGATTGATTATGCCTACCCGTGTACTTGCCAATAGGACACGTTTTTAACCAGTCCAACGAATAGCGTTGAT
>NZ_CAJIMW020000420.1:0-149 GCF_905175395.2 Vibrio sp. B1REV9 | reverse complement strand
ATCACTTCTCATGAAGTAACCATTTTTAAAAACACTCTGCTTTCTATTAAAAGAAAGTGCGTTTAAAGATGGTATCCCGTAGGGGAGTCGAACCCCTGTTACCGCCGTGAAAGGGCGGTGTCCTAGGCCTCTAGACGAACGGGACACTG
>NZ_CAJIMW020000419.1:0-107 GCF_905175395.2 Vibrio sp. B1REV9 | reverse complement strand
GCCGGAATTAATGACTATGCGGCCTCTTTGTTTTCAAAGAAAGTCGATAAGGAAAAGACAGGACAAAAAGAGGTGTAACAAATGTACTCAAGCAAGCTGTTAGATGC
>NZ_CAJIMW020000418.1:0-107 GCF_905175395.2 Vibrio sp. B1REV9 | reverse complement strand
TAAACAAAGCATTGCAGCATTAATCGTTTTATTCAGTGTTTCGTTTAGTGCTTATGCGGATAAATCTAAGTTAAACATACCAACAATGCCATCAAGCACCGTATCTT
>NZ_CAJIMW020000417.1:0-107 GCF_905175395.2 Vibrio sp. B1REV9 | reverse complement strand
TATTAATGCGCTTGGTGAGGATGTGGGTTCTATTGCTGGTTCGAATGGATGGCATTGCGGAGGATGTATCCGGTATTTCTGATTTCTTGGATGGGTTGTTGCTCAGG
>NZ_CAJIMW020000416.1:0-108 GCF_905175395.2 Vibrio sp. B1REV9 | reverse complement strand
TGAACATGAGAAAGAGCTTGCCCCTTTTTTAATAGGAGTTTCTTATGAGCTTTAAACAAAACCCGCAAGGCCGCCAAGTAGGGCAAACACTATTAATTGCAAATCATG
>NZ_CAJIMW020000415.1:0-108 GCF_905175395.2 Vibrio sp. B1REV9 | reverse complement strand
TAAAAAAGCGGCTCGCATCAATCCAGAATTGATTTACAAAGAAAAAACCAATATTGATTGCTTCAAATATTTGTTCAAAGGCCCAAAAGAAAACATCCTTAACCATAT
>NZ_CAJIMW020000414.1:0-108 GCF_905175395.2 Vibrio sp. B1REV9 | reverse complement strand
TCAAATACTTATGTTAGCCGAGGCCGTAGGCGAAGACAAAGAAAAGGCTTAGTAGGTTTAGCGCTAGATAAGGCGAAAACTTATGAAGCTCACGCAATTTGGTCAGAC
>NZ_CAJIMW020000413.1:0-108 GCF_905175395.2 Vibrio sp. B1REV9 | reverse complement strand
TGTCTTCGCCTACGGCCTCGGCTAACATAAGTATTTGATTTTCTTTAAGGAAAAGACAGGACAAAAAGAGGTGTAACAAATGTACTCAAGCAAGCTGTTAGATGCCTA
>NZ_CAJIMW020000412.1:0-108 GCF_905175395.2 Vibrio sp. B1REV9 | reverse complement strand
TAATACGGATACTTCGGGCGCTGGTGTTGGTGGTACGTGTATTGAATCTGATGATTGAGTATGACTTTGATAAAAAGGGAAGTAATGCGCTTTATATTTTCGCTGTTC
>NZ_CAJIMW020000411.1:0-108 GCF_905175395.2 Vibrio sp. B1REV9 | reverse complement strand
TTAACCCAGAAGACCCCAATCATGACCCTGATGACCCAACGGGCGGCGATAACACAAAACGTACCACCTAACCAAAACGGCCAACGAGTCCAAATCGGCTTAATATCT
>NZ_CAJIMW020000410.1:0-108 GCF_905175395.2 Vibrio sp. B1REV9 | reverse complement strand
TTAAGGGAATGAATGCGGATATTAATGATTCACTCCATACGTTAAACGGTGATGTAAATCAGGTAAGTATGATCGTTAACGCTTGAGGAACACCAATAGCGGTCATCA
>NZ_CAJIMW020000409.1:0-152 GCF_905175395.2 Vibrio sp. B1REV9 | reverse complement strand
CATGCAGCGCTATTAACATAAAATACCTTATGCAGAACGAACCGCACGTATCATTGACCATCTTGCCTTTACGGTTAAATTGGCGGATTTCCGTTACTGCAGAGTTTAGGTATTCAGATTCAGAATCAATATTGGTTTTTTCTTTGTAAATC
>NZ_CAJIMW020000408.1:0-108 GCF_905175395.2 Vibrio sp. B1REV9 | reverse complement strand
ATAATGTGATTTATGAAAAAACAAAGGCATTAATTCAGCAAGCTAACGCAGATATTACTACCGTCCCATCTGGACAACTGTCCGTCACTTGATTGTAGAAAACCCACT
>NZ_CAJIMW020000407.1:0-108 GCF_905175395.2 Vibrio sp. B1REV9 | reverse complement strand
TCAATGTGGTGCGCCTCCTCCTCCTTATTGTGAGCGTGAATCAACGCTCGAAGTATCCGTATTAGCAACCCCATCCAAGAAATCAGAAATACCGGATACATCCTCCGC
>NZ_CAJIMW020000406.1:0-108 GCF_905175395.2 Vibrio sp. B1REV9 | reverse complement strand
TTCGGCTTTATTAAAGTGTGTATTTTGGTGACTGCGGTTTTCTCTGGTCATCACCCAAGCAACCTCCGGAGGCAATCCGGTCAAATATTGGGATATATCAATTGGGCT
>NZ_CAJIMW020000405.1:0-108 GCF_905175395.2 Vibrio sp. B1REV9 | reverse complement strand
CCTATGCACTCACAATTAGTTAATAGTTTATAAGGAAAAACGCATGAGCTTTTTAGCTTTATGAATAATTGACTTCTTATCGACTTTCTTTGAAAACAAAGAGGCCGC
>NZ_CAJIMW020000404.1:0-108 GCF_905175395.2 Vibrio sp. B1REV9 | reverse complement strand
TACAGTAAACAGTTTATTCCAACTGCATAAGGGTGATTGTGAAAAGGTGGTCGGCAGGGTCAGGAATCAATTTAAGCTCATAGTGCTTGTAAGGAACAAACGCCCCAG
>NZ_CAJIMW020000403.1:0-108 GCF_905175395.2 Vibrio sp. B1REV9 | reverse complement strand
AACGCTCAAGGTTTTTTAGCGGTTGTTGCTGATATGTCTCAAACGGCTTGTGAGGGTCAGGAATCAATTTAAGCTCATAGTGCTTGTAAGGAACAAACGCCCCAGAAG
>NZ_CAJIMW020000402.1:0-108 GCF_905175395.2 Vibrio sp. B1REV9 | reverse complement strand
TTATACCAAAAAAGTAAGAATTGGCTCCACTAGTGAAGTGGTTAATGAGGAACAGCAGAGTTTAGGTATTCAGATTCAGAATCAATATTGGTTTTTTCTTTGTAAATC
>NZ_CAJIMW020000401.1:0-108 GCF_905175395.2 Vibrio sp. B1REV9 | reverse complement strand
CTGATTCAATGAAATAAATTTTTTGTGTGTGATTGATTATGCCTACTTGTGTAATGCCCAACCTTGTAAACGGAATTAATTGAAGAAGTAAACGCACCGACAAACAGG
>NZ_CAJIMW020000400.1:0-108 GCF_905175395.2 Vibrio sp. B1REV9 | reverse complement strand
GGTACATTTTATGAAACTAACTACTAAGTTCCGCAACGCTTGTATCGTTGGGCATTACACAAGTAGGCATAATCAATCACACACAAAAAATTTATTTCATTGAATCAG
>NZ_CAJIMW020000399.1:0-108 GCF_905175395.2 Vibrio sp. B1REV9 | reverse complement strand
TGGTATTAAGAAGTCCGTTTTTAAAAACTCGGGTTCAATGAATTTTGAATTGTATATTCGGAAAAAAGAGAGGTCTTGATTTAGGAAGCTATCACCATTAAACGAAGC
>NZ_CAJIMW020000398.1:0-153 GCF_905175395.2 Vibrio sp. B1REV9 | reverse complement strand
CAGAGGCCGATATGTTGATAGTCACCAGGCTAATGAAATATGTTAGAGCACTTTGCAAGATTTAAGACTCGCTAGCGCTCAAACACTGGCGCGCTACGCTTACATATACATTCTACAATCAAGTGACGGACAGTTGTCCAGATGGGACGGTAG
>NZ_CAJIMW020000397.1:0-108 GCF_905175395.2 Vibrio sp. B1REV9 | reverse complement strand
TACCTGTTTGTCGGTGCGTTTACTTCTTCAATTAATTCCGTTTACAAGGTTGGGCTCATGATTGAGTATGACTTTGATAAAAAGGGAAGTAATGCGCTTTATATTTTC
>NZ_CAJIMW020000396.1:0-108 GCF_905175395.2 Vibrio sp. B1REV9 | reverse complement strand
CATGATTTGCAATTAATAGTGTTTGCCCTACTTGGCGGCCTTGCGGGTTTTGAATGCGAACAACAGAGCCATTATCAGAGGTAGAGCGTATTTGATACTTACCCGTGT
>NZ_CAJIMW020000395.1:0-108 GCF_905175395.2 Vibrio sp. B1REV9 | reverse complement strand
ATTGCGGCAAAAGTAACGGCTGCGGGTATCGCAATCATCGGTATCGCTATGGCATTTAAAGAAAAAACCTTTTTATCATCCTTGTAAACGTCGATGTATATTCGGAAA
>NZ_CAJIMW020000394.1:0-108 GCF_905175395.2 Vibrio sp. B1REV9 | reverse complement strand
GTTACTGCACCAAATCCGGCCTGTTCTCTGGTATCCCTTTCCCAAAAGAGCCAGTGTTTGAACGTAACGGCGAGAACGGCGCATAAACAAATGCTTGCAACCATCACC
>NZ_CAJIMW020000393.1:0-108 GCF_905175395.2 Vibrio sp. B1REV9 | reverse complement strand
TGGGAGCCGTTCTGTGAAAAGCCACAATGTGACTTTGGGGAAAATGGAGACAGGACAAAAAGAGGTGTAACAAATGTACTCAAGCAAGCTGTTAGATGCCTATAAAGA
>NZ_CAJIMW020000392.1:0-108 GCF_905175395.2 Vibrio sp. B1REV9 | reverse complement strand
CCGATATTAAAAAGCATTTTGCTGATTCAATGAAATAAATTTTTTGTGTGTGTAACTAATCATGTAGTCATATTCCGCCGCGGTAATGGCAACAAAGCCACCCTCACA
>NZ_CAJIMW020000391.1:0-108 GCF_905175395.2 Vibrio sp. B1REV9 | reverse complement strand
AACATAGTTCATTTGCTCTTTATAGGCATCTAACAGCTTGCTTGAGTACATTTGTCCGATTTACCGCGGTAGTAATATCTGCGTTAGCTTGCTGAATTAATGCCTTTG
>NZ_CAJIMW020000390.1:0-108 GCF_905175395.2 Vibrio sp. B1REV9 | reverse complement strand
ACAGCTTGTCAGTATTACAAGGATATTGGTGAAACTCGTACTTTGAATTGGCATCCATATTAGCCACCAAATATAATGCGACGACCAGAGAAAACCGCAGTCACCAAA
>NZ_CAJIMW020000389.1:0-108 GCF_905175395.2 Vibrio sp. B1REV9 | reverse complement strand
TTTATGATTCAGTCTCTGACTTTGAAAAAAGCCGCGGTGTTAAGTTGCGCCAATAAAGTACGATGTTGCCTCGATACTGGTTATCTGTGTGTAACTAATCATGTAGTC
>NZ_CAJIMW020000388.1:0-108 GCF_905175395.2 Vibrio sp. B1REV9 | reverse complement strand
TTGGTGTTGGCGGTAACAATGACACGATTCACTTTCAAATTTCTGGTGATGGTTGCAAGCAAGCTGTTAGATGCCTATAAAGAGCAAATGAACTATGTTCAATATAAG
>NZ_CAJIMW020000387.1:0-153 GCF_905175395.2 Vibrio sp. B1REV9 | reverse complement strand
CAGAGGCGTACTGTCACTATCTGGCAAAGGGCTAGGGTCCTCAATATCGCCGCCCGTTGGGTATTTCTGTGTTTGGCCCGTTGTCTGCTTATCAATTTGTCGTGACCGGGTATTCTGGGTTAACAGGTGGCGGAGATGTAGGAGAATCGCCCC
>NZ_CAJIMW020000386.1:0-108 GCF_905175395.2 Vibrio sp. B1REV9 | reverse complement strand
CTGGGGCGTTTGTTCCTTACAAGCACTATGAGCTTAAATTGATTCCTGACCCTGCCGACCATATTGACGACGAGCCCAATAAGTGGCTTTTAATACGTCACATTTGAT
>NZ_CAJIMW020000385.1:0-108 GCF_905175395.2 Vibrio sp. B1REV9 | reverse complement strand
GTGGAAGACCCAGAAACGACGCCAGAAACAGATACTGCGGTTTTATCGGCTATTAAGGGAATATGCTGGATTATCGGGCGCATTTAAAATGATCACATCCAATGACTT
>NZ_CAJIMW020000384.1:0-108 GCF_905175395.2 Vibrio sp. B1REV9 | reverse complement strand
CTTCTGGGGCGTTTGTTCCTTACAAGCACTATGAGCTTAAATTGATTCCTGACCCTGCCCTCAGTTGCAAAAGCAGGTGAAGCTAGAAGTGGAGCCGATGCAACGATA
>NZ_CAJIMW020000383.1:0-108 GCF_905175395.2 Vibrio sp. B1REV9 | reverse complement strand
ATTAACACGTAAATCTGCGTATTGACGATGTGTGAATTAACATATTTACTATATCTTTTAACGGGTCGGCAGGGTCAGGAATCAATTTAAGCTCATAGTGCTTGTAAG
>NZ_CAJIMW020000382.1:0-109 GCF_905175395.2 Vibrio sp. B1REV9 | reverse complement strand
TGATTGATATGGTTAAGGATGTTTTCTTTTGGGCCTTTGAACAAATATTTGAAGCTATCACCATTAAACGAAGCACCGTAAACATGCTGCTTAGAATACCCGGTCACGA
>NZ_CAJIMW020000381.1:0-109 GCF_905175395.2 Vibrio sp. B1REV9 | reverse complement strand
TAGATAGACCGTTTGCTAAGTTTACCGATTATCAAGACGATTGGCGTGATGAGAATGGCAACTGGTCGAGAACTATCACCAAGTGACGATTGGGAACTATTCAAAATGC
>NZ_CAJIMW020000380.1:0-109 GCF_905175395.2 Vibrio sp. B1REV9 | reverse complement strand
ACGGGCGGCGATATTGAGGACCCTAGCCCTTTGCCAGATAGTGACAGTACGCCTCCGCAATGCCATCCATTGAACCAGCAATAGAACCCACATCCTCACCAAGCGCATT
>NZ_CAJIMW020000379.1:0-109 GCF_905175395.2 Vibrio sp. B1REV9 | reverse complement strand
AGTGGGTTTTCTACAATCAAGTGACGGACAGTTGTCCAGATGGGACGGTAGTGAATCCACCGGATGAAGCGCAAATGAATCATCGTAAAACTGAAATTTGTTTCCAGTC
>NZ_CAJIMW020000378.1:0-109 GCF_905175395.2 Vibrio sp. B1REV9 | reverse complement strand
TGCGAACTCGGATACCTTGTTAAAATGCGCGTCCATGCTGACCATAAAAGCTGTGCAAGTCATCGAAAACACAGCAAAACTTTGTTTTAAAAGTGTGAGGACTGTCAAA
>NZ_CAJIMW020000377.1:0-109 GCF_905175395.2 Vibrio sp. B1REV9 | reverse complement strand
TTGCTTGAGTACATTTGTTACACCTCTTTTTGTCCTGTCTTTTCCTTATCATAGCGCATTAACATAAAATACCTTATGCAGAACGAACCGCACGTTTAGCCAATTGGAT
>NZ_CAJIMW020000376.1:0-153 GCF_905175395.2 Vibrio sp. B1REV9 | reverse complement strand
AGATTAAGACTCGCTAGCGCTCAAACACTGGCGCGCTACGCTTACATATACATGCTGCCGCGGTGAAATCCGATAGTTAGGAGGAAAGTACTGTGTTTTCGATGCTTAAACCGCATTCAAATTCACGAAAAATGTAGTTCTTGCTCATCTTTC
>NZ_CAJIMW020000375.1:0-109 GCF_905175395.2 Vibrio sp. B1REV9 | reverse complement strand
TATATTGGTCGTCCGGTAACGGATTTTGAAAATGATTCAATCAAAGTGTCAGGAATCAATTTAAGCTCATAGTGCTTGTAAGGAACAAACGCCCCAGAAGAAATTAGAC
>NZ_CAJIMW020000374.1:0-109 GCF_905175395.2 Vibrio sp. B1REV9 | reverse complement strand
TGCGAACTCGGATACCTTGTTAAAATGCGCGTCCATGCTGACCATAAAAGCTGTTAGATGCCTATAAAGAGCAAATGAACTATGTTCAATATAAGCAAATCGCCCATGA
>NZ_CAJIMW020000373.1:0-109 GCF_905175395.2 Vibrio sp. B1REV9 | reverse complement strand
TTTACAAAGAAAAAACCAATATTGATTCTGAATCTGAATACCTAAACTCTGCTGTTATCATTGTTACCGCCAACACCAACACGACCTAAATAATCGGATGAATCCACCG
>NZ_CAJIMW020000372.1:0-109 GCF_905175395.2 Vibrio sp. B1REV9 | reverse complement strand
AGTTGGTAATTCAAGTTTGTCGTAGTGCATTTTGAATAGTTCCCAACGTCACTTGGTGATAGTTCTCGACCAGTTGCCATTCTCATAAGCCGTTTGCACTCGGGTGGAA
>NZ_CAJIMW020000371.1:0-109 GCF_905175395.2 Vibrio sp. B1REV9 | reverse complement strand
AGATAAGGGCGCATAGAAAGTCATTGGATGTGATCATTTTAAATGCGCCCGATTTAACAGCAGGAATGATGTGATAAACCACAGACTCATAAGACTTGCCGCTACGTGG
>NZ_CAJIMW020000370.1:0-109 GCF_905175395.2 Vibrio sp. B1REV9 | reverse complement strand
TATGAAAAAACAAAGGCATTAATTCAGCAAGCTAACGCAGATATTACTACCGCGGTATCTGTTTCTGGCGTCGTTTCTGGGTCTTCCACATCAGGCTTTTCAACATCGT
>NZ_CAJIMW020000369.1:0-109 GCF_905175395.2 Vibrio sp. B1REV9 | reverse complement strand
AGCGCTAGATAAGGCGAAAACTTATGAAGCTCACGCAATTTGGTCAGACATTGCAAAAAAGATTATCGGACGTAGGTTTAACAAGCATTTCAATGACTTGCACAGCTTT
>NZ_CAJIMW020000368.1:0-109 GCF_905175395.2 Vibrio sp. B1REV9 | reverse complement strand
CGGTAAATCGGACAAATAACTCTATTAATGCGCTTGGTGAGGATGTGGGTTCTATTGCTCCTGCGTGGTTTGTGCGTTTTTCACAATAGAAGCATTAAGCACTTTTAAT
>NZ_CAJIMW020000367.1:0-109 GCF_905175395.2 Vibrio sp. B1REV9 | reverse complement strand
TACCTGTTTGTCGGTGCGTTTACTTCTTCAATTAATTCCGTTTACAAGGTTGAGCTTACCATCCACAACCGTAACTAAAGCCGCAGCATCATCCCCAAACACCTCACGA
>NZ_CAJIMW020000366.1:0-109 GCF_905175395.2 Vibrio sp. B1REV9 | reverse complement strand
GAGGCTCATATGGTATTGCCCAATCGCAACTTGGATGCGCATATATTAGAGTTATTTGTCCGATTTACCGCGGTAGTAATATCTGCGTTAGCTTGCTGAATTAATGCCT
>NZ_CAJIMW020000365.1:0-157 GCF_905175395.2 Vibrio sp. B1REV9 | reverse complement strand
GTCACTTGGTGATAGTTCTCGACCAGTTGCCATTCTCATAAGCCGTTTGCACTCGGGCGTGATGAGAATAATCGCGGTCCGCTATTTGTGGTCGATGAGGCTCATATGGTATTGCCCAATCGTCTTGATAATCGGTAAACTTAGCAAACGGTCTATC
>NZ_CAJIMW020000364.1:0-109 GCF_905175395.2 Vibrio sp. B1REV9 | reverse complement strand
CAATTAGAGGCCGGATACGCTGAGCGTCTAATTTCTTCTGGGGCGTTTGTTCCTTAACAGAACCTGATGATTGAGTATGACTTTGATAAAAAGGGAAGTAATGCGCTTT
>NZ_CAJIMW020000363.1:0-109 GCF_905175395.2 Vibrio sp. B1REV9 | reverse complement strand
ATAACTCTATTAATGCGCTTGGTGAGGATGTGGGTTCTATTGCTGGTTCAATGGATGGCATTAAGCACTTTTAATTCATTGCGAATATCCACACTTGCCTGATTTACAT
>NZ_CAJIMW020000362.1:0-109 GCF_905175395.2 Vibrio sp. B1REV9 | reverse complement strand
TGATGCCTTTAAGCGTTCTCGCGGCATTTCTCCTAAATACCACAATGCTGACCAGTTGAGAGAGTGACCGCCAAAGCCACACCGTAGGAGTCAAGGCCATACGGCCCAA
>NZ_CAJIMW020000361.1:0-109 GCF_905175395.2 Vibrio sp. B1REV9 | reverse complement strand
GTGATGAGAATAATCGCGGTCCGCTATTTGTGGTCGATGAGGCTCATATGGTATTGCCCAAAAGAAAACATCCTTAACCATATCAATCAAGGTAATTAAAAGCCGATAA
>NZ_CAJIMW020000360.1:0-109 GCF_905175395.2 Vibrio sp. B1REV9 | reverse complement strand
AATAGTTTATAAGGAAAAACGCATGAGCTTTTTTATTCATGGTATTAAGAAGTCCGTTTTTAACCAGTCCAACGAATAGCGTTGATACTCATTAACAGGACAACCGGAA
>NZ_CAJIMW020000359.1:0-109 GCF_905175395.2 Vibrio sp. B1REV9 | reverse complement strand
AAAGAAAAAACCAATATTGATTCTGAATCTGAATACCTAAACTCTGCTGTTATCATTGACCAAGGGCTTTCTGGTTAACAACACCAGAGCGACAGAAAGGACAAACGCA
>NZ_CAJIMW020000358.1:0-109 GCF_905175395.2 Vibrio sp. B1REV9 | reverse complement strand
CGGATTTCCGTTACTGCACCAAATCCGGCCTGTTCTCTGGTATCCCTTTCCCAAAAGAGCCATTATCAGAGGTAGAGCGTATTTGATACTTACCCGTGTACTTGCCAAT
>NZ_CAJIMW020000357.1:0-109 GCF_905175395.2 Vibrio sp. B1REV9 | reverse complement strand
TTATTCAGTGTTTCGTTTAGTGCTTATGCGGATAAAATCGTTTACGTTCATACTAGCGCTGTATTGAATGCGAACAACAGAGCCATTATCAGAGGTAGAGCGTATTTGA
>NZ_CAJIMW020000356.1:0-109 GCF_905175395.2 Vibrio sp. B1REV9 | reverse complement strand
GCAAGTCATTGAAATGCTTGTTAAACCTAGCCCGTTAAACTTTTTTGCAATACCTGCGAAGTCGATAGAAGCCCAAATATCACTGCCCTCAGTTGCAAAAGCAGGTGAA
>NZ_CAJIMW020000355.1:0-109 GCF_905175395.2 Vibrio sp. B1REV9 | reverse complement strand
GGCTTACCTTAAAAAAGCGGCTCGCATCAATCCAGAATTGATTTACAAAGAAAAAACCTTGAGCGTTGGGCATTACACAAGTAGGCATAATCAATCACACACAAAAAAT
>NZ_CAJIMW020000354.1:0-157 GCF_905175395.2 Vibrio sp. B1REV9 | reverse complement strand
AGCAGCATGTTTACGGTGCTTCGTTTAATGGTGATAGCTTCCTAAATCAAGACCTCTCTTTTTATCATCCTTGTAAACGTCGATGTATATTCGGTCAATGATTATGGTAGCTTAGATAGACCGTTTGCTAAGTTTACCGATTATCAAGACGATTGGC
>NZ_CAJIMW020000353.1:0-109 GCF_905175395.2 Vibrio sp. B1REV9 | reverse complement strand
CCTCAAATGCTCACAGACATAAGAAAAGGAAGAAACTTCCTTAAAGAAATCAAATACTTATGTTAGCCGAGGCCGTAGGCGAAGACAAAGAAAAGGCTTTAGTAGGTTT
>NZ_CAJIMW020000352.1:0-109 GCF_905175395.2 Vibrio sp. B1REV9 | reverse complement strand
CTTATATTGAACATAGTTCATTTGCTCTTTATAGGCATCTAACAGCTTGCTTGAGACATATCAGCAACAACCGCTAAAAAACCTTGAGCGTTGGGCATTACACAAGTAG
>NZ_CAJIMW020000351.1:0-109 GCF_905175395.2 Vibrio sp. B1REV9 | reverse complement strand
TCTCCTACTGGTGCTTGTTATGGTGGTTCTGGTGGTACTCGTTGTGAATTGGGCAATACCATATGAGCCTCATCGACCACAAATAGCGGACCGCGATTATTCTCATCAC
>NZ_CAJIMW020000350.1:0-109 GCF_905175395.2 Vibrio sp. B1REV9 | reverse complement strand
TTTTTATCAAAGTCATACTCAATCATCAGGTTCTGTTAAGGAAGCAACTGGATGAAGTAGATTGAGTTTCTTGGATGGGTTGTTGCTCAGGAACTGGAAGCTCATCATC
>NZ_CAJIMW020000349.1:0-109 GCF_905175395.2 Vibrio sp. B1REV9 | reverse complement strand
ACGATGTTGAAAAGCCTGATGTGGAAGACCCAGAAACGACGCCAGAAACAGAGGTAGAGCGTATTTGATACTTACCCGTGTACTTGCCAATAGGACACGTTTTTAACCA
>NZ_CAJIMW020000348.1:0-110 GCF_905175395.2 Vibrio sp. B1REV9 | reverse complement strand
CGTGAACGAAAGTTTTGATTCCGACCGTATTAACGCGCCGACCACCTTTTCACAATCACCCTATGCAGTTGGAATAAACTGTTTACTGTACGACCATATTGACGACGAGC
>NZ_CAJIMW020000347.1:0-110 GCF_905175395.2 Vibrio sp. B1REV9 | reverse complement strand
ACATGAGAAAGAGCTTGCCCCTTTTTTAATAGGAGTTTCTTATGAGCTTTAAACAAAGCATTTGCAGCATTAATCGTTTTATTCAGTGTTTCGTTTAGTGCTTATGCGGA
>NZ_CAJIMW020000346.1:0-110 GCF_905175395.2 Vibrio sp. B1REV9 | reverse complement strand
TTTTTTGCTGTATCTTCTTATTGTATATACGCCAATACACCAAAGACTGACGTGAACCAATTCACGCGCCTCAGAATAGAAAACCTTGTTTCCTTTGGCGTCCAAATGCC
>NZ_CAJIMW020000345.1:0-110 GCF_905175395.2 Vibrio sp. B1REV9 | reverse complement strand
AATGATTCAATCAAAGTGTCTGGTGTTGGTTTTTATGATTCAGTCTCTGACTTTGAAAACAAAGAGGCCGCATAGTCATTAATTCCGGCGTAATAGCCCTCAATATCAAG
>NZ_CAJIMW020000344.1:0-110 GCF_905175395.2 Vibrio sp. B1REV9 | reverse complement strand
CTTGAGTACATTTGTTACACCTCTTTTTGTCCTGTCTTTTCCTTATCATAGCGCATTAACACCATACGCTTTAGTATGAACGTAAACGATTTTATCCGCATAAGCACTAA
>NZ_CAJIMW020000343.1:0-157 GCF_905175395.2 Vibrio sp. B1REV9 | reverse complement strand
TTGCCATTACCGCGGCGGAATATGACTACATGATTAGTTACACACAGCAAAGACAGCAGCAAAGCCGCCAATAAAGTACGATGTTGCCTCGATACTGGTTATCTTAATGATTCACTCCATACGTTAAACGGTGATGTAAATCAGGCAAGTGTGGATA
>NZ_CAJIMW020000342.1:0-110 GCF_905175395.2 Vibrio sp. B1REV9 | reverse complement strand
ATCCAATTGGCTAAACGTGCGGTTCGTTCTGCATAAGGTATTTTATGTTAATATCACTGCCCTCAGTTGCAAAAGCAGGTGAAGCTAGAAGTGGAGCCGATGCAACGATA
>NZ_CAJIMW020000341.1:0-110 GCF_905175395.2 Vibrio sp. B1REV9 | reverse complement strand
GCTTCGTTTAATGGTGATAGCTTCCTAAATCAAGACCTCTCTTTTTTCCGAATATACATCACCGTTTAACGTATGGAGTGAATCATTAATATCCGCATTCATTCCCTTAA
>NZ_CAJIMW020000340.1:0-110 GCF_905175395.2 Vibrio sp. B1REV9 | reverse complement strand
AACGGCTTGTGAGGGTGGCTTTGTTGCCATTACCGCGGCGGAATATGACTACATGATTAGTTAGTTTCATAAAATGTACCTTATAGAATGTTTACTAATTTAAGCGCGAT
>NZ_CAJIMW020000339.1:0-110 GCF_905175395.2 Vibrio sp. B1REV9 | reverse complement strand
GCGGTTTTATCGGCTATTAAGGGAATGAATGCGGATATTAATGATTCACTCCATACCACCCAAACCATCAGGATAACCAGATTCATAAAAGCCCGTACACGAATCAGATT
>NZ_CAJIMW020000338.1:0-110 GCF_905175395.2 Vibrio sp. B1REV9 | reverse complement strand
CAATCAAAGTGTCTGGTGTTGGTTTTTATGATTCAGTCTCTGACTTTGAAAAAAGCCGCGGTGAAATCCGATAGTTAGGAGGAAAGTACCCCCGTAATACAGAACGGGGG
>NZ_CAJIMW020000337.1:0-110 GCF_905175395.2 Vibrio sp. B1REV9 | reverse complement strand
GTATTCTAAGCAGCATGTTTACGGTGCTTCGTTTAATGGTGATAGCTTCCTAAATCAAGACCAAGGGCTTTCTGGTTAACAACACCAGAGCGACAGAAAGGACAAACGCA
>NZ_CAJIMW020000336.1:0-110 GCF_905175395.2 Vibrio sp. B1REV9 | reverse complement strand
AATCAGATAGATTTGCAATCTATGGGCTATGGCTTCAATGCCTTAGCTGAATGCGTTTCTTGGATGGGTTGTTGCTCAGGAACTGGAAGCTCATCATCTGGCATCCAAAC
>NZ_CAJIMW020000335.1:0-110 GCF_905175395.2 Vibrio sp. B1REV9 | reverse complement strand
CTTATATTGAACATAGTTCATTTGCTCTTTATAGGCATCTAACAGCTTGCTGAATTAATGCCTTTGTTTTTTCATAAATCACATTATCGTTTTTCTGTTGCTCCTGCGTG
>NZ_CAJIMW020000334.1:0-110 GCF_905175395.2 Vibrio sp. B1REV9 | reverse complement strand
ACATATTTCATTAGCCTGGTGACTATCAACATATCGGCCTCTGCTCCAATTTCGTGAATTTGAATGCGGTTTAAGCATCGAAAACACAGCAAAACTTTGTTTTAAAAGTG
>NZ_CAJIMW020000333.1:0-110 GCF_905175395.2 Vibrio sp. B1REV9 | reverse complement strand
TTAACCCAGAAGACCCCAATCATGACCCTGATGACCCAACGGGCGGCGATATTGAATGCGAACAACAGAGCCATTATCAGAGGTAGAGCGTATTTGATACTTACCCGTGT
>NZ_CAJIMW020000332.1:0-160 GCF_905175395.2 Vibrio sp. B1REV9 | reverse complement strand
CCTACTAAAGCCTTTTCTTTGTCTTCGCCTACGGCCTCGGCTAACATAAGAAAAGGAAGAAACTTCCTTAAGATGATGCCTTTAAGCGTTCTCGCGGCATTTCTCCTAAAAAGGCGAGGTCAACATGCTCACAAGTGTGAATCCCGTCGAAATCATCGAA
>NZ_CAJIMW020000331.1:0-110 GCF_905175395.2 Vibrio sp. B1REV9 | reverse complement strand
TTGCCATTACCGCGGCGGAATATGACTACATGATTAGTTACACACAGATAACCAAAACGGCCAACGAGTCCAAATCGGCTTAATATCTGCCGCAGTTGCTTCCTTAACAG
>NZ_CAJIMW020000330.1:0-110 GCF_905175395.2 Vibrio sp. B1REV9 | reverse complement strand
TTACCGCGGCGGAATATGACTACATGATTAGTTACACACAGATAACCAGTATCGAGGCCGTAGGCGAAGACAAAGAAAAGGCTTTAGTAGGTTTAGCGCTAGATAAGGCG
>NZ_CAJIMW020000329.1:0-110 GCF_905175395.2 Vibrio sp. B1REV9 | reverse complement strand
TCAATGATTATGGTAGCTTAGATAGACCGTTTGCTAAGTTTACCGATTATCAAGAAGAATATCAACCGAGACTTTTTTTAATTCCACCTCGCTGCGATACCAAACGAAAT
>NZ_CAJIMW020000328.1:0-110 GCF_905175395.2 Vibrio sp. B1REV9 | reverse complement strand
TTCTATTGCTGGTTCAATGGATGGCATTGCGGAGGATGTATCCGGTATTTCTGATTTCTTGGATAAATCTAAGTTAAACATACCAACAATGCCATCAAGCACCGTATCTT
>NZ_CAJIMW020000327.1:0-110 GCF_905175395.2 Vibrio sp. B1REV9 | reverse complement strand
CATTTTGCTGATTCAATGAAATAAATTTTTTGTGTGTGATTGATTATGCCTACTTGATTGTAGAAAACCCACTGAGCATTACTAGCGCTGTATTGAATGCGAACAACAGA
>NZ_CAJIMW020000326.1:0-110 GCF_905175395.2 Vibrio sp. B1REV9 | reverse complement strand
TTTGACCGGATTGCCTCCGGAGGTTGCTTGGGTGATGACCGCTATTGGTGTTCCTCAAGCACCGTATCTTTCATACCTGCCAAATGCTCAGAGGCCATACCACCCAAACC
>NZ_CAJIMW020000325.1:0-110 GCF_905175395.2 Vibrio sp. B1REV9 | reverse complement strand
CTACTTGTGTAATGCCCAACGCTCAAGGTTTTTTAGCGGTTGTTGCTGATATGTACTCAAGCAAGCTGTTAGATGCCTATAAAGAGCAAATGAACTATGTTCAATATAAG
>NZ_CAJIMW020000324.1:0-110 GCF_905175395.2 Vibrio sp. B1REV9 | reverse complement strand
TATGAAAAAACAAAGGCATTAATTCAGCAAGCTAACGCAGATATTACTACCGCGGTAAACGGAATTAATTGAAGAAGTAAACGCACCGACAAACAGGTAAGTATGATCGT
>NZ_CAJIMW020000323.1:0-110 GCF_905175395.2 Vibrio sp. B1REV9 | reverse complement strand
GCTTCGTTTAATGGTGATAGCTTCCTAAATCAAGACCTCTCTTTTTTCCGAAGTTATCGCACTGGATGAAGTAGATTGAGTTTCTTGGATGGGTTGTTGCTCAGGAACTG
>NZ_CAJIMW020000322.1:0-110 GCF_905175395.2 Vibrio sp. B1REV9 | reverse complement strand
GCTAACATAAGTATTTGATTTTCTTTAAGGAAGTTTCTTCCTTTTCTTATGTCTGTGAGCAAGAACTACATTTTTCGTGAATTTGAATGCGGTTTAAGCATCGAAAACAC
>NZ_CAJIMW020000321.1:0-160 GCF_905175395.2 Vibrio sp. B1REV9 | reverse complement strand
TAAACGGAATTAATTGAAGAAGTAAACGCACCGACAAACAGGTAAGTATGATCGTTAACGCATGGTATTAAGAAGTCCGTTTTTAAAAACTCGGGTTCAATGAATAAAAAAGCTCATGCGTTTTTCCTTATAAACTATTAACTAATTGTGAGTGCATAGG
>NZ_CAJIMW020000320.1:0-110 GCF_905175395.2 Vibrio sp. B1REV9 | reverse complement strand
TTTGGTGACTGCGGTTTTCTCTGGTCGTCGCATTATATTTGGTGGCTAATATGGATTCACTACCGTCCCATCTGGACAACTGTCCGTCACTTGATTGTAGAAAACCCACT
>NZ_CAJIMW020000319.1:0-110 GCF_905175395.2 Vibrio sp. B1REV9 | reverse complement strand
ATACGCTCTACCTCTGATAATGGCTCTGTTGTTCGCATTCAATACAGCGCTAGTAATGCTCACAAGTGTGAATCCCGTCGAAATCATCGAACGCCAAATCACAACGAGTT
>NZ_CAJIMW020000318.1:0-110 GCF_905175395.2 Vibrio sp. B1REV9 | reverse complement strand
TCTGATAATGGCTCTGTTGTTCGCATTCAATACAGCGCTAGTAATGCTCAGTAGGAGAGCTCCCATAAATGTATGGATGCCAATTCAAAGTACGAGTTTCACCAATATCC
>NZ_CAJIMW020000317.1:0-110 GCF_905175395.2 Vibrio sp. B1REV9 | reverse complement strand
GAAGTGGTTAATGAGGAACAGCGAAAATATAAAGCGCATTACTTCCCTTTTTAATAAAGCCGAATATCCAATCAAAATTCACATAATCATCAAAATCTTGATTATCGTAA
>NZ_CAJIMW020000316.1:0-110 GCF_905175395.2 Vibrio sp. B1REV9 | reverse complement strand
GAAGTGGTTAATGAGGAACAGCGAAAATATAAAGCGCATTACTTCCCTTTTTATCAAAGCCGAATATCCAATCAAAATTCACATAATCATCAAAATCTTGATTATCGTAA
>NZ_CAJIMW020000315.1:0-110 GCF_905175395.2 Vibrio sp. B1REV9 | reverse complement strand
TTCTATTGCTGGTTCAATGGATGGCATTGCGGAGGATGTATCCGGTATTTCTGATTTCTTCGAGCGTTGATTCACGCTCACAATAAGGAGGAGGAGGCGCACCACATTGA
>NZ_CAJIMW020000314.1:0-110 GCF_905175395.2 Vibrio sp. B1REV9 | reverse complement strand
ATCCAATTGGCTAAACGTGCGGTTCGTTCTGCATAAGGTATTTTATGTTAATAGCGCTGCCCTCAGTTGCAAAAGCAGGTGAAGCTAGAAGTGGAGCCGATGCAACGATA
>NZ_CAJIMW020000313.1:0-111 GCF_905175395.2 Vibrio sp. B1REV9 | reverse complement strand
GCTCGTCGTCAATATGGTCGTACAGTAAACAGTTTATTCCAACTGCATAAGGGTGATTGTGGTATTTAGGAGAAATGCCGCGAGAACGCTTAAAGGCATCATCTAAAAAGG
>NZ_CAJIMW020000312.1:0-111 GCF_905175395.2 Vibrio sp. B1REV9 | reverse complement strand
CAAGATTTTGATGATTATGTGAATTTTGATTGGATATTCGGCTTTATTAAAGTATGATCGTTAACGCTTGAGGAACACCAATAGCGGTCATCACCCAAGCAACCTCCGGAG
>NZ_CAJIMW020000311.1:0-111 GCF_905175395.2 Vibrio sp. B1REV9 | reverse complement strand
TGAATGCGGTTTAAGCATCGAAAACACAGCAAAACTTTGTTTTAAAAGTGATGAGGACTGTCAAAAGTTGGGATGATGGTAAACCTATTCCACCCGAGTGCAAACGGCTTA
>NZ_CAJIMW020000310.1:0-161 GCF_905175395.2 Vibrio sp. B1REV9 | reverse complement strand
TTAGGTGGTACGTTTTGTGTTATTGCCGTAATTTTTAATGTTTATGTTTGGATGAAGTAGATTGAGTTTCTTGGATGGGTTGTTGCTCAGGAACTGGCTGCCGACCCGTTAAAAGATATTGTTGGCGAGTTAATTCCAGTGGATGCCGATATTAAAAAGCA
>NZ_CAJIMW020000309.1:0-111 GCF_905175395.2 Vibrio sp. B1REV9 | reverse complement strand
GGTTTTATCGGCTATTAAGGGAATGAATGCGGATATTAATGATTCACTCCATACGTTAAACGGAATTAATTGAAGAAGTAAACGCACCGACAAACAGGTAAGTATGATCGT
>NZ_CAJIMW020000308.1:0-111 GCF_905175395.2 Vibrio sp. B1REV9 | reverse complement strand
TTGGTGTATTGGCGTATATACAATAAGAAGATACAGCAAAAAATTGAAAAGGATGAATCCACCGGATGAAGCGCAAATGAATCATCGTAAAACTGAAATTTGTTTCCAGTC
>NZ_CAJIMW020000307.1:0-111 GCF_905175395.2 Vibrio sp. B1REV9 | reverse complement strand
AAGAAAACATCCTTAACCATATCAATCAAGGTAATTAAAAGCCGATAAAGAAAACTCAATCAGCTTATTAAATAAATCAATTATCCAATCCATATTAGCCACCAAATATAA
>NZ_CAJIMW020000306.1:0-111 GCF_905175395.2 Vibrio sp. B1REV9 | reverse complement strand
TCGGATTTCACCGCGGCAGCATGTATATGTAAGCGTAGCGCGCCAGTGTTTGAGCGCTAGATAAGGCGAAAACTTATGAAGCTCACGCAATTTGGTCAGACATTGCAAAAA
>NZ_CAJIMW020000305.1:0-111 GCF_905175395.2 Vibrio sp. B1REV9 | reverse complement strand
TTTTTTAATAGGAGTTTCTTATGAGCTTTAAACAAAGCATTGCAGCATTTAATCGTTTTATTCAGTGTTTCGTTTAGTGCTTATGCGGATAAAATCGTTTACGTTCATACT
>NZ_CAJIMW020000304.1:0-111 GCF_905175395.2 Vibrio sp. B1REV9 | reverse complement strand
GTTTGGATGCCAGATGATGAGCTTCCAGTTCCTGAGCAACAACCCATCCAAGAAACTCAATCAGCTTATTAAATAAATCAATTATCCAATCCATATTAGCCACCAAATATA
>NZ_CAJIMW020000303.1:0-111 GCF_905175395.2 Vibrio sp. B1REV9 | reverse complement strand
TCAATCAAAGTGTCTGGTGTTGGTTTTTATGATTCAGTCTCTGACTTTGAAAAAAGCTCATGCGTTTTTCCTTATAAACTATTAACTAATTGTGAGTGCATAGGCGTGAAC
>NZ_CAJIMW020000302.1:0-111 GCF_905175395.2 Vibrio sp. B1REV9 | reverse complement strand
ATTAGTTAATAGTTTATAAGGAAAAACGCATGAGCTTTTTTATTCATGGTATTAAGAAGTAGGCATAATCAATCACACACAAAAAATTTATTTCATTGAATCAGCAAAATG
>NZ_CAJIMW020000301.1:0-111 GCF_905175395.2 Vibrio sp. B1REV9 | reverse complement strand
CGCGATGCGTGAATTTGCGTGTACTGATTGCGGTCAGGTTTACACTTCGCCATTCGTCTTGATAATCGGTAAACTTAGCAAACGGTCTATCTAAGCTACCATAATCATTGA
>NZ_CAJIMW020000300.1:0-111 GCF_905175395.2 Vibrio sp. B1REV9 | reverse complement strand
CAGTTCCTGAGCAACAACCCATCCAAGAAACTCAATCTACTTCATCCAGTGCGACGACCAGAGAAAACCGCAGTCACCAAAATACACACTTTAATAAAGCCGAATATCCAA
>NZ_CAJIMW020000299.1:0-163 GCF_905175395.2 Vibrio sp. B1REV9 | reverse complement strand
CATTAGCCTGGTGACTATCAACATATCGGCCTCTGCTCCAATTTCTAATAATGCGATTGGGAACTATTCAAAATGCACTACGACAAACTTGAATTACCAACTGGACAGAAAATCTCATCACAAGAGCTTTTAACCGATAAATCATGAGCCCAACCTTGTAAAC
>NZ_CAJIMW020000298.1:0-111 GCF_905175395.2 Vibrio sp. B1REV9 | reverse complement strand
CCTTTGCCAGATAGTGACAGTACGCCTCTGCCTAATCCAAATCCTGACGATGTTGAAATACCGGATACATCCTCCGCAATGCCATCCATTGAACCAGCAATAGAACCCACA
>NZ_CAJIMW020000297.1:0-111 GCF_905175395.2 Vibrio sp. B1REV9 | reverse complement strand
CTTACAAGCACTATGAGCTTAAATTGATTCCTGACCCTGCCGACCCGTTAAAAGATATTGACGACGAGCCCAATAAGTGGCTTTTAATACGTCACATTTGATGCGCTTTTT
>NZ_CAJIMW020000296.1:0-111 GCF_905175395.2 Vibrio sp. B1REV9 | reverse complement strand
GTTGCCATTCTCATAAGCCGTTTGCACTCGGGTGGAATAGGTTTACCATCATCACAAGAGCTTTTAACCGCAATCGCATTATTAGAAATTGGAGCAGAGGCCGATATGTTG
>NZ_CAJIMW020000295.1:0-111 GCF_905175395.2 Vibrio sp. B1REV9 | reverse complement strand
CCTCTGATAATGGCTCTGTTGTTCGCATTCAATACAGCGCTAGTAATGCTCAGTGGGTTTTCATAAATCACATTATCGTTTTTCTGTTGCTCCTGCGTGGTTTGTGCGTTT
>NZ_CAJIMW020000294.1:0-111 GCF_905175395.2 Vibrio sp. B1REV9 | reverse complement strand
CTACTTGTGTAATGCCCAACGCTCAAGGTTTTTTAGCGGTTGTTGCTGATATGATAAGGAAAAGACAGGACAAAAAGAGGTGTAACAAATGTACTCAAGCAAGCTGTTAGA
>NZ_CAJIMW020000293.1:0-111 GCF_905175395.2 Vibrio sp. B1REV9 | reverse complement strand
TTGCCATTACCGCGGCGGAATATGACTACATGATTAGTTACACACAGATAACCAGTATCGAGGTCAACATGCTCACAAGTGTGAATCCCGTCGAAATCATCGAACGCCAAA
>NZ_CAJIMW020000292.1:0-111 GCF_905175395.2 Vibrio sp. B1REV9 | reverse complement strand
GGTATCGCAATCATCGGTATCGCTATGGCATTTAAAGGCATCCAATTGGCTAAACGTCGATGTATATTCGGAAAAAAGAGAGGTCTTGATTTAGGAAGCTATCACCATTAA
>NZ_CAJIMW020000291.1:0-111 GCF_905175395.2 Vibrio sp. B1REV9 | reverse complement strand
TATCCTGATGGTTTGGGTGGTATGGCCTCTGAGCATTTGGCAGGTATGAAGATACGGTGCTTGATGGCATTGTTGGTATGTTTAACTTAGATTTATCCAATGCTAGCCGCC
>NZ_CAJIMW020000290.1:0-111 GCF_905175395.2 Vibrio sp. B1REV9 | reverse complement strand
GCGGCCTCTTTGTTTTCAAAGAAAGTCGATAAGAAGTCAATTATTCATAAAGCTAAAAAGGCGCATCAAATGTGACGTATTAAAAGCCACTTATTGGGCTCGTCGTCAATA
>NZ_CAJIMW020000289.1:0-111 GCF_905175395.2 Vibrio sp. B1REV9 | reverse complement strand
CTTATCATAGCGCATTAACACGTAAATCTGCGTATTGACGATGTGTGAATTAACATACACTTTACGGCGATAAGCGCGAATCGCATCGGCTTCTTTAGGTGTTTTGGCTTT
>NZ_CAJIMW020000288.1:0-164 GCF_905175395.2 Vibrio sp. B1REV9 | reverse complement strand
TTAGGTGGTACGTTTTGTGTTATTGCCGTAATTTTTAATGTTTATGTTTGGAAGTTAACTCCTATTAAAAAAGGGGCCGCAGCCCCTACTCATTTAAGTTTTTAGCAGCCACAAAAACCCGCAAGGCCGCCAAGTAGGGCAAACACTATTAATTGCAAATCATG
>NZ_CAJIMW020000287.1:0-111 GCF_905175395.2 Vibrio sp. B1REV9 | reverse complement strand
ATTAAAAGTGCTTAATGCTTCTATTGTGAAAAACGCACAAACCACGCAGGAGCAACAGAAAATCTCATCACAAGAGCTTTTAACCGCAATCGCATTATTAGAAATTGGAGC
>NZ_CAJIMW020000286.1:0-111 GCF_905175395.2 Vibrio sp. B1REV9 | reverse complement strand
AGATAAGGGCGCATAGAAAGTCATTGGATGTGATCATTTTAAATGCGCCCGATAATCCAGCAGGAATGATGTGATAAACCACAGACTCATAAGACTTGCCGCTACGTGGAC
>NZ_CAJIMW020000285.1:0-111 GCF_905175395.2 Vibrio sp. B1REV9 | reverse complement strand
TGGGAGCCGTTCTGTGAAAAGCCACAATGTGACTTTGGGGAAAATGGAGACGGTACAAGCGTTGCGGAACTTAGTAGTTAGTTTCATAAAATGTACCTTATAGAATGTTTA
>NZ_CAJIMW020000284.1:0-112 GCF_905175395.2 Vibrio sp. B1REV9 | reverse complement strand
TAGATTTGCAATCTATGGGCTATGGCTTCAATGCCTTAGCTGAATGCGTTTATGAGAATGGCAACTGGTCGAGAACTATCACCAAGTGACGATTGGGAACTATTCAAAATGC
>NZ_CAJIMW020000283.1:0-112 GCF_905175395.2 Vibrio sp. B1REV9 | reverse complement strand
CGGCTTTATTAAAGTGTGTATTTTGGTGACTGCGGTTTTCTCTGGTCGTCGCATTATATTTTCGCTGTTCCTCATTAACCACTTCACTAGTGGAGCCAATTCTTACTTTTTT
>NZ_CAJIMW020000282.1:0-112 GCF_905175395.2 Vibrio sp. B1REV9 | reverse complement strand
GAGCGTTGCGTGTTGGTGTTTATCACTAAAGTGCTTGGTTTTACAGCTGGCTCAATATCAAGAAGAATATCAACCGAGACTTTTTTTAATTCCACCTCGCTGCGATACCAAA
>NZ_CAJIMW020000281.1:0-112 GCF_905175395.2 Vibrio sp. B1REV9 | reverse complement strand
ATCAAATGTGACGTATTAAAAGCCACTTATTGGGCTCGTCGTCAATATGGTCGTACAGGGTCAGGAATCAATTTAAGCTCATAGTGCTTGTAAGGAACAAACGCCCCAGAAG
>NZ_CAJIMW020000280.1:0-112 GCF_905175395.2 Vibrio sp. B1REV9 | reverse complement strand
TTGAGGGCTATTACGCCGGAATTAATGACTATGCGGCCTCTTTGTTTTCAAAGAAACTCAATCAGCTTATTAAATAAATCAATTATCCAATCCATATTAGCCACCAAATATA
>NZ_CAJIMW020000279.1:0-112 GCF_905175395.2 Vibrio sp. B1REV9 | reverse complement strand
CGCTCTGGTGTTGTTAACCAGAAAGCCCTTGGTCTTGAAGATAAGCATGAGCGTGTAACAAATGTACTCAAGCAAGCTGTTAGATGCCTATAAAGAGCAAATGAACTATGTT
>NZ_CAJIMW020000278.1:0-112 GCF_905175395.2 Vibrio sp. B1REV9 | reverse complement strand
TGTGGGTTCTATTGCTGGTTCAATGGATGGCATTGCGGAGGATGTATCCGGTATTTCTGTTGCTCCTGCGTGGTTTGTGCGTTTTTCACAATAGAAGCATTAAGCACTTTTA
>NZ_CAJIMW020000277.1:0-166 GCF_905175395.2 Vibrio sp. B1REV9 | reverse complement strand
TCAATCAAAGTGTCTGGTGTTGGTTTTTATGATTCAGTCTCTGACTTTGAAAAAAGCTCATGCCATCATCCCAACTTTTGACAGTCCTCACACTTTTAAAACAAAGTTTTGCTGTGTTTTCGATGCTTAAACCTATTCCACCCGAGTGCAAACGGCTTATGAGAAT
>NZ_CAJIMW020000276.1:0-112 GCF_905175395.2 Vibrio sp. B1REV9 | reverse complement strand
GAAATTGGTTCACGTCAGTCTTTGGTGTATTGGCGTATATACAATAAGAAGATACAGGACAAAAAGAGGTGTAACAAATGTACTCAAGCAAGCTGTTAGATGCCTATAAAGA
>NZ_CAJIMW020000275.1:0-112 GCF_905175395.2 Vibrio sp. B1REV9 | reverse complement strand
ATGAGGAACAGCGAAAATATAAAGCGCATTACTTCCCTTTTTATCAAAGTCATACTCACCATCGAGGCAAGTTAACACCCTAAGCTCAGAACCCCAACTCATCTCATAAACG
>NZ_CAJIMW020000274.1:0-112 GCF_905175395.2 Vibrio sp. B1REV9 | reverse complement strand
AATCAGATAGATTTGCAATCTATGGGCTATGGCTTCAATGCCTTAGCTGAATGCTCAGAGGCCATACCACCCAAACCATCAGGATAACCAGATTCATAAAAGCCCGTACACG
>NZ_CAJIMW020000273.1:0-112 GCF_905175395.2 Vibrio sp. B1REV9 | reverse complement strand
TTGTGTAATGCCCAACGCTCAAGGTTTTTTAGCGGTTGTTGCTGATATGTCTCAAACGGCCCAATTCACAACGAGTACCACCAGAACCACCATAACAAGCACCAGTAGGAGA
>NZ_CAJIMW020000272.1:0-112 GCF_905175395.2 Vibrio sp. B1REV9 | reverse complement strand
CAATTAGAGGCCGGATACGCTGAGCGTCTAATTTCTTCTGGGGCGTTTGTTCCTTACAAGCACCAGTAGGAGAGCTCCCATAAATGTATGGATGCCAATTCAAAGTACGAGT
>NZ_CAJIMW020000271.1:0-112 GCF_905175395.2 Vibrio sp. B1REV9 | reverse complement strand
AAGCGGCTCGCATCAATCCAGAATTGATTTACAAAGAAAAAACCAATATTGATTCTGAATCAGCAAAATGCTTTTTAATATCGGCATCCACTGGAATTAACTCGCCAACAAT
>NZ_CAJIMW020000270.1:0-112 GCF_905175395.2 Vibrio sp. B1REV9 | reverse complement strand
GTGATGAGAATAATCGCGGTCCGCTATTTGTGGTCGATGAGGCTCATATGGTATTGCCCAAGCAACCTCCGGAGGCAATCCGGTCAAATATTGGGATATATCAATTGGGCTT
>NZ_CAJIMW020000269.1:0-112 GCF_905175395.2 Vibrio sp. B1REV9 | reverse complement strand
AATTCAAAATTCATTCGAACCGAGTTTTAAAAACGGACTTCTTAATACCATGAATAAAAAAGCTCATGCGTTTTTCCTTATAAACTATTAACTAATTGTGAGTGCATAGGCG
>NZ_CAJIMW020000268.1:0-112 GCF_905175395.2 Vibrio sp. B1REV9 | reverse complement strand
CAGTTCCTGAGCAACAACCCATCCAAGAAACTCAATCTACTTCATCCAGTGCGATGTATATTCGGAAAAAAGAGAGGTCTTGATTTAGGAAGCTATCACCATTAAACGAAGC
>NZ_CAJIMW020000267.1:0-112 GCF_905175395.2 Vibrio sp. B1REV9 | reverse complement strand
GTTGTCCTGTTAATGAGTATCAACGCTATTCGTTGGACTGGTTAAAAACGTGTCCTATTAGCAACCCCATCCAAGAAATCAGAAATACCGGATACATCCTCCGCAATGCCAT
>NZ_CAJIMW020000266.1:0-169 GCF_905175395.2 Vibrio sp. B1REV9 | reverse complement strand
ACTAACTACTAAGTTCCGCAACGCTTGTATCGTTGCATCGGCTCCACTTCTAGCTTCACCTGCGAAGTCGATAGAAGCCCAAATATCACTGCCCTCAGTTGCAAAAGGGAAGTTCGTCATATAGACCCTTATTTTTAAAGGGTTCTATATACTTTCTATATGAAACGGC
>NZ_CAJIMW020000265.1:0-112 GCF_905175395.2 Vibrio sp. B1REV9 | reverse complement strand
TTGGTGTTGGCGGTAACAATGACACGATTCACTTTCAAATTTCTGGTGATGGTTGCAAGCAGAGTTTAGGTATTCAGATTCAGAATCAATATTGGTTTTTTCTTTGTAAATC
>NZ_CAJIMW020000264.1:0-112 GCF_905175395.2 Vibrio sp. B1REV9 | reverse complement strand
CACTTTTAAAACAAAGTTTTGCTGTGTTTTCGATGCTTAAACCGCATTCAAATTCACGAAAACTTATGAAGCTCACGCAATTTGGTCAGACATTGCAAAAAAGTTTAACGGG
>NZ_CAJIMW020000263.1:0-112 GCF_905175395.2 Vibrio sp. B1REV9 | reverse complement strand
ATTCAATACACGTACCACCAACACCAGCCTTGGTTGGGCCGTATGGCCTTGACTCCTACGGTGTGGCTTTGGCGGTCGAATAAGTTAATTTACATATAGTAAATATGTTAAT
>NZ_CAJIMW020000262.1:0-112 GCF_905175395.2 Vibrio sp. B1REV9 | reverse complement strand
GAGCGTTGCGTGTTGGTGTTTATCACTAAAGTGCTTGGTTTTACAGCTGGCTCAAACACTGGCTCTTTTGGGAAAGGGATACCAGAGAACAGGCCGGATTTGGTGCAGTAAC
>NZ_CAJIMW020000261.1:0-112 GCF_905175395.2 Vibrio sp. B1REV9 | reverse complement strand
CTTACAAGCACTATGAGCTTAAATTGATTCCTGACCCTGCCGACCCGTTAAAAGATATGTTGGCGAGTTAATTCCAGTGGATGCCGATATTAAAAAGCATTTTGCTGATTCA
>NZ_CAJIMW020000260.1:0-112 GCF_905175395.2 Vibrio sp. B1REV9 | reverse complement strand
ATGGTCGTACAGTAAACAGTTTATTCCAACTGCATAAGGGTGATTGTGAAAAGGTGAAGCTAGAAGTGGAGCCGATGCAACGATACAAGCGTTGCGGAACTTAGTAGTTAGT
>NZ_CAJIMW020000259.1:0-112 GCF_905175395.2 Vibrio sp. B1REV9 | reverse complement strand
GGCAAGTACACGGGTAAGTATCAAATACGCTCTACCTCTGATAATGGCTCTGTTGTTCGCATTCAGCTAAGGCATTGAAGCCATAGCCCATAGATTGCAAATCTATCTGATT
>NZ_CAJIMW020000258.1:0-113 GCF_905175395.2 Vibrio sp. B1REV9 | reverse complement strand
ACACGGGTAAGTATCAAATACGCTCTACCTCTGATAATGGCTCTGTTGTTCGCATTCAATGCAGCGCTATTAACATAAAATACCTTATGCAGAACGAACCGCACGTTTAGCCA
>NZ_CAJIMW020000257.1:0-113 GCF_905175395.2 Vibrio sp. B1REV9 | reverse complement strand
CATCGGCTCCACTTCTAGCTTCACCTGCTTTTGCAACTGAGGGCAGTGATATTTGGTCAGACATTGCAAAAAAGTTTAACGGGCTAGGTTTAACAAGCATTTCAATGACTTGC
>NZ_CAJIMW020000256.1:0-113 GCF_905175395.2 Vibrio sp. B1REV9 | reverse complement strand
CGTATTACTGTGCAAAGAATACGGCTTTTGGGAGCGATAAGACTTATACCAAAAAAGAGAGGTCTTGATTTAGGAAGCTATCACCATTAAACGAAGCACCGTAAACATGCTGC
>NZ_CAJIMW020000255.1:0-170 GCF_905175395.2 Vibrio sp. B1REV9 | reverse complement strand
AGAACCCCAACTCATCTCATAAACGCATTCACCCTGCCGACCCGTTAAAAGATATTGTTGGCGAGTTAATTCCAGTGGATGCCGATATTAAAAAGCATTTTGCTGATTCAATGAAATAAATTTAAGCTCATAGTGCTTGTAAGGAACAAACGCCCCAGAAGAAATTAGAC
>NZ_CAJIMW020000254.1:0-113 GCF_905175395.2 Vibrio sp. B1REV9 | reverse complement strand
CATTACTTCCCTTTTTATCAAAGTCATACTCAATCATCAGGTTCTGTTAAGGAAGCAACACGCTCATGCTTATCTTCAAGACCAAGGGCTTTCTGGTTAACAACACCAGAGCG
>NZ_CAJIMW020000253.1:0-113 GCF_905175395.2 Vibrio sp. B1REV9 | reverse complement strand
TGATGCCTTTAAGCGTTCTCGCGGCATTTCTCCTAAATACCACAATGCTGACCGTAAAGGCAAGATGGTCAATGATAACAGCAGAGTTTAGGTATTCAGATTCAGAATCAATA
>NZ_CAJIMW020000252.1:0-113 GCF_905175395.2 Vibrio sp. B1REV9 | reverse complement strand
TTGCCATTACCGCGGCGGAATATGACTACATGATTAGTTACACACAGATAACCAGTATCGATGCAACGATACAAGCGTTGCGGAACTTAGTAGTTAGTTTCATAAAATGTACC
>NZ_CAJIMW020000251.1:0-113 GCF_905175395.2 Vibrio sp. B1REV9 | reverse complement strand
GGGCTATGGCTTCAATGCCTTAGCTGAATGCGTTTATGAGATGAGTTGGGGTTCTGAGCTTACCATCCACAACCGTAACTAAAGCCGCAGCATCATCCCCAAACACCTCACGA
>NZ_CAJIMW020000250.1:0-113 GCF_905175395.2 Vibrio sp. B1REV9 | reverse complement strand
TGCGGATATTAATGATTCACTCCATACGTTAAACGGTGATGTAAATCAGGCAAGTATGATCGTTAACGCTTGAGGAACACCAATAGCGGTCATCACCCAAGCAACCTCCGGAG
>NZ_CAJIMW020000249.1:0-113 GCF_905175395.2 Vibrio sp. B1REV9 | reverse complement strand
GCCGCAGTTGCTTCCTTAACAGAACCTGATGATTGAGTATGACTTTGATAAAAAAGGGAAGTAATGCGCTTTATATTTTCGCTGTTCCTCATTAACCACTTCACTAGTGGAGC
>NZ_CAJIMW020000248.1:0-113 GCF_905175395.2 Vibrio sp. B1REV9 | reverse complement strand
TTGAATTGGCATCCATACATTTATGGGAGCTCTCCTACTGGTGCTTGTTATGGTGGTTCTGGCAAAGGGCTAGGGTCCTCAATATCGCCGCCCGTTGGGTCATCAGGGTCATG
>NZ_CAJIMW020000247.1:0-113 GCF_905175395.2 Vibrio sp. B1REV9 | reverse complement strand
TATTGTGAAAAACGCACAAACCACGCAGGAGCAACAGAAAAACGATAATGTGATTTATGAATAATTGACTTCTTATCGACTTTCTTTGAAAACAAAGAGGCCGCATAGTCATT
>NZ_CAJIMW020000246.1:0-113 GCF_905175395.2 Vibrio sp. B1REV9 | reverse complement strand
CCGTTCTGGTGTATCGGTTTGCGTGGGCTTAGATAATGGCTCAATCGGTCCTGACTCATCTCATAAACGCATTCAGCTAAGGCATTGAAGCCATAGCCCATAGATTGCAAATC
>NZ_CAJIMW020000245.1:0-113 GCF_905175395.2 Vibrio sp. B1REV9 | reverse complement strand
ACTACATTTTTCGTGAATTTGAATGCGGTTTAAGCATCGAAAACACAGCAAACTTTGTTTTAAAAGTGTGAGGACTGTCAAAAGTTGGGATGATGGTAAACCTATTCCACCCG
>NZ_CAJIMW020000244.1:0-171 GCF_905175395.2 Vibrio sp. B1REV9 | reverse complement strand
CAAGCGTTGCGGAACTTAGTAGTTAGTTTCATAAAATGTACCTTATAGAATGTTTACGCATGTTGACCTCGCCTTTTTAGATGATGCCTTTAAGCGTTCTCGCGGCATTTCTCCTAAATACCACAAGTGTGAATCCCGTCGAAATCATCGAACGCCAAATCACAACGAGTT
>NZ_CAJIMW020000243.1:0-113 GCF_905175395.2 Vibrio sp. B1REV9 | reverse complement strand
CAGCATGTATATGTAAGCGTAGCGCGCCAGTGTTTGAGCGCTAGCGAGTCTTAATCTTGCAAACGGCTTATGAGAATGGCAACTGGTCGAGAACTATCACCAAGTGACGATTG
>NZ_CAJIMW020000242.1:0-113 GCF_905175395.2 Vibrio sp. B1REV9 | reverse complement strand
CCTTTTAAATAGGAGTTAACTGAACATGAGAAAGAGCTTGCCCCTTTTTTAATAGGAGTTTCTTGGATGGGTTGTTGCTCAGGAACTGGAAGCTCATCATCTGGCATCCAAAC
>NZ_CAJIMW020000241.1:0-113 GCF_905175395.2 Vibrio sp. B1REV9 | reverse complement strand
AAAGCCAAAACACCTAAAGAAGCCGATGCGATTCGCGCTTATCGCCGTAAAGTGTATGTTGAATGCCGTTTCATATAGAAAGTATATAGAACCCTTTAAAAATAAGGGTCTAT
>NZ_CAJIMW020000240.1:0-113 GCF_905175395.2 Vibrio sp. B1REV9 | reverse complement strand
ACATTTGTTACACCTCTTTTTGTCCTGTCTTTTCCTTATCATAGCGCATTAACACGTAAATCCGCCAATTTAACCGTAAAGGCAAGATGGTCAATGATAACAGCAGAGTTTAG
>NZ_CAJIMW020000239.1:0-113 GCF_905175395.2 Vibrio sp. B1REV9 | reverse complement strand
GTATTCTAAGCAGCATGTTTACGGTGCTTCGTTTAATGGTGATAGCTTCCTAAATCATGAGCCCAACCTTGTAAACGGAATTAATTGAAGAAGTAAACGCACCGACAAACAGG
>NZ_CAJIMW020000238.1:0-113 GCF_905175395.2 Vibrio sp. B1REV9 | reverse complement strand
TTATACCAAAAAAGTAAGAATTGGCTCCACTAGTGAAGTGGTTAATGAGGAACAGCGAAGAATAGTGAAAGAACCATGAACTGGCAGTGCCCTGAACCCAAAAGCGGGCTTAG
>NZ_CAJIMW020000237.1:0-113 GCF_905175395.2 Vibrio sp. B1REV9 | reverse complement strand
CGATAAGACTTATACCAAAAAAGTAAGAATTGGCTCCACTAGTGAAGTGGTTAATGAGGAAGTAAACGCACCGACAAACAGGTAAGTATGATCGTTAACGCTTGAGGAACACC
>NZ_CAJIMW020000236.1:0-113 GCF_905175395.2 Vibrio sp. B1REV9 | reverse complement strand
TAATGGCTCTGTTGTTCGCATTCAATACAGCGCTAGTAATGCTCAGTGGGTTTTCTACAATATCCTTGTAATACTGACAAGCTGTTTTACATGTACCGTCTCCATTTTCCCCA
>NZ_CAJIMW020000235.1:0-113 GCF_905175395.2 Vibrio sp. B1REV9 | reverse complement strand
CACGCAGGAGCAACAGAAAAACGATAATGTGATTTATGAAAAAACAAAGGCATTAATTGAAGAAGTAAACGCACCGACAAACAGGTAAGTATGATCGTTAACGCTTGAGGAAC
>NZ_CAJIMW020000234.1:0-113 GCF_905175395.2 Vibrio sp. B1REV9 | reverse complement strand
TTATCGGCTTTTAATTACCTTGATTGATATGGTTAAGGATGTTTTCTTTTGGGCCTTTGATAAAAAGGGAAGTAATGCGCTTTATATTTTCGCTGTTCCTCATTAACCACTTC
>NZ_CAJIMW020000233.1:0-172 GCF_905175395.2 Vibrio sp. B1REV9 | reverse complement strand
GGATAATTGATTTATTTAATAAGCTGATTGAGTTTCTTTATCGGCTTTTAATTACCTTGATCGTTAACGCTTGAGGAACACCAATAGCGGTCATCACCCAAGCAACCTCCGGAGGCAATCCGGTCAAATATTGGGATATATCAATTGGGCTTAAAAAGCCCATCACCCAAGA
>NZ_CAJIMW020000232.1:0-113 GCF_905175395.2 Vibrio sp. B1REV9 | reverse complement strand
TATTGTGAAAAACGCACAAACCACGCAGGAGCAACAGAAAAACGATAATGTGATTTATGAAAGCCCGTACACGAATCAGATTCAATACACGTACCACCAACACCAGCGCCCGA
>NZ_CAJIMW020000231.1:0-114 GCF_905175395.2 Vibrio sp. B1REV9 | reverse complement strand
TACTTTTGCCGCAATACCTGCGAAGTCGATAGAAGCCCAAATATCACTGCCCTCAGTTGCAAAGCAGGTGAAGCTAGAAGTGGAGCCGATGCAACGATACAAGCGTTGCGGAAC
>NZ_CAJIMW020000230.1:0-114 GCF_905175395.2 Vibrio sp. B1REV9 | reverse complement strand
GAAATTGGTTCACGTCAGTCTTTGGTGTATTGGCGTATATACAATAAGAAGATACAGCAAAACTTTGTTTTAAAAGTGTGAGGACTGTCAAAAGTTGGGATGATGGTAAACCTA
>NZ_CAJIMW020000229.1:0-114 GCF_905175395.2 Vibrio sp. B1REV9 | reverse complement strand
TTCACCTGCTTTTGCAACTGAGGGCAGTGATATTTGGGCTTCTATCGACTTCGCAGCCCCTACTCATTTAAGTTTTTAGCAGCCACAAAACCCGCAAGGCCGCCAAGTAGGGCA
>NZ_CAJIMW020000228.1:0-114 GCF_905175395.2 Vibrio sp. B1REV9 | reverse complement strand
AGTTGGTAATTCAAGTTTGTCGTAGTGCATTTTGAATAGTTCCCAATCGTCACTGGATGAAGTAGATTGAGTTTCTTGGATGGGTTGTTGCTCAGGAACTGGAAGCTCATCATC
>NZ_CAJIMW020000227.1:0-114 GCF_905175395.2 Vibrio sp. B1REV9 | reverse complement strand
CCTAATCCAAATCCTGACGATGTTGAAAAGCCTGATGTGGAAGACCCAGAAACGACGCCAGAATCAGATTCAATACACGTACCACCAACACCAGCGCCCGAAGTATCCGTATTA
>NZ_CAJIMW020000226.1:0-114 GCF_905175395.2 Vibrio sp. B1REV9 | reverse complement strand
ATGGTCGTACAGTAAACAGTTTATTCCAACTGCATAAGGGTGATTGTGAAAAGGTGGTCAATGATAACAGCAGAGTTTAGGTATTCAGATTCAGAATCAATATTGGTTTTTTCT
>NZ_CAJIMW020000225.1:0-114 GCF_905175395.2 Vibrio sp. B1REV9 | reverse complement strand
TAAGCTGATTGAGTTTCTTTATCGGCTTTTAATTACCTTGATTGATATGGTTAAGGATGATCGTTAACGCTTGAGGAACACCAATAGCGGTCATCACCCAAGCAACCTCCGGAG
>NZ_CAJIMW020000224.1:0-114 GCF_905175395.2 Vibrio sp. B1REV9 | reverse complement strand
AGAAAAAACCAATATTGATTCTGAATCTGAATACCTAAACTCTGCTGTTATCATTGACCACTTCACTAGTGGAGCCAATTCTTACTTTTTTGGTATAAGTCTTATCGCTCCCAA
>NZ_CAJIMW020000223.1:0-114 GCF_905175395.2 Vibrio sp. B1REV9 | reverse complement strand
ATAATGTGATTTATGAAAAAACAAAGGCATTAATTCAGCAAGCTAACGCAGATATTACTAGCGCTGTATTGAATGCGAACAACAGAGCCATTATCAGAGGTAGAGCGTATTTGA
>NZ_CAJIMW020000222.1:0-176 GCF_905175395.2 Vibrio sp. B1REV9 | reverse complement strand
CAAGGTATCCGAGTTCGCATTATGTTGGCTTATGTTGAATGCCGTTTCATATAGAAAGGTGCGGTTCGTTCTGCATAAGGTATTTTATGTTAATAGCGCTGCATGATTTGCAATTAATAGTGTTTAGCCAATTGGATGCCTTTAAATGCCATAGCGATACCGATGATTGCGATACC
>NZ_CAJIMW020000220.1:0-114 GCF_905175395.2 Vibrio sp. B1REV9 | reverse complement strand
TCAGATAGATTTGCAATCTATGGGCTATGGCTTCAATGCCTTAGCTGAATGCGTTTATGAGAATAGTGAAAGAACCATGAACTGGCAGTGCCCTGAACCCAAAAGCGGGCTTAG
>NZ_CAJIMW020000219.1:0-114 GCF_905175395.2 Vibrio sp. B1REV9 | reverse complement strand
TAGTTCTCGACCAGTTGCCATTCTCATAAGCCGTTTGCACTCGGGTGGAATAGGTTTACCAAGCATTTCAATGACTTGCACAGCTTTTATGGTCAGCATGGACGCGCATTTTAA
>NZ_CAJIMW020000218.1:0-114 GCF_905175395.2 Vibrio sp. B1REV9 | reverse complement strand
TTAAATTAGTAAACATTCTATAAGGTACATTTTATGAAACTAACTACTAAGTTCCGCATAAGCACTAAACGAAACACTGAATAAAACGATTAATGCTGCAATGCTTTGTTTAAA
>NZ_CAJIMW020000217.1:0-114 GCF_905175395.2 Vibrio sp. B1REV9 | reverse complement strand
TTAAGGAAGTTTCTTCCTTTTCTTATGTCTGTGAGCATTTGAGGGCTTACACCCAAGTCATGCAGCGCTATTAACATAAAATACCTTATGCAGAACGAACCGCACGTTTAGCCA
>NZ_CAJIMW020000216.1:0-114 GCF_905175395.2 Vibrio sp. B1REV9 | reverse complement strand
CTGAATACCTAAACTCTGCTGTTATCATTGACCATCTTGCCTTTACGGTTAAATTGGCGAGCCAGTGGTGAACGTAACGGCGAGAACGGCGCATAAACAAATGCTTGCAACCAT
>NZ_CAJIMW020000215.1:0-114 GCF_905175395.2 Vibrio sp. B1REV9 | reverse complement strand
GCATTATATTTGGTGGCTAATATGGATTGGATAATTGATTTATTTAATAAGCTGATTGAGTATGACTTTGATAAAAAGGGAAGTAATGCGCTTTATATTTTCGCTGTTCCTCAT
>NZ_CAJIMW020000214.1:0-114 GCF_905175395.2 Vibrio sp. B1REV9 | reverse complement strand
ATCGCCGTAAAGTGTATGTTGATTACTTAGAGCGTTGCGTGTTGGTGTTTATCACTAAAGGCAAGATGGTCAATGATAACAGCAGAGTTTAGGTATTCAGATTCAGAATCAATA
>NZ_CAJIMW020000213.1:0-114 GCF_905175395.2 Vibrio sp. B1REV9 | reverse complement strand
TTAACCCAGAAGACCCCAATCATGACCCTGATGACCCAACGGGCGGCGATATTGAGGACCCAAGCAACCTCCGGAGGCAATCCGGTCAAATATTGGGATATATCAATTGGGCTT
>NZ_CAJIMW020000212.1:0-114 GCF_905175395.2 Vibrio sp. B1REV9 | reverse complement strand
TTTTTGCAATGTCTGACCAAATTGCGTGAGCTTCATAAGTTTTCGCCTTATCTAGCGCTGTATTGAATGCGAACAACAGAGCCATTATCAGAGGTAGAGCGTATTTGATACTTA
>NZ_CAJIMW020000211.1:0-114 GCF_905175395.2 Vibrio sp. B1REV9 | reverse complement strand
AAAAACGTGTCCTATTGGCAAGTACACGGGTAAGTATCAAATACGCTCTACCTCTGATACTGGTTATCTGTGTGTAACTAATCATGTAGTCATATTCCGCCGCGGTAATGGCAA
>NZ_CAJIMW020000210.1:0-177 GCF_905175395.2 Vibrio sp. B1REV9 | reverse complement strand
AATCGGCTTAATATCTGCCGCAGTTGCTTCCTTAACAGAACCTGATGATTGAGTATGACTTTGGTTGCGCCAATTAGAGGCCGGATACGCTGAGCGTCTAATTTCTTCTGGGGCGTTTGTTCCTTACAAGCACTATGAGCTTAAATTGATTCCTGACCCTGCCGACCCGTTAAAAGA
>NZ_CAJIMW020000209.1:0-114 GCF_905175395.2 Vibrio sp. B1REV9 | reverse complement strand
ATCCAATTGGCTAAACGTGCGGTTCGTTCTGCATAAGGTATTTTATGTTAATAGCGCTATGATAAGGAAAAGACAGGACAAAAAGAGGTGTAACAAATGTACTCAAGCAAGCTG
>NZ_CAJIMW020000208.1:0-114 GCF_905175395.2 Vibrio sp. B1REV9 | reverse complement strand
GCAAGTCATTGAAATGCTTGTTAAACCTAGCCCGTTAAACTTTTTTGCAATGTCTGAGGACTGTCAAAAGTTGGGATGATGGTAAACCTATTCCACCCGAGTGCAAACGGCTTA
>NZ_CAJIMW020000207.1:0-114 GCF_905175395.2 Vibrio sp. B1REV9 | reverse complement strand
TTGGTGTTGGCGGTAACAATGACACGATTCACTTTCAAATTTCTGGTGATGGTTGCAAGATTAAGACTCGCTAGCGCTCAAACACTGGCGCGCTACGCTTACATATACATGCTG
>NZ_CAJIMW020000206.1:0-114 GCF_905175395.2 Vibrio sp. B1REV9 | reverse complement strand
TTGGTGTTGGCGGTAACAATGACACGATTCACTTTCAAATTTCTGGTGATGGTTGCAAAAGCAGGTGAAGCTAGAAGTGGAGCCGATGCAACGATACAAGCGTTGCGGAACTTA
>NZ_CAJIMW020000205.1:0-114 GCF_905175395.2 Vibrio sp. B1REV9 | reverse complement strand
TTTGCACTCGGGTGGAATAGGTTTACCATCATCCCAACTTTTGACAGTCCTCACACTTTGATTGAATCATTTTCAAAATCCGTTACCGGACGACCAATATACAATTCAAAATTC
>NZ_CAJIMW020000204.1:0-114 GCF_905175395.2 Vibrio sp. B1REV9 | reverse complement strand
CCTTTGCCAGATAGTGACAGTACGCCTCTGCCTAATCCAAATCCTGACGATGTTGAACCAGCAATAGAACCCACATCCTCACCAAGCGCATTAATAGAGTTATTTGTCCGATTT
>NZ_CAJIMW020000203.1:0-114 GCF_905175395.2 Vibrio sp. B1REV9 | reverse complement strand
ATTGCGGCAAAAGTAACGGCTGCGGGTATCGCAATCATCGGTATCGCTATGGCATTTAATATTTCTTCGAGCGTTGATTCACGCTCACAATAAGGAGGAGGAGGCGCACCACAT
>NZ_CAJIMW020000202.1:0-114 GCF_905175395.2 Vibrio sp. B1REV9 | reverse complement strand
TTAGGTGGTACGTTTTGTGTTATTGCCGTAATTTTTAATGTTTATGTTTGGATGCGAACAACAGAGCCATTATCAGAGGTAGAGCGTATTTGATACTTACCCGTGTACTTGCCA
>NZ_CAJIMW020000201.1:0-114 GCF_905175395.2 Vibrio sp. B1REV9 | reverse complement strand
GAGCATTTGGCAGGTATGAAAGATACGGTGCTTGATGGCATTGTTGGTATGTTTAACTTAGTAGTTAGTTTCATAAAATGTACCTTATAGAATGTTTACTAATTTAAGCGCGAT
>NZ_CAJIMW020000200.1:0-114 GCF_905175395.2 Vibrio sp. B1REV9 | reverse complement strand
TGCGAACTCGGATACCTTGTTAAAATGCGCGTCCATGCTGACCATAAAAGCTGTGCAAGCCCTCAAATGCTCACAGACATAAGAAAAGGAAGAAACTTCCTTAAAGAAAATCAA
>NZ_CAJIMW020000199.1:0-178 GCF_905175395.2 Vibrio sp. B1REV9 | reverse complement strand
AATCTGATTCGTGTACGGGCTTTTATGAATCTGGTTAAACATACCAACAATGCCATCAAGCACCGTATCTTTCATACCTGCCAAATGCTCAGAGGCCATACCACCCAAACCATCAGGAAGATAAGCATGAGCGTGTTGCTTACTCTAACTTTCGCACGCACAAGCCAACGGCTTACCT
>NZ_CAJIMW020000198.1:0-114 GCF_905175395.2 Vibrio sp. B1REV9 | reverse complement strand
CACTCACAATTAGTTAATAGTTTATAAGGAAAAACGCATGAGCTTTTTTATTCATGGTATTCAGATTCAGAATCAATATTGGTTTTTTCTTTGTAAATCAATTCTGGATTGATG
>NZ_CAJIMW020000197.1:0-114 GCF_905175395.2 Vibrio sp. B1REV9 | reverse complement strand
CTTCTGGGGCGTTTGTTCCTTACAAGCACTATGAGCTTAAATTGATTCCTGACCCTGCCGACCGTTAAAAGATATTGTTGGCGAGTTAATTCCAGTGGATGCCGATATTAAAAA
>NZ_CAJIMW020000196.1:0-114 GCF_905175395.2 Vibrio sp. B1REV9 | reverse complement strand
GAGCATTTGGCAGGTATGAAAGATACGGTGCTTGATGGCATTGTTGGTATGTTTAACCATATCAATCAAGGTAATTAAAAGCCGATAAAGAAACTCAATCAGCTTATTAAATAA
>NZ_CAJIMW020000195.1:0-114 GCF_905175395.2 Vibrio sp. B1REV9 | reverse complement strand
GTTCATACTAAAGCGTATGGTGTTAATGTTTCCGGTTGTCCTGTTAATGAGTATCAACCGAGACTTTTTTTAATTCCACCTCGCTGCGATACCAAACGAAATCATCCTTTTCAA
>NZ_CAJIMW020000194.1:0-115 GCF_905175395.2 Vibrio sp. B1REV9 | reverse complement strand
ACTCGGATACCTTGTTAAAATGCGCGTCCATGCTGACCATAAAAGCTGTGCAAGTCATTGAATCAGCAAAATGCTTTTTAATATCGGCATCCACTGGAATTAACTCGCCAACAAT
>NZ_CAJIMW020000193.1:0-115 GCF_905175395.2 Vibrio sp. B1REV9 | reverse complement strand
CCGTTCTGTATTACGGGGGTACTTTCCTCCTAACTATCGGATTTCACCGCGGCAGCATGTATATTCGGAAAAAAGAGAGGTCTTGATTTAGGAAGCTATCACCATTAAACGAAGC
>NZ_CAJIMW020000192.1:0-115 GCF_905175395.2 Vibrio sp. B1REV9 | reverse complement strand
TGATGCCTTTAAGCGTTCTCGCGGCATTTCTCCTAAATACCACAATGCTGAACCGTTGGCATTTTGGACGCCAAAGGAAACAAGGTTTTCTATTCTGAGGCGCGTGAAATTGGTT
>NZ_CAJIMW020000191.1:0-115 GCF_905175395.2 Vibrio sp. B1REV9 | reverse complement strand
TGAATCCAGAAACTGGTCAATGTGGTGCGCCTCCTCCTCCTTATTGTGAGCGTGAATCAACAGAGCCATTATCAGAGGTAGAGCGTATTTGATACTTACCCGTGTACTTGCCAAT
>NZ_CAJIMW020000190.1:0-115 GCF_905175395.2 Vibrio sp. B1REV9 | reverse complement strand
GAAGCAATCAATATTATGCTTTCTTGGGTGATGGGCTTTTTAAGCCCAATTGATATATCCCAAATATCACTGCCCTCAGTTGCAAAAGCAGGTGAAGCTAGAAGTGGAGCCGATG
>NZ_CAJIMW020000189.1:0-115 GCF_905175395.2 Vibrio sp. B1REV9 | reverse complement strand
ACTCAATGAATACTGAACATTCCTTTCGCTAATAAATAGCAGAAGTAATGTTTGAATTGACTGTGCTGAATCTTTCGATTCAATGGTCACTTCGTTTCATTGAAATCTAATTTGA
>NZ_CAJIMW020000188.1:0-182 GCF_905175395.2 Vibrio sp. B1REV9 | reverse complement strand
TTTTGCTGTATCTTCTTATTGTATATACGCCAATACACCAAAGACTGACGTGAACCAATTTCAACGCGCCTCAGAATAGAAAACCTTGTTTCCTTTGGCGTCCAAATGCCAACGGTCAGCATTGTGGTATTTAGGAGAAATGCCGCGAGAAACGCTTAAAGGCATCATCTAAAAAGGCGAGG
>NZ_CAJIMW020000187.1:0-115 GCF_905175395.2 Vibrio sp. B1REV9 | reverse complement strand
TAATGGCTCTGTTGTTCGCATTCAATACAGCGCTAGTAATGCTCAGTGGGTTTTCTACAATAAAGTACGATGTTGCCTCGATACTGGTTATCTGTGTGTAACTAATCATGTAGTC
>NZ_CAJIMW020000186.1:0-115 GCF_905175395.2 Vibrio sp. B1REV9 | reverse complement strand
TTATTCAGTGTTTCGTTTAGTGCTTATGCGGATAAAATCGTTTACGTTCATACTAAAGCGTTGCGGAACTTAGTAGTTAGTTTCATAAAATGTACCTTATAGAATGTTTACTAAT
>NZ_CAJIMW020000185.1:0-115 GCF_905175395.2 Vibrio sp. B1REV9 | reverse complement strand
GATTTACAAAGAAAAAACCAATATTGATTCTGAATCTGAATACCTAAACTCTGCTGTTAATTCACACATCGTCAATACGCAGATTTACGTGTTAATGCGCTATGATAAGGAAAAG
>NZ_CAJIMW020000184.1:0-115 GCF_905175395.2 Vibrio sp. B1REV9 | reverse complement strand
CAGAAAAACGATAATGTGATTTATGAAAAAACAAAGGCATTAATTCAGCAAGCTAACACAAAACGTACCACCTAACCAAAACGGCCAACGAGTCCAAATCGGCTTAATATCTGCC
>NZ_CAJIMW020000183.1:0-115 GCF_905175395.2 Vibrio sp. B1REV9 | reverse complement strand
TAACTCCTATTAAAAAAGGGGCGAGCCCTTTCTGATGTTAAGTTAACTCCTATTAAAAAAGGGCCGCAGCCCCTACTCATTTAAGTTTTTAGCAGCCACAAAACCCGCAAGGCCG
>NZ_CAJIMW020000182.1:0-115 GCF_905175395.2 Vibrio sp. B1REV9 | reverse complement strand
GGTGTTCCTCAAGCGTTAACGATCATACTTACCTGTTTGTCGGTGCGTTTACTTCTTCACTAGTGGAGCCAATTCTTACTTTTTTGGTATAAGTCTTATCGCTCCCAAAAGCCGT
>NZ_CAJIMW020000181.1:0-115 GCF_905175395.2 Vibrio sp. B1REV9 | reverse complement strand
CCTAATCCAAATCCTGACGATGTTGAAAAGCCTGATGTGGAAGACCCAGAAACGACGACCAGAGAAAACCGCAGTCACCAAAATACACACTTTAATAAAGCCGAATATCCAATCA
>NZ_CAJIMW020000180.1:0-115 GCF_905175395.2 Vibrio sp. B1REV9 | reverse complement strand
TCCGGTAACGGATTTTGAAAATGATTCAATCAAAGTGTCTGGTGTTGGTTTTTATGATTGAGTATGACTTTGATAAAAAGGGAAGTAATGCGCTTTATATTTTCGCTGTTCCTCA
>NZ_CAJIMW020000179.1:0-115 GCF_905175395.2 Vibrio sp. B1REV9 | reverse complement strand
CGGCCTCGGCTAACATAAGTATTTGATTTTCTTTAAGGAAGTTTCTTCCTTTTCTTATCTCTGCGAGGCAGTCCGCTATATGCTGACAGTTGGAAGGGAATCAAAAACGTTATCC
>NZ_CAJIMW020000178.1:0-115 GCF_905175395.2 Vibrio sp. B1REV9 | reverse complement strand
ATCCAATTGGCTAAACGTGCGGTTCGTTCTGCATAAGGTATTTTATGTTAATAGCGCTGCGGAACTTAGTAGTTAGTTTCATAAAATGTACCTTATAGAATGTTTACTAATTTAA
>NZ_CAJIMW020000177.1:0-184 GCF_905175395.2 Vibrio sp. B1REV9 | reverse complement strand
GTCACTTGGTGATAGTTCTCGACCAGTTGCCATTCTCATAAGCCGTTTGCACTCGGGTGGAATGTGATGAAACTGAATCATGGGAGCCGTTCTGTGAAAAGCCACAATGTGACTTTGGGGAAAATGGAGACGGTACATGTAAAACAGCTTGTCAGTATTACAAGGATATTGGTGAAACTCGTAC
>NZ_CAJIMW020000176.1:0-115 GCF_905175395.2 Vibrio sp. B1REV9 | reverse complement strand
GCTTGAGTACATTTGTTACACCTCTTTTTGTCCTGTCTTTTCCTTATAAACTATTAACTAATTTGTGAGTGCATAGGCGTGAACGAAAGTTTTGATTCCGACCGTATTAACGCGC
>NZ_CAJIMW020000175.1:0-115 GCF_905175395.2 Vibrio sp. B1REV9 | reverse complement strand
GCTCCACTAGTGAAGTGGTTAATGAGGAACAGCGAAAATATAAAGCGCATTACTTCCCTTTTTTTCAAAGTCAGAGACTGAATCATAAAAACCAACACCAGACACTTTGATTGAA
>NZ_CAJIMW020000174.1:0-115 GCF_905175395.2 Vibrio sp. B1REV9 | reverse complement strand
TCATGGGCGATTTGCTTATATTGAACATAGTTCATTTGCTCTTTATAGGCATCTAACACCATACGCTTTAGTATGAACGTAAACGATTTTATCCGCATAAGCACTAAACGAAACA
>NZ_CAJIMW020000173.1:0-115 GCF_905175395.2 Vibrio sp. B1REV9 | reverse complement strand
AAACGCACAAACCACGCAGGAGCAACAGAAAAACGATAATGTGATTTATGAAAAAACAAAGGCCCAAAAGAAAACATCCTTAACCATATCAATCAAGGTAATTAAAAGCCGATAA
>NZ_CAJIMW020000172.1:0-115 GCF_905175395.2 Vibrio sp. B1REV9 | reverse complement strand
TGATTGGATATTCGGCTTTATTAAAGTGTGTATTTTGGTGACTGCGGTTTTCTCTGGTCGTCTTGATAATCGGTAAACTTAGCAAACGGTCTATCTAAGCTACCATAATCATTGA
>NZ_CAJIMW020000171.1:0-115 GCF_905175395.2 Vibrio sp. B1REV9 | reverse complement strand
CATTTTCAAAATCCGTTACCGGACGACCAATATACAATTCAAAATTCATTCGAACCCGATGTTTTTAAAAACGGACTTCTTAATACCATGAATAAAAAAGCTCATGCGTTTTTCC
>NZ_CAJIMW020000170.1:0-115 GCF_905175395.2 Vibrio sp. B1REV9 | reverse complement strand
CAGAAAAACGATAATGTGATTTATGAAAAAACAAAGGCATTAATTCAGCAAGCTAACGCAGTATCTGTTTCTGGCGTCGTTTCTGGGTCTTCCACATCAGGCTTTTCAACATCGT
>NZ_CAJIMW020000169.1:0-115 GCF_905175395.2 Vibrio sp. B1REV9 | reverse complement strand
CTAGTTTCTCTTTGCCTTTGCCCTATTACGATAATCAAGATTTTGATGATTATGTGAATATTGATTGCTTCAAATATTTGTTCAAAGGCCCAAAAGAAAACATCCTTAACCATAT
>NZ_CAJIMW020000168.1:0-115 GCF_905175395.2 Vibrio sp. B1REV9 | reverse complement strand
GCCGGAATTAATGACTATGCGGCCTCTTTGTTTTCAAAGAAAGTCGATAAGAAGTCAATTATCCAATCCATATTAGCCACCAAATATAATGCGACGACCAGAGAAAACCGCAGTC
>NZ_CAJIMW020000167.1:0-115 GCF_905175395.2 Vibrio sp. B1REV9 | reverse complement strand
AAGCGTATGGTGTTAATGTTTCCGGTTGTCCTGTTAATGAGTATCAACGCTATTCGTTGGACTGTCAAAAGTTGGGATGATGGTAAACCTATTCCACCCGAGTGCAAACGGCTTA
>NZ_CAJIMW020000166.1:0-191 GCF_905175395.2 Vibrio sp. B1REV9 | reverse complement strand
AAACGATTAATGCTGCAATGCTTTGTTTAAAGCTCATAAGAAACTCCTATTAAAAAAGGGCAAGCTCTTCTCATGTTCAGTTAACTCCTATTTAAAAGGGCTCGCCCTTTTCTCATGTTCAGTTAACTCCTATTAAAAAAGGGTGGAGCTCTTTCCCAATGTTAAGTTAACTCCTATTAAAAAAGGGGCGA
>NZ_CAJIMW020000165.1:0-115 GCF_905175395.2 Vibrio sp. B1REV9 | reverse complement strand
GTTTACAAGGTTGGGCTCATGATTTATGCCATTGTAGGCCGTCCACGTAGCGGCAAGTCTTATGAGAATGGCAACTGGTCGAGAACTATCACCAAGTGACGATTGGGAACTATTC
>NZ_CAJIMW020000164.1:0-115 GCF_905175395.2 Vibrio sp. B1REV9 | reverse complement strand
TAATACGGATACTTCGGGCGCTGGTGTTGGTGGTACGTGTATTGAATCTGATTCGTGTACACACTTTAATAAAGCCGAATATCCAATCAAAATTCACATAATCATCAAAATCTTG
>NZ_CAJIMW020000163.1:0-116 GCF_905175395.2 Vibrio sp. B1REV9 | reverse complement strand
TAAACCTACTAAAGCCTTTTCTTTGTCTTCGCCTACGGCCTCGGCTAACATAAGTATTTGATTGAATCATTTTCAAAATCCGTTACCGGACGACCAATATACAATTCAAAATTCAT
>NZ_CAJIMW020000162.1:0-116 GCF_905175395.2 Vibrio sp. B1REV9 | reverse complement strand
TATCCTGATGGTTTGGGTGGTATGGCCTCTGAGCATTTGGCAGGTATGAAAGATACGGTCCTCAATATCGCCGCCCGTTGGGTCATCAGGGTCATGATTGGGGTCTTCTGGGTTAA
>NZ_CAJIMW020000161.1:0-116 GCF_905175395.2 Vibrio sp. B1REV9 | reverse complement strand
AAAAACGTGTCCTATTGGCAAGTACACGGGTAAGTATCAAATACGCTCTACCTCTGATAACAGCAGAGTTTAGGTATTCAGATTCAGAATCAATATTGGTTTTTTCTTTGTAAATC
>NZ_CAJIMW020000160.1:0-116 GCF_905175395.2 Vibrio sp. B1REV9 | reverse complement strand
TGTGGGTTCTATTGCTGGTTCAATGGATGGCATTGCGGAGGATGTATCCGGTATTTCTGAGTTTCTTGGATGGGTTGTTGCTCAGGAACTGGAAGCTCATCATCTGGCATCCAAAC
>NZ_CAJIMW020000159.1:0-116 GCF_905175395.2 Vibrio sp. B1REV9 | reverse complement strand
TACCTCTGATAATGGCTCTGTTGTTCGCATTCAATACAGCGCTAGTAATGCTCAGTGGAGCCGATGCAACGATACAAGCGTTGCGGAACTTAGTAGTTAGTTTCATAAAATGTACC
>NZ_CAJIMW020000158.1:0-116 GCF_905175395.2 Vibrio sp. B1REV9 | reverse complement strand
CGGATAAAATCGTTTACGTTCATACTAAAGCGTATGGTGTTAATGTTTCCGGTTGTCCTGTTAGATGCCTATAAAGAGCAAATGAACTATGTTCAATATAAGCAAATCGCCCATGA
>NZ_CAJIMW020000157.1:0-116 GCF_905175395.2 Vibrio sp. B1REV9 | reverse complement strand
GCAATGTCTGACCAAATTGCGTGAGCTTCATAAGTTTTCGCCTTATCTAGCGCTAAACCTACTCAAGCAAGCTGTTAGATGCCTATAAAGAGCAAATGAACTATGTTCAATATAAG
>NZ_CAJIMW020000156.1:0-116 GCF_905175395.2 Vibrio sp. B1REV9 | reverse complement strand
CAAGGTTGGGCTCATGATTTATGCCATTGTAGGCCGTCCACGTAGCGGCAAGTCTTATGAGTCTTGATAATCGGTAAACTTAGCAAACGGTCTATCTAAGCTACCATAATCATTGA
>NZ_CAJIMW020000155.1:0-192 GCF_905175395.2 Vibrio sp. B1REV9 | reverse complement strand
CCTTTACGGTTAAATTGGCGGATTTCCGTTACTGCACCAAATCCGGCCTGTTCTCTGGTATAGGAGTTAACTTAACATGGGAAAGAGCTCCACCCTTTTTTAATAGGAGTTAACTGAACATGAGAAAAGGGCGAGCCCTTTCTGATGTTAAGTTAACTCCTATTAAAAAAGGGGCCGCAGCCCCTACTCATT
>NZ_CAJIMW020000154.1:0-116 GCF_905175395.2 Vibrio sp. B1REV9 | reverse complement strand
AACGTGTCCTATTGGCAAGTACACGGGTAAGTATCAAATACGCTCTACCTCTGATAATGGCAACAAAGCCACCCTCACAAGCCGTTTGAGACATATCAGCAACAACCGCTAAAAAA
>NZ_CAJIMW020000153.1:0-116 GCF_905175395.2 Vibrio sp. B1REV9 | reverse complement strand
GTACATTTGTTACACCTCTTTTTGTCCTGTCTTTTCCTTATCATAGCGCATTAACACGTAAATTCACGCATCGCGATAGGTTCAATTTGCACTTCAGACATAACAACCACCTTGAC
>NZ_CAJIMW020000152.1:0-116 GCF_905175395.2 Vibrio sp. B1REV9 | reverse complement strand
GGGCTATGGCTTCAATGCCTTAGCTGAATGCGTTTATGAGATGAGTTGGGGTTCTGAGCATTACTAGCGCTGTATTGAATGCGAACAACAGAGCCATTATCAGAGGTAGAGCGTAT
>NZ_CAJIMW020000151.1:0-116 GCF_905175395.2 Vibrio sp. B1REV9 | reverse complement strand
GGGCTTAGATAATGGCTCAATCGGTCCTGACTCATCTTGTTCCGGTACATTTGCCTTTAATAAAGCCGAATATCCAATCAAAATTCACATAATCATCAAAATCTTGATTATCGTAA
>NZ_CAJIMW020000150.1:0-116 GCF_905175395.2 Vibrio sp. B1REV9 | reverse complement strand
CCTTTTTAGATGATGCCTTTAAGCGTTCTCGCGGCATTTCTCCTAAATACCACAATGCTCACAGACATAAGAAAAGGAAGAAACTTCCTTAAAGAAAATCAAATACTTATGTTAGC
>NZ_CAJIMW020000149.1:0-116 GCF_905175395.2 Vibrio sp. B1REV9 | reverse complement strand
TCACCAATATCCTTGTAATACTGACAAGCTGTTTTACATGTACCGTCTCCATTTTCCCCCAAAAGTCACATTGTGGCTTTTCACAGAACGGCTCCCATGATTCAGTTTCATCACTA
>NZ_CAJIMW020000148.1:0-116 GCF_905175395.2 Vibrio sp. B1REV9 | reverse complement strand
CACCGTTTAACGTATGGAGTGAATCATTAATATCCGCATTCATTCCCTTAATAGCCGATAAAAACCGCAGTATCTGTTTCTGGCGTCGTTTCTGGGTCTTCCACATCAGGCTTTTC
>NZ_CAJIMW020000147.1:0-116 GCF_905175395.2 Vibrio sp. B1REV9 | reverse complement strand
TATCGTTGCATCGGCTCCACTTCTAGCTTCACCTGCTTTTGCAACTGAGGGCAGTGATAACAGCAGAGTTTAGGTATTCAGATTCAGAATCAATATTGGTTTTTTCTTTGTAAATC
>NZ_CAJIMW020000146.1:0-116 GCF_905175395.2 Vibrio sp. B1REV9 | reverse complement strand
TTCTTGTAGTGATGAAACTGAATCATGGGAGCCGTTCTGTGAAAAGCCACAATGTGACTTTGATAAAAAGGGAAGTAATGCGCTTTATATTTTCGCTGTTCCTCATTAACCACTTC
>NZ_CAJIMW020000145.1:0-116 GCF_905175395.2 Vibrio sp. B1REV9 | reverse complement strand
TTTTGAAAATGATTCAATCAAAGTGTCTGGTGTTGGTTTTTATGATTCAGTCTCTGACTTTGATAAAAAGGGAAGTAATGCGCTTTATATTTTCGCTGTTCCTCATTAACCACTTC
>NZ_CAJIMW020000144.1:0-194 GCF_905175395.2 Vibrio sp. B1REV9 | reverse complement strand
ATGCCATTGTAGGCCGTCCACGTAGCGGCAAGTCTTATGAGTCTGTGGTTTATCACATCATCCCCAAACACCTCACGAAACTTATCAATATTCAAAGGAATATTAGTGATAACCTTGCGACCCGATTTAACAGCAGACTTAACACCGCGGCTTTTTTCAAAGTCAGAGACTGAATCATAAAAACCAACACCAGA
>NZ_CAJIMW020000143.1:0-116 GCF_905175395.2 Vibrio sp. B1REV9 | reverse complement strand
TTCACCAATATCCTTGTAATACTGACAAGCTGTTTTACATGTACCGTCTCCATTTTTCCCCAAAGTCACATTGTGGCTTTTCACAGAACGGCTCCCATGATTCAGTTTCATCACTA
>NZ_CAJIMW020000142.1:0-116 GCF_905175395.2 Vibrio sp. B1REV9 | reverse complement strand
AACTCGTTGTGATTTGGCGTTCGATGATTTCGACGGGATTCACACTTGTGAGCATGTTGCCTCGATACTGGTTATCTGTGTGTAACTAATCATGTAGTCATATTCCGCCGCGGTAA
>NZ_CAJIMW020000141.1:0-116 GCF_905175395.2 Vibrio sp. B1REV9 | reverse complement strand
TTTGACCGGATTGCCTCCGGAGGTTGCTTGGGTGATGACCGCTATTGGTGTTCCTCAAGCGTTGCGGAACTTAGTAGTTAGTTTCATAAAATGTACCTTATAGAATGTTTACTAAT
>NZ_CAJIMW020000140.1:0-116 GCF_905175395.2 Vibrio sp. B1REV9 | reverse complement strand
GCAAGTCATTGAAATGCTTGTTAAACCTAGCCCGTTAAACTTTTTTGCAATGTCTGACCAAATTCACGCATCGCGATAGGTTCAATTTGCACTTCAGACATAACAACCACCTTGAC
>NZ_CAJIMW020000139.1:0-116 GCF_905175395.2 Vibrio sp. B1REV9 | reverse complement strand
CCAATATTGATTCTGAATCTGAATACCTAAACTCTGCTGTTATCATTGACCATCTTGCCAATAGGACACGTTTTTAACCAGTCCAACGAATAGCGTTGATACTCATTAACAGGACA
>NZ_CAJIMW020000138.1:0-116 GCF_905175395.2 Vibrio sp. B1REV9 | reverse complement strand
TACCTCTGATAATGGCTCTGTTGTTCGCATTCAATACAGCGCTAGTAATGCTCAGTGGGAGAGCTCCCATAAATGTATGGATGCCAATTCAAAGTACGAGTTTCACCAATATCCTT
>NZ_CAJIMW020000137.1:0-116 GCF_905175395.2 Vibrio sp. B1REV9 | reverse complement strand
TATGCGGCCTCTTTGTTTTCAAAGAAAGTCGATAAGAAGTCAATTATTCATAAAGCTAAAAAACCTTGAGCGTTGGGCATTACACAAGTAGGCATAATCAATCACACACAAAAAAT
>NZ_CAJIMW020000136.1:0-116 GCF_905175395.2 Vibrio sp. B1REV9 | reverse complement strand
GTCGTCAATATGGTCGTACAGTAAACAGTTTATTCCAACTGCATAAGGGTGATTGTGAAAAGGCGAGGTCAACATGCTCACAAGTGTGAATCCCGTCGAAATCATCGAACGCCAAA
>NZ_CAJIMW020000135.1:0-116 GCF_905175395.2 Vibrio sp. B1REV9 | reverse complement strand
CCTCTGATAATGGCTCTGTTGTTCGCATTCAATACAGCGCTAGTAATGCTCAGTGGGTTTAGCGCTAGATAAGGCGAAAACTTATGAAGCTCACGCAATTTGGTCAGACATTGCAA
>NZ_CAJIMW020000134.1:0-116 GCF_905175395.2 Vibrio sp. B1REV9 | reverse complement strand
CAAGGTTGGGCTCATGATTTATGCCATTGTAGGCCGTCCACGTAGCGGCAAGTCTTATGAGTCAGGACCGATTGAGCCATTATCTAAGCCCACGCAAACCGATACACCAGAACGGC
>NZ_CAJIMW020000132.1:0-116 GCF_905175395.2 Vibrio sp. B1REV9 | reverse complement strand
GGGCTATGGCTTCAATGCCTTAGCTGAATGCGTTTATGAGATGAGTTGGGGTTCTGAGCTTAGTAGTTAGTTTCATAAAATGTACCTTATAGAATGTTTACTAATTTAAGCGCGAT
>NZ_CAJIMW020000131.1:0-116 GCF_905175395.2 Vibrio sp. B1REV9 | reverse complement strand
AAAAAGCGGCTCGCATCAATCCAGAATTGATTTACAAAGAAAAAACCAATATTGATTCTGAATCCACCGGATGAAGCGCAAATGAATCATCGTAAAACTGAAATTTGTTTCCAGTC
>NZ_CAJIMW020000130.1:0-116 GCF_905175395.2 Vibrio sp. B1REV9 | reverse complement strand
GATATTCTTCTTGATATTGAGGGCTATTACGCCGGAATTAATGACTATGCGGCCTCTTTGTTTTTTCATAAATCACATTATCGTTTTTCTGTTGCTCCTGCGTGGTTTGTGCGTTT
>NZ_CAJIMW020000129.1:0-116 GCF_905175395.2 Vibrio sp. B1REV9 | reverse complement strand
CTAAGCCCGCTTTTGGGTTCAGGGCACTGCCAGTTCATGGTTCTTTCACTATTCTTCTATGATCGTTAACGCTTGAGGAACACCAATAGCGGTCATCACCCAAGCAACCTCCGGAG
>NZ_CAJIMW020000128.1:0-116 GCF_905175395.2 Vibrio sp. B1REV9 | reverse complement strand
TTGGGCCGTATGGCCTTGACTCCTACGGTGTGGCTTTGGCGGTCACTCTCTCAACTGGTCAATGATAACAGCAGAGTTTAGGTATTCAGATTCAGAATCAATATTGGTTTTTTCTT
>NZ_CAJIMW020000127.1:0-116 GCF_905175395.2 Vibrio sp. B1REV9 | reverse complement strand
GATTCCGACCGTATTAACGCGCCGACCACCTTTTCACAATCACCCTTATGCAGTTGGAATAAAACTGTTTACTGTACGACCATATTGACGACGAGCCCAATAAGTGGCTTTTAATA
>NZ_CAJIMW020000126.1:0-116 GCF_905175395.2 Vibrio sp. B1REV9 | reverse complement strand
CTACTTGTGTAATGCCCAACGCTCAAGGTTTTTTAGCGGTTGTTGCTGATATGTCTCAAACGGACTTCTTAATACCATGAATAAAAAAGCTCATGCGTTTTTCCTTATAAACTATT
>NZ_CAJIMW020000125.1:0-116 GCF_905175395.2 Vibrio sp. B1REV9 | reverse complement strand
AATTCAGCAAGCTAACGCAGATATTACTACCGCGGTAAATCGGACAAATAACTCTATTAATAAAGCCGAATATCCAATCAAAATTCACATAATCATCAAAATCTTGATTATCGTAA
>NZ_CAJIMW020000124.1:0-117 GCF_905175395.2 Vibrio sp. B1REV9 | reverse complement strand
CACTACAAGAAAAAGAGAACTCATTGCCTTGCGCTTCACATTCATTACGAGCATTTAATATTTTCTTCGAGCGTTGATTCACGCTCACAATAAGGAGGAGGAGGCGCACCACATTGA
>NZ_CAJIMW020000123.1:0-117 GCF_905175395.2 Vibrio sp. B1REV9 | reverse complement strand
AATGCGCTTGGTGAGGATGTGGGTTCTATTGCTGGTTCAATGGATGGCATTGCGGAGGATGTATATTCGGAAAAAAGAGAGGTCTTGATTTAGGAAGCTATCACCATTAAACGAAGC
>NZ_CAJIMW020000121.1:0-117 GCF_905175395.2 Vibrio sp. B1REV9 | reverse complement strand
CTCCAATTTCTAATAATGCGATTGCGGTTAAAAGCTCTTGTGATGAGATTTTCTGTCCAGTTGAGAGAGTGACCGCCAAAGCCACACCGTAGGAGTCAAGGCCATACGGCCCAACCA
>NZ_CAJIMW020000120.1:0-117 GCF_905175395.2 Vibrio sp. B1REV9 | reverse complement strand
AATCTGATTCGTGTACGGGCTTTTATGAATCTGGTTATCCTGATGGTTTGGGTGGTATGGCCACTGAGCATTACTAGCGCTGTATTGAATGCGAACAACAGAGCCATTATCAGAGGT
>NZ_CAJIMW020000119.1:0-117 GCF_905175395.2 Vibrio sp. B1REV9 | reverse complement strand
TGAACATGAGAAAGAGCTTGCCCCTTTTTTAATAGGAGTTTCTTATGAGCTTTAAACAAATCATGCAGCGCTATTAACATAAAATACCTTATGCAGAACGAACCGCACGTTTAGCCA
>NZ_CAJIMW020000118.1:0-117 GCF_905175395.2 Vibrio sp. B1REV9 | reverse complement strand
TCGAACGTCATCGCACCATCGTCGGCGATCACCACGGTGCCATTGTCCACCGCGATGTTTTGGGCGGAGCCTGTTAACTCAACGCCGTTGATGTGGGTGATTTCAAGACCGCCATCA
>NZ_CAJIMW020000117.1:0-117 GCF_905175395.2 Vibrio sp. B1REV9 | reverse complement strand
GCTGAATGCGTTTATGAGATGAGTTGGGGTTCTGAGCTTAGGGTGTTAACTTGCCTCGATGTATATTCGGAAAAAAGAGAGGTCTTGATTTAGGAAGCTATCACCATTAAACGAAGC
>NZ_CAJIMW020000116.1:0-117 GCF_905175395.2 Vibrio sp. B1REV9 | reverse complement strand
CGTTCACGCCTATGCACTCACAATTAGTTAATAGTTTATAAGGAAAAACGCATGAGCTTTTTCAAAGTCAGAGACTGAATCATAAAAACCAACACCAGACACTTTGATTGAATCATT
>NZ_CAJIMW020000115.1:0-117 GCF_905175395.2 Vibrio sp. B1REV9 | reverse complement strand
ACACGGGTAAGTATCAAATACGCTCTACCTCTGATAATGGCTCTGTTGTTCGCATTCAATACACACTTTAATAAAGCCGAATATCCAATCAAAATTCACATAATCATCAAAATCTTG
>NZ_CAJIMW020000114.1:0-117 GCF_905175395.2 Vibrio sp. B1REV9 | reverse complement strand
TTGCTTGAGTACATTTGTTACACCTCTTTTTGTCCTGTCTTTTCCTTATCATAGCGCATTAACAGGACAACCGGAAACATTAACACCATACGCTTTAGTATGAACGTAAACGATTTT
>NZ_CAJIMW020000113.1:0-117 GCF_905175395.2 Vibrio sp. B1REV9 | reverse complement strand
TTATCGGCTTTTAATTACCTTGATTGATATGGTTAAGGATGTTTTCTTTTGGGCCTTTGAACATCCTCACCATCGAGGCAAGTTAACACCCTAAGCTCAGAACCCCAACTCATCTCA
>NZ_CAJIMW020000112.1:0-117 GCF_905175395.2 Vibrio sp. B1REV9 | reverse complement strand
TTCACCAATATCCTTGTAATACTGACAAGCTGTTTTACATGTACCGTCTCCATTTTTCCCCAAAAGTCACATTGTGGCTTTTCACAGAACGGCTCCCATGATTCAGTTTCATCACTA
>NZ_CAJIMW020000110.1:0-117 GCF_905175395.2 Vibrio sp. B1REV9 | reverse complement strand
GTAAAACAGCTTGTCAGTATTACAAGGATATTGGTGAAACTCGTACTTTGAATTGGCATCCATTGAACCAGCAATAGAACCCACATCCTCACCAAGCGCATTAATAGAGTTATTTGT
>NZ_CAJIMW020000109.1:0-117 GCF_905175395.2 Vibrio sp. B1REV9 | reverse complement strand
TTCTGGGGCGTTTGTTCCTTACAAGCACTATGAGCTTAAATTGATTCCTGACCCTGCCGACCCGCTAAAAAACCTTGAGCGTTGGGCATTACACAAGTAGGCATAATCAATCACACA
>NZ_CAJIMW020000108.1:0-117 GCF_905175395.2 Vibrio sp. B1REV9 | reverse complement strand
CACGCAGGAGCAACAGAAAAACGATAATGTGATTTATGAAAAAACAAAGGCATTAATTCACAACGAGTACCACCAGAACCACCATAACAAGCACCAGTAGGAGAGCTCCCATAAATG
>NZ_CAJIMW020000107.1:0-117 GCF_905175395.2 Vibrio sp. B1REV9 | reverse complement strand
GGTTTTATCGGCTATTAAGGGAATGAATGCGGATATTAATGATTCACTCCATACGTTAAACGTCGATGTATATTCGGAAAAAAGAGAGGTCTTGATTTAGGAAGCTATCACCATTAA
>NZ_CAJIMW020000106.1:0-117 GCF_905175395.2 Vibrio sp. B1REV9 | reverse complement strand
GTTCATACTAAAGCGTATGGTGTTAATGTTTCCGGTTGTCCTGTTAATGAGTGTCAAACGCTATTCGTTGGCTGGTTAAAAAACGTGTCCTATTGGCAAGTACACGGGTAAGTATCA
>NZ_CAJIMW020000105.1:0-117 GCF_905175395.2 Vibrio sp. B1REV9 | reverse complement strand
CCTTTGCCAGATAGTGACAGTACGCCTCTGCCTAATCCAAATCCTGACGATGTTGAAAAGCCACTGAGCATTACTAGCGCTGTATTGAATGCGAACAACAGAGCCATTATCAGAGGT
>NZ_CAJIMW020000104.1:0-117 GCF_905175395.2 Vibrio sp. B1REV9 | reverse complement strand
CGATAAGACTTATACCAAAAAAGTAAGAATTGGCTCCACTAGTGAAGTGGTTAATGACGACCAGAGAAAACCGCAGTCACCAAAATACACACTTTAATAAAGCCGAATATCCAATCA
>NZ_CAJIMW020000103.1:0-117 GCF_905175395.2 Vibrio sp. B1REV9 | reverse complement strand
TTGCAGCATTAATCGTTTTATTCAGTGTTTCGTTTAGTGCTTATGCGGATAAAATCGTTTAACGTATGGAGTGAATCATTAATATCCGCATTCATTCCCTTAATAGCCGATAAAACC
>NZ_CAJIMW020000102.1:0-117 GCF_905175395.2 Vibrio sp. B1REV9 | reverse complement strand
CTATATACTTTCTATATGAAACGGCATTCAACATAAGCCAACATAATGCGAACTCGGATACATCCTCCGCAATGCCATCCATTGAACCAGCAATAGAACCCACATCCTCACCAAGCG
>NZ_CAJIMW020000101.1:0-117 GCF_905175395.2 Vibrio sp. B1REV9 | reverse complement strand
GCATTTTGAATAGTTCCCAATCGTCACTTGGTGATAGTTCTCGACCAGTTGCCATTCACAATCACCCTTATGCAGTTGGAATAAACTGTTTACTGTACGACCATATTGACGACGAGC
>NZ_CAJIMW020000099.1:0-117 GCF_905175395.2 Vibrio sp. B1REV9 | reverse complement strand
ATTAAAAGTGCTTAATGCTTCTATTGTGAAAAACGCACAAACCACGCAGGAGCAACAGTAGGAGAGCTCCCATAAATGTATGGATGCCAATTCAAAGTACGAGTTTCACCAATATCC
>NZ_CAJIMW020000098.1:0-117 GCF_905175395.2 Vibrio sp. B1REV9 | reverse complement strand
ATAAGCCAACATAATGCGAACTCGGATACCTTGTTAAAATGCGCGTCCATGCTGACCATAAACGCATTCAGCTAAGGCATTGAAGCCATAGCCCATAGATTGCAAATCTATCTGATT
>NZ_CAJIMW020000097.1:0-117 GCF_905175395.2 Vibrio sp. B1REV9 | reverse complement strand
AATCATTTTCAAAATCCGTTACCGGACGACCAATATACAATTCAAAATTCATTGAACCCGATGTTTTTAAAAACGGACTTCTTAATACCATGAATAAAAAAGCTCATGCGTTTTTCC
>NZ_CAJIMW020000096.1:0-117 GCF_905175395.2 Vibrio sp. B1REV9 | reverse complement strand
CTCCAATTTCTAATAATGCGATTGCGGTTAAAAGCTCTTGTGATGAGATTTTCTGTCCAGTTGGGATGATGGTAAACCTATTCCACCCGAGTGCAAACGGCTTATGAGAATGGCAAC
>NZ_CAJIMW020000095.1:0-117 GCF_905175395.2 Vibrio sp. B1REV9 | reverse complement strand
TGAGATTTTCTGTCCAGTTGGTAATTCAAGTTTGTCGTAGTGCATTTTGAATAGTCCCAATCGTCACTTGGTGATAGTTCTCGACCAGTTGCCATTCTCATAAGCCGTTTGCACTCG
>NZ_CAJIMW020000094.1:0-117 GCF_905175395.2 Vibrio sp. B1REV9 | reverse complement strand
TAATGGCTCTGTTGTTCGCATTCAATACAGCGCTAGTAATGCTCAGTGGGTTTTCTACAATAGAAGCATTAAGCACTTTTAATTCATTGCGAATATCCACACTTGCCTGATTTACAT
>NZ_CAJIMW020000093.1:0-117 GCF_905175395.2 Vibrio sp. B1REV9 | reverse complement strand
AAAAAGCGGCTCGCATCAATCCAGAATTGATTTACAAAGAAAAAACCAATATTGTTCTGAATCTGAATACCTAAACTCTGCTGTTATCATTGACCATCTTGCCTTTACGGTTAAATT
>NZ_CAJIMW020000092.1:0-117 GCF_905175395.2 Vibrio sp. B1REV9 | reverse complement strand
TCTTTGTTTTCAAAGAAAGTCGATAAGAAGTCAATTATTCATAAAGCTAAAAAGCGCATCATCTAAAAAGGCGAGGTCAACATGCTCACAAGTGTGAATCCCGTCGAAATCATCGAA
>NZ_CAJIMW020000091.1:0-117 GCF_905175395.2 Vibrio sp. B1REV9 | reverse complement strand
GCATCTAACAGCTTGCTTGAGTACATTTGTTACACCTCTTTTTGTCCTGTCTTTTCCTTATCTTCAAGACCAAGGGCTTTCTGGTTAACAACACCAGAGCGACAGAAAGGACAAACG
>NZ_CAJIMW020000090.1:0-117 GCF_905175395.2 Vibrio sp. B1REV9 | reverse complement strand
TATTAAAAGCCACTTATTGGGCTCGTCGTCAATATGGTCGTACAGTAAACAGTTTATTCCGCCGCGGTAATGGCAACAAAGCCACCCTCACAAGCCGTTTGAGACATATCAGCAACA
>NZ_CAJIMW020000088.1:0-117 GCF_905175395.2 Vibrio sp. B1REV9 | reverse complement strand
CATCAATCCAGAATTGATTTACAAAGAAAAAACCAATATTGATTCTGAATCTGAATACCTAAAACTCTGCTGTTATCATTGACCATCTTGCCTTTACGGTTAAATTGGCGGATTTCC
>NZ_CAJIMW020000087.1:0-118 GCF_905175395.2 Vibrio sp. B1REV9 | reverse complement strand
AGTGGGTTTTCTACAATCAAGTGACGGACAGTTGTCCAGATGGGACGGTAGTGAATCCAGAAGTGGAGCCGATGCAACGATACAAGCGTTGCGGAACTTAGTAGTTAGTTTCATAAAA
>NZ_CAJIMW020000086.1:0-118 GCF_905175395.2 Vibrio sp. B1REV9 | reverse complement strand
TTTAAACAAAGCATTGCAGCATTAATCGTTTTATTCAGTGTTTCGTTTAGTGCTTATGCGAACAACAGAGCCATTATCAGAGGTAGAGCGTATTTGATACTTACCCGTGTACTTGCCA
>NZ_CAJIMW020000085.1:0-118 GCF_905175395.2 Vibrio sp. B1REV9 | reverse complement strand
GTTAAATTGGCGGATTTCCGTTACTGCACCAAATCCGGCCTGTTCTCTGGTATCCCTTTCCCCAAAGTCACATTGTGGCTTTTCACAGAACGGCTCCCATGATTCAGTTTCATCACTA
>NZ_CAJIMW020000084.1:0-118 GCF_905175395.2 Vibrio sp. B1REV9 | reverse complement strand
GCGTGTTGCTTACTCTAACTTTCGCACGCACAAGCCAACGGCTTACCTTAAAAAAGCGGCTCACAGACATAAGAAAAGGAAGAAACTTCCTTAAAGAAAATCAAATACTTATGTTAGC
>NZ_CAJIMW020000083.1:0-118 GCF_905175395.2 Vibrio sp. B1REV9 | reverse complement strand
GCGTGTTGCTTACTCTAACTTTCGCACGCACAAGCCAACGGCTTACCTTAAAAAAGCGGCTTTTTTCAAAGTCAGAGACTGAATCATAAAAACCAACACCAGACACTTTGATTGAATC
>NZ_CAJIMW020000082.1:0-118 GCF_905175395.2 Vibrio sp. B1REV9 | reverse complement strand
GATTTACAAAGAAAAAACCAATATTGATTCTGAATCTGAATACCTAAACTCTGCTGTTATCAGTACACGCAAATTCACGCATCGCGATAGGTTCAATTTGCACTTCAGACATAACAAC
>NZ_CAJIMW020000081.1:0-118 GCF_905175395.2 Vibrio sp. B1REV9 | reverse complement strand
CAGATGATGAGCTTCCAGTTCCTGAGCAACAACCCATCCAAGAAACTCAATCTACTTCATCCATTGAACCAGCAATAGAACCCACATCCTCACCAAGCGCATTAATAGAGTTATTTGT
>NZ_CAJIMW020000080.1:0-118 GCF_905175395.2 Vibrio sp. B1REV9 | reverse complement strand
TCTTTGTTTTCAAAGAAAGTCGATAAGAAGTCAATTATTCATAAAGCTAAAAAGCGCATGCGTTTTTCCTTATAAACTATTAACTAATTGTGAGTGCATAGGCGTGAACGAAAGTTTT
>NZ_CAJIMW020000079.1:0-118 GCF_905175395.2 Vibrio sp. B1REV9 | reverse complement strand
CTGGGGCGTTTGTTCCTTACAAGCACTATGAGCTTAAATTGATTCCTGACCCTGCCGACCAATATACAATTCAAAATTCATTGAACCCGAGTTTTTAAAAACGGACTTCTTAATACCA
>NZ_CAJIMW020000077.1:0-118 GCF_905175395.2 Vibrio sp. B1REV9 | reverse complement strand
AATGAAATAAATTTTTTGTGTGTGATTGATTATGCCTACTTGTGTAATGCCCAACGCTCAAGAAGAATATCAACCGAGACTTTTTTTAATTCCACCTCGCTGCGATACCAAACGAAAT
>NZ_CAJIMW020000076.1:0-118 GCF_905175395.2 Vibrio sp. B1REV9 | reverse complement strand
TATGCGGCCTCTTTGTTTTCAAAGAAAGTCGATAAGAAGTCAATTATTCATAAAGCTAAAAAAGGCGAGGTCAACATGCTCACAAGTGTGAATCCCGTCGAAATCATCGAACGCCAAA
>NZ_CAJIMW020000075.1:0-118 GCF_905175395.2 Vibrio sp. B1REV9 | reverse complement strand
CCTTTACGGTTAAATTGGCGGATTTCCGTTACTGCACCAAATCCGGCCTGTTCTCTGGTATCCGAGTTCGCATTATGTTGGCTTATGTTGAATGCCGTTTCATATAGAAAGTATATAG
>NZ_CAJIMW020000074.1:0-118 GCF_905175395.2 Vibrio sp. B1REV9 | reverse complement strand
AAATATTTGTTCAAAGGCCCAAAAGAAAACATCCTTAACCATATCAATCAAGGTAATTAAAAGACCGATAAAGAAACTCAATCAGCTTATTAAATAAATCAATTATCCAATCCATATT
>NZ_CAJIMW020000073.1:0-118 GCF_905175395.2 Vibrio sp. B1REV9 | reverse complement strand
AAAGTAAGAATTGGCTCCACTAGTGAAGTGGTTAATGAGGAACAGCGAAAATATAAAGCGACGACCAGAGAAAACCGCAGTCACCAAAATACACACTTTAATAAAGCCGAATATCCAA
>NZ_CAJIMW020000072.1:0-118 GCF_905175395.2 Vibrio sp. B1REV9 | reverse complement strand
CAGCTTGCTTGAGTACATTTGTTACACCTCTTTTTGTCCTGTCTTTTCCTTATCATAGCGCTAGATAAGGCGAAAACTTATGAAGCTCACGCAATTTGGTCAGACATTGCAAAAAAGT
>NZ_CAJIMW020000071.1:0-118 GCF_905175395.2 Vibrio sp. B1REV9 | reverse complement strand
TTATACCAAAAAAGTAAGAATTGGCTCCACTAGTGAAGTGGTTAATGAGGAACAGCGAAAACCGCAGTCACCAAAATACACACTTTAATAAAGCCGAATATCCAATCAAAATTCACAT
>NZ_CAJIMW020000070.1:0-118 GCF_905175395.2 Vibrio sp. B1REV9 | reverse complement strand
CGGTAAATCGGACAAATAACTCTATTAATGCGCTTGGTGAGGATGTGGGTTCTATTGCTGGCGTCGTTTCTGGGTCTTCCACATCAGGCTTTTCAACATCGTCAGGATTTGGATTAGG
>NZ_CAJIMW020000069.1:0-118 GCF_905175395.2 Vibrio sp. B1REV9 | reverse complement strand
CGGAAGTTCGTCATATAGACCCTTATTTTTAAAGGGTTCTATATACTTTCTATATGAAACGGCTTATGAGAATGGCAACTGGTCGAGAACTATCACCAAGTGACGATTGGGAACTATT
>NZ_CAJIMW020000068.1:0-118 GCF_905175395.2 Vibrio sp. B1REV9 | reverse complement strand
GCGTTTATGAGATGAGTTGGGGTTCTGAGCTTAGGGTGTTAACTTGCCTCGATGGTGAGGATGATCGTTAACGCTTGAGGAACACCAATAGCGGTCATCACCCAAGCAACCTCCGGAG
>NZ_CAJIMW020000066.1:0-118 GCF_905175395.2 Vibrio sp. B1REV9 | reverse complement strand
TCATGGGCGATTTGCTTATATTGAACATAGTTCATTTGCTCTTTATAGGCATCTAACAGCTTTGCTTGAGTACATTTGTTACACCTCTTTTTGTCCTGTCTTTTCCTTATCATAGCGC
>NZ_CAJIMW020000065.1:0-118 GCF_905175395.2 Vibrio sp. B1REV9 | reverse complement strand
CAAGCAACCTCCGGAGGCAATCCGGTCAAATATTGGGATATATCAATTGGGCTTAAAAAAGCCATCACCCAAGAAAGCATAATATTGATTGCTTCAAATATTTGTTCAAAGGCCCAAA
>NZ_CAJIMW020000064.1:0-118 GCF_905175395.2 Vibrio sp. B1REV9 | reverse complement strand
GCGATAGGTTCAATTTGCACTTCAGACATAACAACCACCTTGACCAGTTGAGAGAGTGAATCTGAATACCTAAACTCTGCTGTTATCATTGACCATCTTGCCTTTACGGTTAAATTGG
>NZ_CAJIMW020000063.1:0-118 GCF_905175395.2 Vibrio sp. B1REV9 | reverse complement strand
GTCCTGACTCATCTTGTTCCGGTACATTTGCCTTTAATGGTAATGAGTGTTCAAGTAACGAGTAGAACTCTAATATATGCGCATCCAAGTTGCGATTGGGCAATACCATATGAGCCTC
>NZ_CAJIMW020000062.1:0-119 GCF_905175395.2 Vibrio sp. B1REV9 | reverse complement strand
GACTGCGGTTTTCTCTGGTCGTCGCATTATATTTGGTGGCTAATATGGATTGGATAATTGATTGTAGAAAACCCACTGAGCATTACTAGCGCTGTATTGAATGCGAACAACAGAGCCAT
>NZ_CAJIMW020000061.1:0-119 GCF_905175395.2 Vibrio sp. B1REV9 | reverse complement strand
GACTACATGATTAGTTACACACAGATAACCAGTATCGAGGCAACATCGTACTTTATTGGCGGCAGGGTCAGGAATCAATTTAAGCTCATAGTGCTTGTAAGGAACAAACGCCCCAGAAG
>NZ_CAJIMW020000060.1:0-119 GCF_905175395.2 Vibrio sp. B1REV9 | reverse complement strand
GCATTTTGAATAGTTCCCAATCGTCACTTGGTGATAGTTCTCGACCAGTTGCCATTCTCAGAGGTAGAGCGTATTTGATACTTACCCGTGTACTTGCCAATAGGACACGTTTTTAACCA
>NZ_CAJIMW020000059.1:0-119 GCF_905175395.2 Vibrio sp. B1REV9 | reverse complement strand
GTATGTTTAACTTAGATTTATCCAATGCTAGCCGCCCTAGTTTCTCTTTGCCTTTGCCCGTACACGAATCAGATTCAATACACGTACCACCAACACCAGCGCCCGAAGTATCCGTATTA
>NZ_CAJIMW020000058.1:0-119 GCF_905175395.2 Vibrio sp. B1REV9 | reverse complement strand
ATGTAAATCAGGCAAGTGTGGATATTCGCAATGAATTAAAAGTGCTTAATGCTTCTATTGAACCAGCAATAGAACCCACATCCTCACCAAGCGCATTAATAGAGTTATTTGTCCGATTT
>NZ_CAJIMW020000057.1:0-119 GCF_905175395.2 Vibrio sp. B1REV9 | reverse complement strand
TCAAATACGCTCTACCTCTGATAATGGCTCTGTTGTTCGCATTCAATACAGCGCTAGTAATGGCAACAAAGCCACCCTCACAAGCCGTTTGAGACATATCAGCAACAACCGCTAAAAAA
>NZ_CAJIMW020000055.1:0-119 GCF_905175395.2 Vibrio sp. B1REV9 | reverse complement strand
ATCAAATGTGACGTATTAAAAGCCACTTATTGGGCTCGTCGTCAATATGGTCGTACAGTAAACGATTTTATCCGCATAAGCACTAAACGAAACACTGAATAAAACGATTAATGCTGCAA
>NZ_CAJIMW020000054.1:0-119 GCF_905175395.2 Vibrio sp. B1REV9 | reverse complement strand
AAAAAGCGGCTCGCATCAATCCAGAATTGATTTACAAAGAAAAAACCAATATTGATTCTGAATCGTGTCATTGTTACCGCCAACACCAACACGACCTAAATAATCGGATGAATCCACCG
>NZ_CAJIMW020000053.1:0-119 GCF_905175395.2 Vibrio sp. B1REV9 | reverse complement strand
ATCAAATGTGACGTATTAAAAGCCACTTATTGGGCTCGTCGTCAATATGGTCGTACAGTAAATATGTTAATTCACACATCGTCAATACGCAGATTTACGTGTTAATGCGCTATGATAAG
>NZ_CAJIMW020000052.1:0-119 GCF_905175395.2 Vibrio sp. B1REV9 | reverse complement strand
GCGGAGGATGTATCCGGTATTTCTGATTTCTTGGATGGGGTTGCTAATACGGATACTTCTGGCGTCGTTTCTGGGTCTTCCACATCAGGCTTTTCAACATCGTCAGGATTTGGATTAGG
>NZ_CAJIMW020000051.1:0-119 GCF_905175395.2 Vibrio sp. B1REV9 | reverse complement strand
GTTGCCATTCTCATAAGCCGTTTGCACTCGGGTGGAATAGGTTTACCATCATCCCAACTTTTCACAATCACCCTTATGCAGTTGGAATAAACTGTTTACTGTACGACCATATTGACGAC
>NZ_CAJIMW020000050.1:0-119 GCF_905175395.2 Vibrio sp. B1REV9 | reverse complement strand
GTTTGGATGCCAGATGATGAGCTTCCAGTTCCTGAGCAACAACCCATCCAAGAAACTCAACTCATCTCATAAACGCATTCAGCTAAGGCATTGAAGCCATAGCCCATAGATTGCAAATC
>NZ_CAJIMW020000049.1:0-119 GCF_905175395.2 Vibrio sp. B1REV9 | reverse complement strand
TAATCATCAAAATCTTGATTATCGTAATAGGGCAAAGGCAAAGGAGAAAACATAGGGCGGCTAGGCATTGGATAAATCTAAGTTAAACATACCAACAATGCCATCAAGCACCGTATCTT
>NZ_CAJIMW020000048.1:0-119 GCF_905175395.2 Vibrio sp. B1REV9 | reverse complement strand
GCTCCACTAGTGAAGTGGTTAATGAGGAACAGCGAAAATATAAAGCGCATTACTTCCCTTTTTTCAAAGTCAGAGACTGAATCATAAAAACCAACACCAGACACTTTGATTGAATCATT
>NZ_CAJIMW020000047.1:0-119 GCF_905175395.2 Vibrio sp. B1REV9 | reverse complement strand
GGTTCTGGTGGTACTCGTTGTGAATTGGGCCGTTCTGGTGTATCGGTTTGCGTGGGCTTGCCAATAGGACACGTTTTTAACCAGTCCAACGAATAGCGTTGATACTCATTAACAGGACA
>NZ_CAJIMW020000046.1:0-119 GCF_905175395.2 Vibrio sp. B1REV9 | reverse complement strand
ACATAAGCCAACATAATGCGAACTCGGATACCTTGTTAAAATGCGCGTCCATGCTGACCATAACAAGCACCAGTAGGAGAGCTCCCATAAATGTATGGATGCCAATTCAAAGTACGAGT
>NZ_CAJIMW020000044.1:0-119 GCF_905175395.2 Vibrio sp. B1REV9 | reverse complement strand
TATGAGCTTTAAACAAAGCATTGCAGCATTAATCGTTTTATTCAGTGTTTCGTTTAGTGCTGTATTGAATGCGAACAACAGAGCCATTATCAGAGGTAGAGCGTATTTGATACTTACCC
>NZ_CAJIMW020000043.1:0-119 GCF_905175395.2 Vibrio sp. B1REV9 | reverse complement strand
CGATAAGACTTATACCAAAAAAGTAAGAATTGGCTCCACTAGTGAAGTGGTTAATGAGGAACAACAGAGCCATTATCAGAGGTAGAGCGTATTTGATACTTACCCGTGTACTTGCCAAT
>NZ_CAJIMW020000042.1:0-119 GCF_905175395.2 Vibrio sp. B1REV9 | reverse complement strand
ATATCTGCCGCAGTTGCTTCCTTAACAGAACCTGATGATTGAGTATGACTTTGATAAAAAGGGGAAGTAATGCGCTTTATATTTTCGCTGTTCCTCATTAACCACTTCACTAGTGGAGC
>NZ_CAJIMW020000041.1:0-119 GCF_905175395.2 Vibrio sp. B1REV9 | reverse complement strand
TGTCCTGTTAATGAGTATCAACGCTATTCGTTGGACTGGTTAAAAACGTGTCCTATTGGCAATAACACAAAACGTACCACCTAACCAAAACGGCCAACGAGTCCAAATCGGCTTAATAT
>NZ_CAJIMW020000040.1:0-119 GCF_905175395.2 Vibrio sp. B1REV9 | reverse complement strand
CGTATTACTGTGCAAAGAATACGGCTTTTGGGAGCGATAAGACTTATACCAAAAAAGTAAGACTTGCCGCTACGTGGACGGCCTACAATGGCATAAATCATGAGCCCAACCTTGTAAAC
>NZ_CAJIMW020000039.1:0-119 GCF_905175395.2 Vibrio sp. B1REV9 | reverse complement strand
CTAAGCCCGCTTTTGGGTTCAGGGCACTGCCAGTTCATGGTTCTTTCACTATTCTTCTATGGTCAGCATGGACGCGCATTTTAACAAGGTATCCGAGTTCGCATTATGTTGGCTTATGT
>NZ_CAJIMW020000038.1:0-119 GCF_905175395.2 Vibrio sp. B1REV9 | reverse complement strand
TGAATCCAGAAACTGGTCAATGTGGTGCGCCTCCTCCTCCTTATTGTGAGCGTGAATCAACGCCCCAGAAGAAATTAGACGCTCAGCGTATCCGGCCTCTAATTGGCGCAACTTAACAC
>NZ_CAJIMW020000037.1:0-119 GCF_905175395.2 Vibrio sp. B1REV9 | reverse complement strand
CGGATAAAATCGTTTACGTTCATACTAAAGCGTATGGTGTTAATGTTTCCGGTTGTCCTATTAAAAAAGGGTGGAGCTCTTTCCCAATGTTAAGTTAACTCCTATTAAAAAAGGGGCGA
>NZ_CAJIMW020000036.1:0-119 GCF_905175395.2 Vibrio sp. B1REV9 | reverse complement strand
AATCAGATAGATTTGCAATCTATGGGCTATGGCTTCAATGCCTTAGCTGAATGCGTTTATGATAAGGAAAAGACAGGACAAAAAGAGGTGTAACAAATGTACTCAAGCAAGCTGTTAGA
>NZ_CAJIMW020000035.1:0-119 GCF_905175395.2 Vibrio sp. B1REV9 | reverse complement strand
TATATTGGTCGTCCGGTAACGGATTTTGAAAATGATTCAATCAAAGTGTCTGGTGTTGGTTTAGCGCTAGATAAGGCGAAAACTTATGAAGCTCACGCAATTTGGTCAGACATTGCAAA
>NZ_CAJIMW020000033.1:0-119 GCF_905175395.2 Vibrio sp. B1REV9 | reverse complement strand
GGATAATTGATTTATTTAATAAGCTGATTGAGTTTCTTTATCGGCTTTTAATTACCTTGATTGAGTATGACTTTGATAAAAAGGGAAGTAATGCGCTTTATATTTTCGCTGTTCCTCAT
>NZ_CAJIMW020000032.1:0-120 GCF_905175395.2 Vibrio sp. B1REV9 | reverse complement strand
CTTATCATAGCGCATTAACACGTAAATCTGCGTATTGACGATGTGTGAATTAACATATTTTACTATATGTAAATTAACTTATTCGACCGCCTTGGTTGGGCCGTATGGCCTTGACTCCTA
>NZ_CAJIMW020000031.1:0-120 GCF_905175395.2 Vibrio sp. B1REV9 | reverse complement strand
TAAGTTCCGCAACGCTTGTATCGTTGCATCGGCTCCACTTCTAGCTTCACCTGCTTTTGCAAATCATGCAGCGCTATTAACATAAAATACCTTATGCAGAACGAACCGCACGTTTAGCCA
>NZ_CAJIMW020000030.1:0-120 GCF_905175395.2 Vibrio sp. B1REV9 | reverse complement strand
TATATGAAACGGCATTCAACATAAGCCAACATAATGCGAACTCGGATACCTTGTTAAAATGCTCAGAGGCCATACCACCCAAACCATCAGGATAACCAGATTCATAAAAGCCCGTACACG
>NZ_CAJIMW020000029.1:0-120 GCF_905175395.2 Vibrio sp. B1REV9 | reverse complement strand
TGTCAGTATTACAAGGATATTGGTGAAACTCGTACTTTGAATTGGCATCCATACATTTTATGGGGAGCTCTCCTACTGGTGCTTGTTATGGTGGTTCTGGTGGTACTCGTTGTGAATTGG
>NZ_CAJIMW020000028.1:0-120 GCF_905175395.2 Vibrio sp. B1REV9 | reverse complement strand
ATCAAATGTGACGTATTAAAAGCCACTTATTGGGCTCGTCGTCAATATGGTCGTACAGTAAACCTATTCCACCCGAGTGCAAACGGCTTATGAGAATGGCAACTGGTCGAGAACTATCAC
>NZ_CAJIMW020000027.1:0-120 GCF_905175395.2 Vibrio sp. B1REV9 | reverse complement strand
TCTGATGTTAAGTTAACTCCTATTAAAAAAGGGGCCGCAGCCCCTACTCATTTAAGTTTTAGCAGCCACAAAACCCGCAAGGCCGCCAAGTAGGGCAAACACTATTAATTGCAAATCATG
>NZ_CAJIMW020000026.1:0-120 GCF_905175395.2 Vibrio sp. B1REV9 | reverse complement strand
ATAATGTGATTTATGAAAAAACAAAGGCATTAATTCAGCAAGCTAACGCAGATATTAACTACCGCGGTAAATCGGACAAATAACTCTATTAATGCGCTTGGTGAGGATGTGGGTTCTATT
>NZ_CAJIMW020000025.1:0-120 GCF_905175395.2 Vibrio sp. B1REV9 | reverse complement strand
ATTGGCAAGTACACGGGTAAGTATCAAATACGCTCTACCTCTGATAATGGCTCTGTTGTTCACAACGAGTACCACCAGAACCACCATAACAAGCACCAGTAGGAGAGCTCCCATAAATGT
>NZ_CAJIMW020000024.1:0-120 GCF_905175395.2 Vibrio sp. B1REV9 | reverse complement strand
CTTTATAGGCATCTAACAGCTTGCTTGAGTACATTTGTTACACCTCTTTTTGTCCTGTCTTTTCACAATCACCCTTATGCAGTTGGAATAAACTGTTTACTGTACGACCATATTGACGAC
>NZ_CAJIMW020000022.1:0-120 GCF_905175395.2 Vibrio sp. B1REV9 | reverse complement strand
AACTTATCAATATTCAAAGGAATATTAGTGATAACCTTGCGACCCGATTTAACAGCAGGATGATGTGATAAACCACAGACTCATAAGACTTGCCGCTACGTGGACGGCCTACAATGGCAT
>NZ_CAJIMW020000021.1:0-120 GCF_905175395.2 Vibrio sp. B1REV9 | reverse complement strand
CTTATATTGAACATAGTTCATTTGCTCTTTATAGGCATCTAACAGCTTGCTTGAGTACATTGGCGAGCCAGTGGTGAACGTAACGGCGAGAACGGCGCATAAACAAATGCTTGCAACCAT
>NZ_CAJIMW020000020.1:0-120 GCF_905175395.2 Vibrio sp. B1REV9 | reverse complement strand
AAGCCGTTTGCACTCGGGTGGAATAGGTTTACCATCATCCCAACTTTTGACAGTCCTCACAAGAGCTTTTAACCGCAATCGCATTATTAGAAATTGGAGCAGAGGCCGATATGTTGATAG
>NZ_CAJIMW020000019.1:0-120 GCF_905175395.2 Vibrio sp. B1REV9 | reverse complement strand
CCTTTTAAATAGGAGTTAACTGAACATGAGAAAGAGCTTGCCCCTTTTTTAATAGGTAGTTTCTTATGAGCTTTAAACAAAGCATTGCAGCATTAATCGTTTTATTCAGTGTTTCGTTTA
>NZ_CAJIMW020000018.1:0-120 GCF_905175395.2 Vibrio sp. B1REV9 | reverse complement strand
AATGACTATGCGGCCTCTTTGTTTTCAAAGAAAGTCGATAAGAAGTCAATTATTCATAAAGCTAGAAGTGGAGCCGATGCAACGATACAAGCGTTGCGGAACTTAGTAGTTAGTTTCATA
>NZ_CAJIMW020000017.1:0-120 GCF_905175395.2 Vibrio sp. B1REV9 | reverse complement strand
GAGCGTTGCGTGTTGGTGTTTATCACTAAAGTGCTTGGTTTTACAGCTGGCTCAATGACTGGCTCTTTTGGGAAAGGGATACCAGAGAACAGGCCGGATTTGGTGCAGTAACGGAAATCC
>NZ_CAJIMW020000016.1:0-120 GCF_905175395.2 Vibrio sp. B1REV9 | reverse complement strand
CCTGTCTTTTCCTTATCATAGCGCATTAACACGTAAATCTGCGTATTGACGATGTGTGAATGATAACAGCAGAGTTTAGGTATTCAGATTCAGAATCAATATTGGTTTTTTCTTTGTAAA
>NZ_CAJIMW020000015.1:0-120 GCF_905175395.2 Vibrio sp. B1REV9 | reverse complement strand
GCGCTAAACCTACTAAAGCCTTTTCTTTGTCTTCGCCTACGGCCTCGGCTAACATAAGTATTGGTTTTTTCTTTGTAAATCAATTCTGGATTGATGCGAGCCGCTTTTTTAAGGTAAGCC
>NZ_CAJIMW020000014.1:0-120 GCF_905175395.2 Vibrio sp. B1REV9 | reverse complement strand
TATCGTTGCATCGGCTCCACTTCTAGCTTCACCTGCTTTTGCAACTGAGGGCAGTGATATTTGTTCAAAGGCCCAAAAGAAAACATCCTTAACCATATCAATCAAGGTAATTAAAAGCCG
>NZ_CAJIMW020000013.1:0-120 GCF_905175395.2 Vibrio sp. B1REV9 | reverse complement strand
ATTTCGTTTGGTATCGCAGCGAGGTGGAATTAAAAAAAGTCTCGGTTGATATTCTTCTTGATACCATGAATAAAAAAGCTCATGCGTTTTTCCTTATAAACTATTAACTAATTGTGAGTG
>NZ_CAJIMW020000011.1:0-121 GCF_905175395.2 Vibrio sp. B1REV9 | reverse complement strand
GCAAGTCATTGAAATGCTTGTTAAACCTAGCCCGTTAAACTTTTTTGCAATGTCTGACCAAATGTACTCAAGCAAGCTGTTAGATGCCTATAAAGAGCAAATGAACTATGTTCAATATAAG
>NZ_CAJIMW020000010.1:0-121 GCF_905175395.2 Vibrio sp. B1REV9 | reverse complement strand
GTCAAGGTGGTTGTTATGTCTGAAGTGCAAATTGAACCTATCGCGATGCGTGAATTTGCGTGTAAGCCCTCAAATGCTCACAGACATAAGAAAAGGAAGAAACTTCCTTAAAGAAAATCAA
>NZ_CAJIMW020000009.1:0-121 GCF_905175395.2 Vibrio sp. B1REV9 | reverse complement strand
AAAAAGTCTCGGTTGATATTCTTCTTGATATTGAGGGCTATTACGCCGGAATTAATGACTATGATAAGGAAAAGACAGGACAAAAAGAGGTGTAACAAATGTACTCAAGCAAGCTGTTAGA
>NZ_CAJIMW020000008.1:0-121 GCF_905175395.2 Vibrio sp. B1REV9 | reverse complement strand
TATATGTAAGCGTAGCGCGCCAGTGTTTGAGCGCTAGCGAGTCTTAATCTTGCAAAGTGCACTACGACAAACTTGAATTACCAACTGGACAGAAAATCTCATCACAAGAGCTTTTAACCGC
>NZ_CAJIMW020000007.1:0-121 GCF_905175395.2 Vibrio sp. B1REV9 | reverse complement strand
GCAAGTCATTGAAATGCTTGTTAAACCTAGCCCGTTAAACTTTTTTGCAATGTCTGACCAAAAGTTGGGATGATGGTAAACCTATTCCACCCGAGTGCAAACGGCTTATGAGAATGGCAAC
>NZ_CAJIMW020000006.1:0-121 GCF_905175395.2 Vibrio sp. B1REV9 | reverse complement strand
GGGCTTAGATAATGGCTCAATCGGTCCTGACTCATCTTGTTCCGGTACATTTGCCTTTATGGTAATGAGTGTTCAAGTAACGAGGCTTTCTGGGGCGATTCTCCTACATCTCCGCCACCTG
>NZ_CAJIMW020000005.1:0-121 GCF_905175395.2 Vibrio sp. B1REV9 | reverse complement strand
ATGTAAATCAGGCAAGTGTGGATATTCGCAATGAATTAAAAGTGCTTAATGCTTCTATTGTGATAAACACCAACACGCAACGCTCTAAGTAATCAACATACACTTTACGGCGATAAGCGCG
>NZ_CAJIMW020000004.1:0-121 GCF_905175395.2 Vibrio sp. B1REV9 | reverse complement strand
TCGTGACCGGGTATTCTAAGCAGCATGTTTACGGTGCTTCGTTTAATGGTGATAGCTTACCTAAATCAAGACCTCTCTTTTTTCCGAATATACATCGACGTTTACAAGGATGATAAAAAGG
>NZ_CAJIMW020000003.1:0-121 GCF_905175395.2 Vibrio sp. B1REV9 | reverse complement strand
TATGCGGCCTCTTTGTTTTCAAAGAAAGTCGATAAGAAGTCAATTATTCATAAAGCTAAAAACCGCAGTCACCAAAATACACACTTTAATAAAGCCGAATATCCAATCAAAATTCACATAA
>NZ_CAJIMW020000002.1:0-121 GCF_905175395.2 Vibrio sp. B1REV9 | reverse complement strand
ATCAAATGTGACGTATTAAAAGCCACTTATTGGGCTCGTCGTCAATATGGTCGTACAGTAAAGACAGCAGCAAAGCCGCCAATAAAGTACGATGTTGCCTCGATACTGGTTATCTGTGTGT
>NZ_HG992748.1:0-76040 GCF_905175395.2 Vibrio sp. B1REV9 | reverse complement strand
AACTAAGCTCTTCAATGCTTTCCTTAATGCATCGAGTGATGAAGACACTCGTGCTCTTAAAAGAACGTTTGTTCTTTTTGAGAGAACCATCTTCATTCAAAATTCCCATAAAAGCTTTAAGATCTTCAATATCAATTGGTTTTAAGTTGGTGCCGTTACTTTTAAAACGAGACAAAATCTCATAAAGACGTTTCGTATACTCACGTTTTAAACCCAGAAAGCTTTTCGTGTTGATTAAAGAAAACCCTTGGTTGTACTCAATGTACTCGCGAGACAATGCATCGTTTGGTATTAAGGTTAACACCCTATCTTTATAAATCACTTTCTTAAATAAAGGTGTAAACTCAAACTCTGTATCGCCAGGTTTATCGACAATAATCCCCACTTTTCGAGAAGATAAACGCCCTACCACTTCCTTTAGTTGGGAACCAATCGCACGATTGTTTAATCCTAACCACTGAGATAGCTGGCTAGCAGTAAACTTATACTCCGGAGATTTACCATCCCAATCATCCGGTTTCATATTGGCTATCATCAAACCAAAAATATTTGCTTCACGAGCAGTGAGATCCTGCTGTGAAAAAACCAATTCATGACCTTTCTTGATATGTAACGGAAGGGTTGTCACGTTTTTCTTGATATCGTACATTTTTCTTTGCTTAAGCAAACTTTTTTGTATTGAATAGTACATAGAATGCCACTCACAAACCCTAAAGCAAACTTTTTTGTTCCATAACGTGCATCAAGCACACTTTTTGCACTATATGATGAAAAAAACACCTACAAATGAGCTAAGCAAACTTTTATGTACTGTTTTGCAAAGAGAAATGCAGTATAAGCAAATTATTTTGTGTTGTATTGCGCGTTAAAATGGGAGGAAAGCAAAGAAGAATGATCCAGAAGCAAACAAAAATGATCACTCTGCAAACTTTAATGATCTATATTTATCTAAATTTACAATAAAAACATTAACTTACAAGCCCTATAGATCTTATAGTTTAATAGATCAATAGTTTTATATAGTCATATAGATCTTTATAGTGCATGTGCATAACTGGACAATCAAAGATTGACACAGTTTTTCACGATGCCAATAAAGTATTATTTTAATGAATTTAACATATCAAATAACGATATATAAAACCGGCAATCCTATAACTCACCCCCATACAACCCCGATTCCATTCAATTTCTATAGTAGTCAAAAAATCTCAGCGCCAATTTGAGAGTTAGTTTAAGAAATTAAACCTATTATAAGCATTTAACTTTATTTATGGTTTAATTGTTTCTTTTAATACACTATAGTAAAAACATACCAACTTTAACGTCAAAGGCGATAGCTATGAGTGCCATCATCGATTCTTTAGAATCTGTCTGCGAACGCATGCAACAAGAGCAAGCAGATTTAAAAGCTGTAATAAAAGAACGCATGCAAATTAACGTAACTGACAAACAAGTAGAAGGAAGCGTAGATCGTCTTATCTACAATCACTCTCTCAAAAAAAAAAGAGCTTCAAGAATTATTTGGTTTATCACGTGTTACATTTAATGCTCGTATCGATGAGGCCACAGCACAAGGTGTTATTGGACAACCAATAATCCAAGGTCGAACACATCTATATAACCGTTTCGATGTTTTGAACATGATGACATTTATGGGCCATCAAACCTATGCAGAGCGGTTTGAACCAACGACTATTGTGATAGAAAATCACAAAGGTGGTACCGGGAAATCAACCACCACAGTAACATTAGCGACAGCGGCGGCGCTTGATCTTAATCTTAACGCTCGTTGCTTAGTTATTGACCTTGATCCTCAAGGCTCAACAGGACAAAATTTGGTGCATCAAGCGGATGAAGACTCTGTTTATATGACAGCGGTTGATATCGCTTTGGCGGATCGTGAGCCTGACGGTGAGTTCGCGCAGTATTTGAATGACTATGATTACGCAGATTTAGTCAAAGCAATCCCTTTTAAAACACACTTACCAAATTTAGATGTTATTCCTGCATTTCCATCTGATGAGCGCTTTGTTGACTGTTATTGGGGCACTGGCGAAGAGGGACAGCATGAACTTGTTAGCGTATTGCGCGAAAAAGTACTACCTATCCTAAAACAAGAATACGATTTAATTTTCATCGATACCCCACCACAAAACTCCCCTATTCTATGGGCGGTAAATGAAGCAGCAGATGCTGTTTTGATCCCGGTAACGCCGCGCGAGTTTGATTTTGCATCGACAAGCAATTACATGGCAACCATGCCTAGTACGTTCAGAGAATTACCATCAAAAGGCGAAAACCTGAAGTGGGCGAAACTATTGCCCGTTAACTTTGATGAAAAAAGTGCACATGAAGTCAAAGTGTTTGATAAGTTGCTTCGCTCGGCTCAGGGGCATTTACTTTCAACAGCAATTCGCCATTCTGAAGCGTTTGTTGCGGCAGCAGAAAGTAATCGAACAGTCCTTGATATTAAAAAATCTGAGTTGGTATGCAGTGGTAAGCAGTTTGATTTGGCCATGACCTCCGTGAATGCCGTTTACCATCAATTTATTACTGAAATTAAACAGCTCGCAACGAAGAGGTAAGTTCATGTTAAGACCACAAGATAAGCGCACAGGCTTTATGCAGGGTAATCAACTCGGTAAACGCAGTGATAAAGAAAGTGTGAAGAAAACTTTTACATTTGCCAGTGGTAAGCAAGCCACAGCCATTCGTGTTGTGGTGCAAGCTAATGAGCTGGAAAGTAAAACCGCTATTCATCGACTTAATCCAAGACGTCAAGCATCATTAACCATTGATGCTGTCCGAGATATTTTACCAACAATCCAAGCGGAAGGTGTACATACAGAAGGTGTGGCCATAAAGGATGAGCAAGGGATTTATCAATTGCTCGATAGTTCACGTCGTCGTTTTAGTTGTATTCATGCACAAAAAGAGTTGCCGCTCTGGGTTCTTGATGGGCATATCGAAGAAGAAGATTTAGTTGCGTTTATTCAAACAACTCAAGCAGTAAAACGCCTTTCTTACCGAGAACTTGGCACGGATTATCAAGCCATCATGAACAACAATGGCTTCACCAAGTTGGATGAACTGGCTCAGCTGTTAGGTATAGGACGCGAGACGTGTCGTAAACGTTATGCTGCTGCAATGATTGATCAACAGCTTATCGATATCTTCCCCGATTGCGAGGGTATCCCTAACGGCTTTTACGCCAAACTTGCTAAAGTTGAAAAGCAACTTGTAAAAGAAGAACGCGATCTTGCTAATTTTGTGGCTGAACTTGGAAAAGTACCTTTTGAGCCTGGTGCAAAAGTGGAAGAGCAACAAAAACAGATGCTTGCTTTGATGGAAAGTAAACTTCAAGGTAAAGCAAATAAGCTGACTTGGAAAACGGAACCTTTAGCGACATTTAGTGATAAAAATACTTACGCGAAAGTATCACGTAGCAGTGACAAGCGAGGGTTAAAAATTGAATTAAGCCGACTTTCACCTGGACTGTATGAAGACATCATCGGCTACATTACCGATAAAGTGAAAAGCGTATCTTAAATTAAACAACGCTAATTCGCATCGTGTAAGACTGTAGATAAAGGTCTAGTTTTTAGGCTAGGCCTCTGATTTGTATTTATACATTCAGACATTAATATTATTCAATTCCCATATTCTCCGCTCTGCGATGAGCATAGCGAAAATTATCTTCACACAGTTACTATTCGCTATTGACAGGTTTTCTATTCTCTTTATCTAACAATATAAATTCAATTGTGTTGTCTAGCCACAAAGAATCTTCTAGGTGTGTGAACAGGAATTCTCTTGAGTTTCAAAGCACAATATCGGTGTAACCGTATAACACTTTAACCACTAAAATTAACACATAGCAAAAATTCTATGTGTGCCAAAGTGACACTGAAATTGCTTATTACACACTTTAAGACCATAATACCTATGTGACATTTTGACACAACAGGAGATAACATTATGGCTACTACTTTGCCTCGCATCACCGCTAGAGTTGATGTCGATACACAAGATTTACTTACTAAAGCTGCCGCGATCGCTGGCATGTCTAGTATCAACTCATTTGTTCTAAGTGCTGCAATTGAAAAAGCTAAACAAATCATTGAACGTGAACAAGCTTTAAAACTGAGCCAAGTTGATGCTATGTTGCTGATGGACGCTTTAGACCGACCTGCAACACAGAACTCAAAACTAAAAGCGGCTTCTGAACGATACGAGAGTAAAACTCAATGATAAATACGGTACTTCTTGATAAAGCTAAGCACGATAGAAACCGATTTAACTGTGGCATCGAAGCTCTCAATAATTACCTGAAAGTAATGGCGAGTCAGCAAGCAAAGAAAGACAACACCAGAACGTTTGTTTTAGAAGATGATAACGACAACTCACACATCATCGGCTTTTACACACTAACAATGACACCAATTGACTTAAAAGCATTGCCCGATAAGTTACAAAAAAAGCATCAATCATCCACCTCTGGTGGCTTGATTGCCCGCCTTGCTGTTGATAAACGATACAAACGTAATGGCTTTGGTGAGTGGCTGCTTATCGACGCACTTAGAAAGCTGTTAGCTGCTAGTGATAGCGTTGCATTTCCAGTTGTTATCGTTGATGCCAAAGACGGTGCGAAATATTTTTATGAATGCTATGGTTTTCAATCGTTTGAAGACGCTGAAAACAAACTCTTCATCACCATTGCTGATGTGAGAGCAAGCTTAGGCTAATTAACCGCTAGCCTTTAGCAAACTAACGCCCTGCCCTTATGAATCCCCTCATAATTCATTTATAAAACAAGGATTAGGCGTACATCGCTCATTCCTATCTAATGAATTCGTTAAAAACATACCTAGCAAGAATGCTTGGTATCAATCATTTTACCCTTAAATGGATTTATACAGGCGAAAAAAATGGACTAGCTAGGCTAGTCCGTATGACGTGAATAAATTAGCGTATTAACTCTGTAGCAAAGTAAACCCCAAACGTTAGTAATACAGTTATCACTGAAAATATGATCCCTTTCTTACGTTTCCGGCCGAGTGGATCGTGTGTACCACAATGACAACAGATTTTAGTTTTTGGGGAAATTAATTCTCGACACACACGACATTCATTTAGTGTCATTTTTATTCAACCCTCATTGAAAAAACAATATTTAACAAATTACTGCTAACAAGGCTATATCTAAGAAAAGGCATTTTTTAGACGGTGGCGCACATATTTGAAACGTAACGTTAAATATCAGTCTTAAAAACATCGATAAAGAACGATTATTAATCGCATAACCCTGGAGTTGTGGGTCGATTTTAAAAAATATTCATATCGACCCAAAACAAATCTATTAAAATTGAGTGTTGATTTAACAATAATTTAAGCGTCGAACATACCAAAGTCTGTAAGAAAAATCTGACTAGCTTGAAATGCGAATTTTATATTATTCTTTTCAATGCCATATAAGTTAGATATTAACTAACGGACATTTTTAGTAAAAAGAACAAGCTCGTTTGTTTAGTACTGTTATATTTAGATTTTTTAGACATAAGTGCGGATAGTTCGAATTATAATAAGGTAAATTAAAAGTTAATGCGGAGTTTTATTTTGTATGCAGGCAGCGCGATTTTCTTTATTTCACTTTTGTATTTTGTCTTGGAGCCTATAGTTATAAATTCGGCAGATGATCCAATCTACCAAACTTTTCAATCAATTAGGCTACTTCTAATCGTAGGTGGTTCATTCAGCATCATCGCTATTCTGGTCAATGGAATGAAAAAGGCACCGACAGAACAAAACACACATAGCAACCATTAATGTATAGAGAAATATGGTTAGTTGTAGGACTTTCTGTTTTTATAACAGGTTGCACAAAATCGGGAGTTGGTCATTATTTTAATATAGAGAAGTCTAAAGAAATCGGCTCAGTTACAGTATTTGTTACTAAATGGAATAGCGAGTTTTCAGTGGATGAAGCAGGATGCCCGAAAGGATGGCAACCTATGTTAATTAAAACATCAAGAAAAAGAAATGGAAGCAAGACCTTCATAGTTCGATGTAAATCAATAGCGATTTGACATGTGTGAGTCAACGGATTGATGGGAGAATGAATACGCGTAATTTGACGTAAAGCTTATCCCAAATGTATTTATTCCGTACAATAAGTTTACAGGGAAATGTAGTATTGCCTCTTAGTTTTCTATCCTTATAGTTAGAGTGAACATTACCTGAAGTTGAGCTAGTTATTATGAAAGAGTCTTTCTTTTCTGCGGTATTCATTGCTTATGCTCCTTGTTCTTCAAGTCAATGATTAGATAATGAAACCTGCTCATCTTCTTCTTTAACTGCAACAGCTAATTCTAAAGCGGCATCTGCATTGATGTGATTGCTATTTCTGCTGTTATATTCACTCCAATGGCTCCATTCACCGGTAATATCACACTCAATGTTATGCCAAGATGTTGTCCTTCCTTATGTTATTTTTGCATGTACGTGCGTGGTTTGTTGACGCAATTGAGTGGGAAGGTAATGGATTTTGATTGATTTGATTTTGGGGACAATGGGGGTTGTTTTGGTGTTATCTTTCTTTATGGTAATGATGAGAAGAAAAGTATGGCTATGAGAAACATTAATTTTTTATTCATAATCCATTCAGTTATTAGCGCCTAATATCGCACTACTTTAACAAAAACAGAGATAATATAATGAAAACTAAACTGTTAATGACGACTCTTGCTCTTGTTGCTTCAAGCAGTATCTTTGCTCAGGACTTTACAGGAAGCCCTGTTCAATCAGGTTTTTCTGGACCGACTCAAGGTATTTCAAGCGTTAAGCAAGTACTTGATGCCGGAATGTTCAGTGATGATATGCCAGTAACATTAACCGGAAATATCAAAGCTTCACTGGGTGGCGAAATGTATCTATTCACAGATTCTACAGGTGAAGTGATGATTGAGATTGATCATGATAAATGGCTTGGCCAATCTGCTACGCCTGCGACAAAATTACAACTCATGGGTGAGATTGATAAGAACTTATCTGGTGTAAAAGTAGACGTGAATACGATTAAAGTTCTCTAAATTTTGCAATAAGGCTTGGGCAATCCAAGTCTTTTCTAATTTTAGAAAAATTAAATTTTATTAGTATTCTTAGCCTTATTGTTCATCCACATTACTGCCTATAAACAGTCTGATTTATACAAAGTGTAAAACCACGATAGCGAATGCTTTTTGTTACTTTCTGGAATCCATCAGCATAGCGCAGTGTAGCGAATATTTGGGGACAATGGGGGTTGTTTCTATATATCTCCGCAGTTCAAATGCCATCAAAAGATGGATAGACGCTTTTGTAATACCCAAAATTAGATATAAGAGTAGTTTGATTAATAAAGCCCTCCCTATGAGGGCTTTAGCTTCGTTTTAGTTGGTAAGTTTAGATCACTGAACTTGTTCTAGCGTCAGTTCTTGAGGAATACCAAAGAATATTTCAAATTCAAGTGTTGTACTGTCTGAGCCAGTGGTTACTTTGACCTTTTCATTTACCTCGACTGCTTTCCAAGCGCCTTTGATTGTCGTAGAAACAGTTATCGGTTTTGGGGCAGTATATCGAGTCATATTGAGATCCGGAGTTGTACCGGAAATGCTCAATTGGCCATTTTCCATTATGCGAGTCATGACAATTGACGGTGTTGCTACCGATTGAACTACGCCTGCGGAGAAGCTTGTGGTTTCAAATGCAACATAGCTAGTAACACCTGAACTTTGGTCGGTAACGACATGCGCTTTACTATCAGCTTGTTCTACGATGTAGACTTTTTGTCCTGATTGATATTGTTCTGCGAGAGCTATCATTTTTTCAGTTGTCGCATCAAGAACCACTAAATACTCGTAATTTGCCGATTTTGGTGCCGTACCGTGATCAACCCAAGCAAGGGAGAAGTTACCCTCTGTTTTTGCTCGAGTCTTGTTCTGTCGGGATTCTTGGTGTTGCAGGCGAACCTCAACGTTAACGTCACTTGTGATCAAATAACCATTGCCATGTCCATCGATTAGCCAATCACCGTTACCTAACTGTGTTTGGTAAGGAAACTCAGTAACGATATTACCATTGATGATCAAGTCACTTACTTTTTCCGTGATACCATGCTGGAACAAGGTCGTTTCAGTATGATACTCATTGGTTGAATTGCTGATGTCAGAACCTACCATTACAACACGATCTGCCATTGTGAACGTTGATTTACGTGACGTAAAACTACTGTCGAATTTTGGCATTGACGGAGCTTGGAACTTAAAGCCAAAAGCGCCATAGAGGCCCTCTAAAGCAGACGCACCACTAAACGGCTGATCACCACGGAGCATTAAGGTATGAGAGTTTGGGCTATCTAATTGCTCGTAAGGTAGATGGATGGTCGTTGTACCAATGTTTCTATTCCAGTCAAAACCGGCTTCGGTAAAACCAATCGCATGTTGATCGCCATAAGGCACGACTTGTACCGCACCATGTGATTGGTAGCGGCCATAGCGGTTATCACGATAGTAAATTTCAGAGGACCAAACATTGCTGTTGTAGCCTTTCATCGTCACCATATTATCGCCATAACGATGAATACCGAAGGCTCCACCGTTAAATGCCCAAGCGCCTTCTGGTAGAGCTGCAGGTTCAACTTCTTGACCGAATAGGGTGACAGAGTCAGCTTTGCTTAGTCCTTTGATTTGAAGGTAAACAGAAGCCAGTTCTTTGTCGAGAGTCTCTCCCGTTTCACTGTCGCCTGTCAAAGCCAACCACTGGAATGCAGTGTCAAAGTTGCTGAGCTCTGGCGGGTTGAACGGGTGTCGACCTGAAAGGCCTAAACCGACTTGTGGGTTGCTATAAATCCAAGCTGCCATCATTGATTTCTTCAATGCTTGTCGACCTGCTGAACCAACTTCAAATGGGGTGCCATTGAGCATATAAATCAACTGAGCTGCATTATTGAAAGCTGGGAAAGCATAGCCTGCATATTGGCCCTCGTGACGCCATGCAGTACCATCAGGACGCAGGCCATCGTAACCACCATCAGGAATTCGTGATAAAGCAATATCGATGTAGTTGCCAAATTTCTTCAATAGCGCCACGCGACGATTCATGTCAGGTTCTAACATTAAGAGCGCAAGATGTTGTCGAGATAAGGTATTGAAGTAATCTAAGTCGGAACTTTGTGGCCCTTCAATCATGTCGAAGTTTTCTTTAAACTCTCGTGAGTACCAGACGAGGGCTTCATAGATCGGCATGCGTAGGTTATGTTCAGTGAGAACATCGGCCATTAACATGGCAGAAATGTACCACCAACGAGAGTAGTAACCCCAGTGGTGAGTTGTAACTTGGCTTGAGCCGCGATAATAGCCTTGATCAATTAGATGTTCTGTCATCAAGACATACATATTTGCCAGTTCTTGTTTCACCGATGGTTCATTGGTGGTATTCCACATTTTGCCAATATTGAGTAAAATATTAGAGTAGTCACCAAGCATGATGTAGTCATCTACGAATGCTTGATCTTCTGGCGTCATGAAGTCTGGCTGATACAAAATTAACTGTTTTTCATTGGATATATGGCGGCCAGTAATGACGCCATCTGCATTTTTCTTAATATCAAACTCTCTAAACTTGCGGCGGATTTCCTCTAAATTGTTGATATCGGTTGCGCCTTTTAGCTTTTGGGAGCTTGTGAATACATCGACCAATGCATTGCGAATGTCATTAGCGGCTTGGATTTCTTTTTCCGTCGCTTTAGGTACATTATCCGGAATGCCAAAGTCAATCTCAGGAATGTCTATGCGAGTTTTTACTTGGTAGTCGGACCATTGATAACGTGCATCATCGATAGAGAGCATGACTCGGTCTACATAAAAAGTGCCTTGGCCTTTTGGCGCGATGAAGCGAATGCTATCCATATCACTGCGGACTCCGCCGAGTACGGTGCCCATTCCTTCCCCATCTTCACTCGACAAACCGATGCCTTCAATTTCACGGCCTTGAATATCGTTAAGCAGTGATACGCCAACAGCGCGCCAGCCAGTGAAGTTCATGTGAACTTTAAAGCCTGCATCACCATTCGACGTTGCACTGAGTCCTCGGCCCAAGTCGACAATCATGTAGTCATCCACTGGCGCCTCATTGTAAATCCAAAAGGATAGAACCTGGGTAGAGGCCCTTCCCCATGCGTTTCGAGCCGTTAAGTCATCAATGAGATTGATAGGTGTTCGAAAAATGATTGCACCATTTTCTTCATAATCCCATTTCAGCGATTTGTCACCATAGATATAACGAGTATCCGAAATAGAAATTTGGCTGTTGCTGACATCGATTGATTTGAGTTCCGAGTCGTCTTCGAGTTGGATTACGTGCGATTGCATCACCGGAGGTTTTGATGCAGGCTCTGCTTTATTGACGACCGCTAGGTTTGAACACGCTGCTGTACCCAAAACCGTTGAGATGATCAGTGCTAATCGGTTAATTTGGTTGAATTGCATACTAGACCTTAAATTGGGGAGACATGCTCCCCCAAATAGTTTGAGACATGAGTGATCAGAAGCGTTTTGACACATTTAGATTAACGGTGGCTTCACTGAAGTCATTTTTCTGTAACACAGCAAGTGCTGCATCAATATTCAGCTTATTGTTCATCTCTAGATTGGCGTTAAATTTAGCTTCAAAGCCGTGCCCACCGACTTTGTCGCCATAGACAACAAAGCGGTCAGTAGATGGATCCATTGCAAGAACGACGCTTTCTTTGATGTAATCATCACTCATATCGTAGAAACCCATTACCGATAGCATTGGCGTGAGTTTACCGTAGCTACTTTGATAGGTGTTGTATGCACTGAATCCCGCTGATAGTTGGTCTTGAGCGTAGGTGACACGATCATATTTCAAGCTTGCTGGTGAGCCATTTTCCATATAATCGCCAAGACGGATGCGTTGATAACCATAACTTACTTTTGGTTCAAGTTTGATAACATCAAGGTCGAACAACATTCCGGCAGTGAGGTGGTAACCAATTTGTAAGGCATCATAGTCTGCTTTTGCCGTTGTGTTACCTTCATATTCAGAGGCTGCACCGATTTCTCTTTCACTAGAAATGGTGTTGTAACCGACGTTAATATTACCGTTCACGAAATAGCGGTCATTAAACCATCCGCTGTAGATCATTGCTTGGATGTTAGAAAGGTCGTTACTGTTTGCTGTATCATCGATATCAGTATTTGCATTCACATAGGCTAAAGAGAAGCCTAGTAGGCGTTCATCATCGAACACTCGATCAAGGCCGACGTTAATACCATAGCTGAGTTGATCATAACCTCTTGCACTATCACCATCACGACTACCATAGCCAGTCACGAGACCTGTCCACATGTTCCAGCCATTGTGAGCAAAGCCGTTATAACTTGAATTGCGTAGAATGGTTGAGCGGTTATCTGCTTGACTGCGTATTTTATCTACGATGTTTAATGCTGCAAATACCTCACTACCGTCTGCATCTGGTGTGATCTCATCCATTAACCTTGCTGTCTGCGCTTTATCTGTTCCAGCACTTACAAGTAGAGCTAGCAATTGACCAGATGCATCGGATCCTGTTGCGTTATGCTGTGATAGAGTTTCATCCACTACATATTTTGCAAAGGCGGTTTCAGTTACTGTTGCTCCGCCTTCATGTGCTTGAAGAACAAAACTGTCACCACCTTGATAGTTAACGTCATAGCTAGCAACGAGTTTGTTGTCAATCACACCACCGTTGACTTCAGGATCGGTTTGTTCAAGCCAGCTGTCAGATACGGTTAGGAGAGGGGAGGCATCGAGTGACTCTTTATCGAAACCACTGCCAGCGGCCACATCGACTTTGTCTCCGCCCACAATACCATCTTGCGCTTCGATAAGAACAATGTCTTTGCCTAGCAAATCGTTAATGTTACTACCAGTAAAGGAAAGTTTTACTGTACTGTTGTCGTTAAATGTTGCTTTGCCGTCGATGTAAATGATTTCATCATTAAGGTTCGTGTTGTCGCCTATATGAATATCGAGTGTCGCGTTTGCTTTGTGGTCGTAGTCGCCTTCCCAAAGGATGGTTTTATCTTGTGCTATTACAGTCAAGTTGCCCCAGTTTGCAATATGAGTCATGCCTGTAATTTTGTCGCCATTAAAGATTGCATTCTTTCCTGCACCACCGTTATAGCCAAAGTTAATCTTGTTGCCTTCCGCTCCATTTCCCAGAATGTTACCGTTAATAGCCCCCTCTGTATCGATACGCATTGAAGTGTCACTTTGACTAAAATCAATCGCATTTTCTTTACCAGTAATGGTCCCACCCTTGAGATAAATACCTAAGTTTGGGTTAGTTGCCGTTCCCGATACGAAGTTACCATCAATTTTGATTGCAGTGTCATCTTGGCTGATCACACTACCACCCTCTATATTAAGGTTACCTTTGAACTCAGAGCCCGCTTCCACATGGATGGCATGCGCCCCCACGCCTGAAACGGTGATATCTTTTTTCAAGTAGAGGCTGCCAAATGGCGTTGATGCATCACCGCGATAAACGATGCCATGCCCATTTTCTACGATAATATCGTTACCGTTGTAAGAAGCATCACCGTTCTCTTTAATAACCGTCTCACATTGAGTGTTTGCCGGGCATTCAGTTGTTTGTGTGACGAGGGCTGCTTGTGCAGTTAAAGCTGGGAATAATGCAGCAGAAACAACAATCGCTACAGAAGATTTTTTAAACACTTTCATTATTTCACCTTAGAAATTGAAGCTTAAGCCAGCGCGAATGTAGTCAATGGATCCGTCTTCTTTACCTTTGTTTTTACCTTCTTTGTACTCATTGGTTTCATGGTAATACTCGATTTGAGCACGAATGGTGTCCGAAAGAGGGTAATCAAGACGCATCGCATAACGAGTTAGCTTTGATTGTGTTTCAGTCTCATAAAATTTCGGATCGTCGTACCAATCTGATTGGTAGCCATAGCCGATTGATTGACGAACGTAAGGAGAAATCGTTAGGCCAATAGGTGTTTTCCAGTAGTAGTAAAGGCGAACTTGCTGTGATGAAGAGTCATCAGTCAGATCCCAAGTTTCTCCCTTGTCACTGAGTTTGCCTATGTTGTAGTAGGTAAAGCTAAAGCGATTCGTTGGATTGAAGTAATAATGGGCGCCAGTTTCAATTTCCCAGTTAAAGTAATCTGCTTTGCGCTCAGCGGTTGTAGTTTTGTTTTCGTGCTCCATTAAGCCTATTTGAACTTCGCCCCATAACGCCCAATCATTATTGATCGTTAAGTGGTATTTGGTTTCTGTTGCACTTAGTGTATTGATATTTCGTGAGTTATTTTCGTAGTTGGTTGTGTCAATTTGATATTTAACACTCGGCTGAATCCAGCCGCCATCAAAACGAAAACGATAAGAAGCCTGACCCTCTACACGGGTGTAAAGCTGTTTTGTATCGTGCTCACGGTTTCGATAGCCAAGATCAAAATACCAATTACTGCCTGATGGATTGAGATTAAATTCCAATCGAGGTCCTGCATAGCTGTAATCATCACCATAGTCGGCGGTTTCGTATGAGAGGTTAGCATTAACCTTTGCGGCATGGGCTTGCGGAGCTAACGCAAATGCAGCGAGTATAACGGTGCATAGCGGAACTATTTTTACTTTCATTATTGGATTGCCTAATGAACAAGAGCTTGCTTGTTTTATGAACAGAGTTAAGAAGTCAGCGAATTCTAGTTCAGCTTTAGCGGTAAATCTGTGACTAAATGCAAGAATAAGAAAGCATTCGAAAGTTGGTGGTTTAAAAACATATTCATTGATTCCAATTGGATCTCTAATAATTTTATTCACTCCTTAAATCGAACTTCGCTTGTTTTTGGTCATTTTTGCGTGTTTTGTACCCGATCACAGAAAGTGATCGGTTTGCAACCTGCTTCACATTTGAAGAAAGTCGATGGCTATATTTATTTGTCATTTAGTTAATAGTGTTTAATGTGCATTTAATGAAGATAATTGAAAGTTTTATTTGATTTTACTTGTTTCATTTCTTGTCGATGATTTTCGGAGGATATAGATGAAGATTAAGTACTGTGCGCTGGCCATTTCGGCCGTTTTGATGGGCTGTAATGATGACAGTTCAAAGCCAACACCTGATGAAGCTTATCAAGCCCCAATTGCAGGTAATGTCATGATCTCGGGCTCACCAATGATTGGTGAAGTATTAACAGGCGAATATACATTTTTAGACCCAAGCTTATCACCACGTCCTGAGGGTGCTTCGGTTTTTGAATGGCACAGCACTGAAACGCGCGCGCTTCTTGGTAGTGAAAGAAACTATACGATAGCGGATGTTGATTCGGGCAAACGTGTGTACTTCTGCGTTACTCCGAAAGCGCAAGGCGAAGAAAATAATGTCGGGGATAAGAAATGTTCGGATTCAATTGAAATAGAAGTAACTACTGTAAAACCAGTTGTTGAAAATGTTTCTATTTCAGGTGAAACGATTTCAGGTTCTACATTGACAGGTTCTTACACCATCGTGGATAAGAATGATCCAGTTCGACCTGAGGGGGCGTCAATTTATCAGTGGAATGATAATGGTACTGAGATTGGTACTCAAAAAACATTCACGTTAACAGATGGTCAAGTTGGGAAACAAATAGAGTTCTGTGTGACACCGGTTGTGCAAGGGGAGGAAAACATAAAGGGTGATCCTGTTTGTGTAACTTCTGGAGACGTTGAGCCGAACTTGGGTACTGCGCCTGAAGCAAGTGACTTAACGATCAATGGTGACTCTGCGAGTGCGGTTACGCCAACGGTTGGTGGTGCACTAAAAGCTGATTTCGTTTATTTTGACCAAGATAGCGATCCAGAAGGAACGCATGCATATCAATGGAAAGCGGGAGATGCACTAATTGCAGGGCAGGTGAGTGAAACTCTGACATTGACTACAGCCCAAGAGGGTAAACAAATTGAGTTTTGCGTAACCCCTCACTCGACAAATCCTGATGATCTTGAGGGTTATCCAACTGTTGGGGCTCAAAAATGTTCAGGTAAAACCGTTGCGGTAAACCCTAAACCAGGTGCGAAGCCGACAGCTGATCCTGTGACAATGACAGGCAAGGCGATTGTTGGTCAAACACTTACCGGTGAGTACGTATTTGCAGACGAAGACGGCGATTTAGAGGGCGCGACAACATTTGAATGGCACCGTTCTGGTACTGTGATTGAAAATGAGACAAAGAAAACATATGAATTAACAAGTACAGATTTAAATCAAGATATTCAGTTCTGTGTCGCTCCTGTCTCTTTAACGGGGACGAATAAACAAGGTGATCTTGATTGTGCGGCGGCTCTTCCTGTTATTGCGCCAGAAACGCCTGTACCAACAGTAACGGTATCTGATGTCGCCGCTCCAGCTTTACCAAAAGTTGATGCAGTATTAAGTGCTAGTTACACATTTAGTTCTTCGACTGGTGATGAAGATACATCCTCTGCCATTTGGGAAATTAATGGTAAAACAGCAAAAGATTGCGGTGTAGGTGCAGAAACGGCATGTGAATACACCGTGAAAGAAGCGGATTTAGGCGCTGATATTCGTTACTGTGTGACGCCAAAGTCAGCAACGAGTGCGGCAGGTGAAAAGGCCTGTACAACACCAGTGAAGACTTATGGCTTAAAATTATCGGGCGAATTAGAGTTATACAAAACACTGACAGCTACTGCGATTGGTTACACTAATGTGAAGTACACGTGGAATATCGTTGACCGGGATACTGACACGGGAGTATCAAAGCCAGAGGCTAGCGAAAATACTTATGTGATTGGTAAAGATATTCGAGACCAAATTACTCCTGAATTTGAAGCCGACAAAGAAAATGGTGGCGGCAATAACAATGGTATTGTTGATGATGCAGACTGGCGCCAAGCTCAAGCAAAAGGAATTGTAACGGCTGATACACCAAATGCAGCACATTATGTAGGCCATGATGTAAAACTTTGTATGAATTCAGATGAAGAAAACAATGTTTGTCTAAATGCATCTCAAGTTAGCTCGGTTACAGGGGGCATGATCTATGACAAAACAGACTTGACCAAGCGAGCGATTGAACCAGTACGTAAAGTTGCGTTTAATGGTTTAGTGTACCATCGTCCTATTACTGCAGCAGAAACGATGCCTGGTGTGTTAGGTACAAATTTGCCTGAACCAAGCTATACGAAACTTGCGCTAGGGATAGAATGGGCATCTTATAAGTTAATCAACAATGCTGAAAAGCCAGCATTAGATGCTTGTTTGAATCTCTATGATGATAAGCAATGGGCTTTACCAATTTCACAAAATGGTTCTACTTACACACCAAATGCTTTTGAAAAAGATGGCAATAGTGCTCCAAGTATGGGTAACACAGCAACATTAACCAAGTTACCAAACGTAGAATCTAATGGTTTAGTTGGTGACGGTTTGATTGGTCTGAAAAAAGCCATATCTTCAGCAACACTTGATGATGTAGTATCTCCGGTCTTTGGTTGGCCTACAGGTTTGGATCTTGAAGGGGACCCTGATCCTGAGAAACAGAAACACACCCCTTATTGGAGTGCGACACAACATATTACATCGAAGAATTACAACTCGATCAAGTTTTATGACAATGGTGGTTCAGGCAACAACTCAAGTGGTAATGGTCGTTTTGTTTCTTGCGTGAATGTGAATGTAACGTCTGAATAATGAAATGATTCAGATAAGCTAAACTAACAAGGCGCCACAATATGGCGCCTTGTTTCTTTTCACCCGTTAAATTTTTTGCAATACAAGGTTTGGGCTTAGTTCATTGTCTAGACCACGCAGATAACGTAGCACCATCTCATTACTTTTCCAATCACCGAGTTGGATCAATTGGGTCAGGTTGAGTCCGGCCTGATACCCATCTTGCAAAGCGCCGACGCGACTTGAGTGTCCGCTCCAAACATGACGGTGAGCAATCCCCAGATTTTTTTTGGCGTTGTCACCATATAAAGAGTGGTGAGCGCGTTGATAGATACGGTCTACGGTCATTCCAGACATGGGGGTTTGGCGATACTTTTCGGGTCTTGCCCCTTTGACGGTCAACCAGCTAAAAATAAAATCATTCTCGGCTAAGCCATGACAATAATGGGTAAGGTATTGGTTGACGATATTTGAAAATTTTCCGGTTAATCGTTTAGGCTCGGGAGTGATGGATGTTTTAGACGTGACACGTTCGATGTTGATGTCTCCATTTTCAAGAATGATCACGTGTTTTTTGCGAATTTTTCCTATTTCACCCTCTCTGAGCAACGTGCCATATGCAATAGTTAGAACGGTGAGATCTCTGAATAGTATAGGATTATGGAGCGTTCCCCATCGTTGCATAAGTTGCTCTAAGTGTGACTTTCGAAATGGTTTTGCTTGCAGTTCTATCACTTGAGTGCCCGTTAATTCCATTTCATCCTTTGCTAATGATTTAAAAAACATCGCTAGGGTAGGGGCTTTAGTTGTATCTTCTACTCCCATTAACTTATGGAATAAACTGAGTTGAGCTCGATACTGCTTCAATGTGTTTATCTTTAATCCTTGGTCTAATTTGAGTGACTTAAACCAGGTCAGCAGTGTTGGTGCATGGATAGGAAAACTGTATGCTTGAATGGATTTGCAATATTGGTCCCATTTATTCGTGACAAATGCCAACATACTAAGTGTGTTGGCACTTAACCCTCCTCGACTTTCTTCAAATTCATGCAAGTTACGTAATGCTACTTCTAGGTCACACCAGTTTGGATCAAAACTCTCTGATAAATTCGGAAAGTTGAGTTGAAAGCGTTGTAGTTTGATTTTCTGATTTGCCCATTGCTCATCCGTTTTTTGTTGAGATTTAGACTGTGACAGCGTCACTTGATTTTGTTTATTTGTAGGCAAATATTGTCGCGTCATGAGAGAGCCTAAATCAGAGTGTTATATAACTGTAATTATATCACACTATTTTCAGTGCGTTTAAGTGGCTCTAGCTTGAGAGAGCACAGAGTAGCTAGGGTTACGGTAAGTGGTTTCCATCTTTCGTAGGTCTTTTTCTAATCTCATCGTGAAGTGTATCGAAGATTTTTCGAAGATAATTGTAAGATTAGTCAGTTGGGGGGAGGAAGTGCATTTTTATGCTGATTATATATCAAATTGCTAATAAGGAGTTCTTTGTCTCATGTGGTTTCTTTATGTTTATTTATTTTCTGTTTTACTTAATTTTATTAGTTTAATTAATGATTTAAGTTAAGTTGTAAATTTAATGAAAGTTTTTATGGAAGGTGAATAAAGGAGATGGAATACCAGGATTCATTTTATTATAATTGCTACTTGGTGTTTGGAGTTAAGTCGATATGCACTCAAAGATTTTAAGGTTTGGTAGTGTACTTTCGGTTTTTATTTTCAATATGCTATTTATTGCTGTTTAATGTATTTCACACACCACAATAAAAGAAAACGAAATAATGTGTGAAAGAGATCGCAAGTTAAGTGCCTCGCGTTTTCTCTCTTTCACTTTAATGTGTATCCTAATTTCGAAATCAAACGAAAGTTGGTTTCAACTAAAAGGAGAAATCCAATGAAGACAGCAGTCGAAAGGCGCAATGAAATCGTCGAGCTGGTGAATGCCAATGGCAAAGCTCGCGTCGAAGATCTTGCCTCTAGATTTAACGTCTCAAGTGTTACCATCCGTAGCGATCTGTCTTTTCTTGAGAAAAATGGCTATATCGTGCGCTCGCACGGCACCGCTATCCCTAACTCTGGACTCATCGCCGAACTGTCAGTGCATGAAAAACGCCGACACAACGCCGAGGGCAAAGCGATCTTGGGCGAAGCGGCCGCAAAACTGATTGAAGATGGTGACACGGTGATCCTGGATTCAGGTACTACTACGCTCGAGATTGCTCGCGGTTTGAGCCAAGTCGAAAGCGTGGTGGTGATGACGAATGGACTCGATGTTGCTATGGAACTCTCATCAAAAACCGGTATTGAAGTTTTGATGACGGGGGGCGTACTTCGAAAGAATGCAATGTCTTTTGCCGGTGCACAGTCGGAAGCAGGTTTAAAAAATCACCGCTTCGACAAAGTGTTTCTCGGTGTGGACGGTTTCGATCTCAAAGCGGGGATCACCACGTACAACGAACAAGAAGCATCACTGAACCGTTTGATGTGTGAGTTGTCCGATAAAGTGATTGCGGTGGCGGACTCCAGCAAGTTCGGCAAACGCAGTTGCCACATGATCCGCGACTTTAATGCCATTGATACGCTGATCACCGATTCAGATATTCCAGAGGAATATTTGAAAGAATTGCGTAATCAAGGTGTGAACGTGGTCGTCGTCGAAAAGGCAGACTAACACCGCACTCTTTCGTGTCTTAGCTCCATAGCAGTATCGAGTTTGATCTACTGTGGAGTTACGACATGACCACCCTTTTGAACATCGTTAAACAGCACAAAGCTGGCAACGAAAACGGCATCTATTCCGTTTGTTCTGCACACCCTTTGGTGCTTGAAGCGGCTATTTTACAAGCCAAGCAAGACCAATCTCCGCTTCTTATCGAAGCCACTTCTAATCAAGTTGACCAATTTGGTGGTTACACAGGCATGTTGCCTGCAGATTTCCGTGATTTTGTTTTAGGTTTGGCAGAGCAACATGGCTTTGCGACAGACCAACTTATCTTAGGTGGCGATCACCTAGGTCCAAACCGTTGGCAAGGCGAGTCGGCAGAAGACGCGATGGCGAAAGCTGACGTTCTGATCGAAACGTACGTGGCGGCCGGTTTTACTAAAATTCACCTTGATTGTTCGATGTCGTGCGCTGGGGACCCGATCCCATTGACGGACGACATCGTGGCAGCTCGCGCTGCGCGTTTGGCGAAAATCGCGGAAGCGACAGCGATCCAACATTTCGGCACGGCGGACAATCTTACTTACGTTGTCGGTACGGAAGTGCCAGTACCAGGCGGTGAAGCGGAAGACTTGCACGATGTGCAGCCAACCTCTCCAGAAGCGGCGCGCCAAACCATTCAAGCGCACCAAGACGCTTTCGCTGCGGCGGGTCTCGATTGTTGGCAGCGTGTGGTTGGCCTTGTGGTGCAACCGGGTGTGGAATTTGACCATTCTAGCGTGTGCGATTACAAGCCTGAAGCGGCCGTTGAGCTTTCTAAAGTGGTCAACGATTTTGAGCACATGATTTTTGAAGCGCACTCTACCGATTACCAAGCCCCAGACAACTATGGCCATTTGGTTCGCGATCACTTTGCGATTTTAAAAGTGGGCCCACAACTGACGTTTGCCATGCGTGAAGCCCTGTATGCGCTGTGCGCGATTGAAGATGAAATCATTCCAGAAGCGCAACGTTCTCAGCTGCGTGCGGTGGTTGAGCAAGTGATGTTGGCTAAGCCAGATAACTGGGCGAAGTACTACCACGGTACAGACGCAGAGCAAAAATTTGCACGCTCTTGTTCTTTCTCTGATCGCATCCGTTACTACTGGACGGACGAAACGATCCAATCAGCGGTCGACAAACTGTTTGCAAACTTAAGTCACGACATGCCTTTGGCGCTGATCAGCCAATACCTACCGGAAGCGTACATTGCACTGCGCCGCGGCGAGATTGCCAACGATCCAAAAGCATTTGTGATCAACAAAATTCAAAAAAACGTGCTGGAAGTGTACGCACGGGCTTGCAAATTTTAATTATAAGAGTGAAGAGAAAATGACACACCTAGGCATTGAAGTTGCTGAGTTAGAAGCAAAAAAAGCGTTCTGGACAGCAAAAGAAATTGAACAACAACCGTCTTGTTGGACACAAACACTGTCAATCATTGAAGAGTACCGCAGTTCGGCGAAAGCGTTCCTATCGCCATTGTTCGCGAAAGACAACCTACGCATCGTGATGACGGGTGCGGGTACATCGGCGTTTGCGGGCAAAGCGTTAGCACCGATTTTATCGAAAGCGCTCAACCGTCGCGTGGAAGCGATTGCAACGACAGACATCGTGTCAAACCCATACCAATACTTTGCGGAAGATATCCCAACGGTATTGGTTTCTTTTGCTCGTTCAGGTAACTCACCGGAATCGGTACACGCGGTAGATTTGGCGTCACAAGTGCTGTCTAACTGCTTCCACCTAGTGGTGACGTGTAACCCGGATGGTCAACTGTTCCAACGTTGTGAGAAAGACGAGCGCTCTCTTGCGGTATTGATGCCAGCGGAAACCAACGACCAATCGTTCGCCATGACCTCATCATTCTCATCAATGATGATGGCTGCATTTTCGTTATTGGCTTTCGAACAGAACTTTTCGCAAGTATTCGAAAATGTTTGTAAGCAAACTGAGAGCCTAATCAAAGAAATTTGTAACCCAGTAAGTAAAATTGTCAGCAACAATGCAAAGCGAGTGATTTACCTTGGTTCAGGTGGTTTTCAAGGCTTAGCGCAAGAATCAGCGCTGAAACTACTGGAACTGACGGCGGGTAAAGTGGTTGCGATGTACGACTCACCATTGGGTTTCCGTCACGGTCCAAAATCGATCGTAGACAGCGAAACACTGATTGTGGTGTACATCTCTAATGACGACTACACCCGCAAGTACGACTTAGATCTGCTAACGGAGCTACGCCGTGACAACAAAGCGCAGCACGTGGTGGCAGTGGCAGCGAAATTGGATGAGGTGGTGATGAACGGTGAATACGTACACATCCCAGGATTAGAAGACGCGGACGACGTGGCGCTGATTTTCCCATACCTGATCGTGGCTCAAGTGTACTCGTTCTTCCACTCGCTAGCGCTAGAGATCACTCCGGATAACCCATGCCCAACAGGCGAAGTGAACCGTGTGGTGCAAGGCGTGATCATCCACGAATTTCAAAAATAATAGGGGACACAAACATGTCAGCAAATATCGTATGGTGCCGAATTGACGAACGTCTACTGCACGGCCAAGTTAAAATTACGTGGATGCCAGCGTCTGGCGCGAACACTTGTATCGTGTGTAACGATGACGTAGCAGAGGGCCCAACGGCGGATTTCGCTCAAGCGGCAATGCGTGCATCAGCCGGTGGTGAATTCAAAACTTCATTTTACTCTGTCGACAAGCTGTGCGCGATCATCGACAAAGCAAAACCAGAGCAAAAAATCTTCATCGTATGTTCTAACCCAACAGACGTTGCGCGTCTGGTAGAGGGCGGTGTGCCAATCAAGCAAGTGAACGTGGGTAACATGCACTTCCATGAGGGCAAAGAGCAGATCACCAAAACGGTTTCTGTGGATGCAAAAGACATCGCCGCTTTTGAACGCATCGCAGCATGCGGTGTGGTATCGACCATCCAAAACACGCCAGACCAAGAGCCTGTTGAAGTGCTCGAGTTGGCGAAAGCGACCGCTTAATTTTGAAGTACCTGGATGGGGTCACCCATCCAGTGCCTGAAAAAGAAAGGAATACACAATGCTATTTGAAGCACTTTTAGTTGCAGCGTGGGCGTTCCTATGTGGTATCGATAAATACGATGTTGCATTGAACATTCACCGTCCTTTGATCACCGGCCCAGTCATTGGCCTTATCATGGGTGATCTCCAATTGGGTCTGATGACCGGCGCGGTTCTTGAACTGGCGTGGCTTGGTCTTGTGCCAAACGCAGGCGCTCAGCCGCCAGATGTGACCATGGGTACCATTGCCGCGGTCGCTTTCGCTGTGATGACCAACCAATCGCCAGAAATCGCGATGGGTGTGGGCATGCCAATCGCCGTACTGATGCAAATGCTGATCATCGGCTTCTTCGCCATGTCTTCATTCGCGATGGGCAAAGCGGACGCTTGCGCGGACCGTGGTGATTCACGCGGCATCGACTTCCTCTTAGTCAGCATTTTGACTGCTCGTGCCACCATGTACGCCGTCGTGGGCTTCATCACCGTTTACTTCGGTGAGCACGCCGCACAGTGGATCGACGAAAACGCGCCACGCATGCTGCTTGAGGGCTTAGGTATCGGTGCGAAGATGGTGCCAGCGATCGGTTTTGCGATGCTACTAAAAGTGATGTGGAACAAAGAGATGGCGGGTGTGTTCTTCATCGGTTTTGTGATGACCACTTACCTACAACTGCCAATCATGGCGGTCGCGGTACTGGGCGGCTCAGCTGCGGTGCTGTACTACTTCATGACGGGTAATAACCAAGGCAACGCCACTGCCGCAACCAACAGCAATGTTCAAAGCGAGAATTACGATGACGACGGTATCTAATGTAGAAACGCTTCCAGCACAAGAAGCGCCAGTAGAACGTTTAACCGACGGTGTGGATGCGTACCAAGACACAGAAGTGCGTAAAGTGATCACCAAACGTGACCTGTTCATGTGTGCCCTGCGTGGCCTGTTCATGGAGGGTAACTTCAACTTCGAACGCATGCAGGCAGGCGGTTACGCTTACTCCATGGTGCCAGCGCTGAAGAAAATTCACGGCAATAACAAGCGTGACTTTGCGACGTCATTGAAAAACCATCTGCAGTTCTTCAATAGCTCACCAAAACTGTTCACATTCCTATTGGGCCTATCGGTTGCGATGGAAGAAAACAAAGAGAAACCAAGCACCATCAACGCTGTAAAAGTGGCGGGTCTTGGACCTCTAGGTGGTATCGGTGATGCGCTTGACCACATGACCTTGATGCCGCTGACTCTTGCACTCGGTGCTGCGATTGCTATCGACGGTTCGATTGCGGGGCCATTTGTGTTCTTCGTGCTGTACCAAATTCCGCACTTCCTGGCGTACTTTGGTTTGATGTTCCTAGGTTACAACGCTGGTGCGAAAGCGATGAGCACCATGAGTGGGGTGACCGAGAAACTCGCTCGGGCCGCGAACATCATGGGTCTGTTCGTGATTGGTGCGTTGACGGCCACGTTCATCAAAGTGCACACCACGTTAGAGTTGGAAATGGGCGGCAAAGCCGTGTCATTACAGACCGACCTGTTCGACAAGATCATGCCGAACCTGCTGCCACTGGCGCTCGTGTTCTTCATGTTCAAAATGGTGCGTGGCAAAGGCTTCTTTGCTAAACCACCGGTGCTGATTTTTGGCACGCTCGCATTTGGTGTGGTTGGCCACTACCTAGGCATTCTCTAAGTTTGACTCAAGGGGAGGTGAATGCTTCCCCTTATTTTTAAGGAAGTTTTTACATGATCGGTATCGTAGTTTCAGGCCACATTAACTTTGCAACGGGCATGCAGTCAGCATTCAAAGCGATTGCGGGCGAACAAGCGCAGTTTCAGTTTGTGGATTTTCTGGAGTCCATGTCGACAGACGATTTAGAAGCGGAATTACGTCGCGCAGCACAAGAAGTGAACACTGGAGACGGCGTATTGTTCTTGTGTGACGTGGTGGGAGGTTCACCGTGTAACCGAGCGATGAGCATCATGCTTGATACACCAAACGTTGAAATCATTGCCGGTGTGAACTTGGCGATGGTGGCGAACGCGGCGTTTGAGCGAGACGGTTCAAATCTAGATGATTTGGTGGAGACGATCCAGGAGATAGGGGCTTCGACGATGAAGTCAATGCGTCAAGAGATAGCGAAGTTAACGGCGACGACGAGCGCGGTGATAGAAGACGACGGGTTGTAATTATTGCGCCTTGGCTCAATTGCCGAGGGTTTTGATGCAAGTCTGGTCGTCATGGACGACCAACTCAATGTTCAACGGACCCTCATTAAAGGGCAGTGGGCATTCGAGATTTCAAAATAATTAAGAGGTTTCATGATGGAAATTCGTCAACCAATTCATAGCGCACACGCGAAAACACTCGATACGGCGGGTCTGCGTGAACAGTTCCTAGTGGGAACCGTCTTTGTTGAGGGTGAAATTTCACTGACTTACTCTCACATTGACCGCATCATCTTTGGTGGTGTAGTACCAACTCAAGCGCCATTGGCATTAGCCGCAGGCAAAGAGCTAGGCGTGGACTTCTTCCTACAACGTCGTGAACTTGGCCTTATCAACCTAGGTCAAGCGGGCAAAGTGACGGTAGATGGCGAAGTGCATGACATCGCCCATCGTGAAGCGCTGTACATTGGCATGGGTGCGCAGCACGTGACGTTTGAAAGTGTGGACGCAACGGCGCCGGCTCAGTTCTATGTGAACTCTACGCCGGCACACCATACATACCCAACACGTAAAGTGACCTTGGAAGAAGCCGAGCAAGTAACGCTAGGCAATCAAGAGAACGGTAACGTTCGCACGATTAACAAATACATCGTGCCATCGGTGCTACCAACATGTCAGTTGACCATGGGTCTGACGCAACTGCACCCGGGCTCACTTTGGAACACGATGCCATGCCACACGCATGAGCGTCGTATGGAAGTGTACTTGTATTTTGATATGACGGCAGACAACGTTGTCTTCCACTACATGGGTGAGCCAACCGAAACACGTCACATCGTGATACGTGATAAACAAGCGGTGATTTCCCCAAGTTGGTCAATTCACTCTGGTGTCGGCACGGCAGCGTACTCGTTCATTTGGTCAATGTGTGGTGAAAACCAAACGTTTGATGACATGGACCACGTTGCAATGACGGACATCCGATAAGTCAGGCTTCGCCTTACTCCCATTTTTAATCTATATCGGGTCTCGCGCTCAGTCTAACCCTCGATGTCGCTTGGGCGTGAGACCCCTTTTTAAGGAAACACATCATGAACATGTTCGATTTAACGGGCAAAGTCGCTATCGTAACCGGTTGTGATACGGGTCTAGGTCAAGGCATGGCAGTTGGCCTAGCAAAAGCAGGCGCTGACGTACTAGGCATTGGCTATGTAGATGCACCAGAAACACAAGCGTTGATTGAAGCGCAAGGTCGTAAGTTTGAATACATCAACGCGAACCTGATTGCCGACTCAAACAAAGCAGCATTGACAGCATTGATTGACCAAGCGGTAGAGAAGATGGGTCGCGTGGACATCTTAGTAAACAACGCTGGCATCATCCGTCGTGAAGACCTTCTAGACTTCTCAGAAGAGAACTGGGACGACGTGATTGCTATCAACCAAAAAGCCGTCGTGTTCCTGTCTCAAGCGGTATCTAAGCACTTTATTGCTCAGCAGTCTGGCGGTAAAATCATCAACATCGCTTCTATGCTGTCATTCCAAGGCGGTATCCGCGTGATTTCTTACACGGCATCAAAATCGGCGGTGATGGGTATTACTCGTGCACTAGCGACAGAACTATCGGGTCACAACATTCAAGTGAACGCGATTGCCCCTGGTTACATGGCAACGAACAACACGGAAGCACTGCGTGCGGATGCTGAACGTAACAAAGCGATTCTAGAGCGTATCCCTGCTGCTCGTTGGGGTCTACCAGAAGACATGCAAGGTCCAATCACGTTCTTGGCATCAGAAGCGTCGAACTACGTGACCGGTTACACATTGGCCGTTGATGGCGGCTGGCTAGCTCGTTAATAGGAGCCAATGATGACGTTCAGTAAAGAGCACGTATTAGCGCAGATGAAACGCGTGTACCGTTACCAAGTCACGCATCAAACGCGTTCGGTCATCCGTCGAAGTGGTGCGACTCGCTTCATCAAAGACACCGATTGGGAGCGTGGCGTGTTTTGGTCCACCGTTTCAGCCGCTTGGCTGGCCACTGGTGACCAAGAGTACCTTGATGGCGTGATGGACTACACCTTACATACAGGTTTTCGTACCGGCGCGTTTCCGCGTTTTGCCGATGACCACGTGTGTGCCCAAGCTTACTTGGATGTTTATCCAAGCGTTAACATCCCAGAAGCGCTTGAGCCGACCATCAAAGCATTTGAGGTCATGCTCAATGACCCACAACCAGGCCACCGTGATTGGTGGTGGGTAGATTCACTCTTTATGGCGCCGCCAGCGTTTGCGGCGTTGTCAAAAGTAACAGGTGACAACAAGTACGTCGACTACATGCACACGGCATTCTGGGATTCGGTGAATCACCTGTATGATCCGGAAACGGGGTTGTACTACCGTGATTACCGTTACATGCCAACGGAAGTGGGTCAGCAATACCGTAACGAGTTTGGTGATGGTGGCAGTGAGTTCCGTGAGGCCAATGGCGAGAAAGTTTTCTGGTCACGTGGTTTAGGTTGGATGTTGGCGGCGGTGCCACGCATTCTAGAGCGTCTTCCTGAGGGCTTTGAGCCTCGTGATGAATATCTGAGTATCTTTGCTGATCTAGCGAAAGAAGTGGTGAAGTACCAACACGAAGATGGCTTTTGGCGTGCTAGCTTACTGGACCCTGCGTCGTTCCCGGCACCAGAATCGAGTGCAACGGCGTTATTTACTTTTGGCTTAGCGTGGGGCATCAACAACGGTGTGTTGGATGAAGAAACCTACTTGCCGATGGTGTTAAAAGCGTGGTCGGCATTAGAAACGGCGATTCATGACAACGGCATGATAGGTTGGGTGCAATTACCGGCGTTTAATCCACGAGATGTACAGTTTGAGCATAACATTGATTATGGTGCGGGCGCGTTTATCTTGGCAGCAATAGAAGTTTCTAAGCTTTCTGTTTAATGATGCGTTAAGTATATTAATTCTGTTTAATTTAAAGCGGCGTTTAGCCGCTTTTTAATTATTAAATAAGGTTGTTTACTTTGCGTTTTATCTTGTTCAAATAATAAAAAACCTGTTTTAATGTTAACTAATTCCCATTCAACTTGTTGATTTTTATATTTTTTAATCTTCTTGTCTTTCAGTGGTAATCAACCTGTGGTCTCATATTAAAAATATTAAGTTAGATCATTATCAATATTTCTAAATTATTTTATTGTTTCATTTTTAAAACATAGGTCAAATAGATTGTTGAATAATTTATTTTCTACTTTTCAGAGATGTACCATGAAAAAATTACTTGCGATTGCAATTGCTTCTTTCTGTGTGTCAGCTGGCGCGATTGCCGGTGATACCTACTTGATTAAACATGTCGATAATGCTCCGATTATTGATGCGAATGAAAATGACGCAGCTTGGCAGCAAGCACAGACTCTTACGCAATTTACGTTTCCATGGGACACAAAAATGGCACCAGCAACTGAGTTTAAAGCAGTATGGAATAGCGAAGCTATCTACTTCCGCTATCGTGTTGCTGACAAGCATGTGACAATTGGAGAGGGAGAACGTGGGGCGTTGGATTCAGACCGTGTAGAAATTTTTCTCGCAAAAGACAAAAAATTAAGTCAGTACTACACAATGGAAATAGACGCGAATGATCAGATTTATAGTGCCATTGGTACTTATGATGTCAAAATACAAAAGCGTACTTCGTTGATTGAATTTGAGTGGGACGGACTGAAAACCAGCTCGAAGCAAACTGAAGATGGCTATTTGGTTGAAGGTTCTATTCCTATGACCACACTAACGAAAATGGGACTGTGGCAAGATAAAGAACAAACTCAGTTATTATGTGCTTTGATGCGTGCCGAGTTTACTAAGACTACGAATGGTATAGATATGGGATGGATAGCTTGGAATGATCCACAATTACCAACACCAAATTTTCATAACCCTAAGCCATTTGGCCAGTGCAAATTGGTTAAGTAATTGATTCCATTATTTTCTTTAGAAGTAATGCAAGTGCCTACGGGCACTTTTCCGTTTTTGATACTGAATTAATCGATGATGAAAGATTCATCATTTATTCCGTAGTTAGCCCTGTTCCCTCTGTTTCTTAAATGCTTGCTAAGATCCTCAATCGATCGTGCTTGGTGAGTGATATTCTGTTTTTTCAGTCAAATCCTCATATTCATCCATTCTTTACAAAAGTTTACCATGCTTTCGTGATACAAGGCTCGAAACTAATCGAAAATTAAAAATAAAATAATGAAAGGTAATTTTTGTCATTTCAAATTATGGAATTTTTATGGATCGAAACTCTCTATGTGTTTTAGCGTTAGCACTAGTGAATACATTGTCAGGTTGTACTCACAAACTCGATCGCGAAAAAGAAGTAGCAGAACTATCCGTCTCAACGCCTATTTCACAAGCGTGGTGGAAAGAACTGAATGATTCCGAATTGGATAATCTAATTCACACTGCATTAGACATGAACTTATCTATCAAATCGGCAGAAGCGCGCTTGTTGTCGTATCACTACCAGTTATTAAATCATGAATCAAAACTATACCCAGAAGTCGGAGCGTCGTTCTCTCAAGATTTTCAGCGAGGCAACTTTGAAAAGATACACGTAATTGATGAATCTGAATTAGGGAGAATTGGATTAGATGCCCGATGGGATATGGATCTATTTGGAAAGCTCAAGCTATCCGCAAAGAGTCAAGAATATACCTATTTTGAACAAGAACAACGACTAGAACAAGCCAAACTGACGCTTGTCACTGAACTTGCAAAAACTTGGTATGACTTAATAGAACAACGTAGAAAAGAACACATCATCAGTAATCAATTAAATAACGCTAAAAAGATTCTCGCAATTGGAGAGCAAAGATATGCGATGGGTCTAGGTTCGATTAGTGTCGTTTTACGTCAGAAACAGTTGATCAATGATCTTCAATCAGATCTCGTTAACTCGAAGAAAGAACAAAAAATTATCGCAAAGACAGTCAATGTACTCCGAGGGCAGGAGCCAAATACACCTATCAATATGAGTCGATTGAGTATACCGAATATTCATTCAATGCCACATTCTGGTATACCAGCGAATTTACTTGAAAACCACCCATCGGTTAAAGCGGCATGGTATCGCTATCAATCTAAAAGCTATCTAGCGAAAAGCATGAACAAGAATAGACTGCCTAACATAATCATCACTTCGGATGCCTCTAAAACTTCTCGCGATTGGAATGAATCATTTGAAATTTGGAAAGTTGGGCTAGGGATAAAAATTGATGTTCCATTATTTGATATGGGGAGAAGAGTATCTGAATACAAACGCCATAAAGCATTGGAAGAACAAGCTCTTCATGAATACACAGAAAGCGTACTTGAAACAATGTTAAGTGTAGAAATGGCATTAATTCAAGAGCAAACGCAAAACGAACAGCTTGTGATCACTCAGTCTCAAATTACTAAGGCTCAACGTGTATTAGATATTGAACTTGTCAAATACTCACAAGGAAATTTACCTTTCCTCGATGTACTCAGTGCGCAAGAGAAACTACTTCGTTTTCAACAACGTGAAGTTGAAGAACAAAGTCAACTAATAAAACGTCGAATCACGTTGTACCGATCCTTAGGTACCGGTTTGCAATCATCATAAGGGGTATCATTGATGATAGTTAAACAATACAAACCAATACTCATTAGTGTAGTCACGTCCATAGTGGTAATTGCAATGACCATTGTAATGTCTAACCACTTTCAGTCTGACGAAAAAACGAAACGAAAGCGAGTTCCCAAGCCGCACGTTAGAATGGTAGACACCATAGAAGTTAATTACGCAGAAGTCACGCCATCAATATCTACTCACGGTATTGTAAGGCAAAAAAGCAAAGTTTCTTTGAGATCGGAAGTAAAAGGTACCGTTGACTATATACCTCCTCACCTAATTGTTGGTGGTTTTGTAAAAAAAGGGGAACCATTAGTCACAATAAATAATGAGATCTATAAGTTGGCTATTGATGAAGCGAAAGCTCAACTATCTAAATTAAAGGCTGTACAGCAAATAGAGCTTGGGAGAAAAAAGTCTGCAGAGATGGAATACCAGCTATCTGAGTCAATACTGAAACCAGAAAGTTTAGCTTTGTTGCTCCGTGAGCCGCAGTTAAAACAAATTGAATCGGATATTGCCAGAGCAGAGGTCTCATTAAAAAGAGCTCAAATTAATTTAGATAAAACAACTATCTATGCACCATTTAATGGAAAGATTACTGCCAAGCAGGCAGAGATAGGTAGCATGGTCAAGGATAACACCAACTTAGTTGATCTTATTGCAACCGATGCATTCTGGGTACAGATTGACATGACGACGAGAGATTTAAAATGGATTGATATTCCGAATAAATCAACAGGAACAAGTAAATGTTTAGGCTCTGAAGCGTTTGTCATGACCCAAACTGGGAATCGTAAAGGTTGTGTTGTCAGTATGACACCGGTGCTGGATAACAAAATCAAAACGGCGAAAGTGATGGTAGAGGTCATTGACCCGTTAGCGATGACAAACCCCAATAACCCCAAACTTTTAGTGAATGATTTTGTTCAGGTAGCTATCAAAGGCAAAAAAGTCGAGGCAATTGAGATAGACCGTCGTTATATTCTAGACAATCAGTACGTTTGGCTCATGAGCGAACAAGATTTATTGGAAAAACGACGTATTGAAATTTCCATCCGAGAAAAGGATACCGTTCTTGTCGAAAGTGGATTAATCAATGGAGACCGCGTTATTACTAGCTCTCTTCGTGGCGCTGTCGAAGGGATTGCAGTTAAGGAACGAAAGTCGAAAGGTGCGAGTAAATGACCAGCCAAGGCTTTATAGCATGGATGACGAGAAATCCGGTGACTCCAAACCTTTTGATGCTTTTCCTTATTATTGGTGGTTTGATTTCCTCGTTAATCATCCGTAAAGAAGTTTACCCAGACTATCAATTCAATACTGTCACAGTATCGGTGTTTTACTCGGGTTCAACGCCATCTGAAATGGAATCTAGCATTATTCTTCCCATAGAGAATGCGATTTCAGATATTGATGGTATTAAAGAAGTGACATCACGTGCTACATCAACAAACGCCTGGGTTAAAGCGCATTTAGAAAACAAAGTCGACGTTAATCTATTAATGCGTGAAATTGAAAATGAAGTTAATCGATTAAGCTTGCCTAAAGGAGCTGATAAACCGCGAGTCTTCCGAAACCAAACACGTAAGCAATCTATGGAAGTCATCATTTATGGTGATGTTGAACCGATTGTACTTCGAGAAGCAGCAAATCGTGTTAAAGATATTTTGATGCAATCTGATTATTTAACTCAAGTTGCACTGCATTATCCACCTAAATATCAGGTCCAAGTGGAATTAAGCAATGAAACGATACAGAAGTATGGTTTAACCATTGGTAAGGTTTCTAAAACTATTTCTGACCAATCACCAACTAAATCCGGAGGAAAGTTAGAGACATCTGGAGGAGATGTTTTACTACAAGTTGATGAGATGAGACATTGGGCAACTGAGTTTCATGACATAACCGTTGTAGAAACGAGTAATGGCGGGCAGTTAAAGCTAAGTGATGTTGCCGAAATTTCAGATGGATTTGCTGATAAGAAAGCCAAAAGTTATTACAACGGTAAGCCATCTCAAAGTATTTTGATTTATCGTGCCGGAGATCAGACGCCAACCGGAATTTCTGAACATTTTTATGAAAAATTACCAGAGATAGAGAGCCTTCTCCAAGCGGGAATTGAGCTTGATGTTGTTCTAGATGATGCTGTGACTTATGAACAGCGTATGGATCTGTTGTTAAAAAATGCGTTTACAGGTCTCCTACTAGTTTTGATTATTTTGACGCTTTTTCTAGAAGCTAAAGTAGCTTTTTGGACTGTCATTGGTATCCCTACGTCATTTTTAGGCGCCATTATATTTTTACCGATAATGGATATATCGATAAATATGATCTCAATGTTTGCGTTTATCATTGCATTAGGCATTGTTGTGGATGATGCAATTATTGTTGGTGAAAACATTTATGAGCGGTTGAGCCGAGGAGAGAGTTATGCAAGTGCCGCAGTTGAAGGTGCAAAGGAAATCGCAGTACCGCTAACATTCAGCATCATCACAAACATTATCGCATTTATACCAATTTGGTTCTTGCCTAATATGTTAGGTCAGATGTTTGCGGTCGTTCCAATAGTCGTTGGTTTGGTGTTTGCCATATCGTGGGCTGAAGCATTATTTATTTTGCCATCACATTTAGCTCACTCGAAAACGAAAGAGAAAAAAGACACTGTTTTTATCAAGATTAAGGCAAAAATTGATCATGGCTTTGATGTCGTCATTAATGTCGTTTACAGATCTATAATCAAAGCGTTATTGCCTTATCGGTACTTAGTTGCGATTTCATCAACATGTATGCTCGTTCTTGCCATCAGTTATGCCGTTGGCGGCAATATAGGTTTTCGCACCATGCCTGCAGTTGAAGCTGAGTTTACAAACGCTCGTGCAGTTCTTCCAATAGGAATGTCCTTAGAGGATGCAGTTCGAGTTAGGAAGCGGTTAGAACACACAGCTAAGATTGTTATTGCTGATAATGGAGGTGGTAACGTTGCAAAAGGTATTTCCAGTATTATGAGAAATATTGATGGCGAGTTTATTGTCAACGTACGTATATTCTTAACCCCATCAGAAGTTCGAATTGTTCCCACAAACGAAATCGCTAAGCAATGGCGCAAAAAAACAGGGCGCGTTAAAGGCGTGGATGTACTGCGTTTCTCTTCTGCAGGAGGGACTCCTACTTCTGATGTTGCTGGTATTACTATTGAGTTAAAACATTCTAATAATGATGAACTTGAGGCGGCAAGTTCGAAATTAGCCTCCATATTGTCGACCTATGATGGTATCGTAGATATTGAGAATTCATTTGAGAGTGGGACGCAGCAATTAAGACTTCGTATTAACGATAAAGGTGCGCATCTTGGTTTAAATGACAACATGCTTTTAAATCAAGTTCGAGATTCGTTCAATGGTGTGCGCTCGATGCGACAACAACGTGGTAGCGAAGAAGTCGATGTTATGGTTACTCTAAATCAACATGAACGTAGTAGTGTCTATTTTTTAGAACAGTTGCCTATTAGAGTGGGGGAGTCTTATATTCCTCTTATTGAAATAGCTGACATTTACTATGAGCGAGCACCATCAACGATTCAACGATTTGAAAGTCAAAAAAGAATCACGGTCAATGCTGATGTCACACCTGCGTCAGAATCTGTTCTTGTTACGAACCTTATTCGAGATGAAATCTTTCCAGAACTATTGAGCGAGTTTCCTAATCTTAAACTTGGGTTCGGAGGGGACCAAAAAGAGCAAAAGGAAAGCTTAGAAAGCCTAACACTCAACGGTATTCTCTTGTTATTGGCTCTATATTGTCTGCTAGCGATCCCTTTTAACAGTTACACACAGCCCATTCTCATCATGGTAGTCATACCATTCGGATTTTTAGGAGCACTGTTAGGTCATGTGATGCTTGATATTACTTTGAGTGTAGTCAGTTTATTAGGGGTGTTGGCACTGAGTGGTGTGGTTATTAACGATAGCTTGATACTTATTGTCGAGATCAACAAAAAAATAAAAGAGGGAAAAGAGGCAGTAACTGCAATTATTGAGGCGTCTTGTCGAAGGTTTCGTCCTATCGTTCTTACGACAATGACGACATTCTTTGGTCTTGCCCCAATGATTTGGGAGCCTTCGAATCAAGCTAAGTTAATGATACCAATGGCGATATCTTTAGGGTTTGGTATTGTATTTGCTACATTGATAACGCTCATCCTTTTACCTTGTCTCTATAAAATGTTGGATGATCTGAAAATTCTTATGAGCGAGTGGAAAGAAAAAGCCCCAACCATTTGATTAGGGCTTTGACAGTAAGGGTGTGGTTATCGACGTGAGCGAATTATTGCCAGAGCCGCGAGTGCAAGTGTTATAAATGGCGTAGATGAACCACCGGACCCGCCTCCATTTGATGGTGGAGGCGTTGGTTCAGGTTCGACTGGAGTTGATGGCTCCAATGGAATCATTGGTATATCAGGATCAACGGGTGTAGAAGGCTCTAATGGGATCATTGGAATACTATCTGTTGCTAGAGTGATTTCATTAGGCATCCCATAGTCACTGATCATTGTGACATTAGTCTCGTCACCAGAAATCACCACCTCGGCATTACCTTGCTCAAGCACCCATTTCCCTTTAACAGTGTAGTTCAGTTCAACAGGAGCAGGAACGGATGTTTCCAGTGGATTATTATTGCTGTCTTTTTCGTAGTTGAGAACCATAGATGCACCAGAGAGCGTCATAAGTTGTTTAGCGGTATCCATTCGCAACAATGTTTGTGATGGCTTATTTACACTGGTTAAGTAGCCTTGGTTAAACGTAACATCGCTAAAACTAGTGTAGCCGTAAAGATTCGTTTGTTTATCTCGGATTACTTGTCTCTGATTGTCACTTTGTAGAGTCACAAATCGAGGTGCCGCTTTAAAGCTTTGTACAAGCTGCGCCATCTCGGTAGGGTTAGTCTCCATTACCATGATGTACTCATACTTGGCTTTATCTGGCATAGTGCCATGATCTATCCATGCGCTTGAGAAATTACCATTTGTAACGGCTTCAGTTTTGTTATGCTTTGATGTTTGCGGACCACGGCGAACTTTTACTTCATCCGTACTTACTAAATAGTAACCAATATTATTGTCATCAATAATCCAGTCACCAGATTTTAATGTGCGTTCCAATGTCGCATTGGCATAGCGTGTACCGTTAATATAAATACCTTTACCAGAGCGAATAGCTAACTGGAACAACGTTGTCTCAGTATTATGCATGCGATCTTGGTTGCTGATATTGTTACCCGTTAAGTATATGTACTTATCCGTAGCTATCGCGTGTTTATTCATGACGAAACTAGGCTCAAAACGATCAAGGTTTTGTGGCGCTTTATGCTTGAAACTAAACAAAGTATGCGCTTGCTCTAGAGACGTCACCCCAGATAGGCCGTCATCAGAACGTAACATTAACGTAGATGATTTTGGACTTTCGAGATCAGCTAAATCGAGATGAATCGTTGTTGCTCCTGGATTGCGGTTCCAATCCCAACCTTCTTGTTGATAGCCATGTTCAACCGCATCACCGCGGGGAACGACATGTACAGAGCCATGTGATTGATAGCGACCAAATCGGTTGTCTTTGCTATAGATTTCAGAAGACCATACGTCTTGATTGTAACCTTTGAACACTGCCATTCGCTCATCAACTCGGTGGATAGCAAATGCACCACCATTAAATGACCAGCTGCCTTCTGGTAACTTAGCAGGGTCCACATACTCACCAAAAATACTTACACTTTGAGCTCGACTTTGTTCGGTAACCTGCAGGTAGATACTGGCTAACTCTTTATCTAGGGATGGGTAGCTTAAGGCAAGGGTTTTCATGCCATTTGCAAAGCTCTTTGTTTGTAGGTCAGTAAATGGATGGCGACCGACCAAACCTAATGGCACATATGGATTGGTGTAAACCCAAGCAGATATCATTGCTTTTTTAATGGTATCGAGAGCCCCAGTGCTGACACCAAAGGCCTCACTTTTCATTAAATAGGTCAATTCCCCAAGACTTGCCAAAGCAGGGAAAGCGTAACCTGGGTAGTTACCTTTATGTCGCCAAGCAGTGCCATCTGGACGGAATCCATCATTGTAGGCCGGTGGATTTCGGTCGATCGTTTCAGATAAAAACTTGCTGTATTTGTGTAGTAGAGCAACACGTTCTTTTTCATTCGGATTTAACAAAATCATGGCAAGATTTTGCTTAGAAAGTGTGTTGAAAAAGTCCATATCTGTGCTGCTTGGGGTAACCTCCATTTCGAAACCTCTATCGCGAAACTCACGTGAGAACCACAATAACGCACGGTAGGTTTTATCAAGCAGTCCAGCCTCTCGCAAAGGTTCTTCCATTAACAGCGCTGATAAATACCACCAACGACCGCTGTATCCCCAGTGGTGTGTTGTTCCTAATGCACTACCATCAACAAAACCCTGATCGAACATGTGTTCAACCATCAGAGTATACATTTCAGCAATGCGCGCCTTGTCAGCCGAACTGGACACGCTGTTGTATGATTTACCAAGTTCGAGCATCAGTTTTGCGTAGCCCGCTTGTTTTTGGCCATCACCATCACTATCACCGAGAATGGCATATTGGTCATAGTCGGCTTTATCAATGGAGTTTAAGTGTTTAGGCTGGTAAGGCACTTGCTGTACGTCAGTAATCAAATGGCGGCCACGAATCGTGCCATTGGTTTTGTTGATGTTAAAGCGAGAGAAACTGGTTTCAAGATTAGTAATATTGTTCGTTCCAGCCCCCATTTCGGCGATAAAAGTCGATTTGATTAACTCGACGGCTTCACGTTCTTCTGCACTGACATCTGGTAGTACGGATGGTAAGTTGAAATCAATTTCTTCGACAGGGTAACGTGTTGTAACTTGATCGTCTGACCATTGATAGCGACTATCATCAATCGAAATCATTACTCGGTCTAGATACAGATTCCCAGAGCCGCTTTTCGGTGCCGTCAGCATAATTTTTCCCAACTGCATTGGTACCGACGGTTTAAAATCATTTTCAAGTGACAGTGTCACGTTTCGCCAGCCGGTAAAATTTAAATTGATATCTTTGTGGCGTGGATATTCACCATTACCTTTAGATAGAGTCAATTTTGCTGGGAAAGAGGATGGTGTTTCATTATATAGCCAAAATGAAATGATTTGTGTTGCAGAACTTCCGTAAAGTTTTCGAGCTTCAGCATCATCATAACGAGTAAAGTTTTTCTCGATTACCAACTGTTCATTTGCATTCCATTGCCATAATAGAGAGTGCTCACCATTAATAGCACGTTTGTTGGTTATTAAACCGTTATTTATCCAGCTAGGTCGGTTGTTGTCTTCAAAACTGAGGATGGTTGGGGTAAGAGAAGCAATAGCATTCTGTGCCATCAATGCACTTGAAAGTAAAATTGCTACTTTACTTAAAGGGAATGAGCGTGTTCTTTTCATTGGATTATCCACTATTGGGCACCATGCCCAAGTATTTAAAATATGATTAAGCAGTTATTTCAAACCCTGCAGTGTCACAACTCTATTTTTTATGTTTGTTGTGAGGCAGGTACTTACTTTGTAACTATGTTTCAAACGGACAATCCAACAACCTGCTTTTATGATGATCGTCAGGCAGAGGTTGGGAAGTTTCAGCATATTATCGTGTAATCAAGACAGAACAAACGCTCTCTCTATAAGTTTGAATTTTCACAAACGAATAACTGACGTGATCCAATGCTTAGGTAAGCATTAAAGTAAATTCTTGAGTACAAAATGTCGATAAACCCACGATAAAGTATCGTTACATTCTTAGAGTATATGCAGGTATCCGTCGCTCCGTTTTGGTTACATTTTTATTTATTTTGCTATAAAAAACTTTCATATCAAATATAATTGCTTTTGTTTTCTTTCGGTTTGTGATCTGTAACATTGGTTGCGACTTATGTTTCACGTATATTCCCTCCCCAGAACTTTCATTTTACTACTCCCGTGGAGGCCACGATGTCTAAAGGCAAACCCACACACTTTCATATGATGGCAAAGCCCGTCAGTTACCGTTGTAACCTTAAATGTGAGTATTGTTTCTACTTAGAAAAAGAAGAAACAATTCAGTCCCAATACGAACAATCAGGATCTAATGAGTGATGGGGTGTTGAAGCGTTACGTGCGTGACTATATTCACTCACAAGATGGTGATGTGGTAGATTTTGCTTGGCAAGGTGGAGAACCTACGTTGGCTGGGTTGGACTTCTTTAAAAAAGTGGTTCAATACCAAAAGCAATTTGCCAATGGAAAAACGATTCACAACAGCTTCCAAACTAACGCAATAGCAATTAACCGCCAGTGGGCAGAGTTTTTTGCCGAAAACCGCTTCTTGATTGGCGTATCAGTTGATGGCACCGCTGATATTCACGACAAATATCGTGTGTCTGTGAATGGAAAACCGACCTTTGAGCGCGTTAAGCAATCCATTGATCTCCTTAAAGAGTATAAAGTTGAATTCAACACTTTGACGGTTATCAACGAGGAAAACTGGAACAAAGGCAAAGAGGTTTATCAAGCCTTAAAAGAGCTCGGTTCGCAGTTCTTGCAGTTCATTCCTATTGTTGAAGTTCGTCCGGAGTGTCATCAACGCTTAGAGTCATACTCACCAATCGCTAATCCGGAACTGGCCCCATTTTCTGTTCCTGCCGAAGGATATGGTAAGTTCATGACGGATGTATTTAATGAGTGGGTCCTACAAGATGTCGGCAACATCTATGTTCGCATGTTTGACAGCATTTTAGCTTGCTGGATGGGGTACCCGGCATCGGTATGTGTGCAATCCAAAAACTGCGGCCAAGCCATGGTGATTGAGGCTAATGGTGACATCTATTCTTGTGACCACTATGTCTATGATGATAACCGTCTTGGCAATTTAATGACGACAGATATTGAAAAGATTGCACTGAGCAAGCAGCAGCGCAACTTTGGTCTAGATAAATCAAGAAATCTTACAGAGATGTGCCGTAATTGTAATGTTCAAGCACTGTGTTATGGAGGATGTCCAAAACATCGCATTGACGTTATCGAAGGCGAACACCATCGACAAAACTACCTATGCCCTTCATATAAAGCAATTTTCACACATACCGCGCCTGCAATGCATCACATGTCAGAAGCCATCCGCCGAGGTGGTCAAGCTGCGGATGTCATGCCGATGATGGCGCAAATTTACAACCGTTAAGAGGTTAATCATGTCATTTCAAAAGAGTGTGCTCGCAGGAATGATTGGTGCGGCATGTATCGCTGCACCAATGTACTCCCTTGCAGCAGACAAGCAACCTAACGTTCTGGTTATCGTTATGGACGATTTGGGTAAACAGCAACTTGATTTCGCAATGGATGAAATCAATAAAGAGGTCCTAGAAAAACGTTTTGTCTCGGAACGTTACGATGTTGACTTCGATAAGGCATACGATGCAGCAAAGCGAGCTATGCCTAATGTTGCTCAGCTGGCGAAAGAAGGGGTGAGCATGACCAATGCTTACGTTGCAACGCCAGTATGTGGACCATCTCGTGCAGGTATTCTAACGGGTCGTTTCCCACATAGCTTCGGTATCTATAGTAATGACGATGCGCATTTCGGTGTCCCTTTGGATGTCACAATGCTGCCAGAACTATTCCAAGAAAATGGTTACGCAACAGCAAATATTGGTAAGTACCATAATGCGAAAATTACCAAAAGCAAAGTACCAGAGAACATGAGGACTCGTGATTACCACGATAATGAAATCCCTACACCAGAAAAAGGATTTTTCCCGAATGATCGTGGTTTTGACTACTCTTACTCATATTACGCATCCGGTGCTGCAGTTTACAATTCTCCCGCGGTATTCCGTAACTATGAAAACATCACTTCTTGGGGATTCCTTACTCATAATCTGACGAATGAAACGTTAAGTTTTATCGATAAAGCGGATAAGGCAGAGCAACCATTCTTTATCAACCTTGCTTATTCTGTGCCTCATATCCCGTTGGAGCAACCTGCGCCGAATAAATACATGAGCAAGTTTGATACTGGTAACGTTGAAGTGGACAAATACTATGCTCATGTCAATGCGTCGGACGAGGGTATTGGCCAGATTATCGCAAAACTAAAAGAAATTGGTGAGTACGAAAACACGCTGATCTTCTTCCTGTCAGATAATGGTGCTGTTGGTGACTCTCCAATGCCACGTAACGGCATGAATAAAGCGTATAAAGGCCAGCGTTACCGCGGTGGTGTAAACGTTCCGTTTATTGCTCATTGGAAAGGGGTATTACCTGAAAATCGAACAAACGATACGTTGATCTCAGCAATGGATATACTGCCAACAGCACTGAACGCCGCTGGTATCGATATTCCAGAATCATTGAAAGTAAATGGTGTTGATATTCTGCCAACCATGAAAGGTGCACGTAATATCCCTCACCAATACCTATATTGGGCAGGTCCTCGAGCATACCATTACGATGCTGAAAAGAATGATGCTTTCTGGTCACAATACTGGAATTGGATTACTTACGAGCAACCTACGGTAGAACCAAGTCCTTACGTTGAGAAGAAATCTCGCGGCGAATGGGCGATCAAAGATCAAGAATGGTCATTGCACTTCTACGATGATGGTAGCAAAGAGTATGAGCTATACCACTATGCGACTGATGTGACAGAGTCGAAAAACGTGGCGAAGCAACACCCAGAAAAAGTTGCCGAAATGAAAGCTGCTTTTTACGAGTGGATTAAAACTAAGCCTGCGCCAATTGGTTGGGGGCAAGATCGCTATCAGGTTTTGACTGACTCAGCGAAATAACTGAACTTCATACATATTTGTGTGGCTTTACGCCTCAATTGATGAAAACTGTTGAAAGTAAGGCCCCTGTTAGGGGCCTTTTTTGTTGTAGGTACATTATGCAAAAAATCATTAAAGCTACGGAACGACCAAAAATCCCTTATGAGCATCCAACCATTGAACTCTACCTGAATACCTTTCGCCAGCATCTGGCAAGGCTCTGGCATAGCAAAAAGCCATTTTCACAAAACGATGAAGAGATAAAACGTATCTTTGCAGATGAGTCTATTTCTTTAAAGAACCAATGTGAGCATTTTGCTAACTATATAGCCGAAGCTTTTCAGCACTATGCCGTTGATGATTTTACTCATGCCTATTACCCGGGCATGCCCAGTCAACAAGGGGCACGTATGGATGCTATGGAGGGATGTAGCCGTATTCTTCCTACGCTCGCAATCTGGGCATGCAAACAACCTCTAGATGATAATGACCCGTTTAAAGATCAAAAAAAATTAGCTATCAGTTGGTTAAAGCAAGCCTTTATCGCAGGAACAAACCCTACCCATAAAGGTTATTGGGGAGACATCAAGGATTATGATCAGCGTACATGTGAAAGTGCAGATTTAGCTTTGGCTCTATGGGTTAGTAAAACCATCGTTTGGGACACGTTTACATGTGGCCAAAAAGAACAAATCATCAAATGGTTTGAACGTGTTAACCATATTGAGGTCGTCGATAATAACTGGCATTTGTTTCCTTTGACCGTCCAGTTAGTCATTCAAAGCTTAACTGGAAAGGAATGCATTGATCACTGGCGATATGAAAGAGTGAAAGAATTTAATGTCGGTGATGGATGGTTTCGTGATGGCGCTAAAGGAAATTACGATTTTTATAATGCTTGGGGATTCCATTATTCATTGTATTGGATTGACCAGATCAACCCTAACTTTGATCGTCATTATATCCGGAAGAACCTTAGTTTATTTTCAGAGACGTTTCGTTATTTCTTTACACCAACGGGGCTCCCTTTTTTTGGTCGCAGCGCTTGTTATCGCTTAGCTGCTACGGCACCACTCATTGCAACACTTGATGTTCAAGAGCAAGTGCCTACACGATTAAATGTTGGAGAAGTAAAACGCGCGCTACAAACAAACCTGAACTACTTTATTGCCAATGGAGCATTAAAAAATGGCGTGCCAACTCAAGGTCTTTTTGATAGTGATGCGAGACTCACTGACAATTATAGCGGGCCGGCAAGCAGCTTGTGGTCACTACGATCACTCAATATCGCGTTATTTTGTGGCGACAGAGTAGGGCTTTGGGAAGCGGAACCTCGCCTATTGGAAGCTGAGAAAGATGACTTTTTTGTTCGAATCCCTTCGATAGAGGCGATAATTATTGGTCGTAGAGAAACGAAAGAGGTTTCAGTTATTTTTGAAAATGAATATATCTTAGAACAAAGCCCACACACTCGACGCTTGGAGAAGCAAAGTAAGCGAGATTATTGTAAAGAACGCGTAATTGGACGAGCATTTAGACCGAAAAACAACCTTCTGAGAAAAGGGGTGACATGTTATAGCTCGAAAATGTCGAATTTCTTCTAGTAAACGAATTATGTGATCTCGATCTTTTCATTTTCTTTCGTTTTCGAATACCATAATCGAAAGTTAGCGAAAGATTTTTAGAGGGTCTTATCATGTTTTTAGTGTCAACAAAGGAAATGCTGCGTAAAGCTCAAGAGGGCGGTTACGCAGTTCCTGCATTCAATATTCACAACCTAGAAACGGTTCAAGTTGTATTAGAAACCGCTTCTGAAATGCGTTCACCAGTAATTTTAGCCGGAACACCAGGTACTTATGCTTACGCTGGTACCGATTACCTCGTGAATATTTGTAAATCGGCAGCTCGTCGATACCACATGCCTATCGCACTACACTTAGATCACCATGAATGTTTTAAAGACATTCGAAACAAAGTGGAAGCAGGCGTAAAATCAGCAATGATCGATGGCTCACATTTCCCATTCGAAGAAAATATTGAAATGGTGAAAAAGGTTGTCCAATTCTGTCATGGTTGGGATTGTACAGTTGAGGCGGAACTAGGCCGCTTGGGCGGTGTGGAAGATGATCTTGTTGTTGATGCAAAAGACGCGATGTTTACTGACCCTGATGCGGCTGTAGAGTTTATTCAACGTACAGGCATTGATTCCCTTGCGGTTGCAATTGGTACAGCACATGGTTTGTACAAAGAAGAACCTCGCCTAGACTTTGACCGTTTAGCGAAAATCAGTGCAAAGACAGACATTCCTCTAGTGCTTCATGGTGCTTCTGGTGTGCCAGATGCTGACGTAAGTCGTTGTATCGAATTGGGCATTAATAAAGTGAACGTAGCGACGGAACTAAAAATTGCTTATGCCGACGCATTAAAACAGTACTTTATTGAAAACCCAGGTGCGAATGACCCACGTCATTATAACGTCACATCAAAAGCCGCTATGCGAGAAGTAATTATCTCGAAAATTAACGTTTGCCGCAGTGCAGATAAGCTTTAGACATCACTTTTAGCACGACGTCTCCCCCTCAGAGTTTATTGTGCTTTACCGGTTGCGATTATCATCAGCGAAAAGGGTCGCAATCGGTTTTTTTCAATTTTTGGATACCAACTAAATGACGACGTTTTCAAAAAAGAAAATTGCCATTCTTGGCGAATGTATGATCGAATTGTCAGGTCAGGCATTTTCAACCCAAGAGCAACGCTTTGGTGGAGATACGCTAAATACCGCTCTCTACCTGTCCCGTTTAGCACCTGAGGTGCATCCTTCTTATGTGACTGTACTTGGTGTAGATAATTACAGTAAATACATGAAAGCGGAATGGGTACAAGAGGGTATTGATTGTTCTTTAGTGATGTCCAATAAAGACAAAATACCCGCTCTTTACGCAATCGAGCTTTCTCCGGATGGTGAGCGCTCTTTCCAATATTGGCGTAATGATTCTGCTGCTCGCTACTTATGTCAGCATGAGCATTTTAGTAACACGATACATGCATTAACAGAGTTTGACTTAGTTTATCTATCAGGCATTTCATTGGCCATTTTGCCTGAAGAAGACAAGCAAATATTATTAGATTCTATTCAGCACCTGAAAGTTCACGGTGTAAAAATCGCAGTCGATTCAAACTACCGTCCACGATTGTGGGCAGGGCAAGCACATGCCAAGGAATGGTTGGAAAAACTCTACCGACTTGCTGATATTGCACTTGTGACTTGTGATGATGAATCTCTGTTATTGGGTGAAGAAATTAGCCCAGAACACTTGACGGATCGATTACGCGAACTAGGTGTAAGCGATGTGATCGTTAAACTGGGTAAAGATGGGGCAATGTTTAGTGATGCTGGACATCAATGTGATATTGCAGTAGGTAATGTGGTAACAAATGTTGTGGATACAACAGCCGCTGGGGACTCATTTAATGGTGGCTTCCTAGCTGCATGGGCAACAGGCCGACCATTGAAAGAATGTTGCCATTGGGGTAACAAGCTTGCCGCCGAAGTGATTCAGCACAAAGGCGCAATCATTCCTCAAGAAAACACCACTTACATAACGTCATTAATGAATTTATAGTATGAATATCAAAGAGATTAATCAGAAATTACGTGAAATGCGCGTAATGCCAGTCATTCAGATCGAAAATGCAAAAGATGCTCCATCGTTAGCAAAAGTGTTAGTCGAAAATGGTCTTCCTGCGGCAGAAATTACATTTCGTAGTGATGCAGCGGCAGAAGCCATTCGTTTAATGCGTGAAGCATACCCTGAAATGATCATTTGTGCGGGCACTGTACTTAATGCTGAGCAAGCAAAACTTGCGGTTGAATCTGGTGCAGATTTTGTTGTTTCACCAGGTTTCAATCCTAACACTGTGCGTTACTGTATAGACAATAATATTCATATTATTGCGGGTGTTAACTCACCATCTCAGGTAGAGCAAGCGTTAGAAATGGGTCTAAATAGCTTGAAGTTTTTCCCTGCGGAAGCGTCTGGTGGCGTAGCCATGTTACGCTCACTTACAGGGCCGTATAAAGGTCTTGAGTTTATGCCAACTGGCGGCGTAAACGTTATCAATTTAGGTAACTATCTTGCTATTCCAGAAGTCGTTTGTTGTGGTGGTACTTGGATTGCTCCAGTGGATCGCATCGCAGACAACGACTGGGAAGTGATTGGCGAGAACGTACGCAATACGTTAGAGACAATAAAGAAAATCGGAGCGTAATCATGACAGATTCTCAAGTAATTGCTCCTCGCGTTGCGTTACTACTTGCTGATGGCTTTGAAGAGGCAGAAGCGGTTGTTTTCATTGATATCATGCGCCGTTTAGAAATTGAAGTTGATGTTCTATCTTGTATGGAAACGACTGCTCTTCAGACGTACTTCAATACTCGCATCACGGCAGATGATACGTTAATTAACTGCTTTGAAAAAAACTATGATGCCATTGCAATGGTTGGTGGACCAAAAGGTACTGATAATCTGACGGCTAATGAAATGGCAATATCTTTTATCAAGCGTCACATTGAACTAGACAAGTGGATCTGTGCACTGTGCTCTGCTCCAGCGAAGGTTCTATCAAAAAATGGACTATTAAATGGTCGTGAATATTCAACAGGCGACAATTTAATTAGTGCATTTCCAGATGGTAAATATGTTGATCAGAAAATTGTTGTCGCAGACAAATTTATCACGGGTAAAGGTCTTGGTGTTGTTTTTGAATTCTCATTTACAGTCGCTGAGAAGCTATTACCTAATAATGTAGACAAAGTAGATCATCAAGCAAATCATATTTACTTTGAATACTGGAAGAAGTAATTCCATCAATATTTTTTCATGATTTAATCCTGTATTTTTAGTTTTATAACTTAACACCCTATGTAAATTCATAGGGTGCTTTTTTATCTAAAGAATACGTATTATTTGCATTATGTTAAACGGCAACTTATTGATTTAAAACATTAAATAATAAAAAACACAAGCATTAAATGCACTAAGATCTTTCACCACCAAACTAAATAAATTTTGATAATAGTATCATTTTTTATTTTTGACCCCCTTCAAAGTAACCATTATAAAGCTGAAATATAATTCAACTTCATCATTGTTAAATTTGGAAGTTGACGTGGAAATTTCTCGCCGAAGTTTTATTAAATCCACTGGAGCATTAGGAGCCACTATGGCTTTTAGTCCTTTAGTTACAGCACAAAATAATAAGCCTAATGTTTTATTTATTGCGATCGATGATCTTAATGATTGGATCGGCGGATTGCGAGGGCATATTCAAGCAAAGACACCAAATATCGATCGGTTAATGAGTCGAAGTCATAACTTCGTGAATGCACATTGCGCAGTACCAGTTTGCGGTCCGTCTAGGAACGCCATTTTATCTGGTATGGCTCCTACAACGACGGGCTGGTACACGAATAAAGAACTTGGCATGAAAAACTTTGCCGAAATTGCCGAAGAAGTGATGGGTGATATACCTACACTACCACAGCACTTTAAACAGAATGGCTACTACACCATGGCTTGTGGAAAAATCTTCCACCACGGTACTTCTGACTATCGTGCAGAAAAACAATGGCACATTGAGCAAGAGAAATATGAGATCAAGAATAAAATGTTTCTCGACCGTGGTTTTGGTTACGGCTCATACGGCGTAAATGACCATAAGTATTACCCATTTCCAGAAGACGGCGGTCAAATAGTGACAACCTTTGGCCCTGATGCAAAAGGTAAATCACTTTGTTGGGGGGAGCTCGACCGCGACGACATTCCTATGGGAGGTTTAATGCCAGATGAATATTTTGCGCATTGGGCAGCAGAACAGTTGCATAAAGAATATAAACAGCCGTTTTTCTTGGCCGCGGGTTTCATAAGACCGCATGTTCCGTTTACCGCCCCTAAAGAATACTTTGATATGTTCCCTCTCGATTCCATTCAAATGCCAGAAATCATTGATGGTGAAATGGATGACATCCCTCTTTACGGCAAAGCGATGACAATGGGGGCAATCCAAGGCGGAGACCATGCCGCGGTAGAGAAAGTAAGTCCAACATTCTGGAAAGAACTCGTGCGTGCTAATCTAGCATGCATCGCTTTTGTTGACGCTCAAATTGGCAAGGTATTAGACGCTCTTGAATCAAGCCCACATAAAAACAATACCATTGTTATGCTTTGGTCTGACCATGGACAAAACTTCGGTGAACACCGAAACTGGCGAAAAAATACACTTTGGGAAGAGTCCACCCACGTACCATTCGTAATAAAAATGCCAGAGCAGCAGCAGGAAGTTAGACATAAAGAAGCGGTAAGTTTACTCGATATTTATCCAACGATTGTTTCTTTGTGTGGCTTGCCTGAGGTTAATTCCAACGAGGGGTTAACCCTACGTCCACTAATGAACAACCCTGAATTCAAGAGAAACAAGCCTGCAGTGACTACTTGGGGTTATAAAAATCATGCAATACGAGATGAACGTTATCGCTACATTCAATATCGAGATGGTTCAGAGGAGCTGTATGATCACAAATACGATCCTAATGAACATACAAACTTAGCTGGTCAACCAGAATATAAAGAGATCATTGCTAAGCTGAAGATTTGGGTTCCAACTAAAAACCGTTTACCTTACGGAATGGACAATTTTAAACAAGGCGACTTCTTGGAAAAGCACTTACGTGAATGGGAAAAAAGCGATGTTCCCGACTTTCTAAGCTAATTTCAGGGCTTATCAATAAAATGCAGTGGCCTATCCCGCTGCATTTTTTCTAATCGACATTTTAGTCTCAACCATCACCCCTATCTTAATCACACATCAAAGAAGCAACGGAAAAAAAACGACTTAAATCTTCATTTACTTTCAAAATACACAATAATACAAAATCCTGAACGCAAATCACATAAAACCAACCAATAAAAGGTTAGAATAAAAATACGAAAGGAAGCTGTAAGATAACAAAAGCAGCCTTTAAAGAGCATTACACCAACGATAAACTAAGGTCTGTGCAACAACAATAACGCTTGGGTGATAGCTATTATTGAAGAATACTACGCATGATAGATAATTTTCACCTGCCTAAAGAACTCTAATCGATCATAAAATACTAGGTTATATATGAAAAATTGGTATCTACTTCATTGTAAGCGCGGAGAGCGTTCAAGAGCATTTCTAAACTTACAACAACAAGGAATAGAATGTTATTGCCCTGATATTTTGCTAAAAACTAATTCTAGTAAAAGTAAGCAACCCGTAAAAGATGCCTCTTTACAAAATTACATTTTTGCTCAGATTGATCACCTGTCGGGACCAACCTTTACAACAGTTCGTTCTACTCGAGGTATTGTTGATTTTATTCGAGCAGGCTCAAAGCCTCAAAAAATTCCTAACGATATGGTGAACAATCTTAAACAGCAATATCGATGCATGACCATTAACTAGATAAAATATTGTTTATTAAAATGTGATAATTGATGTTTAAAAATAGCTTAATTCTATCCATTAGAAGAATTTTAATAGTTATTGGAAATACTACGGCCCCCACTAAAATCAACATTACACCAATATTATTCAACTTTGCTCATGCTTTATTAAGGAAGAAAGATCACACAAAATAACATTAGATTAATGTATAAAGTCATTCATATTTTTCAGTGACTTACACATATTATGAAGATGTTTTTTATTACAGCAATGTTGCTCGTCGCGCCTTCCATTTGTCAATCAGAAAGCTTTACTCCAAAAGTTGTTTATCTAAGTGATTCAGAAGAGTTCTTAGGTTGGTTAACTAAAAATTAATGCGAGAAGATGAAAGGATTCTCTCCAAATATGATATCTAAAGAAAATCAAAAGAAATAGTTATTTACCTAACTAAAACAAACACCATCGCCAAACAACATTGATAACAAAAGTTCAACTTATATTTACTAGGTAAATAATGAGGAATATTAATTTTATAGGAATAATATTAGCATTCACGAGCATCTCTGCTGTAGCAGGTGAAGTTAATTGTACTCTGACTAATAATGCAAATGTTCACTTTGAACAATGCTATACAATTGACAAAATCTACTCTTGGACAAAAACATCAATTGAAGTTGGTGACAAGATTTATCTTGATGGTCAAGACCGACATGGTATATCTTGGTCTGGGGTTAGAGAAAATTTTGGCGATGGAAGTAAAACCGTATACCGAAATCAACAAGGCCGAGTTCTTACTACACGTAATTGCCAAGAACCGGATTGTCTTGCCAAACTCGTAAGCTATTGCTCCAACGAAGGCATTTTGAGTATAAATAATTGATATGTTTTTGTAGAACTAAATGCGATAGTTCCGAAAATATAATGCAAAAAAGCGGCTTTTAGCCGCTTTATCTTTTCCCGATGTATGCAAGAACACATCATTTATCCAAGCTTAGAAACTTCTATTGCTGCCAAGATAAACGCGCCCGCACCATAATCAATGTTATGCTCAAACTGTACATCTCGTGGATTAAACGCCGGTAATTGCACCCAACCTATCATGCCGTTGTCATGAATCGCCGTTTCTAATGCCGACCACGCTTTTAACACCATCGGCAAGTAGGTTTCTTCATCCAACACACCGTTGTTGATGCCCCACGCTAAGCCAAAAGTAAATAACGCCGTTGCACTCGATTCTGGTGCCGGGAACGACGCAGGGTCCAGTAAGCTAGCACGCCAAAAGCCATCTTCGTGTTGGTACTTCACCACTTCTTTCGCTAGATCAGCAAAGATACTCAGATATTCATCACGAGGCTCAAAGCCCTCAGGAAGACGCTCTAGAATGCGTGGCACCGCCGCCAACATCCAACCTAAACCACGTGACCAGAAAACTTTCTCGCCATTGGCCTCACGGAACTCACTGCCACCATCACCAAACTCGTTACGGTATTGCTGACCCACTTCCGTTGGCATGTAACGGTAATCACGGTAGTACAACCCCGTTTCCGGATCATACAGGTGATTCACCGAATCCCAGAATGCCGTGTGCATGTAGTCGACGTACTTGTTGTCACCTGTTACTTTTGACAACGCCGCAAACGCTGGCGGCGCCATAAAGAGTGAATCTACCCACCACCAATCACGGTGGCCTGGTTGTGGGTCATTGAGCATGACCTCAAATGCTTTGATGGTCGGCTCAAGCGCTTCTGGGATGTTAACGCTTGGATAAACATCCAAGTAAGCTTGGGCACACACGTGGTCATCGGCAAAACGCGGAAACGCGCCGGTACGAAAACCTGTATGTAAGGTGTAGTCCATCACGCCATCAAGGTACTCTTGGTCACCAGTGGCCAGCCAAGCGGCTGAAACGGTGGACCAAAACACGCCACGCTCCCAATCGGTGTCTTTGATGAAGCGAGTCGCACCACTTCGACGGATGACCGAACGCGTTTGATGCGTGACTTGGTAACGGTACACGCGTTTCATCTGCGCTAATACGTGCTCTTTACTGAACGTCATCATTGGCTCCTATTAACGAGCTAGCCAGCCGCCATCAACGGCCAATGTGTAACCGGTCACGTAGTTCGACGCTTCTGATGCCAAGAACGTGATTGGACCTTGCATGTCTTCTGGTAGACCCCAACGAGCAGCAGGGATACGCTCTAGAATCGCTTTGTTACGTTCAGCATCCGCACGCAGTGCTTCCGTGTTGTTCGTTGCCATGTAACCAGGGGCAATCGCGTTCACTTGAATGTTGTGACCCGATAGTTCTGTCGCTAGTGCACGAGTAATACCCATCACCGCCGATTTTGATGCCGTGTAAGAAATCACGCGGATACCGCCTTGGAATGACAGCATAGAAGCGATGTTGATGATTTTACCGCCAGACTGCTGAGCAATAAAGTGCTTAGATACCGCTTGAGACAGGAACACGACGGCTTTTTGGTTGATAGCAATCACGTCGTCCCAGTTCTCTTCTGAGAAGTCTAGAAGGTCTTCACGACGGATGATGCCAGCGTTGTTTACTAAGATGTCCACGCGACCCATCTTCTCTACCGCTTGGTCAATCAATGCTGTCAATGCTGCTTTGTTTGAGTCGGCAATCAGGTTCGCGTTGATGTATTCAAACTTACGACCTTGCGCTTCAATCAACGCTTGTGTTTCTGGTGCATCTACATAGCCAATGCCTAGTACGTCAGCGCCTGCTTTTGCTAGGCCAACTGCCATGCCTTGACCTAGACCCGTATCACAACCGGTTACGATAGCGACTTTGCCCGTTAAATCGAACATGTTCATGATGTGTTTCCTTAAAAAGGGGTCTCACGCCCAAGCGACATCGAGGGTTAGACTGAGCGCGAGACCCGATATAGATTAAAAATGGGAGTAAGGCGAAGCCTGACTTATCGGATGTCCGTCATTGCAACGTGGTCCATGTCATCAAACGTTTGGTTTTCACCACACATTGACCAAATGAACGAGTACGCTGCCGTGCCGACACCAGAGTGAATTGACCAACTTGGGGAAATCACCGCTTGTTTATCACGTATCACGATGTGACGTGTTTCGGTTGGCTCACCCATGTAGTGGAAGACAACGTTGTCTGCCGTCATATCAAAATACAAGTACACTTCCATACGACGCTCATGCGTGTGGCATGGCATCGTGTTCCAAAGTGAGCCCGGGTGCAGTTGCGTCAGACCCATGGTCAACTGACATGTTGGTAGCACCGATGGCACGATGTATTTGTTAATCGTGCGAACGTTACCGTTCTCTTGATTGCCTAGCGTTACTTGCTCGGCTTCTTCCAAGGTCACTTTACGTGTTGGGTATGTATGGTGTGCCGGCGTAGAGTTCACATAGAACTGAGCCGGCGCCGTTGCGTCCACACTTTCAAACGTCACGTGCTGCGCACCCATGCCAATGTACAGCGCTTCACGATGGGCGATGTCATGCACTTCGCCATCTACCGTCACTTTGCCCGCTTGACCTAGGTTGATAAGGCCAAGTTCACGACGTTGTAGGAAGAAGTCCACGCCTAGCTCTTTGCCTGCGGCTAATGCCAATGGCGCTTGAGTTGGTACTACACCACCAAAGATGATGCGGTCAATGTGAGAGTAAGTCAGTGAAATTTCACCCTCAACAAAGACGGTTCCCACTAGGAACTGTTCACGCAGACCCGCCGTATCGAGTGTTTTCGCGTGTGCGCTATGAATTGGTTGACGAATTTCCATCATGAAACCTCTTAATTATTTTGAAATCTCGAATGCCCACTGCCCTTTAATGAGGGTCCGTTGAACATTGAGTTGGTCGTCCATGACGACCAGACTTGCATCAAAACCCTCGGCGATTGAGCCAAGGCGATCTTGTAAACCTAGATATTTCGCTGGTACGGATGTGGTCATTTGTACGGCTTCCCAAACAGGTACTTCCGCTTTAAACACCATATTTCGTAGTGCTTGATCCAAACTACAGGTGCTGCCCGCTAATGAACCATCTTTAGTAAACGCGTTACCATCGGTAACGGTTACTGTCTGTGCACCCAAAACATAATCGCCATCGGGCATACCGCCAGCACGCATACAATCAGTGATCAGCGCAATCTTTTCATGCCCTTTCATTCGGTACGCAAGGTTCATTATTACAGGATTAACGTGCACGCCATCGGCAATCAATTCAGCCAACATATCGTGATAAAGCACGGCGCCAGTACAACCTGGTTCACGATGGTGTAATCCCAACATGCCATTGAACAAATGCACGCCACAATCCGCACCATGCTGATGAGCTTCCGTGACTTGGTCAAAGGTGGCACTTGTATGAGCAACACTCACTTTAATACCGCGACTCACCAACCAGTCAATCACATCCATAGAACCTTCGTACTCAGGCGCCAACGCAACACGCATCAGCGTATCGCCTGCTGCTTCTTTTAATTGCTCAAGTTCATCCAAGGTGGCCGCTTTCAAAAAGCGAGTTGGATGGGAGCCTCTAAACTTTTCAGTAAAATAAGGTCCCTCAAGAAATGAACCGACTAACTCTGCACCTTTGCTCGTGCCAGCCTGAATGAAGTTTTTAACCTCAGATAATGCCGTTTGGATTTCCTGCAACGGAGCGGTTACTGTCGTACCACACCATGCAACCACCCCGGTTTGAGGTAAAGAGCTACAAATAGTTTGCAGCGCTTCAGGAGTTGCATCCATCACATCGCAACCTGCTCGACCATGAATGTGGATATCAACAAATCCAGCCATCAGAGCTTGCCCCTCAAGACGGATCACTTCACAATCGGTTGGTAGTGATGCAGTAACAGCTTCAATTTTGTCACCGTTAATGATCACAGCAGCATCATGTTGAACGCCTTCAGGCGTAAAGACCTTATCGGCCAACAGAGCAAAACGCATAATTACAACCCGTCTTCTTCTGTCACCGCGCTCGTCGTCGCCGTTAACTTCGCTATCTCTTGACGCATTGACTTCATCGTCGAAGCCCCTATCTCCTGGATCGTCTCCACCAAATCATCTAGATTTGAACCGTCTCGCTCAAACGCCGCGTTCGCCACCATCGCCAAGTTCACACCGGCAATGATTTCAACGTTTGGTGTATCAAGCATGATGCTCATCGCTCGGTTACACGGTGAACCTCCCACCACGTCACACAAGAACAATACGCCGTCTCCAGTGTTCACTTCTTGTGCTGCGCGACGTAATTCCGCTTCTAAATCGTCTGTCGACATGGACTCCAGAAAATCCACAAACTGAAACTGCGCTTGTTCGCCCGCAATCGCTTTGAATGCTGACTGCATGCCCGTTGCAAAGTTAATGTGGCCTGAAACTACGATACCGATCATGTAAAAACTTCCTTAAAAATAAGGGGAAGCATTCACCTCCCCTTGAGTCAAACTTAGAGAATGCCTAGGTAGTGGCCAACCACACCAAATGCGAGCGTGCCAAAAATCAGCACCGGTGGTTTAGCAAAGAAGCCTTTGCCACGCACCATTTTGAACATGAAGAACACGAGCGCCAGTGGCAGCAGGTTCGGCATGATCTTGTCGAACAGGTCGGTCTGTAATGACACGGCTTTGCCGCCCATTTCCAACTCTAACGTGGTGTGCACTTTGATGAACGTGGCCGTCAACGCACCAATCACGAACAGACCCATGATGTTCGCGGCCCGAGCGAGTTTCTCGGTCACCCCACTCATGGTGCTCATCGCTTTCGCACCAGCGTTGTAACCTAGGAACATCAAACCAAAGTACGCCAGGAAGTGCGGAATTTGGTACAGCACGAAGAACACAAATGGCCCCGCAATCGAACCGTCGATAGCAATCGCAGCACCGAGTGCAAGAGTCAGCGGCATCAAGGTCATGTGGTCAAGCGCATCACCGATACCACCTAGAGGTCCAAGACCCGCCACTTTTACAGCGTTGATGGTGCTTGGTTTCTCTTTGTTTTCTTCCATCGCAACCGATAGGCCCAATAGGAATGTGAACAGTTTTGGTGAGCTATTGAAGAACTGCAGATGGTTTTTCAATGACGTCGCAAAGTCACGCTTGTTATTGCCGTGAATTTTCTTCAGCGCTGGCACCATGGAGTAAGCGTAACCGCCTGCCTGCATGCGTTCGAAGTTGAAGTTACCCTCCATGAACAGGCCACGCAGGGCACACATGAACAGGTCACGTTTGGTGATCACTTTACGCACTTCTGTGTCTTGGTACGCATCCACACCGTCGGTTAAACGTTCTACTGGCGCTTCTTGTGCTGGAAGCGTTTCTACATTAGATACCGTCGTCATCGTAATTCTCGCTTTGAACATTGCTGTTGGTTGCGGCAGTGGCGTTGCCTTGGTTATTACCCGTCATGAAGTAGTACAGCACCGCAGCTGAGCCGCCCAGTACCGCGACCGCCATGATTGGCAGTTGTAGGTAAGTGGTCATCACAAAACCGATGAAGAACACACCCGCCATCTCTTTGTTCCACATCACTTTTAGTAGCATCGCAAAACCGATCGCTGGCACCATCTTCGCACCGATACCTAAGCCCTCAAGCAGCATGCGTGGCGCGTTTTCGTCGATCCACTGTGCGGCGTGCTCACCGAAGTAAACGGTGATGAAGCCCACGACGGCGTACATGGTGGCACGAGCAGTCAAAATGCTGACTAAGAGGAAGTCGATGCCGCGTGAATCACCACGGTCCGCGCAAGCGTCCGCTTTGCCCATCGCGAATGAAGACATGGCGAAGAAGCCGATGATCAGCATTTGCATCAGTACGGCGATTGGCATGCCCACACCCATCGCGATTTCTGGCGATTGGTTGGTCATCACAGCGAAAGCGACCGCGGCAATGGTACCCATGGTCACATCTGGCGGCTGAGCGCCTGCGTTTGGCACAAGACCAAGCCACGCCAGTTCAAGAACCGCGCCGGTCATCAGACCCAATTGGAGATCACCCATGATAAGGCCAATGACTGGGCCGGTGATCAAAGGACGGTGAATGTTCAATGCAACATCGTATTTATCGATACCACATAGGAACGCCCACGCTGCAACTAAAAGTGCTTCAAATAGCATTGTGTATTCCTTTCTTTTTCAGGCACTGGATGGGTGACCCCATCCAGGTACTTCAAAATTAAGCGGTCGCTTTCGCCAACTCGAGCACTTCAACAGGCTCTTGGTCTGGCGTGTTTTGGATGGTCGATACCACACCGCATGCTGCGATGCGTTCAAAAGCGGCGATGTCTTTTGCATCCACAGAAACCGTTTTGGTGATCTGCTCTTTGCCCTCATGGAAGTGCATGTTACCCACGTTCACTTGCTTGATTGGCACACCGCCCTCTACCAGACGCGCAACGTCTGTTGGGTTAGAACATACGATGAAGATTTTTTGCTCTGGTTTTGCTTTGTCGATGATCGCGCACAGCTTGTCGACAGAGTAAAATGAAGTTTTGAATTCACCACCGGCTGATGCACGCATTGCCGCTTGAGCGAAATCCGCCGTTGGGCCCTCTGCTACGTCATCGTTACACACGATACAAGTGTTCGCGCCAGACGCTGGCATCCACGTAATTTTAACTTGGCCGTGCAGTAGACGTTCGTCAATTCGGCACCATACGATATTTGCTGACATGTTTGTGTCCCCTATTATTTTTGAAATTCGTGGATGATCACGCCTTGCACCACACGGTTCACTTCGCCTGTTGGGCATGGGTTATCCGGAGTGATCTCTAGCGCTAGCGAGTGGAAGAACGAGTACACTTGAGCCACGATCAGGTATGGGAAAATCAGCGCCACGTCGTCCGCGTCTTCTAATCCTGGGATGTGTACGTATTCACCGTTCATCACCACCTCATCCAATTTCGCTGCCACTGCCACCACGTGCTGCGCTTTGTTGTCACGGCGTAGCTCCGTTAGCAGATCTAAGTCGTACTTGCGGGTGTAGTCGTCATTAGAGATGTACACCACAATCAGTGTTTCGCTGTCTACGATCGATTTTGGACCGTGACGGAAACCCAATGGTGAGTCGTACATCGCAACCACTTTACCCGCCGTCAGTTCCAGTAGTTTCAGCGCTGATTCTTGCGCTAAGCCTTGAAAACCACCTGAACCAAGGTAAATCACTCGCTTTGCATTGTTGCTGACAATTTTACTTACTGGGTTACAAATTTCTTTGATTAGGCTCTCAGTTTGCTTACAAACATTTTCGAATACTTGCGAAAAGTTCTGTTCGAAAGCCAATAACGAAAATGCAGCCATCATCATTGATGAGAATGATGAGGTCATGGCGAACGATTGGTCGTTGGTTTCCGCTGGCATCAATACCGCAAGAGAGCGCTCGTCTTTCTCACAACGTTGGAACAGTTGACCATCCGGGTTACACGTCACCACTAGGTGGAAGCAGTTAGACAGCACTTGTGACGCCAAATCTACCGCGTGTACCGATTCCGGTGAGTTACCTGAACGAGCAAAAGAAACCAATACCGTTGGGATATCTTCCGCAAAGTATTGGTATGGGTTTGACACGATGTCTGTCGTTGCAATCGCTTCCACGCGACGGTTGAGCGCTTTCGATAAAATCGGTGCTAACGCTTTGCCCGCAAACGCCGATGTACCCGCACCCGTCATCACGATGCGTAGGTTGTCTTTCGCGAACAATGGCGATAGGAACGCTTTCGCCGAACTGCGGTACTCTTCAATGATTGACAGTGTTTGTGTCCAACAAGACGGTTGTTGTTCAATTTCTTTTGCTGTCCAGAACGCTTTTTTTGCTTCTAACTCAGCAACTTCAATGCCTAGGTGTGTCATTTTCTCTTCACTCTTATAATTAAAATTTGCAAGCCCGTGCGTACACTTCCAGCACGTTTTTTTGAATTTTGTTGATCACAAATGCTTTTGGATCGTTGGCAATCTCGCCGCGGCGCAGTGCAATGTACGCTTCCGGTAGGTATTGGCTGATCAGCGCCAAAGGCATGTCGTGACTTAAGTTTGCAAACAGTTTGTCGACCGCTGATTGGATCGTTTCGTCCGTCCAGTAGTAACGGATGCGATCAGAGAAAGAACAAGAGCGTGCAAATTTTTGCTCTGCGTCTGTACCGTGGTAGTACTTCGCCCAGTTATCTGGCTTAGCCAACATCACTTGCTCAACCACCGCACGCAGCTGAGAACGTTGCGCTTCTGGAATGATTTCATCTTCAATCGCGCACAGCGCATACAGGGCTTCACGCATGGCAAACGTCAGTTGTGGGCCCACTTTTAAAATCGCAAAGTGATCGCGAACCAAATGGCCATAGTTGTCTGGGGCTTGGTAATCGGTAGAGTGCGCTTCAAAAATCATGTGCTCAAAATCGTTGACCACTTTAGAAAGCTCAACGGCCGCTTCAGGCTTGTAATCGCACACGCTAGAATGGTCAAATTCCACACCCGGTTGCACCACAAGGCCAACCACACGCTGCCAACAATCGAGACCCGCCGCAGCGAAAGCGTCTTGGTGCGCTTGAATGGTTTGGCGCGCCGCTTCTGGAGAGGTTGGCTGCACATCGTGCAAGTCTTCCGCTTCACCGCCTGGTACTGGCACTTCCGTACCGACAACGTAAGTAAGATTGTCCGCCGTGCCGAAATGTTGGATCGCTGTCGCTTCCGCGATTTTCGCCAAACGCGCAGCGCGAGCTGCCACGATGTCGTCCGTCAATGGGATCGGGTCCCCAGCGCACGACATCGAACAATCAAGGTGAATTTTAGTAAAACCGGCCGCCACGTACGTTTCGATCAGAACGTCAGCTTTCGCCATCGCGTCTTCTGCCGACTCGCCTTGCCAACGGTTTGGACCTAGGTGATCGCCACCTAAGATAAGTTGGTCTGTCGCAAAGCCATGTTGCTCTGCCAAACCTAAAACAAAATCACGGAAATCTGCAGGCAACATGCCTGTGTAACCACCAAATTGGTCAACTTGATTAGAAGTGGCTTCGATAAGAAGCGGAGATTGGTCTTGCTTGGCTTGTAAAATAGCCGCTTCAAGCACCAAAGGGTGTGCAGAACAAACGGAATAGATGCCGTTTTCGTTGCCAGCTTTGTGCTGTTTAACGATGTTCAAAAGGGTGGTCATGTCGTAACTCCACAGTAGATCAAACTCGATACTGCTATGGAGCTAAGACACGAAAGAGTGCGGTGTTAGTCTGCCTTTTCGACGACGACCACGTTCACACCTTGATTACGCAATTCTTTCAAATATTCCTCTGGAATATCTGAATCGGTGATCAGCGTATCAATGGCATTAAAGTCGCGGATCATGTGGCAACTGCGTTTGCCGAACTTGCTGGAGTCCGCCACCGCAATCACTTTATCGGACAACTCACACATCAAACGGTTCAGTGATGCTTCTTGTTCGTTGTACGTGGTGATCCCCGCTTTGAGATCGAAACCGTCCACACCGAGAAACACTTTGTCGAAGCGGTGATTTTTTAAACCTGCTTCCGACTGTGCACCGGCAAAAGACATTGCATTCTTTCGAAGTACGCCCCCCGTCATCAAAACTTCAATACCGGTTTTTGATGAGAGTTCCATAGCAACATCGAGTCCATTCGTCATCACCACCACGCTTTCGACTTGGCTCAAACCGCGAGCAATCTCGAGCGTAGTAGTACCTGAATCCAGGATCACCGTGTCACCATCTTCAATCAGTTTTGCGGCCGCTTCGCCCAAGATCGCTTTGCCCTCGGCGTTGTGTCGGCGTTTTTCATGCACTGACAGTTCGGCGATGAGTCCAGAGTTAGGGATAGCGGTGCCGTGCGAGCGCACGATATAGCCATTTTTCTCAAGAAAAGACAGATCGCTACGGATGGTAACACTTGAGACGTTAAATCTAGAGGCAAGATCTTCGACGCGAGCTTTGCCATTGGCATTCACCAGCTCGACGATTTCATTGCGCCTTTCGACTGCTGTCTTCATTGGATTTCTCCTTTTAGTTGAAACCAACTTTCGTTTGATTTCGAAATTAGGATACACATTAAAGTGAAAGAGAGAAAACGCGAGGCACTTAACTTGCGATCTCTTTCACACATTATTTCGTTTTCTTTTATATTGATAGCTATGACTAATAAAACAATAGGCCGAAACATCACTAAAAATAAGCCATTGATAACTTTCGGACACTATTAACAAACACCATACAAACAGCATTCGTCTAGCCAACATCTATCATAAATCATAATAAAGCGAACATACATTATCTATACATACTTTTGCTTTCGTATAGATAATTTATCCGCTTTTGTGATCTATCACTTCGCCATTAAACTTTCGATGATTTACGATAAGGGAATATCAAAGATTTTAGAAAGCATAATAATTGCATTTAAAAACATTCATAAAAGGAAAGCACCATGTCTGTTTCGCGTCGTGATCTTTTGAAAGGGATTGCTGCAACTAGTGTGATTGCCACAACTACCGCTTGCTCTTCATTAGGTTCCAAGGGAGCCACTTCTGTTCTTAGTAACGAAGAAAATCAAAATAAAGCGAAAAAGCCAAACCTATTAATTATTTTCCCAGATGAGTTCCGCACCCATTCATTGGGATTCATGGGAATGGATAAATACACAAAAACGCCAAATATCGATCGTATGGCTCGTGAGGGTGTCGTTCTCGATCAAGCGATTTCAAACTTCCCATTATGCACGCCAGCTCGTGGCATGTTCATGACAGGTCAATATCCATATCGTAATGGCATTCACGGCAACTGCCATACCCCAGAAGAGGGATTCTTTGGTGGTTCTGACTTTGGCGTAGAGTTAAAAACCAATGCAATTTGCTGGTCTGATGTACTTAAGAAAAATGGCTATTCACTTGGCTATTTAGGTAAATGGCACCTAGATTGTCCAAAAGCACCTTTTGTTCCGTCTTACAATAACCCTATGGAAAACCGCTACTGGAATGACTGGACGCCACCATCACATCGTCATGGTTTTGATTGGTGGTATTCTTATGGTACTTACGATCTTCATATGAATCCGATTTATTGGACCAATGAAACGCCACGTGAAGCTCCATTACATATTAACCAATGGTCACCAGAGCACGAAGCAGATATGGCAATCAAATATTTGCGTAACGATGGTGGCAAGTTCCGTGACAACGATCAGCCTTTCGCACTTGTTGTATCAATGAACCCTCCACATTCACCTTACGATCAAGTACCGGAAAAGTACCTTGAACGTTTTAATGATAAAACCTCTCGTGAATTGAATGATCGCCCAACGGTTGATTGGAATAAAGAATACTTAGAGGGGTACGGTCCAGAATTCTTTAAAGAATATCTTGCAATGATTAACGGTGTTGATGAGCAAGTGGGTCGGATTGTGAATGAATTGGATAACCTTGGGCTATCTGAAGAAACATTAGTTGTGTTCTTCTCCGATCACGGCTGTTGTATGGGCGCCCACGGTGAACCAACCAAAAACGTTATTTACGAAGAAGCCGTTCGAATTCCAATGATTTTCCGTTGGAAAGGCAAGCTTATGCCAATGCAAGATGAACTTCTGTTCTCAGTGCCAGATTTGTTCCCAACAATGCTTGGACTTATGGGACTGGATGCTGAAATCCCTGACACCGTTGAGGGCAGTAACTACGCCAAAACGATTCAAGGTGAGAAAGGTGACAAACGTGCAACGTCGCAGTTTTATGTAAAAACACCATATGGAGCTCCATCTTACGGAGTTCGTGGGGTTCGTACTGAACGTTACACATTGCAAGCAACACGTAAAATTGCCAAACCGGTCGAGTATGTACTGTTTGACAACGTCGCAGATCCATATCAAACGAAAAATATCGCAAGCGAAAACCCAGAGCTCGTAGAAAAGCTAGTGAAAGAAGAACTCATGCATTGGCTAGAGCACTCTGGAGATTCTTGGCGTCCTACAGAGGTTCCTGCTTCTGTATTAAAAGCATATACCTAATATTAATAAAGCCAGCTTCCCCCGCTGGCTTTCATTATGAGAAAGCACAATGAAACTTAAACTAACTGTACTCGCTGCAACTCTTAGCTTATCACTGCCCTCGCTCGCTTTTGATTTTGAAACCCCACAACAACTCATAAAAGAACACGGCACGCTGAAATACACTGATACTTTCGAGAAAAATCTCGATAATTGGGTTGTCGAAATGACATCTTTATCTCGTACTGAAGTGAAAGATGGCGCCCTTGATATGGATGATGGGGACGGCACAACCGTATGGTTTAAACATGATATTGGCACTCCATCCGTTATCGAATTTGATGGTATGGTCGTTGTTCAAGGTGGACCTAACGATCGTGGTACCGATTTAAACTGGTTCTGGATGGCACAGGATACAAGCTCAAAAGACTTCTTTGAAAAAGCAACATGGCGCGCAGGTGACATGCGTAAATATGACCCGATGAAGCTTTACTATATCGGGTATGGGGCTAACGATAACTCAACGACTCGATTCCGGCGTTATGCTGGCGATGGGAAACGTCCTCTTCTGCCTGAATACGATGTATCTGATAAAGATTTTATGAACGTTCCAAACGTATACACGAATATCAAAATCATCAACTTAGATGATCGCATGTACGTATACGCTAACGATAAGCAGCTATACGAAATCATTGATGAAGAACAGTTTAAATCAGGTAAGTTTGGTTTCCGCACATGGAAGAGCCATCTTAAAATTGACAATTTCAAAGTCTATTCTCTGAAATAACTTCTTCGCGCACGAAAACCCCCAACCTTTCGTGCGCCCTCTTCTCTACATTCACTATCTATTCCTTTCAGTTATTTCCCGCGCGATCAATCATAAATCAAGATTAACATCTCATTTTCGATTAATTGCCCACCTTTACCTTTGTTTTCGTGGAACTAGTCACGAAAGAATGCGAAAGCCGCTGGTAAGATTAAGAAACTTTATTCTTCCCCCATTATTCCACCCAAGAAACTAGCGTGGACATTGGAGCTTAACTTTTTATGACACGTACATATCAAACGACCCTTTGCGCACGAGCGGTTAAATTGACCTTAGGTGGCGCGCTCTTATCTAGTGTATTAGCAGTACCTTCTGTTGCAGAAGCATCATTTTTAAGCCAAGCGTACAAAGATGCAACAACAGGTGACAAAGTGACACTGGCGTTCGTCAACTACTACAAATCGGCGCATCGTTATGATTCGAACAAGTTAGCTGGAACCGATGGCCACCACACACAATTTGAGTGGACACAATCTGCTGGTATTTTCTATAAAACTGGTAACATTAAATTTGGTAATAGCCCTATTAAGATGAACCTTAATATTGGCTACTCACATGTATTTGAGCTAGATCACCAATACCCTGGCGATATGCATAACTGGCAAGCAGGTCAAAAACTACTTCAAAGTACTGACTGTTTTTGGACCGGTGGTGAACCTTTTAAAGGCCAATACAAATGTAATGATGTACAAGGTTTTGGCAAAATTCCTGTCGCCAATGCTATGTTCGTTTGGAAAGGCGGTAACATGGTCGTGGGTGATGGCTTCTTTAATGCGGGTATGATCACGACAGCTAACCAAGATGATGCAACACTATCAAGCTACCGAGGCGTGATGGTTAAGCATAAATGGCAAGATTACCTATTCGACGGTGCGTTCGTAACCGGGTTTATGGAAGGTCTAGGTGATGAAATGGGCGATCTTACCACCGCTAGCAACTACTACGACCCATATCCAAATAGCTATGATTACCTTTACACTGCTCGTGTAACCCGTAATGTGAATCGCAAATGGGGTTACATGGTTTCTTACGGTGAAGCTCAAGATTACTTGCGCCGCTTCCACACCAATATTTGGATGAATCACGCGGTTTCTCCAGAGACCAACCTTTTCTTGAAAGCGCAGTACTACTTTAACAAAGCTGCCGGCGATCTTTGGCAAGAAGACGTAGAAAGAGGTGTAGCGGCATTTGATGACCATGCATCATTGATTGCTTACGAAGGTAAAGTCACTCACGATGCCTGGGATCTATGGTACGGCTACCACACCGTTGACGCGCCAAGTGCAGAAAAATCTGGTGGTTTCTCTTACGGTTTCGGTTCAGCAAAAGGTTACTTAAGTCTTGCGACTTCACCTGGCTATTCTTCATTCCGTCGTGATGGTGGCGAAACTCACGTTGTGGGTATCTCTTATGATTTACGTCACCTAGGCATGCCTGATGTAAACCTAGCTTACCGCTATCACTGGGATAATGCACCAGTACCGCACCATACAACGAACGAAATTGAAACGGGCCGAGCTGAAGAGCATGTGCTAGATCTTATGTATCGTCCACGTTCTGGTAGCCTAAAAGGATTCGAGTTTAGCTTACGTAGTAGTATGTACCGTCCAGACCGAATCTACGCAAAACTAGACGATACGAAAGAAGGCGATCGTGCGGATATCAATGCAATCAAAGCGATTATGGCTTATTCGTTCCAGCTGTAATTCAACATTGCAATCAAATCTAAAAAGCTAACCGAGTGGTTAGCTTTTTTTTACTTATGAAACTTCGAAGCAGATCATCATTTACTTTCATCTTGACGATAAAATCCTCAAAAATCGTCATGAATCACATTCAACCACCTTTCGAAAAGTTATTATTACGCTCGATAACACTTTATGAAAAAGAATGAAAACAACTAACACGCCTTTTACTTACATTAAGTAAGCGGCATCGTTGTCCAACTTTATAAACGAGAACGATATGACATTCAAACAAAGTACTCTAGCCGTTGTTATTACAGCAGCCCTAATGGGTTGTAATGCCGAAGACAACAAAGAACTGGAAAACAGTGGTAATGGCAACACGTATGCACCAATAGCTGCTGAAGTTACAGCGCCTGTTCTTTATGTTGGTGAAACTGTTATGGGCACCTATAAATTTGTTGACCCTAATGCTCAGCCTCGTAAAGAAGCTGGCAGTACTTACCTGTGGCGCAATGTTGAAACTGAAGCTGCCATCATTAACACACAAGAACTTGAGTTAACTTACGATCTTGAAGGTCAAAATCTAGAGTTTTGTGTAACACCAAAAGCAGATGGCAATATCAATGCTATTGGTGAACAAGAATGTAGTGAACCACAATTAGTTAATGGCCCACTAGGCGCAAAACCAGAAGCGAATAATGTCACTATATTAGACGGTGCAACCCCACAAGTTGGTGACACACTAGATGGTGATTACGATTTTTACCATGCAGAAGGTGCACAAGAGGGTAACTCTAAATTCGCTTGGAAAACAGAGACTGGTGTGATTAATGGTGAAACAGCAAAACCATTAAGCTAGCTAATGAACTGCAAGGCGAAAAGGTTAAATTCTGTGTAACTCCAGAAACTGATGCTACTCCGGCCGTTGCGGGTAAAGAAGTCTGTTCTGAACTTAGCGGTGAAATTGCAGCAGCAACAGGTACAGCCCCAGAAGCAACGGAGGTAAACATCACCGGTTCAGGTTTTGTCGGTGTAGAGCACACTGGTACTTATACTTACAGTGATGCAGATAAAGACCAGGAAGGCACAAGTACATTCCGCTGGTTAGCTGATGAAACACCAATCTCTGGTGCAACTAAAACAACATACACCCCAGTTTCTGCCGATAAAGGCAAATTCCTTAGCTTCTGTGTAACCCCGGTGTCAGCGACTGGTGAGCCAACGACAGGTACTGAAGAATGCTTCAAAATGACAACCGCTATTTCGGAAGTTACTGAAGAAGCTCCTGTTGCCAATAATGTTCGTTTTAACGTACAAGACCCAAATACCCAACCAGAAGTTGGGGCAACATTACGTGGTAACTACGATTACTCACAACCAAATAGTAAGCCTGAAGGCGCATCCGTTGCATTCTGGAAAGTTGGTGACACTGCACAAGCGAACTGTGATGATGCAAGAGCATGTGATTACACCATCAAACAAGCTGATCTAGGTAAGACTTTAGATTTCTGTGTAACACCAAAAACAGAATTCAATACTGAGGGTACACAGGTTTGTCTAACAGATAAAGTGAATCCAATGGGTATCGTTATCTCTGGTTCGCTAGAATACGGTCAAAAACTGATTGCTACAGTGCATGGATACAACGGTGTTGATGCAAAGACAGGTAAATGGAACGTTGATGTTAGTAACCAAACTGGTCCTGCTGATGAGAGCAACAAAACACTTCAACACACCGGAAACGAATACCAAATTGGGGCACGAAACGGTGTCGTAGATGACCACGCTTGGTTTAAAGCTCCTGCAGATCTAGAAGCACGAGACTTCATTGGTAAGTCTGTTGAATACTGTCTAGAAATAGACGGCGCACCAAAATGTGTAAACGCAGCAGATAGCTCATATGTCAATGGTGGCCTACGTTATGATGCTGCTGATGCAAACAAACGCGGCATCGAGCCTATCCGTGAAGTGACGTTCGGCAGCATCATTTACCACCGACCATTAACTCAAGCTGAGACTGTACTAAAAGATCAAGCTAACTTTGGTGCAAATCTACTAGAAGCAGCGGATTCTGTTTCAATCAATGGTATCGACTGGGCGGTATATACACACGAACAAGCAGACCCATACAAAGCATGTACAGAGCTTAGTGCCGACAATAGTTGGTCTCTGCCAATGGGTCAAAGCAATGAGACTAAGTACGTAATCAACTATTATGCCGATGCAGGAAATGGTCACGCTCCAGTGATGGGTTCTAACGGTATCGGTGCTCTAAATAAAAATCTAATTTCATCAAACAGTGACAATAACATCATGATGTCACCAGTGTTTGGTTGGCCAACGGGAGCTGCAACGCCAACCGAATTTAAGATTCACTACATGAGTGCATCAAAACTCGTAGATGAAAGCAAAGGTGTGAAATTCTGGGCAGGCCGCATGTACACCAACGCTTCAGACAGCAACTCTGCCACTTTAACTACTGAGTTACCTCTATTTGCTTCATGTGTTAAGCAAGTTGTCGTGAAATAATAATCCACAACCATACTTATAACCCCACCTTTTTAGGTGGGGTTATTTTTACTTCTCAATTCCTGGGAATGTTAAGTACAAACCACCACTCCCTATTTAAACGAATCATCATTATTCTTCCAACACTCCTAAAAATAGAACCATTGATTGGAACTCTGTACCAACCTTACTATCCCCAAACAGATACTCTCACGCTCATAGCTAAAAGCGCTTCCCTTGCCGTTCTTCTAGAAAATCAAACTTGTCAGCACAGCTTTAAGAAAAAAGGTCAATAGTGCATCATCTTGCCCAATAGGATTGCGACTACGCTGACTACCTATCACTATGTAACTCTTATTGCAGGTGAATGACGCGAGTTTTGGAGCGTAAGGAGAATAAGCATACTGATTACAAAAAAGGGTTTTCTGTATTTCACTAGGCATACCAATGTATCTTGGCGTGATGGGATAAAGCGCAGCTAACACTGTAACTACAACGGTCAACCGTGTTACTTAATCAGATATTGGAAGAGTTCTCAATAAGAAGACAGCACTCCTCAAGATGGTTAGAGATACAGCAAGTTCTTAACTCCGCAGCACCTTAACGCTATACAAAAAAACCGCTCAAAAGAGCGGTTTTAAATTAAGGTTTAATGCTTGGTTTGTTATGCTTTTTTCATCATAACTTGAATTGGTAAACCATCTTTACAATTGAAAGTCACCGTTGTTTTGCTGCCTTTCACTGTCGCTTGCACGTTGCTGTGTTCACCCGTCAGTTCCCAAGCACCATTAAGCGTTACCATCACTGGAGCGTAATCACTGCGCGTAAACTTATCCATGTTCAGATCTGGGTTTGCCACGCTGAGCTTCAGCTTGTCTTCACCTTCAGGTTGCGTCATCACAAGCGATGAAGTACTTACTGCACGGATGTAATCATCAGTAATGCGAGCAAAGCTGAATACAGAGTAACCCGTAGCGCCTGTTTCCTTATCACGCACAACATGGACGTTGCTGTTCTTTTGCACGACTTCATATACAGAACCCGCTTCCATCGACTCAGCGATTTGTGCCATCTTCTCTGGGGTCGCATCTAGCACAACGATGTACTCATATTCAGCGTTATCAGGAAGCGTACCATGATTGATCCACGCGGATTGGAAGTTACCAAAGGTCGGTTGTTTTTTCTGGTTGTCACGTGATTCTTGATGTTGACGACGTACTTCAATTTCCGCGCCTTTCACCACGTAGTAACCATTACCCATACCATCAATCAACCAATCTCCCTCTGTTAATGTTGCTTCATATGGGAATTGAGTAATTTGCTCACCATTCACATTCAGAGAATCAGTTAGCTTGGTAATACCATGTTGGAACAAGGTCGTTTCTGTTGGGTACTCGCTGTTACTATTACGAATATCATTACCCGTTAACACTAGACGGTTATCAAAGCTAAATACGGATTTCTTCGCCGTAAATGCTGGGTCAATAATTGGCGCATAACGCGTTGGGTTTTGTAGAATGAAACCGAACGTACCGTACTTACCATCTAAGCTTGTTGCACCACTGAATTTGCTGTCGTTAAGCAACATCGTCGTATGTGGGTTCGGTGCATCCAGTTGCTCCCAAGGTAAGTGAATGGTTGTACCACCCGGTGGACGGTTCCAATCCCAACCATTTTGGTCGTAACCATAGGCAGCTTCATCACCGAACTTGTGAATTTGAACTGTACCATGTGATTGGTAGCGACCGTAACGGTTAGCTGGGCCACCGCCACCGTAGATCTCTGCAGACCATACGAACTTATTCCAACCTTTCATAGTAACCATTTTATCTGCAAAGCGGTGGATACCCATCGCGTTGTAGTTAATGATGTATGGCCTTGTGGATGAGTTTCTGGACCTACTTTTACGTTAAAGATCGCTTCGCCATCAGATTCCGTTAGCTTATTGATTCGTAAATAAGCACCCGCTAGATCCGTATCAACTTGGCTTGATTCCACACCTGTTAATGCAAGGTAACGCATACCCTCGCCTACTTTCTCAACATTCGTTTTAAAGAAAGGACGACGACCAATCACACCTAAACCTGGGTTATTGTTACTGTATGTTCGTGCAGCAAGCATCACTTTCTTCAATACTTGACGCGCGTCAGTAGAAAGTTCAAATGGTGTGCCGCGTAATAAGTAAGCCACATGACCACTCGCTGATAAAGCAGCAAAAGAGTAGCCCGGGTAGTTAGCACGGTGACGGAATGCGGTACCATCAGGACGGAAGCCATCTTCAAAACCAAGCGGTACTTGAGTGATGTTTTCAGACATAAAGTTGCCAAATTTGTTCATCAACGCAATGCGTTCGTTTTGATCCGGCACAGTCAACATCATAGAAAGTTGAGCTAACAATAGTGTGTTCAAGTAGTCCATATCTGACGACTTGTTGTTCACGAACATACCAAAGCCACGTTCATTAAATTCACGTGAATACCACATCAAAGCATCGTGGATTGGTTGCATTAAGTTCGCTTCAGTTAGCACATCTTCCATCAGAAGAATTGATGCATACCAATCACGAGAAGCATAGCCCCAGTGGTGTGTCGAAATAAGACCAGAACCTTTTTGGAAACCTTGATCTAACAAATGCTCAGACATCAAGACGTACTTCGCCGCTAAATCTTGACGAACAGCTTCATCATCAGTTGTTAGGTAAGCTCGTGCAATTTTGCTCATCAACTCCGAATATGGACGAAGTTTCATGTACTCATCAACAATCGCTTTGTCGTCTGAGTTCATGTGTTTGGTTTGGTAAATCACATATTGCTTGGATGTCAAAATATGACGACCGTTGATTACACCATCAGCATTTTTGCTTAAACCAATCTTCGCAAAATCCTCATCGATTTCACGCAGTACTTTCTTACCTGCTTTTTTACCATCAATGTAATGATTGATTAGATCTGTCTTAATGCGTGTTACACCTGCGATTTCTTCTTCCGTTGCTTCAGGCAACACTTCAGGCAAGTTGAAATCAATTTCAGGCACCTCAATGGCTGTTTTTACCGTGTAGTCAGACCATTGGTAACGGCTATCATCCACACTGACCATAACGCGGTCAATAAAGAGTTCACCGGCGGCTTCTGTCTTTGGTGTAATGCTCAAACCATCCAATACCGAAGATGGCATACCATTCATGTCACGCTCAACCGCAAAACCAATTGCGCGCCAACCCGTGAAGTTTAATTTTGCTTTCGCGGAACTAGAGCCTAATTTAAATTCTAGCTCGCCACCACTCGCTTTTTCGTTGTAGACCCACACCGACAACACAGTGTAACCCCAACGGCCCCACTCTTTACGGATCGCTTTGATCGGGTAGAAATTAAAGCTTTGATCGAATACAAGCGCAGAGTTTGGTTCATACTTCCAAAGAAGAGATTGTGAACCATTTAAAAAGCGTTCTTTTGAAAGGTCTACAGAACCTTGGCCATCGATTGAAATGTATTCTGGCAGTGATGCGTCTTCAAAAGACAACATCTTTGGCGCCAACATATTAACTTTTTGTTCAACGACTACGACTTCTGAAGCTGCCTCTTGTTTCGTTTCTTTTGCAGCTTCAGCCCATACGTTACCTGACAATACGATTGAAATCGCTGCAGCTAATACAGTACGACTTGAAATACTCATGTCTATTCCTTGTTAAAGGACGCGGGAGTGACCCCGCGACACATTATTTAATTTTGTTCAATTTGATTTGGATCGGATTGGCTTCTACCGTGCTGAAGTTAACCTGCGTGGTATCTTTCAAACGTTTTAATGAAACCGTTTCAGGCAACTGTTTACTTTCCCAGAGACCTTTCAGTGTCAACGAGTTTTCTACTGCCAGTGATGGGTTATGACGCCATTTTCGCGAATAGATACTCACCTCTTTCTGTACACCATCTTCGGAGTACTGAGATTCATCTTTACCCTGATATAGGTTGAGATCAGGGTTAACCATCGCCAGCGTTAACACTTTGCCTTTATTTTCCACCATCAGCATTGCTGGTTTTTCAACACTGGTAATCAAGCCAGATTTAAAATCAGCATTGTCAAAAACAGCATAACCGGTAGTTTTACTTGCTCGGTCAAAGACAACGTGAGCCTTATCGTTTCGCTGTAGCACTCGGTAAGGAGCCGCTTTTGCTTCACCTAATGTGTTAGCAAACGTCAGTAATTGTTTTTGCTCAGGATTGATCAGAACTGAATATTCATAACCTGCACGTTTTGGTGCTTTACCATGATCAATTACTGCCGTTGCAAATGTTCCTTCCGTCGCGGAGCTGTTCTTTTGATGTAGCGATTTTTGCTTCTGAGCAGCCACTTTGACTACACTGTTTCCAGGAACAAAGTAGACATTGCCATCAGGATCGATGAATTGTTGATATTCACCTTTCACTTTCTTCAGTGCTTTCTCATTTCCTTGATAAGCTTCACCGTTGACCAACATTTGATCATGCTTTGAGCGAATCGCATGTTGGAACAGTGTCGTTTGAGTTGGGTACGTTTTTACATCCGTCTTGATATCACTACCCAATGCGACGATTCTGTTATCGAAGAAAAACACTGATTTATTAGCAAGGAAAGAAGCGTCGTATTTTGGATGACCTTGCAACGTCATTGCATACAAGCCATTTTTACCATTTGAAACGGCACCGGCGTAAGTCTGCTCTGACATCAACATTTCTTCTAAACCAGAGAAACGGTCAACATTGAGTAAATGAGCTTCAACCTGTTCCATCGGCAATTGAACGGCAGTAGTACCTGGCCAACGATTCCAATCCCAACCATCGTGGCTGAACGCACGTGTTTTGCCATCAGCATCCATGATCTCAAGCTGACCATAGTTAATGTAGCGTCCAAAACGGTTCGCATTAGCGTAAGATTCATGGCTGACCAAGTAACGGCTAAACCCACGAACGGCGGCAACCCAATCATCGCGACGTTGAATCCCCATACTGGCGTAATTCATCGCCCAGTTACCTTCCGCAACTGAACCCGCTTTAAAACCTTTATCTAGTAAGAAACGACGGAATTCGTCTTTTTTCATACCTTTGGTTAGTCGTAAATAAGCGGAAGCCATATCTGGATCAATATCTTTCGCACCATCTGGAGAGCCTGCCATCGCCATATGTTTAAACGGCACAGCAGAAATCTCTTCCTTGCCTGTCGGGTGTCGACCCGTTACCGACATTAGAGATAAATTGTCATTACTCCAGATCTCACTCATTGTGGTCGCTTTTTTTAGCGTTTCATGTGCGTCAGTTGAAATGGCGTATTGAGTTCGTGCTAATGCTTCAACCACAGGCGTCAAACCTGTTAATGCCCCTTTACCATAAGCTGGGTAATGTTGAGCGTGATGGAAAATAGAGCCATCTTGCTTAAAGCCGCCGCTCAAGCCATGAGAAGTAGAGATTGATTTTGAAATCCAAAAACCAAATTGAGCTAACATCATATTGCGTTTTGCAAGGTCGTCTTGCATTAATACGCTGTAGAGCATACCTCTAAGCTGGGTGTTCATGATGTCTACGTTAAAATTGATCATCTCGTCTACTGGACGGTAGATACGACCTGTTCCAGCAAACCACGCCATCATATCCGTTACTTCGCCATTCAAGCCGTTTTCTTTCAGCAAATCGCGCGATAGAAAGTGAGCTTCAAACAAAGAACGTAATGTGTAACCAAAGTGATGTGCTGTCCCAACACCACTATTTGCAGCATACCCTTGGGTTAAACCATAGCGCGTTAACGTGATGTATTTGCTTTCTAGATCCGCACGCGTTTTTGCATCAAGTTCACCTTGTAGAGCTCGCGCGATATCTAACATCAAGTCGCCATAACGACGCAAATCTACCGTGTCAAAGACAACATCAAAGCCGTTTTGATCTAATAGACCACGGTTAACACCTTTATCTAAGAAAAGCTTCAAACGGTTTGAGTTATCAAGACCTTCACCGACGATGACCCCATCGACTTCTTTTAGATGATAAGAGGCGTACTTCTTCTCAATCTCCGCCAATGCTTTCTTCGTTGTCTTTGGCTTACCATTAAGAGCAAACTCATGTAACGTTTGGTTGATATCTTCAACAGAACGAGGGAACTCAACCAGCGATACAATTTTAGCACTCTCGTGCTGACGATCTTGATAGCTGTTTAAGAACTCGTTATAACGATACAATGCCAACCAGTGTTGGTTTGGTGCTGTATCCGCGGCTAAGTTTACAAACGGTACTTGCGCATCACGAGTTGCCCAACGAGGATCAACGGGAATACTGGTCATCACTTGATCAAGATAAAGGGTACCTGGACCTTTCATCTTCGATGTGTCAATCACCAGTTGGTCCATGCTTTCAGTAGCGTCACCTGCCATGTCCTCAAACGGAACCATCAATTGACGCCACCCTTCAAAGTTCATATTGACATCAAAATGAACCTGAGTTTCACCCTTTTCTTTAAAAGAAAAACGCAGCTGACCTTGATCTGCTTTAGTATTGTAAATCCAAGTAGTAAAAGCACTGGTCGATTGATCTTTACCATTCGCTTCGAAATGCTTATAGCCTATTGGCTGTTCGAAAATCAGCTTACCTTTACGCTCAAAATCCCATTTCAGACCAGTATCACCATCTTTACGAAAATCATGGTTTAAGGTCAACTTTCCTTTATCTGCACGGATAGGGGCTGGCAGGCCTTGCTCAAAGAAATACATATGCCCGGCAGGTTGCAAATAAGACGTAGTATCGATTTCAACCGCCATTGCAGCGCCACTTTGCAGTGCAGCGAAAACAGCCAGTGGCAATAGTTTAAACGTTGTTTTCATCGTTAATACAACTCAAAGGTTAGAAAGAATATGCACCACGGCCATAGAACATGGTTGTTTCTTGCGAATCACTCCATGAGTACTGAGCCCCTAAATTGAACGAAAAGTTACTTGCTGTTTCCCAAGTCAAATCGATGTTTGTCTCGTAAAACGTGTCATCCAATTGTGCAATTGGCAACGTCATACTAGGGCCACCACTTATTAAATTCACTTTGGTTGAAACCGTATGATCAAGGATTTCTTTCTTGGTTTTGAATTTTGCTTGTGTAGAGAAGATACCTACATCCGTAGTCAAACTGTTCGCAACTTCAATACCTACACCAACGTGCAGTGCTTCATGCTCTTGCTTCTCATATTTCAGCGCAGCAGCAGAACCACCCACAAGGTTACCCTTACTATCAATCACTTGTACTTCTTGATAACCATCAACACGAACTAGCTGATAATCAGTATAAACCGATGGAATAACAGTAAAACTGCCCACATAAAGTGGGTAATAAAGGTCGGCATTTAAACCATAGTTGTCACCACCGTAAGTCGCATCTGCGGCTGTTGGACCAGTATAGTTAGAACCACCAACAACATGACGTTTACCAACATAGTCAGACCATCCGACGATACCTTGTGCCGCTAGATATATATCATCAAATTTGAACAAGCCATGCGCTGCCGCATAGTAGTTCGCAATATCGAGCGTTCTATCAGATAAGCGATTTTCTACATCTGTTTTTTGATGACTGAAAGCGATACCAACGATACTGTCACTTGAACGCATAAGGTCGTAACCAAATGCGACGCCCTGTGAGTTTGAGTCATAACCATCAAAGCGATTCTGGCCATCATTAGTAACAAACTGAGTAGAATCAGTACCTAAAACTGATACCCACATCGACGTATTACCATAATCACCTAAGATAAAATCCGTTGCCCGTTTACGTAATGTATTTGAAAAAGCCGACTGAGATGCCATTACGCTATAGATAGCGGCACCACTACGGTCTGGAGTAAGAGAGCGGGCAAGATCAGCGGCCTCTTCACTTGTTGAAACAGAATTCAGTAAATTGAGAAGTTCAGCATTTGCTACAGGGTCAAGATTTGCGTACTCGTAAAGAGATTTCAAAAGTAAACTTCAGACGCATCCGCACCACCGCTTGCAGCTAAGCCAACAATGTGATCGCTAGCTGAGGCACTTGTAAATACAAAACCAATCGAAGTAGCGAGTGCCAATTTGGCTAAATTCTTCAACTTAGCGTGTTTTTTCACCGACATTCTTATACACCCCTTGATGATAAGGTCATAATTTTAAAAGTTGCTGGGTGTGGCTCTTACCCTCAACTTACGAAGATAATCATTATATTTACAAACACTTTCGATGTAAGTGATCTTGGTATGACTTTTGTTTCTAAATTGACAAAAACAACAAAATACGAAAGATTTCGAAATAAAAGTAGATGTTGATAACACTTTTGAAGATGCGAAATTGTGAAAATGAGACCTAACAATGCTCAAAGGTAGCAATACTTAGAAACAATTCCGAAAAAAGAGGATTAGACACACAATAGAAATGAAACAAATAGAATATTAGGTTTTTTAGTACATCATTCTGAAATGAGCAGAATAATGCACCAAATGCCAAGCTAATCCAAGAATTTGGCTATTCGAAGAAATTGACTTTATACCCACGTCGCTCACAATTTAATCAAGTAAATAAAGAGGAGTGGATATATGAGAGTATTCTTAATAACCCTGTTGCTCGCTAGTCACGCAGCTGTCGCGAGCTCAAGCTTTTCGGCTTATGATGCGGTGGTGAGTAGCTCAACTAAAGACACCGTCACTTTCAAAAATGGTGCAGAAGCGGTTGTAATAAGAAACCCAACGTATTTCGTTCCCAATGATCCAGAGTACTTCAAGCCCGGTGAAGACTTACAAGCTTTCTATGCGACACCAGACGCCTCAACGATTGTCTACCAACGAGATGGAGCATGGTCTCTTTGCTATGACGGTTTGCACTATGACTTAGTTGATGTGACAGGTGCAAAAGCATTCAAAAAAACAAAACCTATCGAATACCATGATTTAGATACATTCTCTCAATGTGAATAGATTTGTGTAATATGAACACAAAAATATTATTAATATGAATCTGGATAACAAGTCTTACAAGCAATAACGTAGTATGCACTTGTTATCCAAGTCTAAAATAGGAGACTAGTAGCTTTTCATACCATTCATCTTCTCTAACTCAACCAACTTATCTAGAAACGACTTATCCTCAGCATCTTGAATTTCTACTGCTTGAGCTCTCTCAGCCAACGCTTTATCAACGGCCTGCGCGCGCTCTTCTTCGTTAATTGAACGATAAGAATGGGCCAATAGAATCAGTTCATCATCTGTTAAAGCAATTTCCGTAGTCAATCGCTTTGTCTCTATCTTCGTAATGGTTCGTTTCGCATCTTCAAAACACATTTGTTCGATTGGCTGACTATCTGTGATCCAATGGTACAAAAACTCTATAGCATAGATATGGCGGCCATGCTTATGTAGTTTTATCCCTAAGCCATCTTCAGATTGCTTAAACAATATCTCTTTTCGAGTTTTTGGGTCAG
>NZ_HG992747.1:0-173425 GCF_905175395.2 Vibrio sp. B1REV9 | reverse complement strand
CCTGATGTACTATACCGAGACAACGTTATTCCTCTATTTTCCTTACGCAACCCTGTTGATACCATTCCCAGCATTGTTAAACTTTATAGTAAAGTAAATCAAAAACATGAGTTTTTCACTGTAGCCGGTGCCATTGATTATTATGAACAACGCTTAGATGTTCTATTAAACCTCGCCAGAAAGTTGGCGCAAGATTTTTACTATATTGATGCGGAAGCAATCAAAACCAAAACCGATGAAACTCTGAACTATTTGAGCCAAGTTTTAACACTCTCACACCCATTGAAGCCAACATATAGATCCAATGTCAAAACGGGACAAGGTGACTCTGGTGACCATTCAGAAAACTTGAAAAAAGGATTCATCAGCACAACACCCTCGAACTACCAAGATTTCAATTGGCCACATGGTGAACGAGACAGGTTGTCACAAAAATACCAGGACGTAAGAAACGAAATGATAAAATTGTCTCTATCATCGTGTTTAAAATAGGCAATGGAATGAATGCTACCTTACCTAATTTAACCTTAAGCATTGTGGTTCCAATCTATAATGTCGAAGCGTACCTTGATCAATGCTTACATACTCTAGTCGAGATCTCGGCTATAGGACGCTATGAAGTCATACTGGTTGACGATTGTGGTCAAGACTCAAGTATGGTGATAGCCGAAAATTATCTTCACTCATACCCTAATATATTTAAACTGGTTAAACACGATAAAAACCAAGGCATTGCAGCATCGAGGAACACCGGATTAACTGAAGTTGTTAGCCCCTATGTCATGTTTATTGACTCAGATGACTGGTTATCTAAACATGCAATTCCCGAATTACTCGACGTATTAACCCGACAGAGCCCTGAATTTTTATTTTTCGATTTTACTCGCGAATGGGAAAACCGCCGTGAAGACATGCCATTTGCACCTTCAATAAACAAAGTCTGCGCGATAACAGAAGAGCTTTATTTTTCTTTCCTACAAAATATACCTGTGACGTCGTGGGGGAAAGTATTTCGAACTGAAATAGCGAGGAGCCTGCCGTTTACTAAAGGGATTATCTTCGAAGATGTTGCGATCATCCCATCAATGATACTGAGAAGTGACAACAAACTCTATTTACCCGGAATTCGCTATCACTATAGACAACGAGAAGGGTCAATCATGGCGGAAAGGCGAGGCGAAGCAGAAAGTTTGTTTAATGCCTATCAAATTTTGTCATCCAACCAAGATGATGATTCGCACTATAAAAAGGACATTCAGTTTGTTCTCATTAAAGATTGGCTGATTAATATTCGAGTGGCTTATCGAGAAAATAAACATCAAAAAGCAATAGACTTGTTGGATAAAGGCATCAAATTTTTAAACCAACACCATACTGGTTGGCACCGGAATGAACATTTAATCAAACACTTATCATCAGGTAAACCGCTATCAAAGGTAAAGGTCAAAATCTTACTTTCTTCGCTTGGCACAAGAGCATTTAATATTTTGTTTTTGCTTCACATTAATTACCTGCCCTTTACTTTTAGTAATGCGCGACCACTAATTAATGCAATGTAATTGTTCTGTTGTAGTCAGCCACTAAAATCGAACCATATCAGACCTATTTATCCAGGTCACATCACTTAAAACCTGAACCGTTGGCTAGATAAAAGGACGATTCAGACTCACCAGATTTCAGCGTAATTTTCGGAGATGTAGATGAATTCTATCAATGATGATTGGCGCTAATTTACCTTTTGCTTCGCTTATTTTACTCATCCAGTAACCCCAGATAAGCGATTTTTTCCCCACAAGATAGATAATCGTTGTAACACTAACTCCGTAATATAGACTACCTAGCAAAACGTTAGTAAGCAGTCCCAATAAGGTATTGCTATAGCTCATATAGCCGAATTCTAAACCAGCGTACATGATCAAAGCCGCGACAGATGGGACCAAAATTACGATACTCAAAGCGCGTAATGAAAAACCTAATGTGATTTTTATAAACATTGCAGTCACAAAAAACATAAAAAATGCGACCGCAACTCTTAAGTACACAAATTGAGTCAAATCACCTAAATATGCCAATGAGTAAGCCACGTAAAATACAACCGCTAATAACAACAACGCGATAACATCAAGTAAAATACTAACCTTTGTTTTTCCTAAATAATCATAGATATTATGGGATAATGACTGCAATGGATACCCCAACATCATTATGGACAACGGTCCAAGTATTGGAATAACAGCGGTCCATTGCTGACCAAGCACAACATAAATGAATTGCTCAGAGACAATAAACATCCCAACAATTGAAGGGATAATCAGCAAATAGGTCAACGCTAAAAACTTATAAGTATTTAAATAGAGCTGTTTCTTATCATTTTTCAGATGAGACAACGCTGGGAAAAGTCCCCAAGTTGCAGGCCCTATTAACTCAGTAAAAGGTAATATCGAAAAGTCCTGAGCAATTTTATATTGACCAACTTGTTGTGAACTAAACGTGCTACTCACCAAAAACAGATCAAACCTGTTCTTTGAGTAACCTAACACCCCCCTCAGTAACAACCACGACGAGTTCGCTATCATCGCCATTTTAAAACGCCAATCAAATCTTGGCGTGTACTTATAGACAATATATGAGCCGAACATATTGAGCAATGCACCAACGCAAGAGCCAATCACTAACGCCCAATAAGTTGGATGAATGTAGGCAATGCCAAGCGTGGTGACTGCAGTTATGATCTTCACTACAATGCCTAGTTGTACCATAGGTTTAAAGTTGACGTCTTTTTCTAATTTAACCAACCCTATATTGCCAAATGCTCCTAAAAAACCGGATATAGAAATCACAATAATAATGAGCTCGAGATCTGGCTCACCAACAAATGATGCAATTAGACCTGAAGATACTATCAGTACAATCATTAGTACCAATTTGATGAGTATCCTCAACGTCCAAGCCGTGTTTAGATCGCGATTGGACAAATCCGTATGTGCTATTAGGTAACGTTTAACGCCAATTGCAGATAACGTTTCAAAAAAGCCAATATAAATTGTCGCGGTTGCAACAATTCCGAATGCCTCAGGTGGCAATAGTCGGACTAGCACTAACGTACTGCCAATACCAATAAACCGCAGTCCCCAACGACCTACTAGGTTCCATAGGTATGCATGGGTGAGCTTTTGCTGAATACTCAACTTAGCGCCTTAGCGGTTTTATCACAGCAGGTGGCGTTTGAAGCAATTTTCTCTTCAGCCACTTTTGCGGGCAAAAAGGTCGAGCTACCTTCAATTGAATTAAACCAATCAATATACTGATATAACGCCTCTTTAAACTCGGCCAAAACTTTTTCTGATCGTACGTAAGGCGTACCTCCAACAGATACGCTTGGAGAATGGAATGACAATACAAACTCTTCTTGGCCTATTGCGATTTGTCTTTCTGTCATCGTTCGCATTTGCAAATAAGAAAACCCCTCCGGAGACAATCGAAGTTTGGATATCCTTAACAAGCGGTAAAGTAACGAAGACATTTTACTTTGCTGAATTCGCTCTATTGTGGAAGGATTGAGATTTAGGTGATTACCGAATGCTTGAGTTATCGCCCCCATAGAACATGTGTGTGGAATATAAATCAGCCCATCTTTCGTATGCACTTTGTTGGTGTATGTAACAAAATTAGGCCCTTCAACATGCGAAAAATTCGAATAAGCGGAGATGCTTAAGTCTATTTTATAACCTAACTCTTTGAGTATTCCGACAGTGTTTATACCGATACCATATCTACCAGCAAGATAGGTGACAGGCCGAGTTCCGGTCTCCTCTTGAACTCGCTCCGTCAGCATTTTGAGCTTATCGAACTCCAATTCTCTTGGCAGATTCCCCGGAAATGATAAGTGATTTTTCTCCCTGTCAATATCGTGCGTGAAAGGAGGATTAACCCAAGGGTGTAAATGTGTAGCAAACTCAATCGCTTTACTTTCGAAAGGAAGAAAATGCTCAATCACTTTTCTACCATCAGTACTCGACACAAATGGATAGTCCATCGCTAAGGTAACCTTTCCTCCTCGACGAATGATTTCTTCAACCACGGCGATCAGTTCATCACCGTGGTTAACACTAGTATTTGAACGATAAAAGCCTTTATCCCAATCAAACTCTTCTTCTGCGTGTATCACGATGGCCAGTTTTGGTTTGCTCATTCTACCGCCTCTTGATAAATCGTCAGAAAATTATCTAATGCGTTTTTGATTTTGTCGTAGCAACTACGGATAGTCTTAACATCACTTTCATACGGATCGGCAATTTCGTGTAAACGAGAGTAACGAGCATCCAGTAAATCTGCCGCACAAAATGCATGATTCGTTCTGTAGCCAGATGCTAATGCGTGTCTGTTCTTGTCATCAAAATAGATAATGATATCCGTCTCTCCGATATCTAATTGAGTCAGGCATTTTGATGAGTGGATGCTTAAATCACATCTAAGCTGGGATGCAGCCTCAACGGCAATATCAGGACTACTTCGCAACTCTTTATGATGAAAACCAAACGAAGCGATACCCAAAGAGATAGCATTTTTGGAGAGGAGAGCGCGAAAATACTGTTCAGCAAATGGGCTACGGATGATGTTGCCGTAACAGATAAAAATGACATTTCTGTACGGGTTAGTAGCAAACAGTTGTCGTATTTCTTTTTGTTTCACTTTCCGCCGATTCTGCACAATAAAACGACGTTGATTTAATGCAGGACGTAATACACTGTCTACTACGTCTTTTACTTCAGAGAAAAATGGCTTGGGGTCATCGAGACGAAAACTATCGATACTTTCACGACTCGCAACGCATTTTAGGATACCGAACAAACGCTGAGTCATATGAGCTCTTGCTTTAGTTCGCCCCATAACATTCGCAATTTTTTCACTTTCTCGCTTAATTTCGTATAAATCTGCAGTTAATGATCTCGCAGTGACATTAGGTATCGGTTTGTGTTGCCGCTCATCGACTTTACCACTATACAAATAATCTGCATAAAGTTTAGGAAAATCGAAACCTGCGTAGTCGGCAAGCGGTAAACCACCCCAGACTCGCGCGTTGATTTCGACCAAAATCCATTCGCTCGTCTCTTCATTTCTTCGAAACTCAAACATTGCCAGTCCAGACAATCGCGTTTCTTTACAAATAAGCTGAGTCGCTTCCAATTGTGTTGAATCAATCTCAGTAGAGCCTCGATATGAACTCCCGCCACCAGTATCAGGCTCAGCCAACCTTTTATAGGAAAATGCGGTTACCACTTTTCCATCGACAGCAAATACCGATAGTCCCTCCCCTTTACCACTGAAATACTCTTCAATTAAGCAATGATCGCTAGCAGGGTTAGCATTGGTAAACTCTTCATAGTCATTCCTTGAACGAACGATAACGACTTTGTTTCTTTTATCCAAACATGACATTTCAAATGACTGCAGTGGTTTTAAAACAAACTTATTCCCGTAAATATTGGTCAACGCTTCATAACTATGCTGGCTAGGTGAGATTAAGTCCCCTTTAGCTACCGGAATACGACATTTCGTTGCAACTTGCTTTGTTTTCCATTTGTCGAACAAGACATCTAAAGACTCAGGGTTTGCGACAGCAAGCTTGGTTTTCTTAGGTAGCAACCCCCTTGCCTGCCACAACGGATAAATCGCGCGCTCATCACAGGGGAAAACCACACTGTACTGATAACGTTCAATCAAGCATAAAACATTATCAATCCATCCCTGATTGTCATATGCCTGATAATTGTAGAAAAACGCAGAAGCAATGTATTTGCTGCTTAAAGAATGACTCGCACGATCATAACAAACAACATGAACGGTATAACCAGCGCGACCCAGTGAACGAATCACTGACAGAAAACTTCTCGTGTCTTCCCCCAATATGAGCGCCGAACGCGGCGTCTCTGTTTCTGTTTCATCTTTGAGTCTCAAATTACACATCCTTGTCTATCCTTATCGGCATTGCTGGCACTTTATCCTACCCTGGCAACCACTACTTACTCGAGTCTCATTCCATATAAGCTCAATGCTCGTTAGCCTTTTTGAGTCGATGCTTTTAACTTTTTTAATACATCAAATATCAGCGCATACTCTACAAACCAATTTTTGGTAACACCGATAAGCACTGCCATCACAGGGACAAAACTGATCCCGCCAGCAATGACCAAAATAATAAGATTAATCGCTTCCGAATAGTGCAATTGGGGCTTCAACGACGCGATTACATTCACCATAACGATTGACGGGATCGTCGGCAAAAGGATAACCGCCATAATCCGAATAGGGGACAAATTAATAAGAAGCTTATACGCCACGCAAAGCATCAACATAAACAGCACAACCAACGCTACTCGATACTGTGTGTACGATAAAAGATCAAAGTTGTTGCTTTTCGATAGTCCGATAATCAGCCCAACAATTGCCGAAATCATCACCACATCAAGCAGCACCAAATATTTAATTTTCGATAAGTTCGTCAGTACCGACTGCAGTGAAATATTCAAAGGCATTGATAGCATGAGTAAAGACAAAAGCCCGATAATAGGCGCGGCCTCGAGCCATTTTTCACCGAGCACGACCTCCGTAAATAAATCACTTAGAGCAAAAATACCAAACGCAGATGGAACAACAAGTAGGTATGCAAAAGCAAGATAGTTGAGAATACTACCCTTCAGTTCCTCATGATGCTCCCGTACTTGTGTTATGCCTGCATACATTGAACTCGTAGCCGGAGAAATGACTTCGGTAAAGGGTAGCCATGCAAACTCTTGACTCACGCGATAAACACCAACATCGGCGCTCGTTAAATAACGACCTAGTAATAGCGCATCAATCCGTGATCGTATGTATCCAGAAGACGTAGAGAGTAAATGCCATTTAGAAAATGACCACTGATCTTTCCATAATGTCATCGACCACTTAGGGCGATATGGATGAATTCGGTACGATCCTAACACCGTCAAAATTTCGCTCGCTAACAAACCGATGATTAAGGCCCAATAGCTTTGAATTAATATCGCGCCAATCAAAGTAATGGGGACAACCGCAACTTTGACACCAACGGACAGACGTGTAATCGGCTTGTAATCCAATTCTCTTTCAAAAAGTACCATGCCGACGTTTTTAAATGCGCTAATAACGGGTATCAAACAACAAACCAAAAGTACATTTTCTAACACCGGTTCATTCATATAAATAGAAAGCTTCTTAGCCATGAGCGCGAGCACTAGGCTACAAACGAACTTTAATGTGATATTTAATGACCACGCACTATTAAGCATCTCATTGGTACATTCTTTAACCCTAATAAGATATTTGTCGGTTCCTGCGTTCGAAAGCATCACAAAAAATGCCATAACAATGCTTGCCAGCGCGACAATACCAAAATCCTCAGGATCTAGGATCCTGACCAGGCATAACGTGGATATCAAACCTATACTGCGATTGAGCCACTTGGCGAGCAAATTCCATAGGTATCCTATGGCAATCTTTTTTCTTATCGCACCAAACATGATAGGTAGACCTTACCGCATTTTACTACTAAGCATTGCCTCAAACCTCACCTCTATTAACACCGTAAAAACCACTTCTTCTCTTGTTTTTTAACCACAGCTTTGTATTGCGGAAAACATGCTCGAGCATAAGTAATGAACTAGGGTGTTCATATTGATTGACTGATAGTTCACCTTTGATATTAGAAAAAGTCTCTTTGTAACGCGCTTTGCCACCCATAAAGTCGTAAGACGCTACCCCCTCTTCGAGCGCTTTATTGATCAAAAGATAATGGGAAACTAACCCCGGTTTGTATTGCGTACTTTCATGCGCGTAATTAATCGCACACAAGTAAAAATAAACGTGATTATCGTGTTTGAAGTTGTAGACAACCGATATTGTTTCCGCGCCAGCTTTAATGTGATACAGCTCCACAACGCCCCCTTCAATGCCCCTTTCAATGAGAAGCTCATGAAATGCGACAAAACTGCGATTCGAAAAGCCGCTTGGTGCATGCTCGTCAGTCCAACGAGCAAGGTGCAATGGCTTCGCGATGTGTAACATTTGTTTGGCTTGCTCTGTAGACGTTGCTTTTTCTAGGGTGATCTGGCCAATCTCACTGTATTTTCGAATACTTCTCGTGATTTGATAGCGAGAGTTGCGAGATAAAAACTGGGGTATTGATATGTTGTCTTCTCTCAAGGCATTGAGATCAAGTGCGTAATTATTGGTTTCCCAAACTGTCCGCTTTACAAGCCCTAATTTTTTGAACCCATCAAACTTATCATTCTCACTAGCTCCAATGACAATCGCATCTCTCTTTTTTACCCGATAGATTAAACACTCCGTCATTGCCTGGCGGATATCACTTTCATCACCTGCATCAAGCAGAAAATCGTTATACTCTATCCATATCTGGTCGTACTCTGGAATACCTGTGCGATGAAGATGAAATTTGCTTTTTAACGGAATGAACAAAAAAGAATTAGATTGCTTGACCAAAATACCCAAGCCGACCGTTTTTTTGCCTCTTCTCGCCTCTATCACCGAGTAATGACCAACAAAACAGTCTAACCAAGTACCAATCCATAGCCATGTAAGAAAAAAACCAGGACGAGCTCGTTGCTCCAAATCCATCCACGCATTTTTGAGCCAAGATTTACATGGATTTTCATAAATCTCGCATTGAATATCGTTACGTTTCCGACTTTCCAAAATTTATCCTTAAATACCAGCACTACTAACATCTACTGCTTGACCTTCCTGGTCATTTTCACTGTCTAAACATGAAACTAGAGCAACTTTGCTCAATGCATATCTATCAATTATGGTCGTTGATTTGTCGTTTTGCTCAAATTTAATTTAAATTTATACATTTACGTAATCGTGACTATCATAAATATGTTTACAAGGAATTTTACGTAGGGAAATACTATGTCTTACGGGAAGGAAGCCGGTACAAACCGTACAACCCTTATTGGTTTAGCGCTAGCTGCGCTACTGTATTCACAGGGAAGCATCGCTAATAATAAATACATCGATAGCGCGCAGGAATACCTCAATAAAAATGAGACCAATGCGGCGATGATCGAGCTAAAAAATGCCATCCAACAGTCACCAGAAGATGGACTAGCCCGATTTATGTTAGGCAAAATTTACCTCCAACAGGGCAATTTTTCGAACGCAGAAAAAGAGCTATCGAGGGCGATAAAATATGGTTATAACCCCGATGATAGCGTACCACTTCTTGCTCGCTCATTACTGAGCCAAAATAAACTGGAAGAGACTGTTTTACTTTTAGAAGAGTTTGATTTAAGTGATTCTTTGGCATCATCCGAACTATTTGCTATCGCCGCTATGGCGGAAATCAGACTCAATAACGTCGAAAAAACAAAAACATTGTTAGATTTGGCGGGTACTGATACCCACTACGCAAAACTTGCTAAAGCCACCTATCTTTCTGCGATAAATGAAAGAGATGAAGCTCAAAGATCCGTAGATGAACTTTTAAAACTCGATAATTCAAATAGCGACACTTGGATATTAAACGGTCATTTAGCAATGACACGAAACGATTTTGACGTCGCCTACGAAAGCTACAAAACAGCGTCTGACCTTTCGCCAATGGCAATCCAGTATCAGTTTTTTATGGCAAACGCCTTAGTGCATGACAAGAGATTAGCGGAAGCGTCACCAATTGTTGATCGATTACTTCAAATAAACAGCCAAGGTTCATATATCAATGAACTTAAAGCGATCATTTTGTTTGCCGACAAAAACTATGCCGATGCAAAAATCCACGCAGACAGGGCATTGAATAATGGTTCAAAAAGCCTCAGAGCGGCGACCATTTCAGGCGTTTCTGCGTTCCAACTGGGACAATTTGAACAAGCACACCGTATTTTAAAAAAAAGTCTCACCTCGATTGCCGAATAATCACATCGTGAATCGCCTATACCATGTTACTCAACTCAAGTTAGGCTACCTCGATGAAGCCATTGAGTCTTTAAACAGTTATGACATACAAACTGAAGAAGACAGCGCTTTTATCTCAAGAGCCAGCATGGAACTTGCCAAAATTGGGCGAAACGACATGGCGTTAGAGTTAGCACAAAAAGCGTCGGAGAACGATAGCAGCCAAGCAGAAGCGACTCTCGGTTTAATAAAGCTGGCAAACAATGACCTCACTGGTATTGACGATTTACAGTCTGCGTTAGAGGACAATATTTCTCTTCCCGGCGCTAAACGCGCATTGGTCAATTACTACTTGCTGCGCAAAGAGCTTGATGAAGCTGATGCTGTGGCCTCCAAATGGCTAAAACAGAACCCTGATGATATTGATGGGCTTATTGTAAAAGGCATAGTCAGTAAAGAGAAAGGGCAATTAAAGCAAGCAAAATCATACTACAACCAAGTTCAAGAACTTGCTCCACACAATACACAAGCTTTGGTAGAACTCGCAGGCATAGAATCTTTAATGAATCGTCCTGACGCAGCACTATCATTGCTGTTGACAGCTAAAGAACAATCCCCTAATGACCATAATGTGAGCAAAAAGCTGATTGAATTCAGTCGAGAATTAAATCGTCTACCCGAAGCGATAGCACTGATTGATAAACAAATAAAATCCGATCCATTTAACCGTCACCTAAAAATTCAAAAAGCACACGCTTTAGAGTTAAGTGGTGACAAAGAGGCCACAATTGAAATACTGGAGTCACTACCCAACTCAGACAAAGATGCCACTGTTTGGAAGCTTCTTGGAAACCTCTATTATTCTGAAGGTGATCTTTCGCAAGCCAAACGCAATTACGAGCAGTGGCTTGAAAGCGCGAAGTACAACCCCGCCGCCTATATAGGCAACATACAACTCGCTAAACACAGTGGGGATTTCAATGAGGGTTTGAAGCTCGTCAATCGCGCGACAGAAATATTCCCTAATGATTATCGCTTCCCATTACTAAAAGTCGACTTGCTTTATAGAAAAGGGGAACTAAATGCGGCTCAACAAGTGTTAGCAATGCTGCCAAAAGATCTTCAAGAAACCCCTTATTTTTTGAGACTTCAAGGGATTCTCTATATCGAAAAAGAAGATTACCCTGCAGCGGTTGAAGTATATCAAGCGCGTTATAAACTCAAGCCAACCATTATTACCGCGCGAGAATTAGCACATGCCTATGCCTTAAATGACCAAAAGGATCAAGCTAAAGACTTCCTTATCCAGTTGATGGATGAGTATGGTGAACCCGTCTGGCCATTAAAATTTAATCTCGCTGAGCTATACATTGACTCACAGCCTGACAAAGCGATCGACGAATACAAAACCATCCTGAAAAAACAACCTGAAAGCACCATTGCACTAAACAACTTAGCATGGTTGTATCTTAATAAAGAACAACCGAATAAAGCCTGTGAATACGCAAAAAAAGCTTATGACCTCGCCAATCAAAACGTCCAAATCGCAGACACCTACGGATACTGCCTATATAAATCTGGCGATACCAAGCAAGCATTGGAGCTTCTCGAACTTGCTTATACGAACAAAAAAAATGACACCGAAATTGCGTTACATTTCGCAGAAGTATTAATTTCAGACAAACAAGTGAAACAAGCTACTGATGTACTCTCTAATATCGTCACGAAAGACCCGAGTTTAGCGACCACAAAAAATGAGCTTGAAGAACAAGCGAAGCGAATGGCGCAATAAGTAGAAAGCAAAAGGCCGAGCATGAATAAAATCAGAATTTATTATCACTCTTGGCTTTGGATGTTAGCAATCGCATTTCCCGTAAGTGCCGCAAGCTTGCCAGACACGATAGCAAAGATTAAACCCTCTATCATTGCTATTGGCACTTATAATCGCCTGGCTAAACCGACATCACAAATTCTTGGTACAGGTTTTATCATTGGAAATGGTAATCACGTTGCAACTAATGCGCACGTTATTCCTGCAAACATAAGTAAGCAGAATAAGGTCAGATTAGTTGTTTTCGTTGGTCACGGTAGCAATATAGAAATGCGTAATGCGACGATAGCTGCAGTCGACGAAACCCACGATCTTGCCATACTAAGTCTTTCAGGTTCACCTTTACCACCTTTGACCATATCCTCAAAACGTGTAAGAGAGGGGGAGCTATATGCTTTCACTGGTTTTCCTATTGGGGCTGTACTTGGACTAAATCCTGTGACACATCGCGGAATCATTTCAAGTATTACTCCCGTCGCCACTCCCGCCCAAAGCACTAAAACTCTGTCAATCAAACAGTTGAAAGCATTAAAAAATTCATACCGTGTTTATCAGCTTGATGCGACCGCTTACCCTGGTAACAGTGGTAGCCCTGTCTATGATCCCAATACGGGACAAGTCATTGCGATCATAAACAAAGTTCTTGTCAAAAAGACCAAAGAATCTTTGTTGTCCAACCCGAGTGCCATTACCTACGCCATCCCTGCGAAATACTTAAAAGCGCTCAATTCCAGCATTAAATGACTTGTGCAGTCCCACTAATAGACCAGAGTGAAACCAGACCTATAACTATTGCCAAAATTGTGGACTGGCTCTTGTCGACTTTCCATTATTTCTCTTTGATTTAACAACGAATTATTAAATAGTTCGCACCAAGCTCACTCTGCGAAAAAAACCACAAGCATGGCTTGTGGTTTTTTCAAAGAACAAATGTTCACGATCAAAAATCAGAGCGCTTTACTCCAATTTTACATCAACTATTTTTGTTTGCGACGGCGTTGCATGATACCAAATCCGGCTAAAGCTAGACCAAGCAACCCTAACGAACTCGGTTCTGGAACTCTAGTATAGATAACATTACCATCTCCGGATCCAGTATTTACCATATCCCAATCGTAAATAATTTGCTCCTGGAATGTAAAACCAAAAGTAATAGGTTGATCGGCATCAACTTTATCCCAAGGCAAGTTATTTGTTTCATCGCTATTATTAAACACTTCACCGGCAATACCCGTTGTAATTAGAGTAAGCTCGAAGTTATTGGGCCCTGTCAATTCGTTTACGATTACTTTCGCGTCTCCTGTATCCAAAGTATCAAGAGCCAACCCCCAATCAGTCGCGCCATCTTGAGTTAAGATGTCAAAGAAACTGTATTGTTCAATAACATTATATGTTCCCGCACCCGTGATTTTTTCCTCTAAAACAATACGAAAATCTAATGCTAAAGGTTGGGTATCATAAACCAGTACTGTTTCCCCAAAACTTGACTCAGGATCGTTGGGATCAACACGCTTTTGCACCGTAATACTTGACAATCGATCTGCATAGCTTAAGTCACCAAACGTTGCATCCCCTTTGCCATCTGCACCAGGTGACCCATCTGATTGTTTCGAATCATTTAGGCCAAAGCTAAGATCACCACCTGCGGCTTGGGAGTCATGATCTCGCAATGTAGCGAAAGTCATTGATTGACCAACACCCTCACCGGAATCTACATCATTAAGTCCATCACCATTAGTGTCATAAAGTGCTTTAGACCCACTAGTTGTGCCTATTTCATTATAGGTTGCGTTAGGGTCATACAAAAAATCTACCCCAACTAAGGATAGCTTACGATCATCTCCCGGACTAGCTGCCGTAACAGATGCACTGGAGAGTAATGCAACAGCAATGCTAGCAGAAACTAATTTCTTCATGTTGTTGTCCTCAAGTTAAAACTTACGTCCCTACATATTAAAAACAACTGAATATGTTCCCTACTAACAAAGCAATATGCATACCAGATGAAAATCAATTTTTATAAGCTTTAAAATCAATTGCATAGAAAATTTCGAGAAATGGCAACTCAGCTAGGTGTAAAATATATCGACACTTAAACGATGGACTTAATAAAAAGAAATAGACAGTGGAAATAATAAAAATCGAAACATCACCTTGAGTTATACAAAGATTATTACTATGCTTTTAAGTGCATAAAAATACATCTATCAACAAGGACTGTTTGACGATGTCACCGTTCGACAAACACAAACCAACAGATAACGATATGTTCAAAGCAATCTTTGATCATAGTCCTTCTGCTCTAATTGTTACCGACCATAATTTCCTTATCGTCCGAGCGAACTCAAAAGCAATAAATATACTCGGCCGCAGCATTAAGCCGAGTGACTGTTTCCTCTCATTGTTTAGCCCGTCGTCTAAAGAAGAAATTGAGCAGCACTTTAACGCCACTAATCAAGGTGAACTTCCGGCACTCGACGTCAAATTATCAAGTTACGACATTGATAAATGGCTTGAACTTTCAGCGAGCAATCACCAACATAAAACCAAATTCATCATTTGGAGTTTAAGCGATATAACGGCACAAAAAACACGGGAGAGAGAGTTAGAACACTTAGCCTATTTTGATAGTTTAACAGGGGTCTACAGCAGGCAATATTTCTTTCAGCTTGCTGAAATGCAGTTAAAACAACATCACTCAGAAAATGAAACGCTGAGTATCCTAATGTTGGATATTGATGACTTCAAACTGGTTAACGACTCCCATGGACACAGTACCGGAGATCTCGTACTTCAAACTTTCAGCACCCTAATCTCCCAAACGCTACGCAAAAGCGACCTATTTGGCCGTATTGGAGGAGAGGAGTTCGCGATCCTTTTACCTCACACAAAGCAGCAAGAAGCTGTCTTGACTGCAACAAGAATCTGTCATGCGGTGGAAGAGTCTTTTTTAGAACATAATGTCACTGTCAGCATTGGCTTAGTTACACTTAGAAATTCTGACGCCACGATTAAAGACCTACTAACCTACGCGGATCAGGCACTATATCAAGTGAAACAAACAGGAAAAAATAGTGTTCAGGTTGCCGAACTCAATGCGTATGAATGTAAGAGTTATAAGACATTGAAATAGAACGACGTTAAACCCCAAGCAACTCCGTGAAAGTTTTACACGAACGTTACTTGGGAATGTCGATACTTACATATTTTGATAGCTTGGTCCGCCCCCACCCTCTGGCGAAACCCAGGTAATATTCTGTGATGGGTCTTTGATATCACACGTCTTACAATGCAGGCAATTTTGCGCATTGATCTGCAGGCGCTGCCCCTGTTCGTCATCGACCATTTCATACACCCCTGCAGGACAATAGCGTTGCGCCGGCTCAGCAAAGACCGGCAAGTTGGTCTTGAGAATGATGTCAGAGTCAGCGAGCTGTAAATGACAAGGCTGATCTTCTTCATGATTAGTATTGGACATAAATACCGAAGAGTTTTTGTCAAAGCTTAACACTCCGTCGGGCTTAGGGTATTCGATGGGCTCGTACTTCTCTGCAGGCTGCAGTTTGGCATGATCATACTCACGATCTCGCAACGTAATTGGCGCGTTACCTCCGAGTACATTCTGCTCTAAATAATTAAAGCTTCCCCCGCCCCATAAACCAAACTTATGCAGTGCTGGGCCAAAGTTACGGCTACGGTACAATTCATCGTAGAGCCAAGATGCTTTAAATCGGTCATTGAAGTCTGCCTCCGTCATTGCCTGCCCGCTCAAACACGCGTCAAATGCCGCTTCTGCTGCTAACATACCTGACTTCATTGCGGTATGTGTGCCTTTAATTTTTGCTACATTCAGCGTACCAGCATTACAACCAATCAGCATTCCGCCAGGGAAGACCATCGAAGGTAATGAGTTAAGGCCACCTTTGGAGATCGCGCGAGCACCGTATGCCAATCGCTTACCGCCTTCGAGATGAGCAGCAATGTCTGGGTGATGCTTTAAGCGCTGGAATTCTTCATAAGGGTTCAGGTACGGGTTGCGGTAATTGAGATCAACAATAAGACCAACAGAAACTTGGTTATTGTCACCGTGATATAGGAAAAAACCACCCGAAGCTTCACTGCCTAGTGGCCAACCCGAGCCATGCACGACTAAACCCGGTGTATGTTTTTCAGCAGGGATCTCCCACTGCTCTTTGATCCCCAAACCATAATGTTGCGGGTCACAGGCTTTATTTAGCTCAAAGTGTTCAATAATTTGTTTACCTAAATGGCCACGCACACCCTCACTAAATAGGGTGTACTTAGCATGCAGCTCCATGCCCATCATAAATCCAGCTTTGGGCTGACCTGATTTATCTACACCCATGTCGCCAGTCGCAATCCCTTTAACCGTTCCATCTTCATGATACAAAACTTCACTTGCAGAAAAACCAGGGAAAATTTCTACTCCCATCGCCTCCGCCTTGCGCGCCAACCAACGGCACACATTACCCAAACTGGCAATATAGTTTCCGTCGTTATGCATTGGTTTCGGAATGGCAAAATGAGGTAAAGAAATACTCTTTTCCTCGTCTCTTAAAATCATGACCTGGTCTTGCGTCACACCACAAGTAAGGGGTGCATTGTCTTCTTTCCAATTTGGGAAGAGCTCATCCAAAGCGCGAGGCTCAACAATCGCACCCGATAGTATATGCGCGCCGACTTCAGCCCCTTTTTCTACCACACAGACTGACAGTTCTTTTTCTGCTTCTTGTGCCAGTTGCATAAGTCGACAAGCAGACGCTAAACCGGATGGGCCCGCTCCAACGATCACAACATCGAATTCCATTGATTCACGCATTACTCTCTCCTTTTGCCTACTTCCTTGAAAATATTGGCTGACGTTTTTCGAAAAAGGCGAGCAAGCCTTCTTCAAAATCTTGACTGGTAAAACACTGCTGCTGTAGCTCCGCTTCCATTGAAAATGCTTGCTCGAATGTCAGTTTATCAACCTGTTGTAGTAACGGCTTAACATGGCGTTGAGCGATTGAAGGCCCCTTAGAAAGCTTTTCCGCCCAACTTACAGCACATGGCTTTAATTCGCTCTGCGCTACAACTTTATTGGTTAAGCCCAAACTAAGGCACATCTCAGCATCAATGCTTTTTGCTTCAAGGCACAACTCTAGTGATTTTCGATAGCCTAGCTGCTTAATAAAGTGCCAGCTGGTGCCGCCATCCGGAACCAAACCTAGCTGCATAAAGGCCGGGTATAACTGGGCATTATCTGCCATCACCAATAAGTCGCAACTCATCGCTAATGCCGCACCAATGCCAGCAGCGACACCATGCACACCCGCTATAAATATTTTGTCGGACTGGCGAATCATATTGAAGATTGGCGCATACTCTTCTAACAATTGAACCTGAACGTCATCACATTCGTTGGACAGTTCTGACAAATCGGCTCCGGCAGAAAAACAGTGGCCTTCAGCCAGCAATACCACGGTTCTAATTTTTGCGTCATCATTAATAAGCGTCAAAGCGTCGGCTAACTCGGTACGCATTTGGTGATTAAATGCATTTAGACTGGCAGAACGGGTGAGCGTAATTTGACAGATGTGTTCGGTCACCGAGAGATTCAATAACGAGAAGTTTCGGTCTGACCATGTAGGCTCATGAATAGACAACGTAGACTCTCCTAATCGTTCACTTCAAACAATGCTGCGGCACCCATTCCGCCGCCAATACACATGGCAACAACAAGGTAACGAACACCTCGGCGTTTCGCTTCACGGAGGCCATGACCAACCATTCGTGCGCCAGACATACCAAACGGGTGACCAATAGAAATGGCGCCGCCATTGACATTCAAGCGATCATTTGGAATCTCAAGCTTGTCACGACAGTAAATCACTTGGCTGGCGAACGCTTCGTTGATTTCCCACAAGCCGATATCATCCACTTTTAAATCAAATCGGTTAAGCAGCTTTGGAATTGCATATATAGGACCAATACCCATCTCTTCTGGTTTACAGCCAGCAACCGCCATTCCTTTAAACTCACCCATGATATTGAGACCATGCTGCTTGGCTTTCTCTTCGCTCATCAGCAGTGTGGCTGCCGCACCATCAGCAAACTGAGAGGCATTTCCCGCGGTAATATGCTGGCCCTCTTTAACATAATCACCGTCACGCCAAACAGGGTTTAGCTTCGCTAAGCTTTCGTAGTTAGTTGACGGACGATTACACTCATCTTTGTCGGCACGAACTTCCACGTGACCCGCTGGCTGACGATTTTCATCAAATGTGAGTTTATTAACTGTAAGCGGGACAATTTCATCATCAAACAAGCCGGCTTCTTGTGCGGCAGCCGTGCGTTGTTGACTTTGCAGAGCATACTCATCTTGCTGCTGGCGAGAGATGTCATAGCGTTCGGCAACAATTTCTGCGGTCTCTATCATCGGAATGTAAGCTGATGGCACTTGTTCAATAACAGCTTCTGAGCGTGCTCGGTAGCTGTTTTTATGCTTGGTTTGAGTGAGTGATAATGACTCGACACCACCGGCTACGACCACTTCCATGTCACCCGTCATGATGTTGTTCGCCGCTACGCTGATGGTCATCAGGCCAGATGCGCACATCCTGTCGATTGCCATGCCAGGCACCGATTGAGGCAGACCAGCGGTGTACGCGCAAAGACGACCTATGTTATAGCCCTGCGTTCCTTGTTGAACCGCAGCGCCCATAATAACGTCCTCCACCAAACTTGGATCAATCTGAGCGCGCTCAACCACTTCCTTCACCACAGCACCACCAAGAACTGGGGCTTCGGTGTCATTAAAACTGCCTCGGAATGATTTCGCCAATGCGGTACGAGCCGCCGAAACAATAACCGCTTTTTTCATTGTCTACTCCTTGACCTTATTTGAATGAATAACGACTGATGGTATCCACTACACAACCTGGACGCTCTGAACCTTCAATTTCGATCGTGATTCGAATGACGGCTTGATATGCTTCACCGATCTGCTCTACGCTGATCACATCACCGCGTCCACGAATTTGGCTACCTACAGGAACGGGCGCAGGGAAGCGGATCTTGTTACAACCATAATTCACGCCCATCGCTAAATTTTGAATATCGATGAGTTGAAACAGAAAATCGCTCGCCAGCGACAGCGTCAGGTAACCATGTGCAATGCAGGCACCAAAAGGCCCTTGGGCTGCTTTTTCTTCATCAACATGAATCCACTGATGGTCATTTGTTGCCTCAGCGAACAAATTAATGCGCTGCTGAGAGACGGTCAGCCAAGCCGTCGTGCCCAACGTTTTTCCCTCTAGATCCAGTAATTGCTCTGGGTTAGTGATAGTTACATTAGCCATTGTGATTCTCCATTAAGCGCGTTGTGAACTGACAGGCACCACTTCACCTGTCATGTATGAGGCATAGTCGCTCGCTAAAAACATCATGACATTAGCCACTTCCCAAACCTCCGCTGCACGTCCAAAAGCTTCACGACTTGCAAGTTGATCAAGAAGCTCTTTAGAGGAGGCTTTTTTAAGAAATTCATGTAAAGCAATCGAAGGGGATACGGCATTAATGCGAATGCCATGTTCAGCAGCTTCTAATGCGCTACAGCGAGTCAAAGCCATCACGCCTGCTTTTGCTGCCGCATAATGCGCCTGCTCTTTTTGCGCTCGCCAACCAAGAACCGACGCATTATTAACAATCACGCCTTTTTTACGTTGTTGCATGTAAGGCAATACCGCTCTCGTCATGCGGAAAGTACCAGTAAGGGTGACATCAAGTACGAGAGTCCATTCTTCGTCACTCATTTCCACCACGGACTTTTGACCACCTAGCCCAGCATTATTAATGAGGACATCAATACCACTTAGTTTGCTGTCTGCTTGTTCGATTAGCACATCCACTTCTGCCTGGTTTGTAACGTTGCACATCTGGCCATAGACAGGTGTATTAGGATGTTGGTCTTGCAGTGTTGTAATAGCTTGATCGAGTCGACCTGGATGGATGTCTGAAATCATCAGTGCACGACATCCTTCTTCTAATGCACGCTGCGCAGCAGAAAATCCGATCCCTGCGCCTGCTGCCGCTGTGATCAACACGGATTTATTTTTCAATAACCCGTGACCTTTGACGTATTCTGGGATCTGACTCATCACCCAATCTCCTATATTCATAAAGCAATCCATTCCTATTGGATTCATTCGAACACAGGTTTAAAGGCCGTCCATCGTCAAACCGGACTAAATCACAAAACACAAGGCTTTTTTATAGTGTTAGAAACACTGTGGTTCATCGGCGTAAGTAAGAGGGAAAATGGTTGTTGGCGCAATCCCGATAGGCCTAAACAACTACAAAAGAGAGGGGAGATGAAGAATTGTCTTTGAGCAAAAAGCGGCTTTAGCAAGAAAGCCGCTATTAATTCATAATCAGTTAATTATGGGCACGTCGCTGGAGTGCTGTTATCACGCGTCCAAACTGTGTCAGCTTCACCAAGTGGCAACCAGGTCATACCTGCTGACATATTCACAGGCGGTAAATCTTGTTCGTGAACATACATGCCTACCGGAACCAAGCCTTTTACACCATGAGCGCGCGCTTGTGCTTTGGCGGTATCAGAGTTGCGTAGACCATACATTTCAAAGTAGGAATTCCAGTCCATGCCCGTCAAATACGACAGCGACACCAACATAAAATCGTTACCTTGAATACCATTCATGGTTCCGTGTGAATTACTCCAATCAAACATAGCAAAGCCTAAACGTTCGCGGTTTGCGTTCCACGTTGCTTCATCTTTTGCATATTTGCCGTAAATACGCTCGTGCAAGTAAAGCATTGGGTAAATACCCCATCCGCTTTCTAACACTGAATCGTCAGCAAGTGATTTCCCATGCATTTGCAGTGCCATCTGAGTATAGAAAGACATGCGAATGCCATTGATGGCCGCATAGCCACCATTAGACCAAATTGCTTCATGGCGTGACGTTTTCCCCGCATCTAAAATGCCGCAAGTAGGGGTATAAACCACACGGTTGCCATCAGCGTCCGTCACGTTTGAATAATCAGATTGAAGGGCAAAGAACGTTTCTTTTCCGTTCATGTGGCCATCATTTAATGGCGTTGTTTCGCCATCAACAACCGCGTGGCCATTCCACATCACATAATAAGGGAAAATATTGTTTGAGTTCTCACCAGCACGATCACTGTATTGGTTCCACAGATTTCGATTTTCTTCTGTTGCATAACCTACACGCAAACGACCAGTTTGCAGGTTATGACCAAGTTCGTGCCCATCTAACCAACCTCTAGGGCTAATATTGTAAGCAGAATCCCATGGGTTTCCTGAGCAACCTACACCACATTGCGCGTGGCGGTCATAGTTCGCGTGTTGGATAATCTTACGAACATGCAGCGTTTCGTCGGTACAATCCTCTACCCCCATTTTCGTTTTACAAATTGCCATCGCATCTTGGTCGGTGGACTGATCTAAACTTTGGCCTTGTACTTTAAAACCTGCCAATGAGTAGATTCCATTAATGTGCTCATCACGCAGCATCGTTAGTAACTGACGCACATCGCCTTCACCTAACTTATCTTTTCGTGCATGTTGCTCATACGATGGAGATTTCAAATCGACATGAGGAAGATCGGTCGTGTTGACTAACTGTTCGAATTGAGCAATCTGCTCTTCGCTTGTGAAGTCATCAATAAATGGATGCTCAGTGATCCCGCTCGCCGTGATGTTGGTTGTGAGTTCACTTTCACCTTCACCATTAATGTGCAAGTAAATAGGCGCACCATAAGGCGTCGAGAATGTCACAGAACCTTGTGGTGGAATCGTTAAACGCTGAGTGGTTAATTCCAATGGACGATTATATGAATTCGTTTCAAATGCTCGATTGGTATTAGGACGAGCGTAGTACAACTTAACAAAGACATCATGAGTATCCGCTCCCGTACGCGTCAACGTTACAGGTTGAGATGGTAATGCATACCAACCTGTTCCGGTCCATTGGTTTGCATAAGGCACACTGATGTTTTTGGTTTTCGTGGTGGTTTCTGGGTATGCGTAATGCGCAAGATCGCCTTTCACAGGATCGCCCTTGTGAATGTATTCACCTAGGTCTGACTGTGCGAGGTTATTCGGTCGTGAGTAAGATACCATCCAATCTGCGAACATCGCGTGGTACCACTCTTCCGGCTCACTAAATGAAATCGGATAATCAATCTCGGAGCGATATTTATCAGCAAGTAGCAATATTGTTTTCGCGAGTTCTGAGCCGTCAACACTGAATGGATCAATGTTGAACTTATCGAAAAATAAAATATCGTTACGTAGCGCATCAGCGCTGGTTCTAAATGCTGACCAGAACGGTGCAGTGTCACAAACAATATAGTTAGAGCCACAAGCATCAACTGCGCTCATGTCATACTCATCGTTAATGAAGTCTTGGACAACATCAAGGCGCTGATCAGTGAGTGCGGAGATATTATCTTTATTTGCTCCAGCCAAGGTGACTTTAGACCAATAGTTAGTATCTGTTGTGACACCAGATTCAATCAGAATAGGGTTAATTAAAGCGGACGCATGGCGCAAATGGGAGACCAAAATAAATGGAATTTTTTGCTGTTCTAGGTACTCCATTGACGCTTTGATGCCTTCGTATCCACGGCCAGCACTATCATCAGAGCCAAGGATCACGAAATCAGGACGACTTTCCATCGCGCACGCTTTGATATTTTCATACTCACAAGCACGGTAATCGTTGAGTGTGTGATTTTCAGGGTAATTATTTTCTAGCCACGTTTTCGTATTGTTATGGTGATAAAAATAACCGCTGTTTGGTTGGTTTACCGCCATGACATTCAGAGTGCTTTTGCTTTCACCTATTAGCCAATTAATCACATTCTTAAGGTAAATATCAATATCACCAGAACCATGAACGCCGAACGGATTGCCGCCGAAAATTACATAGTTTTGACCGTTTGGTTTGGTGCCTGCCACAGCAAGGGTCGCATTTGATTCTCCACCACTTTGATTTGAGTTCGATTGCAAGATTACCGTTGAGTCATTAATCGATGAGAAACCTGTGATAATTTGTGAATCGTGTGATGGGATCCAATCGATACTATCAACACCTGTGAACAGTCGAGTTAATAAAGCTTCTTTCTCCACCGTTTTTTCAAGAATGATCTCTTTTGCACGCTCAAGCAGTTGCGCTTCTGTTGCTAGAGTATGATCCTCAGAAACAACCGCTTGATCGACATGGTTGGCAGAATCGAAAACACGTACTGCAATTTCACGGTCTACGTTATAAGTACCATCAGAAACGGTCACGTTAAATGAGTGCTTACCCTGATCGCTTGTGGTCGGTTTTACAGAGATGACACCTGAGTTATTGATCGTCACCCAATCCGGATTCTCGGATAAAGAAAATGTTAGACTATCCCCGTCTGGATCAGCCGCGTTCACGCGTATGATCGTCTTTTTATTTGGTTTGGCGTGAACATCATCAAAGTAAGAGACACTTGGCGGTGTATTTGTTACTGGCGGTGTCGAACTTGTAACCGACACAGAAACTGAGCGATTCACATCAACAAAGCCATCACTAATGATCGCGTTAAAGCTGTAATTGCCCACATGTTCATCACTCGGTTTAGCAATGATGACACCATCTTGATCCAGTGAAACCCATTCCGGAGCATCCGACGCTAAAACGTAAGATAAGAAATGACCATCTGCGTCATTGGCATAAATTTGAGATGATGCGGTTTTACCCGTTTTCACAATAATAGGATCAATGGCTTTCACTGAAGGCACGGTGTTTTGGAAGTCAGGGCTTTCTGGATCCGCGTAAAATGTAACCACTAAAGTCACTGGTTTTTCTACGGCTCGATTACCATCAGACACTTTAGCCATAAACTCATAAGTGTCTTGCGAACCACTGTGTGCATCAACCGTGATTAAACCCGTTTTATGATCAATAGAAACAAACTCAGGTAGCGGATTTGATTCCGTGCCATGAAGAGAGAATGACATTGGTTCTGTATCAATCGCTTCAATTGAGAATGTAGATAGGACATTCGTGCGAGCATTGATGGTGGGAATATCAGCAACAACAGGGGCAGGATTACTTGGGTCAACCTCGAACGTTGCAATTTCTAGCGTCACACTCTGCTTTTGTGTACCGTTGCTATCACTGGCAGTTACAACAAACGTGTAGCTACCCGCAACCGCGTGATTGAGGTCCACAGAGATCACGCCCGTTCTTGGGTTTATGCTGATCCATGAGTGTTCGATTTCTTCCAAACCAAACACCAAATCTTCACCATTTGCGGAAAACGCATCAATGGAATACGTAAATACATCACTATCTGGATTTTGAACTTGAGCTTCCAGCTTAGGAATGTCATTAATCACTGGTTTATCAGCGGAAGCAGACTGGTCATCAGAACCACCGCCACAACCCGTTAGAGCTGTTGCGATCATAGATGCAAGTATGAGTTTTTTCATTTTTTATTACTGAGAATTGGGGGATTAAGAGACTATCCAAACAGAATGTCCATTAAATTATGATTTAAAATTCAATAACTTAAAAACGGATTAAAAAAGATAAGACAACGATTATTTCCTAGACGTATTAATCTGAAGCCTTTACGAACACTCTTCTTTAGATAGAGCCTACTCGAACGGGAGCTCAGCGATAATATAACCACACTTACAACACGCAATACCTAATAATTCAACATTGAGATATTGATTCAAGAAATAATTAGAAAGCAATCATGACATCAGCAACTGAATCTTATAGGTAATAATGCTCGCACCTTGATTTCCTTTGACATCATTAATATATATGAAAAAGGCCTAGTGCTTGCTAGACCTTTGAATTCAATACCATAATAACCCTAATGTATAAGGCTATTCTTAATTATTATGCTTTGGACTCTGCCTACGACGAAGCACGCCCGCACCACGAAATCCTAGGCAAAGTAGCTAATGATAATGGATCAGGGACGACGCTAGTAGGAGTAACACAGAATCGTGCTTTGTTTGTCCATTACCATTCGCTTACCTGTTACATTGTTAAAAACCTGAGGGGATTTACTTCGACATGCTAAGTTTTACTCAATATCACAAACGTCTTGTCGCAAAAATCTGTTTGTTTTCAGCTGCGGTCTGTCTTCAATTTAGCTCATTCTTTACCACCGAAAGAATCATTGGTTACCCGTTTAATTTCCTCTCTTACAGTGGTAAAGCTGAAACGTACTTTTTCTCCCTTTCTAGACTCTTTTACTCGTCTGTTTTTTGGGCTTTTACGACTTTGATCTTTCTAATCTTTATTAGACGATGTTTTCCAGACAGATCGAGAACAAATAGGTCAAATAAAAGTTAGACTAGCGCACGCGAATCTTAGGCGCAGGTGTATCGCGACGCATCGTTAAAAGAAACTGATCCACTGGCGCGGGAGTTGCAACCTGAGGCAATTCGCCATCTTGAGGTCTAGTACGCCAAAATGACTCCCAGGTGGGAAACAGATCATGAAACGTACCATTGTAAGGTTCGCGGCCAGGCCAACGCATTTTCATATTTCCAATTGGTGGCCGATTAAGATCGCTTGCGTACCAATAACAAGGCAAACGACGACGGAAGAACCACTCTCCATTAACACGCTCATAGTCATCCCAATAGAGCATTTGCATTGTGACCCATTCAGGACCGGTCTCGTGTTCATTTTTAGAGTAGACCACACCAATGGCGTGGTCTTCATCGATAAACTCAATTATGTGTTGACCAATATGATGCGAAGTGCCGGTAAACTGGTCGCGTAACGTTTGATCAACCCAAGCTTTTAAATGTGCTCTTCCAACCTTATTTCTGCCAACTCGAATATCTTCAGCAAACAATCCAACATGGGCATCGAGATCGCGCATATCTAGTGAGAGTGCGTATTTCCCTGCTAACTGGCGAATGGCTTCAGTGGACTCGAGTCGGTCCAGTCGTTGCTCGAGCGTGATGTTTAATTGCGTCATGACCAACCCTCTATATAAACGCCATTCCACCATTCACAGCGATGTTCTGTCCGGTAACAAATGCAGCATCATCACTGGCCAAGAAGCTGGCAACTTTTGCAATGTCTTCACTCTCACCCATTCGACCGAGAGGGATCGCATCAACCATTGCCTTAGTCCATTCATCAGGAATATCAGCCATCATTGGTGTATTCGTCGGCCCAGGTACGATGGTATTGACTCGAATACCGTTTGGAGCAAGCTCTCGTGCGATACTGCGAGTTAACCCCATCACGCCAGCTTTAGATGCACAATAATGGCTTGGTCCCTCGCCAGTCATCGCCGCCGTACTTGCCACGTTGATGATGCTACCTTTCCCTTGCTCAAGCATCACTTTGGCACCCTCACGACAGCAAACAAACGTCCCCGTTAAGTTCACACCAATTACTTTTTGCCAATTCTCATCAGGAGTATCGATAAAGGCATCAACAGAACCTACTCCTGCGCAGTTGACCATAATATCAACCTTTCCGAATGTTCGAGCAACGGTTACCATTGCATCTCGAACGGAACTGCTATCAGAAACGTCACAACCAATACCAATCACGTTACCACCCCAAACCTCAGCAGTAGCACACGCGGCAGACTCGTTAATATCAATCGCGGCTACTTTTGCCCCTTGCTGTGCAAACTGCTTTACTACTGCCTGTCCAATCCCTTGACCAGCGCCAGTAACCCATACCACTTTTCCTTGATGTTTCATATTGATACTCCCTTTCTATTTGATAACTGATGATTTGCGATGGTCTGCCCGCGGATAGTCGATATAGCCTTTTTCACCCGCGGTATATAAAGTTCCACGATCAAACTTCGCCAACTCATGATTATTCTGGGTGCGCGTAACAAAATCAGGATTGGCAATAAAGTGACGGGCAAACGAGACAGCGTCTCCCACACGGTTTTGAATAGCGCTCTTTGCTGATGCAGCATCAAATCCATCATTAAGGATAATCGCGCCAGAAAAATGCTCTTTTACTAACGCAAATGCGTCAATTTCTGCTGTTGGTGCCCGCATAACATGAACATACGCTAGGGCCAAATGACGACTTGCTTGCAATAACTTGATATGACTTTCTACTGGGTTGCTATCCTGCGTATCGTTATATTGATTGCCCGGATTGATCCTCAAACCCACTCGATTGGGAAACACCTCCGTCATGGCCTGCATGCACTCAACAGCAAAACGAATCCGGTTGTCAGCCGCACCCCCATATTCATCAGTGCGCGTGTTGGTACTGCTGCACAAAAACTGCATTGGGAGATAACCACTGGTGCAATGCAGCTCAACGCCGTCAAATCCAGCCAATTTGGCATTTTCCGCCGCTTGACGGTGTTCTTCAATGACCACTTTGACCTCTTGTGTCGACAGTGCTCTAGGTACATCAAAGGCCTGCATACCAGCAGAGTCAGTATAGACAGAGCCATCCGCTTGAATCGCAGATGGGGCTACCGTTTCCGTCCCTTTTGGTTTGATGTAACGGCTTCCAATCCGGCCAGAGTGCATGATTTGCAGAACGATCTTTCCACCTTGTTGATGTACCGCATCGGTCACCTTTTGCCAAGCTTCAATATGCTCTGACGTTTCAATACCCGGTTGGCGACAATAGGCTTGCCCTGTAACGGTGGGCCAGGTCCCTTCTGCCACGATCAAACCTGCACTTGCACGTTCCGCATAATACTTAACCATCATCGAAGTTGGCGTGCCATTTGAGCTCGCTCTATTGCGTGTCATTGGTGCCATGACTATTCGGTTTTTGATTGGAATATCACCAAGTGATATCGGATTGAATAAACTTACTGTGTGATCAGATGGAGCATTCATCAACGTATCTTCACTAAATTGCGTTGTCATTGAGCACCTCCTAATCGAGTGCTGTAATCAACGCAGCCGCTCGGCCGCCATCGACGGGTAAGTTAACCCCTGTGATATAGCTTGACTCGTCACTGGCCAAAAAGCCGATCGCAGCCGCCAGTTCATGAGGTTGTCCAACTCGGCCCATTGGGATAAGTCGCTCCGTTTTACGTTTCGCCTCGTCATCAGACAGCATTCCTTGTGTAGCAGGAGTTTCAACCACTGACGGCATCACACAATTCACACGAATACCAAAAGGCGCGCCCTCTACAGCAGCGGCTCGGGAGAAATTAATCACCGCGGCTTTCGATGCGCTATAACCCGACATATAGGCAGTCCCTAGCTCGCCGCAAATAGAGGATAGGTTTATGATCGAACCTCCGCGCTCTTTCATGAGTTTCATCGCGCTGCGGGTCGCCCAAAATGTACCATCAACCGATGTAGTGAAGTTCGCATGCCAGTCTTCAGTAGTCATCTCCTCAATCGCTCCCCAAGTGAAAGCCATTGCATTGTTTACCAAGATATCCAGCCGGCCATATTCACTTGCCACACCCTCTAGCGCTTCCACGATGGCTTGCTCAGAGCTGACATCGCAAACCTTGGCTTGTGCTTGTCCACCGTTATTTTGAATACGATTGACTACTTGATTCAATGGCTCCGCTGATCGACCACAAATAATGACTTTTGCTCCTTGTGTTGCTAGGTATTCGGCCGTCGCTGCACCAATACCACTACCTCCACCGGTAACAAACGCGACTTTATTACCAAGTGGTAGATCGCGCTTAGGTTGAGTATCGCCTTGTGCTGGCTGATGTGAATACGTCATAAGTCCTCCTCACCAGTTCGGTGATCAGTTAGATAATTAAAAGAGGAGAAACCCAGATATCGCGTTAAATTATGCAGGGCCTATCCTGTAGGAAAGCACCAAATGCGTTACAGTCTGCATGGTATGAATGTTTTTAATGCCTAGCTAAGCATTAGGATTAAACTGTTGAACCAACTCATTTTTGAGTACTTTGTTCGAAGCGTTAACCGGCAAGCTGTCAACAAATCGGACGTAACGAGGGACTTTATAATTCGACATCCTCTCTCTCGACCAACGGATCACTTCAGCCTCGTCTAACGTGCAGCCATTTTTCACCACGATGTAAGCACAACCAACCTCACCCATTCGTTCATCCGGAACGCCTATCACGGCAGATTGCTCAATTTGCTGATTCTCAGCCAGTGCCGCTTCAATTTCAGCTGGATAGCAGTTAAATCCGCCAACTATGAACATGTCTTTTATGCGTCCTGTAATCTTAAGGTTGCCATCGGCATCAAGTTCCCCGATATCACCGGTATGCAGCCAATGGTTATCGTCTATCGTATCAGCGGTTGCCTTAGGGTCTTCAAAATACGCTTTCATCACATGAAACCCGCGAATACAGACTTCCCCTGATTGGCCTTTAGGTAATGCATTTCCATCTTGATCAAAAATCGCTACCTCTGTGCCATCAATGGCAGATCCACTCGTCTGAGCAATCACATCCGCTGATGATGTCGGGTCGCACATTGTCGCTAGACCACCGCATTCTGTCAGCCCATAGGCAGTGGTGACCGTTTCTATGCCTAATGTATTTCTCATGGATTCAATCAGAACCGGAGGTATGGTTGATGCCCCAGTAACAGCAACGCGCAAACTTGATAAGTCTCTATGCTCTAACGTTGGATGCGCCAACAGCGACAAATACAGCGTTGGCGGGCCCGGAAGAATATTGATACGCTCGGATTCAATTCGGTGTAATACGGTATCGGCATCAAAGACTTGCTCAGGCAAAATCGTCGTTCCGGCCAGTAATCCAGCAACCCACCCCGCCTTATAGCCAAATGTATGAAAAAATGGGTTGATTACTAGGTAACGCTCGCCTGGTTTAAGTTTCAACACGCGAACGTACTCTCGAAAAGCTTGAATACAAGCACGGTGAACGCTGACCACTCCTTTTGGTTTACCCGTTGTACCAGAAGTAAACATCAAGTCTGATGCGTCACTCGGTTTAAGATCAGCCAAGCGTTCGAGTAATTGTGATTCTGATGTAGCACCACCTCGAAATATCATGTCCCCCCAATCAAGCATTTGGGGCTTGAGCGGCGCTACCCTTGAACTCATGACAACGATTTTTTCAAGGCACGTAGGTGCAGATTGTTGTATTTCGTACGCATAATCTTTTGAAAGAAAGTCACCGACACACAATAATACCCTTGCGCCACTTCTCTCGATGATCGCTTTGGCTTCTAATGCTTTCATTCGTGTATTGAGGGGGACTAAAACTGCCCCCGCCATTTGCAATCCAATGGCGGCTAAAATCCAACGCAGTGAGTTGGGAGCCCAAATCGCAACGCGATCACCTTTTTCGACCCCCAAACTCATCAATCCTTTTGCGACTTCAAACGTTTTGCTAGGTAACTCTGCATAGGAGAGGCTTTCTTTACCATCACGAATTGCGGTTATTTCCGCATATTTAGATGCAGCTTCAACCACGATACTTGGGATCGTATCGGCCTGAAGCTCAATGGCTAACTTATCCATGTTATTTCTCTTTTTCTCACTCACATGCGTTATGCAACCGTACGTTGATGCTCAGACAGTTCCGATTTCGTTTTCATTTCTGCAATATAACGAGCAGCGATATACCCGAACGTCATCGCCGGGCCTAATGTCGATCCCGCCCCCGGGTAACTTTTACCCATAACTGAGGCAGAGCAGTTCCCAATCGCGAATAGTCCCTCAATCCGTGTCTTGTCATCACGTAACACACAAGCATTTTCATCGGTAACTAAACCACCTTTTGTTCCAATATCGCCGGCTTGAAGTTTCATTGCGTAATACGGACCTTTATCGATAGGGGCAAGGCATGGATTGGGCTTAATATTCATATCACCGTAGTAGCGATCGAATACGTTTCCACCTCGTCCAAAATCACTATCCACTCCAGTCTGAGAGAATTTATTTACTCTTTGAACCGTCTGTTTTAACCCAACAGCATCGATATCAATCTGTTGCGCTAACTCCTCTAATGAGTCCGCTTTCCAATACAAGTTTTCATGCCAATCTTTCGGCAATCGGCTATCAGGCATAATTTGTGCGGGCATCAAAGGGCCCATCGCATAGTTGAATCGGAACTTCGCATCAAAAATGACCCAAGCAGGAATGTTCTTTCCACCGGTTTGCTGATGGTCTTGATACATCGCTTTGCCAAATTCCAAATACGGGGCCGCTTCGTTATAAAAGCGCTTACCTAAGCCATTTACCACTATCGCACCAGGGAATGCTCGCTCAGCAAATACCCCTCGAGATTCATTTTCACGAGGAACTGAAAACGTAGGCGACCACCAACACCAATCTAGCAAGTCTGTTGCAGCACCTTGTCGCATGCCGGCTTCAAGCGCTGCGCCAGAATTCGCATCTTTCGGAGTGGCACTCCATGATTTTTGAGTGGGCTGGGCAAGGTATTTTTCACGTAACGCTTGGTTTTGCTCAAAACCACCGCTTGCCAGTATCACCGCCTTATTCGAACGAATAACAATGGGCTGTCCATTCTGATTCGCTTCTATACCAATAACCCGACCGTGAGCAACCATTAAATCGGTTAACGCGGTATTAAGCAGCAAAGGAATTTCGCGATCTTGCATACCTTTTCGTAATGATGCTACCAAGGAGCTACCAAGACCAGCGAAGCGATCTCGTTTACCTTTTTTACGTTGGCGAAAATCAAATTGATAACGCAACATTCGACGTAAGAGTAACCAACGCCAACCTCGCTCTCGCGCCATGGCTTTGTGCGCGTCTCTTGCGGTCCAAGCAATTTTTCCCATCAGTAACGTGGAACGAGAAGCTTGACGCAAATGGTCAATTTCGTCTCCCAAACATGAAGTATCAAACAGCTCTGGATCTAGGGTTCGGCCACCTGGCAATGCCCCATCTAAATGTGGGTAGTAATCCGGATATTTTTCAGCAACAGCATAAGAAACCGGAGTATGGGTTTCTAAGTAGCGGATCATTTTCGGCGCATTATCTAAGTAGGCATCGAGCTTTTTCTTATCGACATCACCTTGAGTAGACGCTTGCAAATACGTCATCGCGAGTTGATAACTATCTTGACCACCTTTGGCTTTAAAATGGTCGTTATTTGGGATCCAAATACCACCGCCAGAAAGCGCCGATGTCCCCCCAAACTTGTCTGTTTTTTCGATAACTACCACCGATAAACCTTGGTCAGCAGCAACAATAGCCGATGACATGGCTCCAGCACCCGAGCCAACCACCACGACATCGTAACTTTGCAACGAAGATACTGAGCGTTCTGTCTGTTTCATCCCTTATCCTTTTGATCCGCTAAATTCCGAAATTGCCATCGCATTAACTTGCCGCAAGAATCGCGTCAGTCTTTACCGAGAATTCACGCTTGATTTCTTTTCTGAGCAATTTGCCCGCAGGACTTCGCGGCAATTCACGTTCAAGGACATGGATTTGAGACGGAACTTTGTAACTCGCTAAGTGCTCGGAAACAAAATGCTTGAGCTGCGCTTCAGTGATATGCTCATGTTGAGCAAGAGACACCACTGCAATCACCGCTTCTCCTGTCATTTCATCTTCAATACCAAACACGGCGGCTTCTTTCACTGCGCTATTTCGCTGGAGACAAGATTCAACTTCTTGGGGCGATACTTTCTCTCCATTACGATTAATTAGCTCTTTCAAACGACCAACAATAAATAGGAAGTTATCCTCGTTGCGATAGCCTAGATCCCCAGAGGCTAACCAACCATCGCGTAACACTTCGGCGGTTCCTTGAGGATTACCTAGATACTCTTTCATGACAGAAACCCCTTTAAGCCAGATCTCGCCAACTTCGTTTGGCGGTAATTCCTGCCCAATCGGGTCCACGATTTTGACTTGCATAATAGGAGAGATCACTCCTGAGCTGTCTCGATGCTGGCGAAATAAATCACCGGAAACTGCGGATGCGACGCCATTACTTTCCGTCATGCCAAAGCCAATTCCAATCATCTGATCCGGCATGACCTTAAATACATGTTCCATTAACGATTCAGGCACACCTGCGCCACCGAAACCAAGTCCAATCAATTGCTGTATCATGGCTTGTTTATCTGGGTGCGGTTCTCTAAAGAGCTGAAGTAGCATTGATGGAGCACAATTAAACTGGGTCACTTGCTCGGTTTTCATCAATTCGTAGGCGGCATTTGTATCCCACTTGTGCATAAACACCAAGCGCGTGCCATTACGTAACGCCGTCAAAAACTGAGCATGCAATCCGCTAACATGAAAGAGAGGCACTGCTGACAAAATGACTGGAGACATGCCTTTCTCCATGATTTTTTTTACTTTTTCTGGAGAACTCATTCCCGACAGAGCAGAAATAAAGTCAATATTGAACAAAGATTGGCACACCGCTTTTTGACTTGATACCACCGCTTTAGCACGGCTTGTTGTACCTGAGGTAAACAAAATCAGCGCAGAGTCCTCACTACTCACGTCCGGCATTGGTAAAGATTCGACGGTTGTGTCCACTTGCTCAATGATCGTTTGATAAGCCATCGCTAAATCATCGTTATTGTTCTTGTCGTCCACGACGATGATGCGACATCCCTCAACACTCGTGTCACCCTCTATTCTAACAAAACGGTCTTTATCACAGACTAGCAATGCAGGTTGTATATCTTCTAACGCAGCTTGGAGCTCTTCTTTACGTCCAAAACTATTCAAAGGGGCTGGAATAGCGCCAATACGAGCTGCGGCACAAAATGCGATTGCCCACTCAGGGCGATTTCGACACGCGATGGCAACAACGCTACCCTGCTTAATACCTTGTGCAACCATCCAATGAGACAGGGTATCTAACTCTCGGTAAAAGCGTTGAAAGCTCCAACGATCTTGTTGGTAAACCATAAAGCAGGCGTCATCGTCACGTCTTGCCGTCTCTATTACCTGTGGCAAACTAATCGGGGCGTTACGGTATGCGAACACACCATCACTGTCTTGCTGTAACGCAAATGGGCTCTCATCTGAGGTAAGTTGCGCCACTAACTGGCTGAGTGGGACATCCCGTTCCATAGACCAATCTCCTTTAGGTAAGCGAATCAATAGCAAATGTCAGGCGGTAAGTTATCTCACCCTTATCTGCACTTATCTGTTTTTCTAGCTTTTTCTTATTGAGTAAATAGTTAATGTGAGCAGCTGTCTCTCCTAACGCCAACATGGTATTCATGGCATTCATTTCTCTAGAAAACAAACTCCGCATTAACTGATATAACGAACAGTCGCCTTGATCTTTTAGTGTGTCCAATAATCGATTGAGTCGTTTCTGATGCAAGGTATGCAGTTCTTTCGAGCGCTGCTGGATGCCAACGAACAAGCCACCGTGAGAGGGCAGCACCTGTGTATCATCGGGTAGCGCACTCAATTTATTCAATGATGCTAACCAACCACGCAGCGGGTCGGCATCAGGTTCTATTTCGTTCACAAAGATGCTACTGCTGATATCAGGAAGCAATTGGTCACCTGCAATCAACAATCCGTCCTGAGCATGATAAAGACAGATGTGCTCCGGGGAATGCCCCTCACCAATTATCACTCGCCAAGATCGCTCACCAATAGTAAACACATCACCCTCTCGCACGCGGCAGTATTTTGTTGGGTAGAGAGCGGACAAAGTGTCTTGTTCGACCATCGCCAGAATCTTATCAATAACCTCACTTGGCACCCCATGAGATAAATAGAAAGGGTTGAGCGTTTCCTTGACTCTTTTTTGTCGAGATTCGGCCAAGGTTCTCATCCATAAATATTCCCCAGACGTCATATAGAGGGGAATATTAAACGTCTTCATCAACCAATCAGCGAGGCTGGCATGATCATAATGAAAGTGAGTACAAATGAGCCCTTTAAGCGGTTTGTTCGCGAAACAGTCCACAGCGATACGAGTCCAAATATCTCTCACCTTGTCACTGGCCAGCCCAGTATCAACGACATACCAACCATCATTATCTTCCAATAGATAAACGTTTATGTGATCCAAACCTAAGTCCATTGGCATACGAAGCAAATAAATTCCATCAGAGACAGGAACAAGTACACCGAACTCCGTAGAGGCAAGAATATAGCGAAGCGCTTGCTCTTGAGGTTCGAATTTTACTGGCTGTAAACGCTCAATCGTCACGAAGTTTCCTCTCAAATTTATTCACCCAAATCGGCACGTTATCAAAATGTAAACAAACCTTGGATAAAGTAATACGTCCAAAAGGACGATGTTTAAAATTCCAAACACTCTATCTTCTATCTACAACAGACAGGCTCACTGACAGAAGCGCGTTCTTTTCGCTTTCCAATGCCGTGATCCCGATGATGATGTTTAAAACATGGCCCACCGGATCATTCCGGTGGCTTTCTTACGGATAGGAGAGAAGTATGATTCCATCATCAAATAACAACGTAAATTGGCGGACCCATACCACGTTGTTACTTCTCGCTCTGATTTACGTCTTTTCATACATTGACCGTAATGTAATAGCGATTCTCATTGAACCGATAAAACAAGAATTCGGCGCATCAGACACCATGATGGGGCTACTTTCAGGCCTCGCTTTTGCAACTGTTTACTCATTACTTAGCTTGCCGCTCAGCCACATCGCAGATAAAGGCGTAAATCGTCGTAATATGGTGGCAATTTGTTGTGGCCTATGGAGTATTGCGACGGTTCTTTGTGGTGCAGTACAAAGTTTTTGGACGGCGTTACTCGCACGAATGGGAGTTGCGGTAGGCGAGGCCGGCGGAATGGCGCCCTCAATTTCGATGCTCTCTGAGCTGTACCCTAAAAACCGTCGTTCATTAGTGATCAGCATATTCATGATGGGCCCGCATCTTGGCCTGCTGCTTGCGATGATCATTGGTGGTTGGATTGCGCAAGAATATGGTTGGCGTATGGTGTTTTTCGTATTTGGTGCCCCTGGCATTGTACTTGCTGTTTTGCTCTACTTCTTTGGTATAGAGCCAAAGAGAAGCACCGAAGCGACACAAGAGTCAGCTCAACCTCACCATTCACTGCGTTCGCAACTGTCTTCTATTATTGCTGCGCCAGGGTTTATCTGGCTCGCTTTAGGCTGTGCATTAGCAGGCACAGCCGGATACGGATATGTGATCTGGGCACCGACGTATTTAGTTCGTACTCAAGAAATGTCATTGGCGAGCGCTGGTTTGATTTTTGGCATTGCAAGCGGTGTCAGCGCCTGTATTGGCAGCCTATTTAGCGGAGTATGTTGCGATCGCTTAGTTCAAAAGCAATATCGCTGGCAGATACTATTCCCTATGCTAGGTATTTTACTGAGTTTCCCTGCTGGTATTGCGTTGATTCTATGGCCATCAGATCTCAGCATCGAGTTGCTCGGGTTCGCGATTTCACCTAGCTTCATATTTATTGCACTCTTCGCTTTCTTTAATTCATGGTGGCCTAGCTTGTCTTATGCGGCAGTCAGCCAAATTGTCGGTTCCAGTCAGCGAGCAAGTGCGGCCGCCTTACTCAATTTATTTTTAACCTTATTTGGAGCGGGACTGGGACCACTTCTTACCGGCGGACTAAGTGACTACTTTGGTGACAATGGCCTCGCCAATGCGCTCTTAGTAACATTCTCTCTATTTTTACTATCAGCATTCTTTTATCTGATTTCGTCTTTCAACTATCGACCAGTACAAGATGACGACCACTTAAACAAAGCTGCATCCCCTACTCTTTCAAATTCGCACAAAGCAGAGCCGAATATAACGGATACAAATTATCAACAAGGAGAAAATCATGGCTAAAACCGAAGACTACCGCCTAGGGGAATTTACGTTTCCAAGAGGCTGGTTCATGATCGCGACTTCTGAAGACATCAACCAACCTAAACCCATTGCCGTTCGATTTTTTGGCCGTGATTTTGCCCTATATCGAGGACGAGCGACTGGACGTGTTGTATTACTTGATGCTTATTGTCCGCACATGAAAACACATTTAGCCGCCGAAAATGATACTTCCTACGTCATCATTGACGGAGGTGGCACGAATATCGACGGAGATGGTATCCGCTGCCCATATCATGCATGGCGTTTTGGTCCAGATGGTAAAGTTGATGATATTCCTTACCATGATGGTCCAATCCCTAAAACAGCGTGTGTCAAATCTTGGCCAGTAGTGGAAAGCATGGGCGCAATTTGGGTTTGGTACGATCCAGAAAATGGCGATCCAGAATGGGACCACCCATCATTACCACAATGGGATGACGAAGCGTGGGTACAATGGAAATTTGATGACCTAGGCGAGCTTGAACAGCACCCACAAGAAATCATCGATAACATTTGTGATTACGGCCATTTAAGTCCTATTCACGGTTCTACCGTTCAACGTTATGAAAATGAATTTAAAGGCTACCAAGCGATTCAACGTCAATGTGGCCCGCATAGAACACTCGTCGGTGATGACGGCGTAAGCCCTGTCCTACACACTATCACGACCTACCATGGACCAGGCGTATTGCTGTCTAATTTGACAGGCTACTATGAGTCTGTCTTGATGATCACACATACACCAGTTGAGGATGGAAAGGTCCATGTTTGGCATGGGTTATTAGTCAAATCCCCAAGTGGAAAAGAAAAAGCAAGCGTCGAGGACACCATCTCCGCTCGCCAGTTTCAAGAGGCCAGTAAACTTGCTTTTGCGCAGGACTTCGAAGTGTGGACCAACAAAGCGGCGTGCTTGAACGGTCTTTTCCTACCAAGTGACGGTCCGTTTATGAAAGCTCGTATTTGGTACAAACAATTTTACAATCCAAGAGCACGCAAACAAGAATTCTTAGATAAGTGCGAGGGAGTCTACGTGCCAAAAGGGGCCACAGCCTATCACGACTAAGCGTCAAGGCCTTTATCGACTCCGATAAAGGCCTATTTCTAAACCATCCATACTTCATTTATCCATCCCCATCTTTTCCAAATCGCCCCCACCTCCACTTGTACAAAAGTTGCACACGTCTCGTTTTTTAAAATATCCCTCATTATTTACTACCACACTCAAAAAATAAGGGATATACTTATTGCGATTACGAGGTGGAGAAAGATATGGACACTCAACAAACGACAGCAACTTTTCAATCACTAAAAGATGGCGCGGATTCTTACATCAAACGCCGCAACCTACGTCTTTTAGCTAATCATCGCAAAGAGTTACGTAACTTTACTCGCGCAGAAGCTTCTACTTACTTAGGGATTGACGCAAAAACCCTAGATAAGTACGTCGCTGCCGCCAACATTGATCCGCGCCGACATGAAGACTCTCAGTGGAATATCGACATTGAAGAAATGTATCGTGTACGCGATTTGTTGCCAGAAGCCCTTCGTAAAGAAAACAAGTTCACCCGCTGCAACGATCAAAAGTTACAAGTTGTCGTTATCCAAAACCAGAAAGGTGGTGTGGGTAAAACAGTGTCCGCGGCGACCATCGCGTCAGGCTTAGCAACAGAGTTTCATCAAGAGTACCGCATTGGTCTAATTGATATGGACGGTCAGGCGACACTATCAATGTACTACGCTCCAGAAGCGGAACAAGAAGGCAACCTTTCTGTTGGCGATTTGATGATGCGTAACTTCGAATTGGATGAAGGAGAAACATTTGACCAAGCGGTTTCGGATGCTTTTCTTGCGACGACAATTCCTAACCTACGTATTTTACCTGCGTCCCAGACAGACCGAGCAATTGAAGGTTGGTTTCATGAGCAAGTGTTTAGCCACAAGCTTGCGTCACCATATTCTATCCTAAGCGATATTATTGACGCCGTTCGTGACGAGTTCGATATCATCATTATCGATACGCCTCCGTCTCTCGGTTACGCGACTTACAATGCTTACTTTGCAGCAACAAGCGTGGTATTCCCACTGTCTATCACTGAAAATGACATTGATGCGACCTGTTCTTATTTCAGCTATATCCCTCAAGTTTGGGCTCTTTTGGCGAACGCAAATCACCAAGGCTATGACTTCATGAAAATCATGTTGACTAACCATCGTGATAGCTCTACAACAACCGAATTGATGAACAGTCTTTACGACAATTTCGCACCTTATATCTACTCCAAAGAATTTAAACACAGTGAAGCCGTGCGTCAGGCATCATCACTGCTTTCAACCGTTTTTGATATGTCAAAAAGTGAATACCCAAAAAGTAAAGCCACTTTCCAGTCTGCGCAGCAAAATAGTTACGAGGTAACAAGTCAAATCTTGCGCGATATTGTGAATGTTTGGCGTGAACAGGAGCAAGCATAATGGCTAAAAAACGTGGTGGTAGCCCTCTAGGAAATGCATTAGGCTCAGCTGAAGCACAGCAAGCAGCAGCACAAGCAAACTTAAACTCGCTAACTCGACAATTAAGTAACGAGCTAGAAAAAAGTGGGCACTCTCCCGCTGAGTATTTGCAAAAACAGTTTGGTATCGAATCTGTCGGCCAAAGCATGACATGGCAACTCGCGTCTGGTGAGTCTGCGACATTTAGCGAAGTAACCTTGTCATACGAACAAGTTCGTGATGACACTTACGTCACTTTTGATGTGAATGGTCGCGATCAGTCAATGCTTACAAAGGAATCACTTCAAGATCTTAACTCTCTAGAATTTCAACAATTCTACCCTGCTGTGGGCCGAGAAGTTGAAGGAAAGCTAGATATTTTAGATGGTTCACGTCGTCGTGCTTGGTTTTTGTTGCAAGAGGGGAAAGTTAAAGAATTTCGTATCTTAGTAACACAAGACCACATCTCTATTGCCGATGCAAAAGCATTAGCCAAACAGCTACAAACGGCTAAAGAGCACAACTTACGTGAAATCGGTAAGCAATGCTTGGCAATAAAACAAACCAATGAGGGTATTACTCAAGCTGAAATTGCCGCTCAAGTTGGGTTGAGTCAAGCAGGTGTGAGTAAGGCCATCAAAGCAGCAAGTATTGATGACGAACTGGTAAAACTATTCCCGGTGGTGAATGCTCTTTCACATCCCGATTACACTTTGCTTGATAAGGTAATGAAAGTTTGTTCAAACCCGGATATCTTGTCGGTGTTCATTCAGAATATCGAGCAAAAGCTTGTCAATATTCAGGCTGAATATTCTACACAAGACCAAAAAGATGCCATTGTTTCTTTGATTAAAAATGAATTAAAGATAGAAGAAGAAAAACAAGAAAAAGAGAAAGCGGAAGTAACTACACTAGCCCAGTTCAGCTCTAAGAGCATGTTTGCTCGCAAAAGAGTGAAAGGTCGTAACTTCTCTTATGAGTTTTCTCGTTTACCGAAATCTCTTCAAGAAGAGTTGGATCGAGCTATCACTCAGGTATTGGATAATCACAAAGCATAGATTCTAGCTCAAGATAATGAACTCATAGCCAGTCTTTTATGACTGGCTTTTCTACACCAATATTTCATACCAAACGCAAATATCAAATATTCTGAGTAGTACAGAAAAATGCTATCGGGCAATATGCTACTTTCGCCCCATATCACCGAGTACGGCCAAAAAGCTTGGTTCAATGATAAAAACTTGCTTTGAAAACACAGCAAAAATTTGAAGACCTAAAATGACACCCATCTATCGAAAAATTGCATCTGTGACGACGATAGGCAGAACGGGCTCCTTTTGGGTTTAGCTTTTAACCAATGAAAAAGGCTGTTATTTCGAAAATGAAATAACAGCCTTTACTTTAAAACTCACACCCTGAAGCTCAATTCTCTGAGTTACCTGTAAACCTAGTGGTTCGTGTCAGACTTCGCGCCTAGAGGTTACTTGGTAAGATCAAAACATCAGAATTGCTTTGCACGCATCATCGCATCCATACCACCATCAACGAACAGGACACTGCCACTAATAAAACTCGCCTTATCAGAAACCAAAAAGGACACTGCATTAGCAATTTCTTCTGGTTGTCCGTTGCGGCCAATTGGCGCAACAAAATTTTTCACTGCTTCACCAAATCGAGGGTCATCTTTTGATGCTTGGTGTAGCGGCGTTTCCACAGCGCCGGGGGCAACAACATTTACACGAATACCCTTACTTGCAATAGAAACTGACAACTTACGAGCCCACGCCGTCACCGCAAACTTAGACGCAGCATAAGCTAAATGTGTTGATCCTGAAGCCTCTGCAAGACGGTTTGCTTGCTGTTCATCGAAATCAAACATGGCTTGGGCAAGATCTGCTGTTTCTTTTTGTTGATGTGTGGCTGCAACAGAACCAATAACAACCACAGATGCATTTTCAGATTCAACCAACAATGGCGCTAAACCATCAACCAGTTCAGTAACACCAAAAAAGTTAACACCAACTATAAGAGAGGCAGATGGCGCTGTAACCCCCACACCAGCACAACAAATGATACCGTCAAGTTGACCATCACAAAGACGTTGCGTTTCATCTATCGCAGATTGACGACCTACCTTAGAAGATAGGTCTGCTGCGATACGAGTAAATTTACCGTCAGTCTTTTGGTCAATACCGATAATGCTATGCCCCTCGGATTCCAACATTCTACAAACTTGAGCACCGATTCCTGATGCTGAACCTGTGACTGCAATTGAGCCCATAACTACTCCTTAGTTTCATTTCTCACGCTGATTGTCTTGCCATCGTCATTGCGGTGTCATCAATCATATCTTCCTGGCCGCCAACGGTGCCTTGACGTCCTAATTCCATCAAAATGTCGCGTGCTGGAACCCCAAACTTAGCTTCTGCTCGTTTGGCAAACAACAAAAATGAGGAGTAAACACCGGCATAGCCAAGCGTCAACGCATCTCGATCAATTCGAATTGGCTGCTCCATAAATGGCGTCACAATATCTTCAGCCACATCCATTACTTTGTACAGATCAACACCATGATGGATACTCATTCGATTAAGTACTGCCACCATCACCTCCAGTGGTGTATTGCCTGCCCCTGCACCGAGGCCTGCGGAAGACACATCAATACGTATTGCCCCAGCATCCATGGCAGCAAGCGAATTGGGAATACTCATTCCCAGATTATGATGACCATGAAAACCGATTTGGGTATCAGGCTTAAGTGTATCTCTCAGGCGAGCGATACGCGCAGTCACGTCCTCCGGCAGCATGTATCCGGCAGAATCCGTACAATAGATGCAGTTTGCACCATATGATTCCATAAGCTTTGCTTGTTCCACTAATGCTTCTGGAGAGGCCATATGCGCCATCATCAAAAAGCCAACGGTGTCCATCCCCAACTCACGAGCAAGCCCAATATGTTGCTGAGAAACATCAGCTTCAGTACAGTGTGTCGCAACGCGAATGGTGCTAACCCCTAAGTCATGGGCCATACGTAAGTGATCTACCGTCCCGATACCTGGCAGTAACAGCGCGGATACTTTAGCTTGTTTCATCTTTGGAATCACTGCACTTAAGTACTCTTCGTCCGTATGTGCCGGAAAACCATAATTTAAGGAAGAACCACCTAAGCCATCACCGTGTGTCACCTCAATCAAAGGGATTCCGGCATCGTCTAGATTCGTCGCCACAGCAATCATTTCATCAAGGCTGATCTGATGGCGTTTCGCATGCATGCCATCACGAAGTGACATTTCATGCAAGATCACTTGTCTATTGTCTAAATCCATGGTGTGCTCCTTACACTGCAACGGATGATTCAATTTCTGACAACATATCAACAGCAAGCATTTCAGCTGTCTTTGCCGCTGAAGCCGTCATGATATCTAGATTGCCCGCATACTTAGGTAGGTAATCTCCTAGCCCTTCCACTTCAAGAAAAATAGACACTTTATTACCATCAAAAATAGGGCCGTTTTTGAGCGTATATCCAGGTACATAACGCTGAACCTCTTGAATCATTGCATTCACTGACTCGGTAATTGCAGCTTGATCGGGCGTGTCTTTCGTCAAGCAATGGATCGTGTCACGCATGATTAACGGCGGTTCTGCTGGATTAATGATAATGATCGCTTTACCTGATTTTGCTCCCCCGACCTCTTCCACGGCTTGTGCGGTAGTTCGAGTGAACTCATCCACATTTTGTCGAGTGCCTGGCCCAACCGAACGAGAAGAAACGGTAGCAACAATCTCGCCGTACTCAACATCTTGCACTCGAGACACCGCCGCAACCATCGGTATGGTCGCTTGCCCTCCACACGTAACCATATTGACATTCATTATTGAATTCGGCAGTTTCTTTAAATTCACAGGAGGAACACAATAAGGACCTATCGCAGCAGGTGTCAGGTCAACCATCACCACACCCTGTGCATTCAGCTTACGAGAGTTTTCTTCATGTACATAAGCAGAGGTCGCATCAAAGGCAATCTTTATCTCGTCTTCTTCGACATGGGGAAGCAGACCATCCACTCCCATTGCGGTGGTTTTCAATCCAGCTTCTCTTGCTCTGGCTAACCCCTCGGATTGTGAGTCAATCCCGACCATCCAAACGGGTTCGAGCACCTCACTTCGTAGCAGTTTGTACAATAAATCTGTACCAATGTTACCGGAACCGATCAGAGCACATTTGATTTTATTCATTTGTCATTCCTTTGGTTTTTCCAATTGCATTGCTGAGTTTGAAAAATCACGCAACAAAACTGATACTTGCTTTCCCTAGCCCTTCAATTTCCATCTCAAAATGGTCTCCCGGATGGGCATCGATTAAAGGAGCTAATGCGCCGGAAAGTATGATTTCTCCCTTTTTAAAAGGGATACCATACTCCCCTAGCGTATTCGCCAACCAAGCAACAGCTTGAGCTGGATGACCTTGCACAGCACTACCCTGCCCTTGCACTGCCAACTTGCCATTGTGATAAACTTTCATCTGTGCCTGAGCTAAGTCGATCGTGTTTGGATCGACTCGAGATTCTCCAATCACAAACACGCCGCACGATGCATTATCAGCAATCGTATCGATAATGCTGATTCGCCAATTTTCAATTCGTGAATCGACGATCTCAAAACATGGTGCAACCCATTCCGTTGCCTCTATAACTTGTTCAGCAGTGACACCTGGGCCAATCAAATCTTGTTTTAGGCAAAACGCAATCTCCCCCTCAGCGCGAGGCTGAATTAACTTTGCTTGCGTTAAGCTCACCTTTGCCCCGTTGTCGTAGTGCATAGTGTCGGTGAGAAAGCCAAAGTCAGGTTGATGTACATTTAACATCTCCTGAACGGCTTTACTGGTCACCCCAATTTTTTTACCTATTACAACTTCACCGTCTTGTTCTCTTTTCGCCAATGCATACAGAGACATTTGGTACGCATCATCAATGCTGAACAATACTCTTTCATGGTTTTCAACAAGTGGTTTTATCGTTTTTCGTTGACGCAATGCTTGATATAACTGTTCGCCAAACTCTGCTATGTGATTATCACTCATGCAACACTCCTTAAGATGCGTTCGCCCATAGATCTGGCAATCCTGGGTCGGTGTGTTGGATTAAACGTTTCAGTATTACTTTTAGCGCTTTTACATCCCCCTCACCCAATTCTGCAATCAGTTCTTCTTCGATCACTTTGGCTTCCGAGATATGGAGCAATGCCGCTTTGTGGCCTTTCTCAGTAAGAACGTATCGCTCTGAATCTTGTTTAACTGCACCAAGAGAAACCAACTCAGCCATGTGCTCAGAAGTAATTTCCTGCCCGGCATAATCCACATGCGCATTAATTTGCTCTAATGAAATATCCTCTTGAATCGTTAGTACCGACAGCACGAAAAAGTGTATTGCTGTCATGCTTTCGGCACTGAGCGTCTTTTGTAATTTTCCAAGCATTTGAAAATGAGCTCGTCCCAACAGATATCCGAGTAGATCTTCACTATAACTGCATTCCAATGCCTCACTTGCTGACGACAACTTGAGTTCTTGCCAAGGCTTTTTTGCTGTCACTGCATACTGACCGGATTGAAACGCTAGCGGTGGCAAGTCTTGTTGGTCAAAAGCGATCACTTCACCGATAAATATAATGTGGTCACCACCATCATACGTAAATGCAGTACGGCATTGAAACCTTGCTGTACATTGCTTGATGAGTGGAGCGTCTGAAACACCATTGTCGAGTTCCAACCCCGCAAATTTATCTTCGCCTTTGGAAGCAAAACGGTTTGAAAGAGATTGTTGATCCGCCGCTAGTACGTGCACATTCCAGTGCGTTGATTCTGTAAATGCCGGCACGCTCATTGCCGTTTTGGCAAGGCTCCAAAGCACCAAAGGCGGGTCTAGTGACACAGAGTTAAAACTGTTTGCGGTAAGGCCGACAGCATGTCCCTCGCCATCACGAGTTGTGATGATCGTGACACCCGTGGTAAATGTGCCCAAAGCGTTTCGTAGCGCTTTCGGATCGATATGCGATTGCTTCATCAGCTCTTCCTTTCTACAAAAATGAGTTGTATTTCACCTTGTCATTATTGAAAGGAAGCGTGCTCACTCCATCGTCAATACGGACTACAGAATCGCGTGACAAGACTTTGTGAATAGTCCCAATAGACGATTCACCACACCTGTGCTTATAAAATAATCAACATGTGAAACTCAAACATAAACACTTCGATGTACTGATTTGCGGCAACTGAGCAAAGTAAACAGGTGAAGGAACACAGGAGAGAAGCATGAAATACCAAAAAGGATTCCCCGCGCTATTAGCCAGTATGCTGCTGATTCCCTCAACATCCGTTTTGGCGAAAGTCTCAGCAGACGAAGCAAGTAAACTGGGTAAAGAGCTGACATGTACCGGGGCGATAGCAACTGGTAATGAAGATGGGACAATCCCTGCGTTTTCAGGCAAATGGTTAGGAAAGCCGGACCACGTCGAATATGAACCCCATGTTGGCCAACCGCTCGTTGACCCTTATAAAGACGAACAACCTTTGTATGTCATTGATGGGAGCAATTTTAATCAATACGCTGACAAACTAACTCCAGGCCAAATGGCCATGTTTAAGCAATATCCGGATTCATTCAAAATGCCCATTTACCCTGGGCGCCGTGATTTTCGTTACCCAGATGCGGTTTGCATGACAATGAAAAAGAACGCCGTTGAGTCTGAACTGATTGACGATGGCTTCGGTTTTACGGGTTACAAAGGCGCCGTACCTTTCCCAATTCCAGATCTCAACCAACCTATGCAGGTATTTGCCAACCAAAACTTTCCATACCGACCTTACACGTACAGTACTGTTCGTGATGTTGCGGATGTAAGCTCATCAGGGTCAATCGCATGGGCGCGCACGTTAAACGAAGGCCTCAATGTAACGACCCATCCAGACGAAGTTGGCAAACCAATTGATGGTGTGATGGCGTATAGCTTTGTTTCTTCTATTCTACCTACGCGTAAAGAGGGCAATGCAACCGTTACTTCCGAGCCCGTTAACTTCAAACGCGGTAAACGTCTTGCCTGGACCTACAATCCAGGAACACGCCGAGTAAGACAATTACCAGAATATGGTTTTGATACGCCTTTAACCGGTACATCAGGAAAACTCACATTAGATTCAGATCGCCTAATGAATGGGTCGCCAGAGCGTTATGAATGGAAAGCGTTTGAACGTCGTGAAATGTTTATTCCAGCGAACGCTTATCGCGTCCATCAAGACGATGTGAGCTACGATGCTCTGTTAACCAAAAATCACGCCAACCCAGACTTTATGCGTTATGAATTACGTCGAGTATGGATACTCGAGGGGCAACTAAAAGACGAATATCGTCACAAGTACGGTCGACGAGTCATGTTTATTGATGAAGATACTTGGCATGCCGTCGCTGGCGATTTTTACGACACTCGTGGTGAGCTTGTCCAATATGCATACATCAACTATTACTACGCCTTTGACGCTCAAAGCTATGAAGCGGGTTCAAGCTTTTATCATGACTTGAAAAGTGGTGGCTACGTTGGCTACAACCTTTTCCAAGAACGCGGTGCCGCACCGGTTCTCAATAAGGGTAATTACACAGCTAACAACTTCACACCGGCAGCGCTACGCCGTTTAAGCCACTAATTGGAGAGTGACATCGTGAAAAAGACTAACCATTATAAAAAGTCCGCTCTCTGTTTGACTTTCATTGCTTCAAGCTTACAAGCTGCCGAAACCATCAATCTAGGTGATGAGGTAACGCTCGACTGGAAAGGGAATGTAACTTACTCCGCAGCGATGCGATTGGAAGACCCCGACCCAATACTGGCTGCTAAATCATCGGGTGACCGTAACTTTGACAAACACGATATGACAGCAAATGGCCTCTATTTATTGCTCGAGGGGCATCTACGTTGGAAAGATTATGGTTTTGTTGCCTCAGCAAGTACTTTCTACGACCATGTTTATCAAAATGACAAGTTTTCTGCTGACGCACAAAAATACCACGGAGGTTATACTCGACTGCTTGATTTCTATGGTTACACTGCGTTTCCTTTTGGTGAGTATGGCTATGCAGATATACGCGTAGGTCGTCACGTTGTCGCATGGGGCGAGGGACTCTTCTTTCCAAGTATATCTCTAGCTCAGGGCCCAACGGATGGGATTAAAGCGCTGGTACCCGGAACAGAAACCAAGGACATTTTGCTTCCAGAAGACCAAGTATCGATGCAGTTAGAGGTCACTCCGGAACTGTCGTTGCTTGCACACTGGCAATTCAACTGGCAAGAAACGTTGGTTCCTGAGCCTGGTACCTTTTTTAGTACTTCAGAAGCGGTGGGGGAGGGGGCGACTTGTTTAACTCAAGCACCCGGTGAGCCATGTGTGGTTGCTTCGCGTGGTGCCAATATAGAACCTGGAAAAACAGAACAGTGGGGTATAGGAACACGTTATCGCGTCACCGATGTTTCTGAAGTTGGCCTATTTTTCCTTAACTATTCTGACCGTATTCCTATGGTGAACCTTGACCTAAGCAATATGTTTATTGGTCAATTACCGGAATACAACATTGTCTACTTTGACGATATCAAACTCTATGGTCTGACTTACTCAACAAACGTTGGGATAGCCTCTATCGCTGCTGAAGTTTCATATAAAGATGGCGCACCGGTGCTCGTTGGTACCGCGCTACCAACTCGCGGTGAAATCCTGCAAACCAACTTAAACACCATCGTCAACTTTGGTCGAAACGCGCTGGCCGAATCTGTCACGCTAACCGCCGAGATTGCTTATGTCGACATCATGGATGCAGACAAACGCAACATGACTGGTATTCCTGATGGTATACCAAACCCCGAAACCAATAAGCTCTATTATGATGACCATAGCTTTGCAGGAGCGGCATCCTTAATTCTATCCTATCCAAGCTTTACTGAGGGGTGGGGGTTGTCCGTACCAATTGGATATAGTGGTCAGTTCAGTGGTCGCACCATTACTGGTGGCGTAGGTGGCGAAGGCGATCACCGTGCTCGAGTAGGAGCAGAATTGACCCATAACCAAACGGGTATTCAGCTAGCATTACAATATGTTGGATATTTTGGGAACCCGGATGTCGACGAACCCGTCAAAGAGCGTACGCTAAGCGATAGAGACAACCTTTCCTTTACTGCGAAGTACTCATTTTAAAAAATCCAGGAGGCAAATTGCCTCCTTTTTTATACACAACATATTAGCCAAATAACATCGTTAGAACATTTTCCACTTTGTTCTTCACGCCCTCCAACCAATGTTCAACCTGTATCTCCAAAACCTAGCCCGTTTGGACGATGCCGACAATTGGTATGAACCTCTATAACTACTCACTATTGTTGCGCATTAAACACTGCGCAATCGAGAATACCACTCAAAATATGACTACGAGGTGGCATATGAAAAAAAGGACGACCACATCAATTGCGTTCGCTTTGTCGCTTATTATGGCAGCAGCAGGCGGCATCGCATTTGCGCCAAGGATCACAGAACCCCTTGCACCAACCCAGCTACCCATCAACAACATGATCATAACCAGCGTTGAACAATCAAAACAAGGGCTAATAGCTGCAGGTGAACTCGGCCACATATTGATATCAAAAGACAACGGCCAAACATGGCATCAAGCCAATATCGACAAGCAAAGGCATGCGCTTATCACTGATCTCATTTTTCAAGATGATTTGTATGGTTTAGCCATTGGTCATGAGGGCTGGATTTTGCAAACATTCGATGGCGGAGAAAACTGGCAAGAAGTCAGCTTTGGCAGCCAGCACAGCGTTCCTCTCTTACACATTGCTCAAATCACACCCGAACAATGGATTTCGACAGGAGCTTATGGTCTGACTCGCCTCTCCATTGATAATGGCAACACGTGGACAGACATCCCAGCGCCAGCCCAAACAGATTGGCACTTGAATGCCATCGTCGTTCCCACCAACAGCGATACAAGACTGATAGCAGGCGAAGCTGGGACATTACTCAGGTCCACTGACAAGGGGGACTCGTGGCAAATGATTTCGCCTTTCTATGATGGTTCATTCTATGGTGGCGTTCACCTTGGCAATCAGTCATGGCTTGTATATGGCATGCGCGGCAATATTTTCCGCTCCGATGACGATGGGCTAAATTGGGACAGAGTCAGTTTCGATTTCCCCATTTCATTTTTTTCTCATATCTCTCTACCCAATGGTGAATTGGTTTTAGGAGGGCAGGGGGGCTTATTGATTTCGTCTATCGATAACGGGATGTCTTTCAATCTTATTCGCCGCGGAGGCAGAGAGGCCATCACCGATATCGTTCAGCTTAACAATGGCGATTTTCTGCTTGGTTCAGATGCAGGTGTGATTCATTTCCCTACGGCAAGCAAAACCGACATCGCTTATCAGTCGACCATCATCAACCAATGATTGAATTCGGAGCTACCATGCCAACACAACCCCAAACTCGCAGTCACTTATTTGTTGATACGCTAGGTCGACTGATCATTCACTGGCGCTTTCCTCTTGCCATTTTTTTCTTGGCCCTCACTCTGCTTCTTAGCTATACCGCAACCAAAACTCGATTCGACCCAGGCTTCACCAAGTTGATTCCTATTAAGCATCAATATATGGAAGCGTTTCTCGAACACGCAGATAAGTTCACCGGTACCAACAGAATCATGGTGAGCTTAACTTGGAAAGGCGAGGGTGACATTTATAATCCCGAATTGCTTTCCAGACTCAGAAAAGCAACAGACAGTGTCTTCTTTACACCAGGAGTCAACCGCGCCACGGTACGCTCACTCTTTACGCCTGAAGTGCGCTATCTTGAGGTTACCGAATTTGGGTTCATGGGAGACGTCGTCATTCCATCTCGCTTCACGGCAGATAAAGCAAGTCTTGCCCAAGTTCGTAGTAATGTTGCAAAGTCTGGTCAAATTGGCAATCTCGTATCCAATGACATTAAGTCAGCAATGGTACAGGCAGAACTCCTCGATTTTGATCCAGAAACCGGGCAAAAAACCGATTATGCTGCCGTAGCGAAACACCTAGAAAATATTCGACAAGAACTATCCGGTGCGGGTGTCGATATTCAAATTATCGGCTTTGCGAAAGTGATGGGCGATGTTATGGATGGCCTGTCAAATGTGCTGATGTTTTTCGCTATCGCCTTTGTTGTCACGTTGCTGCTATTGTGGCATTACACGATGTCGATAAAACTGACCGGCTTGATTGTGGCAGTCGCATTACTCCCTGTCATTTGGCTACTCGGTACATTGCCTCTTATCGGCTATGGTATTGACCCGATGTCATTATTGGTGCCATTCCTCATCTTCTCCATTGGTGTTTCTCATGCCGTTCAAATGACGAATGCATGGAAGCTCGATGTGTTGGCTGGCGTTGACAGCAAACAAGCTGCGATTAATGCTTTCCGACGCTTGGCGATTCCAGGCACTGTTGCACTACTTGCAAATGCACTTGGGTTTATGGTGATCATGGTTATCGACATCCCTATCGTACATGAACTGGGGGTCACCGCTTGTCTTGGTGTAGCGATGATGATTATGACAAACAAAATGTTCATGCCTATCATATTGTCTCACCTTAGCTTAGAGAGTATGGCTCTTCGCCATAGTCCAGAAAAAAGCAAGCAAAGCGCATTTTGGTGGTCAGTATCCTCTTTGGCAACCGCTAAACCCGCAAAAATATCTGTCGCGGTGATGCTTGTTTTACTTGTGGCAGCAACACTGCAATCACGCAATTTACTCACTGGCGATATCGGCAACGGCGTACCCGAGCTACACGCCGATTCACGTTATAACTTAGACAATCAAAAAATAGTCCAAGATTATTCCATTGGTATGGATGTTTTATCTGTCTATTTGGAAACTAAAAATCAAGAAGAAGCGTGTCTAAATTGGGACATTATGAACGCGGTATCTCGCTTTGATTTTCATATGCGAGGTGTAGATGGCGTGCAATCTGTGGCAACGACCGCTGGTACGGCAAAACGCTATGTGTCAGGAAATAATGAGGGGAACCCTTTATGGCGCACTCTTCAGCGTGATTCAGTCGCCCTGCGAGCAGGCGCCCAAGCGGCTCATCCTCAAATGGGTTTAAATGATAACGGTTGTCGCACGATTAATATGATGGTTTACCTTGATGACCACCAAAGCACCACCTTAAATCACGTCATCTCAGAAATTCAAACTTTCATACAAAATGAGAGCCTCCCAGATGCGGAGTTCCGTTTACTTGGTGGTAATGCGGGAGTTGCCGTTGCCACTAACGAAGCCGTAGAAAAAGCAGAAGTTCAAATCCTTATATCCATTTTCTTAGCCATTGGATTGTTGTGCTGGCTTACCTTTAGATCATTTATCGCGACGCTGTGTGTCATTTTACCGCTGATGTTAGTATGTATTATGTGTAATGCGCTGATGGCGACGCTTGGTATTGGCCTAAAAGTTGCCACCTTACCGGTCATCGCACTAGGTGTTGGAGTCGGAGTAGATTACGGCATCTATATTTACGAACGAATGCAACACGCACTCAATAGAGATGTTCCACTACGAGAGGCTTTTTATCAGTCAATTCAATCTCGAGGAATTCCCGCAATATTTACTGCGGTAACCATGTCTATCAGTGTTGCCACTTGGGCTTTCTCTTCCTTAAAGTTTCAGGCAGATATGGGTGTCCTACTCGCATTTATGTTTTTAGTTAATGTGCTTGGCGCCATCCTAGTCCTGCCAGCTCTGGCTTATCTATTTGGTGCAAAAGCAGTGGTACTCAAACCTAAAGAAGCTAAAGAAAAAGAGATCAAGACTCGCTCAGCGCAAGAGTCATTTCGCTAAGTGAAATCGGCACTAAACGATGTCAGTTCTAAACTTAAATGCAATTTCAACTAGAACGTTCTGCACGTAGAGACCAAATAATCACATTGTAGAACCATTGCGGCGGGGGATATTCACTCCCGCTTTTTTTTCCCCTCATACAGAATAAAAATAAAATGACGACGAAATAAAACACTACCTATTTCCGCCTCCAATTACTTGTTTCAGCAATCCATTCACTTATGAATATTGTCATTATTCACCCTGAATATTGACAACATTTATAATGTCATTCGATTAAATTTCGCACCGTTCATCCGATATCATCGTTAAAGCCACGTGCATAAATTTCAATCGCTCGCCCTTAATAAACAGTATTCCTCATTAATCCGTCACTCGTAACTAAACGACTCATAACCACGTATCACGGAGGCTTGAACATACTTGCTCTACGTTACTTGTTTTAGGCTTAGAAAGATTCGAATGTCACAATCTAGGTATTTTAAACTGTGTTTCACGCATTTAGCGCGCAAAAACCTTAAAAATCAGGTGAATAATACGATAGATAACTTTCAGATAAACAAATGTCACAGAAAGCACATTTATAAGTGACATAATTTAGGCTCTGTGATGTATCCTCACCTAAAATATGTCACAATACCTAGATATTGTTAGTTATGAAGCAAGAAAACATGAGTTCAGAGCCATATTACTACCCAGTTGTCAGTGATAACCTACCAAAACACATCAAAAAAGGTCATCAATTAGTCTTCAGTCGCCAAGACCTGTCCGCACGAGAGGCCGATATGTTTGCCCTCATGATTGCGCACATGCGACCAAATGACTGGGAAACCAGTACTCCTCATTATGAATTCACCTCTCATCAACTCTCTGAGTGGCTTAACGTCGAATCTAAACACATTGGCAGCAACTTAAGTCCTGTCGCTAACCGTTTAGCAAGCCGCAAAGTAGGTATCAAGATTGAAAATAAGAAAGGCGATACTGAATTTGACTATCGTCCACTGTTCAAACACATTGCCTACAAAAATGGTGTGTTGACTATGGTGCCAAACGACATGCTTAAATCAGAGTACATCGAATACAATCAAGGTTTTGCACTAATCAATACTCGCAATTTTTTCAATGTGAAAAAAGAGTATTCAAAGCGTTTATACGAACTTTTAAGCCGTTTTAAAGACAAGGGCTTTGAGATGCATACCCAGAAGTTAGACGAACTTAAGGGAGTATTCGGCCTTCTAGATGAAGCAGGAAAACTCAAAAAGGACAAAAGCTCGTTCAAAAATAACAGCGTATTCATGAAACGTTGCATCAGAGAGTCCATCAAAGAACTGTCTGAACATCCTCAAATTGGTAAAGAACTTCTATTCCTTGAAAACGAAAAAGGGGACAAAGGTTTTGAGCTTATAAAAAAGGGCAAAACCATCGTTGGCATTAAGTTTCTCTTTCGTTGGTTAAAACTGGCAACAATAGATGACTTTAATCAACACGAAGCATTACTGAAAATCAAAGAGCTTGAACTAAAACGCATTAATGGCAACACCCGCCTGACAGACAATGAACTAGAAGTACTTGCAATGTCATACAGAAGCTTAGGCAGAGAAGAACATGCACAGAAAGTAGAGCAGAGCTTGGCAAAAAGGCATCTTGAACAAAAAGAGCAACAAGCCTCGACTCAAACTCAAGAAATTGATGATCTAATTGATAAGATCGACACATTGCTTGATATCAATGACAACCCAGACTACTAAACATGACAAATTTTAGGTGTTTCTTTCTATAGGAGACATTTTTTAGGTGTTACGGTGTGATAGATAACTCATTTTAGGTGTAAGACGCTTACTATCATTCATTCGCGTACACAAAATCATCAATTCTATCGAATTTGTATCTGGTGAATAATATCGACAACCGAGAATCGCTCACAACTCGTGCAAAAACAAACGAATTACCTAGATCATGTTATCTATTAACCTAAAAATGGATCATCTATACCTAAAAGATGTCTGGTTTATACCTAATAAACGATCAATAGCACCTAGAAAGAGATCAATAACACCTAGATCATGTTATTTATATACCTAAAAAAGGATCACAAAACCCAATTTATCTCTTATTAATCATAAGGTTACACGTGCTATAGGTCTTATAGATCTCATAGTTAAATATAGTGATCATAAGATACATAGATCTATATAGTCTCTGTGGATAAGTGGAAAATCAAAGATTTACACACTAACCCACAGACATTTCAATTTTTTGTATTGATTGATTTTCTACAACCCCAATCCTATCCACTGTAAGGTGGTCAATAATATTCGCTAACAATGGCTCTATGCATGCTCAGATTGAATTGTTTTTATGATCATATACATCATGAAGCTTCCGTTATAAAAGCTCATAGAATGCGTTACAGAAAAGGATAAGTAGAGAGAAACAGAAAGAGTGGATTACGAACAACGGATGATAAACAAGAGTCATATCCCCAAGCCACACAAATCGATACAAGGTAACTTGGGTGATAATGTTATTCAGAGGTAATTTGAGATTTGATCATAGTATGGAAGTCTTCAGAATAGGGAGGCAGTACTCCCCACTCTCTGCGAAGATCAACACTTGGTGCATGAAATACCGTTTTTAAATGACTAAAAGCCAAAAACCCTTCTTTTCCATGATAATGTCCTATACCAGATTGGCCAACGCCTCCAAAAGGAGCATCATGTAAAGCGGCATGCATCAATGCGTCATTTATCGTTATGCCTCCCGCTCTAACATATTGAATCAATCGATCTTGTTCCTGTAGATCCTCTCCAAAATAATACAGCGCGAGAGGATTTGGCCTGGAATTAATATCATCAATCACATCATTTAGATCTTCGTAAGTTTTTACGACAAGCGCTAAGCCGAAAATTTCATCCATCATAATTTGTGTATCAGATGGTGGGTTGATCACCAAGGTTAAAGGCATTCTTCTTTCGGATGGTTCGTATTCTTTATGACTCCGCTCAATATGAACACCACGTACTTCAACTTCTCTGAGATAAGCTTGAATTCGTTGATAGTGTCCTTGGTTGATAATGGGGACAAGATCAGAATTACCAACAATGCTTGGGTAACAACGTCTAAATTCAGTGTTTATTTCTTCAATAAAAACATCCAGATATTGTGATGGTACATAGACAATATCTGGACTGATACATATTTGCCCCCCATTTGTGCCTTTTGCAATGGCAAGTTTATGAGCGGTTTGAATAATATCAGCTGAGGAACTTACGATAGCAGGGGACTTTCCGCCTAACTCTAGTGTTACCGGTGTCAAATTTTGTGCAGCTGCGGCCATGATTTTTTTGCCAACAGATGGGGATCCAGTGAATACCAAGTGATCAAAAGGAATAGCACAAAACGAACGACTCATATCAGCATCACCAGTAACAATGCTTACCCAACTCGAATCTAAATGTTCGTTGATTAATTGTTCTATCGCTGCAGCTGTTTTTGGAGTGTGCTCAGATGGTTTGAGGATAACTCGATTACCGGCCCCAATCGCGCACGCTAAAGGACTTAACAGTGTATAGATCGGAGCATTCCATGTCCCCATAATGCCAATGACACCTTTGGGTTGATAAACCACTTCCGCACGAGCACCGAGTTGGTCATAGGGGGCGATCATTGCCCTTTCTTCAGTGCTTATCCATGAAGCGAGATTATCGCGCGCGTGCTTTAGTGATCCTAACGAGCCTAAAATATCGTTCATCATTGAAAACGTTTGGCTACGGCCACCAAAATCCTCCTCCATCGCTTCTGAAAGTGGTTGATAATGATTAACCAGCAAATCGATAACTTGTTGTAAAACTGCTCGTCTTTGTTCTACTGTGCTGTTTGGGTTGTTCGTATAGCTAAGCACTTGCTGGTTATGTGTGTGATGAAGGTGATTCAATTGTTCTGACATCCATTTCTTCCTTTTATCATTGATTCTCGTTGAACGGATCAATAAAACAGCGATGCGGCAAACCTTGCCAATTTACTATTTAACTCAAATCGTAGCGGTAACTTTCCACGCCGATGACAGTGCCCCCTCGATATAATCAAGAGAGTGACAGTCACCGATTTGATGGACAGGATAAGCGCCGTTTATGTGTGATGCCATCGTGTTGTCAGTTTCTGCTCCGCTAGCCAAAATAACAGAACCGGCATTCACGGATTGTCGCTCTTCACTACCATTGAACGAAAAATGCACTTTATTTGTGTCGATTTCTTGGATTGAAACGCTGTTGTGTAGTGTCACACCAAGCTTTTCTACTTCATGTAGTACTCTCCAACGACGAACAATGGAGAGTTCCTTACCGAGGGTTTCTTCTGATTCCAAAACGGTCACTTTTCGTCCGCGTTGAGCAAGAAATTCTGCAAGCTCTAGTCCGACCAACCCGCCTCCTATAATGCAGACATCATCTGCCAGTGGCATCCATAGGTGAGATAATTTTCTGGTCGCTTCTACGGATCCAGTGATGCCGCTGAGCTGACCACTTTTAAGCATCGTTCTTTGAAATAAATTGAATTTTTGTTTGCCGATGTGACTGTCACCACTGGTCATGACTTTTCTTAGCTCATCACCGCTCCAAACATGTTTTTGTTCTGCTCCTTTGATTGATGGTTTACCCCTTAATGCCCCTGTCGCGACAACCACGTCATCGGGCTTTAATTCATCTATCAAGGATTGAGACGCTTTGGTATTGAGTTTCACTGTGATCAAAGGGTGGTCGATTTGTTGATAAAGGAAATCCAGTAACTTATTGTTTTCAGGGTAGACCATCGAAGCAAAAAATAGTGTGCCGCCTAAACGCTTTTCTTGTTCTAACAAGGTGACCTTATGGCCACGGCGAGCTAATTGGCTCGCGGCCTCCATTCCTCCGGGGCCTCCTCCAATTACAACCACATGCTTTTGGCGTTCTGGAAGCTTTAAAGGGTAATGAGCTTCGTGTCCCATCTCAGGGTTTACAGCACATTTTACGCGTTGATTGATGAAAATCTGACTGACACAGGTATAACAATAAATGCATGGTCGAATGTTCTGTGGCTCATTCGCGATAAGCTTATTCGGCAACTCAGGGTCGGCGAGTAATTTTCTTCCCATCGCCACAAAGTCACATTGGCCTTTTTCAATGGCTCGATTGGCAACTTCAGGTTCAAGACGTCCAACGGCGATAACAGGGATAACGAGCTGTTTGGCGACTTCAGTTGCCCAGTCGAGGAAACCTGCGGGTTTATGTACTAGCGGTGCTTCAGTAAATGCATCACCACTGGTGGTTGTGGCATAAGCGGAAATGCTGACGGCATCGATCCCCAGTCTCTCTGCAATTTTGGCGACATGGAGGCAGTCATCTAGACTAATCCCATCAGGCGTTCGCATTTCGCATGCATCGAGACGCAGCCATACTGGATATTCTCGACCAACGCGCTGGCGTACGGATGCGATGATTTCACGTAGTAGACGTGTCCGGTTCTCGAAACTTCCGCCGTACTCATCGGTACGTTTGTTGTAATAAGGAGAGAGGAAACCTGCGATGATGTAACTGTGCGCAGCGTGGATTTCAACGCCGTCAAAGCCAGCTCTTTTGGCTCGGTCGGCGGCATCAGAAAACCAAGTGATCATCTGTTCGATATCTTTCTTATCCATAACGCGAATTTTTACATTGCCACCTTTTGGACGAACAAATGTGGCGAGCTCTTGTTTTGATAACGCCGCCATCATACCCATTGGAGTCGGTGGTGGTACCGATGGTACCCAAAGTTCGCGACCCTCTGCCAAATCTCGAACCGCCGTTTTTCCTGCATGTTGAAGCTGAATCGCAACTTTGGCTCCGTGTTTATGTACACGTTCGGTCAGTTGCTTTAGACCTGGGAGAAAGTCGTCAGACGAAAGACCCACTTGATAGGGCTCGGCAGTACCTGCCGGATAGGCGATGGCTCCGACGCCCATGGTTATTAGTCCCGCTCCACCTTTTGCTCGAGCTTCGTAATAGGCTTGAATGCGTTCTCCGCAATGTCCGTCGGCCTCAGCTAGGTTAGTACCCATTGGCGCGGACACAATGCGGTTACGTATCGCCATTGAGCCGATCTTTCCTGGCTTTAGAAGATGTTCATAGTTACTCATATTGCCGTCCTTGTCGCTCTATTGGCCGAGAAGAAAGTCTAGGCACATCTTGTTGAACAAATCGGTATGCTCAACCTGAACCCAGTGTCCGCATTGATTTAGTAACAGAAACTTAGCCTCAGGCACATTATCGAGGAACTTAAAAACGCCTGATGGAGGATTAAAGCGATCATTGCTGCCCCAAAAACCGAGGACCGGGCAGGCCAGTTGATTCAGCTCTTGTGTCATGTTTGGCACCATCATTGTTGAGAACAACTCTTTTGGCTGCGTAACCGCTACTGCCACTCTTTCACGCAAAATATCATCAGAGAGCTGCGATGAATCATGCAGTTGTAGGCTCATGACCTCGCGCATTTCGTGGATTCCCATTGGACCTTGATTGTACGTAGCTACCATCTTTTGAATGCCTTCCATTTCAAAGTAGGTTTCACGTTCTTCAACGCCTCCTGGAGCCATGAGTATCAGCTTATTGACCGATAATGGGTATTTCAGAGCTTGTCCTAACGCAATTGCTCCGCCTAAGGAATTTCCTAGCAAGGTGCAGGGGCTAAGATGCAATGTTTCGATGATTTCGTTTAGGACACTCACAAAGAAGTCCAAGTTGTAATGCACATCATTTGGTTTGTCTGAACGACCAAACCCAGGGAGATCAAGAACGATATTACGAAAGCCTTGGCTGGCAAATTTTGGGTAATTGTTTTTGAAATTGCTGTAACCCGATGCGCCAGGGCCACTGCCATGCAGCCAAATCACGATGTCTCCTTCACCCTCATCGAGGTAATGTACCGTCAGTCCATTTTGCAATGTTAGGTAATACTGTTCAGGCAGATTTAGCGCCAAATTAGACATTGCTTTCTCCTTGCTGTTGTTATGCGTTCCAGTCGCAATGATAGTCATGATGCCATCGTCCACTTTTGCGGTGATTTTCGCATCGTCCATTCAGACCAGAGAGTGATTAAGGCTTTGATAGAGCGATTAGTCCCGTTGGACGATGTTGGCCGGAGTGATTTTGAAGACCATAAGTGTGGGAAAGAGGTGGGTTGCTAGTGTGGCAAACAAATAAGACAACGTCAGTGGCGCTAGGTTTGATAGATAAGAAGCTTACACAGCCCAATCTCTATAAATGAATGATTTATTTACAACAGGAAGTAATATGACAGACACAATGAGTCCGAAGGCATGTGACGCTTCTGGCCAAGTCGCAGACGTCATTTTACCTGTTCCTCGCAGTGAGACACAGGCAAAAATGGATCGTCGTGCGAAAGCGGCGATGTTGATAAAACCGTCTGATCAATACACGCTTGCTGATCGCTTTGAGCAGCAAGTACAGACATTCGCCGATCGTCCATTTTTGATCTATGGTGAGCATTCTTGGAGTTATCATGAGGTTGACCTACAGGCAAACAAAATAGCTCACGCCGTGTATGAAAAAGGCCTTCGACCTGGAGATGTGTGTGCTATCGCTTTGGAAAATCGCCCAGAATTCTTTTTTGTTTGGCTCGGCTTAGCTAAGGCTGGTATTACCGCTGCATTCATTAATACACAAATTCATGGTACACCACTCGTACATGCGCTTAGTTCGTGCAAACCAAAAATGGTGATCGTCGGTGAAGAGTGCGCGTCGTTATTTACACGAACAATGGATGAGTTCGAAGAATTTGCTCAATTGCCTTTCTATCTATTGCCAGACCCGGAAAATCCAGCCCATGAGCATACCAATGCGCGTTTTGATTTTGGGTTAGTGCAAGCACTTCAAACCGCAAGTACTAATTCATTTGATAAGTCCATCCGCTCTGAGTTGACGGCGGAGACACCATCGTTGTTGATTTTTACCTCAGGGACGACGGGTTTGCCTAAGGCGGCTATATACAGCCATATGCGTTGGCTCACTTCTGGTGACGTGATGAAAGTTACGCTCGATGCTGTGCCTGATGATAGCTTCTATTGTTTCTTACCTCTTTATCACGGCGCAGCCGCAACGTCGGTGACTTCTACTGCATTGGCCGCGGGCTCCGCGATAGTGGTACGTCGTAAATTTAGTGCTAGTGCATTTTGGCGAGATATTAAGCAGCACAAAGTGACGGTTGTTCAATATATCGGAGAGATTTGCCGGTATTTATTGAATCATGATGACAGCAAAAACGCAGGAAAAGGTAATCACAAACATCAGGTCAGAGCGATGCTTGGTGCTGGGCTTTCTGCGGAATCTTGGCGTCGTTGGCTTGATAAATTTGGTGCAATGGACATCTATGAGGGATGGGGCTCGACAGAAGCAAATACCAATTTGATCAATTTGGATAACTACATTGGTTCTTGTGGTCGTGTACCTGATAAAACAAAAACCAATTTTCTTTTGGTTAAGTACGATGTAGAGGCCGACCAGCACGTTAAAGACAGCAAGGGTTATTGTGTTCCTTGTGGGCCGTATGAAGTTGGTGAGGCTTTAGGCTTGATCATCAATCGACCAGACATGGGGGCAGGGCGCTTTGAGGGGTATGTATCAGCAGAGGCGACGGAACAAAAAATTATCCATAATGTGTTAATGGATAACGATGCCTATTGGCGTTCAGGTGATTTACTTCGCTATGACGATGACGGCTACTACTACTTTGTTGACCGAATTGGCGATACGTTCCGTTGGAAGAGTGAGAACGTGTCAACCCAAGAGGTAGCAACGGAGCTCGCTGACTTTCAGGGGGCTGAAACCATTAATGTGTATGGTGTGCAAGTTCCTAATCATGAGGGACGAGCAGGAATGGCGGCCATTGTAATGCAAAGAGGCGAGGCCTTCGATCCTAAAGCATTTTTTCAACTCACCGAAGCACGCTTGCCTCGTTATGCTGCACCACAATTTGTGCGAGTCTGTGAAGCCGCCGACATCACAACGACCTTTAAATTGCGTAAAGTGGATCTTCAACGTCAAGGTTACTGCCCTGAAATGTGCCAAGATCCGCTATATATTCGAAATGAAGCAAACGCCACTTATGAGCCTTATTCAATCGAAGTGCTAGCTGCAGTGGGATACCCACCATTTCAACCAACGAAACAGGGATAGGATAAGGAAGTCAATCATGGGATTAAAAGGAACCGCTGCCATTGTAGGTGCAGCGCAATACAAACCTGAAAAATATCAAACCGCGCCGCAAATGTTCCACTTAGAGCAAGTCGCTGATCTTGGTCGTCAAGCCGTGTTAGACGCAGGATTGAGCATGAAAGACATTGATGGCTTGGTATTACACGGCCCCCAGTTTCATGAAGCGTCTATTTTTGTTCCTGCTATGGCGGCAGAATATCTCGGCGTCGAGGTAAACTTTGCCGAGGTGGTTGATTTGGGTGGCTGTTCATCGGTTGGTATGGTGTGGCGCGCGGCGGCGGCGATCGAGATGGGGTTATGTCAGGCAGTATTATGCGTTATCCCAGCAAGAATGGCACCATTCGCTCCTGGTGAGGATTTAAGTTGGATGGCAGAAGCGATGCGTTATGGTGGTCATTCGACAGCATTCGGTGCTCCGGAGGCTGAGTTCGATTTGCCTTATGGGCATGTAGGACAAAATACAGGTTACGCCATGATTGCTCAGCGTTACGCTGCCCAATACGGTTATGACAAACAAGCAATGGCGAAAATTGCGGTTGATCAGAGATTTAATGCACAATATCACCCTGATGCGATTTTTAATGGGCAAACCATAACGGCTCAAGACGTTTTAGAGAGCAAAGTGGTGGCCGATCCTCTCCATGTACTGGAAATTGTGATGCCAGTGGCTGGCGGTGCTGCCGTCTTAGTGACGTCGAAAGAGCTTGCTAGCCGTGCACGTCATCGTCCGGCATTTGTAAAAGGCTTCGGTGAACGTTTGTCCTATAAGTCACCATCTTACAGTGATGAAATGACCGTGACACCATTGGAACGAGCAGCAAAACAAGCCTTTTCTATGGCAGGTTTAAAGCCATCCGATATGGATGCCGCACAGATTTATGATTGTTACACCATCACGACTTTGCTTTCTATTGAAGATGCCGGTTTCTGTGCCAAAGGCGAGGGGATGCATTTTGTAAATAGCCATAATCTTACCTTTAAAGGTGACTTTCCACTAAACACCCACGGTGGTCAATTAAGTTTTGGTCAAGCGGGATCAGCAGGTGGCATGTCTCAAGTTATCGAAGCATTCCATCAAATTTCTGGCCGTGCAGAACAAAGACAATTGCCGTCGTGCCATCAAGTGTTTGTGAGTGGTACGGGTGGCGTCATGAGTGAACAAGGTGCACTGATCTTGCAAGGAGCATAATCTATGAATCAATCAAAACTGATGCCGCTACCAACGGCAATTTCTGCGCCTTTTTGGCAATCACTTAAAGATGGCGTGATCCGCATTCAGCAATGCGGTGAATGTGATGGTTGGGTATTTTACCCACGTAATCACTGCTCACACTGTTTGAGTGATCAACTGACATGGCAAGAAGTATCGGGAGAAGCCACGCTGTACAGCTTTACCATTGCCCGAGTACCAACTATGGCTGAGTTTGCGAGCAAAAAGCCGCAAATTCTCGCGGTTGTACGCTTAAAAGAAGGCGTGCATATCAACACAACGATCGTTGGGGTTGAAGAGCAGGATCTCACGGTTGGAATGCCTTTAAAACCAGTGTTTGATGAAGTGGATAGTGATGGCACCACATTGCTTCAGTTTACGGCAGTAACAAACCGTACCGATAAGCTATCGTATGAAAACCCGCTTGATGGTTTGGGCAAAAACGAGCGTGGGCAGCTGCAAGTTTCTGTCGACAATCAGGCCGCGATTAACGCGTTACCATCATTAGGTTTTACGTCTTGGAGCAATGAGATAACCGTTGATCAGGCGCTTATCGACGATTTCGCAAAACTTTCTGGTGATGATTATTGGCTGCATACCGATCCTGAGCGAGCGAAAGAGAGAGTCCATTTGGAACTACCATCGCTCATGGCGCGTTGGTACAAGTGCTGCAATCTCGCTTTGATTTATCATTGCCCTATGAGATAACGGGGTTCGAAACGATGATGAACTATGGCTCGGATCGTTTACGTTTTCCTGCGCCCGTCCCTGTAGACTCTACACTGCATGCTCGTGCTCGAGTGAAGTCCGTCAATCAAACGGCAAAAGGGACACAGCTTACTTTAGAGGTGATGATACACGTGGTTGGTAATGAACGCCCTTCAGTAATTAACGAATTGGTGATTATTTACCGATAGTGCATATATTGTTGAAAAGAAAGAACGGTAGTAAGTGGCAGAGCTTTATTGCTAAATAAAATCGACATAAGCTACCGCTTTTATGTTGAATCATCCCTCACGACTTATGCGCACGTAGAGTTCAAGCCGCACCCAAGTATCCATCGTTTAATGTAAAAGATCCAAATTACTAGAATGAGCTATTTGTTCAAACTTGATGTATTCAGAAAGCACTAATGGCAATGAACCTCTGTTCTAATCATCAAAGGTTAACAACGAGGGAGAATTTGAGATCGTAAATAGTTTGTGGACGATACAGACTCTCCTATACCAATGAACTCATAATGTTTATGACGAACAGTTGTCTTGCCTCGACAACACTTCTTGAATTTGAATCCAGAGCCACAAAAACACTTCTGATTAGGCTTCAACTCAACATAGTCATCATTTGCCTTATCCAATTCAACTTTTAGTACATCTTTGAACCCAAGCGGTTTTAGCTTACCTTGAAGAACGTACTGTCCAAGGTCTCTCAATACGAGCATATTTGGATGGTTGTCGTCAGCGCCAATAACACATCTTTTGTCTTCTGGATGTTCAACAAGTGCAAGATGGTCGAATTTCTTGATGTTCTGTACGATACCAATTGCAATTTCACCATCGTATAATTCACCCTGTATGTGACAGCATTCAAATGAGTCAATGTCTTCACCACAGATGCTGCAATTACAACCCTCGAAGATGATTCCAGTACTGGAAAACAATTGATACGGATAAACGGACTCAATCGCTTTTAATTGCACTTCCAAGAAGTCCAGCAACGCAGAATCATGGTCACTGAACCTCTTCATATTACGAAGGTTGTCCAACGCATCTTGCAGTGAACACCACGACTTGTAGTACTGTCCATGGAGTATAAATTCCCAAAATCTCGATAGATGATTCAAGACGTGAAATTTACAGGTTTCGATAAAGATGCTGTTTCTTTCATGACGTCGGGCGTCAGCTTTGACTTTATCCAGTTGTGAGATAACAGTGCTAGACATTTCAACGGCTTTACTAAATTCAGCCTGATTGATTGTATCCAGTATCACACGTTGATGATGTTCACTGTACTCGTGGTAATTCTCACAATCATATCCTTTCATGCTGCTAAAAACTAAGTTCAATCTAGTTACCATTGAAGAATGTATTAGGGTCGAATTTCTTTACTGTCTTCGAGTAGTCATCAGCTGTACCTTTGAAGTGGAATCGCTTGGACTCACCATTTGGCCCATTAGTAACCTCAGCACATACTTCGATAGTGTTCATATCTGACTTCATCGAACCACGGAATTTAAAGCTCATGTATTCATGGACAAGGTTTAGATAGTTAACAAGGTCAGGTGACGTAAAGAGTTGAACGAACGGTAACAGCAAAGAGTGATCATTGAGTTGGTATCTTGCTTTGTTTTCGGGAGTTGAAATTGTTACATCAGGATATGATTGTCGAATCCATTTGCAAAACGTGGAAGCCTCTGATGCCAACGAGTCATTTTCTTCCATGATTTTAATGTGCATAAGTCGCCTTTAATCAACGTGTTAATTTTGTTTTTAATATAGTCAACGACCTTACATCCAGTAAGCCTACTTGGTCAAATGGCTACTTGATGAACTATGACTTTGAAACAACCAACGCTTAGTATTTTTGGTTTAAAGTGCAATGAATTTGGCTTGATGGCAGAGTTTCTCATCTCATTATACGATCACGATACTTCCACTAATCAGTCTTCACGCAAATAGGATTGAAGTACAACTCAGAAATGTAGGATTGTTACTCCTAACATTTTTGAGCGTTCCATTTGAACAAATATTGTTTATCCCAGTTTAGTGTAACTAGCCTTAACTTTTAGGAATAATCGTTATTACTCGAAAGGGCATCGGGCTATAGATAGTATTGGATTCAGTTGTTAAGAATAATCCTGAAATCTTTAATTCTGGGGGAAAGTAAATGAAGAAAGCTCTAATTTGCGTAGCGCTCACTTTACCTGCATTTCACGTGCTCTCTGCGCCAACAGACATCAATTCGCTTGAACGTATCAACTACGGAAACTATCAGTTTTACCAGCCATACATTGAAACGGTACACACAATAGATTTGATTGCACCGCCACCAGAAGAAGGAAGCAAACAAGATATCGAAGACAAGCGTGTTGGGGCTATCGACTTTTCCGTTGATGATCCAGCGAGAATGGCTCAAGCGACACAAGATGCACGTATCACTCCGGAATACTTTGCCAAGATATATGGTGATGTCTTAGGCGTGAAGATTACTGCAGAATACGCACCTGCGATGTATACCGTTTTGGGACGTAGCATTGCTTCTTTTGGTCTTGCGACATCAGACTCTAAAAAGCACTACGACAAAGCTCGCCCATTTGCAGTAAACGGCTTACCATCTTGTACGCCCTATGCCGAAGACTACCTATCTAAAGATGGGTCGTACCCATCTGGTCATACTGCATCAGGCTATGGGGTTTCACTCGTTGCGGCAGCAATTGCACCAAACGATGCAAAAGCACTGACAGAGCGAGGTGCGGATTATGGTTACAGTCGAGTTGTTTGCAACGCACACTGGATGAGCGATGTGGAAGCAGGGAAGAAAGTGGCGCACATAGTGTTTGATAAGTTAAAGGCAGATAAACAATTTGCAGAGGACTTACAGGCTGCGCAACAAGAGTACATCGCGCTAACCCAACAGAGATAAATCTAAATAGCGACAGGCGGCAGCGTTGCCGCCATGTAGTGCACCTCCTGTATATGACGGAAAGTAACCAAATATGCCTTTAGGGCAGAGATAAGTTCGACTGCGTATTACGTTTGATTGTTCAGATAGCGTTGCTGTTCTTATAGCTGGTTGACTGATGTTCGCGATTTCGTATTTTTGATCTGGCTCACTCTTGTAGTTTCGAATTTTCTAGGTCACTGATTTTACGTGTGTAAAATCGACATGAAGATGTACGAGCGAGGTGAATAGCCATATTCCGTCGTTGTTCTCGGCATCATTTTCCCCAGGAGATTCGCCAACACCAGCCCACACCACTTTGGCGGTAACAATGAGCTTTCGGAAGCCCATTTTGTGCTTTTCTCTAGGCTGGTTTTCTTGTGGCTTTCTCCGAAAAGTCGTAATAGGAAAAATAATGAAACAAAGAATTGGAATTATTGGTGGCTTAGGTAATGAAGCGATGGTCGATCTCGTTAATAAAATCGCTCACGATCCAAAACACACAGAACACGAGTACGTGGTGTTTGGTAATTCTCGCCTTGCCTATAAGCCAGAAGAGGTGGCGCTAAAATGGTTGCCAACCGATCCGCCAGAGCAACGAAAATACGATACCGCACTTTATACATTGCGTTTGATGCAGCACTTGGGGTCTACAGTAATGGGCTTGGCATGCAATAGCGCGCATGAATTATTCCGTGAGATCATCGCCGATATTCCGGTTCCTTTTGTCGATATGTTGAAAGAAACGGCTGCGACACAGGTGGGGCAAACGGAAGACATTTTGGTGATGGGCGTGACGAGCTTGATGGAATCGGGTTTGTACCAACAGGCATTAGCGGAATGCGGTGTGTCGTCTTTCTCGCCATGTGACGAAAATCAGCTAAAAGTGATGGAAGCCATCTACAATACTGAGTTCGGCATCAAAACATCACAAATCACTCCCCAAGCGGAACAACTACTGTGCGACGTGATCTGTGATGAAGCGTCGCGTTCGTCGTTTAAGAAAGTAGTTTTAGGATGTACCGAGCTGCCATTGGTTCTGACACCTGAAAATGTCGCACGTTTTAAAGCAAATGACATGCTCCCTGATTATGTTGAAGTGATCGATGCCTCGATGGTTTTGGCAGCGAAGTTGGTGAACTCGAAAGGCCACACGCATGAGTTGGAAGCTCCCATGACATCATACCGTCGCGATAATTTGGACTGGTTTTTGCCGTTTGCCATTGAAGTCACGTCACTGGCATCCCTTGCCGACGTTCAAAACCGTATTTTCGCGCTGACAGCGCAGTATGCGAAGTCCGAAAATAAGGCCATAACGGGTAGTTACGCGCATTTGCCTACGCTATTTTTCTCCAGAGAAGCCAAAGAGGTGAAAAAGAAGCTTATCCAGTTAGATATTGAACCCATAGCAGAAGATGAACTGACCGACCAGCGTGTGTTGGCCGCATTAAAGCTGCACTTTTCGTAAACGTCGAAAACTTCGACAATGATTATGGCGCTTCCAGATGGAACAGAGTTTGTCTCTATGAGGACACCTCTGTTGAGATACTGCATCAATGGAGTGCTGCTTTAGACGTTTAAAAATAGAATAGATATGTTTTCTGGTTGATGGGGAGATATTAATATCGTTACGTTCGGCACTTCCATGTTAGAAAGTGCCGCTGATATTCTTCATTCTCCAAGCAAGTTTTAAGTGTATGAAGCTTGAAATTACTCTTATGGATGCTCTCCAGCCATTAGGCGACGTTCAATATCCGCAACCACTTCTGGGAAGTCGGCAATAGTATCGATTAGGTAGTGTGGCGAGCTCTTGAGTAATTTTGCACGTGCTTTTTCACGAGCGGCATTAAGCGTTTCTTCATCTGCTGCTTGGTATTCTTCAAAAGTCAGACCCGCTTCGTTACCAGAAAGCAGCAGACCAACAGTCCACATCCCAGCGTTATGACCCTCCTCGATGCCCGGTGCAGCGTCATCCACTTTGATACACGCATTAACGTCGGTAACATTCAGCTCAATTACGTTCTTTAGTGCCATAAATGGTGCAGGGCGACCACCTTGAGGCAGGTCATCCGTTGCTACTACGTAATCTGGTTTGTAGCCGTAATCCGCTGCAACTGCAATCAATACGTCCATTACTTCGCGAGGGTAACCAGAACAAGAGCCGATCTTGATGCCTTTGTCTTTCAGGCCATTCACAACCTCAATCGCATTGAGAATTGGCTCTGCGTGGTCAGCCACTTTTGCTTTTTGCAGAGGCATAAATGCTGCGTAGATAGCGTCGATGTCTTCGCTGGTCATTGAGCGACCAAACTTCTCATTCCAACGCTTATCAACCGTAGGGAGTCGACCCACCGCTTGGATGTGATCCCACTTACCAAGGCCCATTGGCTCGCGCGCTTCTTCAAGATCGATATCAAAATCAAATCCTTGCTTGAACGCTTCCACAAAGATGCTAGTTGGCGCGAAAGAGCCGAAATCGACGATAGTGCCAGCCCAGTCAAAGATCACTGCTTGAATTGGTGAGTTGCTCATGTTCAATCCTTTTTCTTGCTTGCCAGAGTGCTTGGCCAAATGTTGGAACAGCGCTCTGAATAAATGGGTTTTTCGTTGAGGTCTATCGACCCTAAAAGTAGTCAAAGTCTTTACACACTTTGGCGATCGCTTCTTCAACGATCGCCAATGCTTCTGTCAGTTGTTCGCGAGTGATGATCAGCGGTGGGCTGAGTTGAATCACATTGCCTTGCGATACCTTAAAGCTCATGCCATTGTTGAGGCATTGATACAGCACAGCTTCCGCTTCGTCATACGCGCGAGCTTTGCTTTCGTGGTCAGTAACCAGTTCAATGCCCCACAACATGCCGATGCCGCGTACATCACCAATCACAGGGTACTTGGCTTTCATTTCTAGCAGCTTTTCACGCATGAACCGGCTGTTGGCTTTGGCTTTATCTAACAAGCCGTCTTGTTCAATGGCTTCCATGGTTGCTAGTGCCGCAGCACAACCGATAGGGCTTTTCTCATGAGTGTAGTGACCCATGGATATTTTCTCGGCGGTGTTGTATTTGTTCTTGGTTATCATGGCTGCGATAGGCACTAAGCCACCGCCCAAGCCTTTACCGATACAGAGCATATCTGGCTCGATGTCGTAGGCTTGGTAGGTAAACCATTCGCCGCTACGACCCATGCCATTAGGTATGTCGTCGATGATCAGCATGACATTGTGTTTGTCACAGATTTCACGGATGCGTTTCCAGTAGGCTTTACTTGGCACTTGAACATCCGTGTTGCGAACCGCTTCCGCGATAAACGCGCCCACGCCACCTTCTTTCTCAATTACGTATTCAAGGTAATCGGCGTAATGCACATCGCTACCGTCAGCGACTGGGAAAGCGCCACGATAAGACACCGCAGGTGGAATGCGCTCAACACCCGCCATCAATGGTCCCATGCCTTGACGGAAACACGCTTCGCCACCGACTGAAATGGCATCTAGCGATGCGCCGTGGAAGGAGTCCCATAACGACACCACCTTGTAGTTGCCCGTGATGTGGCGTGCCAATTTAAGTGCCATGCCCACGGCAGATGTGCCACCCGGAGCAAACAACACGCGGTTCAATTCGCCGCCACAGATTTGGGTGAGTTTTTCGGCGCATTCAATCGCGGTCTCGTTGGTAAAACGACGTGGTGAAAACGGCAGTTTAGCAATTTGCTCTTGCACACGTTTAATTACATGCGGGTGACCGTAGCCCAATTGGTGAATATTATTGCCATGAAAATCCATGTACTTTTTGCCCGTGGCATCTTGGATGTAGATACCCTCTGCTGCTTCTAATGTATCTAAGCAAGGCGTCGACATGGCTTGATGAAGAAAGACCTCTGAATCACGCTTCAATAATGCTTGCGTGCGTTCGTCGTCCATCGATGCATTCCAAGCTTGGCGCGCCAGTGTCGTGTTGACATCGCCTTCGCTGTGGAAATGGGTCGGTTTGATATTCTGAGTCATAACGCTCTCTCAATCAGCAAACTGCTTTACGCAACTTTCCAGTACATTGCTTTTTCAATTGCACCGATTAAGCGCTCGATATCTGCTGGGTAAACTTCGCCAATGTTGCCGATACGGAAGCAATCTGCGTTCGATACCTTACCCGGATAAATCACAAAACCTTGCTCTTTCAAACGCGTGTAGAACGCTTTGAATTGGTAATCGCTGTGCGTCGGAGAGTAGAAAGAAGTGATGATTGGCGAGTGAAGGTCATCATTCAGTAGAGGTTCGAAACCCAAAGATCGCATACCTGCAACCAGGGTTTTCTGGTTAGTTTGGTAACGGTTGTGACGAGCTTCAATGCCGCCTTCTTGTTCTAGCTCTAACAATGCTTGATAGAAAGCACGAACCGTGTGCGTTGGAGACGTGAAACGCCATTTGCCGTGGTTCACTTCCATGCAGTGCCACTGTTCGTAAAGATCAAGGCTCAAAGAACGTGCCTGACCTTCGCACTTTTCTAGCTCAGTTTGTTTCGCAATCACAAAGCCAAAGCCCGGCACGCCTTGAATACATTTATTGGCAGAGCTGATCATAAAATCGATGCCTAGTTCTGCGATATCAATAGGAATACCACCAAAGCTCGACATGGCATCGAGAATCACTACTTTACCGTGTGCTTTTGCAGTAGAAGCAAATGCCTCAATTGGGTTCAGCATGCCAGTCGTTGTCTCGCAGTGAACAATCGCCACGTGTGTGATAGCAGGATCCGATGCCAATGCAGTTTCCACCTCATTCAAGTGTGGCTGTGATGTTTCGCCTGGGGAAACGACATGGCATGGAATATTTAGGTAATCAGCGATCTGAGCGATACGTGCACCGTAAGCACCGTTGTCGACAACCAACAACTTTCCATTTTTGCCAATGGCGCTGCCGATTGTCGCTTCTACTGATGCGGTGCCGCTACCTTGCATTAGTACGCTGGTGTAGCCGTCTTGTTGAGTCGCCAGTTTTACAAGCTTAGTGCGGATCACTTCTACAATGTCTTTGTTGTATTCATCATCCCAAGTACACCAGTCTTTTAGCATGGCCTCACGTACCGTTTCAGAAGTAGATAGAGGACCTGGAGTCAGTAGTAGGTATTCATTTTTCATCTCGATTTCCATTAGAATAAGTCAATTGGTCTACACCAAAATTCAAGTTCACTCTAACGAGGAAGAAAAGGGCAGTAAATAGGCGAATCTCCAAATTCATAAAACTTTAATATCCAGAAAATGGCGGATCAATTTAACGATTATTCATCGTTAATTTTCGTAAAACTGCCATTTAATGGTCATGATTTCGTCACAAAAGCTCAGTAGGGTGGCTATTGTCAGCTGGTACAGACCAAATAAGAACTTAGCCAAATTAACTGGAGAAAATGATGAAAAACCGTTTGATGAAAGGATCGCTGGCTGCACTTGTCTCTCTGCTAGCTACGAATGCCATGGCAGCACAGGAAGTCACGGTTTACACCGCTTTCGAAACTGACATTCTTGCGAAATACAAGTCTGCGTTTGAGAAAGATAACCCAGATATCAAGATTAAGTGGGTTCGCGATTCAACCGGTATCATGACGGCGAAATTGCTGGCAGAAAAGAACAACCCTCTAGCGGAAGTGGTTTGGGGTCTTGCTGGCTCGTCAATGGCACTGCTTAAAGACGAAGGTCTTCTTAAGCATTACACACCAAAAGGTTTGGAAGAGCTGCACACGAACCTAAACGACCCTCAGTCAAACCAAGCTTGGTTCGGTAACGATGCGTCCTTTAACGCAGTCTGTTTCAACGAAGCGGTAGCGAAGCAACTTAACTTGCCTAAACCAACGTCTTGGGACGACCTAACGAAGCCGGTTTACAAAGGCCACATTGCAATGCCGAACCCTGCTTCTTCCGGCACTGGCTACATGCAGGTTTCTGCTTGGCTACAAAACATGGGTGAAGATCAGGCATGGAACTACATGCGTGACTTAGACAAGAACATTGCACACTACACGCACTCGGGTTCTAAGCCATGTGTTCAAGCGGGTATGGGTGAAGTAGCTATCGGTATTTCGATGGCAAGTCGCGGCGCCAAGCTGAAAACACAAGGCGCACCACTAGCGGTTATCACACCAAAAGGCATCGGCTGGGAATCAGAAGCGGTTGGTCTAGTAAAAGAGTCAGATAAAGCGAAGCGTGTTGTCGACTGGTCAATCTCTAAAGCGGCAAACGAGCTTTACGTAGAAATGTACCCAGTGGTGGCACATAAAGAAGTGAAAGCGACCGTATCTAACTTCCCAAACGTTCAAGAGAACATGGCGAAGATGGACTTTGCGCAAATGGGCAGAAAGCGTGCAGAAATTCTAGCGGCATGGTCTGAGAAGTTTGATGCGAAATCTGAGCCAAAGTCTTAATTGAATTTGCTTTGAGTTGAATGTTGAAATCCACCTCGGTTGAGGTGGATTTTTTGTTTTCTCTGTTATTTCAGAGTTTGTTGAAAGTAGATTCCTAGTCTCACCTAGGTTTGCTGGAATGACGGACTTAAGAAAGTTGGGAGCTTCTATCCACACTCACAACGTCATTCTTGAGAGCGACGGAGGAGCGAGTCGGGGATCTCTAATTACCACTTGACCAAACCTTATCTTTCTTCATCTATTTGTCATCTTCTGGCTATCAATTTGTCATTGGAACGTAACACTTCAAAATTAAATTTGGTATATACCATTTGGAGCGTGTGTTATGTCAACTAACCAACATTACCTATATATTGAAAATGTAGTGAAGCAATTCGGACAGTTCACTGCATTAAAGAAAATCTCGCTAGCGATTGAAAAAGGCGAGTTTGTTTGTTTCCTTGGACCTTCTGGCTGCGGTAAAACCACTCTGCTACGTGCCATTGCAGGTTTAGACCTACCAACATCTGGTGCAATCTTTCAAAACGGTCAAGAGACCACATTCCTACCCCCAGAGAAGCGCGATTTCGGCATCGTGTTCCAATCTTACGCGCTGTTTCCGAACCTAACTGTACAAGAGAACATTGCGGTGGGTTTGAAGAACCAAGGTATGTCGACCAAAGAAGCGTTAGAGAAGGTGGACTACTGGCTAGAAACCATTGGTCTTCCAACCTCTGGCGAGAAATTTCCTAACCAACTTTCTGGTGGTCAGCAGCAGCGTGTTGCTTTGGCTCGTGCATTAGCGTTGTCACCGGGTCTACTGTTACTTGATGAGCCGCTGTCAGCGCTAGATGCAAAAGTACGTGTTCACTTACGTGACGAGATTTGTAAGCTGCAACGTAAGCTTGGCATCACCACCATCATGGTCACTCACGATCAGGACGAAGCGCTGTCGATGGCAGACCGTATTGTCGTGATGAATCATGGTGTGATTGAGCAAGTCGGTACGCCACAAGAGATCTACCAACAACCAGCCACGCGCTTTGTCGCTGAGTTTGTCGGCAGCATGAACTTTATTGAAACCTCAGTCGCAACGGACTCCCAAGTGCGCATTGCAGAAACCTTGATGCCAGCGCCAAGTTTGACCAATCGTAAGATTCAACGTGGTGACCGCTTTGATCTTGCTGTGCGTCCTGAAAGCATCAAGTTCGTTGAAAATTACTCAAACTCTTTACCCGTGCGTGTTACGGGAACGGAGTTTCTTGGTGCGTTTTTCCGTATTGACTGTGTATTGCAAAACGACCTGTCAGCAAAAACGATTGTGATTGATGTCTCTGTTGAAACAGTACAGAAACTCAATATTCAAGCTGGTGATGTACGTTACATCCAGTTTGCGGAAAGAGGGTTATATGGTTACGCCATCCCCTCTGTTGATAAAGCACTAGTGGTATAGGTGTAAACATGGATGCGAAGACAATGACGATGAATAGCCTCACCACTCAAGATAAAGCAAAATCCTTACTCGGACGTGTCAGCCGCGACAACCTTGTGTTGTTTGGTTTGCTTGCTGGCTTGTCGAGCATGATGGTGCTGTTCATCTTAATGCCGCTTTGGGCAATGTTGACTAAGAGTGTGCAAAATGCCAATGGTGAATTTGTCGGTTTGGCTAACTTTGCGACTTACTTTTCCTCTTCAAGTTTGTGGGTGTCGTTGGGCAACACCTTTACTTTGGGCGTAATAGTGACCTCGGTAGTGGGTGTGCTTGCTTTTGGTTATGCCTACGCGCTGACTCGTTCCTGTATGCCGTTTAAAGGCTTGTTTCAAATTCTAGGTACCGCGCCGATCCTTGCGCCTTCTCTACTGCCGGCGATCAGCCTTATCTTTTTATTTGGTAATCAAGGTATTGCCAAAGAGATGCTACTTGGTAACTCGATTTATGGTGTTATTGGTATTTCGATGGGATTGATCTTCTGGACATTTCCACATGCACTGATGATTTTGACCACTTCGCTGCGCACTTCAGATGCTCGTTTGTATGAGGCCGCCCGAGCACTTAAAACCTCACCAATGAAAACCTTTTTTATGGTGACGTTACCTGCGGCAAAATACGGTTTGATCAGTACGCTTATCGTGGTCTTTACGCTAGTTATCACGGATTTTGGTGTGCCTAAAGTAATTGGTGGCAGTTATAACGTTCTGGCGACTGACATCTTCAAGCAAGTGGTAGGGCAACAAAACTTTGCTATGGGGGCGGTGACTAGCATTATGTTGTTATTCCCTGCGGTAATGGCGTTCGGCGCAGACCGTTGGGTACAGAAAAAACAAAAGAGCTTATTCGACATACGCTCGGTGCCTTATCAGCCAGATCCTAACAAAGCGCGCGACAGCATTTGTTTGGTTTACTGCAGCATCATTTCTATCGCAGTGCTGGCAGTGCTTGGCATGGCAGTGTATGGCTCGCTAGTTACGTTCTGGCCTTGGAACAAAGCGCTGACGCTAAACAACTACAACTTTGCCGAAATGAGCACTTACGGTTGGAGTCCATTCTTCAACTCACTAACGCTGGCAGGTTGGACGGCGGTTATTGGTACAGCTATCATCTTTGTCGGTGCTTACTGCATTGAGAAAGGGCGTGCGTTTGGTCCAATTCGCCACGTGATGCAAATGCTTAGCGTGGTTCCAATGGCAGTTCCGGGTATGGTGCTTGGCTTGGGTTACATCTTTTACTTTAATGACGCGAACAATCCTCTGAATGTGCTTTATGGCACCATGGCATTCTTGGTGATTAACACGGTAGTGCATTACTACACCGTGGGTCATATGACAGCACTGACAGCGCTAAAGCAGTTGCCATCGGAGATTGAAGCCACAGCAGCATCGGTGAAGCTTCCTCAATACAAGTTGTTCTTTAAAGTGACATTACCTGTGTGTTTTCCTGCAATTTTGGACATTGCGACTTACTTGTTTGTTAATGCATTGACCACCACTTCTGCGGTAGTATTCCTTTACTCAACCGATACGATTCCGGCTTCGGTCTCGATTCTGAATATGGACGATGCAGGTCAAACTGGCGCTGCTGCGGCAATGGCGGTGATGATCATGATTGCTGCCGCAATTGCGAAGATTGTTCAGATGACTTTGGGTAAATTGTTAGAGAATCGCACACAAGCTTGGCGAAAAAGATAAGGACACTTCGTGCAATACGTAAAAATTAAAGATTCGATTGTTGAACAGATTGAAGCGGGCATGCTATCGCCGCGTCAAAAACTGCCAGCAGAGCGCAAACTGGCGGAGTCGTTCGATACCACGCGTGTTACTTTGCGCGAAGCGCTGTCGCTCCTGGAAGCCGAAGGTCGAATCTATCGCGAAGATCGCCGAGGTTGGTTTATCTCTCCGGAGCCATTACGTTACGACCCAACACAAACGCTAAACTTCCCTAATATGGCAAAAGCGCAAAACCGTGTGCCAAAAACGGAGTTGGTGGCAGCGAAAGGAACGTTAGCAAACAAACTGGCAGCCCGCTTGCTGAACTTACAGCCTTTCTCTGATGTGTATCGCGTCGACCGTGTTCGTTACCTTGAAGATCGACCTGTGGTGTACGTAACAAATTATATTCGCCCAGAGTTGTTTCCAAATCTGTTAGCCCACGATTTGTCGAACTCACTGACGGATATCTATCGCGATCACTATGGTGTGACCTATCAAAAGATTCGCTATCGCATTTCAACCAGTACCTTGTTGGGTGAAATGGCTCAGGCACTGCGCGCGACATCGGGTACGCCAGCAATGGTGGTAGAGCGTATCAACTACAACCAATATGGGGAGCTGATTGACTGCGATATTGAGTACTGGCGGCATGATGCTATCAGCATTGAATCCCTTGCTGAACTCAATCGCTAATTGGATTTTCGCATCATCTAAGGCTCCATCTTGGAGCCTTTATTTTATTCAGACAGGAATATTGAAATGGATTTGTTGGCGATTGGTCTCGTCGTATTTTCTGCTGTTCTGCCTGTGCCATTCTTACCCCTTATTTGATTTGGTATTTGGCGACGATCGGTTGGGCATCATTATCGAATGAGTTTTGGGGATTGCTATTCATTAGCGGTATTTCACAAATGGTTTATCTGGTTTAATTCATGCCTTGATATGATTAGCTACTCAGCCAGCATTTACCACCGATCATATTAGGTCATGGACTTCTTCCTTTGTTTTTAATTTATCGAGTGACTTTTTCGTTAAGTGTGGAATGAGTAAACGCAGTGGCATTCTTTTTAAGTGGCCTCTTAAATACAGCACGGTTTCACAAAACCAGTGACGCTTATTCCTTAAAGGGGGGTACATGGAAGTGAAGATACTTAAAAAACAGAAATCTAATAGTCGAAGATAAGCTGCATTAGGTTTGAATTCATTGAAATAATGTTGAACATGTCTTGGTATCTCTGTGTTGAAGATTTGATGGCAGTATCGAAGCGCTAGGTAAACAGACTGCTCATTCCCGATCTCATGATGGAGCTTGATAATATCATCCCAAAACGAGGGGCTTTTTGAATAATGTTTCACGAGAATATTGATGTCGTAGAGATCTCTTAGGCCCTTGTGATATTCACTTTCATAAAACAAGTGAATGGCACTATGAATCAACATCGCATGAGGTTTAAGAACTTTTTGGTATTGATGCTGTTCAAGCGGGGTGGATTGCTTGAACAAGAATCGCCCATCTACAGGATCTTTTAGTGTTTTGGGTAAAATATTAAAATGAACATCGAGTTCAACTTGGCGATAAATATGGTGCAAAGGTGGTATTTCTTGTGATAAATGACGGTAGAACTTTTCATCGTAGCTGTTGATGTCCGATGAAATCCAGCCGTTAGCATGCAGCGCCGCTTCGACGCTTGGTAAAGCATCTTCCTCAACCAAAATGTCTAGGTCATTCATCATTCTGCCAGCAAAATGGTTCATCTTATTGAGGTGGTAGGCACCTCCTTTTAGGTAGATCCACGTTACTTTTAGTGGGGAGAGCACGCGTGAAATTTCTTCAACTTCCTCTTTTAATTTTTTTTGTTGGTTTAGATAAAACAAGCTTGCAGACTCGAGATGCTGCTGACATTTTTTCGGTAATGATTCCCAAATTCCGTGTCGTTGGCATTCTTGTTGAAGCTGCGCAAGCATGTTGAAATACCGAGCCTCTGCAATCACAATAGAGAGCTCCCTTTGCGAAAGGCTTATCAGTAGTTCTGGGTTATTGAGTACATCAACTAGCTTGTTCACAGTGATTGTTTTCTTCCATATATTCAGTTAATGCGAGTTCACATGCTTCAAAATCGCTGTATTCAATATAAACAGCGTCACATGTCTTTACGAGCTTCTTTGCACACTGGAATCCTATTGTGTTTAACATCCCAAAATTAAAACTGTTTTGTATTACCTCTGTTAATGCGGTGGGTTTATCTATTGGCTCAATAAACATCTTTTCTTTGGGGGTATAGTTTACGAAAACCAATAGACGAGGGAAGGCGGTTTGCTGGGCGTTTTTAGTGCTCTCAAAAGGTGGCCTTAATAGACACACGGTACCTTTGTGAGTATCGACCGCAACTTTGCTGAAACTGGTTTGATCATAATATGGCCGCATGACTTCAATGGATTGATTTTTTAAATTCATCGGCCTTGCCATACCGTGCATTTCTAGTGTCTGAATGTCGATTAATGCCAGCTCATCAGATAGTAATCGCCAGCCTTGCGACGCTAAGTAAGCACATAGCGTGCTTTTCCCTGAGCCTGATGGGGCCGAAATGATGATTCCTTTGCCGTTTTTTTCTAATGAGGCGGCATGAATAATGAGATATTGATGGGCTTGGGTGGATATGACCCAATTCATACCCCATTCCAATAGTGCATGAGCCTGATCCAAAGGTAGGGGCTTAAATGGTTTGAGGTGGTTAAAGAAAAACTCAACCTGTGGTTTTAGGAATCGACGTAACCAAGTCCCGTGTTTTATCGAAATAGAAAAATCGATAAACGGGTCGTCGTGGTGGCATAAGTTGTGTTGATAGTGTTTAAATAGGTAATCGTGTATTGAGGAAACATTTGATTCAATTTCAAATGTAAAATCACCCACTTTCAGTAGGTGTTTTTCTGTTTTAAGGAACATTAACCACTCACTCCTTGAGTAAAATTATCCTCATTGAAACCAATTTTTCTGTTATTTCATTTAGGCTTTCGTGCCTCTTGTCCATAAGATCATTAAGGGTCGTGCGTTGTCCTTTTGCGTTAATGAGTGATGATAAAAAATCGAGTACGATACGATCACAAAGTAGAGTTTCAGATGTAAACGGGCTGAAAATGACGGCTTTTTTATCGTCTGCAAACACGCAATCATCAATACAAAACGCTTTATTAACCTGTACTTTCATGTTCTTGATAAGGAAACCGCCTCGCTAATAATTCCAATAGTCATCCCATGTATTGAGATCTTTACCTAATTTAGACATGTGCTGAGCATATTTTTTCGTGTCACTACTTCTAAACCATCCTCTATCTAAATCTCTAAGGATATGATCAATCGACGAATTTAGGGCAAGGATGAACGCATTTCTAACCGTGTTCGAATCGCAAATATAGTTCACAGGAGTGGGGTGGAATACGCCATTGAAGTAACCACATAAGAGGTTCTTATGAAAACCGGGTGCGTTATGGCCAAGCAGGTTCACGGTAATTTTACTTTTCTTACGATCGACGTGCTTAAATTGAACATACAAATTACAAGTATCTCCTCCTATTGCTTGAAGAAGTGATGGGTCATCCGACATCCGCACATTCACTTTAAATTTCCAATCTTTGCAGATTTGCTGGTTACGCTGCCATCTGTCCATATTGTGAGAGAAGATTGAATGGAAAGCGGTAGAGTGATAACACCCATGCTTGTTCAGTTCATTTCTTACCGATTCATACTCTTTTTTTCCGCGTAAACATTTCTCCCAATAATCGGGTTTTTTGGGAGGGGCCTGACAACCTTGAGGATGTGATGCGTTACCTGACATGCAACTCGTAATGCTGCATGAGCTGTTGTAACCGCCAGCCCAAGCTGATGGGCTTTTTATCGAGAGTAGTATTGGCGAACTTATGGCTGCGGATCGTATAAAGCGTCTTCTTGAGAAGCGCGAGCTGGGTTCTGCGCTTTCATCGGTTTCACTGATTACCGTCACAATATCTTTATTTTTCGCGGGCTCTTGAATTTCTTTGTTATCCATAACTTTCACCAAGAGGTTTTTAATGGTTGTTTTTTGGTCACATTACACCAGTGTAGCTCAATGATGACGGTTATTCATAAAAAACGGTTTGATAGTCGATTTTCTTCGGTTGTTCGGGCAAGGCGTGGGAATCGAGATGCTGAGTCGGTTTCGTTGTGTTTTGTTGTTCTAACTCTATAAATCATATGGTTATCTAAATTTTGTCATAAAAATTGAGTGCATGACTGAGAAAGATACACGAATAAGAAGAACTTTAGTCTTAATGGACGATGAGTGATTTCCCTAATCTTTTGATAATTGCCAAGGTGTAATAATCAGAGGACGAGAAAATGGATATCAAGGCGCTTGGGTATTTTGTTGCCCAAACTGATGACTTGAATAAGTGGCAGCACTATGCAGAGCAAGTGCTAGGTATGTCCACTCACCCGGCCCCTTGTGGTGGATTGTATATCAAAATGGATGAACGCCCATTTCGCATGCTGATCATTGACGGCAGTGAAAATCGTTATATCGCCTCCGGTTGGGAGCTCGCATCGAAAGATGCCTTTGATGCTGCGATTGAAAGGCTAACTGAGCATCAGGTCGCATGGGAGGTCGCTAATGATGAGCAATGCACTCAGCGTGGTGTCCAAGAGCTTGTTACGTTTCAAGACCCAGCAGGCAACACCCATGAAGTCTATTGGGGATTTTTATCTGGCTGCGAACCGTTTATTTCCCCGCAAGGTGTTCCTCGATTTCTCACCGATGAAATGGGCCTAGGGCACACGGTTTTACCTGCGCCAAACTTTGACGAAACCTATCAGTTTTTAACTGAAGTGATGGGCTTTCAGCTTTCCGATATTTTCAATTTCCGCCCAGCAGAAGACGCGCCAAACTCTCGCATCTATTTTATGCATTGTGATAATCCTCGTCACCATAGCTTAGCGATCTGCGAGTTCCCTGTTCCTAGTGGCTGCGTCCATACCATGGTTGAAGTGGACGCAATGTCTGAAGTTGGACGTGCCAATGATCGTCGAATTGCACATGATGTGCCGCTGTCTGCCACGCTAGGCCAGCACCTTAATGACAAGATGACCTCTTTTTATATGAAAACACCATCAGGCTTTGATATGGAGTTTGGCCATGGAGGGCTCCAAGTTGATTGGGACCACCACCGCGCCTTTGAATTTACCCGCGTGAGCTTGTGGGGACACGATTTTTCGGTCGGACAGGAGCAGTAACATGAATAAAGAAATGACAATTCAACAGATGGTCGATGCTCTTGAAGATGGGATGACAATCGGAATTGGTGGTTGGGGACCTCGTCGCAAACCGATGGCACTGATCCGTGCAATCCTCAACTCCGATGTGAAGGATTTAACTGTCGTGGCATACGGTGGAGCGGATGTCGGGATGTTGTGTGCGGCTGGTAAAGTAAAAAAACTCATTTTTGCCTTTGTATCGCTCGATTTTATCCCCCTTGAGCCTTATTTCCGTCAAGCACGTCAATCGGGCGAGTTGGAAGTGATGGAAATTGACGAGGGCATGATGCTTCTAGGCTTACGAGCAGCCGCATGGGGGTGCCCTTATATCCCAACAGCATTGGGCCTTGGTACCGATGTGCTAACGGTTAATCCTGAATTGAAATGTATTGATAGCCCATATGATGACAAAGAATGGGTTGCCATGCCTGCGCTTAAGCTAGATGTCGCGCTTGTGCATGTTGATCGAGCTGACCGACGTGGCGTTTGTCAGATCAAAGGTCCGGATCATTATATGGATGATTGGTTTACCCGTGCCGCAGATAAAACCTTTGTAAGCTGCGAAGAAATCGTCGACTCAAGCGAGTTTTATAGTGAAGAAGAATCCCGGTATGTGCTTTGGGAGCGCTCTCAAACTACGGGTGTAATTGAAATACCAGGTGGTGCCCATCCGACCTCTTGTGCGCCTTTATATGGTTTTGATACGGCACATTTTAAAGAGTATTCGGCTTTTGCGCGAGATGGTGGTTTTGATGGCTATTACAGTAAATACATTCAAGATCTTGATGAGCAAGGCTACCAAACTCAAGTCGGTGGCTTAGAAAGCATTCGCCAACTTGCCCTTCCAGTTTATTAGAGGACGATACAATGACAGTTGCAAAAGAATATACCCTCGCTGAACTGATGATTTGTGCAGGTGCCGAGGCGTTTCGTCATGATGGAGAAGTACTCGCGACTGGGATTGGTGTTATTCCCCGTCTTGCAGCGAGCTTAGCGATGAGAACCATCAATCAAGATTTGATGATGACGGATTCAGAAGCTTTTTTGCTTTCAGAGCCTAACCCTTTAGGAAAGCGCGGTGACGAGTTCGTGCAGAAGAATGAAACGTGGATGGGTTTCTCACGGATTTTTGACAATGTATGGAGCACAAAACGTCACGCAATGGTTGGTCCGACACAAATTGACCAGTATGGCCAAGCTAATATCTCCGCGTTAGGGAGTGACTACCAACGCCCCAAAGTTCAGATGTTAGGGGTTCGAGGTTTTCCTGGGAACTCGATCTGTCATGCGAACTCATTCTTCGTTCCGGATCACAATCCGCGCGTATTCGTTAAAGGCGAGTGTGACATGGTGGCATCTATCGGTAAAAACCCTGCTCGACTGCCGAAAGGCTATACCTTAGACGACATTGACCTGCGTTTGGTGATTACCAACTTAGCGGTGATGGATTGGCAAGGACCTAAGTACCAACTTCGTTTGTTGAGCGTGCATCCGGGCGTGTCTGTTGAAGAGGTTATTGCGAATACCGGCTTTGATATTTTTGTTCCTGACCACGTTGATATTACGCCGGCACCGACGGTTGAGCAGTTGGAAGTGATTCGCCAACTTGACCCGCATAATAGCCGTGCCCATCAGATTAAGGGCAACCCTCCTGGCGTTCGTGTTGCTGTAAAGCAAGAGCAGGAGAGTGCCGTATGAGTCTAGAGTCCACCATCATTGATGATGTTGTTGAATACCGAGTACAGCAGGGAATTGCGATCGTTACAATGATGAGGCCGCAATACAACAATGCTCAAAATGGTCAAATGACCTACGCATTGGATAGTGCGTTTAAGCGTGCATGTGATGACGATGAGATAAAAGCGATCGTGCTGTGTGGTGCAGGGAAACATTTCTCTGCAGGGCATGATATTGGATCACCTGGTCGTGATGTAGACCAAAGTTTTGACCGAGCAAGTCTGTGGTATGACCATACCAACAAACCAGGCGGCGAATTTCAGTACGCTCGTGAACAAGAAGCGTATTTGGGGATGTGTCGCCGCTGGAGAGAGATGCCGAAACCTACCATCGCAATGGTCAATGGTGCTTGTATTGCGGGAGGGTTGATGCTGGCTTGGGTGTGCGATCTGATCGTGTGTTCAGAAGAGAGCTTCTTTCAAGATCCTGTCGTTCGAATGGGTATTCCCGGCGTGGAGTACTTTGCGCATGTTTTTGAGATGAACCCTCGCGTAGCGAAAGAGTTTTTATTTCTCGGTGAGCGAATGAGCGCTCAGCGTGCTTATGAGCTTGGTATGGTTAACCGCGTGGTTGCGAAAGATGAACTAGAGGCTGAAACGCTCAAAATGGCGGGTAAGATCGCTGAAATGCCTCGACTTGGTTTGCAGTTAACTAAACAAGTGGTCAACACCATTGAAGACATCATGGGCAAACGAACCTCTATGGATATGGCGTTTGGTTTTCATCACTTTGCCCATACGCACAATCAGTTAATTTCTGGCGATAAGCTTTCTGGGTTTGATGCAAAAGCAATGGCAAAAGCCAACAAGCAGCAAGCTAATTCGGAAAGAGCGAGGTAGATGAGATGCTTCAAACAGAATTAACACAACAGTTAGGTTGCCGATTTCCGATTGTACAAACAGCGATGGGCTGGGTATCCGATTCAAATTTGGTGATCGCAACAACGCAGGCCGGTGGCTTTGGTTTTCTTGCTGGTGCGACCATCAAGCCAGAAGAACTGGAAGACGAAATTAAGCGTGTTATTTCCCACACCGGGAGCCGTAACTTTGGCTTGAACTTTCATATGTTTCAGGAAAATGCGGCTCAATGTGTGGATTTGGCGATCAAGTACCAACTTAAAGCGATCAGTTACGGTAGAGGACCAGACAAAGCCACCATAGCTCGGCTTAAACAAGCGGGTGTGCTTTGTATTCCAACGGTGGGCGCGGTTAAGCATGCCATTAGTGCGGTGAAGTTAGGCGCAGATATGATCACTATCCAAGGTGCCGAGGGTGGGGGGCACACAGGCGGTGTTCCATCTTCGATCTTGCTTCCTCAAGTGCTAGATGCGGTGGATGTTCCTGTTATTGCTGCCGGTGGTTTCTCTACAGGTCGAGGCTTAGCTTCAGCTTTGGCGGCGGGAGCGTGTGGCATTGCCATGGGAACGCGTTTTTTAATGACTACTGACTCCCCAACGCCAAGCGTGACTTTGGATCGTTACCTAGCAGTCAAAGATCCACAAAAGATACAAGTGACCACCGCCGTCGATGGGTTGCGTCATCGCATGATAGCCACGTCATTAATTAAAAAGCTTGAAAAATCCAGTGCAATGGGGCGTCTCATGATTGCCCTTTCTAGTGCATGGGAGTGGAAGAAGCAGACCAATATGACGTTGCCACACATGCTACGAGTCTTCCTCAAAGCACTAAAAGAAGATCCTGCAGAACTTTCACAAACGGTGATGGCAGCCAATCAGCCAGTGCTTCTTCAACATTCGATGGTTGATGGGCAGCCAGATCAAGGCATTTTACCGAGTGGTCAGGTGGCTGCCGCAATTGATGAATTAATTTCTGCGGAACAACTTATTCATGGCATTGCTGAAGATGCTGAACAGTGTTTACAACGTTTGTTTCAAGGCAATGCTAACCATTTTATCTACCCCCACAAGGAAGTGAGCTAGATGACACAACAAAATCAAAATGACGCATTTCATACCGTCATTGACAACGGTATTGCGGAACTCGTGATAGAGAAGCCGCCAGTGAATGCTCTCGATAGTCACGAGTGGTTAGCGCTTGCGCAAGCCATTGATATGCTAGGTACCCAAGAAGATGTGAAAGTAATTGTGATTCGTTCACAGGGACGAGGTTTTTGTGCGGGTGTGGATATCAAGGAGTTGGATACGTATCCAGAACGCATTGTTCAAGTGAATGCGGGCAATTATGCCACTTTCAAAGCGGTCCACCGTAGCCCAGTGCCTGTCATTGTTGCCGTACATGGCTATGTATTAGGCGGCGGCATTGGTATTACCGGAGCGGCTGACATCGTCGTTGCATCTGAGTGCGCGACGTTTGCATTACCAGAGGTGGACCGTGGTGCAATGGGTGGTGGTGCTCACTTGCAACGCTTATTCCCAGTACAGAAAGTGCGTTATATGTTTTTTACCGGAGAGACCGTAACGGCTCAAGAAGCGGATCGTTATGGGTTTATTGAGCGTATCGTGCCTCACGCACAATTGCGAGAAACGGCATTGGAGATTGCCAATAAAATAGCTGCGAAAAGCTCTTCGATGATCCGTATCGCAAAAGAAGCATTAAACGGTATTGAAGATGGCGATTTAGAGGCGAAATATCGCTGGGAACAAGGGTTTACATTAGAAGCTTACACTCGCCCTGATTCGGCGGAAACACGACGCGCGTTTGTGGAAAAACGTGAAGCGCGTTTCGATTTGTAATGGAGGACATACACCACCATGGAACTGATTTTTAACGATAAACAACGTGCATTTCGTGACGAAGTGCGTCAGTGGCTAGCGGAGAATGTGCCTCAAGAGCCATTGGCAAGTTATGACACAAAAGAGGGCTTTGAGCAGCACCGAGCATGGGAGAAAAAGCTGTCTGACGCCCGTCTTTCAATGGTGATGTGGCCAGAGGAACTCGGTGGGCGTGGTTGTGATCTAACCGACTGGCTGATCTTTGAAGAAGAATATTATGGTGCAGGTGCGCCGATGCGAGTCAATCAAAATGGCCAGCTGCTGTTGGGATCCACATTGATTGAATTTGGCACGGAAGCACAAAAGCAACAGTTTTTACCGCGTATGGCATCGAGTGATGATATGTGGGCGCAAGCATGGTCAGAACCGAACGCTGGTTCAGATATGGCAGCTATCACAAGTAAAGCGGTGCGCGATGGTGATGAGTTCGTGATTAATGGACAGAAGACCTGGTCGACGCGTGCCATTTTTGCTGACTGGTGCTTCGGTTTATTTCGTAGTGACCCTAACTCCTCACGCCACCACGGATTGTCCTACCTTATGGTTAAACTCGATACTCCAGGGGTGACCATTCGACCAATTAAAGCCCTAAATGGAAAAGAGGCATTTGCAGAAATCTTTTTCGATAATGTTCGTGTTCCGGTTGAAAACTGTATTGGTGAAGAAGGTCAAGGCTGGAAAGTTGCGATGGCAACAGCCGGGTTTGAACGTGGATTACTCCTGCGCTCGCCTGCGCGTTTTCAACAGACTGCTCGTGAATTGGTCAAACTGTTTCATGAAAATAAAGAGTATGCCGAGCAAAATCCAGCTTTGGCAGTGGAAGTCGCGAATGCTTGGTCTGACGCGCAAGCTTATGCGTTATCCGCTTATTACACCGTTGGTCGGTTAAGTAAAGGTGAAAAAATTGGTGCTGAATCCAGTATCAATAAAATCTTTTGGTCAGAGCTGGATTTGAAAATGCATGAACTCGCGATGGAGATTTTAGGGGCTCGAGGAGAGTTAACCGATGATAAACATACACGTTGGCTTGAAGGATTTTTGTTCTCACATGCAGGCCCAATCTACGCAGGAACGAATGAAATCCAGCGTAATATCATTGCCGAGCGCATGCTTGCACTACCTAAAAGTTGAGGTGAAAAATGGATTTTACGTTCACAGACGATCAATTAGCTTTCAAAGAAGCGATCAGTCGTTTTCTCATGACAGAAGCTGCGCCTGAAGTATTACGAGAAATTTGGGAAACTGATTCAGGACGCTCTCCTCAGCTGATGACCAATATTGCTGAGCAAGGCATGCTCGCGGTTTCTGTTCCTGAACAGGTTGGTGGCATCGGTATGGGGGATGTTGCCTGGTCTTTATTGACCCAGGAACTTGGTTACTACTGCATTGCTGATGTAGTCGCCGATACGGGCTACACGGCCGTTGGACTTTTGAGTTCGCTACCGCAGTCCAGTCAGCGTGATGAATGGTTAGAACAAATTGCAGCCGGTGCTTTACGTGTGGCAGTGTCCCATCCCGTCAATTCGCTTGTATCAGACGCGCATCTTGCTGACCTCATATTGATGTTTGATGGTGACGATCTTCATGCCGTTGTGCGTGACCAAGTCGACCTTGAAGAAAGTAAAAGTATTGATACCTCACGTCGCTTAGCCAAAGTGTCATGGAGTTCTGTGCCTGACACAAAATTGATCGGCGGAGAGGTTGGACGAGCGCTTAAGCAACAGCTGTTAAATAGAGGCTCGCTTGCGACGGCAGGGCAATTACTTGGGCTTGCCCAGCGTATGCTCGATCTATCTGTTGATTATGTCGCTCAGAGAAAGCAGTTTGGTCGTGCCATTGGTAGCTTCCAAGCACTAAAGCATCACTTAGCTGACATCGCGAAAGAGATAGAGTTTGCGCGACCTGTTTTGTACCGCGCGGCATACTCACTGGAGTCAGGCCATCCTGACGTGGATTTTCATGTTTCCCAAGCCAAGCTTTTTGCAACCAAAGCCGCCCATTTAGCAGCAAAACACGGCATTCAGGTTCATGGCGCAATGGGTTACACCTGGGAGGTGGATTTGCAAATGTTCATGAAACGGACATGGGCCCTAGAATCTTACTGGGGGTCAAAGGCATTTCATCAACAACGTCTGAATCAATTTGTTCACGGTACATTAGTTCAAGCACTTGACGGTGCAGGTCCATCATCCACATTTGGGAGGGGCTAATGGCACAGGCATATATTGTTGATGCACTAAGAACACCGACTGGGCGACGTAAAGGCAGTCTATCGCACATTCATGCAATAGACTTAGGCGCACATGTTCTTAGAGCTTTAGTGGACCGTAACGCAATACCGGCACAAGACTATGACGATGTCATTTTTGGGTGTGTTGATACCATTGGGTCACAGGCTGGTAATATCGCTCGCACCAGTTGGCTAGCCGCTGGTTTGCCATTGAATGTGCCGGGCACCACGGTTGATCGTCAATGTGGTTCATCTCAACAGGCGATTCATTTTGCCGCGCAGGCAGTGATGAGTGGAACGCAGGACGTCATTGCGGTCGGTGGAGTCCAAACCATGACGCAAATTCCAATATCGTCAGCCATGCTTGCCGGGCAGCCTCTTGGTTTCTCAACGCCTTTTGCTGAAAGTGAGAAGTGGCAAGCCCGTTTTGGTGATGCACCCGTCGATCAGTTTTATGCGGCGCAACGTATTGCTGATCATTGGAATATCTCTCGAGCAGAAATGGAGGCGTTCTCTTTAGAAAGCCACCGAAGAGCCATCGTCGCGCGAGAAGAAGGCGTTTTTGAGCGTGAAATAGTCCCTATTGCAGGTTTGACTGCTGACGAAACGCCAAGGCAAACGTCTGTCGAAAAAATGGCAGAGCTCGATCCTGTTGGTCATGCTTATCCATCTATCACCGCGGCCGTTTCTAGCCAAACGTGTGATGCTTCTTCCGCGTTGTTGATTGTATCTGAAGCCGCATTGAAACGTTACAACTTAACGCCTCGCGCACGTATTCATCACATGAGTGTATTGGGAGACGATCCAATTTGGCACCTGACGGCGCCTATTCCTGCCACAAAAGCAACGTTGAAAAAAGCGGGCTTATCAATGGATGACATTGACATCTCAGAGGTGAACGAGGCTTTTGCATCGGTTGCGATGGCATGGATGAAAGAAACAGGATGCGACCACGAACGAATGAACGTTAATGGTGGTGCGATTGCATTGGGGCACCCATTAGGCGCAACTGGCGCAAGGTTAATGACAGGGTTGCTGCATGAATTAGAACGCCGCGGTGGTCGTTATGGATTGCAAGCCATGTGTGAGGGCGGTGGTGTTGCGAATGTCACTATCATCGAGAGACTTTAATAGACCTCAAGTTGGGGCAATCAGATTTGACTTGAATATCCGGTTAAGGAGAGACAATGGAATTGTGTAAAGGACGCACAGTGATCATCACAGGTGCCGGTGGTGGGTTAGGCAGAGCGTATGCACTCGCGTTTGCTAAACAAGGTGCGAATGTTGTGGTTAATGATATTCGTCCAGATGCGGCTAGTGCCGTTGTGGATGACATTATTACTCAGGGTGGAAAGGCTATAGCGAACAGTCACGATATTACGACGATGGACACCGCGCAATTGATTGTTGATGCGACACTTGAGGCATTTGGCGATGTTCATGTATTAGTGAATAATGCTGGGATTTTAGCTGACAGAATGTTTGTTAGCCTGACAGAAGATGATTGGGATAAGGTCATGCAGGTGCATTTAAAAGGGCACTTTTGCCTTGCTAATATTTTGTCGCGTCGTTGGCGAGATCTTGCGAAAGCCGGGCATCAAATTGACGCTCGCATTATCAATACGACATCGGGCGCGGGCTTACAAGGATCGATTGGCCAGTCGAATTACTCTGCAGCAAAAGGGGGAGTTGCGAGTTTAACGCTTGTCCAAGCCGCGGAGCTCAAGCGATACGGTATTACCAGTAATGCACTTGCGCCAGCTGCTCGCACGCACATGACGGAAAGCGTGATGCCCGATGTCGTTAAAAAGCCTGAGGACGATAGCTTTGACCTTTGGGCTCCGGAAAATGTGGCTCCGCTTGTTGTGTGGCTTGGCAGCGAACATTCGTCTCATGTAACGGGGCAAATATTTGAAAGTCAGGGCGGTCGTATTTCTTTAGGCGACGGTTGGCGTACCGGGGTAACTGAAGATAAAGGCGCAATGTGGGAAGCCGATCAAATCGGCTCAGCGATCGATTCGCTGATGAAGCGAGCGCAGCCTGCCCAAAAAGTGTGGGGGACCTAGTATGGCGAATATTGATCTTAAAGTGGACGATGTTGACCGTCGACGTAGGCAACTGCTTAAAGGCAGTTTGGGAACCGGTGCGTTAATCGCTTCTGGTTTAAGCTTTACGGCCAATGCTTCTGCTGGGAAAAATGCATCCTTGCCATTACCTGAATATGAAAGCTGGGATGTGACCGACATGGCCGCTTTGCTTAAAAGCGGTGAAGTAACTCCGTTAGAATTGTTTGATGCTGCGAGTGCTAGGTTTGAACAGCGTAAACAGTTTAATTTACTGTCGGTTAATCATTTCGAGCAAGCCCGAGAAAGCGCACAAGCACTGAGTAATAAAACGAGTGAAGAGCGCGCTGTACTTTATGAGAAGGCTCCTCTGCTCGGAGTACCATTTGCCCTCAAAGATCTGCATATTCAACTAAAAGATACCATTACAACCAATGGTAGCGAATTCTATAAAGACGCGAGAGCGACACAAAACTCGACACTGACTGACCGCTATCAAGCAGCTGGTCTGAATATATTGGCAAAATTGACCAGTCCAGAATTTGGGCAGACAGCAACGACAGAATCGAAATTGCATGGTGATACGCTCAACCCTTGGGATGTACGCTACTCCAGCGGTGGTTCCAGTGGCGGTTCTGCGGTCGCCGTTGCCGCTCGAATTCTACCTGCTGCTCATGCTAGTGATGGTGGAGGTTCAATCCGAATTCCTGCGGCGCATTGTGGGGTCTTTGGTCTAAAACCAAGTCGAGGTTTGGTGCCTACGGGACCAAAACATATGGAAGGCTGGATGGGATTGTCGGTACATAATGTGATCACGCGTTCAGTAAGAGATACGGCGTCTCTCCTATCGGTGACGACCGGGCAGGAGGCTGGCTCACGCATTCCTCATCAACAGCATGATTATCTGCAGGCGATAACGCAATCGCCTAAGCGTTTAAAGATCGCGATCATGGATTCTCACCCATTTGGGCTACCTATCGACCAAGATTGCTTAGATGGCATTGAAAAAACCGCGGCACTGCTGACGTCTTTAGGTCATCACGTGGAAAAATCCAGCCCTGTACTGCCGATAGAATCCATGTTTAAAGGCATGGGCGTCGCGACATCAAGCGGTGTGCTGCATGCAGTAAGAGATAGAGAGGCGAGCCTTGGCCGAGCGGCGAAAGAGAGCGAGTTTTCTCCTATTGTATGGCAGCATATACAGCGAGCGAAGACGTTCACTGCACAACAAGTTTATGATGCTCGTAGTGCATTTGATCAAGGTGGAAAAGCCTTTGATCAGTTCTTCACTCAGTATGATGTGATCCTGTCACCTGTCACCACCGAGCCGCCACCTAAGATCGGTGAGCTCACGTTATATCAGCCTTATGAAACGTTTGTTCAAGAGGTGATTAAAGCGTCGCCAATTACTGCATTGTTCAATATGACAGGATTGCCGGCAATGTCAGTGCCATTGCATTGGAACGCGGAAAATCTACCTATTGGGATGCACTTTGCTGCTGGGTTTGGCCAAGAAGCATTATTACTTTCCCTTGCAGCGCAGCTTGAATCGGCCTTGCCTTGGCAAAATCGCGTGCCAAGTACCATTTCCTGAATTCATTTCAGCCGACCCCACCCTATAGCACTTTGTGGTAGGGTGGTCTTTTCTGCTTTCGTTCTCTATTATGTTCCATTTACTGTACAACTAAGGCGGTGGCCATTATACTTGTCTTATTAAATGTACATGTGGAGGTTCTATGAGAATCGTATCTTTTACTGAAGCACGAAATAGTTTAAAAGCGGTGTTAGACGGTGTAGTTAATGATGCTGACACGACGATCATTACGCGGAGAGACTCAGAAGATGCTGTGGTGATGTCATTAGATTATTACAACAGTTTGATGGAAACGGTGCACTTACTGCGTTCTCCAGAGAACGCGGATCATCTCAAGCGTTCAATCGCTCAATATCGTGCTGGCCAAGTGACCTCTCGAGACTTAATTGATGAGTAGTCACCAGCGTTTGCTCGCTTGGACTGACGAAGCTTGGAATGACTACCTGTATTGGCAAAATCAGGACAAGAAAACACTCAAGCGTATCAATAAATTAATTAATGATGTAAAGCGCTCGCCCTTTGAGGGGATTGGTAAACCTGAGCCTTTAAAAGAGAACCTGGCGGGTTTCTGGTCACGTCGCATTGATGATACCAATCGTCTCGTTTACGCGGTCGATAACCAGGCGATAACCATTATTTCTTGCCGTTACCATTATTAAAGTAACGATTCTCTTGTAGGGCAATAAACTTAAGCCGCTGATTGAAAGCGGCTTATTTGTCATTACGCACAGCACTTTTTGTATTTCTTGCCGCTACCACATGTGCATGGGTCATTTCTGTTTGGCGTTTTATCAAATACGGTTGTTGATGGCTTGTTTAGTAGTGTGTCTAACTCTACCGTATTCTCTTCTTGATTCGCATCTACGATGATTGTTGCGATGATGCTTTTCTCTTCTAAGATGGCTTCAATAGCAGCCTTACGCTCGTCAGATTGCACTGTTACAGTGATTGGTGCTTCAGCAGTACCAGCTTTTACTGTGCGATTTACGTTGTAGCCCGATAATACGTGATTTTGCCTAGTTTCAATTCGGCCTTTGAAAAACAGTTTAGACATGCTGGAACTCTTTGTTTGTGAGTATCGAATAAAATGAGCGAGGATTATACGCATCATTATGAAATGATAAAGCGATACTTTTTGCTCTATGTGGTGGTTTGAATCGTTAAAAGCGCTGAAGATGAGTCCGCACCTGTGGAATAAGTAATGTTCTTTAATTTGTCCTGTTTTTTTCTTTCACTTTTTAGCTGAATGTGTGTTTTATGTTGCTATAGAGGTCTCATCATTAATTGAATGTTCTTGAGGTATTTAGCAAGCATTATCTCCCATTAAAATTGATTTATGATACTTTTGAGGACTTAGACCACTCACTCGTTTGAATGCGCGAGAGAATTGAGATAAATCAGCAAAGGAAAGCTGTATCGCGATTTGCGTTAAAGGGAAACCCTCAGACATCATTTCTACGGCACAAGTAAACATAAGGCTATCTTTCAGAGCTCTAAAAGTCGCACCTTCATCAGCTAATTTGCGTTGTAAAGTTCGAGTGGACATATTTAAAATCTCCGCTGAACGTTTAACCGTTAAATCCAAATCTTTAGCGTAAGGATACAGCGCTGTATATACCTTATCAGTAAAGTTGGAATGCCAATTACAGTCTAATAAAGGCTTATTTAGTACATGAATAGGCAATGACAAAGCCGAATCAAGCACTTTATCTTCTATGTAAATCTCAAGTTTTGAATGGCCAACAAAGTACTGACAATCATCTGAAACCATGGCTTTATGGTGTTCAACATCTGAGGATTGCACCTTAATCTTAGAAGGCTGCCAATCTGTTCGCGACAGCATTCGTATTAACTCCACGATATAACTGATGGTATACACTTCAGACCAGATGAACTCGGAAGAGTACTGTGGTTTTCTTTGAATCCAATACCATGCTTCGCGGTAGTTTACGTCCAATCCTACGTTAACGTTGGTTGAGTCATGAAGATAGATATGGCTGGTTAAGAGTAGTGCTTCTCTTACGGTCTTACAGTTCCTGAACTCTCCAATCAATCTTTGAACAGAATTGCGCTGAAGTGCCGTTTTCACTAAATGCCGAAACTGCTCGATGTCTAGTCTGTTACCCAGCAAAGACAATAGTTTTTTCACTGAATCGTGAGGTATAAACTCTTCACTCAGCTCCATCAGATGGGAGGGTAACCCCGCCTCTTTGATGATTAAATGTGGGTCAAAGCCTAAACTTTTATACCCTTTAATCAAGTACTGAGCATAACCACACTTAATCAAAGGGACCATAGTTTTGGTATTTGGTTCTCGCATTCTCATTCATCCAACTCAAAATCATTATTAGACAAATCGGAACAAAGAGCTTTGATTGGCGCAAAATGACAAACGGATTGGCATAGAAAATTTATCATGTCCAGAATTGTTGGTTTGATTGTTAATTAAGATTTTGAATTTATTGTAAATGTGGGGGTGTTTTCTGTCGGAATCACTCAGTATTACTCTACACTCATACAAGCATTAGCATGTTAGAAAGTAGGTGGACTGACGCGGTGATTGCAAGGGAACGTCACATTTGCTTAGGAGTTTAGTATGAAAAATAATGAAGATCTAGAAGTGGTGCTTTCTAAAGCTTTTACCAAGTCTTTGATTCGATTATCTACAATAGCATTCATCGTCATTGTTTGCTGTTGGGCGTTTCTACCTTTTTTACCTATATTGCTTTGGGCACTTGTGCTTGCTATTGCGCTTTATCCTGTGCGCCTATTTATCGAGAAAAAGACGAAGTGGACCCCAGCGAGAAGTTCGACAGTCATTGCCCTTATAGGAGTGTTATTGCTAGGTGTGCCTACCGCTTTAGTAGGTAATGCATTTGCCTCCAATGTTCTTCTCGCCTTTGATGCTTATGAGGCTGGAACGCTCGTGGTGCCTGTTCCTGAAAACAGTGTTAAGGATTGGCCGGTCATTGGAACAAATCTTTATGAAACATGGAAAGAAGCTGCAACGGACTTTCCCGGCTTTGTCGAACAACGCCAACCTCAAATTAAGGGGGTACTGAATTGGTTTGTTGAAACAGCAAGTGGTGCGGCGAAGAGTGTATTCTTTCTTATCGGAGCCATCATTATTGCAGGAATCATGCTTGCTTGGGCTCAGCCAGCGACAACATCTATTAAGAAAATTTTCATCAGTTTCTCGGATGAGCAGCGTGGTGGTGAGCTTCATGCGCTAACGACAGCGACGATTCGCCAAGTTGCTATCGGGATCATCGGCATTGCGTTTTTGACGGCAATCGTTTTTGGTCTAACGGTTAACTTTGCTTCCGTTCCTGCTGCGCCGCTGCTTACCATCGTGGCACTCGTTTTTGCTATTTGTCAGATACCTGTCACGTTGGTTGCGATTGTTGCTTCAGTACTTCTTTGGTCTGGTAACGACACCTCAGCATTACACAATACCATCTTCACCATACTCATGATTGCGGCGAGTTTGACTGATAACTTCTTGAAACCTCTGGTACTTGGTTGAGGTTTGGCCGTCCCGATGACGGTGGTATTGATTGGTGCGATTGGCGGTATGATGTCGGGCGGGATACTCGGTATGTTCATTGGCGCAGCATTCTTAGCGGCAGGCTACCAAGTTTTCATGGCATGGGTTGCGACAGAAAATGGCCGTGCAACTCACCCAGCCCTAGAGCAAAAAAGTCTAAGCTCTGAAAGATAACAGTTGATGAGAGTGGTAATACATTTTGCTGCTCTTCCTTTTCCTAATCGAACAGAGTGATTTTAATAAATGGACAGATTTGTAAAGATCGTAGCATGCCTTGCCGTCGTTGTTTTCCTTTGGTATGTCGTTGCCGATAGAACGACGCCATTCACCTCAAACGCTAGAGTTAAAGCTGTTGTAACACCAATCATTCCAAAGGTCAGCGGTACAATCATCGATGTACAAGCCGTGAACACCGAGGCCGTTCAAGCCGGCGCATTACTCGCTAGTATTGATCCACGTCCCTTTGAACTCATCGTCGAAAGAAGAAGAGCAGAGCTCGAACTTGCTACACAAGACGTCGGTGCTTCTTCTTCTGAGGTTCAACGAGCTCAAGCCCAGCTCGCCCGCGCACAAGCGAGCCTTGAAAGTGTAAAGGTTCAAACAGCTCGATGGCTCGAATTGGAACGAAAAAAATTGATTCCAAAAGCAAAAGCGGATGAAGCAAGAGCTAACCTTTCTGATGCACAAAGCGCTGTTGATGTTGCTCAAGCTGAATACAACAGTGCAGCATCTCGTTTAGGAAGTGATGGGGAAGATAACCCAAAGGTGCGCTCAGCATTAGTGAACCTCGCCGAGGCGGAACTTGAGCTAACCTACACCGAGCTAAGAGCACCCTCATATGGCGGCGTGGTGAATCTCTCTGTCGCAACAGGTGCACAGGCACAAGCTGGTCAGCCAGTCATGACTTTTATTGACGGTAGGGATATTTGGATAGAAGCGTACATGACAGAGAATAACGTTGGGAAAATTAAACCAAGTGACACAGTGAGTGTCGTGCTTGATACTCATCCAGGCAAAGTCTTTGATGGGCAAGTTGAAAGCGTCGTCTCCGCGGCTTTTCATGACAACCTCGGTCCTGATGGGCTACCAAATCCTAGTGCGAACTCCAACTGGCTAAGAGATCCGCAGCGTTTCCCTGTACGAATTGTATTGACCGACTATCGTTCGGGGAATTCTGAAGATGATGTGAAATTGTTCCTCAATGGACAAGCTGATGTCGTTATTTATACCGGTGACAATTTCATTATGAATACACTTGGGGCGGCATACATCAGAATCATGTCTCTCTTCAGTTTCCTATATTGATGGGGCGAGTGATGTTGCTATCAGATCCAAAATTGAGGTATGGGTTACGTGTTACGCTTACCCCTTGGTTTGTATTTGTCTCCGGACTAGTGATTGGTTGGAAGCTCTCTTTTGTTGGTGCAGTACTGACAAGTTTGTTCATTCTGAGTCCGAAGCCTGTACCAGTAAAGTACGCCATGAAGCTAATCGCGGTTGCTTACATTTACATGATAGGGTCTTGGTATTTATTTGCGACGATGCGGTTGTATCCCATTGCAACGCTGCTCACCATTTTTGTTGTGGTGTCTCTCTCATATAAAATACTGGTGGTTAAGAAAGACATACTCACCGTTGTGATGGCGCTTCTTGGTGCGTTGTTGATCCCACTGTTGATGAAATCTAATCCGGATATAGCCTGGGATTTAGCTGTCTGGTTGCCTAATAACCTTCTTATTGCGTGGATCGTCAGTAGCGTCGTCTTCTATTTACTTCCTCCAGATGATGCGACATCCACGGCAAAGTCTCCACCTAGTTTTGATGAATCAAGACGATGGCTAAGGCTAAGTGTTGCTTTTTTACCATTTGTAGCTTTCTCATTTATTACAGACAATGTCAGTGCATTCACTCTCACATATATTGCTGTACAAATTACTCAGTTTGCCGCAAATTCGAGTAACAGCTCAAAGATGATAAAAGATGCAATCGTAGGAAATATCATGGGTGGGTTGATGGCTGTGATTGTCTATGAAATTGCAGTCATTGCACCTTTTTTACCACTTGTCGCACTTACACTATTAGTTTGTTATGCCCTGTTATCTCAACAATTGTTGAAAGGAAGCCCGCTTGCACCGACTGCTATGACGGCTTTTACTGTAGTTTGTGGTGTCTCTTTCGGGCCCATTATGAACGATGCAGAAGGGAAGATAATCGTCCGGCTTACCCAGATAGCTTTTGCAATGGCTTATATCTTTATCGCAATGCTGTTTGTCGACCGATTTATTTCTGAGAAGAAATCTAACGAAAATAATGCTTAGTATACAGTAAAGTTGCTCACAATAATCGATGCTATAGTGACCAGTGTTACTAATATTGGGCATTGGTTCAGCGACTTTCCTCTACCGTCATTATTCATGATTTACTAATATTCAGTTGATCAACGTTTATTTTGTTCGGGTCCATCATGGAGAGCACTTTTGATTACCAAGGGCCTTTTAACTCGAAAGTGCCCCATTTCGCGTTAAAGTATTTACTCAGAACAAGAGCAAGCTCGCAGTTTTTCTTTAGAATATTTAATCTGACCAGCCACAGATGTAGGCAATATCAATTTATAGGATCTCATCGTCATCCCAATCCCAGTCAATTTGAGCAATATCACGGGCGACTTTGTGTAAATACCACCCGAGCAAAGCGATAATAGAAAGGATTAAAACTATAAAGGTTAAAAGCATATCATACCCTTAGAGCTTGCATATGACGTAACTACAGGACTTACCATGGCAATTGAGTGCCATCGTAGACAAAAAATGAACCTGAATGCTTAAGTTTTAAATTGTCGATAACATTCAGCATGCCTTTAACACTCTCTTCTACTGTTACCTTGCCATCCTTTCCACCCATATCGGTTTGTACCCACCCTGGATGAATGGCCATAGTCTTCACTCCCACTTCGGATAGCTCACAAGCCAGAGATTTAATTATTTGGTTGAGGGCGGCTTTTGATGCGCGATAGCTGTATCGACCACCAGAGCGGTTGTCATCGATGCTAGCGAGTATTGAAGTCATCCCAATGATGGTTTTATCTTCACCATCAAGAATGTTATTAAGCAAAGCCTGCGTGATTAACATGGGCGCAATGGTGTTGACGTTTAATACATTTATCCACTCCTTTTGCCCCATGTTGCCTAGGCTTTCACATTCATCTCCGCTCACTCCTGCGTTATGAATGAGTACATCAATGGCGATGCCCGCAAGTTTCTCTGTCAAAGTGAGAATATGGGATTCATTACTCACGTCCAGCGTATGAATATCAATCGTTGGATAAGTTTGTGCCAAGAGAGACAATGCCTGAGCTGTGTTGATGTCACGGCAGCATGCAATCACACGCCATCCACGCTGAGCGTATTGTTTAACAAGCTCTAGGCCTAAGCCTCGATTGGCGCCAGTGATAAAAACCGTTTTCATTGTGAGCTACCTAAGTTGATTATAAGTAAGAATTAGCTGGTCAATGCCGAGCCTTGACCAGCTTGAAACCATTGTCGTGATACTTACTTCACAAGTACGTTTGCTTCCGACAAATGAACTTCTGTACGTTTATCAAGACGTCCACTCATTCGAGTAAGAGCGAGCGCAATGAGCACTATCACAGCACCTATCCAAGGGGTATGCATTAAGCCCATTTCTGACACAATCATACCGCCTCCCCAAGAGCCAAGCGCAATACCCACGTTAAACGCCGCAATGTTTAGACCAGAAGCAACGTCTACCGCATCAGGAGTGTATTTTTCAGCCAGTTTAACCACATAAACTTGTAAACCAGGCACATTACCGAATGCAAAGGCCCCCCAAACTAAGATGGTCGCTACCGCTGCGATAGGGTTAATGGCAGTAAAGTTAAATACAACTAATACGGTGGCGAGTCCCGCAAAAATAATCGTCAGCGCCTTAATTGGCCCCATCTTATCGGCCATTTTGCCGCCCCAAATATTACCAATCGCCACGGATACGCCGTATACCAGCATGATTAGGCTGATTGCATTGGCGCTGAATCCTGTTTCCTGTTGCAAAATTGGAGCAAGGAAAGTGAAAGCGGTAAAGGTACCACCGTAACCGAGTGCTGTGATTGCATATACCAGTAGTAACCTTGGTTGAGTGAGCACTTTTAGCTGCGATGACAGTTTCGCGGCAGCAGGCTGTTTTAGGTTGCTTGGTACTAAGAACGCACTACCAATCAACGCAATCAGCCCCAACAACGCAACAATCAGAAACGTCGATTGCCAACCAAAGGTTTGACCGATGTAAGTACCGATCGGCACGCCCGTTACTAATGCCACGGTTAAGCCTGTGAACATAATCGCAATCGCACTTGCCGCTTTTTCTTTAGATACTAGGCTTGTCGCAATCGTAGAGCCGATAGAGAAAAAGACACCATGGGCTAAACCAGTCAAAATGCGAGCAACGATAAGGGTGTTGTAACCAGGTGCTTGCCATGCCAATAAGTTGCCAATCACAAACAATGACATAACGGTAATGAGTACATGCTTACGGTTCCACTTTCCCGTTAGTGCAGTTAAGACAGGTGCGCCAATCGCAACACCGAGTGCATAAAGGCTCACCAGCAGTCCTGCGGAGGGTAGTGAGACGTTTAGGTCAGAAGCCATGGTCGGGATCAATCCCACGATCACAAACTCCGTCGTTCCGATAGCAAAGGCGCTGAGCGTCAATGCGAGAAGTGCTAATGGCATATCATTTACTCTCTTTTGTTAGGTTCTAGTACACAGCAGCGAATGTGCTTATTAACGTGTCGCACTGCCGTGATTTGATGGAGAGATTTTGCGTGGTAATTACTTTGCAAAAAATAGGTTATTTAACAAATGATATTTGCTATAAATGCAATAATTAAACGAAACTGTTGAGTAAATGGTAGGCAAGCATGCGCACGAAATCGGACGATTTAGAAATTCTACTTACTGTCGTTGATACTGGTGGATTTACTGCGGCGGCAGAAAGTCTCGATATACAGGTGGCACGCGTATCACGAGCGGTGAGTAAGGTAGAAAGCCAACTTGGCGTGACGATATTAAACCGAACCACAAGACGGATTGAATTAACGGATGAGGGGCGGCAATTCGTTGAGTCGGTGCGAATAGGGCTGATGCAATTACAGCAAGCGGAAGACGAGATCATATCCCGTGGGGAATTACCCAAAGGGCGGCTGCGTGTTGATGCCGCCAGTCCATTTGTGTTTCACCAGTTAGTTCCACTCGTTCAGCCATTTAATCAAGCCTATCCTGATATTGAGTTGGAGTTAACTTCTAATGAAGGTTTTGTTGATTTGCTAGAAAAGAAAACCGATATCGCTATTCGCATCGGTGCTTTAAGTGACTCAACGTTACATGCAAGGCCTCTTGGCAGAAGTTTACTTTATATTGTGGCTTCACCTGATTATTTATCAAAGCGTGGCTTTCCGAGTAAGAGTAGTGATTTGGAACATCACGATACCATCGGATTTTCAACACCAAAAACACTCAACGAATGGCCTCTGAAAGGATTTTCAGGACTGACTCCCACGCTGACCTCAAGTAACGGTGAAACGGTAAGACAACTCGCTTTGATGGGAAATGGAATCGCCTGTCTATCGGGCTTTATGGTGAAAAAAGATATTGCGGAAGGAAGGTTAATTGCGTTGTTAGAAGGTGAAAAAATCAGCAACTCAGGTAGGGAGCAAATTAATGCTGTCTACTATAAGTCTTCTTCTGTTGCCAAGAGGATTTCTGCTTTTATCGATTTTATTCAGCCGAAACTGGATCTGTAAATCGCACCAAGCGAGGCCATTGCCGACCTCGCTTTTATGTCGTTTTTATTGTATCGGTTGACCAGTATGCAGCTCTAAGCCACCAGAAATAGGTAAGTTGATGCCATTGCATGAGCTTGATGCATCAGAGGCCAAGAAGTACATTGCTTCAGCGACTTCCTCTGGCGTGCAGATCCTGCCTAGAGGGTTGGCCTGATTAAATGTGTCAATCACTTCTTTGGCGTTGGCAAGAAACATTGGAGTAGCGCAAGCGCCAGGGCATACATTGTTTACTCTAATGTTATATTTACCATAATCGAGTGCCATCGCTCGGACTAAGTTAACAACTGCTCCTTTTGCTGCATTGTAGGCTGCCATCTGATGATCCCCATTCAGTCCTGATACTGAAGCAGTATTTACAATAGTCCCTCCACCTTGTGCAATCATGTTTGGTACAAAGTATTTACTCATCAAAAATATCGATTTCACATCAACATTAAACAATAAGTCCCAATCTGTCTCTGTTGTTTGATGTAGTTCGCCACCACGCCAAACCCCTGCATTGTTGATCACACTGTCAACTCGTTCAAAGTTGTTAATTGCAAACTCGGCTACCTGCGAGACCTGTGATGCTTGAGTGATATCACACTGTTGAAAATAAACCTCAGTAAAACCTTGGCTTTGAAGTTTCAAACATTGCTGTTGCCCGTGCTCCTTGTTGGTGTCGATCATCAGAACGCGCCAATACTTTTCTAGAAACAACTTACTAGCCGCTAGCCCCATGCCAGAAGCTGCGCCAGTAATCACTACCGTTTTCATCTGGGTCTCCTTATTGACGAGCTGCAAGTTGTGCAATGGCTTCATCGGCTTCAACGGTCGCTCCTGCAACCCCGATAGCCCCAATGACATTACCTTGCTCGTTACGAAGGATCACACCACCACCAAAGGAAATAAGTCCTCCATTCGTGGCTTCAAGTGTATGAATCGCACCTCCAGGTTGTGCGATCGCACCAAGCTCAGCACTATTGGTTTGGAAAAGCGCTGCTGTTCTGGCCTTTTTTATTGCCACATCAATCGCGCCGAGCAACGCATTATCCATGCGTTCAAAATGGACTAATAATCCAGCCTGATCAACGACACTGACACAGATGTTAAATTCTTGCTTTTTCGCTTGTTGTGTAGCTATCGCAGCGATCTGTTTTGCTAAGTTGAGAGAAATCACAGGCGTCTCCTAATTATGATCGTGAATGACGGGATTAGTTTAATTAGATAAATCCTAGGAGGGATGCGATTCGAGGGAAAAGTAAATAAGATTCGATAATGTCGAATTACTTCAGAAATACTTGAGCGAAATGACGCAATTTTGCCTCCGTGAGTTCATCAGCAGCACCACTTAAACCCGCAGCCGCGACAAGGTCACCATTCATATAAAGAGGAATAGCCAAACAGTGCAGCCTAGGCTCTGCTTGCTCTAGATCCAATAAAAATCCTTGTTGGGAAATCTGCTCAATTTCCATCTCCAACCATGGTGTTAACGCACCTTGCATTCTTAGTATTCTTTTTAGTTGAGGGTTAAAAGAAACAAATATTTTACCAATGGCAGAGTCAATTAAACTTTCTCGGCGTCCTCTTGGGCTTCGTATCGTCAAGGGATTATCTTTTTCTATTGCGTCGATATAAAGGTACTCATCAGCCCCACTTTGGATTGCGAGATAAGCTGTGTTATTGGAAAGCAGTGCCATTTTCTTTAGAAGTGGGTAAAAATGGCGACGAACAAGTTCGTCTCGTTGCTCGAGTGGCTTAGATAGCTCTCTCAGCCTTAAACCGAGTTGGTATGCTTGTTTGGTACGTTCTACATACCCTAGTTTGACTAACGTTGCGAGCAGTCCATATACGGTTGTTTTCGCTAATTTGACTGATTGTGTAATGTCTTGCAGAGACAGTGGTGATTCTGCGAAAGAGAGTGTTTCTAAAATCATGAAACCGCGCTCCAACGACTGAATGGTTTTGCCCTTAGTATCCATATTTCTCCTTAACAACAGTGAAAAGTGAAGGTACCTATAACTCGTTTTAGACAAACATATTCGTCAATGTCCCCTAACACAAGATAATGAAAGCATGCTTTATAGGGAGGTTATATTAAGTTATTTCTTCTTCATTGAATCAAATTGTTGCAATTTTAACAAATATCATTTGTCTTTGTTGCTATCAATGTGGTGCGTTGAGTTTGTTAATATCCCTCTCAAGAAATTAGAGGGCTTATTATGTCTAGATCACTTTTTCAACCTATCCAATTGGGGGCGTTGACTCTCAAAAACCGCATCGTCATGCCACCGATGACGCGATCCAGAGCAACTCAACCTGGGGATGTTGCTAATGAAATGATGGCGACGTATTACGCTCAGAGAGCCAGTGCAGGTTTAATTGTCTCCGAAGGCACACAAATTTCACCGAGTGCAAAAGGCTATGCGTGGACGCCAGGTATTTATTCTCCTGAGCAGATAGCAGGCTGGCGTAAAGTAACTCAAGCAGTACATGCAGAAAATGGCGCTATTTTCGCGCAGCTCTGGCATGTGGGCAGAGTCACTCACCCAGATAACATTGGTGGTGAGCAACCGATTTCTTCATCAGCGTTAAAAGCGGAAAACGTAAAAGTATTCGTTGATAATGGCAGTGATGAACCTGGCTTTGTTGACGTCGTGCAGCCTAGAGCAATGACAAAAGCGGATATTCAACAAGTCATCGCAGATTATCGTCAAGCGGCATTGAATGCCATTGAGGCAGGCTTTGATGGCATTGAACTTCATGCGGCGAATGGTTATTTGATCAACCAATTCATAGACTCCGAAGCTAACAGCCGCAGTGATGAATACGGTGGTAGCCTAGAAAATCGTCTTCGTTTTCTTGATGAAGTCGTTGCAGCATTAGTTGAAGCGATTGGCGCTGACCGTGTAGGCGTGCGTCTTGCTCCTTTGACTACCTTAAATGGCACCGTAGATGCGAACCCCATTGAGACCTATACCGCTGCTGCTTCGTTACTGAATAAGCACGGTATTGTTTATCTGCATATCGCCGAAGTTGATTGGGATGACGCCCCTGATACGCCAGTCTCTTTTAAACGAGCCTTGCGAGAGGCTTACCAAGGCGTTTTGATTTATGCAGGTCGTTATAAGGCGGAAAAAGCGGAACAAGCTATTGGTGACGGACTGGCTGATATGATCGGCTTTGGTCGGCCTTTTGTGGCGAATCCAGATCTTCCTGAACGATTACTTCATGGCTATCCGTTCGCAGAGCACGATCCGAACACCTTGTTTGGTGGCGGTGAAAAAGGGTTGATTGATTATCCAACGTATAAAGCTTAAGGGGGAAGTATGTTCAAGGCATTTAAAGGTCACGGACTTGAGACTAGAAACCGTATCGCTATGGCGCCGATGACTCGTTCACGCACGTCTCAACCTGGTGATGTACCAAACGAGATGATGGCAACCTACTACCGTCAGCGTGCCAGCGCTGGTTTGATTGTCACAGAAGGCGCTCCTGTTTCAGCGGTTGGTCGGGGTTACTCTATGACGCCAGGCATTTACACAGAAGAACACATTGAAGGCTGGAAGAAAGTGACTCAGGCTGTTCATGAGGAAGGGGGTAAGATATTTATCCAACTCTGGCATGTTGGCCGTCGTAGTCATTCCGATATTTCAGGCTCACAACCCCTGGCACCATCAGCGATAAAAATTCCAGATCAGGTCTTCGGTCCATTACCTGAAGGCGGGTTTGGCATGGTGGAAACCCAGCAGCCAAAAGCAATGAGTGCAGATGAAATCCAAGCAACCATTGCCGACTTTGTTCAAGCTGCAAGAAATGCTGTTGAAGCAGGGTTTGATGGTGTTGAAGTTCATGCTGCGCATGGTTACTTGTTTGATACCTTTTTACGCTTAGAAAGCAACCAAAGAAGTGATCAATATGGCGGCAGCCAAGAGAATCGTATGCGCTTTCTGGTTGATACGTTGCAAGCTCTTACCAACGAAATTGGTGGGGAAAGAGTTGCGGTTCGTCTGTCTCCTCATATCGGAGAGGGTTTTGCTGGGGATGATGTTGAAATTGTTCCACTAACGTTAGCATTGCTGGAAAAACTACAACCGATGAACCTTGCGTATGTGCATTTTTCAGAAAACATATCACGCTATGTAGAGGTACCTGAAGAGTTTCGCCAGCAAGTACGCCGAATATACTCTAATCCAATCATGGTTGCAGGAAAGTTGACCACGCAATCTGCACAACAGTTGCTAGATAAGCAATATGCTGATTTCGTTGCCTTTGGTACGCCTTTTGTAACGAACCCTGATTTAGTCTCCCGATTTGCCCATGATTTACCTTTGGCCGAGTTTGATGCCGATGCTAGGTTAACCTTGTATGGGGGCGGAGCCGAAGGCTACATCGATTATCCTACTTATCAGTAATAATATATCAGGCACCAAGGACAGACAGCTCCTCGGTGCCATATTTCTTTCATTAAGCGAGCGGAATTGAGATGGAACCCTATCGAATTTGGCAATATCAAACTGAGACACACAGTCTTGTTTTAGATAAGGCAAAGACGCCACAATTAGCAGACGATCAAATACTAGTTCAAAACAAAGCGATTGGTATTAACCCTGTCGATTGGAAATTTATTAAAGCCAATCCTTTAAATTGGCCGAATGGCCATGTTCCAGGTGTTGATGGTGCAGGCTTTGTCGTGCAAGTAGGGTCTAAAGTTGATACCAGTCTAATTGGCCGTCGAGTGGCGTATCATGGCTCACTAAATCGCCATGGTAGCTTCGCTGAATATACGGTTTTGAACGTTGAGCGAGTGATGACACTGCCTGAGGACCTATCTTTTGAACTTGCTGCGTCACTGCCTTGTCCGATGCTGACTGCGTGGCAAGCATTTGAAAAAATTCCATTAACCCGACAAAGAGAAGTGCTTGTCGTTGGTTTTGGCGCGGTGAATAATTTGCTATCCCAGATCCTTGTCAGAGCGGGTTATATCGTTGATGTTATCTCAGCGAGTCTGAGCGAAGAGCGAGCCAAAAGCTTAGGTATTCGTCAAGTTTATCGGGAGCAATCTCAAATCGACATGAAATACTTCGCCATTTTTGATGCGGTGAGTGGGGAAAATGCCGCCCATTTAGTGCCGCTGTTAAGAGCGAATGGACATATTGTCTGCATTCAAGATCGTATTGCCAAACCCATTGATCCTCCATTTACGCGCACTATTTCTTACCACGAAATCGCCCTGGGCGCGTTACATGATTTTGGTGATAAAGAAGATTGGTATACGTTGATGCAAAACGGAGAAGCACTACTTGAGCGTATTGCAAATGGTGGTGTTGAAGTTAGTATTCCAGTCACTTTTAAATTCGAAAAGATGCTTAATGCATTGGAACACAGTGAGTTCTCGAAACTAAAAACAGTGATTACATTGAGTTAGACTGCGCTATTTATATTTTTACTGGGAGCCACCATAGCTGACACCCTACACTTGGCTTGGCTAGTTGTTCTTATCGTTGATGATGAGCAAAACTTATCACTAGGACATGGACAAAAATCATGCTCTAAATGATTTTTGTCCATAAATGTTTTAAGCATGACTTCATCTTCTGTACTCCATCTTCAGATCTACCTTTAACGCACTTTCCACAACTGTATTTAGGTAGTGTTGCTTCTACTGCCATGACTCTATTTACTCTTAGTCCGTATTGACGATGAGAGCACACAACAAGTGTGGAAATCTTTCAGTGTCTAATCAAAAGAGAGTAACGCCAATACCGTCTAGATTTGACGGGGTGTTTAGGAGAATAAACATGGCTATTTATGAAGAAATCACCGCACACGCCGTCAATGAAGATTACCTCACTCCAGAGGCACTCGATCTGATCGAAAAGGCAGAAGCACTCATTCCAAAATTGAGAGAACGCGCTCATCAAGCAGAACTTGACGGCAAAGTCCCAAGTGAATCGGTCGCGGATATTGAAGCTGCGGGTCTTTTTCGTGTGTTGCAGCCAAAGCGCTGGGGCGGTTATGAGTTGGACCCACGCGTATTCTATCGAATTCAGATGACGCTAGCGAAAGGTTGTATGTCTACCGCTTGGATTTATGGTGTCATCGGTGTTCATAATTGGCAATTACCGTTGTTCCCTGAGCAGGCGCAGCAAGATGTTTGGCAAAATGACAGCAGTACGCTGATTGCTTCCACTTATATGCCTGTCGGTAACGCGGAACAAGTTGAGGGAGGATATCAATTCTCTGGGCGTTGGGGTTTTTCGAGTGGTTGTGAGCATTGCGAATGGATTTTCCTTGGTGCTCTACTGCCAAAAGAGGATGGCAGCGGTGATTTAGAGCACGCGACATTCCTCTTGCCTAAATCGGACTTTCAAATTGAAAAAAATTGGGATGTTCATGGACTAAGAGCAACAGGCAGTCATGATATTGTGGTTGATAACGTCTTTGTCCCTGCGCACCGTATTCAACGTACCAATAATCATAGTGATGAGGGTTGTCCGGGCCGTGCCACAAATTCAAGTTGGCTATATAAAATTCCGTTTACACAAGTTTTCCAACGTGCGGTTTCCTCTGCTTGTATTGGTGCATTGGATGGTGCAATTGAAGAGTTCAAAACTCGAGCAAGTGCACACATGGGCAAGCACGGCAGCAAAACTGCAGAAGATCCGAACGCCCAGTTTGCAGTTTGTGACGCGATGATGGTCAGCGACCAGTTGAAGTTGGTTCTGTTTAGAAACTACGGTCGAATTGTAGAGAGTATTCGTGATGATCGAACCTTAGATGTGAATGAACGCTTACTGCAACGTGCGCAGTCTTCTGCGGTTCCTAAGTTATGTGCAGAGCAAGTTGATGGCTTGTTGCGTGCGTGCGCCGCGTCCGGTTTGTATCGTTCCAACCCCATTGAACGTATTTTCCGTGATATTCACCAAGCTCGTGGTCATATTGCAAATAATACAGATACCTATATGAGAGCTCATGGCGCTGTGATGCTCGGAATGCCAAATATGGACCCATTTGTCTAATTGTCCTCAGATTTAGGAGACGTCTTTATGCAGGCAACTCAGTATCATTCGCTCGTGGTTAAGCATGTTGTTCAAGAAACGGAAGACGCGATTTCTCTGCAGTTTGAAGTACCACAAGCTGCGCGATCGCTCTTCCATTACCAACCAGGTCAGTTCATTACTTTGCGTGTCACCATTAATGGGGAAAGCCAAGTTCGTTGTTATTCTATGTCGAGCTCACCAGAAGTTGATGACTTCTTACAGGTATCCGTGAAGCGAGTGAAAGATGGCCGAGTGTCCAACTACCTGTGTGACAATATAAAGTCAGGTGATGTCGTTGAAATAATGCCCCCATCGGGCGTGTTTGTTCCTAAGCATTTTAAGGATGAGTTGTTGCTGTTTGCCGGGGGAAGCGGTATTACTCCGGTCTACTCGATTTTACGTACAGCCTTAACGCAAGGAAACGCTCGAATTCGTCTTATCTATGCTAATAGAGATCAGCAATCGGTTATATTTAAAGACGCACTCAAGACACTGCAGGCTGACTACCCTCAGCGTCTTGAAGTTATTCACCTATTAGAAAGTCTTAGTGGTATCCCTAGCCAATCATTGTTGACTTCTTTAGCGAGTGGAATGCCGTGTTCCTCTCAAGTGTTCATCTGCGGCCCTGGTCCGTTTATGGATGCAGTCGAGAGTGCACTTGTGAATGTCGATATTCCATCTTCTGCCATTCATCTGGAGCGATTTGTTGCGTCTAGTTCTAACGATAAGCCTGTACAATCAGGGCCTGATGATGAGATCACAACTTGTGAGACGACATTAGAAATTGGACGAGAGACGCACCAGTTCTCTTGGCAATCAGATGAGACACTATTAGATGCTGCTGAGAAAGCAGGCCTTGAGTTACCGTATTCATGTTGTAGTGGTCTATGTGCTTCGTGCATGTGCGAAGTTGTTGATGGGGAAGTGAGTATGCTGGTTAATGAGGTTCTCGATGAACGCGACATTAAGCAAAATCTGATTTTAAGTTGCCAAGCGATACCTCTTTCAAAAGCCGCAAAGATCCGCTTTACGTAACGTTTCTCAAATCATGCTTCAACTAAACAGGATGGGGCGGTGCCGATGGTATCGGAAATTACTTGTTTGTAAGTCCGAGGAATAACTCGGCCGTGACGCTCGAGTTTGATAATCCTGTGGTTACTTTGGTCTTTGGTGGAGCGCAAGTGATCGTGGGAATTTGCTACACGTGAATACACTCTCGGATGTGTACAATTTCACGACTCAAACCATTTTTGAGTTAATCGACGATTTAACCCCTTACCATTTACGATGGCAACCTAACGAACAATTTTTTAGGGCAGAATGGTTCAGAACCTTATGGTTTCATCAACATTTTTGCTGAGTCAAATGCTTTTAAAATTGAGTCGATTCGATTTTACGGTTCGAACTTCGAAACGAACAATCATACGACGATTAGTGACATTCAAGATCCCACTGGAATCGTCATCACAGCGGTTTCAGAGCCTTCAAGTTGGGTAATATTTGGATTTTCTTTATTGCCTATTCTATGTCTCTTACGTCGTCGCCATTCGTGGACAAAAGTTGCGATTAATAAAAGCGCAATATAGCGCTGATGTCAGTCTTATTATCCCATCTAGGTGAAACTTTTAACGCTAGTCTCAATGGACGATGTTTGGTGCGTTACTTTTTCTTACGCTTGTTGAAACTTAGGGAAAATCCGAAGCATCGATGACCACCATGAGTGGGTTGAGTTATCGATGCCAAGCACTAGTGAGGGAGTAACACATGAAGATTCTGGTTCCCATCAAACGCGTGGTCGATCATAACGTAAAAGTAAGAGTGAAATCAGACGGCTCTGGCGTTGATCTTGATAACGTTAAAATGTCGATTAACCCATTTGACGAAATTGCGATTGAAGAAGCGGTTCGACTTAAAGAAGCAGGCATTGCTTCTGAGGTTGTAGTAGTGAGTATTGGTAGCCAAGGTTGTCAGGACATCATTCGCACGGCACTTGCAGTGGGTGCTGATCGAGGTATTCACGTCCTTGCTGAAGATGGCATTGAGCCACTAGCGATAGCGAAAACCCTAAAAGCGGTAGTAGAGCAGGAGCTGCCAAAACTGTTGTTGCTTGGTAAGCAGCGATTGATGATGACAGTAATCAAACCGGACAAATGTTAGCGGCTCTACTTAAATGGCCGCAGGGTACTTTCGCGTCAGAAGTTCGTGTAGAAGAGGAGCAACTGACAGTAACAAGAGAAGTTGATGCTGGTTTAGAAGTATTGACTATGCAGTTGCCTGCCGTGGTGACTTGTGATTTGAGATTGAATGAACCTCGCTATGCGTCTTTGCCAAATATTATGAAAGCCAAGCGTAAACCTATCGATTGTATCGAAATCGAAAGTTTAGGTATTGATACGACTCCTAGGTTCAAAGCGGTGGCATATACCGTTCCTGAACAGAGAAAAGGGGGAGTAATGGTGTCAAGCGTGGATGAGCTAATTGAAAAGCTGAAGAATGAAGCAAAGGTGCTTTAGGGGGAAATTATGAAAATACTAGTTGTCGCAGAACACCTTAATAATCAGCTCGTGAGTGCAACATGCAATGCAGTCGGTGCAGCTCAGAAACTAGCGAGCTTCAAATCGGATTCGACCATAGACTTACTTGTCGCTGGATATCAGTGCGAAGACGTTGCCCAACAATGCCGTCAAATATCCGGTATAAATCGCGTACTACAAGCAGATGCAAAACATTATGTTGGCTTAGTGGCAGAAAATATTGCAGAACTGGTGGTCGAGCTAGTTGAATCAGAACGCTATGACGCGGTTATCTGTGCAAGTTCAACGTTTGGTAAAAATGTCTCGCCTCGCATCTCCGCACTTCTTGATATAGCTCAAGTTTCAGACGTTATTAGCATTGAAAGTGTTGGCATATATCAGAGATATATATACACTAGTAACATATTGTTAACATTAGAATCAAAAGAAAATATTCAGATCTTAACCGTTAGAACGACTGCGTTCGAGAAAGCAGCCATGGAAGGTGAGGCTGAGTTAGTAAGTATCGCAGCTGGAGCAGACTTAGGTCTTGTGCAGTTTGTGAAGACAGAATTAGTTGAATCCGATCGTCCAGAACTCAACACTGCGTCAGTCGTGGTATCCGGGGGAAGAGGGCTTGGTAGTGATCAAAATTACCGCACTCTTTTAGAGCCGCTAGCTGACAAACTGGGTGCAGCGCTTGGCGCTTCACGCGCTGCAGTGGACGCTGGTTATGTACCCAATGATTATCAAGTGGGACAAACTGGCAAAATTGTAGCACCTGAGCTGTATATAGCTGTGGGGATTTCTGGCGCCATTCAACATCTTGCAGGGATGAGCGATTCCAAAGTCATAGTAGCCATCAATAAAGATCCTGATGCGCCCATTTTTCAGTTTGCTGATTACGGTCTTGAAGGGGACTTATTTACCGTGGTGCCTGAACTCACGGAGTGTCTTGCTCAGTCATAGTGCGATCCGCAGTAAATCATTACTGCGGGTTCCTACCCTTGAATAATTAGTATAACGGAGGGTATTTTGGCGGACGTGTCTTTTAACCTAAATCAATACAGCGGATTGATTGAAACCATCTATGATCTCTCACAGAGCAAGTCTGTATGGTATAAGCCGCTGCAAGCTTTGCGTGATTGCTTTGCCGCAAATTACGTTACTTTGATCCTAAAACCGACGTTTGAAGAGGAAGAAGAAGAGCTTGGTCTAATGATTGCGATAGGTAGTGGTATTAGTGCAGAGAAGAAAGTCCAGTATCTTCCTTATCGTTACCACATTACACCATTTAACAATCAACAACCCGATACCGTTTTTACCGTCGATGATTTGATGGATGAAGAGGCTTGGGAGCAAAGTACTTATCGAAAGTACTGGTGCGCGAACGTTGGTGTCTATCATGTCATGTCCGTTGATATCGCTACTCGAGATGGTGGCATCGTTAAACTTCGAATTACCAGACCAGAATCTGAACCTAACTTCAGCAATGAAGAAAAAGTATTGTGTCAGATGTTGGTTTCCCACCTTAAGCGTGCTTTAGATATTCATCAGCAACTGGATAGAAGTAATTCCCTTGGCACTATGTATAACGAAGCGATCAGTCGATTATCGATTGCAACGGTTCAAATCGATGAATCTGGACGGATTTTGGAGCAGAATGTATTTGCCAATGAGTTGCTTACACAAGAAGATGGGTTGAAGGTTCAGGGCGGAAAGTTGACCGCGCACTACCCAAATGATAATCGCGAGCTGAAACAGTTAATTCAAAACTCTTTTAAAATGGTTCGTGAATCAGACAGGCCGATTCTTCCTGAAGCCATGTCCATTGCGAGACCATCAGGCGAAGTGAACTTAGGTGTTGTGGTTGAAGTCATTCCGTCACCAGCTTGGGAAAACAGCATTGGTCAGGGCAAGGCCGTGGTTTATATTCGAGACTCTGTGGCCAAATCACAAGCGAGCAGTCACGTAGCGAAAAAAATCTTCGGCCTTACAACCGCAGAAACGGCGCTGACGCTCGAATTGGCAAATGGTTTGTCTTTGGAAGAAGCGGCTGAAAGACTCAATATCCGTCGTAATACTGCTCGTGCCCACTTGCGCTCTATTTTTTCAAAGACCGGTGTAAGAAGGCAAACTGAATTGGTACGTATTCTTCTAAATAGTGTTGCTCCTCTTGCCTGCAATGATGCAGATGTAGGCATTTAACATCACTGTAGTGAGTTGGAAATTCGCTATCCAAACTTGCCTGTAACCTCAAAATGCTTTAGTAAGCATCTTGAGGTTGTTTTTTGAGCCGAGCTATTGCTTTAGATGTACATGATGATCTAGATAAGTAACTCTTTTAGGGGGCTATTTCCCTTTAAATTCAGGATAGCGTTTTTCTATAAAGGCTTGCATGCCCTCTTTTTGATCACTTGAAGCAAATAGCAAAGCATTGGCTTTACGTTCAATGGCTAATGCGGCATCCAGAGAAGTATCCATACCTGCGTTAATGACTTCCTTGATTTGTTCTGCCGCAAGTGGGGGCATACGAGCAATTCGCTTTGCCATCGATAGTGCGTGTTCGAGCACATTTTGATCGGCGCATATTTCACTGACTAAACCGGCGATCCATGCTTCGTGGGCGGTGATGGGTTTACCCGTTAAAGCCATTTGCATCGCTTTGGCTTTACCGACGGCACGAACCAAACGTTGCGTACCGCCAATACCCGGCATGATTCCAATGTTAATTTCGGGCTGACAGAATGATGCACTCTCGCCAGCAAGAATGATGTCAGCATGCATCATGAGCTCACAGCCGCCACCATAAGCGTAGCCACACACAGCGGCGATAATAGGCTTCGGACAGTATGCAATGGGAGACCATAATCGCTCGGTGTGTCGTTTGTATATGTCAATTGGGCTGCAATCGACCATGCTATGGATGTCACCTCCTGCAGCAAAGACTTTCTCTCCTCCGGTTAAAACAATGCACCTCACATCTGGATTTTCAGATAACTGCGCAAAGTGATCGGCTAGCTGTTGTTGAAGCTCAAGACTCAGTGCATTGGTCGCATTTGGTCGATGCAAGGTAAGTTGTGCAACACCCTTGATCGGGTAAGTCAGTAAAACCGGTTTGTCGTCCATCAGAAACTCCTTCTCTTTAGCGCAAATTCTCTATAACTCACCCTTTTTTTCATCGTCCATTTAGACGACGCACGTAGGAACCAATCCAGAGAAAATACAATCAGGACAGTTCCCTTAGGTGGAACTTTGGCAAGAGGGAGTGGATATGCAATTTGATTATCAAGGCAAAACGGTGCTTATCACTGGTGGTACGAAAGGCATTGGTGCTGGTATCGCGCGGTCTTTTCTAAAAAGCGGTGCCACTGTCATTGTTTGTGGCCGTAGAGAGCCAGAGGTGCTTCCAAGTGATGGGGAGCGATGCGCAAGATTCCTACCCGTTGATGTACGAGATTTGGATTCTATCGACACGTTATTTGCCATTATTCAGGCTGAATATGGCCAATTGGATGTACTCGTCAATAATGCAGGAGGCAGTCCCTTTGCACTGGCAGATAAGGCATCTCCGAGATTTCATGAAAGCATCATCCGTTTAAATTTGATCGCGCCTCTAAATGTTGCTCAACGAGCCAACACATTAATGCAATCGCAACAGAGCCAGGGGGTGATCATTTTCATTAGCAGTGTGAGTGCGCTAAGACCATCTCCAGGGACAGCCGCTTATGGTGCTGCCAAAGCAGGCGTTCTGTCGTTGGTGCAATCTCTGGCGGTTGAGTGGGCTCCTAAAGTTCGTATTGCAGCGGTGACGCCTGGATTGGTCGAAACTGAGCAATCTGAACTTCATTATGGCGACGAGGCCGGAATTAAAGCAGTAAGCGAAACAATACCTCTTGGACGAATGGCTCAGCCAAGTGATATCGGTGGGGCTTGTCTGTTTCTCGCTTCAGACCATTGTTTGTATGGCAGCGGTTGCAACCTCGTGCTCCATGGTGGCGGAGAGAAACCAGCTTTCTTATCTGCAGCACAAGCTTAAACACAATATTGAGTTGTTTTGAATAGTAGGAGAAAAACATTGGCTGAAAATAACTGGTTAACCCCATTACGTGAAATGGTCGGCAAAGAGTTCGGTCGTATCTATGCTTGGGACGAAGTAAACCCTGCGATGGTTAGACAGTGGTGTGAAGTCATGGGAATAAATAATCCTTTGTATACTGATCCTGAGTATGCGCTTCGCACTGAGTTTGAGGGCTTGGTTGCACCGCCGGCGATGCTTCAAAGTTGGTGTCAGTCGGGGTTATATCAAAATAATTATCCTCCGGGTTCGACCGATGACAACCCTTATGGTGTGTTGAGTTTACTCGAAGAGCAAGGTTATCCATCCGTGGTGGCTGTCAATTCGGAACTCAGCTTTGAACGTTATCTAAAAATGGGTGAGAAATTGTATTACACCACTCGTTTTGAACATCTTAGTGAAGAAAAACAGACGGCGTTAGGCACCGGATTTTTTGTTACGTTGAAGATGACCTATTTCTCTGAACGTTCAAGCGGTGACGAGAAAGTGGGCGAGTTGCTATTTCGGGTATTTAAATTCAAACCAGCTCAACCCGTTGAAGCGAAGCAAGAGAAAGAATCAACGATTCCTGTTATTAAACGATCAAAGCCTGGAATTAGTGATGATACACGCTTTTTCTGGGATGGGTGTGATGCACACGAGCTGCGCATTCAGCATTGTCAATCTTGTCATCACCTTCAACACCCACCTGCACCTGTTTGTACGCGTTGTCAGTCTTTTGACCTTGACTACAAAGTGGCCAGTGGTAAAGGCGAACTCTATTCTTACGTTGTCATGCACTATCCAGAAGTTCCCCCTTTTGATTATCCCAACCCAATCGGCCTGATTGAACTAGAAGAGGGGGTGCGACTAACCGCAGGCTTAGTTGGTATGGACCCCAAAAATATAGCCATTGGTACACCGGTTGAAGTATGTTTTGAAACGTTCGATGGTGATCTCACGTTACCAATGTTTAAAGTGAAGGGGGCGTAATGGATTTTTCTCTTTCTGATGACCAACGTGCGATTCAAGAACTGGCCCTGTCGGTATTTAGTGATTATTGCACCGACCAGCAACTGTGTTTGTTTGCAGATTCGGACGAATCGCGTATGACGCCTTTATGGCAAACCTGTATTGAGACCGGATTGCATTCTCTGCTCATTCCTGACTCTGTTGGCGGAAGTGGTCTTAAGATGACGGAGTTGATGGTGGTGCTTGAAGCGCAAGGTAAGTCGCTTGCTATGGTGCCTTTGTATCGACATCAATTAGCGGCAGCTGCCCTTTGTAATTTCGGCGATTCGTCGTTAATGCCGTTGGCGATTACTGCCGCAGAGGGGGCGAATGTTCTCACTATCGCCAATTTGAAAGACTCGCAACTCGTAGCGAAAGTACAAGGTGGACAACTGATTTTGTCCGGTCGTGTCGATGCTGTGCCGGAAGTCAGCGAGAGCGAGTGTGTGTTGCTTTCGGTCAATCTTGATGGAATGAAACGCTTGGTCGTTATTGATCTCAGTCTGTCTGAGATTGAACGCATTGATGGCGTCTTGACTCACGGTGAGTCAGTATCGGACCTAATATTCAATGAAGTATGTATCAACGCGAATCAACTATTGTCTGAGGAAGCCTATGATTGGCTAAGTCCTCGTTTAGTCGCCGCTCAATCTGCCATGATGTTGGGTTTATGCCAGCAACAACTCAAACGAACCGTTGACTATGTAACAGAGCGTCGTCAGTTTGAACGTCAAATAGGCGCATTTCAGGCGGTTCAAATGGCATTGGCTGATTGTCAGATTTCATTGGAAACACTGCGTTCGACTTTGTGGCAGTTGATCTATCGTTTAGATGCTGATCTTCCAGTCGATGCGGAAACAACGTCAACCGCTTGGCATGCTTGTGAAGCGGGTCATTTTATTTGCCACAAAACACAACATGTCCACGGTGGGTTTGGTGTCGATATTAGCTCACCGACTTACCTCTTCCTATATTGGAGCCGCGCTCTTTCTCTTGCTCTAGGTGGCAGTAGTGACAACTTAGAGCGCTTAGGCGATTGGCTAGCAGATAACAACACACTCGGGTGGAAATATGATCTCGAAGAAAAATAATCAAATTAGCGATATTAATGTCGGTGACACGTTACCTGAGTTGAGTATTCCAATCACTGTCGCGCTTATTGCCGGTGGGGCTATTGCAACTCGTGACTACTTTTCTGGGCACCATGATAAAGATGCTGCACAGGCAGCAGGCACACCTCACATCTTTATGAATATTCTGACTACGAATGCGTTAGTTCAGCGTTATGTCGAAGAGTGGGCTGGTTTAGGCGCACGTTTGAACGATCTTAAGATCAAGCTTGGTATGCCGAATTACCCCGGAGATACGATGGTATTTAAGGGAGAAGTTACGAGCGTTGATGCGGAAACGAGCAAAGTGGTCGTGAGCATTGCTGGTAAAAATAGTATAGGTACCCACGTTAGCGGCACAGTTTCGTTGTCGTTGCAGGAATAGGGAGAGCAAGAATGGATTCGTCAATTAGTGGAAAAGCGGCCATTGTGGGTTTAGGTGCGACCGAATTTTCTAAAAACTCGGGTCGAACAGAGTTACGTTTAGCGATGGAAGCGACACTCGCGGCACTTGAAGATGCCGGAATCTCCCCATCAGAGGTCGATGGTTTTTGTAGCTACTCAGTAGATAAAGTGCCGGAATACGAGCTCGCTCGTCTGTTGGGCTGTGAAAAAGTTACCTTTTTCTCGCAAATTCCTCATGGTGGAGGTGCTGCTTGTGCTCCTATTATGCATGCAGCCATGGCGGTGGCATCGGGCGTCGCGAATACCGTGGTTGTATACCGTGCAATGAACGAGCGTTCTTGGTATCGATTTGGTAGTGGCGATTATGGATTTGGATCAACGCCTATTTTTGAAAATGTAAATTATGGTTGGTACTTACCTCATGGTTTCCATACGCCTGCCGCTTGGGTTGGCATGTTTGCTCAACGCTACATGCATGAACATGGGGCAACATCAGAAGATTTTGGTCGCGTCGCGGTTGCCGCTCGGGATTTTGCTTCCACGAATCCGAATGCATTCTTTTATCAAAAACCCCTGACGTTAGAAGAACATCAAGCCTCACGTTGGATTTGCGAGCCTTTGCATCTATTTGACTGCTGTCAGGAGTCTGATGGTGCGGTAGCAATGGTCATCACTCGAACTGAAGTGGCAAAAACGTTACAAGTGAAACCGGTGATCATTAAAGGTGGTGCGCAAGGTATTGCTGATGGGCAACAATCCATGACGTCTTATTATCGTGATGACATTACGGGGTTACCTGAGATGGGCGTTGTAGCAAAAGAGCTTTATAGCCAATCTGGTTTGACACCAGAAGACTTTCAAACCGCAATCATTTATGACCATTTTACGCCTTTTGTTCTGCCTCAACTTGAAGAGTTTGGTTTTGTACCGAAAGGTCAGGCGAAAGAGTTTATCCGAGCAGGGCATCATGCAAGAGGGGGCAAATTGCCGATTAACCCTCACGGCGGCCAAATTGGTGAGGCTTACATCCATGGCATGAATGGTGTGGCGGAGGCTGTCAGACAAGTAAGAGGGACGGCAGTAAACCAAGTTGACGACGTTCAAAACGTACTTGTTACTGCAGGTACCGGAGTGCCAACCAGTGGACTTATTCTAGGTAGCGAGTAGGAGGCAGTATGTTTGTCGATTTAACACCAGAACAGAAAGCGTTACGCTGCACAATCCGAGATTATTTTTCTACTCTAATGACGCCGGACCTCAACGCCAGATTACGTGGAGCGGAGAGCGGCACAGAATATCGAGATGTGATTCGTCAAATGGGAAAAGACGGTTGGCTCGCGGTCGGCTGGCCAAAAGAATTTGGCGGCCAAGGTTATAGCGCGACGGAACAATTACTGTTTTTTGAAGAAGCGAATATCGCAGGTGCGCCTTTGCCTTTTGTCACGATTAGCACGGTAGGTCCTGCGCTAATGACATTTGGTACAGAAGAGCAAAAAGAACGATTTTTACCAGGTATTGCTCGTGGTGATATCCATTTTGCTATTGGTTACTCTGAGCCAAATGCGGGCTCGGATCTGGCAAGCTTACAAACTGTAGCGCGTGATAAAGGTGATCACTTTGTTGTCAATGGCACCAAATTGTGGACCTCTGGCGCGAACGAAGCTGATTTTATCTGGCTAGCCGCTCGTACCGACTCTGAATTGCCTCGCCACAAAGGCATTTCGATTATGATTGTCGATGCGAAATCTGATGGTTTTTCTCATACCCTGATCCCAACCACATCGAATACAACGACATCGACCTACTATGACAATGTTGCGGTGCCTAAATCGATGTTAGTGGGTGAGCTTAATGGTGGTTGGAAATTGATGACCGCACAATTGAACCACGAGAGGCTTGGTCTTGGCTCTTGGTCTGATAAAGTAGTGGCATTGTTTCGCCGAGTATTTTTGTGGGCCAAAACGCCAGATGAGCAAGGTCAGCGAGCGATGGATAAAGCGTGGGTTCGTACCGCACTCGCCGAATGTTATGCACGCCTTGAAGCCATGCGCATGATTAATTTCCGTATTGCTGCTGAACTAGAGGCAGGCGCACTTGATGCCGCATTAGCATCAACTACTAAGGTGTATGGTTCGGAATCCGCGATTGAGATATTGCGAAAACTTCAAGAGATCACCGGTGCGAATGGTATGGTTCGTCAAGGCTCGGCAGCATCATTACTTGAGGGTGAGCTGGAATATGAAGTACGCGCATCGGTGACACTCACGTTTGGTGGTGGGACGAATGAAATTCAACGTGAACTCATAGCGCAGTTGGGGCTTGGGTTGCCTCGCGCAAGATAAATCAAGGAGAGCATGGATGAGCGAGAAAGAAACATTTCGACAGGAAGTCCGAGCATGGCTTGAAGAGAACTGTCCGGCATCATTGAGAACGCCAACCCCAGATGATGAGCTTGTATGGGGCGGCAGCCAGATAACATTCAAAACACAAGACCAACGTGTTTGGTTTGAGCGAATGCGAGATCAAGGTTGGTTTTGCCCAAGCTGGCCAAAAGAGTATGGTGGCGGTGGTCTTGATGCAGAACAAGAGAATATTTTAGAGCAAGAAATTCGTCGTCTTGGTTGCCGACCTGCACAAATCAACCTCGGTATTTGGATGCTAGGTCCAGTGGTATTGAAATATGGAACAGAAGAGCAAAAACATCGCATTCTTACCCCAATGACGAAAGGTGAAGTCCGTTGGTGTCAAGGGTTCAGCGAGCCTAATGCAGGATCGGATTTAGCGAATATTAGAACAACAGCAAAAGAAGACGGTGATGAATACGTCGTCAATGGCGCTAAAATTTGGACTTCTTATGGCAATAAGAGTGATTGGATGTACGCATTAGTTAGAACCGACAGTTCTGGTTCTAAACATCACGGCATCTCTTTATTGTTAATCGATATGCATGCACTTGGCGTCACAGTGTCACCTATTGATTTGATCAGTGGTAAATCGTCATTTTGTGAAGTCCATTTTAATGAAGTGCGCGTTTCAAAAGACAATTTGATCGGAGAACCAAATTTAGGTTGGTCATTAGCGAAACAATTATTGCAGCACGAACGTGCGGCGATGTCGAAGTTTGGAGAGTTCAGTTTACCAACGCACTATGACTTATTGGCATTAAGTAAAGCCTATTTACCGAAAGCGCCTTCGATGAAAACTGCAGCATTACAAGCTCGATTGATTACTGCCGATATGGAAGAGCAAGCTTACGCACTCACGGTGGCCCGAATGACAGAAGAGGCGCGTTCGGGCATTGATGTAAATGGCACGATGTCGATCATGAAATTGGTCCATACAGAGCAAGAAAAAGTGAAGTTTGAACTTCTCCTCGATGTGATGGGCTATCGCGGTCTCGGTTGGGACGAAAATACATTTACAGAACAGGAATTGGGCGTGACCCGCGCATGGCTCAACAGTTTCACTCAAACCATTGCCGGAGGCTCTTCAGAGATACAGTTAAATGTCATCGCGAAACGTATCTTGAACTTGCCTGATGCAAGTAAAGTCGATAAGACGCAATAAGGGAGAGGTAGAATGAGTTTAGTATATTCTCAAGATGAGTTGATGTTGCTGGAAAGTGCTGAGGGTTTATTGAGAGAACAGAGCCCAGTTTCTGAGCAACGAGCCCTGCGCGATGCCAACACCGATCAAGCGTATAATGATGAGCTTTGGCAAAGTATGGTTGAAATGGGATGGACAGCGATTCCATTTGCAGAGGAGTATGGCGGTCTAGCCTTTGGTTACAAAGGTCTCGGAGCAGTCTTCACTCAGATTGGTCGCAACCTATCGGCATCTCCTTTGTTATCTTCGGTCGTGTTATGTGGCTCTCTTATTGAAAACCTTGGCACAGAATCACAGAAAGATCAGTGGCTGACCGGGGTTATTAGCGGAGACCTCCGTCTTGCGTTGGCATCTGAAGAAAGCCATATCTATGACCCAAAAACGGTCGAGAGTACGCTTAAGCCAACCGCAGACGGCTATGCCCTTAATGGTAAAAAAGTGCTCGTTTCGGATGGCGTTGGTGCAGATGGGTATCTTGTTGTCGCCAAATTGAATAGTCAACTTCGTCTTGTTTATGTGTCGGCCAACAGCGCTGGCGTGTCTGTTGACGCCACCAAGTTAGTGGATGCACGAAATATGGCAAAAGTAACGTTTGATGATGTCGTTATTGGAGAGAATGCCGTACTAGGCAATGCGCAGCAGACTTTCTCGGCACTAGAACTGTCACAAGATTTGGCGAATGCATGTTTATCCGCTGAAATCTTTGGTGCAAGTGAAGCGCTGTTTAATATGACGTTAGAGTATTTAAGAACACGCAAGCAGTTTGATCAATTCATCGGAAGTTTTCAAGCTCTTCAACATCGTGCCGCTGAGAGTTTTGTTGAGATAGAGCTTGCGAAAAGTACCTTGATGAACGCGCTTGCCGCCATTGATGGGGCTGTGGATGAGAAATCCAGAACGAAAGCGGTGAGTTTAGCAAAGTGGAAAGTCAATCAAATGGCTGATCTGGTCACTAAAGAGGCCATTCAAATGCACGGTGGAATAGGCGTGACGGATGAACTGGATGTTGGCTTGTACCTTAAGCGAATCCGTGTCGCACAAATGCACTTAGGTGATGCTGATTATCATCAGATGCGATATCAAACATGCTTGGATGATTAATGGTCTGCTTTTAACTTCAAGAATCATGTTCACGGCCCTTGCTTAGCGAGGGCTTTTTCATATTTGCCTAGCATTATGTTATTTAAGTTATGGAAACCAAACAGTGTCCATATTTTTTACATATGAATGCTAGAATTTTAATGCAATGCAGCTAATGTATTGTTTTAAATAAGTTTGTTTTTTTGGCTTAAACCTTGCTCTAAATAGATAAAAGCCATAAGAGTAAGGATTTATTATGAATGTGAAATCATTGCTTCTTTTTTGCCTTTGCTGTTTTACTTCCAGCACGGTTCTCGCGACCATCGTCTATGATACGTGGACTTCTAATGAGGGGAGTTCAGGTAGCTATATATTTACCGTTAATCATGATCAAACTAATCATCTTTTCAATTATGAATTTACCGTTGATCCTTGGGATGCGGAAGGATTAGGTTTGTTTATTGATTTTGGCGATCAGACGATGCCTGGAAACACTGCTAGCGACATTGGGTTACGTAATGTTACTCCATCTGGAGAGGTAACATTGTGGAATGTCGATACTACGTCAAATAGTTGTGGTGGTGCAGGGTGTAATCTCAATGGTTTAAACCCGAGTTTAGATGCTCCAGATGGTGAATGGGAACTCGTATTTAGATTGGGCAGTCAAGGATTCGATAGTATTCAGACCTTTACATGGACTACGGATGATTTTTCGCTTGGCTTAGATGATTTTGGACTTGTTGGAATAAGGGCGCAACAACAATGCTCTGGCTCCAATACTCTCGATAATGGCGACGGTGGTTGTAGTGGGAGTGACAAATCTTATGGGAGCGCTGGCGGTGTTACGCCTAGAAACATTATTCCCGAGCCGACATCGCTGTTTGTATTTGGCCTTGGTTTGATTGTGCTCAGCATGCTTGGTCGTAGACGCCAACACTAATTTGTTAATTAAAACGGAAAAAAGACAGGGATTAAGGTGAGTACCAAGATCGAGTACACAATCGAGATTGGTACACCCATGCGAATGTAATCAGATAACTTGTAGTTGCCTACGCTATACACAAGTAAGTTGGTTTGATAGCCATATGGAGAAATAAAGCTAGCGCTTGCGCCAAATAGTACGGCCATGATGAAAGGCATAGGGTCTACCCCATAACCCATGGCCATGCTGTAAGCGATGGGAAAACTGAGTGCGGCGGCCGCATTATTGGTGACTAATTCAGTCAATATTAGTGTCATCAAATAGGTAGCAACCAAAGCACCAAATACACCTGAACCATTGAATGTATTGATGAAGAGAGAGCCCATTTGCTCTGAAAGCCCCGACGTTATCATCCATTGGGCGATGGAAAGTGCTGACCCTACAATCATGACGATATCCGTTGGGAAACGTCGTTTTAGATCTGCGATGTGAATAATATCAAAGGCGATCAATGCGATGAGATAGAGCGCGAGTCCTTTGATTATTGGCACAATACCGAGCAAGGTTAATGCGATAACAGTAGCAAAACCTAGGAGAACTCCGGTTGATGTTTTGGCGTCCAAGCGCGTGCCGGCATCGAGATCACTCACCATCATGAATTCTTTTCTATGCGCTTTGCGCTCAGACTCAAAGCGTTTACCAGGTAGTAATATTAACGTATCTCCTGGCTCTAGAGTGATATTACCAAGTCCTCCGTCTAAGCGCTCATGACCACGTCGAATCGCCACCACGGCAGCATCAAATCGGTCTCGAAACCTGCTTTCTTTTAGCGTTTGTTGGCATATAGAGGCTGAAGAACTGATGAAAACTTCGACAAAGTTTTGGCCGTTGACGCTTTGGTTGCCAAAGAGTGTTAAACCGGGAATATCTTGTAACGTGGCGACACTGTCCACTTCTCCACAAAAGAGTAATCGGTCATTTGCCTGCAGCACAAAATCAGGGCCAATCGATGGCATACTGACGCCATTACGCACGACTTCGGCCAAAAAGAGCTTTCGCAGTGCGCGTAGTTTATTTTCACTGATTGTGCGTCCGACTAAATTGGAATTTGGTTCAACTCGAGCTTCTAAAAAGTAGGGCAGTTCATCATGTCCCTGATCATCATAATTAGGGAGTAAATAACTAAGAGGGATCAACACTAATACTCCACCAACGAGAATACAAAGGCCAATGAGTGTCGGAGTGAAAAATGTTAGGCTAGGCAATCCTGCATCTTCTACAAAGCTGTTGATGATCAAATTCGTTGATGTTCCGATGAGTGTCAGCGTTCCTCCAAAAATGGCCGCATAAGAGAGAGGAATAAGAAGTTTTGACGGGGCGTGCTGTTGATTGCGCTTTATTGCACCGAGCATAGAAACCACGACAGCGGTGTTGTTGGTGAATGAAGAAAGTAGCGCTGTCGAAATGCTCATCTTTGCAATGACATGTCCAAGACGTCCCTCAGAGATGTTGCGGCTGACCCAACTGATTAATAGCGTTTTCTCAAGTGCACAGGACACAAGAATGAGCATAACCAAGGTTAATAATGACGGGTTGGTAAAGTTGTTAGCAATCGTTTTTAGCTCTATCATCCCTGTCATAAATGCAATAAAAGCGGCTCCAGCAAAGATATAACTTGGCTTTATTTTTGTTACAAGCAGGCAAGTAATGATGCCGAATAATATGGCGAGTACGAATCCTTGTTCCCACATTGTTCTTCCTTAGAAGCCAGCGCTCGAACACATCAACGCTAACTGATTCAGCGTTTAAATCGATTTACTTTTTTGGTAGTTCACGGATGTCTTTGGCTTCCCAATGAGGGAAGTGTTTACGAATCAGTGCATTGAGTTCGAGTTCAAATGATGAAAAATGATGTTCTGGGGGATGAGTTGAACTGACGGTTTTCAGGGTTGAGGCGAGGCAAGCTTTTATCATTCCTGCACCGACTGTGACATTGGTTAATGGGTCGATAACAATGAAGCCCCCTGTATCCGCACATTCTTGATAGCTATCGATAGGCAAGTCATCAGAGAATTCCCATTCACATAAACCTATTCCATTCAATGGTAACTCTCTTGTTTGATGTTGGGATAGATTATTGATGTCGTACTGATGATGGATATCGATAACGCGACCGTTCGTTTTTTTACCTGCAATTTTGATGTCGTAGTTTCGGTCAGTGGCTAGTGGCTGTTCAGTCATCCAAACGACGTTAGCGACGAGTCGGTTACTCAGTGTGATGTTAGCATGTTCTTTTACCAATAAATCGCCACGGCTAATGTCAATCTCATCATCGAGTGTGACGGTGATGGCTCGGCCTGTGCTTGCTTGTTGGAGGTCGCCATCAAAAGTGACAATACGGGCTATTGAAGATGTCTTCCCTGATGGAAGTACTTTAACCGCGTCCCCAACGTTTAAGGTGCCTGAAGATACGGTCCCTGAAAAACCGCGAAAGTCTAAATTCGGACGGTTTACATATTGTATCGGTAGGCGAAAATCACTTTCCATTTTCACTTGGTTAATGTCGATGCTTTCTAGCAATTCCAATAGCGATGGCCCGTCGAACCAAGATAAGTGATTATTTTTCAGAACGACGTTGTCTCCCTCAAGTGCAGAGATGGGAATGATATGGATATTGATTTTCCCGTTTAGGTGTTTGGCAAAGGCGAGGTAATCGTTACGAATCGTTTCAAAGCATTGTTGTGAGTATCCGACTAAGTCCATCTTATTGATAGCAACCACAAAGTGCTTAATACCGAGCAGGCTTGCTATAAATGAATGACGTCGGGTTTGATCGAGCACGCCTTTCCTTGCGTCGATAAGGATTACGGCAAGCTCACTGGTTGATGCGCCAGTTGCCATATTCCTTGTATATTGCTCATGGCCAGGTGTATCTGCGATGATGAACTTTCTTTTTTGGGTTGAGAAATAACGATACGCCACATCAATGGTGATTCCTTGTTCTCGTTCCGCTTGCAGGCCGTCTACAAGTAATGCTAAATCTGGTCTTTCTCCTGTCGTCCCGACTCGTTGGCTGTCTGAGCGCACAGCAGCAAGCTGATCTTCATAAATTTGCTTTGAGTCATGAAGTAGTCTCCCGATTAACGTACTTTTGCCGTCATCGACAGACCCACAGGTTATAAACCTAAGCATTGATTTGTATTGATGTTGCTTGAGATAGCCGTCAATACCCAGTTCAGCTAATTGAGTTTCTATCGTGCTATTCATTTACTATCCTTAGATTTCTAGCCTTAGGTTTTTAGCCTTAGACTATTCAGAAATAGCCTTGACGCTTTTTGAGTTCCATTGAACCAGAGTGATCGTGATCAATGGCTCTTCCTTGGCGCTCGCTTGAGGTTGCAACGAGCATTTCTTCAATGACTTCTGTCAGTGTTTTTGCATTAGATTCAATAGCACCGGTCAGTGGATAGCAACCTAATGTACGAAAACGTACGCTCCTATGCTGTATGGATTCACCAGGTTTTAGTTTCATGCGATCGTCGTCAACCATAATGAGCATGCCATCGCGTTCAACGACGGGCCGTTTGTCAGCAAGGTATAAGGGTACGATCTCGATATCTTCAAGGTAGATGTATTGCCAAATATCAAGTTCAGTCCAGTTTGATAGAGGGAAAACTCGGATACTTTCTCCTTTGTTGACTTGGCCATTATAAGTTTTCCAGAGCTCAGGACGTTGATTCTTTGGATCCCATGTATGATTTTTATCGCGAAATGAATACACGCGTTCTTTGGCTCTAGATTTTTCCTCATCACGCCTTGCTCCGCCAAAAGCCGCATCAAACCCGTATTGATTTAAAGCCTGTTTTAAACCTTGTGTTTTCATAATATCGGTATGCTTCGATGAGCCGTGAACAAAAGGATTGCATCCCATAGCCAATCCCTCAGGGTTTTTATGGACCAAAAGGTCGAAGCCATATTGTTTGGCAATCCGATCGCGAAAAGCGATCATTTCCTTGAACTTCCAATCAGTATCTACATGGAGGAGAGGGAATGGAATTTTCCCGGGAAAGAACGCTTTCCTTGCGAGATGTAGCATAACCGAAGAGTCTTTCCCGATGGAGTACAGCATCACTGGGTTATCAAACTCTGCGGCAACTTCGCGAATAATATGAATGCTTTCCGCCTCGAGTCGCTGGAGGTGGGTTAGGCGTTGTGGTTCCATACTCTTACATTCCTTGTAAAACTTAACGGCTTGGTCACACCATGTAATCAGATACGCATCATTGAAAAATGATTAACTCTGAAATTTACTATTGCCCTTATATAAAGGTGGTTAATAAATATGAAATTGACAAGTCGAAATGTGCTGAACGGCTTTTCAATCACAATTTTGTAGCAAGGTTTCTCAAAAATCCCAACTTTCGAGATCTGCCGTATCGAACGTAATGCCTTAATTAAACGCGGATGCTTAAACAGCGTGTGTTCTTCTATCCGTAGTGTATGAGGTGATAGGATGTTTTTACGCACAACTGAAAAGTTCGTTCTACTATATTACATAGTGTTTCGGAGAAGCTGGGTTATTTATTATTTGATTTAGCTTTGTACGATAGTAGGTATTGTCATTTGGACTCGATGACAAGAGAAATGTTATTCCGGTAATTTGCTTACTTATCGACTCAGTTCATTCCGCACACTGATTAATCTATGGATGGAATTAGGATGGTGGCGAGTGAATGTGTATATATTGGGTGCGGGTGCCCCAAAACGAGGAAATAAACCTTCTGCATTAATCAACATCTCTGCAAATATGAGGGCGATGGATTGGCAACTTCATAGTTTTGATAGTATCACTCAGCCCAGTCATCTCTTTTTTTTGGGTGGTTATCAGATAGAGGAAGTTGCGCAGCAATATCCAGAACTTAATTTTGTCATCATGCCCGAATGGAAAAGTTCTACACCACTCGATACTTTTTTATCTGCTCCCCATTTTGATTCTTCTTGCATTGTGACGTATGGGGATACGATTTTCAGGCATGAATTTATTAAAGAATTTAGGGTACTAGAATCAGACGTGACGGTCGTTGTCGACTCCCACTGGCTCGATAGATATTACGGTCGAAAAAGGGAAGACATAGAAAAAGCAGAAGTGTTGATTGTCGAGAGTGAACTGTTTGAATTTACGGGTTTGATGTATTTCGGTGAGCGAGCCGTGAGTATCATTAACCGTCTTTCGGACGACGAAAAACACCAACTAATCGGTAAAAAATTACTCGATATTATTCCCGTTCTAGAAGCGTATGGTTTGACGATAAATTATCGTGATGTCAAAGGAGATTGGACGGAGTTTAATTCGCCCAGAGATATCGCTAATTTTGTCATGGGTACGAAAGCAGACACACTTTCTCGCTTAGAGGGGATGGTTAAAAGTAGCTTTATTGGCGAGCAATACAGCTTTACCGTTGATCAGTGGGTAGCGGACTATCGCACGGTATTACATGACATCACGCAGCGATTTGCCAACAAACGTCTTGTGGTAAGAAGCAGTTCCAAAGGTGAAGATAACTGGGGCCGCTCTAATGCTGGAGGTTTCGATAGTATTCTTGATGTTGATTGCGATGATGCCATACAACTGAGCTCAGCTATCGAAACCGTGATTGATTCTTATGGACCGTCATTGGGGGCTGGAGAGCAAATTCTGATCCAAGAATTTTTGCATGATGTCGTCATGTCCGGGGTGGTATTTACTTGTACTCTCGAATCCGGCGCGCCTTACTATCGGTTTAATTTTGATGATTCGACGCAGTCTACAGAGTCGGTTACTTCTGGACGGGGGACGGATTTAAGGACGGTGTTAGTTTGTAAGTATAAGCCGGACATGCTTAGTGACGTAGAACCCAAGTTAGCTCCCGTATTGAAAGCGGTTCAAGAGTTAGAGTCTCTGCTTGGTTTCGATAAGCTCGACATCGAGTTTGCTGTTGACTCCCAAGGAAACGTGCACATATTTCAAGTCCGCCCGGTGCTACTAAGAGGCGATGATGCTGAGGTTGAACAAGACAAAATCATCGACGCTCTTCAAAGTAGCGTGTCTCGTTTTAGTGAATTGCAAGCGAAGCCTCCTTTTGCGTTTGGTGATAAAACGATTTTTGCCAATATGCCGGATTGGAACCCAGCGGAGATCATCAGTACACGACCAAAACCACTGTCACTTAGCTTGTACCAATACCTTATCGTCAATGATGTCTGGGCCAAGCAAAGGGCTGAATATGGATATAAAGATGTGCGTCCATTGCCATTAATCATAAGTTTTGTAGGGCACCCTTATGTGGATGTTCGAGCCAGTTTTAGCTCTTTTATTCCAAATAGTGTGCCCGACGAATCTGCAACGAGAATTGTGAATGCTTATATTGACATGTTAGGTGCGAATCCAAGCCTTCACGATAAAGTGGAGTTTGACATTGCTTTTACAACATGGACACCGGAGTTTAAGCGTGAGGCGGTGAAAAGGCTGAAACCTTATGGTGTTTTGGAATCTGACTTATCTCACTTAGAGCAAGGACTGAAGGTTATTACCCGACAAGCGCTTACTCGATTAGATGCCGATATTGCTTCCGTTGATCTCCTCCCAGTTCGACGACAAATATGTCTGGATTCCACCGCCCCTGACTTAGATAAAGTATTTACCTTGCTCGATGATGCCAAGCGGTATGGCACGCTCGCATTTTCTCATGCTGCAAGAGCGGGGTTTGTGGCGCGAACATTACTGAATAGTTTGGTGCAAAGTGGAGGTATATCTAAAGAGCGAAGCCTGTTGTTTATGAGCAGTTTTGACACGGTAGCTGGAGAGTTTGAAAAAGATAAAGCTCGATTCGCGATGGGCGAATTGACGCTCGGAGAATTATTGGATTCCTATGGTCATTTAAGGCCAGGAACTTATGAAATTACTACGCCAGCTTATTGGGAAAGGCCAGAGCAGTACTTGATACCGAAAGATGCACATTCTTGTCACCAACAAACAGCAGTAGAAATTGAGCTTACGGGCTCTGAATTGCTCGCCTTGGGGGCTCTACTAGAAGAGTTAGAATCGGTGCTCAGTACTGATGCTTTTGTTGAGTTTTTAATCCGAGCCACACAAGAACGAGAAAGAGTGAAATTTGAAGTAACCAAGAACCTAAGTAAGGCGTTTGATTACTTAGTGAAATGGGGACAGAGTGTTGGGTTAAGTCGTTCGGATCTGTCTTATTTAACCCACGCTGATATAGAAAGTTTACGCTTAAACCGCATCACCACCATCGATTTACCAAAACTTGTAAGCCAAAGAAAGGCCGGTTATCAAGTCACGAAGTTGATAGAACTCCCATCATTCATTAATGAAGAATCACAGTTTTACTGTTTTGAAAGGCATTCATCGCTGCCCAACTATATTGGTTTAAAAAGCGTGACAGCAGAGGTGGCAATACTCTCAGATGAAAGATCGTATTTTAAAGGAAAAATTGTCATGATCCCTCAAGCAGATCCAGGCTATGACTGGCTTTTTGGGCACGAAATTGCTGGGCTCATTACTCAATTTGGTGGCGCCAATTCACATATGGCGATTCGTGCCGCTGAGATTGGTTTACCGGCTGCCATTGGTGTTGGAGAGAAACTTTATGAAACCCTTCAAGCTTGCCATAAATTGCGTTTGGACTGTTTAGGTCAAACGTTGCGGGCCGTTAAATGAGACGGATCGGCATCAGTCAAAGAGTCGATGTTATCGAAAGCTATGGTGAGCGGCGTGATGCGCTTGATCAGCGTTGGTATGAGCTTGTTATTGCTCTAGGGTGTATGCCAGTGCCCCTTCCCAATATTCCTCGTCATTTGGTCAGGGAACTAATGGATGGGCTTAATCTAGCGGGCGTTATTCTGTCGGGGGGGAACAACATTGCAGAACTGGATTTCCATGCCTTGGATATTGCGACAGAGCGAGATGAGTTCGAGCGAGCTTTGATTCAATACACCATAGAAACGGATACTCCTCTACTTGGGGTCTGCCGCGGCATGCAATTCATCAATCATCACTTAGGTGGCAGTGTGGAGAGGATTAAAGGACATGTGGCTGTCGAACATGAACTGATCATGTTAAAGCGAGAGTTTGATCTGCCTCGAACGGTGAACAGCTTCCACCACTGGGCGATTCCAAGTAATGGCCTTGCACATGGGCTAGTGCCCTTGGCAGCTGACACTCAAGGTAACATTGAAGCATACATGCATAAGGAACGTAATGTCGTCGGGATCATGTGGCACCCGGAACGCGTTAAAACCTTTGATGTACGAGATATTAACTTATTGAAAAGAATCTTTTTATGACAAAAGCATTAATTTTAGCCGCAGGAGAGGGGACGAGACTGCGTCCACTGACGGAGAATAAACCCAAATGTTTGGTCAAGCTAATAGGGAAATCCTTGCTCGAGAGGCAAATAGAGAGCCTGACAAGTCAAGGTATTGAAGATATTCACTTGGTAACGGGGTATTACGCAGAGCAACTTGAAGCCCTTGGGTTTAGTACCAGTCACAATGAAAATTATCATAAAACAAACATGGTAGAGAGCTTGTTCTCTGCCATGACGTTTATTGCGAAATGCAATGAAGATCTGATTATTAGCTATGGTGATATCGTGTATAGCCCGGCTAACTTAAACGCGCTTCTTGCTTCGCAGGCGGATGTCTCACTAATGATCGACAAAAATTGGCATGAGCTTTGGTCACTGAGAATGGAGAATCCGCTTGATGACGTAGAAACATTGGTTTTAGATGACGATGGGTACATCGTCGAACTCGGTAAAAAGCCAGAAAATTATCAACAAATTCAAGGGCAGTACACGGGGCTTATTAAGATAAGAAAAGATAAAATTGAGGATTTCGTCAAGAGTTATCAAAATTTGGACCGCTACTCTCTCTATGATGGGAAAGACTTTTACAATATGTATATGACCAGTTTTCTTCAAATCCTTATTAATCAACACTGGAAAATTAAAGCGGTGGAAGTGAACTCTGGTTGGTTAGAGGTTGATTCTATTGATGACTTGAAAGCGTATGAAACGCTCCATGCGAACAATCAGCTAGACTCTTTATATAAGGTTTAACCTTGTGTTTATTGATTCTATTTCGTCAAATTCCATTGCACGAGGGGTGTGGGATAGAATTAAAAAGTATCGAACGCTATTAAAGATCGCGGCGTCTAAACCTTATCATTACATGGAAATAAAACGGGTTAGGAAGAAAGTGCGGCAAGGGGGTAGGGTCAATGTTGTTTTTCTCGTACTAGAAAAAAGTATGTGGAAAACGGATTTGCTTTATCAAGCAATGGAAAATCATCCTGCATATTGCCCATCTATCCTAGTTGTCCCCCGTTGTAATGCAGATGACATCGAAGCCAATACGAAAAAAACAGAATTACATTTTTTAACCAAAGGTTATCGAGTGAGAATGGCGATGACGGGGAAAGACAGCCACACAGACGATGAGCTGCTCGATGGTGACATTATTTTTTTTACTCACCCCCATAATGACTCTCTAGAACGGTTTTCAATCGCTCATCTTAGAAATAAGCTTACTTGCTATGTACCTTATTTTGAAATGTTGGATGTGAATTACTCAATTCACTTTAATGGCCCAACGGAAAACTTGGTTTGGAAGTTTTTTCAAATTAATGAACTGCACAAACACATTGCTGAGGAGCATGCTTATAATCGCGGTCGTAATATTGATGTGGTTGGTTACCCTGCAACCGAAGCGCTATACAATGATCAATCTTACGACAACCCTTGGAAGCGCCCGGAGCTGAAGAAAATCATTTTTGCGCCTCATCATAGCATTTCGAATAGCAGCTTTTTGTCTAATTCCACATTTATTGAAAACGCAGATTATCTTAGAGAGTTAGCGATTCGATATTCAGGACGCGTTAATTTTGCGTTTAAGCCTCATCCATTATTAAAAGATAAGCTCTATCGACACCCAGATTGGGGCGTTAAAAAAACGGATGAATACTGGGCATTTTGGTCATCGAAACCAAATCTGCAATTGGAAGAGGGGGAATACGTTGGCTTGTTCAGAGAGTCAGACGCCATGATCCATGATTGCACATCGTTTATTACTGAGTATTTGTACACAGGTAAGCCTGCGCTTTACCTCAACCCGTCAATTAGAGATCGGCTAAATGATTACGGTAAGTTAGGGTATGATGCTATCCCAAAAGTTAAAGAGCCCACGGATATTGATAGGTTCATTCGTTCTATTATTAATGGTGACAGCGTAACGCATAATGCTAGGTTACAGGATAAGCTAAGGCCAGCGCTGTCACCAACGACTCATATTATGCAGATTCTTAATAAAACCTTTGTCGGAACTCGCGAATAGTAAAGTATCGTTTGAGTAAGAGTCCGCTAAGCTCTGCTTTTAGTGAGCAGTAGATCCACTTTACCTTTTGCAGTTTTGCTAATGGTTTGCATAAACTGAAAGCTTGGTTTTTTGACTCCGTATTTTTCTAGATCCGCAATCATGCTGAGCCAAAGTTTGGATGTCATTTGCGCGTCGGCTAATGCTCTGTGAAAGACACCGTCGTTATCGATGCTTTTGTAACGAACTAGCTCACCTAATTTGTGTGAAGGTGCATTTTGAATCAGCCTTCTTGCCACCAGTAAGGAGCACGCAAACTCGCCTGTATAACCAAGGCTGATTCTATCGAGTTCTGCATCTAAAAATCGTTTGTCGAACGATGCGTTGTGAGCGATAAGGTTTTCACCTGCAATGAACTCACTAAACGATGCCATCACTTCATCACAACTTGGTGCTGTTCGTAGCATGTTATTGGTGATGCCCGTATAACTTTCAATGAATGAACTCACTCGAAAGCCAGGGTTCATGAGTTGTTGAAAACTATCCACTACCTCACCATTGACTAATTTAACCGCACCAATTTCTATTGCGCGGTCACCCAAATTCGGAGAAAGGCCCGTGGTTTCAAAGTCGAGTACGACGACGGAATTTGCTTGAGGCATGAATTTTTCCAACTAACCGTATTTCTTACTAAACCGAATGTTCTATTACATCCGGAGTGTCTAACTAAAGAATGATGTGCGCGAGTATCTTCGAAATCAAGAGAAAAGAAAAGGTAGTAGACCCATTAAGAAAAACTCTCGTCGAAGAAATGCTTTACGTTGGTTTCGAATTGAGATGTCAACTCAAGGTATCGATGTCGACTGTTTTCAGACATGGTTAGGAAATCTTCTAAAGGCATCTTGGTCAGTTTTTGGATTGTGTTCTCAAGATCCGTTTGGTCAATTTTGAAGCCTTTTGCTCGGTATTGATTTTCTCCGTTTCGGCAGCTGACTAGGAATCCGCAACTTGGCGTGACGAGTTCATTCATAGGAGCACCATCTGTTGTTAACACCACTGCACCGGTAGAAAGCGCCTCAACGATGTAGTGACCAAATCCTTCCATTTCAGATACACAAAGATGCACGCCGTGGCTGTTCATTAGCGTTAGTAAGTCTTCGCCCGTTTGGTTGTCGGTGATTAAGTGAATATTTTCGATATTTCTTGCTGCTTGAATATGATCATCAACAGTAGTTTGTAATGTGAGTGTGGGCCATTCGGGATGTCGTTTCCATGCTTCAATCACAGATAATGTGCCTTTCTTTTCACTTTTCCCAGCAAGGTGCAAATAGCAGTTGAAGTCTTTCCCACCTTTGTAGTGATGGCGATCAAGAGAACTAAAGCCTAGGTAGTGGGCTCGTTCTTCCATATCCGAAAAAGCGCGCAAAGCATCTTTTGTTTTGCAAAGAAGTACAATGCGTTTGTTAGCTAACGTGGTTTTCTCAGTGTGAGAGCGAAACCAGTCCTGATTAGGTATCAAATAGTTCTGAGAAGCAGCCCAAACTAATTTAGATTGCACTTCTTCCATATGAATAAAAACGAGCGTTTTTCCTCGTAATCTTTGCGCGAAAAGCTTAAATAATGCGAGTGCTTTTTGAAATGAACTTTCTTTTCCTAACAACAGGTTTGAGCGGACGTTAGGAAAGGCTTTTCTTAACGCAGACTGAAATACCACGGAGTCATTCTCTAAACCTAGAGAATTGCCACTTAGGATCGCAACATGAATTTTTTGAGTTTGTTTCACTGTCGGTGTTTTCTTCATTTGTCTCACTTAGGCTTATGGGGTCATGCTCAGTTAGTTTTTGATCTTTACATAATTGATCATGTCAAAAGGGCTATTTTTAGATTTCAGCCTTAGGTGATTAAATTTTACGTTGCAGTAAATATGGTCAATGTTGTCTGGCAGCGACTCAAAGGTATCGTAGTAATTGAGATGCTCGCGTATCGCACTTTGTTGGAGGTGACGCAAGCTGTAGCGATGCAAACGTCGAATGTACTGATAAATATTTTTAACACTGGTTGGTGTGAGACGATGGTAATAAAACTGGGCGCCTTCACAGCCTTGCAAGAGGCCATGTGTCACACCGTTAGATAATCTAAAATTGTGGCTTGCTACCCAAGCTAAAAGGCTATCATCACCAATTAATCCAACAGGCAATCTAAAGTTGAGTTGATATAATCTTTCCAAGAATCGTGGAGTGAGCGCATAAAAATTTCCGCTTAAAGCCTCCCCGTTGAGCGTTTTTTGGATAGTATCGTTAGTGGTTCGTCCTTGTGTTTTTGGAATACCTGCAATGATATAACTTTCGGGGTGATCTGAATAAAACTGGGCAATACTCATAAGTGACTGAGGGGTAATTGTACAATCCCCATCAATAAACACACTGGTTAGTAAGGCTCGTTCTCCGAGCTCAACAGCGAAGTTCCATGCGTTTGCTTTGTCACCAAACTTGAGGTGATAAACATTCCACTCGGCTTTGTCTTTTACGTATTGTTCTGATACTTGATAGGTGTTATCAGTACACCCATTACAAATGATATTCACTTCTGCATGGTGGCCGTCCATTTGTAAGATCGATTGAGCGATAGAGTCGAGGCAGCGTTCAATAAAGTCTTCTTCATTGTAAGCGAGCACATTAATTCTCATTTTTAGCGGTTTATTCATCGCCGGCTTACCTCATAGTTGATGGATCATGGATGTCCATTTTTGGATGATAATATCAGGGGTGTAGTCCTTTGATCTTTGGTGGGCTAGCTGACCAAATTGCGCCCTAAGAGATGGGTCCAATAAAAAGCATTCGATGGTCTTCGCCATAGTATCGATATCATGATAAGGAAGCAGTTTACCAAATTGGTCGGCAATGATTTCCGATGGCCCCATGGGGCAATCGAAAGCGATGACGGGTAACCCTTGGCCCATTGCTTCAATAAGTGTTAATCCAAACCCTTCATAGCGAGAGCTCAAAACATACATAGACGCATGTTTGTATTCGATTTCAATATTGTTTGATTCAGAAATAAGCTCGACGTTGTTTTCTAACTTAAGGGCTTTGATCAGTCGTTCTAACTCTGGTTTGGCACTTCCGGTAGGGCCGACGATTCTTAGCTTCCAACCTATTGTTGAGGCTTGGTCTATTTTTGCCCAAGATTGAATGAGTAAGTCAAACCCTTTTTGCGCGGTCATACGGCCCACGGCCAACACGATATTTTGTCGTTCTGATGTCTGAACATGATCAACGCGTGTAACTGGAAGAGGGTTCGGGATCACCGCTATTTTTTGAGGAGAGGCTTGCAGGGTGTTAATCCAGTGCTGTTTGTCACTGTTGGTCAGTACAATGATTTTTTTACACAATAGAGAAGCCATGCGGCGACCAAACCAACGACTACCAAATCGGGTACAAATTTCTGAGTTAAAGTGCTCCCATGCAATATGATTTTTCTTAAATAGCGGAATGGCTGAATACAAGCACATTTGAGTATCGCAACTGATGATGAGATCTGGCTGATTCTGTTTAACCACGCGTGAAATAGCAAATGGGAGTATTAAGTGGTGACGCTTCGCTGGGGACTTAGTAAATAATTGCTGGCGACGAACGGCTTTATCTAGAGGAAAAAATGGCGTGAGTCTCCCCTCGTGACGACTGATGATGGCCACGTCAAAACCAGTAGCACTCAACTCATTGGCAATCATGGTACACATTCTTTCAGTACCGCCAAGCGCTGTTATATCGTTGATCAAAAAGAGGACACTAACTTTGTTGCTCGTTTCGTTCACATGGACATCCTTGCGCTATTTTGTTTCCTTAAATGGAATCGAGACATGATCGTTGAGTGTAGAAAAGAGTTGTTCGATACGTTGGGCATTCTTGTTCCAAGTAAGTCCTTTGTCTTGGATAGTCTGTATAGCACCTTGCTTGAGCTGCTCTCTTAGCTCATCATTTGAGATAATTCTCTTTACACACTGTAAAATTTCTTCCGGAGCTCTCATATTGTATAAAAGGGCGTTATGAGTATCCGTCAGCAGTTCCCTAATATTTTCTGTATCCGGTGCAATAATCGCCTTTCCTTTAGCGAGATATTCGATCAATTTAAGCGGGGAGCACCAAGGCGTAGCTGCAGGTTGAAGTGCAATGTCTACTTGATCTAGCCACGCTGACATATCTTGCCGTTCTATCAACCCTGTGATCGATAACCTGTCCTCTATACCGAGTTTCTTTGCTTGTTCTTGCAAAGGTTCTGCGGCTGGACCATCGCCAATAATGAGCAACATCAGTTCTGAGTTTTCAGTCTCTGCTATTAATGATAGTAATTTGTCGAGCTGATGCCACTCTCTGCAAAAACCGACAAAGCCGATAGTAAGGCGTCCCTTAAACTTACTTTCTCGATCATCTTCTTCGGATGGAGAAAACTTTTCTGGGTCAATGCCGTTTGGAATGACAGTGATACGCTCTTTCGGGACACCTGCTCGTTCAATATATCCGGATAAAACATGGGTGACAGGGCAGACATGATCGGCATTTCGCCAAGTGTAATGTTCAGACCATTTCGCAAGTGAATCGAGTGTAATGCCTCCATATTGCTTTCTTTCATCGTAAAGAGGCGAGTTCACTTCGAGAATAAGTTTAAGGCGAAATATTTTCTTGGCCCAAATGCCGGCAGGCAAAAAAAGGTTATAACGTTCATAAATAGCATCAGGTCTATGCTTAATGATGGCTAACAAGAGTTTTCCCAAAACATAGAAAGCGTATCCAAACTCAAGTATTTCAGAACAAAATTTGGGTAACGATTTTCTAAGTGCAGAGACCCATCCGCCATCACTGCCGAATTTGCTTTCTTCAGCAATCCTTGGCCCGACAACGATGATTTCATGTCCCCGTTTTTCTAGAGCATGAATGATCTCCTCAACGTGAACATATTGACCATCTTTAGAGGCAATTCTGTGGTGATAAAGTATCTTCATTTGCTGCTCCCCTTACATAGCCGTTATTGGTTTGCGTCGATGATAGGCTCGCCACTCTTTTGGCTTAAAGTCGAGCGGATAACAGAATGAAAGATCTCGTACTGCCCTTGAGACGTTGAAAACCAATCGAATTGCTCTGCGTACCTACGGGTTGCATACCGAAGGGGCGGGGTGGCCAGAAGATGACTGGCTCCTTGCGCAATAGAGCGTGCATTTCTGTCCACCAATACGCCTGCATCGTGATGTTGAACGACTTCCGGCGTTCCCCAAATATTGGTTGCTACTACAGGAGTCCCACAGGCCATCGCTTCCAGAAGTACATTCGCCCAACCCTCTCGACTTGACGCCAATACAAGTGCGTCTGACGCACCATAATAGTTAGCGAGCTGCATTTGACTCAGACTGCCCAAAAATATCACGCGAGATTGCAAGTGCTCAGAGATCACTAGCTGTTTCAGTCGTTTTTCTTCAGGCCCGTTGCCCGCGATAAGCAGTAACGCTTGTGGTAAGTGTTTTAGTGCTTCTATGACAAGATGGTGACCCTTGCGCTCTATTAAATGGCCCACCGAGATCAAAATTGGATTGCCATGTGGCAGCTTTAATTGCGTTCTTAATGTTCTTTTTTGTAAATCATCAACGAAACGAAATAGATTTAGGTCAACGCCATTTCTTAGTGTGGTAACGGAATCCTGACGTGCACCTAGTTCGATCATCTCTTTCCTTAATGCTTCACAAACGGCCATGTTGTGGTCACTATGTTGAAGTACTGCCTGGATATCTTTTTTAGGTTTCGTGAATTCGGGGATGAGGTTGATATCAGTCCCTCGAGCCGTGACAGTAAAGGGTTTACCCAGTTTTGTTGCTGCCTGAGAAATAGCGACCCCATCAGGATAGAAGTAATGACCATCAATCAAATCAAAGTCGAAGCCATCTTGTATGAGTTCGCTGGCTTTCTTGTAAATCGTTGACGCAAGAGTATGCGGTGTCAGTGTCATCCCAATTTTAGGTACGACAACATAGCGTGGATGATACACATCCATACCAAAACGGGTTTCATGCAGTGGCGCGTTAGCGTAAGAAGCATAGGCCCCAAAAATTGACTGACGAAACGGAAACCAAGGGATAGGGGCGATGACTTTGATCTCAACATCAGGAAAGTGCTGTTTTAAATGACGTAATCGTGTCTCAATAAAGACCCCGTGTTTGGGATTGTTCGCATAGGGGAATAACGTGGTTACGGTTAGAATTTTCATTGTCATCACTGCCTATTCATAAATTTCGCAAACATCAGTAAACACCAAAGCGCATCGGCGTGATTTGCCCGTCCGGCTGTATGCTCTTTAATGATGTTTTTCAGTGCTTGAACAGAAAAGAAACCGCTATCTAGCATGTTATCTGACAGGATTGTTGTGCTTAGACTCTCTTTTAGAGGGCCGCGAAACCATTGTGCGATTGGAATACTAAAGCCCATTTTTGGACGATAGAGAATACTGTGGTCAACGTAAGGCTCAAGCGCTTTTTTGAACGCATACTTGCCCTCATGACCTCTGATATTATCGGAGCTTTGGATAGAGAATGCCCACTCAACGAACACATGATCGAGCAAAGGAGACCGAACCTCTAGTGAATGCGCCATGCTTGCCCGATCAACTTTGGTGAGAATATCCCCAGGAAGCCACGTCTTGAAGTCTAAGTACTGAATTTGCTTCAGTGGGTCGTCAGTAGGCGCTGCTTTAGCATGTTGCTTCATGATTTCTAAACCAGTGTAGCCAGAAAGTTCGCGCAGATAGTTGGGGCTAAACAATTGTCGACGTTGACCAAGCCTTAGCTTTGACATGGTATTTGCGTAAGCTTCTACGGTATCCATCGCAAGTGACTGTAGTGTTGTTTTCGCTCTTAGAGGCTTTGGCGCCCAGTCGGCTTTTGGGTATACACTAGCTAATCCGCCAAACAGTGGCTTTCGGACTTCAAAAGGGATGCTATCTCTGAATCGCTGTTCTGTAATGTGCATACGTTGTCGTCGGTATCCAGCAAAAATTTCATCCCCACCATCGCCAGACAATGCGACTTTTACGTTCTGTCTGGCGAGTTGGCATACTTGATAAGTTGGCAGGGCAGAACTGTCTGCAAACGGTTCATCATAGATGTTGCTTAACTCGTCGAGCAGATGGTAGTCGTTAGATGATACGATTTGACTGACGTGATTGGTTTGGTATCTGGCCGCAATTTGGTTGGCGTATTCGCTCTCATCATAGTGAGCTTCGTTAAAACCTATTGCACAGGTATTGACAGGACTATCTTGAAGCCCAGCCATCAGCGCGGTGATCGCGCTTGAGTCAACTCCTCCAGACAGAAACGCACCTAACGGAACATCAGAAAGTAAACGTATTCGGACCGATTCATTAAGCCTTTCAATTAATTCAGTTTGAACGTTTTCCCAAGAATGATGTTGAATAGGTGCAGTTAAATCCCAATAAGCGTGCTGCTCAATATCTGAGCCTGGCGTCAATAACATGAAATGCCCAGGGTTTAGTTTGAATACATTTTTATATGCACTGTAGGGGTCGGGGATATAGCCATACATGAAATATTCTTCGGCCATTTCTGAGCGTAACGTCTTATCAACGTCTGGGTGAGAAAGAACAACTTTTAACTCAGAACCAAAAACTAATTGCCCAGCCGAAGTTTGAGTGTAATACAGAGGTTTCTTGCCTAGGCGGTCTCGTGCGATTAATAGTTGGCGTTTGTTTCGGTCCCAAAGTGCAAAGGTGAACATTCCGCGAAATCGATTAATGCAAAGCTCTCCCCACTCCTCCCATGCATGAACAATAACTTCGGTATCACTATGAGTCGAAAAGCGGTGACCAAGATGCGTGAGTTCAGCAACTAGGGACTCAAAATTATATATCTCACCATTAAACACTACGCAAACAGAGTGGTCCTCATTAAAAATAGGCTGTTGGCCGCTACTTAGGTCAATGATGGATAGTCTGCGATGACCAAGTCCAACGTGTGCATCAATAAAATACCCCTCGTCATCAGGCCCACGATGAGATTGGGTACGGTTGATGTGTTTAAGTAAGTGGCTATCGATAGAGGAGTAGGCTCTAAGATTAAATATCCCTGATATCCCACACATAATGTGACTCCTTGTCAGTTTCGTTCATTGGCAATCCATGCCTTAGCGAGATTTAAAAGGTGCTCATCGGTTGAGTTGTAACTGGCGATAGCCCATACATCTGCGGTGCCTGAACTTTCTGTCATCAACCTTGTTGCTTTAAACAGTTTCACTTCAAGAGGATTGCTGGAGCAAAAATCATTAATGCAATACCAGTAGAGGATTTTCATCGATTGGCCGTTGAGATTTGCAACGGTTAACTGTGTCGCTTTGAATGCCTCAGTTATGTCTGGTGTTATGACCTGTTTACTATTCCTATTGATTGACCACTGTTGTTGGTCGTAAATGCGGTTAAGAGAACTAATTAGTTCTCCATTCTTTTGATTAAGTGCATAGCGTGCCGAAAAGTATTCGACACTGCCATCAGGGGCGACTCCTCGCGAGACTTGTTGTGCTTTGGGGAAAGAAATTCCCCAGCTTGAAGTCTCTATATGTGTGGTGTTTTTCGGTAAGTTTACGGCGTTTACGATTTGGTTTCCGTTTAGATCTATTGATCGTTGCCATTGGTATAAGAACGCATAAACACCTAAAAAGCACAGGATGATCATGACGTTTTTTACGGGTATTGAAAGAGCATACATTCGAGGATATGGGGGCGGCTGGGTATTTTTCTTGTCTGAAAACTTGTCAGCAATAAAGAAGATGATACCGATGACAAAACTGAAGAATACCCAACCGTAAACTAAATGATCGGCACCTGTGGCGTATCGCATATCACTAAGGTAACCAATAAGAACGATGCCATAGGCGCGGATGCCATTAGCAATAATTGGGAAAATAAAAGAAAAACCAACGAATATTGCTATTTTCCACCATTTGTTGAAACTCAAATAAGCGAACAGCGTGCCAAGTGCCAAGCTAGAGATTAAAAAACGTATCCCTGAGCATGCTTCAGCAACTTCAAATAATCCGTTAGGAATGGCCAAATACAGCCCTTCTCTATAGACGGGGATATTAGTAATTTGTAACGCGAAAACAGTGATGTCTGCGGTGATCAATTGGAGGTAAGGAACCAGTTCTTCACCAAAAGGGATACAGAACACTAAGTAAAATATTGGAAAGAAGAGGACTTTTGTTAGCGGGTTACCTAATAATGCCCATAGCATGAGTTGTAAACTAAACACCGCTGCGACATGTTCAAATAGCGCGACGTCGGCAGCTCTGCCTAGCATCCATAACGCGGAAGGTAAGACTAATATAAAGACAGGCAACCAGCTGGTTTGGACCGGAGTACTTCTTATTTCATCTTTTTTTCTCCAAGTCAGCCAAAGAGCGATAGGGAGGATAATGAAGCAGTGCTCAAATGTTTTAGACTGCATCCATACTGTCACCATGCTTGATAACGACTCGAAGTAAACAAGTCCCCATGCTAAAAAGGGTAAGGCAAAACGAACAACCATTCGACTACTCACGGCTGTCCCCAAGGTAATCGAGAAGTGGGGTGAGCTTCGCATCCCAACTATAGTGACGCTCTAGCCACGCTCTGGCGTCTTTTGCGCTGCTTTGGGGGTAGTTGAGTTTTTCGCAGACCCAATCGATCATTTCTTGTTCTGAATCAGTGACATATAAATTATCGAGCGAACAGTTTTCTAACCCCTCAACCCCTCGTTGTGATGTCATTACAGGAAGTTCCATTGCCATCGCTTCTAAAATTTTATTTTGGATCCCACGAGCCATAAGCATCGGCGCAACAGCTGCCTTTGCATTGGATAGATAAGGTCTAACATCATCGACTCTACCGGTGACCACTATGCCTTGAGTTTTCTCTAGTTCAAGGACCGCTTTTGGTGGTGAAGAGCCGACGATATAAAACTTACTGTTAGGACAACGGGCAACGACATTTGGCCATATCTGTTGTGAGAACCAGATAACCGTTTCTATATTAGGGCGATAATCCATCGCTCCAGTAAATACGATATAGTTATCGTCCTCTATGGAAAATGGTTCGCCCAAGCTTGATTGTTCAGTAGGTGAGAAGTAATCGCTATCTATACCATTGCTTAAGGTTTTAACCTTTACTTGGATACCCTCATCGACCAATTCTCGAAACAGCGACGCTTCGGTATCTGAGATAAAGCAACTGACCGAAAACTGCTCCGCTACGTATTTTTCATAGTCAGCCAGTGTGTAGTATTCACGCATGTAAATCTTACTCATGATACCGTTAGATGCATTGGCATACTGGCGCCATTTATCTGAGTCGATATCAGCAAATTGCATGACTTTATAAAGATGGTCGGTTTCTGGTGTAAGCACGTACTGAGCCATACATCCTGAATAAATAAACGCTTTTTTAATGTTGTGATTCGCGATGGTTTTGTTCACCCAGTCAAACATTTTTGAACTGCGATAGTAGGGCAGTGTAATGGGTTCTCCTTTACCAAAGGCCGTTAACCCCTTGAGCTTCGAAATTTTAGGGTTTAGATCGACAAAAAAGCACGCTTTGCACATGTCCGCGACACGCGCTTTATATTGATTGTCTAACGGGTCATCAATGAAACAACCAACGTAGAGGTCATAGTGTTTATTTAAAAACTTTAGAATATTGAATGTCGTTATCTTATCGCCTTTATTAGGCGGATACGGAATTCGATGACATAGATACAATAACGGCTCTTTCATGTTCTACCCTAGATACTTGGAAAGCTGTGGGCCAATTTGGCGAGAAAGGGCAAGTGGCATTTTCTTCCAAAGCCCAATAAGCAATTTATATTTGGGATTGTTTGGCGAGAGGTTGGGCAAATCTTTTGCTTTAATGAGTGCAATTCGATAGTGCAGGTTGTCTTCTTGCATACCCCAGTGTTTCTTATACTTGTAAGAGCCGGAGTCCTTTTTACTTCGGCCAAAATCAAACTTCGATATGCCTTTGTCACGTGCCATACACATCAATTGATAGTACATGTAGTCGTTACTTTTTAATTCACGGGCATCTGTTGTTCCGCCGCCATAGTAGGGGAGAACCGTGTCTTTATAATAAAAACTCAATACGCTCGAGACAGGATTTCCATTGTTATCGTTAATCACTAAGGTTTCACATTGATGGCCAAACGTGTCTTTGAGAGAATCAAATAGCTTCTTATTAAATACCGGCGTACCTAAGTTGCGAACACTTTGAGCATATACGTCGTAACACAACGTTGTATTGTCTTGGTTGTCCCATTGCAGCTCATTTTTTAACGAGTGACGTACAACCGCTCGTTGCTTTCGCTTGATGTTGGTAAGGATTTGATCTGGCGTGTCGTTTAGAACAGATGAAAATGTGGCATGTTGGCAATGTATCACCCAAGGTTCTTCTGCCTCTCGTTGGTCTTTATCACGCAATTCGACATAATCAACGTTAAGTGATGAACCAAGTTTGAGTGAAGCTTTCTCAAGCTTATGCCTGATAGCGTCGGAATCCGCTAACACACCACCATAAACACAAAATGGAGTCGAGATAAGAGCATGCCCAAAAAAGTGACTTTTTTGCTCAAAAAGTGGGAGAACACCAACTATAGTGCCCTCATTTTCTGCGAGTAAATAGTGAGGTGTGTGCTTGAATACCGATTGGATAACCTTGTACCAACCTGTTAGATGAAAAAAAGTGCCATCTTTATGGTTATCGACATATTCGTCCCAAGCTTGCATATCTTGGGGTGTCAGTTCTCTGATCTGCAGTGGTAGAGTCATTCGTTCGTCCATCCAGTTGGAAAACATGGCTCATCGTATTCCATGAAAAATCCGTTAATAGATACCTAACTCGATCTTCCATTTTGCCGAGGTTTAGGTAGTGTCGAAAATGTGATTTTAAGGGCACATCGGCGATACGCGGTTGGTGTTCATCAATCTCCCAAGGGTGAAAGTAAAAGCTATAAGGTAAGCCCGTCCTATTAATATAGTTCGTAATCAGCGCTTTACTTAATTGATATGGATAAAGTCGGAAAAAACCACCGCCCCCAATAGGGATACTACGACCGAACTTAAAGAGCGTTGGAATTGGTAGTTCGTATATGCCTTCAGGCCGCAGATACTTTGATTTTGGCCAATCTGGCGCACCATAATGGTCATGCTTTACAGGATAAGTGCTGCTGCTGTACACAAACCCTAATTCGGCTAAAACGCTAAAGGCCCATTCATTGGTTGGATTGATCGAAAAGCTTGGTGCTCGGTAGCCATTGACCGGTACCCCTGTAATGTCTTCGAGTAAGGCTTTAGAGCGATAAACATCATCACGAAAGGCTTCTGGCGACTGTGAGGTTGCTTTTTGATGATGAGTACCATGGCTTGCTAGCTCATGCCCATTATCTACGATTGCTTTCGCTAGACTTGGGCACACGTTTGCAACCCAACCCAGCATAAAAAATGTTGCTTTCACGTTATGCTCATCGAATAGTTCTAAAATTCTATGAGTGCTCTGTTCTACTCGCAGGGGGTATTTTATCCCCCAGTCTGACCGATGGATCGTTTTGTCAAAGGCGGCGACGTGAAAGTAATCTTCAACATCGACGGTCATCGCACATGTTGCCTTTGAGGTGTCGTAGCATCGTCCATCAGACATAGAATTAACGACCTTTTCCAAAGAGAATAATTTCTGATGTTTTTAACAAAATGAGTAAGTCCAGCGTAAAGTTACGATTTCGAATGTAGTAAAGGTCGAATTTGAGCTTCTCTAATGCATCTTTTTCGCTACTACCATAAGGATATTTGAGCTGCGCCCATCCGGTTAATCCGGGCTTAACATTATGTCTTTGGTTATAGTAGGGAATGGAGCTACTGAACCCTTCTGTAAATTGGGGTCTTTCTGGTCGGGGGCCAACAAAATACATATCACCATTGATAACATTGTAAAGTTGAGGCAATTCGTCGATGCGGTATTTACGAATAAACTTGCCAACTTTCGTCGTCCTGGGGTCGTCTTTTTGCGCCCATTGAATGCCATTTTTTTCGGCGTCTGTTCGCATGCTGGTAAATTTGTAGATAAAAAAGCGCTTACCATTAAGCCAACGCGCTCTTGAGAGTACAAAACCGGAAAGTGTCTACCGCTTTCTATCTTCATTGCAAAGACGGTAATAAGCATGACTGGTAAGGTAATCAACGCAATAGAAAGCGCAACGAAGCTATTAAAAAGCCAATAGGCATTAGTACGCCATTGATTTTTCGAGCGATGGTTTTGAAACAGGAACCAAGAAGGCGTCAAATAGTTTACCGCCACCTGTCCAGTCTCTCTTTCAACAAATTCAATGATGTCAGTAATTTGAACGCCAACTTGTTTGAGTTGAAGGAGCGCTTCGATGGGAAGATTGTCTCGACGCTCATCGATTGCAATAACCAATTCATTGATGTTTTGCTTTAGGACATAGGTTTCGAGAGGTTCGGAAACAGTCAGTACTTGATCCGCCTTTATTTGATTGTCAGCATCGCCTTTAACAGAAACAAAACCGACAAATTCAAGACCAACACGATCCGATTTTCTCCGCATGCACTGCTCAATGATGCTTGCTCTCTTTCCTGAACCAAGAACAAGAACGCGTCGTTTAGACAATTGGTTTAGGCCAAGCTTAATGATCATGAACCGACAATTACACAGAGTCAAAAAGGTGATGAAAAACAATAACTCATTGAACGAGGGAGGGAAAAATGTCTTTGTGAACATTTGGCTGAGAATGTTGGTCAGTATATACCCTAATATTATGGCGACGAAAATACGTAAAATGATGCCATTAAAGCGTTCTCTCAATTTCTCATTGTACAATCCTACGCCAAGCAGTATTAGATGCAGAGGAATTGAAAACACAAAAAATTGCAGATAAATCTCTATATCTGAATAGCTTAAATAAAAATTACTGACAAATAACTTCGCGCAGAGTAACGTAAGTATAAAACTGGCAAAAATCATAATGAAATCAGTAACTATCATCACAGTGTTATTCGTGTTCAATCCATGAAACTTTGCACTAGACATATCAAATCCCTGACATAATTTAGAGCGTACTTAAAATCAATGCTATTGTATTATGTGCATTATCAAAAACGATATTTTAAAACGTAGACGCGTTTTTCAAGTAAATCCAACTTGAAAACAAACTTCACGACCATTCTCATATTAGCGACATGGAACAAAAAAACACAATTTCGCCATTTCTGGAACATGACTAAACGCTCTTCCTATGTAATTGAGTCAACATTTCGAGCTTTACTATCCGTTAAAAACTTAAGTAGCTGTTTTAAGAGCCATTATCAGTGGTTAATTTAGTGTTGGCCCTCCAGTAATTTGCTATTGATAGTGTGTAGCTTAGCACTTTTGTTGTAGTTGCCAACAACATCCACTATCCAAAATAGAAATTTCAAATCCATTACGGTTTATGCAGTTTTGTTTCTCAACTTTCCTTAGTAGAAGATAGTATTAATATAACTTTCAGTAACTTACTGATAATTTTGTCTAGAGATAACTTGGTATTCATTGGCAATATTGAAGAAAATAGAACAATTTCCTATGGACGCACTATATTTTAATAATGAACTATGCACATTATAAAATCTTGTTCTATATTAGATTCTTACATAACTAAGAAACTAATTTGATTTTTAGTATGGAGATACAATTTACTAGCGATACTAGGCATTTTGTATGAATAACATCACAGTGATAGTGGTAAAAACATGCATTATGTGAGAAAAGGAATTCTAAGGACGCATGTATGAATGGAAGACAAACTGTAATTAAATACTTTCAGCAAGTTTTTGTATTTATTTGTATTTCACTACTTGGCGGGTGCTCATCTAACAATCTACCGACACTGCCTACCGCAACGGTACATCCATCTTTAACTCAAGATATTAGCAATTACCGCTATTTGATTGGACCCGGAGATTCACTAGATATTTACGTATGGGGTAACCCAGAGGCATCAGGAGTTTATACGGTTAGACCAGATGGCATGATTTCTACCGCACTTGTCGATGACGTTGTCGCTGCGGGGAAAACACCTACATTTTTAGCCCGAGAGCTTGAAAGTCAACTCTCGGTCTACGTTCGAGATCCCATCGTTTCGATTTCAGTTCAGAATTTTGTCGGGCCGTTCAGCGAACAAGTCCGTGTAATGGGCGAAGCGGTCCAACCTCAGGCGATCAGTTATAAAGAAAACATGACTTTGTTTGATGTGATGATTCAAGTTGGAGGGCTTACCGATTTCGCTGATGGGAACAACGCAAGACTCATTCGCGTTGTTAATAGGGAGCAAAAAGAGTTTGGTTTGAAGATGGATGACCTAATGAGAGATGGCGATATTCAAGCGAACGTCGATATCTTGCCTGGTGACATCATTATTATTCCGGAAGCGTGGTTCTAGACAAGGAAGAAGTCAGCATGCAAGACCAAATGAAAGTTATCGTCAATTACCTGCAAGGAATATGGTTAAAACGACGTTATATCATCCTTTTTGCGTGGATTATTTGTCCCATAGGATGGTTAGCCGTGACCATGATGCCCAATCAGTACACTTCACAAGCCAAGGTTTACGCAGATACTCAATCTATTTTGCGACCTTTACTGCGCGGCCTCGCTATCCAGACGGACCCATCGCAAAAACTTAACTTGATGGCAAAAACACTGCTCAATAGCCGAAATCTCGAGATCATCGGCAAAGAAGTCGATGCAAATGTTAAAGCCAATACTCCCGAGGAATATGACAAAATATTGGATGAACTTAAATCTGGCATCAAAATTCAGTCAACGGGTAGAAATAACCTCTACACGATCAGTTACACTGGAGAAAATCCTGTCTATGCCAAGAGAGTCGTTCAGGCCGCGTTAAATGTCTTTATCGAGAGTACGCTAGGCGATAAGCGCTTAGACGCTGAACAAGCGAATGATGTGATCAATGAGCAAATCGATTACTACGAGAGACGTTTGATCGACGCAGAAAAAGAACTGGCGGAATTTAAGCGGGAATACATCGGCTTTATGCCCGGTAGTGACAGAAGCTATTACTCGAACTTAGAAAACGAAAAGCTATCGCTAGAAGATGCTGAACTGGCACTTAAAGAGGCGAGATCAAGAGTGGAAGAAGTGAGAGTACAACTGGACAGAGAAAAAGCAAACTCAAGACGTCAGGTGCGAAATGTGCAGACGGAGTATGACGAGCGAGTGGAAGCGGTTGAGATTCGCCTCGATGACTTACTTTTTCGATACACAGAGAAACATCCGGATGTGGTTGAAACCAAAAGACAACTCAACGAGTTAAAACAACTTAGAGCTCGCTCATTAAGGCGCCTGTCAGTCGATGACAGTTTGATTAACAATGTTGTTTATCAAGATCTCCAAATTACGTTCAACCAACTGAATAACGAGATTGCATCTCTTGAAGTTCGAGTCGAAAAGCATCAACAGAAAATTTCAGACATTAAAAGTAAGCTAGATCTTGTGCCTGATGTGGAAGCCATGCTGACATCGTTGACAAGGAACTACGATATCACGAAAGGAAAGTATGAAGACCTCCTTTCACGTGGCGAAAGCGCTTCAATATCACATAGTGTAGGCTCAGCTTCTGAAGATATTAAGTTTAAGATCATAGAGCCACCATCTATACCTACCTCACCGTCTGGTCCAAACCGATTAGTACTTTTAATCATGGTACTGATCGCGGGTATTGGTTCAGGTTTAGGGGTGTCATTTTTAACAAGTCAAATCAGCCCGGTCGTGTCATCAACTCACCAATTGTATCGATTGACAGGCGTGCCAGTATTCGGTGTTGTCTCGGCAACGGAAACATCCGGTTTGCTCGGTCAACAAAGACGAAGACTGTTTTTGTTCATTCTAATGTCGATGCTATTACTCATCGGGTTGGCATTTTCAATAACGGTAAATCTCGTGCCATCGGTATACGAGACCCTACAACAGGACTACATTCGTTTAATAAATAATTACTCATAATGGAATAAGGGTAAATATGCAAAATTCAAAATCAGACGAGGGCTCATCGTTGGCGTTCGAAGAGCTTCCTGAGCATGTTGAAACAAGCCAATCAAAAACGAAAGAAACGATTTTTATTGATGAAGAGCATTTGCAAAGCCAAGGAATGGTTTGTGTGCGGAATAATGGTCGAAAGTATCGTGTTAATGATGAGTTTCGTGCAATCAAACACAAATTAGTTAACAACGCTTTTGGAGCCGGAGCGGTTAGCCACAAAAATGGCAATCTCATCATGGTATCAAGCGCAACGGCAAACGAGGGAAAAACGTTTTGCTCTGTAAACTTGGCGCTAATGCTTTCTCTCGAAAAAAACAAATCCGTACTACTCGTTGATGCAGACGTATTGAACCCAAGTGTGAATAAAACACTCAAGGTGGATAATAGACCTGGATTAATTGATTACCTCACAGGTGATGTATCTAATGTTGAGAGCATCATATATAACACATCCATCCCAAACCTTCGGCTAATGCCATCCGGTGAGTCTCACCATTTAAGCTATGAACTGCTTGCAAGTGACAAAATGTTGGACTTCGCACAAGAGTTGGCTAATAGATATAGCGACCGCATTGTTTTATTTGATTGCCCGCCGTTACTCGGCGTGATTGAAACTATCTCGCTGTCTAAACTGGTTGGGCAAGTTGTCGTCGTAGTTGAACACAATAAGACAAAAATGTCCTCGATAAAAGAAGCAGTATCGCAACTAGATAGCCGATTGGCTATTGGATTTGTTGTTAACAAGTCTGTTGATACTAAGTTGAGTCAATACGGTTATGGATATGGCTATGGCTAAAACGTCAAACAGTAACTCTGCGTGTCTTTTTTTACTTATATCAGGTTTGGTAGTAAATGGGGCAACGGCATCAGAAGTTGACTTAACCGCGACAGCCTCAAGTGATTTAACTTACTCAGACAACATTGATTTAACCTCTCAAGGTGAGCGTAGTGGAGTCGTTTCTATATGGTCGTTAGGAGCTGCCGCGGTTGTAAATGGTAATGATGGCGATTTATCGTTTAACTATGACGCTTATCAAACACTCCATTCTGTAGATTCGAGTCGTAATGAGTTGTTCAACGAACTTGCGCTGTTCGCAAATAAAGCTTTGTATAGAGACAATATTAATTTCAGTACCGATGCTTCAATTACTAATATTGCTCAATCGATAGAAGATAACGCGAACGCAGACATTATCTCGGGTGATACGATAGAAACCCGGTCGCTGAATGCTCAACTGTCTTACCAAAGCAACCCAAGGGGGTGGATAGACTTTTATGCCTCTATCGACGGAGGGGTAACCTCGAATGAAGATGCCATCGGAGACAACAACCGATTCGGGACGGATGTCACCTTACAAAATGGGACAAAGGCGAAAAATTGGTTTTGGCTAACTGATTACTCATATAACCGGAGTGTGGCAAGAGACAGCGATGAGCAAAATTACGATTACACAATAGAGCAAGAAGTTGGATTACAACCCATGAAGCGTGTGAGTCCTTTGATCCGAGTTTATTATGAGGGTTATACGGATGATGGCGGAAGCACCGTAGAGTCAGGAAGTTGGGGGCCTGCAATGAGGTACTACTGGCATAAACGATCGTATTTTGAGGTTGGCTACGATTTTTCGTTCCATGACCGAGATTTTTGGCGTGGTTCGTTTGTCTTCAACCCAAATTCTCGAACATTAGTTGAATTTGACTACACACGCAGATTTTTCGGTGATGCTTACGATTTTTCGTTGAGTCATCGAAGCAAAAGAATGACGAATTCCATTACTTATACAGAAGAGGTCAGAAACTTTGAACGACGCTTTTTAGTTGAAGGTCAGGATATTGCGGAATACGAACTGGTAAAAGAGTTAAATATTAACTCTATATTGTCATTAAGACGGACGTCTTTCTCATTCGAAGTTAGGGCTATGGATAGGCACTCTTTGTCTGAAGTGAGTGAAATTGGTGACAGTAAATTGTACGGTGCTGCGCTTACCGCAACGCATCGCTTATCAAAAAACACATCATTATCTGGCAGCTTCAACTATGACAAAAACATCTTCGAATCACCGAATGAACGCGATCGCAACGACTACTATCGCTTATACGATATTTCGTTAACCAACCAGTTTTCTCAAAGCTTATCTTGGGACTTGTCATTTAATCATGCTAATAGCTCCCAATACAAAGAAAACAGAGCCAGCTTCGTGCTAGACATCGTCTACTAAACATGAGAGCTATGCAGTTGCAGAGAGAAATACTGATACATGAAATGGAAAGCTTGTGCACAATGATAAAAATTCGTTAAAAAGGGCGGTTGTGTTTCTCTTAACCCTGTTCAGTTTTTCTGTATTGGTGATTATCGTATTGTTTTTCTTAATAGTATCTGACCACGCTCAAGTTAACGATTCTTACGCAACGCCAGAGGATGTGAAAGTTGCCGTCAGTTCATATGGAGATGTGAGCTCGGAGTTATTTTCAGAAAGTACTCAATTTAATGTCCGTTTGACAGAAAGTGAGTTACATTCCATTTTTAAAACGGCCTCAAAAGCGGCACCTTGGCTCAATGCAGATTTTAGTATGGCTCAAGGTGGGATGTTGGTAAAAGGGACTTTAGACTTAAGTCATTTTCTTAGATCGAGGTATATCAATATCTCATGTTTACTTATCCCTGACCGACATAATTCTATCGATAGTTGCCATATCGGTAATCTATATGTGCCTGGCAATTTTGCAAAATGGTTCGCCAATAATGTAATAAAGGTGTTTTTCGACGCTTCAATCAGTGACGTATTTTTGCAAAGTTTAAATAATATTACTATTGAATCTGGAGTCGTATCAACGCAAGCCACTAAAGATGGACATTTTAAACAACACAGTAAAGACGGTCTCAAGGCTATTGTTTCAACGATCAAGTCTTTTAAGAACAATACCAGTTACCAACTAGACTACGTTATCGTCAGTACCTACATTGACTACATTCTCGATGACGTCGATGTAAGAAAACACGTTAATATCTCGCTGTCGAGCATCTTCAATGCTGCGTTTCGTTTAGCGAAAAAGAGAAGTTCGCAGAGTGACCCAATAAAAGAGAATGAATACGCCATTTGGTCTGCGGCTATAGCGTTTGCCAATGTTCGCTTTGCTGAGCTTGTAAAAATCGACCCTGAATATTTAGAGTCGCAAATGAAGCGAGCGTCATCAATAAATGTCGTTCTTGGTGATAGAAGGGATTTGGCCTTGCATTTTTTGTACTCCACGATTTTAGAGCGAGTGGGCAGCGAGACTTTTTCTAACAACATAGGTGAAATAAAAGAACTCTTCGATGCAAATCATGGCGGTTCAGGCTTCGATACATCCGACTTGGCTGCTGATATATCAGGGGCGAGATTCTCCTATTTTGTATTAAGCAACCGAAGTAATGCGATACGATCACAGGTCGTTCTGACACAGCAAGAAACCGAAGATAACTTTTTCCCATTTATCTATTCAAGTTATCAGGCAATTGATTTAAAAAGCATTGAGAACAGCGCGAATTTAACGAACGTTGGCCCTCACATGAAAGTGGTTAATGATATAAAAAACGCCGTTATCAATTTACCTCTCTATCGATAACCATTGCAGATTTCAAAGTTAAACAGTCCAGAATCCGTGTCTTTACTTGAAGTTATGTTGATATACAGAACGCCGCTTTCTGTATCGCCGACTTTTTTTTCTGATTTTTAAGCAATCGATAAGAAGCCAAATAGACACGGTTGTAACTGTAATAAATTTGATCCAAGTAAAGTAGATAGAATCAAAAAAAACGCGCCATTCGATATAGTGATCGTTGTTCGGCTTTGAGGGTATTTTTGTTTTGGTTCCTGTGTAATAGATAGGCTTGTCATAGATAAAATTGTCTACTTGTACTTTCCAGTTGATTAGTGCTTCCGGCAGTATTTCGTAGTTCGTAACGAGATCTTGAGCTACTTCTACCCAGGAATGATTGTCAAAAAATTCATTTTCAGCGTCTAGCGTGTCGCGACCCGCAACATCTTGAATAGAATACGATTCCAAATTATCAGAACTTGGAAAAGCTGTAACTTGTGACGCTCTAGTGCTGCTTGAATGAATAGAGTCTCTTAGCAAAGTATAGGAATCATGCTCAGTGAATGTAAGATCGAGTTTATGATTAGGCGGGGGATATTCTAAAAAAATAGGCGTTGCGTATGACGCAGAATGTACGCCTACAAAAAAAGACAATAGGACTAGAACTGGCCATAGTTTACGCACTGTATTTCCTTTGATCACATGTATCTAGCTATAGGAAGCAATTTCCAAGCCATTATTTGCGATGTAAAAAAAGGGTTAAACTACAGTAATATATATTGAATGATTTTTTGATTATGTCTTTTTATACAACAAGTAAGCGAAGTGTGTAAAAATTCCTGACAGTGATTTTATCGGGAATTGATGTTTCCATAGTTTGTTTTTTCGTTCGTAGTTAGTACATCCTGACGATAAACACTGTAACCCTCATTTTGAAACACAAGATTATCATGGCCTATTTCATCATCGCTTATTATTAGGATATTCATGATATCTGGTTCTTCACAGCGCTTAGTGTTACCAGACGAAATAACCCATTGGGCAGAATCTGTATAGTTAGGGTGAGGGGAGAGCTTTAACGCCGCGCTTAAAAATGCGGGTGAACGTTGTGCAATGCTCACCCATCGGTCAGAAAGAGGCGGTTGAACGTTAATAGGATTACCCCAAATAGGGTCATTAAGGTAACGTTGTAATGACCAAAAAGTGTGCAGTGTGTTTTTCGATATTATACAGATTTTCACTCCCTCACTTTCATTCTTAATCACGCCAACTAACTCTTTAAACGAAGAGCGTTTCTCCACAAAGCTTGTGTTGAACAAAGAGATGCCAATTAAGATACATGGGATCAATAATTTTACGGGCCTAGGGATTTTTAGACGATTGATCGATATTGCTAATGCAATACCAATCATAGGCAAAGCAAAGATAAAGTTTCTCGGAAGCCAAAGAGGTTTAAGTGTATACGATATAACTGAATAAAAGATGATGGGTAAAACGATATAGCAAACAACAATGGGGCGAACCACTTTTGTAAAAAAAATAAGTAAGAACAAAAGTATCGCCAATATCAAAAAGTGTTGGTTGCCAAGAAAAAACAACCGAATAAACACGTTTATAATATTTGAAATAGATGGCTCTACTGCATGCCCGACCGATTTAAGCATGGAATTCAATATGGCAGGTAGTGACAGCAGTGCGAGTATGGCATGAAGAATCACCCAGATTTTGATTCTACTTTGATCTCTAAGTAAGAAGTGGAAACCATAACAAAAATGAAAAAAAACGAACAGAATACCAATGGCATGAGAGTAGGAAAGAATAAACCCAAGTATGAAAATGGACAGCAAGTACTTCTGTTCAGCGGTTTCTCTATACTTCTCTATAGAGTAGAAAATGCATATCGATAGCACTGATATAAATGAATACATTCGAATCCTGATACTGAACTCGAACAAAAGGGGGGAGAAAAAAATAATCGCCGTAACAAGTAGCGCTGCCAGCAAGTTTTCCCTACGCCAAACATAGTTAAAACCTATTACTGTCGCTAATGCATGAAGAAACGACGAGCTCATGCGAAGCCATAGGTCAGATTTCCCGGCAATCGCCCAAATGTCTAGAAATGAATAGTAGAGTGGGGGGTGAAGATCCCATCTAAGAGTAAAAATAACCACTTCTATAGGGTTTCCAAGAATGGCGGTGGCTCCCCAAATATCGTCTCCTGTTATAGGCCTACCTACAAATGCAACAAGGTAAAAAGTCGATAACAGAAACAGGACAATAAACAGGATTAACGAAGTGGAAGCTCTAGTCATTGCTGTTCATTCTATTTAGAAATTAAGAAAACGCCGATAAGTATCAGCAGCGTGCCAGTTGCCTTGTGTATGGTAAGCGGTTCGTTTAAAAACCAATAAGCGAACAGCATAGTTCCGATAAATCCAAGCCCAACGAACGGGTAGGCTTTACTCACATCTACTTTGGCTAATACGCCCAACCAAATTGCCGCGCTCGATACATAGGAAAAAAGCCCACAGAGCACAAAGATATTAGTCAGTATGGAAGTGACACCGCTTACAATCCCGGAGCTGAACGATGCTTGAACTGCAGGGTTAGACATGCCGTGTTTCAATAATATTTGAGCGAGTACAGAGAAAGACACACTAACTAAAATAAGTCCTATTGATGCGATATTCATGATATTTGTGCCATTATCGCTACAAGTCCACAGAAGCTAATTGTTATCAAGCTTCCTCGGTCTCTTAGTGAAAAGATAATAGGATCATGATGCATTTCTCCTCTATGGGTCTTAATCCACATTCGCATTAACCAATAACATAGTGCTGGCACGATCAACCAAAGAATGTCGGGCTGCTGGTATTGATTGGTTAACACGTTATTGTTGATGTAAAAACAGAACATCAAAACAGCTAGCAAAGCAGAGGATGCCCCGAAGCTGTTCAATACTGCGTAATCCTCAACGGTATAATCTCGTCCTTTGGCTCTTGTTTTACCATCACTCTCCATCGTTTGGATTTCAGAACAACGTTTAACTAATGCCAAACTCAAGAAAATAAAAATCGAAAAAGCAAGCAACCAGAATGAGGCGACAACACCGATGGCCGCAGCGCCAGCGAGAATTCGAATCGTGTAGAGGAGCGCGAGAGTAACCACATCCATAGCGACATACTGCTTAACTTTAAATGAGTACAACACCGTCAATAGTAGATAAGACAGGAGTACTAAAGTGAAATGCGCTCCAATAAACAAAGAAATGGCCAAGGCAATAGACAGCAATACAAAGCCCATCACCACCCCATCTTTAATGGTGATGCTACCTGCGGCTAAAGGCCGATATTTTTTCTTACGGTGTGCTCTATCAGATTCAATGTCGAGCAAGTCATTGAGTATATATGTCGCTGATGCTAAAAAGCTGAACGCAATAAAAGCACACAACGCATAAATGGCGGTGGTGACGTTCCAAAGCCCCCCAGATACGATGAGCGGAACGAACACGAGTAAGTTTTTTAACCATTGATGAGCCCGTATCTGTTTTAACCAAATTCTCCAATTTGGCTTCTCTGTATCAAACACTTTATCAATATTAAAGTTCTGCGCTTTCTTCATTGCTTGATAGGTCGGATTAACTAAAACACTTTGCTCAGCATGAGAGAAAATCTCGAAGTCAATAGAGTCGTTGCCAGCATAAATGAATTTTTTACTAATACGTTCGATCTTCTCTAACTTTGCTTTCCCTTTGAGGTTGGTATTTTCATTACTGTATATACAATCATCAAATATGGCGTGTTGATTAACGACGGCTTTCGCATACTTTTCGTTCGATGCGGTCGCCAAATATATTTTTCGGCCACGCTTTTTTTCATCGGCCATGTATGACGCTAATTGCTGGTTTAATGGCAAACGGCTCATATCTAAATCGGCTCTCAATGACAGTTGGTACTTTAGATGAGATTTGCCTTTTAATAGCCAAGGAATACAGTAAAAGATGATCAGGGGGTTTTGTTTTAATGCAGCAAAAAAACTTTCGAATAATAGGTCGGTTTTAGTATATGTACCATCCAGATCCACAAACATTGGATAGTATTCGTTGTTTTCCATAACGTACCTTTTTATTTGTTCATTCTATTTGTGGTCACTAGTTTTATTACGTCCATGTGGTCAAAAATCTTTTATTCAAAGCTATCTCAAACTCTGAATCGTGTGTTGAATGGTTTTGGTATAGAGGTCGTTGGAAAAACGTGTCGGACCAATAAAATGAATCAGTGATACTTTCCCTAAATAGCCGTTCAAACCCGGTTGCTTAGTTTCGTAGCTTGGAAAACCATGATTATGGTATTTTGGCCACTTTAGTATCTGGCTGTGTTCACATAGAGACTGCATTACATTACTAGAGAATTGCTCAGTTCCCCATTCTGACCAAGTCGCTTTCCCTAATTGTTTCTCCATAATTTCGGAAACTTCGGGCAGCAAAGTCTGCAAATGCGATCCTTTCGGAAATCCGGTGAATGCCGCACATCCACGCAGATAATGCGTAATATTAAGAACTTTAAGAGCAGAGAGGTTACTTTCTGCCTTTGCTTGTACATGGCTGTTTTTCCAGCTTTCTGCCAACTTTGACATATAGTCAATAGGGACAGGATCAGGAAACATCGGGCCCCCAATAGTAAAACCGCGGTTGTCATCCACTTGTCGACGAATTTCAGGTACCGCACCAATAGTGACAGTGTCACTATCTAACTGTATTACATAGTAGTCTTCTGTTCGCTTAAGCAAATAGCAGAGTCTTTCCCAGCACCCCCCTTTTGGGCAGCTGAGTCTGTCGATATCTTCGATATTGACAATTATGACATTTTTTATGTGAGACGTAAGTAAGCTAAGGTCACTATCAGTTAAGCTTCCATCATCAATCAGCTCGATTTTGCAGTCCCCGAATTTTTGTATGAAAGACTTAATTGCGACTAATGACATTTTTACCGCAGCATGATGGACTTGAGAAACCAACAGGACATCAGAGTGATCCACGCTACTTATAGGAGGCGTATCAATGACATTAGCTAACACTTTATTGAACTTAATAAGGTTACGTTTTTTCGCTAGGCGGCTAAGAAATTCTTTCACGGTGCTTTCCATGCTAAGTTAGTGTGTTCAAAGTCTTCTTGAGCTTTTTGATAGTCCTCTGGCACCCCTATATCGATAAAATAGCCATCAGATATTGATGGTTGAACATCGTGGCTACGAATAAATGACTCTAAAAAGTCGTTTTCAAAAGAAAAAATGTCAGGCTTTGGAAAGGCCTTATAAAGGCTCGGGTGAAATAGATAAATACCTGCGTTAATCAACCCTTTATAACCACTTTTTTTCTCTTCAAATTCAGTTATGTTGTGATGCTCTACTTTTACTCGCCCATAACGACTTGTATCATCCATGTCCTTTAATGCCATAACGAAGTCTGCGTGCTTTTCCTTGCACTTTGAAACCATATCCGATAAAGAGTATTCAACGAAAGTGTCGCCATTAATAGTCAGAACCAATTGTTCAGGACAAGGAAGAATCTGCTCTATCGCTTTTTTTACTGCCCCCCCAGTCCCCAAAGGGGTAGACTCAATTGAATAGCTGATGGCTAAATTTCGGTACTTCGAACCAAAATGGTCAATGATTATTTCCTTTTTGTAAGACACAGCTAAAATAACCTGTGTCACCCCCTGAGCAATAAGGTAGTCCAAGATATGTTCTAAAAAAGGTCTGTTTGCGACAGGCACCATAGGCTTGGGTAAAGAGCGACTTACGGACCTTAAACGAGTACCTAAGCCGCCACATAAGACGATGGCTATTATACTATTTGTACTGCTCACCAAACATTCCCTCTTCTACATAAGCACAAATAATATGACCTATAAGTATATGACTTTCCTGAATTCTTGGCGTATGAGAAGATGGAACGCTTATACAAATGTCACAGGCTTCTTGTATCTTCCCTCCGACTCCAGCAAGCCCTATCGTCGTTAACCCAAACTCCTTAGCTGTTTTAAACGCAGATAGAATGTTTGGTGAATTACCCGATGTACTAATGCCAACAAACACATCCCCAGGCAGGCCATTCGCTTCGACTTGTCGAGAGAAGAGTCTTTCAAAGCCATAGTCATTTCCAATGGCGGTTAAAATTGATGTATCTGTAGTGAGAGCCATCGCGGGTAATCCGGGACGGTCAAATTCAAAACGACTTACAAATTCTGCTGCTATATGTTGCGCATCTGCTGCACTGCCACCATTACCAGCAATAATTATTTTGTGGCCTTGCCTATACGCATCCAATGTAGTTTTCGCAGCATTAGCAATACTTTCATTAACCCCAGGAGAAGACAACAGAGCTTGTTTTGTCTCAATAGACGCAGATATATGCTGTTGTATAAACGTTATACTGTCCATGATTGTGTCCCCTGTTGAGTAAACCGGAATGGTTGTATATGTCCATCGAGATCTTTGAGTGCTTTTTCAACATCCAATCGTCTAATCGGGTCAACGAATAACATCATAAAACCGCCGCCGCCGGCTCCAGAAATTTTTATCGACTTCGCACCGGCACTTAACACTCGGTCTTCTATTAGCTCGATCTCCCGAGTAGATATCGCATTTGAGGTAGATTTCTTTGCATTCCAAGCGTCTCTTAACAGGTCAGCCATCCCATCAATATTTGACTTTAAAAGGCACTCTTTCATGGAATAAGCAAGATTTTTGACTTCATGCATGGCTTCTAAAGGCTTCTTATCCTCCGAAGTCGTTGTTTTTACTTGATCATCAATAATTTGTGCGGATGAACGTGATACGCCGGTAAAAAACAGAATAATTTGACTCTCAAGTTCATTCAAAATGCTTTGTCGGATACGTAATGGATTAACAATAACGCGTTCATTTTCATAAAACTCCATGAAGTTAAAGCCACCAAATGTCGTCGCGTATTGATCTTGCTTACCACCAGACAAGCAGCAATCTTTTCGCTCAATTTCATAAGCTAACTTAGCAACGTCATACTCGCCAAGCGGCAAATTTAACAACTGCTGATAAGCACTGAGGATAGTGACTACCATCGTAGAAGAAGATCCTAAACCACTTCCTGGAGGCGCATCAGAATGTGTATAGACTTTTACTGGGAGAGGTTCGTTGCTATTAAAGTCACGCACAATGCGGTTATAGATCGCTTTATGTAGCTGCAATTCACCGGTTAGAGGGAGTTCTGTCTGTAACGGACAATGGAAGGTCTGTTCAATATCTTGAGCTTCAAACGTGATGCCATCTTCGGGCTTTAGTAGTTCAATTGTACAGTTAGCGTACATGTCAATCGTCGCGTTTAACACGCAACCACCATAAGTATCGCAATATGGGGAGATATCCGTACCGCCTCCCGCAATCCCTAACCTTAGAGGCGAACGAGCTCTTACAAACATATCCAAAATCCTTTTTAGCGTCTTGTGTCCTAAAACCCAAAAAATCATCTCATTCAGTCCCGAACAAGTGACGTCGACTTTTTGGTCTTTATTTCCTACCTATAAGTTAAAGACCATAACTATTAATTTTGCAAATTTTTGAGTCTGCTCCTAGAGTTAGCATAAGCAATGGATTGTTTTTGATTACAGCAAAAATTTATGAATAAGAACGATAAAATACACGTATGCCACTTGGTTTATAGCTTTGATATCGGCGGTTTAGAGCGGGTTATCGCAAACTGTATAACCACCTTGGACAAAAACCGTTACCATCATAGTATTATTGCACTGACAGAAATCGGAAGTTTCATATCTGAGATTGATGTCGATATCGACAGTTATTCTCTAAATAAAATAAGTGGCCATGATTTTAAGTTACATTTAAAGCTGTATGACTTACTGAAAAAAATCAAACCCGATGTACTACACAGCTATAATTTATCGACTATTGAATATCATTGGCTAGCACCGTTAGTTGGCGTAAAACTAAGGGTTCATGCAGAGCACGGAAGAGATTCTTACGACATTAATGGCAGTGTTACAAAGTACAAAATACTACGTCGAGTGATGAGTCCCTTTATCAACCGATTTATCGCTGTGTCAGAAGATTTAAGTGACTGGTTAAAGTATGAAGTGCATATCTACAATAAAAAAGTTGCTCTGATTAATAACGGCATCGATACTGAATACTATCGACCAAACACGAGTGACTTGTCTTTGAAATTCTCGTTTGCAGAAAAGTTTGTGTTTGGGCATGTATCTCGCCTACATCCAATCAAGAACCAAGCTTTTATTATCGATAGCTTTATAGAGGCATGTAGACAGTCTCCCCATTTTGACCAAAATTGTATCTTAGTCATTGTTGGTGATGGCCCAGATAAAGAAAAACTCGAGCAGCGCGTCGCCGGTTGTCCTGAGATAGCCGACAAGATCATATTTACTGGTGCGAAAACAAATGTGCGTGATTATTATGACGCGTTCGATGTTTTTGTAATGGCTTCCCTGGCGGAGGGCATTCCGATGACACTCCTCGAATCTATGTCTATGTCCGTACCTCATTTAGTGACCGCCGTAGGAGGCATTAAAGAGGTCTGTGTTTCACAGGTTACAGGGGTAAGTATTCCAAATGACAAGTTGGATTCGTACTCTTCGAAGATGATAGAACTATTTGAAAACAAGCAAGATTTAGAGTCATTTTCAGACAATTCACGAAAACGCATCGTCAAATACTACAGTCAAGACGCGATGGTTGAATCTTATCACCAGCTTTATCACACAGCGATTAATTAAATGGAAAGTTTTTTATATGCAGGATGCTTAGCAATGTTAATTTTTATTTGCATTCGAGCAATAAAAATAGAAAATGAGGATGATGAATGAGAGATATCGTATTTATCATTTTCTTTGTCATTATATTATTTATCTCATTTAGAAAGCCATTTATTGCTGTGTCTATTTGGTTGTGGTCTGGACTTTTTGTTCCTGTTTACTGGTTATACGGTTTTGCAGAAGCAATTAGATATAATGTTGTTTTTGCCGCTAGCGCTATGATTGCATACGCTTTTTTCAAAAATAAGCCTCCCTTAAAATTGGATGCACTTTTCTACCTCGTCCTATTGTTTTTTTTACACACAACCATCACTACAAATAATACGCTAATTTTCCCTGCTGTTTCATGGATTATATGGGAGAATTTTTTCAAAGTAATTTTGCTCTTTTTGTTCATTTACCTAATCATCAGAAAACAGAATCACTTTTCACTGATGATATGGTCCATTGGTTTGTCCATTGGCTTTTTTGGTTTAGTTGAAGGACTTAAATTCATTAAGTCGGGTGGCTTTCATCAAATTCACGGGCCAAGTGGTCACATTTTAGCCGACAATAACCATATGGCATTAGCATTACTAATGACCATACCTTTACTGATATTCCTTATCTCAATTACTCCCGAAAAATGGTTAAAAATTGGATTAATTGGATTGGTTTTCGTTTGTGTTTTGGCTGTGTTAGGAACAAAATCTCGTGGTGGATTTATCGGATTAGTACTCGTCGGAGGGTACTTTTGGCTGAAAACAAACCGCAAACTACTTGCGACTATCGGCTTCCTTATCGTTCTTTTTGTGGCGTCGGACCTTCTTCCTGACAAATGGTTTTCACGTATGGAAACGATTAAAACGGCTGAAAGTGATGGTTCATTTTCAAATCGACTCGTTTCTTGGAAGATACATACCTTAATGGCACTTGAACGACCAATCTTAGGTGGTGGGTTTAGAGCTCCCCAATACGGACACATTTGGCGAAGTTTGTCGTACGATTTTGATAAATTGAGCTTTATTCCAAGTTCACAACCCAGTGATAAAGGCTGGGCTGCACATAGCATATACTTTCAAGTTCTTGGCGACCATGGCTTTGTTGGTCTATTTCTATATCTATCCATCATTGTTTTAGCATTTTTAAAACTCTCATCAATAGAAAAGTACTTCAAAAACGAGTGGCAATCGAAATTAGCAAGGATGATAAAAGTATCGTTGATGGCCTACTGCGTTTCCGGCGCTGCTGTATCCATGGCATATTTTGAATTGTTCTATGTTCTTATCGCTATGATAGGTTGTTTATCAGCTCTTAAAACTGCGTCGGAATCTCAGACAAAAACAGAACGCACAAAACCGGACGAAGCCATGTGGTCAAAGTGAATCACATCTTAAAGCGAGTATTTAAGCGATGACGTGCATCTTTTAGACGATCCAGATGACGATGATCGTATTGTTGCGTGGTGGTGATACTTGCATGCCCCAACGCATCTTTCAGCGTGCCAAGGTCTTCGCCACAATCAAGCATACCCGAAGCAAATGTGCGTCTGAGATCGTGAGGGGCAAAAGTGTCTTGAACCATTGCTAACTCTCTTCGACGTTTCAAAATATAGTAAATAGCTTGATCAGTAAGGCGATGATCTGTCACATCGCTGTGTCTTCGAATGCGAGTAAACAGCGGGCCAGGATAGTCACCTCTCACATTTTCAATCCAAGCAACTAATCGATTCCAGCTTTGTTCCGGTAAATACACTTGACGTTGCTTATTCCCTTTACCATGCACGACTAAAGACATATCTCGGAAGATTAAATTCGCCAAATCAAGAGCAACAACTTCACTTCGCCGTAATCCAGCTCCGAGCATCAACGCAATAATGGCAGAATCTCGAAGAGCAGTCACATCCCTTTCTGAGTCTAAGTGTTTAAAAAGAAACTGAATTTCAGAATCCTCTAAAGAACGTCCTTTGGGGATCCTATGGCCTTTAACGGATCTAACCATCTTTATAAGTGCCAACGTATCAGAGGAAATTTGCTTTAGAGCAAAAGCTTCATTGGCGACACCTTTTAACGCAGCGAGATATAAATTGATCGTTCTTGGCGCGCGACCAAGTTCAGACAATTTATCAATAATGAATCTAAGATGCACATTACTTAGCTCATGCCAAGACCACATTTCGAGATCCGTGCCCCCAAAATATTTAACTGATGAATTCAAGCATGATGCGACCGTACGGCGACTTTTACGACTAGGCAAGCTTTGTAAGTAGGATATTGCTGGATTTTGAGAGCGAGAGTTCTGTGACAGTGACACCTGACTACGTTGTTTGTAATCATCAAGCTCAGAAAACCGTGTATCTGAATCGTTTATCACTCGCACATCATTAGCCATACTCGCCCCTAAATCACAGAAATCAACGTTAACCTTTTTTGATCTTAGGTCAGATATTACCAAAAACCCAACTCGACGTAAGCTACTTTTGAAAATATACATTTACATAAGTAGAGAATAATTTGAGAAAAGTAGGGCGCTTATAAGCGCAAGACCAAGATAATAGAATCATATAAATCACTAACGAGCACATGTGACATTGTCACGCAATGATAAGCACTAAATAATCTTGCACATCACCACGCTCATTCAAATAGTATGAACACTCTGAATCGCCGAAAGGATGGCAAGGATGTTGTGGCAAGCGAGGCTAAAGACAAACAAAATCAGAAGAAAGAATCTTCTGTTCAATTCTAAATTTTTTATCCCATAGCTAAGCATAATGCAAGTGGCTAATATCGTATGGCCGGTATAGAGAAACAAACTACCACGATCTTGATACTCCAAGTGGAAAATCATTGTTATCAATACCCATGAAAATGCAATAAAAAACATTTTTTGACCATTTATACATGCGCGGACCGACAAAATGAATAACAAGGCAATATTAATATAAGCCAATACACTAAATTCATTTCCTCTAAAATCCGACATGAATTTATTTGATTCTATTTCAATAACACTATGAATTGGAGCAACAAAACTATGAACAATAAATGTCATGGATATAGAAAATAAATTTTCTTTTTCTCCGGGTCTAACGACCGCCCACAACGTACGCTTTATAACGCCAATTGGATCTGAAATAATCGATAATATACTTTGATAATAACAGATGATAAAAAGCATCAGAAAAATCATCAAGAATCGCGTTAAACCGACCAACAAATAGTGACAAATTTCCGAACGTGAACATGTTCCTCTTTTGTAAATAATGTTACAAAACTCTAGCAATAGCACCAACAACAGCAAGTAGGTAGTTGTACCAATTGCCATCGAATATACCACTATTTTAAGCCATGACACCGCTAACTTTCCATCATTTACATTATTGATATATAAGTAAAAACAACAAGAAATCCAAAATCCCGCCAAGACGTAGGAATCGAGTACGATACCATTAACAAGAAATGTCGTGCTACTGGCAAACAATAGCGTCATCAATATCGACTTTGACGTACTATTAAGGATATTCAAGAAAATGAAGTAAGAAATCGTCAATGTGCCTAAATGAAACATCAACGACAATAAAATAACACTTAATTCCGGACTTAAACCAAATAACTGAAAGAACTCGCTCGGAATTCGATATAGATAAAGGAAAGGGTGCTTAATTAACAGTGGGACATATTCTTGAGGGGTTTTAATAGTCCATTCTTGTGGTGGATACGCAACACTCTCAAAAAACCATGCCTGATCAAAATCAAATACCACATTAATGTTTTGATAGAATCCAGATTGCAGCAAGTTCCAATTAATAATAAAAAACACTAACCCTGAGAATGGTAATATCAAGAAGAAAAGTATCGCATTCTTTCTGGCTTTTTCAGAAATATTAACTGATAACGTTATTCCATTCACATCATGCACCTGACTAATCCATAAATATAATTAATGACAAATACACTACATACTTTTCAAAGCATATTTATCAAGAAGGTGATAGAGTGTAGGACGTGTTATGCCTAAATACTTCGCCGTATTGGACACATTCCCATCACAGTATGCCAGAGCTTTAGAGACCGCTTCTTTTTCAGCTTTTTCTCGGGTTACTTTCAGACTAAAGTCCAACTCGTTATGAGTATCATCTAAGCCCAAATCCATGGCAGATATAAGCTTTGTATCGCTCATTACAGCAGCTGAACGAATTTTATTTTGTAACTCCCGAATATTGCCTGGCCAACTATGAGCCATCAAAGCCGCCATAGCTTCGTCGCTAAATCCTGTGAATTTTTTTGACAGCATATCCGCACATTGATTTAACAGCATTCGACTTAAAATCAGTACATCTTCATTTCGTTCACGCAGAGGTGGAATATCGATAACAATCTCACTGATACGATAAAACAGGTCTTCTCGGAACGTTTTTTCAAGGACCATTTCTCTCAAGTTCTGGTTGGTTGCGCAGACGATCTTTATATCAACAGGAATTTGCGTTCTTCCTCCAACACGCTCGACCACTTTATCTTGTAGAAAGCGAAGTATCTTAGCCTGGAGAGGATAAGGCATATCACCGATTTCATCGAGAAATAATGTTCCTCCATTGGCGCACTCAATTTTTCCTGGTGTCGTTTTCTGTGCGCCGGTAAATGCCCCTTTTTCATAACCAAAAAGTTCACTCTCTAGCAAGTTTTCGGGTATAGAAGCACAGTTAATCGCCACAAATGGTTTGGTATTTCTACGACTTTTCTGATGGATTTCACGTGCGATCAAATCTTTTCCGGTACCGCTCTCACCGAGCAACAAGGTCGTTAGTTCTGTTGGCGCAACTTTATCGATCATCGATTTCACTCTCATGATCTTAGGACTCGTCCCTATGATTGGTGTATCTTCACATTCTAGAGCTTCGCGCTTGGCATTTTCTGTTTCTATCGCGGATACGAAAAACGCTCGGTTAATAATGACTGTCAGTTCTTCGTCATTGATGGGTTTTTGGTAGAAGTCATGCGCCCCTAGTTTAATTGCTTCGAGCGCATTCAGATTATCTTCGTTTCCCGTAATCACAATCACTTTACAGCTTGGATCTAACGAAAGAATTTCCTGTAAAGTTGCTAATCCCTCACTGGCATTTTCTGAGTCAGGTGGCAAACCTAGATCCAACGTCACAACTTTCGGTGTAAAACGTCTCAACGAAGAAATTGCCGATGACCTATCGCCAGCAAATACCACGTCGTAATCGTCTAGTGTCCACTTCAGTTGTTTTTGAATTCCGATGTCATCTTCTACGACGAGTAATTTCTCCATAACACCTTCCTCTGGCATACCTTTGTTGCGACCATCCATGAATCTAAATCTTTGAAGCCCCACGATTCCGGACTGGAATTCTGTTGGCTACAGTGGTTTCCTTAACTCACTATGATTTCCATGATTATAGTAGACCTTTATTGTTCGGTAGGGATATATACCTCAAATCTTGAACCAACACCCTCAGACGAAGTGACTTCGATATAACCATTGAGTTGCTCAATGAATTTTTTTGCGTCGTAAGCACCAATGCCCATACCGGCGTTCCCTTTCGTCGTATCAAATGGCTTAAAGAGTCGATTTGAAATGAACGATTCAGACATCCCGACGCCATCATCTTCAATACGGACAACAAAGAAACCTTCCTTATCGACTCGTGAAACCGTCACGCTGCCATTTGCTTGTGTCGCATCTTGTGAGTTTTGAATTAAGTGCAAAAACACATTCTTAATTCGCTCTTTATCGACTTCGAGGAAGACTTCATCATCCCTCTTTATGTCGCAAATTGGAGGAGGGGAGTTGTGCATACGATCGTGACAAGCCTCAACAATGACCTCGGTTAAATTTGTTTTTTCTAAACCATGTTCTTGAAGACTGCGTTTTCTAAGATGCGATAGCACCTTGTTGAGTCGAGCAGAGGCTGATTCGATGGTAACAAAAGCATCGTCTATAAACTCAGGATTGTTCCTGTGTTTTTTAGCATTCTTCGAGAGCAACTCTAGCTGCGCAAGTACATTTTTCAAGTCATGCACTAAGAATGTCGACATTTGATTGAAAGCACTGAACTGCTGACTCTCTGCCAATTGAGTACTAGTGATATGAAGATTAATGAACACAGAGAGCTGTTTTCCTATAACTCTCATCAGATCTCTATCTTCAAAATCTAACTTATTTGTACTATTAATTTTTGACAGCATGAAAACAAAGTTGAAGTTTCCAGCCTCAGCCATTGGAACAATATACTTAATCTTGTTTTCACCTTTAATCTCCTTGGCATCAAAATCAAATGGCAATGTCTTTGACTCGCTCTTCAAATCATCGAGGTCAATAATCCACTGCTGCTCCATTGCTTTTTTTGACAGGTTACCCAGCCTTTCGTGATAGTCATGTTCTGCGATATTAATCTTTGCGCGCTCAATTAGGCGATTGTTTTTCAACTCAAACAATATGCCTTTTTCGCAGCTAAATGGCTTCATCATAGAAACGAGCGCAACATGATAAGCAGATTGATCTTGATGCTCTAATGTGGCGGAAAAATTCATCCACTCATCTCGATAATCATACTTATTCTCATAAAAGTGCTTTACTAGAAAAACTCTAAGTTGACTTCTTAAAGACTCAGACAAAAATAAACTAACGAGTACAGTACAACTGAGAGCCAAAAACACGTACTGAGCGACATTACTCCAACTGTATCCCAAATACTTGATTAGATAACCAGTAAAAGCCATTGCTAACAAGTAACCGCCAGACACGACCAATAGCGTACTGTGAAATAGTATATCTCTCGAGATGTAGATCCTTATCGACCATTGTTTTATGCGCCTTACGGTAAGTAGAATCAATGGTACAGAGAGCAACGAAACCCATCCACGACCGTATAAAAAATTTTCATTAACTCTTTGAATAAGCAAAGCATCAGAAAAAAAAGCGAGGTCGTAAGTGTATATTAAGCCTAATCCCAGACATAAAGGCTTCACTTTCCAGCGGTGGATTTTTTCAGTCCTTCGATATAGTTGTTCAACCAAACAAAGAATCAAAATGGCTTGGCCAAGGTGCAAGGTGAGAAGAATTTCGTGATTCTTAGTAATGGAACCAAATACCGTTTCAATTGTCAGACATAACAACAATAAAGCAGAAACTAACAATCGATTCTTGCTGCCCACAATCGCGCGGATTAATGGCTCATCATTGCCCAAAATATTAATCAGAATGGCCATCCAAAACGCATTTTTAAGTGTTTCTATACCAAAAACGTGAAGACTAAAGACCTCGTAATAACTTTGCAGCGCAAAACTGGCAGACCATAAAGCGCCAAGCGCAAATGTTATGGCAAGTAAAATACGCGTCTTAGAGTTTGTTTGCGTAAAAACTAAAAGAATAAATGCGAAAAGGTATGCAGCGGCGGATAATACGTAGCCAACTGTCCCTAGCCAATTTTCCAAAACGAAAAGTCCTTATTCATTGAGCTTTGTACTAAGTGACTTTCGAACGACCCTCGCAACGAATCCACTTAGTCATACAATCCATTGTAAAACTTAATATTTCTTCTTTTTATCTTAGACTAGATCGTACTTTTTGCCCGAATTATGAAATTTAAAAGTGATTTCTAGACGTTGCTTGTAAATTGAGCATTCGAAAACTATAAACTAATAGGTAGTTAAACTTTAAATATCACACGGGTGGACATGAAAATAAGACTCGCAGCCATTGCAAAAGATGAGGGGGCCTATCTGCCGGAGTGGATCTATTGGCACCTCCTCAAAGGCTTCGATGATATCTATATCTGCATAAATAACAGTAGCGATAATTCAATAAACATTACTCAATCAATTGCACGACAACATCCAGTTACTATCAAATCGATAGATAGCCATACGCCATATGGTTTTAACGATGATCTCATCGAGGAACAATTTCTAAAGAAGAACCCCCTTCAATCCAAACTCTATGCCGACATATACGCCCAATCTTATGCTGAAGAGTTTACTCACGTCATGTTCCTCGATATCGATGAGTTCTTGTTCTCACCAAAAGCAAGTATTCATCAGTTGATACAAGACGAACTGGATCACGATGTTATCTTGTTTAACTGGTTTAACATCAGTGGTGAAAATGAAGCTTTTTCTTGCCTAACGTCCGATATGAAAGGTGAGCGAAGTCCTTTTACCAAATACATAATGAAGACCGGCTTACCCGATATCCAATTCATCTCGACACACAACATTCGGACAACTCAATCTACCAAATGCCTATTTGGTAGAGGGGAAACTTCTGAAAATAGCAACTATTTGACCAATCTAGATTGGTGTGACGACGCTTTTATTCTTCACAGGCACTTGCGCTCGCAAGCAGAATATTTGTCTCTACTAAGCCGCGGAGATACATGGGACAACTCGCTCATCGGCTTAAAAAACAATCGACACGGTTGGTCAAACATTGGGACCCACACCGTCTCGACAAACCAACACAGCCAACCGGAAAACTATACTGATGGTTTCAAACAATTTTTAAGCAATTGCGAAATTGAAAATCAAGTCATGGTGGCTCAGCAATATATACTGAACAGAGCAAATAAAACGAAAGAGATGATAAACAAGGTACAAACTCTCAATCGTGACTTGGATAGGGTGCTTGCAGGTACGGATTTAAGGCACGTCACCGCGGTCTAAAATATACGCTGAAGCGTTGGTATTATCAGCTTATGGTTAGGAAAAACATCAACAACTATTATTAATCGGTATCAGCATCAACGGAACTTTGATGCACCAACACTGGACTTGATATGGAAATCACAATAGAGGAATACCTTGCACCTTTTCATAGTAGCGAAATTTCGTATGTTCCAAACCCCGGCAATGCCGGTGATAGCATCATCGCACTTGGTACCATCCAAAAATTGACACAATTAGGAATCCGATACAAGCTGGTCGATCGACATAGATTATCACTTGATGATCACATTGTATTTTATGGCGGCGGTGGCAACATTGCTTATGCGAACTTTTCAGTCAACTTCATACGTCGAGTGCATAACAACGTAAAAAAGCTGGTTATCTTACCTCATACCATACACAGTATTGATAACCTATTGAAAGACTTTGGCGATAATGTGGATATCATTTGTCGTGAGAAGGTTTCCTATGAATATGTCCAACAAAGCAAGACTAAAGCCCGGGTATATCTCGCTAAAGATATGGCTTTTCATCTAAACGTAAATCAAGCATTAAGTTATAAAGCCAGCGTGGTCGACAAAATATCTCAATCTATTCGTTATATTTTTTGCAAACTGCACTTATCGACCCTACAAGCACCAACCAAAACTGGTCTAAGTGATTTGATCTACCAACTTTCAAATAAAAAAAATAATCCGTCTATCCTAAATGCATTTCGTACCGATGGAGAAAAAACGGATTTCCCCTTGCCTACGGATAACATCGATATTTCTGAAGTCTTTGCTTTGGGAACAGAGACAGAAGTGATGATTAAAGAAAGCAGTTCTAGGTTCTTACGATATATCAATCAATTTGAGATCATAAACACAAATCGCCTTCATGTTGCCATTTCCGCGACCCTATTGGGAAAAAAAGTCAACTTTTACCCAAATAATTATTTTAAATGTCAGGCCGTCTATGATTACTCCTTACGTGGTTACTCTAATTTAACCTGGCATGATAAGAGTGAAAACACCCTACGTAATGTCAGTTAACCAGAGCTAACTTGTCATAAGCGAAATACAACGCTATACCATTGATATAAATATTGCGAATAGGTGATTATGAAAAAGGAACTTTCAAGCATCGCTGACAGTCAATCACCCCGTTTCTCCATCGTCATTTCAACGTGTAATCGGCCGGAGTTGCTTTACCGTTGCCTAAAGCAAATTACCATGCAATCTTATGATAACTATGAAGTTATCATTATTAATAACGGTTCAACTTCATCCAACAACGAAAAATATCAACTTTTTGAATGTGAATTTGATGAGCGATTTACGTTCTACGATCTCAACAACAAAATGTCCGCTGGCTTTGGACCTGCATACGCAAGAAACTTAGGTATTGATGTAGCAGATGGTGATTATATTGCTTTCTGTGATGATGATGATGAGTGGATAGACCAAGATTACTTAAGTGATTGCGAATCCTATTTAGCTTCTACGCCAACACAGTTAGTCATTTCAAACCAGTATGGTATTCATGATGAAACAACCAAAGGTCGAGAGAAGAAAATTTGGTTTACTGGTGTGGACAACTACTTAGAGGAATCCACTCAAGGCATCAAAAGATTGAAACATTTTTCTTATTTCTCTGAGATTGGCGCATTCCCACACTTAAATACATCCATTTATGACGCATCATTTCTTAAAGAGCTAGGTGGGTTTGATAAAAACTTATGGTACGAAGAGGACTTAGATTTATTTTTAAGAGCTTTACAAAAAAAACCCTCTATTGCCTTTAACTCTCACTTCGTTGCTAATCATTATATTCCAAACAAGCAAAAAATGATGAACGTGACCAGCGATGTTGACTCAATAAAAAAACACAGGTTAAGAGGTATCTACTTACAAAAACTGATCAACGAATATGGAGTTAAGCAATCTAATGATTTCATTAAGTCATTAGCAAGTAACACTTTTAAGCATTTAACAATGAACAACCTGTCTCAAAAGGATTATCGGACAGCAAAGATGTATGCATTTAGTGCTCACTGTATAAAGCCTACGTTTAAATGGTTCGCATTTTTCATATACATCTCTTTTTTGAGTTTAATAAGGGAAAAACGATGACAACATTAAAGACTTCACTAGAGGTGGTGTTAAAAAATCCGAATATACTATTGCCTCAAAAGCATCTCCTGCTACTCAGTCATATGAGAGCTAATACTAGTTTAATAGGCCATTTATTAGGCAACCATGATGACATTAACGGTTACTATGAAATGCACATTGGTTACTACAGCTGGAAAAGTTTGATTCGGCAAAAAATAGAGTTCTTTGATGCTCATCCCAAACATGTTCCAAGCCTGTATTTGTTTGATAAGATTTTACATAGTGAACACTATGTTGCT
>NZ_HG992746.1:0-1510905 GCF_905175395.2 Vibrio sp. B1REV9 | reverse complement strand
AGTTAAACGTATCATCAACGAACCAACAGCAGCAGCTGTGCTCTAGCATACGGTCTAGATAAGAAAGGCGGCGACCGCACTATCGCGGTATACGACCTTGGTGGTGGTACATTCGATATCTCTATCATCGAAATCGATGAAGTTGAAGAAGCGAGAAAACATTCGAAGTTCTAGCAACTAACGGTGACACTCACCTTGGTGGTGAAGACTTTGATACACGTCTAATCAACTACCTAGTAGACGAGTTCCAAAAAGAGCAAGGCATCAACCTTAAGAACGATCCACTAGCAATGCAACGTGTTAAAGAAGCAGCAGAAAAAGCGAAAATCGAGCTTTCTTCTACTTCTCAAACTGACGTAAACCTACCTTACGTGACTGCAGACGCGACGGGTCCTAAGCACATGAACGTGAAAGTGACGCGTGCGAAACTAGAATCTCTAGTTGAAGACCTAGTACAACGTTCTCTTGAGCCACTAAAAGTTGCTCTAGCTGACGCTGACCTATCTGTAAACGACATCACTGACGTCATCCTAGTGGGTGGTCAGACTCGTATGCCTATGGTTCAAGCGAAGGTTGCTGAGTTCTTTGGTAAAGAAGCTCGCCGCGACGTAAACCCTGATGAAGCAGTAGCAATGGGTGCTGCAGTTCAAGGTGGTGTACTTGCGGGTGACGTTAAAGACGTACTTCTACTAGACGTTACTCCACTGTCTCTAGGTATCGAGACAATGGGTGGCGTAATGACTAAGCTCGTTGAGAAAAACACCACTATCCCAACGAAAGCGAACCAAGTTTTCTCTACAGCAGAAGACAACCAGAGCGCGGTAACTATCCACGTTCTTCAAGGTGAGCGTAAGCAAGCGTCTTTCAACAAATCTCTAGGTCAATTCAACCTAGAAGGTATCCAAGCTGCACCACGTGGTATGCCACAAATCGAAGTGACTTTCGACCTAGATGCGGATGGTATCCTACACGTTTCAGCGAAAGACAAGCAGACTGGTAAAGAGCAGAAGATTACAATCCAAGCTTCTGGCGGTCTAAGCGATGAAGAAGACATCGAGAAAATGGTTCAAGAAGCAGAAGCGAACAAAGAAGCGGACAAAAAGTTCGAAGAGCTAGCGACTGCACGTAACCAAGCTGACCAAATGATTCACGGTACTCGTAAGCAAGTAGAAGAAGCGGGTGAAGCACTACCTGCAGACGAGAAAGAGAAGATTGAAACAGCTATCTCTGAGCTAGAAACTGCACGTAAAGGCGATGACAAAGAAGCGATCGACGCGAAAGTTCAAGCGCTAATGACAGCAGCTCAAAAGCTAATGGAAATCGCTCAACAACAAGCTCAAGCGCAACAAGCACAAGGTGCTGACGCTGGTGCACAGTCGAAAGACGATGACGTAGTTGATGCGGAATTCGAAGAAGTTAAAGACGACAAGAAATAAGCTTTCTTAACTAGGAGACTGTGTATGGTCGTCTAGCGTCAATAAGACTTGTAAATATGGGCGTTTGGGGTGACTCTTACGCCCTCTTTTCGATTAAAACAAAATAAAAATAAGCGGTGAATATGTCGAAACGAGATTACTACGAGGTTTTGGGTATTCCTAAAGATACGTCAACCAAAGACATCAAAAAAGCCTATAAAAAACTCGCAATGAAATATCATCCCGATAAAAATCCGGGAGATAAAACTGCGGAAGAAAAATTCAAAGAAATAAAAGAAGCCTACGAAATCTTAACTGATGACGAAAAACGTCAGCAATATGATCGATTTGGCCACGCCGCTTTCCAAGGAGCGAGTGGCAACGGCCACCACGATGGTCGTGGGCATTATCAGTCTGGTGGATTTGAAGATATCTTTGGTGGCGCATTTGGCCGTCAAGGGTTTGGTGGTTTTGGGCGAAGCTCAGGTGGTGGCTTTGGTGGGTTTGATGATATTTTCTCTCAAGCCAGAGGTGGGCGATCTCAACCAAGCAAAGGCCAGGATCATGAATTCACCTTAACCGTTGATTTTGTCGATGCTATTCAAGGTGCAGAAAAAGTCGTTGAGCTACCAGTCAATGGCGAACAGAAAAAAATCAATGTGAAGATCCCACCAGGCATTCGAGACGGTGAAAAAATTCGTTTCTCGAACAAAGGAGCCCCTGGTATCAATGGCGGTCCAAATGGTGACCTACTATTGGTGATCAATACTCGTGCTCATGCTTTTCTAAAACGAGAGCAAGACAACCTGCTGTGCACCGCTCATATTGACATTGCCAATGCTGCACTAGGTGGAGAGGTAGAAGTCCAAGTTTTAGATAGCCGCTACAAACTCAAAGTCCCCGCCGGTTCTCAAAGTGGTCGTAAATTTAAAATGACGGGCAAAGGTGTTAAAAACCGCAAAGGCGTTACTGGTGACCTTATCGTCACGCTACACGTTGATACCCCGACAAACCTCACTGACAAACAAAAAGATCTACTAGAGCAGTTCAAAGCGACACTCTAATCCAAGCGACAAGAGCTTCTGGCTCAAACGACATCTCAAGGTGCCTCATTTGAACAAACCAAAGTGTGGCATCTTGGCTTTTCGATACTCTGTTATGCTCCGCTATACCCTGCTAAACAATAACGTAGACGTAAACTACCCAAGACTCTAAAACAAACGGCGCTTCATACCGGCTTTTTCCATAATGTGAGTGGTAATTTCTTCTACCGATAAAGATGAAGTATTGATATAAGGAATCGCCTCTCTTCTAAACAACGCTTCTACCGTATCAAGCTCTAACTTGCATTGCTCAGTGCTTGCATATTCACTGCCCGATAAACGGTTCTCTCGTATTTCCGTTAAACGCTCTGGGTTAATCGTTAAGCCAAACAACTTATGACGGTGGATTTCAAACTCAGGCAGTAAGCGCATTAAGCTAATGTCTTCTGCAATAAATGGGTAGTTCACCACACGTAAACCAAACTGCATTGCCATGTACAAACTGGTTGGAGTCTTCCCGCTGCGTGACACCCCAAGCAAAATGATATCGGCCTCTTCTAATCCTTTTAGAGTAATCCCATCATCGTGAGCCAAGGTATATTCAATTGCAGCAATACGATCAAAGTAGGTATCAGAATCTTTCCCAACGCTGCGTGAGCGTTGTAGTTTGGGTTGGGGCTCCATTTGAGTATCGTCTTTAACTCTCTGTACGATGCTTGCCAATACGTCATAAGAAAATGCAGGAGCTTTAAGCAGTAACTCACGAACATCGGGCAGAACGATGGAAAAAAACACGAGTGGTTTGACACCGTTACGCTGGTAGGAAGTTTCAATTTCTTTGACAACGTCGGCCACTTTGTCTGGCGTTTCGACAAAAGGAAAGGCTTTTTCATTAGGGATAAATGGAAATTGCCCTAAAACAACGTGCCCTAATGTTTCGCATGTGATCGCCGTACCGTCAGAAACATAGAACACATCACGACTTTGGTTATTAATTTGCATTTCTGTTTAGATTTTCAAAATCATTTGATTAGGATTAGCAACATAATACTAACAAATAAGTTTGGCTTTCAGTTATGTTCACCACAAGGTTGAAATTTATTTCGCTTTTTTTTCAATCCGAGCGTAAACGATTGCCTTTAAGTCCCCCTACAAAAGCTGCAATGTTTCTGGAGAAAAAACATGCAAAAGAACACCCTCTGGTTCAATGGTCTATCCATGGATGATGTCGACAAAGTCGGCGGTAAAAACGCGTCACTTGGCGAAATGGTTTCTAACCTAGCTAATGTCGGTGTTTCTGTTCCCAACGGTTTTGCGACTACCTCGTTCGCGTTTAACCAATTCCTTGATCATGATGGTTTGGATGAACGGATCCACCAACTACTCGATGAACTGAATGTTGAAGATGTTGAAGCCCTGCGCAAGACAGGGGCTACCATCCGTCAATGGGTATTAAACGCCCCTTTCCCTGCGGCATTAGAACAAGAAATTCGCGAGAACTATCAAGAACTCACAGACAATCATCCGGAGGTTTCGGTTGCGGTTCGCTCCTCAGCCACGGCAGAGGATCTCCCTGATGCCTCTTTTGCCGGTCAGCAAGAAACATTCCTAAACGTAAAAGGCATCAATGCTGTTTTAGAAGCAACCAAACATGTATACGCATCGCTGTTTAACGATCGCGCCATTTCTTACCGTGTTCACCAAGGCTTTAATCATCGTGGTATTTCGTTATCAGCCGGTATTCAGCGTATGGTGCGCTCAGACAAAGCCTCTTCCGGCGTCATGTTCACCCTAGATACCGAATCTGGCTTCGATCAAGTTGTATTCATCACCTCTTCCTGGGGCTTGGGTGAAATGGTGGTGCAAGGCGCAGTAAACCCAGATGAGTTTTATGTTCACAAGCCAATGCTTGAAGCGGGTCAGCACCCTATCGTAAAGAAAACTTTTGGATCGAAACAGATCAAAATGATCTACGCCAACAGTCAAGAAATCGGTAAACAAGTTGAGATCATTGATACGTCGGTGGAAGAACGTAATACTTTTTCTTTAAACGACGATGAGATCAAAGAGCTAGCAAAACAAGCGATGATCATCGAAAAGCACTATCAACGTCCGATGGATATTGAGTGGGCGAAAGATGGTATCGATGGCAAACTATACATAGTGCAAGCCCGCCCAGAAACCGTGTGCTCTCAAACTGAACAAAGCGTGATTGAACGTTATGAACTCAACAATAAAGCAGAGGTATTGGTTGAGGGGCGCGCTATTGGCCAACGTATTGGGAAAGGTCCTGTTCGCTTGGTTGATTCGCTAGACCAAATGTCGCTGGTGCAAAATGGCGATGTGCTCGTCACAGATATGACTGACCCAGATTGGGAACCTGTGATGAAGAAAGCCTCTGCCATCGTTACCAACCGCGGTGGCCGCACTTGTCACGCCGCGATCATCGCACGTGAACTTGGTATTCCAGCTATCGTTGGTTGTGGTGACGCCACCAGCAAGTTAACTGATGGAGAGACGGTGACTGTGTCTTGTGCTGAAGGGGAAAAGGGCTATGTTTACCAAGGCGAACTAGACTTTGAGATCAAACGCTCTGCTGTTGATGAGCTACCGTTGCTGCCAACTAAAGTAATGATGAACGTAGGTAACCCAGATCGTGCATTCGACTTTGCCCAAATACCAAACGAAGGCGTTGGCTTAGCGCGCCTTGAATTTATCATTAACAAGATGATAGGTATTCACCCGAAAGCTCTGCTGAACTTCGATGCACAAAGCGACGAACTAAAAGCAGAAATCACTGAGCGCATCCGTGGTTACAAAGACCCGATTGATTTTTACGTCAGCAAGCTAACAGAAGGCATCGCAACCATCGCATCTGCATTCTGGCCAAAGCGTGTGATCGTTCGTATGTCTGATTTTAAATCGAACGAATACAGTAACTTGGTTGGCGGCCAAGGTTATGAGCCCCATGAAGAAAACCCAATGCTGGGTTTCCGTGGCGCTTCTCGTTACATTTCTCCAGTGTTTGAAGACTGTTTTGAACTAGAAACCCAAGCAATCAAACGTGTTCGCAATGAGATGGGACTGAAGAACGTTGAAATCATGATCCCATTCGTGCGCACGCCAAGCGAAGCGGCATCCGTTATCGACTTGCTTGCTAAATTTGATCTACGCCGTGGCGATCAAGGCCTGAAAGTGATCATGATGTGTGAACTGCCGTCCAACGCCGTGCTTGCAGAAGAATTCTTGAAGTACTTCGATGGTTTCTCGATTGGCTCAAACGACATGACTCAGTTAACTCTTGGTCTTGACCGCGATTCCGGTGATGTCGCTCACCTATTCGACGAGCGCAACCCAGCGGTGAAAGCCATGCTGAAAATGGCGATTGATGCTGCCACCAAAGCGGGCAAATACGTTGGTATCTGTGGTCAAGGTCCATCCGATCACGATGACCTTGCAGAATGGCTAATGGAACAAGGCATCAGCTCTGTTTCACTTAACCCAGACACGGTTATCGATACTTGGTTAAAGCTAGGTAAAGTGAGTAAGTAGACGACACTACCCTAGTCACCATATTGCCCAAAGAATATAAATCTCACGAAATTAGCCCTCAAGTTTTGGAATTTGAGGGCTTTTTGTTTCTCAATCAGGGTATATCTACATGGGTTCGTGACAGTCATCCCAGCCCAACAAGGGCATCAATTCTCCCTGCCCAAATTTTCACCTAGAATAAATCAATATGATTTCATAAAAGAATGGACCAATGAAAAAGTCTCTTGCTCTCATCACTACTTTAACTTTACTCGTCTCTCCTACTTATGCCGATTGGGACGACATTTCAAACAGCCTTTCAGATCTAGGAGACGCCGTCTCTAATACGGCAAAAGAAACCTGGGATAGCACTAAGGAGTTCTCCAAACAAGCTTGGCAAGATTTCACCAATTGGTCTGAAGAAGCCATTAATACCGCAGGTGAATGGACCGATGCTAGCATCGAAACCAGCAAAGAATGGATAGACATGGCAGACAAGAAAATTGATGAACTGATGGAAGGTGATACCCCAGAAGAAGCGCGACAAGCCATTGATTTGATGGCAGACAGTACTCTCCTCAAGCTATTCAACGAAAAGCCTGAAGCCAAGGATCTTTACGACAACGCTTATGGTTATGCGGTGTTTGATTCACGTAAGCTCTCTTTAATGTTTCATACCAACTCAGGCTCCGGCGTCGCGGTCAACAAGTCGACAGACAAACACACTTACATGAACATGTTCGGTGCGGGCGTCGCACTTGGCGTTGGGGGTAAGTTCTATCAGCAAGTCGTATTGTTTGAACAGGAAAAAGACTTCAACACCTTTGTCGAAGAGGGTTGGGAAGCCTCAAGTGAAGCCTCTTTCGTTGCGGGTGAAGACGGTGAAGAGATGAGCGCACAGTTCAACAGCGGCGTGGCAGTGTATCAACTCAACACCACTGGTTTATTGGTTGATGCGAACGTCTCTGGCTCAAAATACTGGGTCAACAAAGAGCTGACTAATTCACAGTAATGTCGCTCAAATAACGACACGACAATAGCCTATATGAAAAAGCCCCACTCACTGTAGCGGGGCTTGATATCATATTAACCTTGATTGCAAAAATATTGGTTAGTGAAGCAATTTGCTAGCTAAACAATTTACAATCGAAACAAATTCAGTCGCTAAGCTCTTTGATCGCTCAACAACACGTTTCTACATACCGGCTGTCATGTGCATGCCGTAAAACACGCCACGACCAATCAGTTCAGATACAACGATCAATGCAAACGCGATTGCCATCGGTGCCGCTGTTACTGGCGTGCGTCGAACGACTGGCATTAGCCACAAAGCAATACCCGCAGACAATAGCACTAAGCGTGTTGTCTGTAGCGAACTGAAATCAGGAACAACAGACAGTGCAGCCGTCACGTTGGTTTCAATAGAGCCTAGGTGAGCAGCCAATTGCATCACTACGATAGCAACCGCAAACAAACCGACTAAGCCCATCACTGGTAGCACTTTATCCGCTGCTGCGTTGTCATGGTTCGCAAGAGATAACAGTAACTGAGCCAGTGCGGTACCGCTAACTAGCATAGTTACCACAAATGCCCCTGGTGTTAATGACGTATACCAAGTTGGTACGGTATCAATCATGTATACCATCGCCATTGCGTACATAAACACAATGCCAACCACCATTGCACCAATCATTAGCGCTTTACGAATCGCTTCACTGCCTTTATCCAACACAGATAGTAGCCAAAACAGTCCTCCTAGAGCAAAGAATACGCTGCCTGACGCAATCTCATTCGATAGCCAAGAACTGCCAACCATATTCAGTGCATTCATTGCACGCAGTGGACTACCTAGGTGCATGATTGAAGCAAGGAAACCCAGCCCCATCACCGCCCAAAGACCGAACATCGCTTTGTGCAGACGTTCTTCAGCACCCGATGAAAGCTGCTTAGTCAAAAGCATTGTCGCTAAGACCAAGAACGCACCTACTGACGTTTGTGCCAATACCGTAAAAACGATAAGCGGCCATTCATGCCATGCCATATTAGACCTCCTTCGGATTAGCCAAGTAGCCCGTGGTGTCTCCACAAGGGCGCGCATGGCGGTTCGGTTTGATAACAATATTTGGTAGCGTCAATGATGCAGGTGGCAGCGGCGCAACCTCGGCATTTGTGCCATATTTCACACGTAGCTCATCGATAGGACCAAACTCCAGTGCACGCAGTGGACAAGAGTCCACACACACAGGGTTAAGACCTTCAGCCACGCGTTCATAACAGCCGTCACACTTCGTCATGTGGCCTTTTTCTTTGTTGTACTGAGGTGCGCCGTAAGGACACGCCATAGAACAGTACTGACAACCGATACACTTATCAGTATCCACGACTACAAAGCCATCTTCACGCTTATGCATCGCACCGCTTGGGCATACCTTGGTACACGCAGGGTTGCTACAGTGGTTACAAGCCATTGATACGTAGTAGGCAAACACGTCTTGACGCCACGTGCCGTTGTCTTCTACCCAATTACCGCCTGCGTATTCGTAAACACGACGGTAGTTACGACCTACATCTAGGTCTTTGTTGTCTTTGCAAGAAAGCTGACACGTTTTACAACCGGTGCACTTACTTGAATCAATATAAAAGCCGTATTGTTTCATGGTTTAACCTTATGCCTTCTTCACCAGTTGAACTTCTACTAAGTTGGTATGCTGAGGGTTACCCTTAGCCAGCGGACTTGGACGATGAGTCGTCAACACGTTAATACAGCCGCCTTTATCCACTTTGTTCTTATCTGGTGCGTACCATGCACCCTCGCCTAGCGCTACCACGCCTGGCATCATACGTGGTGTCACTTTAGCTGGAATATGCACTTCACCACGGTCATTGAAGATACGGATCAAATCGCCGTTTTCGATGCCACGCTGCTGCGCATCCAGCGGATTGATCCACATTTCTTGGCGCGCCGCTTCCTTGATGATGTCAACGTTACCGTAGGTTGAGTGACAACGTGCCTTGTAGTGGAAACCTGTCAACTGCAGCGGGAATTGATCACGCTTCTTCGAGTCCCAACCATCAAAAGTCGATACATAGATTGGCAGTGGGTGAATCACTTCGTCTTCTTGTAATTCCCAAGTCGACGCGATGTTCGCTAGACGCTCTGAATAGATCTCAATCTTGCCTGATGGTGTACCCAATGGGTTATTTTCTGGATCTTCACGGAACGCTTTGTAAGCAACAAAGTGACCATTTGGATCGCGACGTTTGTAGATTCCAAGCTTACGCATGGTTTCAAAATCAGGCAGTGTTGGGTCTTGCTCACGAGTTAACGCGTAAAGATGACGTAGCCAACCTTCTTGGTCACGACCTTCGGTAAACTGCTCGCCGACACCCATGCGTTTTGAAATCTCAGAACAGATCTCGTAGATACCTTTCGCTTCAAACTGAGGCTCAATCGCTTTATCAGCAAAGATAAAGTAAGGCATGTTCGCAGCTTTCGTATCCATACAGAAGTCAGCTTGCTCTGATGTAGTTAAGTCAGGCAGTACAATGTCAGCGTATTTCGCCGATGACGTCATATGGTTATCAATCACCACAATCAACTCACACGCTTTATCATCTTGCAGGATCTCATGTGTCTTGTTGATATCTGAGTGCTGGTTGATGATGCAGTTGCCTGCGTAGTTCCAAATCATCTTGATTGGTACGCTTAATTGTTCGACGCCACGAATACCATCGCGAGTTGCCGTCATTTCAGGACCGCGAACGATAGCGTCTGTCCAAAGGAACATTGGAATCGACGCTTTCACTGGGTTCTTAAGCGTTGGGAAACGCACAAATGGGATGTTGTAATCCGATTCACGAGCACCGGTACCACCACCGTTGATACCTACGTTACCGGTCAGTAGTGCGAGCATAGCGATCGCACGTGCCGCGATTTCGCCGTTAGCAGTACGCTGTAGGCCCCAACCTTGAAGTACCGCACAAGGCTTGGTTGAACCAATTTCACGTGCAGTCTTAATGATTGTATCAACTGGGATACCTGTGATTTTCGCCGCCCACTCCGGTGTCTTAGCAGTACCATCAGGACCTTCACCTAAGATGTACGACTTGTAATCGCTTTTCGCTGGTGCTGACGCTGGTAGCGTTTTCTCATCGTAACCAACACAGTATTTATCTAGGAAAGGCTGATCGACTAAGTCTTCCGTGATCATCACGTAAGCCATCGCCGCGATAAATGCCGCATCGGTACCCGGACGAATTGGAATCCACTCATCTTCACGACCACCCGCAGTATCGGTGTAACGTGGGTCAATCATGATCATGCGAGCTTTTGAACGCTCTTTAGACTCCATCAAATGGTGAATAAGACCACCACCTGACATACGCGTTTCTGCTGGGTTATTACCAAACTGAACGATAAGCTTAGTGTTCTCTAAATCAGAGAATGAGTTACCGTAAGCCCAACCACCACCGTAGGTGTAATCCAGACCTACTGTAATTTGTGCCGTTGAGTAGTCACCGTAGTGATTTAGGTAACCGCCACTTAGGTTCATCATACGGGCGATCAATGAACTGCCTGGAGGCCAAGATTTGGTTACTGTACCGCCTAGCGTACCTGTACCGTAGTTTAGGTAAATCGCTTCGTTACCATGATCTTTGATGATTCGCTTCATATTGTTCGCGATTTCATCGTACGCTTCTTCCCAAGTAATGCGTTTGAATTTACCTTCACCACGCTTACCTACGCGCTTCATTGGGTACTTCAAACGATCTGGGTTGTAAACGCGACGGCGCATAGAGCGACCACGCAAACAGGCGCGCACTTGGTGATTACCGTATACGTCATCGCCGATGTTATCAGTTTCGACCCATTTGATCTCACCATCAACAACATGCATGCGCAGCGGACAACGGCTACCGCAGTTTACGGTACACGCACTCCACACTACTTTTTCTTCAATCGCTTCATTAGTGGCAGCAGCAACAGGGCTTGATTTAAAAGGGAGTGAAATTGCGCTGGCAGTGGCAGCCAGTCCACCGACGGCACTTGAAGACTTGATAAAATCTCGTCTCGTGAAGCCACCGGTCATTAATGCTTTCAGTGTTTTTTTCATAGGACAACTTCTCAATGGTTGTGAGAAAAGACTCTGTGGTCTTTGCAGCCCTCCTTTTACCCCTTTAGGAGTAAGGTTAATATTGCGCTTAATCAATGTTTTTTCCGTGCTACTCAAGAACTCACCTATCAAATTCCATAAATGAGATCTCGTTCATATTTTTGAACTAGTTAACACAATTTAAAATAATTAATCGAAATGGTTCGCATTATTGAGTGTGAACTATTGCATTTAATTTTTGACCAAACGCATTTATTTCAACCCTTGAAGCGGGTATGCTCGGCAAAAACATAACGCAGTTTTACTTATGCAATACGAAATTACACTGTTTCGCCTATTGGGTGGCCTATGCTACTACTCTCCAAATTCTGAAAGTGGTCAACAGATCTTAAGTGCATTTGCGACACAAGATGACGAATTGTTAACAAACCTCTCGACTCTGGCGCAAAGCATCGAAAGTGATACTCTCGAAGCCGACTACTTCAATTTACTGCAAGGCAGCGGAGATATGCCATGCCCACCTTGGGGCTCGGTTTATTTAGACAGAGAAAATGCTCTATTCGGATCTTCTACGATTGAATATCGTGAATTTACGCGCCAACTTGGAATGGAATGCGATACCGGACTGCGTGAACCGGAAGATCATATTGGCTTAATGCTGATGCTGGTTTCATTACTGCTTGAGCAAGACAATGTCGAGCAAGCCAAGCAACTTATCAGCCAACATTTAATGCCATTCGCCCCAATCATGCTTGAAAGCATGCAGCAACACGCTGAAACCGAGTTCTATCGCCAACTTGCAGCTTTTGTCCTTGCTTGGCTTAACTTCTACTGTGAAGAGCATCAATTGCAAATCGTTGCGCGCCGTAACTACTGGCAAGAGACAGAATAATGAAACCAGACAGTATCGAATTAGCGATTGAGCTTAATGAAATGAACAGCAGTCGTCGTGGCTTCTTTCGTGCTGTCTCGAGAGGCGTTACCCAGTCTATTGAAGAACCAATGGCGGTCATTAACGCTTCTCGACCTCTCGGTGCTGTTGAGGAAGAGTTGTTTAATCGCTTATGTACTCAATGTGGTGACTGCGTCACTGCTTGCCCGCAAAGTGTATTAAGCATGCAAGCTAATGGACCTTGCATGGATCTCAGCCTCAACCACTGTAACTTTTGCCATCAGTGTATTACAGTTTGCCCAACGCAAGCTCTAAACATACTCAATACGACAGATACCGGCTGGCGACCAACATTCAGCCAGAGTTGCAACGCTCGTCTGTTTGGCAACTGCCAAGAGTGTGTTGATGATTGTCCTAAGCAAGCTCTAACGCTGCCCGATGACGCTACACCTGCCCTAAATGAGAACTGCAATGGTTGTGGTGAGTGCCTATCTAGCTGTTATATTGGCGCAATCACACTGATGGAAAAGAGTTAACCCCTCACGTTTAAGAGTCAGGGTGTAGCTGATAACTTTGGGATAACACCCTATTGCGTTATGCTTGTTCCCATTCATATCAAACTGTCTAATCAACATGCCAAACGACGCATTCAATACACAACTTGCAGAAGCGATTTCTGCACTAAACTCTCCAAGTTTCACGCCCAAACTGATGCGTCTAATTAGTTCATTATTGAGTTTTGATTGCGCGGTAATCCTTGGCTATCGCGAGGGCAAGCACCCCATCTATCTTTACGATTCGCTTGAGAATGAACGTGAACTGTTGTTCCAGCGTTATCTGACCACGTCATTCCAAAATGACCCGTTTTATCAAAAACTCAACGCAAATAAAGAACAAGGTATCTTCACGCTCAAAGACATGGTAGGTAAAAACGTTGCAAGCAAAGATCTCGACTACCAAGCCTACTGCGAACAGTTTTATAATCAAACGGGTTGGAAAGACGAACTGAGCATACTCATTGAAATAGAACCTACACGTTGGGTCATGCTCTATTTCGGCTTTATGCAAGACGACAAACGCTTCACCAAACCGCAAATTGCAAAGCTAACGTCTTACTTTTCCATCATTCAGTCCTTGTGCCAGCAACACTGGAAGCAAACCGAATTCACGCTTTCTGAGCCGGTCTTCAACCCAACCTTGCACTCCGGGCAAATGCGTGACGCCATTGAGAAGGCATTGGCCTCATTTGGTCAAACCATATTGACCAAACGAGAACAAGAAATTGCCTCTTTAATCACCCAAGGTTTTGATAGTAAAGAGATAGCAATAAAGCTCAAAGTCACGGAAGGCACCGTCAAAAACCACCGAAAACGGATCTACGCTCAATTAAAAGTCGCATCACTGAGTGAACTTTTCCAACTGTTTCTCAATCACCTCATCACACAATCAAGATAACAAACCATCCCTTTAGGGATATATCTAGATTGTGCATCGGCCCTTACTCTAAATGCATTGAAATGACATTGAAGATAAAACGATGACACTGATTGAAGATTTACAAGCTCGCGGTCTAATTGCTCAAGCGAGTGATTTAGAACAAGTTCAACAACTGCTATCCGAGCCACAAACGCTTTACTGTGGCTTCGATCCAACGGCTGGCAGCCTGCATATTGGTCACCTTGTACCACTTATTATGCTAAAACGCTTTCAAGATGCAGGGCACCAAGCCATCGCTTTGATTGGCGGCGCAACCGGAATGATTGGTGATCCAAGCTTTAAAGCGACCGAGCGCAGCTTAAACTCAGAAGACGTTGTCACCGGTTGGGTGCAAGACCTTTCCAATCAAATCCAACATCTGATGAATAACCAAGTCAGCAAGCCAATAATCATGGTGAACAACGCAGATTGGGTGAAACAGATTAACGTGATCGACTTCTTCCGTGACGTAGGTAAGCATTTCTCTGTGAATACCATGATCAGCCGTGAATCAGTAAAGCAACGCTTGCAACGCCCAGACCAAGGCATCTCGTTTACCGAGTTCAGTTACGCATTGCTTCAATCTTACGACTTTGCTGAACTGAACCGCCAATACGGCTGTCGCTTGCAAATCGGTGGTAACGACCAATGGGGCAACATCGTCAGTGGTATTGATCTCACTCGCCGCCAAAACGGTGAGCAAGTATTTGGTCTAACACTGCCTTTGATCACCAAATCCGACGGCACCAAATTTGGTAAAACGGAAGGCGGTGCAGTGTGGCTTGACCCAACAAAAACTTCGCCTTATGCGTTCTACCAATTCTGGTTATCAGCTGAAGATGCGGATGTATACCACTTCCTACGCTACTACACGCTCTTGAGCTGTGATGAGATCTCAACCATTGAGGCACAAGACAAAGAGAGCAAAGGAAAACCGCAAGCACAGCGTATTTTAGCAGAGCAAATGACGCGTTTTGTACACGGTGACGAGGGCTTAGCAAGTGCAGAGCGAATCACTCAAGCACTATTTAGTGGCAATGTGCAGCAACTCAGTTTGAGCGAACTAAAACAGTTGGAACTCGATGGCTTGCCAAGCATTCAAAGTGCGCAGCAAGATTTGGTTGAACTGCTGATTGAATCAAATTTGGCAAACTCAAAACGCATTGCTCGCGAACTGATTGGCAACAATGCCATTAGCGTAAACGGTGAGAAAGTTGATGCCGAAAACCCAAGTTTAAACTTCCCCCTGTTCGATCAATACTGGTTATTACAACGCGGTAAAAAGCACTTCTGCTTAGTCAAGCGTCTGGAAAAATAGCTTAAGCAAAAAAGCGAGGCCATCAAAGACCTCGCTTTTTGCTCTCTAACATTAATCGTACTTAATATTGATCAACGCCATCACAGCTAAATCATCAATATCTTCATCCGCCCAACTAACTTGCAATGAAAGATCAGTGTATTGACTCCATTGATACTGTGTTTTGAGATCCAAGAATTTCGCTTCAAGATCTTGCCCACCACCCAGCGCGTTATCAATCGTCATTTGGCCACCAGCGAATTTAACGTTCACATCATCCATCACTTGCCAATCAACTCTTGCCGCATAAAGTTGACCATCATTATTTTCGTGGCCTAAACCACCAAAGAACTGACGTGAAATCGGGCTTGGGTTGTTGCGATCACTGTTGTTAATTAACCCTGAGTAAGTATCAAAACCGCGTCCGACTAAACCACCATCAACATATCCCATGCCGTGAACTTGTAGTTTCACTTGAGGCGTAATGGCATAACTCGCTTCTAAAAATCCTGCAAAACCATCGTGCCCCCAAGTCGTGTGGTAGCCTCTTTCTTGCGTAGAATCCGACAGAATCACGTTAGCCGCACCTTTTAGGGCAAACTTATCTAGCTGAACCGTAAAATATGGCGAGATATTGTGGAAATAATCAATGCCATAACCTTGCTGAGGAATCCCCTCTTCGCTATTGCCTATGTTCTCATTCCCCCCCTCAAAATACGCCCAAAGCATACCCCAATCGAAGGGGCCGTGGCTGCCTACTGCTGCCAACGCATACATATGAACATCATCATACACATCAAACTCAGAAGAATGTTCACTTTCAGCAAAGCGTAGATCATAAATTCCGAGCACACTGACATTGTTTGAAGATGCATATTGATATGACTTCATTGCTAATACGCGGTCTCTACGGTCATTTTGAATGTTAAATCCATACGCCCAATCTGCTCGCTGACGTCCTGCTCTAAACAACAATCCCTTGTCTGCATATTGAACAAAACCTAAGTCGATCGAGAGCCCATCGGCATTGCTGCCATCAGTAAAGTTCGTCCCTGCACCCCCACTATGACGGCGATCACCCGCCCAGTCGTAGTAACCTTGCCAACGAGTGTTGATCGACCAACCATCATCTAACATCAAGTTCGCTTTCACTCTAAAGCGGCTTGAATATCCATTTTCCGTATCACCACCCGATGGTTCAATAACATGTGCACGAACATACGCATCCATGCCCCAATCCAATTTGATGTTTTCGTTCAACTCAACCACTGATGAGTGCGCGGCAAAAGACGAGCAAATCCCCGCTACCGCTAGACATAACGTATGCGCTTTCATTTTTTTATCCGTGTAATGCGGTGCCCGGATCTTTTGTTTTAAACGTCAGACCGAAGCACCGAGCAAGGGTGTGTTAGCGGTTCAAAAACTCGCTAATTTTTTGATATGTGGTTTCACACTCTTCTTTCACTAGGTCTTCCATGTTTAAGAATGTATGAATCATGTCATTAAAGTGATAATGCTCAACCGTTGCACCGACACTTTTGGCCATTTCACAGTAAGCAAGACCTTCGTCTCTTAGCGGACAGAACTCTGCGGTAAACAACAACGTCTCTGGCATTTTATCCGTCATTGGTTGGAATAATGGTGATGCTTGCTTACGGTCTTCACCTTGTGAGAAGTAATTATCGAAGTACCACTCGATCTTGCCTTTCTGCAGCAAGTAACCCGTTGCGTTCTCTTCCATAGACTGGCTATCCATGGTGTAGTCCAAACTTGGGTACACCATGACTTGCTTCGCGATGGCCACATTTACATCAAACTGAGCCTTTGCACTGACGCTTGCCACTAATGCGCCACCACCTGAGTCACCCGCAATAGATAAGGTTGGCAAGTAGTTAAGATGACGTCCATCCAGTGTCGCCCATAGATTTTGGACCACAGAGTACGCGTCGTTTAAGCCTGCAGGGTAAGGGCACTCTGGCGCAAGTCGGTAATCGACCGACACCACAATGTGCTTGGTTGCTAAGGCCAGTTTACGACAAATTGGGTCATAAACGGTCACGCTGCCCGCCATATGGCCACCACCATGGTAGTAGACAAGCACAGGTAGCGCTTCTTCCGGTGCAGGATGGTAGATACGCACTGGCACTGCATATTCGCCGCCCACCACCAAATCATCTTGAATCCATGCCACCGCTGGTACTTCGGTTAACAAGTTTTTGGTTAGGTTGGCTAGCCCTTCTCTTGCGTTTGTCGCTGTTGGTTTGAAGCCACCTTCAATCAACTGGTTTACTAATACGTTAAAATTGTCTAACCAAGCTTCTAATTTAGGACTTACTTTACGCATAATGGCTCCTTAAGCACTTTTGGCTGTGGTAGTAGTGGTAACAGTTTCTGGCTTCTTGCCCGTTTCTGGTAGGAAGAAGCTCGCCAAGAAGAACGTAGAAGAGCAGATCACTGCAAACGATGCTGCGTAACCGATATTGCCAGTGGTATCGGCTAACACGCCTGCAAAGTACATCAATACCGTTTCGATCATGTATGAGATTGACCAGAACATGCCGAAGATTACCGTGATACGACCAGGCGTCATGTTTGGTAGCTCTTGAGGTAGCGTAACGAGAGAAGTCATAGGCATAAACATGAAGAAACCAGCCATAAACGCGGCAATGTAGGCAACAGTCGCACTACCTGTGGTAATCATCAGTGCCGCGAACAACGTCATCGCTAGACCACAGTAACGAATCACTGGAACACGCAGTGGGTAACGTTTCGCGACAATGATACCTGCGATCGTGCCGACCATGCCCGCGCCAATCATGATAGAGGAGAGGTATTTCGCTTCTGCCGCAAAGGTTGGTACCAATGGGAATAATGCAAATACTGAGATGTAGCAGAAGAGTAGACCAGAGTAAGCAATTGGTAGCCACCAGTTCACAGACTCTTTCATCCCATCTTTTAAGGTATAAGCCGCTTGCTCTTTGTTATCGGCCGTACTTGATAGCGAGAAATCGTCGCTGACAAACCACCACACAATCAAAATGGCCAGGCTGACGGCCGAAATAGCTAAAATAACGTTCTGCCAATTTCCCAATGTCGCCAGTAGTGAGCCTGTAAAAAGAATCGCTAACAAGTTACCCATGTTAAACGCCGCAGCGTTAATACCATTAATCAATGGACGCTCTTCTGCGCTAAAGTACTTAATAACAATTGGGTTGAAGTAAACAATCGCAAATGCGCCACCAAAGCCCATCACTAAGCGCGAGAATACATACAGTGGGTAATTAGAAGCGAATGCGCCAATCGCACCAGCAACGATTAATAGGGACGCAGCAGCAAAGGCTTTCTTTGGTCCCATCTTCACAAGTAGCCAAGCCGCAGCTAAGTTACCAATAATTTTTGCAATCGTGATGGCGTTCGTCATCCAAGTCGCAGCAGCCATGCCATCAATATCGTAAAAAGACATGATATCTTTGGTCATCATTGAGCCAGCAACCCAGGACATTGCGAACAACGCGTAAGTGAGAAATATCGTTATCTCAATAAGATGTTTCTTGTTCATTTTATTTACCTGTAGGGTGATATTAGATTTATTCTTCGAGTTAATAATAACCCCATTTAAAGCAGGTGATTATCCTTAATTTGCAATAATGAATTGTGTGATGCCTGTGGCGAAAAACACTTAAATCACATTAAATCAGACACATAAAAAGAAGCCCTACTCAATAGCAGGGCTTTAATAAAACGTTAATATACTGTTTACGGTTGCAATAGGGTCAATTCTTCCATGTTGACTGGAGAGTCATAATTCACCTCGCTAAAACCAAATCCATTAAGTTGCATAAAGTCCGATTTGTAACCAGCGTAATCACCCACTTGACGGAAATTATCCACCGTCATTTGACTCATTAGTCGCTTCACCTCCTGTTGAGTTTCTGGTTCCAGCTCCCAGTCATCCATTCGAATCAGCCTTGCACCATCAACTGGCACCCATGGCTTATCACTGTATAGACGCTGGGCAAACAATCGTTGCATCTGCTCAATACAGCCTTCATGAGTCCCTTTCTCTTTCATCACTTTAAATAGAGAGAGAATGTAAGGTGAAAATGCAGGAATAAATACACTCGCCTTAGTCACCAGTGCTTTACAAACAGAAACATATGCTTCACCACCAAAAACTTGCATTTTCTGGTTTAATTCGTCAGCAGTATCATGAAGATGAGCTTTGGCTCTACCCAAGGTGCCGTGATGATAAATTGGGTAAGTCACTTCAGGCCCTACGTACGAGTAAGCAACCGTTTTGCAACCACATGCCAAGACTCCCGATTCATACAGGTAATCAATCCAGCCTTGCCAGTCTTCCCCGCCCATTACCTTGATCGTTGCTTCCATCTCGTCTGATGTCGCCGTACCTACTTCCATCGACTCTAAGCTATCATGTTCGATATTGATGGTTGGCCCGATAACAGGAGCACCCGATGTTTTTATAGAAGATCGCCATAGCTCACCCGTCTCTGGGTTTGGCCTAACACCCGTTGCTAAGCTATAAACGACTAAATCAACCGAGCCTCCAAATTCATGTTTGATATAGTCGACCACTTGCTCACGTGTCGTCGCTGAGAACGCATCACCAACAAAATTTTTCGCAACCAATCCCTCTTTCTCTGCCTCTTGACGGAAATAGATATTGTTATACCAACCCGCCGTACCTACGCCTTTTTCAGATGGCCCACGCTCAAATGAGACACCGATGGTATCGGCTTTTGCACCGCCAAACGCCAGACTAATTCGTGAAGCCAAACCAAAGCCAGAAGACGCCCCCAGGACTAATACTTTCTTCGGCCCATTCGCCACTTGCGGTGCACTTTTAACATAGTTGATTTGATTAAGAACGGCTTGATGACAACCAAGTGGATGAGCGGTACGAGCAACAACACCTTGAATATTAGGCAAAATGATCATGGAAAACCTCTTTTAAACGATAGATTTAGGAGGCATAACCGTTGCTATGCCTTGAATAACGATTTGGTTGTCTTGGTTAACACTACGAGTCGCTAGTTTGACGATATTTTTCTCTTTATTAATATCAATCACTTCAACTTCAGCCCGTATCGTATCCCCAATAAAAACCGGAGCGGTGAATTTCAGCTCTTGACCTAGATATATCGTACCTGGCCCAGGCAACTTCATACCGAGCACGGCGGACGTAAGACCAGACACCAAAATGCCATGCGCAACTCGGTTGCCAAAAATACTGCTTTGACCTGCAATCTTACTGACGTGAACAGGGTTAATATCACCACTAATACCGCAAAACATTTGAATATCAGACTCACTGATCGTCTTTTCAAAGTGTGCACTTTGCCCTACCACAAGCTGTTCGATGGTATAACTCATAATAATTTTCTCTCGGAAATGAATGTGGTGGTTTTACCAATAAGAAGTAAAACCCTCTCCCCTCAGAAAAAGGGGGAGAGTAAGCCCAAATAACTTCAAGATACTTGGGTATGGAATTAAGCTGCTTCGCTTTCGCCTTGTTTGGTTTCCACTTTTTCAGGGAAAGTCAGTCCCATTGGCTTCTCGTGGAAAATACGGGAATCCATCAATTTCAGCTCATGACTAATTATGGGTTTAAATGACATCTTGCTTAAAATGTCTTTCTCTAAGTCAACACCAGGAGCAATCTCTATCAACTCTAGCGTATCGGCGCCAAGCTTAAACACCGCGCGCTCTGTAATATAAAGCACCGGTTTACCATTGCGCCTTGCAACATCTGCTGAGAAAGTAATTTGCTGCACTTCACCAATCAGCTTTTGGATATGACCATCATTGACAATCGACAGCGTACCGTCGCCCGTCTCGATTTCGAGTTTGCCCGCCGTGAATGTGCCGCAAAAGAATACCTGCTTAGCGTTTTGGGTAATATTAATAAAGCCGCCACAACCTGCGATTTTGCTACCAAATTTGGACACATTTAAGTTTCCGTGTTGATCACACTCAGCCAGCCCTAAGAACGCCTGATCGATGCCGCCACCATCATAAAAATCAAACATTTGATCTTGGGTAATGACCGCTTCAGGGAACGCGGATGCTCCAAAGCTTAGGCCACCGGCGGGTGTACCACCAATCGCGCCAGGCTCGACGGTCGCGATCATCTGATCGGTAATGCCCTCTTCATCTGTCACCTGAGCGATCACCTCTGGAACACCGATGCCATAGTTAAGGATGGCGCCTTGTTTCAGTTCCAAGGCGGCACGACGTGCGATGATTTTCTTGGCGTCCAATGGGCGAACCAAAACCGATTTATCGGCTACCACTCCACGTCCGCAATAAGCCGGGTTCATCGCTTCCGCGAACGTCTGCATATGGTCCTCTTCGTTTGCAATCACTATCGCGTCAACGAAGATACCCGGAATTCGCACTTGTTGAGGATCCAACTCACCACACTTCACCATGTGCTTAACCTGAACAATCACGGTTCCACCCATATTCGTCACAAGTTGCGCTGCAGCTAAGTTCTCTAGGAACAAACATTCGTCTTCCATGGTGACGTTTCCATGTTCATCAGCAGTTGTACCACGCAGCAGAGCAACGTTTGGGTTAATTCGCTTGTAGAACAGGTACTCTTCACCATCAATGCTCATCACTGACACACGATCTTCGGTGGTGACTTGGTTAATTTTGCCACCGCCCAAACGCGGGTCAACAAATGTACCTAAACCAACGTGTGATAATGTTCCGGGCTTGCCCGCTGCAGAGTCTCTGAGTAGCTGAGCAATCACACCTTGAGGGAAGTTGTAACCTTGGATCTGATCACTGTTTGCCAACTGTTGCAGCTTAGGGATCAATCCCCAATGGCCACCACACGCTTTACTCACCATGCCTGGGTGAGATAAATGGTTGGTTGCTTTGTCCACGCCATTGCCCTGCCCTGCGGTAAAAAAAAGTTCAAGTTTATTTGGGTGCCCAGTTTCTAAATAGCGTTCACCAACCGCTTTTTCTATCGCTTCTGGCACAACCGCACCAATAAACCCACCGAGAACGACTCGGTCACCATCATTAATTAACTGAGCAGCTTGTAGGGCTGTTAACACTTTTTTCTTCATTATTGGTTTTCCTTCGGGAAAATTATTGTTGCCTAAGCCGTGGCTTTGAACTGATAGAAAAAGTGTATTGCTTTCTAATTAATGAAAAAATAGACAATAAAAGAAATGATAATTGCGAATACGGGATAATCCTTTATCCCGTGAGACTTGAATTTTGTGGGGGATAGACCGCTTCGTCTTGGCTCTGATTATTCTGCTTCAGAGATTTCACGCACTCGTCGGATCAAATAGTCCTTAAAATTGACGCATCGTGCAGGCATTTGACGTCGTGGACGGTAGTACAGACTAAACTCAAATTCACTATTGGTATAATTTCTTAGCACTTGCACTAAAGAACCACTGTCTAATTCTTCTTCAATTAAACGGACAGGTAAGTAACCAATACCACCACCATTAAGTGCAACCGTTTTAATAAATTGGCTGTCTTCAACTTCCACGGTTTGCGAAATACTCACTGTTGTCATCTCTTTATTACGCTCAAACACCCACTTACTTCCACCTACTAGCGTCGATGCATATAAACAATTGTGGCGGCGCAAATCATCAGGTACTTCAGGCTCACCAAACTTTTGAATGTATTCTGGAGAACAGCAGGCCATTAGAGGGTATTTCAGCAGAGAGCGTTTAACCAACAGGCTATCTTTTTCTTGAAAGCCCTGATAAATAGCACTCGCACGAATCGCAAAATCAATTTCATCCAAGTGGTCCACATCAAAAGCCGTCTCCATAATACGGAAAGTCACATGTGGATGGTCCTGCAAATATTCCCCCACAATTGTGCCAAGAAAATCTCGAGCAAAAAGCGGTGTAGACGCTATGCGGATGATGCCTCTATCATCGTTGCCAAGGTTCTGAATCTCAGTAAAAATGTCATCAATCTCGCTATTAACACGACTAAAGCGTTCATAAAGCTTTAACCCTGCTTGAGTCGGTACCACCTTTCGGGTTGAACGCTTCAATAAACTTACACCCATACTCTCTTCTAGCTCGATGATCCAACGACTACCTGCTGAAGCCGATATACCGTATTGCTTCGCAGCCACACTAAAAGATCCAGTACGAACCACATGTAAAAAATAGACGATTTTATCGAGCATTTTAAAAACCTTGATTATTGCAATAAATGGGTAATCAGCGTTATAGCTCAACTTCTCCCCGTCGCAAACGCCAATCTCTTTGTTTCGCTATGTCGGTCATATATTCTAGCTCCTACGATATTTCAAGCTTTTATCAATCAATAAAACTTCGTTTTTCAACTCTCAACTATCCCGTTTTTGCAATAGTGTTTTGATTCAGAATCCATCTACAAATTGGCTCTAAGTCCCTAGAATGATTTCACCTACTGCGAATAGTCACTATGCCAAGACATAGCATCGCACCCATCCTTTACAAGGTGAAACACTATGCTTACCAATAAAATCTGTATCGTAACTGGCGGCGCCCAAGGCATTGGCCGCTGTATTGTCGAAACATTCGCACAGCAAAACGCAACCATGGTTTATGCATGCGATATGAACGCCCAAGTCGCAGAAGAGCTTAAAGCGCAATACCCTAACGTTGAAGTTAAAACGCTAAACGTCTGTGATCGTGCAGCGATTCATCACTTTATTGAAGAGGTCAAAGCAAAACACGGCAAGATCGACGTTTTAGTCAATAATGCGGGCATCACAAGAGATAACCTGCTTGATCGTATGAGTGAAGATGATTGGGATCTTGTGATCAATGTGAACCTCAAGGGCGTGTTTAACATGACACAGGCCGTTGCTCCAATGATGATTGAACAGGGTGTGGGCTCAATAATTACGATGTCTTCTGTTGTGGGGACTGATGGCAACATCGGTCAAAGTAATTACGGTGCAACCAAAGGCGGTGTGATCACCATGACAAAAGGTTGGGCAAAAGAGTTTTCTCGTAAAGGTGCTCAAGTTCGCGCGAACTGCGTGGCCCCTGGCTTTATTGAGACTCCTATGACGATTGATCTGCCAGAAAAAGTGCTGGATCACATGAAGTCTAAAACACCACTAGGTCGCATGGGTAAACCTCAAGACATTGCCGATGGTGTTACATTCCTAGCCAGTGACAAAGCAAGCTTCATCACTGGTCAAACGCTTAAGATCGATGGCGGTTTGGTGATTTAAGATGAAAAAAGTTTACATTGTTGGTGCAAAACGCACCGCTCTCGGCAGTTTTGGCGGTACGCTATCACTGGTTCCTGCATTTGAACTGGGCGGACACGCTATTCGTGCAGCCTTACAGCAAGCTAATCTCTCACCAGAGCACCTGGATGAAGTTATCGTCGGTAACGTACTGAGCGCAGGCCAAGGTATGGGCCCAGGCCGTCAAGCCGCTCGATTTGCTGACGTGCCAGATTCCGTTCCTGCGTTCACGTTGAATATGATTTGCGGTAGTGGCATGAAAACCGTCATGGAAGCCGCAAGTAAAATCAAAGCAGGCGATGCAGACTTAATTGTCGCAGCGGGCATGGAAAACATGTCGAGCACGCCATACCTTGTGAGTGCTAAAAACCGTTTTGGCAGTAAAATGGGCAACCAGCAACTGGTTGATACTATGATCCATGACGGTTTAACCGATGCGTTTAACCAATACCACATGGGTATGACGGCTGAAAATGTGGCAGAGAAATACAATATCTCTCGTGAAGAGCAAGATGCCTTTGCCCTACGTAGCCAACAGCGCGCAGTGGAAGCAATTCAACAAGGTCGTTTTACTGATGAGATCGTACCGGTGGAAGTGCAACAACGTCGTACAACCATCAGCTTCTCGGAAGATGAATACCCTCGTGCCGATGCTTCTATTGAAAGCTTATCTAAGCTAAACCCTGCATTCAAAAAAGATGGTAGCGTTACAGCAGGTAATGCATCTGGCATTAACGACGGCGGTGTGGCATTTGTGGTCGCTTCTGAGGCTGCGGTAGAAAAACATGGCCTAACGCCTCTCGCTGAAATCGTAAGTTATGGTCAAGGTGGTCTTGACCCAGCTTACATGGGGCTTGGCCCCGTTCCTGCGATTGAGCAAGCATTGCAACGTGCAGAAATGACTCTGTCTGACATGCAACTTCTTGAGCTCAATGAGGCATTCGCTGCACAAGCACTCGGCGTAATGCACGGTTTGAGTGAGAAATACGGTTTACCACTTAGCTCGTTTGACAACAACACTAACGTTAATGGTGGTGCAATCGCACTAGGGCATCCTTTGGGTGCATCAGGTGGCCGAATTCTTACCACGCTCATCTATGAAATGGAAAAGCGTGAACTGCAATATGGCTTGGCCTCTCTATGTATTGGTGGCGGTATGGGTACTGCTATTGTGATCAAGAAGCTCTAGCCCCATTTAGGCTCGCATAAGGATGTGCGGGCCTTTACAACGACATATTCTTAAGTAAATCCATATCATCATCCATTCATCCGCCTTTCCAGCCACCAGAGCCCAATAGATTTAGTACATCTTGTGCGGTGTATTAGCAGGCTTGATCGACCACTTATCAGTCCTTGATGCACAACGTCAGCAACGCAAGACCGTCAGCTTGCAGCCAAATTACAAACGGCCCAAGTTACGGTGGCATTGTACAAATCACTTGGTGGAAATTGGGCTCTAGAACCAAACCCCAAAGTAGAAAACATGTGAGCTTGTTACCTATAGCTATACCGATATAACCATATAACCATATAACCTCAAGATATTGATCACGAAATGTCTTGGTATTCGAGCCGTTATATTCTTGGGTAAACGAATCTAGCGGCTCATTTTCAACTGCGCATAACCTTTGAACAACAACCGGACTTAGTTCAAATTCACCAATATGAAACTGGATGTTATTTAGACAAGTCAGTATGGTTACTCATTCAGCATACGGTTTATGCACATTACAAAGGACATTGCCTCACATTACTTCAACAGGACACAAACGAACACAATTAGGCAGAGCAAGACACAACAGGAGCAGTTATGGATTTCATTGATGGTGTATTGCACATCGAATCATTTTTGGCCGTCACCCTAGGCATCGTCGTGCTGTTTTTGGGAAAACGCCTTACCCAGGCCAGTCACTTTTTGAGAGAGTTCAGCATTCCCGAACCGGTTTCAGGTGGCATATTAGTGTCTATTCTTTTTGCTGTGATTCACTATGTGACCCACATTGATGTTCAGTTTAATCTCGCGACTCGCGATCTACTGTTGGTGTATTTTTTTACCACAATTGGTATCAATGCCAGCCTGCAAGATCTATTCAAAGGAGGGAAACCTCTCATCATTCTACTCTCGGTCACCATCGGCTACATGCTGATACAAAACCTAACCGGAATTGGCATTGCGACCATGCTTGGTCAACCTGAAGCGGTAGGCTTACTTAGTGGCACCGTCTCTTTAATTGGTGGTCATGGAACCGCAATTGCTTGGTCGCCAAGGATCGCTGAAATATTTGATCTCGATACCGCCATGGAAATCGGAATCGCCAGTGCGACGTTTGGTTTAATTCTCGCCAGTCTAATGGGGGGGCCAATCGCGAAATACCTGATCAACAAGCACAACCTCAAGCCTGCGACAGTGGAAGAAATGGACGTCGGTACAGCCCAAGATGAACCGCAACCCTCTATCAACGCTTATGATTTCTTGGATGCGATGTTGGCTATTCATGTTTGTATCATTCTTGGTGCAGTGCTAAACGAGGGAGTCAGTAGCCTTGGTCTAGAACTGCCTCTATTTGTGACATGTCTTTTTGCGGGTATTCTCATTTCAAACCTGATTCCTGCGTCTTATCCTCGTTTAACAGGGACACGCTGGCCTGCAAGAAAACCCGCTATCGCGCTGATTGCTGACATGGCATTAGGTGCTTTTCTCGCCATGTCTTTGATGAGTATGCAGTTATGGGCGTTAGTCGATTTAGCTGGCCCTATCTTCATCATCCTTGGGGCACAATTTTTGGTGGCAGTGTGTATCGCGGTCTTTGTTGTATTTCCACTCATGGGCAAAAACTATGACGCTGCGGTGGTGTGTTCTGGTTTTGGTGGTATCTCATTGGGCTCAACCCCAACCGCGATGGCAAACATGTCTGCCGTTGCACAAAAATACGGGAATTCACACCAAGCATTTATCATTGTGCCGTTAGTGTGCGCTTTCTTTATCGATTTAGCTAACGCGTTGATCATTCCATATTTTATTGGCTGGATCAGTTAGTCTTACTCAGAAAAACTCTGTTTGCCAAAAACGACGAATACCGTGACTTTACTGAGACTCATAGATAGAGAGGCCATATGTTAGCCTCTCTATAATTTATTAAAATAGTGCTAACACTTTGTACCACTCTCAGTAGTATAATGTGCTTCCTGAAATATTTTGTTACGTAGTTGGTAACCTTTGAGAAGAAGCATGAATAACAGCAGATGGGCAGGTATGTTCGTCGGCACAATCTTTTTAATTAGTACGTTAGTTCTATTTGGTTCTACCGTTCATTCTGCTTGGTACAAGATTCCACTTGAAGCCGTAAATGGTATTGCTTTTACGCTCGCTTTTGGTCTTGGTCTAAATCACATTCTTGCTTATGTCGCTGCGTTTATTACATTGATTGCGTTGTTCTACCTCGGTTATGTTTTGGGGTATCGAATCCATCATAAGCTTAGGCGCTAAAACAAGCTTAAATTATTGAAAAACAAAAAAGGAGCGAACCGTCGCTCCTTTTTTATGGATTTAAAACCATATACCCAAGTGACGTCAAGGTGCAGGATTCAGAGCGGGCTGAACCTAGCATCTCAAGGTTACTTAGGCATATTATGACTGCATCAAATGGTAGACTCGCAACGACCTTGCCATCGCGTTCAAATCACTGCCTAAAAACTCAATTGTTGCCGGTTTATTGGCCAACAACGTCAAACTAGAATCACTAAACTTGCCATCTTTATCGCACTCCAAGTGAACAAAGAACGCAGGCTTATCTGCAACGAGCGTGACTTTGTTGGCTTCAATTGTTACTTCAATATTCGCTCTTTCCATTGGTAACGTTTTTAGTTCATGAGTACTAAACCAAGTGTTGGTGATTTTATCTTGAGCCACTTGCGCTTCTACATAGAAGAACCCCGATTTCAATTCAGACGAATCAAAAGATTCATCCAACTGCCAGATGACGGTATTACTGTCACTAGAAACCGAGTGTTCTAGTGGCCAAGTCTGCTTCACTTCACCCTGCCAATTCACCCAATGCAATTGTGCACTTACATCAACTGAATCTCTGGCGTCATTAAGTAAATGCAGGCTCAACTGGCCAGTATGCTCTGAAAACACCAAGTACTGAGGCGCAAAGAAGCGCTTAGCATGATAATGCAATTGCTTCCAACGACCGCTGTATTCGAGACTCGACCAAGAACTTACTGGCCAGTTATCGTTAAGTTGCCAATACAGCATGCCTCTGCATACCGGAGAGATTGCACGCCAATGATCACAAGCCGTTTTTATGGCCACAGCCTGCTGCACTTGGCTGAGGTATAGCATCTGTTCAAAACCAGAAGGGAAACGGAAGTAACGAGTGAACATCTCGGTGATAATACTATTACCTCGAGGGTTCTTCTGATGCTGTTCAAACGTTGGAGAAGTAACGTTCCAATCTTGCTCTGGCACAAACTGTTTCGTCTCTGCAAACGAGGGCCAGGATTGAAAACCGAATTCGGAACAAAAACGCGGATTAATGTTTAAATAAGCATTAAACGATTTTCCTGAGTGCCACACATCCCAAAAATGCATGTCACCTTTGCTATCGTCATGCCATGCGTCGCCAAAGTCTAGCTCGCCATTACAAGGAGAACTCGGCCAAAAACGACGTGAATCATCTTGCTGTCCAATTACTTGTTCTACCATCCGATTCAAGCGATCGTAGTTCACTGTGTATTTCACTTTGTTGTGCTTTGATTCGTCATACCAACCAATCGCACCAATGACCTCATTATCACCACACCACAAGGCAATCGACGGATGCTCTTTCAAACGAGGGATCTGAAAACGCAGTTCTTGCTCCACATCTTTAAGAAACGCATCGTCAGATGGGTAAAGCGAACATGCGAACATCATGTCCTGCCACACAAGTAGGCCTAATTCGTCGCACAAGTTATAGAACGTTTCACTCTCATACTGGCCGCCGCCCCATACACGAATCATGTTCATATTGGCATCGACAGCACTTTGTAGCAGATTGCGATAACGGCCATCACACTCACGCCCTGGCATCGCATCCACGGGGATCCAGTTCGCCCCTTTGGCATTAATAGGAATGCCATTCACGACAAACTCCATTGCAGAGCCATGCTCATCGGCCTGATTATTCAAACTCAATTGACGCAAACCAAGCTTACGAGACAGTTTCTGTTCACCACATGAAACCGATATCTTGTACAGGTTAGCTTCACCATAGCCTACAGGCCACCAACGCAGAGGCTCGAGAATATGGCATTGAAAGTGATAGTGACCACTTCCCTCAGTATGAATCGATTGAGTCATACCATCTAGCTCAATGATGACCTTATGGCTCTGGTTATCGGTATCTATCTCCACCAGTACATCGACGATAACACTGCCATCGGCTTGCCAGTTTTGATCTGTTGAAAAGCCTTTTAGCCACAATTCGTTGACGACATCAATTTGGATTGGGTCATAAATACCCGACACCATCAAACAAATGCCCCAATCCCAACCAGAATGACATTGCGTTTTACGAATCAAGTTCATATGAGGAATTTGGTTGTTCCCCATCGCGGATGGTATTGGAAACGGTAGATTTTTCGCACGCTCCTCCCCCTCTAAATCAACCCGTGCGAATTCAACACGAATGGTATTCGTCCCTTGTGTTAAATACGGTTTAATGTCGACTCGTTGCTGAGCAAACATGTTGCTGCAAGTCAGTGCTTGCTCACCGTTAATGTAGAAAGTAGCAAGAGTGTCGACGCGCGTTAATGTCATCCACACTTGCTTGGAGGACAACACCGAGGCTTCCACTTCGAATTGACGAGAAATGTGCCAATCACATTGTTCAACCCAACGAACTTTCGCTTCATTATCCGCAAAGTATGGATCGGGAATGAGCTCTGCCTGCAATAACGCCGAAACGTTATCACCAGGCAGTGTCATCACAACATTGATGTCTGGCCGTTGCGGCGAGGTAAGTTGCCACAATCCATTGAGTTCAAAATGAGCCATAGGGTAAGACCTTTAGTTTTTATTAGAACAGGTTGGCTCAATGTAATCTTGAGGTGTCCCTACAAGAATAAGGGGAATGTGATTTACACAATAAATGCGGCGTACTTCACGCAATAGTTTTCACATTTAGAATCAACGCGTCATTTTAAGTCATCACAATTAATCCCGATCTGCGGTTATATTGCTCGGCCCAACGTGCTAGTATTAGCGGCTTTTTGATCATCCTCACACTTTTATACTCAATTGTGTTGAGGGAAATACACGGCTTCCGAGCCCTAAAAAGCGAAGTAATTATGTCGAATATGACGAATGCCGCCTCCCATGCACCCATTCAGGAGGCAGACTATTCCGCCATCCATCCCCCGTCCCTGATCAAGCGTCTTGAACTCACTAACCCAGTCTTTTGGTTAAGTGGAAGCTTCCTTTCTGTTTTCGTTCTACTTGCTCTGACAGATGCAAAATCACTGACTCACATGGTCAATGCAGGCTTTGGCCTTGCAACTCAATACTTCGGAGCCTTTTGGCAAGTATTGCTGCTCCTCAATTTTCTTATTGGCTTGGCCATTGCTCTTGGCCGTACTGGTTACGTACGCTTAGGTGGCATCGCGAGGCCTGAAATCGACACATTCAAATGGCTGTCGATTGTACTTTGTACCCTACTTGCTGGGGGCGGCGTTTTCTGGGCAGCCGCAGAACCTATCGCCCACTTTGTTTCTGCTCCGCCTCTGTATGGCGAAGCCTCTCCTAAAGCTTCTGCCATTAATGCGCTCTCTCAGTCTTTTATGCATTGGGGCTTCCTTGCTTGGGCGATTCTAGGTTGCCTTTCTTCTGTAGTTTTAATGCATCTGCATTACGATAAAGGGCTACCACTAAAACCGCGCACTCTGCTCTATCCTGTATTTGGTGACAGAGCCATTAATGGTTGGATTGGCGATATTGCCGATGCTTGTAGCATCATTGCGGTTGCAGCGGGCACAATTGGCCCTATTGGCTTCTTAGGTCTTCAAATCAGTTATGCGTTGAATTCACTGTTTGGTTTACCCGATACCTTTGTGACACAAACGTTGGTGATTGTGGCCGCTATTCTCATGTATACCTTATCTGCGCTAAGTGGCGTGAGCAAAGGGATTCAAATTATTAGTCGCTATAACATCGTGCTATCTGCGGCGCTTATTGGCTACATTTTGCTCTTTGGCCCAACGAGCTTTATTGTTGATGGTTACGTACAAGGCGTTGGACGAATGGTGGACAACTTTTTCCCAATGGCCTTATATCGTGGTGACACCGAATGGCTAAGTTGGTGGACCGTCTTCTTCTGGGGATGGTTTATCGGCTATGGTCCAATGATGGCGATTTTCATTGCACGTATCTCACGTGGTCGTACTATTCGTCAATTGATTCTCTCTATTAGCGTTGCAGCACCGCTCATCACCTGCTTCTGGTTTAGCATTGTTGGCGGCAGTGGCCTTGCGTTCGAGTTAGAGAATCCAGGCTTAATTTCTTCAGCTTTCGAGGGCTTCAACTTACCCGCCGTTCTGTTAGCGATAACATCAGAGTTGCCATTCCCTATGGTGATTTCAATTCTGTTCTTAATCCTTACCACAACATTTATTGTCACCACTGGTGATTCCATGACCTACACCATCAGCGTCGTGATGACGGGTTCAACCGAACCAAAAGCGATTATTCGTGCCTTTTGGGGCGTGATCATGGGGGCAGTCGCAATCACATTGATATCAATGGGGTCTGGCGGAATTTCAGCCTTGCAATCTTTCATTGTGATCACGGCGGTTCCTGTCTCATTTATTCTATTGCCAAGCATTTGGAAAGCGCCAAGCATCGCCAACCATATGGCAAAAGAGCAAGGGTTGATTTAAGCCCCCGTTTACAATATCCACAGAGCCCTTGATTGGGCTCTTTCTTACCCAGAACAAATCCTCAAATCCAACTATTTGAATATCTGACACCATTTATTAATCTTGTAAACACAACAATAGTGCCCCGTTTAAGGTCTCTACTTTCGCCAAGAAAAATGGGCGATAACACACAAATTCTTAATAAATGTAAATCCATAATAAGCCACATCACCTTAGTGAGTTTTTCTCTCGTCACAAATTAATCGTTTGATTAAATATTGATTAATTTTTCGCATGTCGCATAAGAAATCAGCGGCTTATAATTAATCAAATGTTTAATATTTAGTGAGGCAGTAGTGACGGAAGCTAATCGGCGAGCAGGTAGGCCTACCCAAAAAATCGATGCGCGAGAAAGCCTAATTTTCCAAGCTCGAGAACTTTTCACCATTCTGGCTTATGACAAGGTCTCGACACGTTTGATCGCACAAAAAGCCGGCATTAATGTCGCGATGATTCGCTACTACTTTGGCAATAAGGAAGGACTATTTGAAACCATGTTGAGAGAAACACTCTCTCCCATGCAAAAGCAGATGCAAGCATTGGTTGCAGACAGCTCAGAGAAAAATTTCCTCGATCTAATGCGAACCTACTATCGTGAGATGATCAAAGTCCCCCAATTCCCGCGCTTGATTTCTCAAGTCATGCATATGCCCCCATCCAAAACTCAACGCAAACTGCTAGAAAAAGTCTTTGCAGATATCAGTCAACCGATGCAAGGCATTATTTTCGATAAGTTGGTTGATAGCGGTGTATTGCGAAAAGGAGCAGATCCTAAACTTTGCCGAGTTTCATATATCAGCTTAATGGTGTTTCCATTTATGGCACCACCAGCTCTACTTTCGATGCATGGCATTGAACTTAATGAAGATTTTTTAAACCGCTTATTCGAACACAACATACAACTGATGAAACATGGATTTCTAGACTCGGGCAATCAATATGAAAATGAATAAAAAACTGCTGTTCTTCCCTGCTCTCGCGGTCGGGGTCGTCATTCTATTCTTAGCAATAGCGCTAAAGCCCGACTTGCCGACCAAACCAGCAGGCGATCGTGCGCGTTTAGTCGAAACCATTCCGTTAGAACTAAAAGCCATTGCACCTGAAGCGATCGGATTTGGAAAAATCACGCCAAAAGTAGAATGGAAAGCCATTGCCGAAGTGACAGGCAAAGTCGTCTTTCGTCACCCGCAACTAGAAAAAGGCCAAGTGCTTCAAGCAGGGAGTGAAATCTTACGAATTGATCCTCTCGATTACGAACTGAAACTGGTGCAAGCGCAAGCCGACTTAAAATCTGCTCAAACCTCTTTGGCTAAGCTAACTCAAGAAGAAACCAACTTAAAAAGCACTCTCAAGATTGAAGCTAACCGCTTGGTTATTGCCAATAAAGAGTTGGCGCGCAAACAGAATCTACGCAAAAAAGGCTTAACTTCCCAATCCGATGTGGATCAACAAGAACAAAGTGCCCTTTCTCAGCAAAAGTTGGTACTGGATATCGAAAACCAAATTGGTTTAATGCCCGATGAAAAACGCGTTGCGGAAGCTCTCGTCAAAGTCAACGCATCTAAAGTCGATGAAGCTAAGCGTTCACTCGCCAAAACCATCATCACATTGCCGTATGACTTGCGCATATCCGAGGTCGATATTGAGCAAAACCAAGTGGTCAATCTACAGCAAACCATGATCACCGCACATGGCATTGATGTCATGGAAGTTGAAGCACAATTGTCTATCCACGACATGCAAACTCTCGCGGCAAGCATTGGTGAGTTTGCTCGGGATGAATCAGGCATCCCACAGCCAGATATGAACACTATTCATGCTAGCATCGAGCTAAACAGTGGTAATTTATCTGCTCGCTGGCCTGCCAAACTAGCGCGCATCAGTGAAACAGTCGACCCTAGCCAAGCTACCGCAGGGGTCATTCTAGAAATAGAACAAGACTATCGAATGTTAAACCCAACCTCTAACCCCCCATTGGTTAATGGCATGTTTGTACGTGCACGTATTGAGGGCCAAGCGAATCCAAGTTGGGTTATCCCTGAGCGCGCGTTGCATGGTGACAAGATCTACTTAATGGGAGAAGATAATCGACTCAGCGTGATCAAGGTTGAAGTACTCTATCGACGTGATAACCAAGTGGTCGTTGATGGCGAACTCGAGCAAGGGCAAAAGCTGATCCTTAACGATTTACTGCCCGCAATCAATGGCATGTTATTAAAAGAAGCGTCTCCAGACATGGACAAATCTGACGAGGGGTCTGAATCATGATTCGATTCTTTGCAAAGCACCCTACTGCAGCCAATTTGCTCATGCTGACTTTGCTTATTTTGGGCATATCGTCGCTGTCGACGATTAAGCGTGAGACGTTTCCCGAATTTGATCCTCCTTATATTTTAGCGGGAGTCGTTTATCCGGGTGCCTCACCACAAGAAGTTGAAGAAAGCATTTGTGTGCGTATGGAGGATGCCGTCGATGGCCTAGCAAACATTGAGGAAACACAATGTGAGGCAATCGAGGGGTCAGCCCGACTAATACTAAAACTCAATGAAGACGCCGATATTGGCCGGATGTTGGTCGATGTTCAAACCCAAATTAATGCCATCAACGACTTTCCTCAAGAAATCGAATCACCAATGGTGCAAGAGCTTGATTGGAACGAACCCGTGGTTGATGTCGCCATTACCGCTGATACCACTTGGCCAGAGCTCAAAGCGTATGCAGAACAGCTTAAGCGAACGTTAAAGTTAGATTACGGCGTGTCATTGGTCGACGTTGCTGGTTTTTCTGATCATCAATACCGCATTGAGCTGGATATCCAAGCTATTCGGCAATTAGGGCTTAGCGTTGGTGATATTGCCGAGCAAATTGGACGCCAAAATGTAAAACTGCCGAGCGGTAACGTAGAAACACCGGATAAAAACTTCTTAATTCGATTTGATGAGCGTCGAATCACACCAGAAGAATTGGAGACCATTGTTGTCGGTTCTGGCCCGAATGGCTCGATTATTCGGTTGCGTGACATTGCAACTATTACCGACCGCTTTGAACTCGATGAGCAAAAAGTCTTATTCGACGGTCACCCATCCGCTTTATTGAAAGTGAGCAAAAACAAAGAAGATGATGCCCTACGTATAAAAGAACGTGTCAGCCAATTTGTTCAAGATCAGCAAGCCATCGCTCCAGATGGTGTGATGTTGCAAATGACAAATGACCTATCCTCCGTTCTCTGGGATCGCCTCACCATGATGGTAAAAAATGGTTGGCAAGGTATCGTTCTCGTCTTTGCAACCATGTGGCTATTCTTCAGTTTTCGGTATTCATTCTGGGTTGCAGCTGGCCTGCCTGTCGCATTTTTAGGCGGCTTATTTCTGATGGCTCAACTAGGGCTTTCGATCAACATTATGTCACTCGTCGGTTTGCTCATGGCTATCGGTATTATGATGGACGACGCGATCGTGATTGCAGAATCCATCGCGTCACATCTAGACCGCGGCGAAGAAATCGATGATGCAGTTGTTAAAGGCGTGAAGAAAGTGCTGCCGGGGGTTATTTCTTCCTTTCTTACCACCGTCTGTATTTTTGGTAGTTTACTATTTCTACAAGGTGAAATGGGCGCGGTGCTTAAAGCGGTACCCCAAGTGCTGATTTTGGTGCTTACCCTAAGTTTGGTCGAGGCGTTTTTGATCTTACCCAACCACCTCTCGCACTCTTTGCACAAGCAAAAACAAGATAAACCGACCGCTAAATTTAAACAAAAATTATTAGATTCATTCGAGAACTTTCGCAATACCACGTTGGTGAATGCGGTCGACAAAGTTGTAGAATATCGTTACGCGTTTATCGGCGGAGTGATCGCGCTACTGCTCATTTCAGCGGCAACGCTTGTTGGGGGAATGCTCAAATTCCAGCCTTTCCCTGAATTAGATGGCGACATTGCCGAGGCGCGGATCATTCTTCCACCCGGTTCTTCTTTGTCTCAAACAGAAGCCGTGGTCGACAAAATTGTTGCTTCAGCGCAAAAGCTTGATAAAGCATGGTCTGAGAATGAAGAAAATGGGCAGCCACTCATACACCACATCACCAGTCAGTTTAACGCGAATGCAGATGCGAATGAATCAGGCCCACACATTGCCACAGTTCGCCTAGATTTATTAGGCGCAGAAAGCCGTAATACGCTAATTGATGATTTTATTGCAGCATGGCGTGATGATGTTGGGGAATTAGCTGACCCTATATCCTTAGTCTTTAAACAACCAACCATGGGACCAGGAGGCCGAGCGATTGAGATCCGTGCTAAACATGACGATCTTGATGCACTGAAAGCCGCATCCATCGATATTCAACAATATCTTAATGAATTTGATGGCGTTCACGGCATATTAGATGACATGCGCATGGGTAAAGAAGAAGTGTTGGTCAAACTACGTCCCGGAGCAGAAGCCTATGGTATCAACGGCCAACTGATCGCTAACCAACTTCGCGCGGCGTTCTTTGGTCAAACAGCTGATGAAATTCAAGTCGGGGTAGAGAACATTTCAATTGAAGTGCGTCTCAACAAAGTGCAAGCCGGGGATTTACAACAATTGGCAAATTTCCCAATCATTTTGTCCGATGGGAGCCAAATTCCCCTTGCAACGGTTGCGACTCTCGACTTCCAACGTAACTACGTTCGTATTCAACGCATTGATGGACTCCGCACAATCAGTGTATTTGGGGATATCGATAATACCAAAGCGAACTCCACTGCCATCATTCGACAATTTCAAAAAGATGAAGCGCCAAAACTTATCCAGAAATATCCTGGGCTGCGTTTTGACTTTGAAGGTGAAGCCAAAGATACCGCGGAAACAGGGGCATCAATGGGTAAAGGATTCTTACTTGGATTGTTTGGCGTATTTGCCATTTTAAGTTATCAATTCCGCAGTTATCTGGAACCCTTTGTGGTCATGCTTGCTATTCCACTCGCTTTTATTGGTGTGGTTTGGGGACATATTTTGCTTGGGCACTCGCTAAGTATGCCAAGCATGATGGGCTTTGTTTCATTGGCGGGAATCGTCGTGAATGACTCCATTCTCTTAGTGCAATATATTCGTCATCACGTAGATGAAGGGGACAGCGTTCACGACTCGGTAGTTAAAGCTAGCCGCGAGCGCTTTCGGGCTGTATTCCTTACTTCCATGACGACCGCTGCTGGCTTGTTGCCTCTGCTGACGGAAACCAGCTTACAAGCTCAAGTTATTCAGCCACTGGTTATCTCCATTGTGTTCGGTATTTTTGCATCAACATTGCTCGTGTTATTTATGATCCCCGCAGCCTACGCCATTTTGGCCGATTTTGGCTTAGTTCATAAACATGAAACCATTTAATTTATCCGCAGAATTCTGCCTTAAATAATTGGATAATCGAAATGTAAAGAGAGTGGCAAACGTCGCTCTCTTTTTCGTTAGCCTCAGCTAGGGATAATCTAGACTTGCTTATCCCAAGTTGAGGTTATTTAATCTTTACTCACAAAACACACAAACCAGCAACATTTAACGCCAATTCGCGTCAATTTACACTTAAATATGAAAATTCATTAATGGAGTGGTGGGAAATTTTCATAACAAAACTGGATGCAAAGATAGAAATTATTCAACTTATCGAATTAAATGCCTGTTTTTGAGCAGTAAAAAACACACCTAACCAACACATTTTTAATCATACACAACAAAAATGAAATCATTAATTCGACAATTAACATTTCAACAATGATTTCAACAATGTTAACTTTAACCTCGTTGGTCGCACTGGTGGTATGCCCCTCACCAAGCCTATTATCAGTTTGATATGGACGTTCGACCATCTCCAAAATGAATAGACACCTAAGTTGGTGCCCTTTTTCGCCCGTGAAGGTTTTCTTTGCGGGCTTTTTTCTATCTATTGCATCCCTATACCTAAGTGACTTCAAGGCACTGAATCCACAGCTTTATCATTGACTCGAGGGGCTTGGGTATACACACAAAAAAGCCAAGCGATAAAGCTTGGCAAACAGAGCAACAAGTTCAATGTCGACTGCTAACTAACATTGAGCTCGTATGAGAGTCACTCTTGGTTATCACTCATTCTAGTGACAAACCGTCTGTCAGAAACTAAGACTTACTCGCTTCCGTTTTCTGGCATTTGATTTTAACCAATTGGGCTTGTTGTTCTTTGATATGTTTAACGATACGTTCGTCACGTTCATCAATGGCGTCCATATTCATTTGTTCTATGTCAGCGACGGCTTCATGCTTCATCGTTGTAAATTCTTGACGTAAATCTGCACTCCACTCTTCTTTATCTAAAGTGTTAGCAGCAGTGATTGGCGATGACATTACAGCAATAAGACCTAGAGTAGAAAGAAATACGCTATGCATAATAAGCTCCTTTAGGATTAGCAGTTCATTGGTTTACAATTTATACATTGCACATAGAATGCCAACTTTTTAAAGCCTTAATATCAACAACTTAGGTTTAATTAAATAATTCCCGCTTTTACTTAATGGCGAAATTCACACACTGAGGGTTAAATTAACCAACGCTATTTTTGAATAACTAACCATTCACTCTATTTATAGTATAACCTAGTCGAGTTAAGATGCGGTTACCCCCCAAAAAACGACGCACAAAAAAAAGCAGCTCAAGAGCTGCTTTAGTTAGCGTTTCAAAACGATGAATTAACTTTGCGTACTTTGATCGCCAAGTTGGGTTTGCTTATCTTTTCTGAGTCTACCAAATATGCGCCCAAAAAATCGCTTAACCGCTCGGAAGATATCTTTAATATCCTCTAACATGAGGTACAAACACGGCACCAAAATGAGCGTTAGGACGGTTGCAAATAGAACAGCAAAGCCAAGCGCGACCGCCATTGGAATGACAAAGCGTGCCTGTAGGCTCGTTTCAAACATAATTGGTAGTACGCCCGCAAAGGTCGTGATAGACGTCAGTGTAATGGCTCGAAAACGCGCGCACCCCGCCTCAACAACCGCTTGCTTAATGCTCATCCCTTTTTCACGCACTTGGTTGACGTAATCGGTCATCACTAATGAATCATTAATTACTACACCAGCCGCCGCGATCAATCCAAAGGTAGACATCATGCTTATGTCCATATCCAACCAAAAATGCCCCCAAATAGCCCCCGTTAAGCTAAACGGAATCACTGACATCACGATTAATGGTTGGGTATAACTCTTTAATGGCACAGCAAGCAGGATGTAAACGATGATCATACCGGCAATGAAGAACATGATCTGTTCATTACGTTGCGCGACTTGTTCTTCGATATCACCACCAAGCTCCGTTTTAACACTTGGGAACTCACTCTGTAAGTCTGGCAAAATAGTGTCGTCAATGATCTTCACCACTTCTTGTGGTTCCACCAGTTCTTCATCGATTGAGCCGTAGACATAAACCGTTTGGTATCCGCCCTCGCGTCGAATCGTACTCACCCCAGGCTGCTCACTGATATTAACCACATCGCCCAACATCACTTTTTTGCCTGCCGGTGTTGTGATCACGGCATAACGCAATGATGAGAACGCTTCACGAGTCAGTTGAGGGTAACGAACCATGACTTTAATTTCTTCGCCATCTCGAATGATGCGCTGTGCTTCACCACCGTAGAAGCTCCCACCAACTTGCTCAGCAACCATTGTCAGATCTAAGCCAAGGTCATAAGCCACTGGCGCTAAAGACAGCAGGACCTCTTTACTGCCTGAATCGATGGATGACGACACATCATACAGCCCCTCTTCTTGCTGTAGGCGACCAATCAGATAACGGCCCGCTTCGTTAAGCTCATTGATATCTGAACCAAACAGCAAATAGCCGAATTCATCACGATCACCACCACCAGCACTTTGCTCACGAATCTTAAAGCTCTTCATACCAGGAATTGTTGGCATAGCTTCTCGCCAACGTCGTGCTAATTCAAACGTGTTGAAAGGACGCAGTTCTTCATCAACAAGCGGCACTAAAATACGCCCTTCAGTGCGACTTCGATTGTAAGACAGGACATCTCTAATCATCCCTTGTCCGTGCTCATCAATGGTTTGATTCTCAATTTTCTGCATCACCCCTTCAATGGTTTTCAGCGCATTGATGGTTTGTTCACTCGAAACGGTATCATTCATTTCGATCGTCACCGCAGGGTAATCTGTCGGTACTTTAGGATTTGGAATCACTCGAACGTAATTTGAATTGACGAGTGCCGCACTGATAACAAGTAAACCACAAAAACCGCAAACACCGTCCAACGCCAATGCGTACAAGTGGAAACAAAGCGTCGATAAGGCCCGTTCACGAAACCGAAAAAGCGTTGGTTAAAGCGATCTCGCCAACTCCCTGGCTTAATCGGAGTGAAATTGGTATGTGCTAAGTGCGCTGGCAGGATGAGCTTTGATTCAATCAAACTAAAAATCAAACACAAGATCACGACACCGGCGATACCGTAGAAGAAAGCACTGTCTATTCCGCTTGATAATAAGAATGGAGCGAAGACGGCAATTGTCGTCAGAACCCCAAACGTCGCAGGCGTTGCCACACGTTTAACGCCACGAACAACATTATCTACGCCCCCACCTTTTTCTTCAATTTCACTATAGGCGCTTTCTCCAGTGACGATGGCATCATCAACGACAATCCCGAGTACCATAATAAAAGCAAACAATGAAATGACGTTTACCGTGATACCAAACATCGGCATCAGCATTACCGCCCCTAAGAAACAAACGGGTAAGCCAACCATAACCCACATCGCGAGTCGGAAACGTAAGAAAATCGACAACATGATGGCGACCAAAGCGGCGCCTTGAAGTAGGTTTTTCAACATCATGTCCAATCGGCCATTCAGATAGTACGTCATATCGACAAGCACTTTTAACTGAACATCATCAGGCAACGTTTTATTCTTAGCCTCTATGTACTTACGAACCGACTCCGCTACAGGAATGATGTTTTGGTCACGAGTCGCTTGTACCGCCATATAGACGGCATTTTGACCAGAATATTCGAAATAACGGTCTTCTTCGGTAAAGCCATCTTTAATGGTCGCAATATCTTGCAGCAACACTTTTGCACCATTTGCGCCTAATTTTACCGGAATATTGCGAAACTCATCGCCATGATAGTATTGGTTTTCAATACGTACCGCGATCATGCCTGCGTTTGTCTTTACTTCACCGGCCGAAAAGTTAGCGGAATAACGACGAATCGCGTTACTCACATCATTCAAGGTGAGGTCGTATTTGCGCAGAACCAGAGGGTCTACTTCAATAGCGATCTCTTCTTCTGGAGCACTGAGATCAACCAACATGATGTTTTTCAGTTGTAGAAGTTCATCTTCAACTTGCTTAGCAATAGGTTTAAGCTCTTCAAGAGGACGGTCCCCTACCAAGCCCATTTCTATCACCTCTTGGCGCCATTCAACCTGATAAACGTTGATGGGTTCCATGCCTGCCGGTAGATTAGATAAAGTATCCGTCCGCTGCTTTACATCGTCCAAAACGCGCTTAATATCTGCATTTACATCCACTTCAATCGAGACATGCGCACTGCCTCTAGACGCCCGTGCAACGGTTTTCTTGATGCCGGTAACGTCCTTGACCGACTCCTCTATTTTAACAAGGATACTCTCTTCAATTTCTTGTGGAGAGGCCCCAGGGTAAGCCGCACGAATATTGATGTAGTTCACTTCAACGTTCGGGAACATCTGGCGTTGGATAAATATGAAGCTCACGATCCCCATAATGATAATAAACATCATCATTAGATTCGCGGCGACAGAATTATTGGCAAAATAGGCGATTAAGCCTTTTTGTTGTTTCTCTTCCATGATGGACTCCTACTTACTGCACGACGGTTTCGGAGTCGTTATTCTTTTTTGCCACTTGGACTGTCATGCCTTTTTGCGGATATTCTGGTAGTGTTAACACCAGCTTATCTGATTGCTCTAAGCCCTCGCCCACAAGCAAAAATTCACCTTCGGCACGCAAAACATTCACCGTACGTGGCTGCAGTTCATTTTCTTCATTCACCACCCAAACTGTGCGGTTTTTTACCAATTCTTGAGGAAGACGATAAATATGCTTCAACTCTTTACCGGTGAAGCTCACTTCCACGTAAGAACCAAATTTGATTGGTGGCTTTTTATTATCTAAGCCATATGGGTCTCGGACCTGTATAACCATGTTGATCATGCGAGTTGCGCTATCAATCATACCAAGATCGCGAACCACTACCCCCTCTCGAGTCGTAGACAAAATACCTTGCTGCGTGACGGTTGCTCTTAACTCAGAAACCGACTCTGGGAGAAATGCACTGTCAAACCCAGCAATCGGGACATGAATTTCTGCAACTTCAATATTGTTTAACGTTGCCACTCGTGACCCTGATGATACAAACTGACCTACGCCAATTTCACGTTCAACCACTAGCGCATCGTAAGGAGCAACGACTTTGCAGTTTTCCAGATCTCGCTTAGCACGCTTCAACGCCGCTTGCGCTGATTTAACTTGAGCTTGGGCGCTTAATACATGAGGCTTACGCAAGTACAAATCCGTAACTTGCTTATCGCTGAGCTTTCTTGCTTGTCGCTTCGCCACTTCGGCTTTTGCTTCTTCTTCAATTAAGGTGGCGCGCGCACTTGCTAGCCCGGCTTCTGCTTGTAAAACTGCCGCTTCATAGTTATCGCTTTCTATCGTAAACAGCACTTCTCCGCGTTTTACTATGCCTCCTGTGACAAAATTAGGGTGCCAGCTGATCACCTCACCACTCACTTGAGCCGCTAAGTGGGTTTTCTCAAACGGCACCATTTCGCCGTGACTTGTGATCACCACTTTATGGTCTGTAGGGAACAAGGAAGAGGTATGGACGGTCGGATCACCGATCGCTGTTTTTGTTGGTTCTTTCTCTGGGGCCGTTGCGGCAATAGCGGCATAGCCCGCATAAGAGCCACCCACGACAACGAAAGGCAGTAGCCAACGGAAGATTGGTTTTGCTAACATCAAAAATCCTTTTTTATTGTAGTAATCACCGATTCACCCCTAAGACTCTCGTCTTTCCACTATGTTAAAATCATATTGATCAATAACTTAGATTTTCACTCCCCAAGGGTAAATGGTGAGATATTCGCATCTGAAATAGACAGCTTTGTAATGAGGTAGCGAGCACATAGGTTATGTTCTTCCGCCACAAAATCACTTTCCATAGAAAGTTAATAAAATTAACAAAAAGTTAACCACTTGTGCAAGTCATGCTCCATTACACCTAATCTTTATACGCAATCCATATGCCAAAAGTTTACTTATTAATATTCAACAACTTAGAGTATTTGGGAGATTTTCTTTAGCGCAGTATTGGCAATTACCACCAATTATTAGTGATATTAACCATTTGAGTACGAAACATAATGAAAAAACATAATATTGTCCGTCTGGAAAATAGAGAAGAAAAAGCAAAACTGCGACTCAATGACACTTCGACAGATTACCTGCTGTTATTCCTTGATATATAATCAAAGTAATCTCAATAAATGGAATTCACAGCGTTATCATTGATTCTAATTCAAAGAAAATAACGCAATGGCAAACAAGGAAGTGTGCATTGCCCCATTCTCTCTCTAAAGTACTTTTGAGCTCTATTTTAATTTTGCTTTCAGCTTGCTCATCGATACAGCCTCGAGACCCAAGTGAAAAATCGACGAGCTTTCACTTCGGCTACCAACAAGATTCTCCTTTGGCCGCTTTTTTCGAAGACTATGAACAAGATTCGACCACCGCTTTTGTTCCTTTACACCAAGGTGATGAGGCCCTGTTAGCAAGAATTGCCTTAATCGAATCTGCCGAAAAAAGCCTCGATTTACAGTACTACATCTATCGAAGTGATGAGACCAGTCAATTGATGACATGGCGTTTGTATGAAGCGGCACAACGGGGCGTTCGCGTTCGCCTTTTGCTCGATGATATGCAAAAACGCAATGATTTAGGTATGGCAGAGCTCAATGCGCACCCTAATATCGAAATACGTCTGTTCAACCCTCATCAATATCGTGATGCTCGCGTCTTAGCATTGGCGAGTGACTTCACCCGCCTAAATCGACGTATGCACAATAAATCCCTTATTGCTGACAGTGTTTCGGCGATCGTTGGCGGCAGAAACATCGGTAATGAGTATTTCTCTTTTGAATCCAGTGTCGAGTTTGGTGACTTCGATGTCATGCTATTTGGTGAAGCCGTCACTCAAACGGCGGATCAATTTGATCTCTATTGGAACAGCCTCTACTCCGTGCCAATGGAATGGATCATTCCTGAGTCAGACAAAGTCGCAGATGAAGTGATTCAAACACAGGTGAAAAAACTACGCTTGGAAGAAAAGTTCTCTTCCGGTAATTATAACTTTCGAAAACTCGATCTATATGAAGATCTGGAGCAAGGCACACTCAACCTCTATTGGGGCCCAGCCCAAGTTTGGTTTGACCTTCCGGATAAAATCGCCACGCAAGAGAGCCAATTGATCCACAACTTAAGTGAGCTGCTTGCAAGCGTAGAGTCTTCCTTTGTTTTGATTTCACCGTATTTTGTTCCGACGGAGTCCGGTACTCAAGCGTTAGTCGACGCAACCAAACGTGGTGTGGATATCACTATTGTTACCAACAGCCTAGCATCCAACGATGTATTTGCCGTGCACGGTTGGTATGCAAAATATCGTCAGGACTTAGTGGCAGCGGGAATCAAGCTTTGGGAAGTGAAAGCCAGCGCTGAAGTAAAAAGCAAATGGAGTTTAACAGGCAGCAGTCGCTCTAGTTTGCACGCCAAAGCAATGATGATTGATGGTACGACCTTATTTGTTGGTTCAATGAACTGGGATCCTCGCTCTGCCGAACTCAATACTGAAATGGCAGTAGTGATAGAGCAATCAGAATACGTACAAGAATCTTTGGCGAGATTACCAGCACAACTCAAACAAAACGCTTACCAAGTTGTGGTTCGCGATGGTGACATTGCATGGATTGATGCTACAACGGGCGAAACTTTCGATTCAGAGCCTGAAGCCAGCATTTGGCGAAGACTTGGCGCATGGTTTTCCGGAATCTTACCCATCGAAGATCAGCTATAACCTGTCATCATGATGACACTCGTCCATTTAGTGTTGCTAAATAGCCATTGATGATAAGGCCTCGTGAGTGAGGCCTTACTTTTTATGCCGGTTGTTCAGTCGGCGTTACTTTAGGTTTTCCACTTGCGAGCGCTAAAATAACCCCTAGCGCAACACCTAGGCTAGCCGCAAACACAACTTGAAATGCCGGCGGCAATAAGAAAGTAATCGTATGAGCCGGAATCCAAAATAGCGGAATGGTCTTTTTAAACACAAATCCATATTGCACATTCCAATCAATTTGGCTGAACTTTTGAGTCATATTGATGGGTTTAATCAGTGCCGAAATCGAACCGTTGTAATCGGCGATATGCAAGTCTGTGATTTTATGTAAAGTCATAAAAATTGGTGCAAAAATCAAATTAAGGCCAAGGCTGATAGACAGCGCGGTCAGCACAGGACCTGCCTCAGGTAAGAACTTGTTCAACACAACAGGATCGCCAACCGCAAACACAACAAACGCCGCTTTGATCACAACACCTAATACGTACCAGACGATCATCTTCGGGATTACGCCAAAGCCTTTTATTGACCATGAACCAGTGCGAATTCGCTGCCCTAGCACCTCGCCAAAGGTTGCTAAAATGGCAAATTTAACCCCCGACATCGCAAAACCATGCTGGTCGGTAATGGTAATAAAAGCCTGATAAACAGAGTCAAAAATAAAAAATGGGCTAAGAAAAGCCAGCACTCCTAAAAGGACTGCTTTATCCATAGTCTTCATAATGTTTCCTTAAGGGTAATGTTTCGGTTGGTCAATGTGTTGGTCATGCCTAAGCTCGCGGTACTTGTTGCCAAACAGTAAAACAACACCTACCGAAGCCGTCATCGCCGCCACTAAAGGGATATGATTCATGCCTAGAGACGCCGTTACTAACGAGTTAACCACGCCTGAGAGAAAGTTACCGATTCCAGCAATAGCCATAAAAATCGTCAGCGCCATTGATTTGGAGCACTCACCAGAAAGTTGCGCTGCTTGAATTTGAGAGCTGGCCATCATAAACGGCCAAGTACAGCGATTAACGAAAACCATGCAGAGCACAACAAACATCAACTCTGGTTGGTAATAAAACGCACAATATGCTAGTACAATGAACACCATCGCTTTGACTGCGCTCGAAGAAATGAGCACGTTGTCCGCACCAAATCGCTCAGTGAGCTTTCCTACTATAGGATAGAAGCTAAGCGCGATAATGCCGCTGATACTGACCACGGAACTTGAGTGCTCTGGGGCAATTTGAAATACTTCTCGCATCAACACAGGGAACGGCAAAAATAGAATTTGGGCAGCAAAACAGAGCAGCCCCCAGCCAAGTGCCATTATGCCAAAAGGAGATAACACCAGCTTTCTCACTTGTTGCGATTGCTGCTCCGGACTGCGTTTTCGAATAAAAGATTTGTTAAAGTCTGGTACCAATACTAAGGCAAGTAGACTGGTGACGATCATCACCATGCTTGCTCCCACAAAACCGACCGCAGGAGCATCGATTCTTCCGGCGATACCAAAACCGATCACTTCTCCAATTATAAAAGCAGCAATCAGCATGCCTGTTCGTCCATGCCATTCTTTTTCTTCATAGCGTCGAACAATCAGCAAATTGAGAATAGAGTACCCTATCGCATAGATAAGCCCCTGCACGAACATATTGATGAACAAGCTCATGACACTTTGTGAGTACTGAACAACAAACGCTAAGCAGGCATTAATAAGAAATAAACCCGACAGCCAAATTTTAGGCGTGCCCCATTTATCAATGTATTTTGAAAACCAAGGACCAATCAAAGGCCCAGCAGTCCAAGCGGACATGATCAAACCAATCTTAGCTAGCCCAGAGTCGAAAGAGGCCACAACAAATTGTGGAACCAACATAATGCAGAACCCGACGTTAAATGCGCCAAGAACCACCATAAAAAGATACCAAGGTTCAATCTGTCGCCATGATGCTCGTAATGTATCCATAACGTAAAACGGGAAAGCATTTCGCCTTCCCGCCCCCTACATTAGTTCAAGAAAATGTCATCACCACCAATAACGGTTCCGACAATACGAATATCTTTCAGGGTTTCACGTTTCTCTTCTGTTGCTTCTTCTGCCAAGATGGTGAAATCGGCCCACTTACCTACTTCGATTGAGCCACGAACGTCTTCTTGGTGTGCAAGCCACGCGTGGTTGTAAGTGATTACGCGCATTGCTTCCGCAACTGTCAAACATTGATCTTCGCCGTATACTTTGCCGCTAAGAGAGCGACGGTTGACCGCACACCAAGCCGAGAACAAAGGGCTCACTTCCGTCACCATGTCATCCGAATGCACACCATGCATTAAGCCATGATTTGTTGCAGAACGGCATGCATCCATACGTCTCACGCCATGTTCACCGACAGTGTATTTCGCGTGCACATCCCCCCAGTAATACAAGTGGTTAGTAAATAGGTTTGGCGTAATACCCACTTGCTTCATGCGGTAAAACTGGTTTTCTGTCGCTAACTGGCAGTGCTCTAATGAGTGACGGAATCCAAGATTTGGCTTGGTTTTACGAAGTTCTTCAATTGCTTGAATCGCGACTTCCGTGGCACCGTTACCGTTGGTATGAATAGAACAAGACATGCCGTGAGATTCACCGATAGAAATCTGTTCAATCAACTTATCTTTGGACATCAATAGATGACCATTTGGCTTACCCTCTGTGACGTAATTTTGTCCAGGAAGTAAGTGCGCGGTAAATCCTTGAATTGAGCCATCGGTTAACATTTTAAAGTTGCCAACGGATAGGTACGGGTTTTTCTCATCACGGATTGCATGCACCGCATCCCAGCCTTGTTTGTCACCGTAAACCCAGCGATCAATTGAAGCAAACCAAGGTTCCATATTGACGCGAGTATACAAACGACCTTGCTCTTGTGCTTTTAACCACCCCTCTGCTGCCACATTGCCCGGAGTCAACGGGAAGTTCGTGCCTTTATCTGTCACGCTTGTACAACCGTTGATGCGCGCCACTTTGGTTGCTAACTCACCCGCATGAATGATGCCCTCTTCAGAGAAGTCCATTCTTGCTGCGCCTTTAGCAAACGCGAACTGCATCATCGCAGGCTCCGCAACCGTGCCGTTCACTTGACCATTTTCATAACGGAATAGGTTTGGGTCTTCTTCCATATTCTCGTAACCACATAGCTCAATCGCGACAGAGTTAATATTGATGACATGACCAGACGCATGCCCTAAACAGATTGGAAACTCTTTGCTCACTTCATCCAACACATTGCGAGTCACGTCAGCGCCAGCGAGCAACAATGGGTCAAAGCCCCAACAGTTTAACCACTGTTCACTATCTGATTCCAAACGGGCACGGTCTTTTTCAATCAACGTTTTTAGGTGTTCTGTCAGTTGCTCAACCGATTGAATACCTTTCATGACTGAGCCATCTGCCGCTTTACGATCCACATAACCCACGTAGTGTGAATCTTTAAGGTAGGCGCCTAACACATGTGGATGCATATGGTGTTCTGCAAAGCCTGCATAAATGTAGTTTTGCTCGAACGTATCGTTGAATGTTGCTTCGATACGATGGGCAGCTAGCAATGAACGAATCGTTTCAATTTCACCGACACCGACAATCACACCATTTTGAACCGCAACCGCTTCTGCTTCTGGTTGGTCAGGGTTCATCGTAATCACTTTCTGTGCTGTAAATACGGTCACTGGTTGTTTTGCATCAATTAGGCGCATGCATAGAGCTTGATAGTTCATAAAAATGTCTCTTCTTATTAATTTGTAGGGTGCGTCCTGCGCTCACTTTGAGAAGTGGGATAGCAAGTAAGTGCAGGACATTTCATTTGAATTTCGTTTTATGGTTTTTGGGTCCAACCTTGGGTCGGGATACCCATAAAGCCTGGAATGTGAAGCAGAACGAATAATGTCAGTGCCCAGAACGCATACTGTGCCGAATCAATACGTCCTTCTTTGTAGATAGACAGCGCCGCTTCTGCTTGAGGCATATCCGCACCCGCTTGTGTTAGCTTATCGAGAAGCACTTGATTGGACATAAAGCCATGAACCGGAGTCTCTGCAACATAGGCTTTCACCACTGGTGCAACATCACTTTGTTCAATGTTGGATTTGTATAGTGATGTCGAGCTGAATAGCAGCACCGCACCAATAATCGCAACACCAGCGGCCTGCCAAACGTTACGAGTTGAACACTGAATACCACCCGACTGCGCAGCATCGCGAGGGTTAAGTGCTGAAGCCACAATCATTGCTGATTGAGAAGCGTAACCACCTTGACCACAGCCAAGCAGTAGCAAACCGGCATACATAAACATTGGGTTGAAACCATCGGCTTGAAGCGAGTACGCCATTGAAAGTGCGCCAAGGCAAACCGCTGCTGATGACGCCAGTACCACCATACGAGGAGACCAATGGCTGTATTTTTTAGGAATACCAAGAGAGAAAATAATCATTGGTGCAGCCATGGTTGCCATTGCGACACCCGTTGCGGCGCCACCAAGGCCTGCAACCACCATGATCCACGACAGCGTCACGAAAAATGCTGCGCCAAATACCGCAAAGATAAGGCCCGTTACATACAAACCATTACGAACTTGGCGAGTTTTGATAAACGATTCTGGAATAAGCGCTGCGCCATGTTTTTGCTCAATTTGTTTTTCTACCATCATAGTCACAATCATGATCGCGATACCCAAGATAGCAAGTGGTAGTGCTGGAGAAATACCCATCACAGTAAACGGTGCCGACATTGGTTCAATTAGGCCCCATTCAGACACTTTTGAACAACCAATGATGAATGCAAGCAAACCTAACGACGCCATTACCGTGCCCACATAATCCACTCGCATTTGTGCTGGTTTGATGTCTGGAATGATTTTCCACGCCGCTAAAAAAACAAGTACAAACCAACCTGACATGGTAGAAAACGCAGCTTGATAACCCGATACATCCATGATGATGCCAGCACCAATCGGCATCACAACCGCCGCAACACCCGTAGCTGCACCGACACCGCCAAACGCCACGGCTCGTTCTTTACCCTCATAGAGAGAGACAATGATGCCCAGTACCGATGGAATCATTAACGCAGCACCAAAGCCCGTTAGAGAGCGAGCACCCCAAATAAGTACATCCATATTTGGTGAAACAACCGCTAGCGCTTCACCAGCCGCACACAACGCTGCGCCGGCCATAAACACCTGTTTAAAACCCTTAGCGATACCTAACATACCGCCAAATACCATCAACGCACCCGCAAGTAGGCTGTACACGATATTGGCCAACTGAACTTGGTTCATCGTTGCATTCAGTTGCGAGATAAACTCATTGGTTGACATTGAAAGCACCGAGTTATCACCCGATGTTCCGACCTGTGCGACACAGACCACAAGCAAAGGGAACCACATGGCCATTCCCGATTTATTTTGGTTTTTAATTGCTACATCCATAATTTTTTCCTTCTAGCAATCTAGAAATATTGAGGGTATTCAGAGAAGAAGTAGATAATGCCGATTGACCAAGCATCGCCATGGAACAAGCTGTTCTTGGTTGAGTCATGATCAATTCGATATTCAGAATAGAGGGCGAGCTTTTTATCAAAGTTTTTTACTACGCCAACATTAGAGAATTCTGTCGTGTATGCGTCCGTTTCAGTCGTTAAACGGTTGTAGCCAACAAACGCTTTCCAGCTATCAGAAAAGCGATAGTGTCCAAAAAATTCGATTCCATCGGAATCAACGAGTTCTGAGGCAACGGGTGCGACGCCAAATTCTTTTTGATTGTTGTTGCCAAATGTATAGTTTCCACCCAGCATCCATTTTTCATTGTTGTAGAATGCTCCAACAATGGTCGCACTGATGGCATCTTCACCCTTTGCTAACCCATCCGCATTCGCGACTTGGTGAGCGACACCAAATTGAAAGCCACCTTGCGCATAACGTAGAGAACCACCATAAGTCGTACCAACGGTGACCGTATCAGTAATGGCTTGGTCACTTTGATCGCCCGCAATCAAACCTACGAGTATCTTGCCATCCCCAACCCCAAATTGGTGATAGTACTTAACCGAATTGTCAGCTCGACCAAAACCACCCACTTCTGATGCAGGCGCAAAGAATGCCCCGGTTGCGGTATCTTTATTGCTGAATACGGTGTCTGAATACATAGCGATGTCATAAAAAGGAGACCAGACTTTACCCGCTTCAATCGAACCATATTTTGTTCGCATGCCGATGTAACCAAGACGCGTATTAAACTCGTTATCGGTCACATCACTAAACGCTAAGGCATATTCCAATTTTCCAAATGCGGTGATGTCGTCATTGATTTTGTTCTCACCCGCAAAGAACAAGCGAGAGGCATTAGAGTTAAAGCCTAAATCATAGGGACTATCATCAAAATTGTGGCTGTACTCAGCAGCAATCCAGCCACCAAATTCCAGTGTTGCCGTATCATGTTTGGCTATCTCAATAGCTATCGCAGGAGAAGCTAACAAGAAAGCACTAGCAGTAAGCAAAAAGCGATTTGTTTTCATTTTCTATCTCCGAAAACAACAAGGTCGTTGGGTACATGCAGCAACTCAACGATGTAAATGGCATCAAGCCGATGGAGATAGAATGCGATTTCAGTGAATAATAGACCTCAAAAAAACCTCAATTTGATGTTTTTATTCTTTCAAATGCCATCATATTGGTGAATATATCTAGATGAGAAAGGTATAAATTCTGCTTTTTATCAAAAATACCTCAAGGCAAAAGTTATTGTGAAGTTTAACAACATAACTAAATCCGTTAGCTCTTAGAATGGCGGGATGCGTAAATTAGATAGGTTGGGCAACGAGTGAATTTAGTTCTGCACAGCGATCATTATCAATTTGACGGCTTTTGTTATTCTCCGACAGAGGGCGTGATAATAACCAAAGACAAAAGAATCATCTTAAAAGCTCGTGAAAACGAATTACTGCACATTTTAATTAAACAACACCCGTTACCAGCAACACGAGATGCCATTCAACAAGCGCTATGGAGCAACTCCTATGCAACCGACTCAACCATTAACCAAGCCATAAAAACATTAAGAGACGATCTCATCGACAGCGATCGCACGTTAATAAGAACCATCCCCAAAACAGGATACATATTGGGTGCTAGTCCTAAATTTGTTCGATACCAAATGGGGGCCATATCTAAACAAAAGGGGACTCATACCCAATATTTGCCCACTTTTATTTTTGGGCTGATCTTAGGTTTATTTTTTCTTGTTACTGGTTATCAATTTGGCACACCAGAAGTCATCGGCATTACAGCAAATAACAATCAAACTCATTACCTTTTTGAGCCCGACAACATCGAACTTGCTCGATTTAATTCACCCCATTCAGATAAAGAAGCATTTATTGAAAGAACCGAGCTGGGATATAGACTTTGTGAAATAAATCAGGGAGTAATGTTATGCAAAAACATCATGTAATTACGAGCATCACATTATTTATCATTGCCTTCGTATTTTTCTGGGCTGGGTATGAGCTACATAATAAAATGAACTCACCATTGCGAAGTATCGCTGGTGTTTGGACCGGACATTCAAAATTAGAAACAAAAACAGGTCCGATAAATTACGAAGTCAATGCTCTTATTCAGGCAGAATCTATCACCCTATCGCTCGTAGCGCAGGCACAGGATAACGCCAAATTTGCATTTCGACTGGATCTCAAATACGTGGAACACACAGGAAGTGAGTATCTGTTTAGCGTCAGAGATCGCACAACAACTTGGCTAGAGCAAATTCGTTCGCAAGAAAAATTGGATATCCCCGTCATTGGGCATTTTCTCTCTACAACGTTAGTAAAGAAAAATGAGCACCAAGTTTTCTTTGTATTTGATCTAGGAAAAGAATATGCATTCGGCACATTGTTTGAAAAAGGGATTTAGTTGGTTCTAGGGGGAAGCTAGACATTCAAGCAATACACGAGTTGCAGTAAGGAATAGCACGTGTACATGATTAATGGCATCTGTTTTAACAGTGCAGAACAGACCATAAGCTTTAATGAAAAAAGTATTCTACTGAATCCTAAAGCCAATCAGTTATTACTGTTTATGGCACAAAACCCAAACAAAACACTCTCAAGAGAAGAAATTTTAACCTCAGTTTGGAGCCGTGATTTTGTAAGCGATCACTCACTAACACAAGCGGTAAGCGACTTAAGAAAAGCCTTAGCGGAACTCAGCGCTGAACACAAAAGAGTCATTATCACTCGGCCGAAAGCAGGCTATGTATTAGAGGCCGATGTCAAATTATGTGACCTTACCTCATCACTAAGTAATGACTTACCAACGGCGAAAACTCACATCCTCAAACAGTCAAAAATCATGCTTGGCCTCTTAGTGATAACGTTAATCTCCGCTATTTCTATCGCGGTTTGGTCACTCCCCAAAGGCCTTTCAACGCCAAATGTCACAATCGACCCCTATAACATGGTTTTTGTCACTTTTGAGTCCGAACCTAAATATCAACACTTTGCGTTCAGTCTAAGTGATCTCATCAATTATCGAGTCAACCAACAAGGTCGCTACCGTTCATCCTTATTATATGAACAAAGTAGTGAGCTTTCTGAACGCGCCGCTCTCGTCATGTCAGGATTTATTGAAGAACAAGACAACCTACCCGTTTTGACTTTCTACATCTATGACAACTTGTCGAATAACAAAGTGTTCGAAAAACAATACTCGTTACACGATGATGTGATTTCAACCGTCCCTAAAATCATTCTTTCTGATATAGAATCTGCACTAGAAGCGCCTTTTGACCATGAAATTATCAGTAAGCTAGACCGACAATACCCGCAAGATGCCGCTACATTTAACTTAATACACAAAGCTCATTATGCGTCCAATATTATTACCGTGCGCTCACTCTATTCAGCGATCAAACTTTATGATCAAGTGCTAGCCATTGACCCAACATTAGAGATTGCGGCTGCCGAACGTTTTATTTCAGCGTCCATTCTCAACTCCATTCAGCCAAACGCCATTTCAACAACGGAAATGGAAGTCTTGTTCAATAGCTTAATGGATATTGATGATGAGCTTCACGCCCCAATTTATTATGAAGCGCTAGCGATTCACTCTTTTTCACTCGATGATCCAAAGCAAGCGAAAGAGCACCTATCTCAAGCGCTTTCAGTGAGAGAGTCATGGACCAGTAATATCCTCGCAGGGAAAATATCTCAAGCTGAGGGAAAGGATTATCAAGCGGCAACGTCATACAAGCGTGCCTATTCAATGAAGCCAGATGAATCAACGCTACGGGTAGTCAATACCTTATTATTCACCACCAATTTAACAGAGTTTGGTGTGCCATAGGTTCACCCATTTGAGTGCTCGCTAAGCCCTTTATCCTATCCCCATATATGGCAAGGGCTTAGTTGTATTAACGCCTAGTCATTAAAATCAATCATTAAAACCAATAGCCAAAAATAATACCAAAACCAATCCATGTAAAAGCCAACAAAGCTCTCTCACCACTTCCATTCATCATAAAAATATTGGTAAGACTTTTGTCGTTAAACACTTTATAAAACAACCATTTTTCGTGCTATTTTTGCTAAACCACGTCTCAATTTGCTATGGTTTCATGGATCCATCCCAAAAATCGACGCAAAAGGACGTTTTATGCGCACAGCTATCGCCATTTTTTTTCGCCGCCCTCCTCTCTTTCCAAACTTTCGCGTCAGAAGAGAAATACTCCGAATCTGAATTATTAGACCGCCCACTCATGGAGCGTTACATACTCGATGAGTTAAAATCACTGCGACAAGAGCAGCAAGATTTAGAACGCAGAATGATTGTCGAAATCACTGACCGCGAGTTAACCGTCGCCGATAAATCCTTGAACTATGCGAACGTCACCGTGACGTATTTCTTTTACATCATCGCCGGTGTTGCTTCTTTGATTGCGTTCGTTGGCTGGCAGTCATTGAGAGAATTCAAAAACAACACGACAGAGATGGCCGACAAACGCCTGGAAAAAATCGCGCAAGAATACGAGAAAAAATTCGTGGCTCTTGAGCGTGATTTAAAACGTAAGACACGCATCATTAGTGAAAACAACAAAGAAATCGAAAAGATCAACGAAATCCATAACTTGTGGTTGCGCGCGCAAAGCTCTCAAACGCCCGAGCAGCGCATTGATATTTACGATGAGATTTTGCTGGTTCGTCCGGGTGATTTAGAAGCGCTCACCTACAAAGCCGATGCCGCGATGGAGATAAAAGAGTACCACTGGGCACTCAGTCTATGTAATCGCGTCCTGGAAGTGGACGATACAAATGGCCCAGCACTGTATCAGCGAGCCTGTGCTTATTCTCGATTGGGTATCGAAGAGCAAGCTATCGAAGATTTAGAACGTGCAATCGACACCAGTCCGTCCATTCGAGATTTGTTGGCTGATGAACAAGATCTTGAGCTTCTACACGGTCATGAGCGATTTGAGCGCTTACTTTATTCCGCCGCCGATCAATAAAAACACAAGATACACAGTACGAAAAGGGCAATCTAGCCCTTTTCATCCTGTGACAAGTTGGACCCTGAGTGCTCTTTACCTAGTACATCATCAGGATTTCTCAATGCGCAACTTTCAAGAGAAAGACACCCACAGCCTATGCAACCGCCCAAGTCGTTTTGTAATGCTTTAAGCTTTTGGATTTTCAGATCGAGTTGCTGATGCCAATGGCTCGCCATGCTTTCCCACTGTACTTTATTGGGAGCCCCATGTTGTGGCAGTTCATCCAACGCTTGCTTGATTTCCTCCAAAGATAGCCCGACTTGCTGAGCAGCTTTTATCACCGCCACACGACGCAATACACTGCGGTGATAACGACGTTGATTACCTGCATTGCGCCAACTCGATATCAATCCTTTCTGCTCATAAAAGTGCAGCGCTGACACTTTTACTCCAGAGCGTCTTGCGACCTCCCCAACGCTGATTTCCATTACTTACTCCTTGTTTCTTGTTTCCTACTTAACCTCAAGAATACTTGAGGTTTAACACGATAATGAACATAGAGTAAAGATACGGTGTTACGCACTTAGGTATGTTCTGCATTGGATCACTCATGTTCATTGATGATGAATTCATGACCTAGATTAAAATTCAATCGCTTTCATCATGAAATAAATCACATATTTTTTGTGGATATTGGGCCATGCTTATGACTATGACCTCTATGCAAGGTGATTATATGTTTCGAGTCATCCGAAAAATGACGTGGAAGACGAGGTGGCGGTAAACCCGCCGACTCTAACGCAGTTCATAACCTAACTTCAGGTTAGTCCAAGAACTTCACGGTTCTTCACGTCATTTGCAAGGAGGCTCTATGCCTATCAACAAGATCCGCAACATCGCCTTTGTCGGCCAAACGGGGACTGGCAAAACTACGTTGATTGAAAAACTGCTTTATACCTGCCAAGCCACCAGCCATCTCGGGTGTGTAGAAAAAGGCGATACCGTTACCGATTTCGATTCCCAGTCCATCCAATATCAACACAGTATTGAGGCGACACCAGTCAGTTTGAGTTGGAATAACCATCGACTGAATATCATTGACACCCCTGGGCAAAGTGAGTTGCTTGGGCGAACCATCAGCATCTTTCCTGCTGTCGAAACATCCGCGCTAGTCATTGATCCTCAGGCCCCAATCAACCAAACCTCAGACCGACTCTTTGCTTTTGCTAAAGAGCAGAAAAAGTGCCAAATGATCATCATCAATAAGTTGGATGATCACGGCAATCAACTCGAAACCGTTCTTGATAATATTTTTGAGCATTTTGGCGACAACTGCTTGCCAATCAACTTACCGTCTTCCGATGGAAAATCTGTCGTCGATTGTTATTTTGAGCCGAATACGTCTATCGAAACCCTCATATCCAATGTTGAAGATACGCACGAAACCTTGATAGACCAAGTCATCGAAGTCGATGAAGAACTTATGGAGCTCTACTTAGAACAAGGCTCAGAACTCACGGCAGAACAACTTCATGATCCCTTTGAAGAAGCATTACGGACGGGCCATGTTATCCCGATCTGTTTCGTATCATCAGAAACCGGTGCAGGTATAGATCTGCTATTAAGAACCTTAGCGGAAATCATGCCAATGCCGAATGAGGGCAACCCTCCAATGCTCGAAAAGAACGGTAAGAGAGTTAAAGTCAACTGTGAAACGTTAGAGCATACCGTGGCACACGTATATAAAGTGAGCGTCGATCCCTACATGGGAAAACTCGCCTATTTACGTGTCTATCAAGGTGAAATTACTGCCGGTAGCCAACTCTTTGTCGGAGAAAATAATAAAGCATTTAAAGTGGGTCATTTGTATCAACTACAAGGTAAAGATCGAACAGAAATACCACGAGCACTGGCGGGAGATTTCTGTGTATTAGCAAAAGTAGATGATCTCGAGTTCGACTCGATCGTGCATGATTCGCATCAAGAGGATGGTGTGCAACTTAAAACACTCAATTTCCCTGACTCTATGTATTCTTTATGCTTGAAGCCGGTAAAACGAGGCGATGAACAAAAGCTTGGTGACGTCCTCAATAAGATTTCAAGCGAAGATCCATCACTCAGAGTAGAACATCGTGCCAGAACCAATGAGACCATTATCAGTGGCCAGGGAGAATTTCATCTAAAAGTTGCACTTGAGAAAATGCTGAGTGTTTACAAGCTCGATGTTGAAACCTGTCAGCCAAGCGTCGAATACTTCGAAACCATTACTAAGCCAGCTGAGGGGCACTATCGTCATAAGAAACAAAGTGGTGGCGCAGGTCAATTTGGTGAAGTTCAACTAAGAGTTCGGCCTCTTGAGCGTGGCGCAGGCTTTCAGTTCATCAACAAAGTTGTTGGTGGATCCATTCCTACTGCGCTGATTCCTGCGGTAGAAAAAGGGATTGTTCAAGCCTTAGAAGAGGGCGCGATTTCTGGGAACCCAATTAAAGATGTCGAAGTCACCGTATACGATGGTAAATATCACTCGGTAGACTCGAAAGAAATTGCGTTCGTCATTGCGGGGAAAAAAGCATTCTTAGATGCCATTAACAATGCCGATCCAATCGTGCTAGAACCGATTGTACAGATGGAGTTGCACATCCCCACCGCCAACGTCGGTGACGTATCAGGAGATCTTTCGGGCAATCGAGGATTAATCGAGGGCACAGAACCCATTGACAGTCACTTCACCATATTAAGAGCAAAATCCCCAGTGAATGAACTTCAAGATTACTCGCGGCGTCTGCGCTCAATCACTGGTGGTGAGGGCAGTTTTAATATGACTCTAAGCCATTACGAGCCCGCTCCTCCAGCGGTACAAAAGCAAGTTTGCCAAAGCGACGCCCAACAAAATTAGCACTAACTTTCTGATAAATATCAACCAAAACGCCCTTAAGCAAGAGGGCGTTTTTATTGGCATACAAATTATTTATTTGTCTAACGAAAGTCCAATCTGATCGAGTTTGTCTTCAAAGGCAGCAATACTCTCGGCTTTATACGTTGGTGAGCCATTAAAGTAACGCGGTTTCTCTGGAAGCATCGCGTTTTTTAGCTCAACTTCTTGCTCAGCATTATCATGATAAACCGTTACTCGATTTGGAATATCCTGTTTCATCAAAGCCATCTTGATTCTCCTATGTAAAGACGAATCATAAGCGTAGAACTCAACCAGCAATATGCAAAAGTACTTATAAAGAAATCAGACGGAATCGACAGTTTGACAAACTATCTACAACACTTAAGAAGACGATAAATTGCCTGAGTTAGGCTCCTGAATTTGATAAAGTCGACGTTCACTTTCCGCGCACGTTGTTTCACAATTGCAGACCTTATCAACACCTACATTGTTCAATCCACCACAACTGCCCTGAATCCGTTTTTTATGGAAGATGACACCAAGCGACATCAACAATATCACCGCTAAAAAGCCTAAGAACGTAAATAACCAAACCATCGTCATTCCTTACTTAGAGATGTGTTGTATCAGTATAGTTGGCCGAATGGAACCAGAAACCTTTTCCTTATTCGCTCTTGGATTAAGCAGTAATGATGGTGCCGAGGATTTACTACCACAGCCACCACAACCACCTTTCTTCATGTGATGAGTAGAGGGCCGACCTTGACTCGCTTCAACAAGAGCAATACGGGGAACAGCAAGCACGTCATCCAATGAACTGCGCGTCGATAGTTTGAATACCTGTTTACCGCTTTTCAACAGTTTATTTAAAGCTCGCTCGCCAATGTTTCTCACTAAAACTGCATCCACTTGATACTCTTTTAACGACTGAATAAGCTGTGATTTCGCGTTACAGCCAGCTTGAGGCATCGCCGCAATGTTCGCTAAGTTCTTGAGCATACCTTTGGTATCGGAAAAAATAGCAATGTATGGCGCTTTAACAAAATGGTTAGCGACTCGCTCACCATCATTTGGAATAGCATAAATCATGAGTTTGACTCCTCGTCTGGAAAAACCAATGCACAACCCTCAACTAGACTCTTTGCGACTTTGTAACGCGCCCTCTTCACCGTATTACCAAAAGTTTGGCGAGAAATCCCCATTTGTTCGGCAGCTTCTTGTTGACTCAATCGTTCTAAATCAGCCAAACGCAACGCTTCTAGCTCTTCAGGTAATATGTCTATTTTATCGAGCTGGCTGTATGGAACCCCGTTGGGCTTAAAACAATGATGTGCCGCTCTTCCACAAATACGCCGTTCTATTTTTGGTCTCGCCACAGATCCTCCTTTGGTTAACTTGTTCAGATTACGCCCATAACTGGCATATGCCAATAACGGTTTTTGTCATATGCCAATAACTTAGTTTGCAAAAATAACGTAGTTTGCAAAAATAGCGTGGCTTGCACAAATAACTTAGCTTGCACAAATAACTTAGCTTGCAGAAATAACCTAGCTAGCAAAATGGCCCCCAATCGAACGCTATTTTTTTGACCAATGACAGAATGCCAATGTTGATTAGACATCTAACAAAAGCATTGACTGATAAACCAAATTCCATACCAATACAAAACTATCACCAAATAAAAAACTTTGTTTATTAGGCGATTAACGTAGAGCTTTTCAACTAGCAATAATAAAAATTAACAAATAATTTCACCGTATGGTCACCTTATTAGTTTGAACACTAATGATTATTTAGTTAACATTATTGAGACAATTAGAGAAAGGAAACTCAACATGAATTATAAAACACCGTTACTATTCGCGATTGGTGCGCTAACGGCCAATGCAAATGCAAGCGAGTGTGGATCGGTCACAATTGCAGATATGAACTGGAATTCAGCCACGCTGATTGCTAACGTGGACCGCTTTATTCTTGAGCACGGCTATGGATGTGACGCCGAGCTTATACCGGGTGATACTATGCCTACAGGTACATCCATGATCGAAAAAGGCCAACCGGATGTTGCACCAGAGCTTTGGAGCAATAGCCTGAAAGATGCGTTAGACAAAGGGGTTGAGGAAAAACGCCTACGCTACGCAGGCAAAGCGTTAGTAGACGGTGGTGAAGAGGGCTTTTGGGTTCCGGCTTATCTAGTAAAGCAATACCCAGAAATAAAAACCATTGAGGGCATTAAAAAGCACGCGAAGCTGTTTTCTCACCCTGAAGATGACAGCAAATCGGCATTCTATAGCTGCCCTGCCGGTTGGAACTGTCAAATCAGTGCTGGTAACCTTTTTAGAGCAATGAACCTTGAAGCAGCAGGCTTTGACATCATCGACCCAGGCTCTAGCGCAGGTTTATCGGGCTCTATCGCCAAAGCGTATGAGCGTGAACAAGCTTGGTTTGGTTACTACTGGGCTCCAACGGCGGTACTTGGTAAATACGACATGGCAAAAGTCGATTTTGGTAGTGGCGTTAATGTCGATGAATTCGTCAATTGTACCACTCAAACCGAGTGTGATGCCCCTAAAGTCACTATGTACCCACCATCACCGGTACACACCATCACTACTGAAGAATTTGCGTCACGCTCTCCAGCGGCGTACGACTATTTCACCAAACGTGGTTTCACAAACGCGGATATGAACCGATTATTAGCGTGGATGGAAGACAACCAAGCGGATGGTGAAGAAACCATGTTCCACTTCTTAGAAAACTACCCACAAATCTGGACGACATGGGTTCCACAAGATGTCGCCAAAAAAGTGCAAGGTGCACTGTAATAGCAACGACACATCAATGGCATAGGAATGCCTTATTTGCAGTATGCCGAGGCTGGTTTCAGCCTCGGTAAAAAAAGGAAGTAAACATGTCTGACTCGACTTGGCTCAGCGAATTCCCAGAAATGGATCGCTCAGACCTCAGAACAATTCGTAAAACTCTTGATGGTGCCTACCGCGATTTCTCTCGTGAGTATGGCGACTTAATTGAATCATTCTTCGACCCTCTCCTCACCTTTCTTGTTTGGTTTGAAAAGCTCCTCATTTCCACTCCTTGGGTCATTATTCTCGGCGTTTGTACCGCTTTAGTCTACGCGGCAAGTCGTTCTTGGAAGCTTGCTGTCGCCTGTTTCGGATCGTTGATATTAATAGGTTACTTTGGCATGTGGGAAGACACGATGCGGACTCTCAGTATTATTACTGTTTGTACTATGCTCGCCATCGTACTCGGTATCCCGATTGGTATCGCTATGGCTCGCTCTAATCGTATTCAGTCTATTGTTACGCCGCTGCTCGACGTGATGCAAACCATGCCTGCGTTTGTTTACCTTATCCCTGTGGTGATGTTGCTTGGCATTGGTAAAATTCCGGGCTTGATCGCCGTTGTAATCTACGCCATTCCTCCCGTCATTCGTCTCACCAACCTTGGTATTCGCCTAGTTGATAAAGAAGTACTGGAAGCGGCAACCGCTTTTGGTGCGAGCAAAAAACAACGTCTACTAGGAGTACAATTACCTTTGGCGATGCCAACCATTATGGCCGGTATTAACCAAACCATTATGATGGCTCTTTCTATGGTCGTCATCGCATCAATGATTGGCGTAAAAGGCTTAGGTCAACCTGTTCTGAAATCCATCACCAATCAATACTTCACTCTTGGCCTATTAAACGGTTTGGCTATTGTTGCCCTTGCGATTTTGTTCGATCGAGCATCGCAAGCCTACGCAAAACGCACTCAAGCTCACTTAGGAGATCTAAAACATGACTAAGCCTCTTATTGAAATCAGTGGCCTATACAAGATCTTCGGTCCTAAGCCAGGCTCAGTGATAGACAAAGTAAAATCAGGTCAGAGCAAAGATCAAATCTTGGCTGAAACAGGGCACACCGTCGGTTTAAAAGACATCAACCTTAAGATAAACAAAGGGGAGATTTTCGTCATCATGGGATTATCCGGCTCCGGAAAATCCACCATGATCCGACACTTCAATCGTCTCATCGACCCGACAATGGGCCAGATTTTGGTCGAGGGCATTGATGTCATGAAACTATCAACGAGTGAACTTGAACAATTTCGTCGACATAAAATGTCAATGGTGTTTCAGCGCTTTGGTTTATTGCCTCATCGTACGGTGATTGACAACGTGGCTTATGGTTTAGAAATTCAGGGTATCAAGAAAGAGGACCGCTTAATCAAAGCGAATGAATGGCTAGATACTGTTGGTCTAACCGGTTATGGAAATCAATATCCGGCGCAGCTTTCTGGTGGACAACAACAGCGTGTCGGCCTTGCTCGAGCACTCGCGACCGATGCGGAAATTCTGCTCATGGACGAAGCGTTTTCGGCTCTTGACCCACTGATCCGCAGTGAAATGCAAGATCAACTGATTGACCTGCAAGAAAAGCTGCATAAAACCATTATCTTCATTACTCACGATTTAGATGAAGCGCTGCGCCTAGGCGATCAAATTGCAATTTTGAAAGATGGGGAGTTAGTGCAACAAGGGACACCAGATGAAATCTTGCTTCACCCTGCTGATGACTACGTGGAAGCCTTTGTTAAAGACGTCAATCGTGCGCGAGCATTAACCGTTGAAACTGTGATGAAGCCACCGGCATACCGAATAACGGCCACCACGATTGAAGAAGCGTTGGTAGAAATGAAGCGAGTGAAACAGGACTACGCTTATCATGTCACCGATGATGGCTTCCAAGGCGTACTAACACGAGAAAGCCTCCTTGACGCAGCCAAAGACAGTGCAACGCAAACTTTCGACAAAGAGATCTATGAAGAGGTGCCGGTGATTTCGCCTGATTCAGTGATTGAGCATGTACTTCCTGACACCATGTCTTGTGATTACTCACTACCAGTCGTAGACGATGAGGGCAACTTGCAAGGAGAACTCGAGCGAAGTGCTGTCGCAGAAATCTTCTCTGATGAATCAGCAGATAGCACCGCAGAGAAAGCTTCAAAAAAGCCTCCGATAATGGATAAGGCGTCATAACCTCTCCGATGTACAGCAAAGGCTCATAGGGATGAGCCTTTCTTATGCCTGCCCCTCCCAGCGATTTAAGCCCGAACATCAAATAAGCATCCATGACTTTGCCGCTTACTGACGGTTCACTCAAATCTCTGACAAAAAAGCGATAATGACTTACGTAATATTGACTCAGTTTCGTAATAGCGGACTATTATTTTAATATTATTTGCTAAACCAAGCATCCCTAGGTGGCAGAACATGTACACCGTTTATTCAAAGAGGACTGAAATGAAAAAGACATTGTTAGCATTGACCAGTGCTGTATTTATTTTGGCTGGCTGTCAGGACGAAAAACCAACTGACACCACTATAATTGATGCTCCTCAAGCTACTGAAACACAAGAAAGTGTGGATGTCACTCCGATAGAAGATGAGCAAGTGATCACAACAGAAACGTTTGTGGATACGGCACATAATTCAAAGAATGCTCTCGATTGGAATGGTACTTATCAAGGCCTGTTACCTTGTGCTGATTGTGAGGGAATTGAAACGACCCTGACATTAAACACTGATGGCAGTTACACGCTTAAACAAGTTTATAAAGGCAAAGAAGATGGCGAATTTTCATCAAACGGCCAATTTACATGGAACGCTGCAGGAAGCACCATCACGCTTGTTGATGAGTCGGCCCCCAACCAATACTTTGTTGGTGAAAACATTCTGATGAAACTTGATATGAATGGAGAAAAGGCCACGGGTGATTTGGCTTCATTCTATAACTTGAGCAAACAGCAATAGCTAACAGCTAATAGCTAATAACTAATAACTAACAGTTAACTGTTAATAAGTAATAGCTAATAAGCCCCGTCTCCTGGTAACGAAAAATCCGAGCATCCCCTAGCTCGGATTTTATTTGCAACCCTGCTTGTCTTATAAAAATCCTTGTTTATTGCTATAAATGAGATTCTAAGCCTTTTGCTTACAAGCACTGCTGTTTCAACCAGTTAGTCAACTTGATGATCTCGGGTTGCCTTACTCGATTCTTTTTATGGACAAAGTAAAAGCTATCCCCTGTTTCTAAGCCATGGGATGGAATGTAAACCAAGTCCTGGGCTTTATCGCGCTCATTCAACATAAAGTCATTGGCAAAGGTAATACCCTGATCGTATCTCGCAGCCTCGATCGCCAATAACATATGACTAAAGTGTTGCATGTCTACATCCTTTGGTAATTCATACCCCCCCACTTCACACCATTGTGACCAGTCTTTTCCTCGTTCTCTATAAATTGAGTCGGTAGACAAAATTGGATATCGCCAAAAAACATCCGGTATGGGTTGCTCTTGTATCTCTTTCCAAAGGTTAAGGCTGCAAACAGGATAAAGCGTTTCATCGTACAGGCGCACTGCCATATAATTGCGCTTTGGCTTTTGCACGGTAATAAAACAATCCCCAACACTGTCTGTTTGGTCAGGGTCACCGGCGACCATGTTCAGCGTGAGGTCAATGTCAGGATGCAAACGCTTGAAGTCCGCCAACCTCGGAATCAACCACTTTACGGCCAACGAGCTATAAATAGCGAGTCGTAAACTGCCTTTCTCACCCTCTCGTACTTTCTGGCTCGCGATCGCGATTGCGCTAATGGCCGGGCTAATATCCTCAAGGTAACGAATACCAACGTCAGACAAAGACAGCTTCCGCCCCTGACGAATAAACAAAGCCTCACCAAGGTAATCTTCCAACAAACGGATCTGATGACTGACCGCACTTTGAGTCACATTGAGCTCTTGTGCCGCGAGAGAAAAGCTCAAATTACGAGCAACCGATTCAAAACAATGCACGGATCTTAATGGCGGCAACTTCATTATCTAAAAATCTCATACTATAACTAATAAATATCACTTCACTTCATCCTATGTCATCACCTACTCTTTGGCAAAGTTACAGGAGAAGAAAAAGTGAAAGTCACATCTGTCGGTGCAGCCATGCTGCTATTAATTGTTGGTAATCTTATCGCGGTGCTCTCAGACGCTTTAATCAAAAGTGTGGGTAACGAAGTACCTATTTTTCAGTTTGTCTTTTACCGACAGCTTTCTGCCGTCATGATACTACTGCCCGTATACCTGTTAACAAAACAGAGTCCTTTAATGGAGGGCTTTAAATGGCATGCTGTCCGCGCACACGTATGGTTAACTGGTGCGACTTTCATGGTGATCGCCATTTCATCTTTGCCGCTTGCGACTGCCAACGCAATTTTCTATGCCGCCCCTTTGATTATGTTGCCACTGGCTGCAATCTTCTTTGGGGAAAAACTCTCCGCACAATCAATTATCGCTGCTGTTATGGGCTTCGCTGGCGTGCTGGTAATTATTCGTCCTAATCAGATTGATTGGGCTGCGTTGTCTGCATTAGTGGTTGCCATCACACTGGCTATCAACAACTTGCTGATCCGCAAACTTCCAAAGAATCAATCCGTAACACACACACTGTTGATGACTAACCTAGCCGGTATTCCTGTCTCACTCTTGCTGGTTTTTATTGAGGGTGAAACATGGGACTGGAGCTCATTCCCTGTTGCCGCAGGATCGAGCTTATTCATCATGATTTACGCCGCCACGTGTGTACTCGCTTATCGTTCAATCGAAAGCAATAAAATTGCAAGTGCTGAATACAGCGGACTAATCGGCGCGGTGATCGTTGGGTTTATTTGGTTTGGTGAAGTACCCGATGTGTTTATGGCAATTGGGACGGTCATGATTGTACTACCGCTTATTTGGCTATCAAAACGGGAACGAAAAAAGCAGAAACGAGAACAAGCAACAAAAGAGCACAAACACAATCATGCTCCTGTGGCATAAGCAGCAAGACCAAAACACCGGGAATAGAGATAGAAAAGCGAGGGGGCGATGACTGCCCCTATCAAATCCCTATCAACTGCTATAGTTAAGAAAGTAAATAACAACACTAAGGCAGTATTGAATTCGTTATCATTTCTTAACAACTGAACGTCTTTGAACTTTGGGGAGACTCGTTTCCCTCAACACGATTCTTCGCTGCCTCTTATCAGAGAGGTACTGTGCATGCCAAACGTATTACAGTCGATGCGCCAAGTCTGGATTTGCCTATTACTCTTTCTCTTTAGCTTTGTGAGTACCACCACTTTTGCCTCTTCGATAAAAGTTGGCACCTACCCTTGTCCACCTTTTGTGATTAGTTCACTCGACAACAAGTTAAGTGGCTTAAGCATTGAACTTTGGGAACACATCGCTGACGAAATGAATGTTGAGTTTTCAGTTCAGCATTACCCGCTCAATGAACTGCTCGACGCTATCGAAAAAGAGCAAATTGACATCGGCGTATCTTGTATTTCGATCACCCCTGATAGAGAACTTTTCGCAGACTTTTCACACTCGTTTTACGAGACACACCTTGCTATTGCCATTAAAAATCAAGGCTATCTCCATACATTTCGTTCGATCTTTTCTAACGGGGGATTATGGTTGCTTGTCGGCGGAATATTACTAATTGCTGGATTACTTGGCGCTTTCTTTTACAACTTAGAGCAAGGGAATAATGACAAGCTCTACTCAATGCAAAGTCGATTAGGACGCTGGGTTGAGAGCTTTATCTTAGGGCTACTGTTCATCACTCGCGGTCCCTTTAATTATTTCGAGTTCAAAACACTAACTGGCCGAGTCATTACGGTTTTCATTGCCGTTTTTAGTACATTGTTTATTGCCAGTATCACTGCAGTTCTAGCAAGTAAGCTCACGCTCAGTCAAGGACATTCCCAGATAAAAAGCATTAACGATCTTGCCAATGTAAAGGTCGGAACCAAAACCGCAACGACTTCTTCAATACTGCTCACCAGTTTTGGTATTCGTCATGAAAACTATACCGATATGTCATCTTTACTTGAGGCATTGGATCGAGGCGAAGTGCAAGCCATTGTGGCAGATGATGTGGTGCTAAAGTATATGATCGGTAATGGTAGAACTTCTGGCCAATACCTTGATTTAGAGGTGCTACCCTACCAACTTGAGAAACAAAACTACGGGTTTATTCTCACTGAAAACAATACTTATGAAGAAGAGATAAATCGAGCACTTCTCCAGATCAGAGAATCGAGAAAATGGCGAAAAACACTGGTCGATTATTTTGCTGATAAATAACAAATCAGAGCGTTGTCACCCTAATTAGACACCCTTTAGTTCGAAAAACGGGCTAAAGGGTGCTTTGCTCTGTGTATTAAGCCATTGAAAAATAGCGGCAGATTATTGTGGCAATATGACTTTTCCATCTTGAATTGGGAATGTAGAACCTACAGGTTTACTTTCCAAACGAACGGTTGATGGCACGCCCGCTACATTATAAGTTACATTGTAACCTACTACTTTTTCTGATGTGGTGTATTCTGTGTGACACTGCTTTTCCGTCGTTGTCACTACGTCGCCTTTTTGCACATTATCTTGGATCTCTCGACCCGCTAATGCACCTGCAATAGTCCCCGCCGCGGTAGCAATCACTTTACCTGACCCGCCACCGATTTGGTTTCCTAGTGCCGCTCCTGCTGCTGCACCACCAACCGTACCAAGCAGTTTGTTCTCGTCTTTTGGTTGCACACGGTGAGTCACGACAACGTCTTTACAGACTTGGTGAGGATTTTTCACCGTTTCTGTTACCGCCTCGACCAAAGTGATGTTTGCTTCTGTTGGTGGTGGTGGCGTCTTATCTTTACAACCCGCTAATACTGCTACCACTGCCGTTGCTATTGCAATCGATTTTATATTCATAATTTAGTTCCAGTAAATTTTACTTTGCTTGGACCAATGGTAAATCGAGAGAAAAAACAAACATCAGCGAATCATAAAGCTTATGTCATTCTGAGGTTAAAAAACAATGTTTTATAAGAAACAAGTCAATTCTCGATAGGAGCAACGTCAATTGACACAACGCCGACTGAGAAAGCCAAATTGACGTTAGGCTTAAGAAGAAAGCTAGGCTGAAAAGAAAACTAAGCAGGAACCATCCAACGCGTCCAAAAGACAAGCAGGATTGAAGCACAGACAACCCAAACGAGTGTTGCGGCAGTTAAGGTGCCCACTAGACTTAAGCGATAGCTAAAATAGAAAACGGAAATCAGATAAGCACTATAGGGAATCAAGGAATAAATACCAAACAATGCGGTATCACGCAGGGCTTGCATATCTCGTTCTGTTCCGACGATAAAGTGGGCGATCAATGAAAACGTCGGAAACAAAGGTATTAAGCCGGCGATGTAAAAGCTCTTCGACTTTGAAAGCAGTGCAATGATCATCACTGCAGCGGCGCCAAGCAATGATTTAAGAAACAGACTGGTCATCGAATTATGCCAAACTCAAAAACAGTTCATCATCGGTCAAGTATTTATGACGATGCGTTAAATTTCGCAGATGCATAAACATAAAATCAGGAAATCCCGGTGCGATGATGTTATTTGGCTCCCAGAAAACTCCCCCGACAAAGACATATCGTCCCTGCTTTTCATCATCGTGCAATGGATTATTGAGTGGTGAGGAAAGTTCAGCACGGCACCCCTCCACCGTACAGACGATCTGGCCTTTATAAATACCAATAACACGCTTAACAAGATTCGCTTTTATGCCACATTTCCACGCTTGACGCGTTGCGAGCTCGTATCCGTGCTTTCTTATCGTTTTTTTCTGCAAGTGGACAACCAAATTCATCATTCATTCCTGATTTATCTTTGGTTGTACTATAACCAAATCACCCTCTAAGATTGCCGATATAAATTTATCGAAACCATAGAGGGTGATGATTAAGTTCGTGCTGAGATAGATGCTTTTTGTCTATCCATTAATCCAGCTCAGTCTGTTCATTAATTCGGCTTAATCTATGCATCAATCAGGTAATTATCACCCTCATTTTCAAGGCGATCTATCAACTGTCGACACTCTTCTAGATCTAAAGGTTGCTCAAAACGACGTTTTAGATTCATCAAGAAAAAGATATCTTCACACATGGCTTTTTCAGGTTCATCACTGATTTTTGCCACTGGAGAGCCATTGCACGTCACCATTTTAATCACGATAGATAAAGGCTTATATTTCGTGCCATTCGCATTCGTGTACTCACCCATGTCGTTCGCCAGAGACGTGCCAATACCAAAACTAACTTGAACACGACCTTGGAAATATTCACAAATATCCAATGCTTGCTCAAAGTTCAAACCATCGGTAAAGACTAAAGTCTTCGTCATCGGGTCAATGCCAAGCGAGTGATAATGCTCAATCATCTTCTCGCCCCATGCATAAGGGCATCCACTGTCGTGACGCACGCCTGCATACGCATGGCTCAACTCTTCATCAAAGTCTCGAAGAAACGCATCAATGCCAATGGTGTCAGTTAATGCAATACCTAACGCTCCATTAAACATTTTCTGCCAACGTTGCAATGCGACTTTCTGTGAATCACGCACATTGACGAGCGCCTGATGCCCCATGAACCATTCATGAGCCACCGTACCAATTGGTGTAAGTCCGAGTTCACGGGCTAAGTGGTAGTTACTCGTGCCAGTTAGGTTATTTGGTAAGGCTTGGCTTAAGAATTCAAGCATTGAACGCTGTGCTTGGAAAGAAAAGCGACGACGAGTCGACATATCTGCAAACTTAAAGTTAGTAATATTACGGCGCTTCAATTCCGCTTTTAAATGACGAACTTTGTCTTCTAGTACCGATTGAAACTGCTCTACAGGAACATCTGACCAACGAGAGCGGCTACGGACTTCCGATACAATGCTCATGATGATGGTTTCGTAAAGAATGGTTTCTTTCCACAGACCATTGATAGTGATGCGCAACTGGCTAGAACTATCCGCCATCGTTTTAATATTGAAAGAAACATCACGTTGAGGGTTAAACCGAAATGCGCGCAGACCATCAACAAATGCCGAGTTTAAGTAAGGCGCGACGCCTTTCATGTACTCAATTTCGTCAGCAGAAAACCGAATATCTTGCAGTTTCAGAACTTCCGCTTTTACCTCTGGTAGCAATTCAGAAAGATCCTCTTCACTACGTACAATAAATTTGTATGACACCATCGCATCAGGATACAACGCCGCAACAGCGCTCATCATGTTCACTTTGTATACGTCGAAATCTAACGCACTTTGAATGATGCGAGACGAAAATAAATTGGTGGTCATTCGGAGCCCTTCTACACGCCCGTTCTTGTTTATACCTCAATTTCCTCTGTACGAGGCAAACCGTATCTTATTGTTTTTCCACTCCGGATTAAGAGTGGTTTTTCACATGGCTAATTTTGGTATATAACTTTTTGTTACTAACTTAATTGCGTAAACAATAAACACGCGCAGGCAGTTTGTCAACTTTTGTTACTAACCACTCATTTTTATAAGGTTTTTTCGTTCACTTTTTCCTCAAACATTGTGGATAAGATAAACAACTCCTAGCGGTCAATCCATCGACAGATTTGTTTTTGATGACGACGACGTTCATAACTATTAGTTACTTACCCATTGAACCCTCCGTTGTTATGCGCTAGATTACTTACAAATTATTCTCAGGACCTCATCATGATCGTAACTGTCGACATTATTCCATTCAGACTATCAGGCAACGCCGATAAAGGTTTGGAAGTGTTGCTGATCAAACGTACCAACCCTGAACGCCCTTATCACGGAGTATGGGCATTACCGGGTGGATTCGTATTTGATAAAGACATGACCCAAGAGGGTGGACGCCCCGCCGATGAAAACTTTGAGGCAGCGAGACGTCGTATTTGCCGCGAAAAAATCCATACCTATCCTCGACATTTTAGTGAAGCCTTTATCGACGGCGATCCAAAACGAGACCCGGAAGACTGGAGCTTAAATATCACCCATTATGCTTTAGTTGATCGTAATAACGCCGAACAAATCAACAACGCAGGCGTTCCAGAGTCTCAACTTAAGTGGTTTACGTTGCAAGACGTTCTCAAGGGTAAAGAAACCCTCGCGTTTGACCACCAAAACACCATTGAAAAGGCTTGGCAAAAACTGCGAGCCTCCATTGAATACACTTCGGTTTTGCTGTTTGCTTTAGATAAAGAATTCTTAGTCGCGGACATCATCTCTGCATATCAAGAGTTTGGTATCGACATTAGCCGTATGACGATCAAGCGTCGTCTTGTTGATTCAGGCGTGCTCAAAGCCACCAACAAAGTCGCGTCCACCAACAAAGGTAAGGGCGGCAAGCCTGCTATGGTGTACACATTGACGAATAATGAAGTGACCTTTTTCCAAAACTGTTTGCGTGGTTAACGCAAGCTAAACGACAGATAAGGAACCTGCCATGACAGTTCAAGTTAACTACCAAACCACCGCCGTTATTGATGTAGACCCTGAAAAAGGCTTTACCGAACTGTGCCCAAATGAGTTGCCTGTTGCCGGCGCACTAGACATCGTGCCAGAGCTGCTAAATAACCATACGAAAGGTCGTTTAAAACTTGTGAGTCGCGACTTGCACCCGCCAAAAGCCGCTTGGGATGCTGAATCGCCAGCAAACATGCTAGAACCGGTTGGGTTACCAAATGTTGATATCAAATGGAATCGACACTGCGTACTCGGCACAACCGGTTCTGAATTACTCGATGGTTTACCGCCAGCTCTGGAATACGACTTTCAAGTAAATAAAGGAATGGATCCAGACGCACACCCTTACGGAATTTTCTTTCACGATGTGGCGGATACCAAAACCACTGGTGCCAATGAGTTCCTTAAGTTCAACCAGATAGACACCCTTGTTATTGGCGGCCTAGCCCTAGATTTCTGCGTAAAAAAATCAGTTGAACAAGCTCTTGCTCTTGGTTTTAACGTCATCGTAAACCTTGCTTCAAGTCGCGCTGTTATGCCAAATAATGTCGATGCAGTCATTGCTGAACTTAAAGAAAAAGGGGCAATATTGGTCAATAGTTCTGACGAGATCATCATAGAAAAACTCGCATAGTTTGGCTTATTGTCATTTGCTTTATTGCTGACAAAAACGGTCCAACATATGTGGACCGTTTTTTAATCTATAAAAATTTGAGGCTGATTTATTTAATCACACCACACACAATGCGTGCACCGCCACCACCGAGTTTTGCGGGATGGTCAGAGTGATTGTCACCACCAGCATGAATCATCAAAGCTCGTCCTTTGACATCGTCCAATGCCACTCTTGGTGCTAACACGGGTTGCTGGGCCATTCCTTCGGCATTGACATACAGCGCTGGTAGATCGCCTAAGTGGTTGTCATTTGTCCAAGGAAAACCATGTTTACCTGTATTTTCCGGATCGTAATGACCACCAGCTGCGCCACCTAACACCGTTTTTCCTTCTTTCTCACTGCTTTCACAAGACCCATTGGCGTGTATATGAAAACCATGAGCACCCGCAGGTAAGCCTTTGAGATTTGGTGTAAATACCGTGCCATACTCACTGGACGCAATCGTGACGGTACCCGTTGATTGGTCTGTTCCCAAATCCATCATTTCGACACTAATGACGCCCGCAAAAATTGAAGAAGAGAGAAATGTGAGTGCTGCAACTATGATTGTTCTTTTCATGCCATTATTTCCTTATATAGATTCATGTTGTACGTTCCACCACCTCTGCGCGGCCAAGCTTATAAATAGATTCAGAGGGTGACTTGATTTGTTGACAAGACAACAATTTGGATTCACTTGAGTATAATTTCCATTCAAGTCTAGACTCTCTCGATTAAGCATGCCGATGAACAAGCTAGTTAATTGCAAAAAATAACCGAAAGCAGAAAAATTCGATGGGAAAATGTCACATATACAAGTACCCAATCAAACAACGACATTCATAATATTCGATAATCAGCTCAAATAATCACCAATTAATATACAATGCCTTTTCATTTCTTAAAGTCGCAACGATCTTTTAACGGTTAGATTTCATATACTTACTATATTCGTTTTGTTTCACAAAAATACAGGTAAAACATGGCAGTTTTGAAGCATTGGCTAGTAACCCTTTTGTTAGGGGTAATGCTACTTGGATGTGGTGGTGAAAGCTCAGTTTCAGATCCAATCAACGATTTCACTTCACCAGAAAAAATACAATACAATATCTTTTCCAATATCACTGGTGTCAGTTATCCCTACGACATTTACCTACCCAAAAACTATAGTGAACGCTGGGGATCGCTGCCTATTATCTACGTTTCAGATGGCAACGTGACAGGCCAAAGTTTCGCCAATCTCATAGCACACTACGAAGCAGATGCTATTTTAGTCTCAATTCATGAAGGACCTCCTGGCCGTAGAAACATTGATTACTTACCGCCCGGTGTAAACGACTTCTACCTTTTTCTGACTCAAGAACTCATTCCAATCGTGGAATCAGAATACGATGCTGATCCTCGTCAACGCACATTAGCTGGTCACTCATTTGGTGGAGCAAAAGCGGCACACATTATGCTATCAGAAGACATAGGCGTTGAATTTTTCAGCAATTTCATCATCTCTGATGGTTCATTCTGGCGCACACAAGACACTATTTATCAAATAGCAGAGCAACGTTATAACGCCTCTCCTTGGTTAGAAACTACCGCAATAATCAGTGCCACAACCGCTGGCAATTACACTTGGGTTGATGTGTTCTACAAACATATTCAAGAGAAAGGTTATCTCGGCTTAAACTTACCTCCAATGATAAAATACAACGGGTTAGATCATGGTGACATGTGGTATGACACATATCGAGATAGCCTGCCGATCTTATTTCCAAAAGAGGCCCCTTAGCCATGAACATATAAGCGGTCGAATCGAATCCTATATAACGATAATTCTATTTAGTCGTAGAGTTTGAATTTGAGCGGGCGTTGGTCATAATGACACAAACTTTATAGGAAAAAATGATGGAAGATATTTACTTTGCGGGCGGTTGCCTTTGGGGTGTTCAAGAATTTATGCGTCACATCTCTGGCGTTATTGCAACCCAAGCAGGACGCGCCAACGGCACAACAAGTTCAACTTCCACAGCATACGACGGCTACGCAGAGTGCGTACGAACGCAGTTCGATCCTGAGCAAGTTTCAGTAGAAACCTTAATGGGGTATCTGTTTGAGATCATCGATCCTTACAGCATTAACAAGCAAGGTGAAGACGTAGGTGAGAAGTACCGTACTGGTGTTTATAGCCAAAGCGAACAACACCTAGCCATCGCGAAAGCGTTTATAGCGGCAAGACCTGATGCCGATAAGATCGCCGTAGAGGTACTGCCACTCACGAACTACGTGCCAAGTGATGATGAGCACCAAGACAGACTGACGCGCTTTCCCAATGACTACTGTCATATCCCACTCGATTTATTGCACAAATACAAAAACCAAAGTAAACCTTAACGGTCTCATTCACCTCTGCTCTCTCCTTTTCTGACCACAGATTCTGTTTGACGCTGCCTTTTCAGCTAAGACGAGGCACAGGGGTCTGTATCCAAACAGACCATTATCACTTTGCTGCCATAACTGTCTGTCCCAGTATTCTTGCTCTCTGACTTCTGGTTTTCTAAGCCAATTAAATTTGTACCATTTCTCCTTAATATTTAACTATCCGAGATATTCATCACATAACATCTCTCTTAGCTCGTTAGGGATATTGATGACGTCTATCACACTTAATATCGAGTGATACAAAAATATAGTTATTGGATTTTTTTTACTATTTCCGAAGTTCACCATATTCACTAAATTTAACTCATTACTTCAGTACCAACGAGTTAAAAATGATTACAGAACTAACAAACGTCAGCCTAATTAATAACAACCTTCAAGCAACAAATAAAAAAGACGTGTTTGAAGAACTAGCACAAATGCTACTAGAGAATAATCGAATCAATAGCAAAGAAGCATTTTTAAACGACATTGAAATCCGTGAAGCACTAAGCGTCACGTCAATGGATGGCATTGCATACCCTCACTCAAAAAGTAAAGCCGTTACTGAACCTGCCATCGCTGTTGGTGTAAAGCGTGATGGGATCGAATACAACGACGAGGACGGTATCAAACCAACCGTATTTTTCATGATTGCGTCTCCAGACAATGGCGCGGATCACCATATTTATGTTCTTCAAGAATTATTCGGAAAATTTAGCGAAGAGTTTATTGAAGATATCCATAACGCAAAAGACGAACATCAAATATTAAATATTTTAATTAATTCATAAGGCGTAGAATTATGAGTACCCTAACAGCTCAAGCTACTAATAATAGCGATTTTAAAAAACTATTAAGCACCATGAAAGGTCACCTTTTATTTGGTACTTCTCACATGTTGCCGTTTATCGTTGCCGGTGGTGTTCTATTGGCTTTAGCGGTAATGGCATCTGGTAAAGGTGCGGTACCTGCCGATGGTTTATTGGCTGATATTTCTAATATCGGTATTAAAGGTCTAGTACTGTTTCCAATTATTCTGGGTGGCTTTATCGGTTACTCAATTGCAGACAAACCAGCACTTGCTCCAGCAATGATCTCTTCTGGCATCATGGCAGACATGGGCGGCGGCTTCCTTGGCTGTATCGTTGCAGGTTTCATCGCCGGTGGTGTGGTATTCCAACTTAAAAAGATCCCTCTTTCTACCAACATGACGGCTCTTGGCGCGTACTTCATTTACCCACTTATTGGTACTCTCATTTCTGCAGGTATCGTACTTTGGGGTATCGGTGAGCCAATCAAGATCTTCATGGCTTCTATGAACGAATTCCTAGCTTCTATGGCAGGCGCTTCTAAAGTGGTTCTAGGTACGATTCTTGGTGGTATGACGGCATTCGATATGGGCGGTCCAATCAACAAAGTAGCAACGCTGTTCGCTCAAACTCAAGTTGACACTCAACCATGGCTAATGGGTGGTGTTGGTATTGCGATCTGTACGCCTCCTCTAGGCATGGCACTAGCCACATTCCTATTCAAGAAGAAGTTCACTAAGCAAGAGCAAGAAGCGGGTAAAGCAGCAGCAATCATGGGTTCTATCGGTATCTCTGAAGGTGCTATCCCATTCGCAGCGAACGACCCTGTACGCGTTCTTCCATCAATCGTTGCTGGTGGTATTGTTGGCTGTGTGTTTGGTTTCCTAACGGACATCCTGCTACACGCACCATGGGGTGGCCTGATCACGGCACCAGTATCAAGCAACATTCCGATGTACGTAGTTGGTATCGCGCTAGGCTCACTAACCACAGCAGTTATCGTTGGCTTCTGGAAACCAGTAGCTGAAGAAGAAGCAGAAGACGAAATAGCAGAAGCAGCACCTGCACAAGCTCAAGCAGCTCCAGCAGCAGGCGAAGGCGAGTACGACATCGTTGCAGTAACATGTTGCCCATCTGGCGTAGCACACACATTCATGGCGGCAAAAGCACTTGAAAAAGCAGGCGCAGCGGCTGGTATCAAGATCAAAGTGGAAACGCAAGGTCAAAACGGGATCCAGAATCGCATCACGGACCTAGATGTAGCAAACGCGAAATTGGTGATTCTTGCTCACGATATTCAAGTGAAAGACGCACACCGATTTGCAAATGCGAATGTTGTGGAATGCTCAACGAAAGAAGCAATGAAAAACGCAACCAATCTAATTCAAGCTTAAACCTGATTAAGCTCCTCCCCTGAGCCCTCTCCCCCTAGAGGGCTCTTTTTATTTGATTCAGCCTGCCTTAAAAAAACTCAGTGTCTATACTTAAAGTGGTATACCAAGTAGGAGACCTACTCATGGATTTTACTGAAAAACTCCGTCTTCGAGGTAAGGCAGAAGAAGACAGATTCTTTGCTGAACTGGATCGCCAATTGATTGAGGCTATGCACGAGAAACAAAAACGTGACGACGAACACGACGGCGAAAATGAATCGGTGATATCTCAGCACGCTCAAGAAAAGTAGTTCGTCTTAATACTCAACATTATGCTATATAAAACAGCTATATAACTATGTCGTTCGAGGGCAATTTTTAATGCGACCATTTACTCTTGCTTTAATGCTAATGTGTACCGGATTACTTCACTCAGCCGCACAGGCTTCGGAGCGAGCGGAGCAGGGTTGGCAACTTATTGAACAAGGCGCAATGATAGTTGATGTTCGTACGCCGCATGAGTTTGCTGATGGTCATTTGGACAATGCCATCAATTACCCACTGTCAGAGTTAGACACATATTTAGCCAATGTTGATAAAGACGTACATATCGTCCTTTATTGCCGTAGCGGTAATCGCTCGGGGCAAGCTTATCAATACTTACAGTCACAAGGCTTCACAAACATCCATAACGCGGGTGGTTTAGTTGAGATGCAGCAAGCTAAGTAATGCCAGTTACCGAGCCAATCGAATAAGAAAGCACACCTCACGTGTGCTTCGTGTTTTTTCACAATCTATTCGTTATCGGTTAAAGACAGTTCGCCAAAGTAGTCTTTCAGTCGATGACGACCATAAGTCGGCGAGATGTTGTTTCCGCCTAACATGGTCAAGAAGAACTCAGCAGGTCCACCCCATTTCTCCGGCAAGTGGCGTACTATCGATAACCCGGCTCTGCGCAGGAAGTCCGGTAGGTGCGTAATTTTCTCCACTTTGTTTTGAGATTTGAACGCAAGCCGAGCAATATCATTGACTGATAAAACATCTGGGCCACCGACATCTAATTCTATGTCATTTCGTTCAATCGCTTTAAAACAAAATCTAGCCAAGTCTTTTCCGTGAATGGGATTAAGCAAGTTTTCACCATCGCCAAAAGTAAACACTCGACCCGATTTCGCCATGTTGTACACCTCGGTAATATCGGAGAAAAAGCCGTTCGGGCGAATCACACAAGGGGTTAGTTTTATTGATTGTAAAAGCCGATTAGCAAAACATTCTTTCGCCTCTAGCAGACGAACTTGAGGATATTTCTGAGCATTGAACGCAGAGATGTAAATGAATTTACCGACACCTGCTCGCTCTGCTTCTTCGAGTAAGTTCAAATTTGCTTGGTAGTCGACATCCAAATAACCTAATCCATCTCGTTGGCGAGTAATGCCCAAGCATGAGATAACAACATCGACACCCTCGCACACACCTTTAAGCTCATCGGGATGAGTCACTTGAGCCTCAATCATTTGTGACTCTTCCACGCCCATTGCGAGCAACTTGGTTTTGTTTCTCGCAATGGCTTTAAATTCAATGTGCTCAGAGAGGAGTAACTCAACAATGTTCGAGCCTAAGTCCCCCGTTGAGCCCGCCAGTAAAATTCGAGGGTGCATTTTCATAACATGGTTTCCTATTCGTGTTCTGGTCTGTACGGTTCTTCACGCAATACGTAGCTCACCAATAGCTTTAGATAGAACAATGGTAAAAACCATTCCAAACCTTGTGGTGCTTGCGTCCAGTAAATCGAAATAATCACACTCAAAGAATACAGCATGAGCGCAACAGGACGTTGCAAATACAATGGTGTTTTCATGACTAAGCGACATTCCAGCACCATGTAACCACCGATCACAACAATCCACATGATGTCGAAGTTTAAGAACGCCCACCTGTAGAGAGAAAGCTGCACGAAATGAGTCAGAATAAAGCTCATGGGCAGCTGAACCATCAATTGATGTTGGGTAAAGCGCTAGAGGATGCGTATGTTATTAAGCAGATCGAGCGAATATTAAGATAAGTGAACTCATCACAACTTGCTCTTCTCTGTCTGGACTCTGTTTGGGTCTTACATTAGGTTTTAATAAGGCACTTTTGTAGGACTAAATCTTCCGTTTGTTGTTTGTGCCACCAGCGAATTTATTAAGCAACATCAGATTGTTGACCTCACTTCTCTAAAGCGAGCAAGGCAACTGTTGATGGCGGATTTTCACCATACTGGCATTGCACAAACGCTGACGATATCAAACCTCGCCCAACAAATCGAAAGTGTGAATGTACTCAACAACCTACTAGTCGCAGGTGATGGCCGGGCAATTGTTCCAACCCATTGCGTGGAGGATCTTTTGGAAAACCAGCAATTGCAGGCCATCGAGATAGACGAACTCCATGCCGTACTTCAGTTCCCCATCAACCTTTGGCAACGGCAATGGGATGTCAGGTTACGCGACAGAATGGACCATGACCCAAAGCTTGGATACTGGTGACAGCGTGTTCAAATACAACTTTGAAGAAAACTGGAACACGGTGAAATTCAACGTTTACGAAATGATGGGCAAAGATTTCCGCCTGCCACTGACTAAGTCATTGATGGCGAAATTCTAATCGCTGAAAAAGACTACGTGCCATTTCGCACTCAAAACAAAGGCACCGCAAATGTCGGTGCTTTTTTCGTCCGCACCTCAAACACTACTTCCCTCGCCCATACATCTTGTCGAAGTTTGGAATGTTCTTTTCCCAAATGGGCTTCTCCTCTCCAACAATGGATTTGAGTGTGTCTATAAATAACTTCGTTTTAATCGGTGCATCTCGGTGTGGATACACGGCGTAAAAGGTGCCGAAATCATCAATGTTCAAGTCCGTCATAATTGGAACTAATTTGCCTTGTTTGATTTCGTCTTGGACCATCTGTGCGGTTACCACCGCAAGCGTATTTCCACCAGCGGCGCTTCTTGCCAACATTTCCACATCATTCACTTTATAAGCAACATTAAGCTGAAAGTGCTGTTGTTTACCCTGCTCATCTTGATAACCGAATTTATCGAACAGCAACCCTGGCGCGGCATAAATAGTTGCAGGTAAAGATTCCAATTTCTCTAAGGTAGTCACCTCACCATATTTTTCTAAAAATCTAGGGGCGGCAACATTGGGCGTGATTAGCCAACTAGAAGTGCGTGACATCGTGATGTACAAAGAGATCATCGCAACCTCTATCAAAGATGAAGACGCAGGTGCGGAGCTAGAGCTGCGTTACTTCTTAGAGCGCGCAAAAGAGCAAAAAACTGCAGCGATCATCGACGCATTCCTAAAACACGGCGGTCAAACAGAGCGTGAAGCGAAAGATATCCAAGGCATCTTTGTTGATACTGCGGCAGAGCTAAACAAACAATAGAACTTGGTTCATCATCCGCATGCTTTTGCTTATCCCACAGCAAAGGGAAGGCAACGCGTCCGGTGCCGTCGCTTTTTGCTTTCACATACAACGCCGCTAGATTATCCGCGCTGTATATCATGTACCCTTACCACAAAGAGCAATCACAAAAGCTTCGCGAGTTTATTGATTATGTCGGGGAAAGTTTCCAAACTCGGTTAACCCCTTAATCAAATTCATAGCTGACATATTCTTCGATTATCAAGCTTGGGTCTGGATGGGACAATGATTTAGTCAAAGAAAAGACAATAAAAAAGCCAAACTGGATAGCTTGGCTTTTCATCATCTTTCTTGTTTCCGAAACATCAAAGCACATGAGAACAAGTGTGAGTAACTGATAGATATTATCGACGGCGATTATTAAAACGAGCGCGATCAGCACGCTGCTTAGACGAACGCTCTTTGTGCGCAGACGCTGCTTTCGCTTGTGAAGCCAGAATCGATTCTACGGTTAATTCCATTGGTTCACGTGGCTCCAATCCATGACGGAAAGTACGTGCACGTGGTGGTAAGTTGTACTCGTATTCAGACGCCTTTGGCATGCGCTTGTAGCGGTATAGGTAAAAGTTCTCTACTCGCTCGCGAGCCCATTCCGTTTTCTTCAGGTATTTCACGCTGCTTGCAATGCTTGGTTTAGTATTGAAACAGTTCATACGCATTGCAGTATCAAGAATCTCCCAGCCATAAAAATCTACAAGCTGCTGCAACATGTCTTCAATTTTAAGACCATGCAATGGGTTGTTCTTCTGCAGTTCAATGCGTTCTTCTTCGGTCATAAATTCATGGCTCATGAACGACTCCTTACTGATGAGTGGCGCTTATTGGCTTACCACAGTGCCCTTTTAATAAGGGTAAAATAAAATCATAGCGGCGAATAACCTGCGCCTATTTTCGTTTATTCAAGGTTTAAGGCTATTCGCTATCTACAGGCTAATAACTATCTACAGACTAATAACTACTGACTAAATAGTTTCGTTACGCAGCGCTTAGTACTTTTTCTTGATGCGCCATGTACTCTTCAAACGTACCTTGGAAACTCACCAATTTTTTGTCTCTTACATCAATAATCGACGTCGCAAGCGATGATACAAACTCTCGGTCGTGACTCACAAAGATCAACGTGCCTGTATACACTTTTAGTGCGCTGTTGAGTGCTTCAATCGCTTCCATATCCATGTGGTTGGTTGGCTCATCCATCACCAGCACGTTGATGTCTTGCATCATCAACTTACCAAATAGTAGGCGGTTCTTCTCACCACCCGAGCAATTTTTCGCTTTTTTATTCGCGTCGTCTGCCGTAAATAGCAGACGTCCCAAAATGCCACGCACCATCAAATCATTGTGTTTAACGGTGCGCCACTGAGAGATCCACTCAAAAATAGTCAAATCGTTATCAAAATCTGCACTGCTGTCCTGCGGGCAGTAACCGATTGAGGCATTCTCAGACCACTTAACGATGCCTTGAGTTTGCTCTAGCTCTCTCACCAAGCAGCGCAGCAAGGTCGTTTTACCCACACCGTTTTCACCGATGATCGCAAGGCGAGTTCCGGCTTCTAACAACAGATTACCTTTTTCAAACAGCAATTCGTCGCCAAATGAATGACCAAGATCTTGCAACTCTAACGCTAAACGATGTAGCTTTTTGCCCTCACCAAAATCAATCGATGGGCTCACACGACTACTTGCTTTTACTTCATCGAGTTGGATTTTATCCATTCTCTTTGCACGAGAACTGGCTTGCTTCGCTTTCGACGCATTCGCACCAAAACGGTTTACGAACTCTTGAAGTTCATTGATTTCAGCGGTTTTCTTCGCATTGGAAGCCAATAGCTGCTCACGACGAAGACCTGATGCTTCAAGGAAGTACTCATAGTTACCTGGATAAATGCGTAGCTCACCGTAGTCAATATCTGCCATGTGCGTACAGACAGAGTTTAGGAAGTGGCGGTCGTGCGAGATAATGATCATCGTACACTTACGTTGGTTCAACTCTTCCGCCAACCAGTTGATGGTGTGGATGTCCAAGTTGTTGGTCGGTTCATCAAGTAGCAGAATATCTGGGTTAGCGAACAGAGCTTGAGCCAACAACACACGCAGTTTCCAGCCCGGAGCAACTTGTTGCATCAAACCAAAGTGCAACTCTTCCTCGATACCCGCTTGAAGCAAAATATCACCAGCACGGCTTTCTGCGGTGTAACCATCCATTTCAGCAAATTCGCTTTCAAGTTCGGCCACTTTCATGCCGTCTTCTTCGCTCATCTCTGGCAGAGAGTAAATACGATCACGTTCTTGCTTCACTTCCCACAATTTACGGTCACCCATAATAACGGCATCAATCACGGTGTATTGCTCAAACGCAAACTGATCTTGGCTCAATACGCCCAGTTTTAATCCGGGAGTAATCGATACGTTACCTGAGCTAGGCATTAACGCACCACTCAGAATTTTCATGAACGTTGACTTACCACAACCGTTAGCACCTATAAGGCCGTAGCGGTTGCCATTACCGAACTTAGCTGAAATATTTTCAAACAGTGGTTCTGCACCAAATTGCATGGTGATGTTATTTGTACTTATCATAGTGGCGCCCTCGAAGTAAATTTCTTTTAATAACAAGATCTTAATTTACATTCGAGATGCTGTTAAAAAAGGTCATACTGAATTTGGTCGCCATTCTATATGATTCACTCATTAGGTGATATAGGTCACATTAATATTGCATGAGATTTTCATAAGCAAAATATTATCAGAACCACTTTACAAATTTGGCGCAACTTGAAATTTAGCAACGATTTCACTCCTCCCCAGCTAATCCCCCCCTTTTTAATACGGAAATATCATCAAAGAAAAAATAAATGCAATTGAATCATGCATTTATAAAATCCGTTTTTTTACAAACAAGTTAAAATAGTTTTGTGATCTTCTGCCAGAATTGTTGTTATTTTCGTCTCAAACTTAAGAAAATAAAAATAAAATACATAAATCAAAAACAAACATTCAAAATTCAAATGAATAGAAAACTCTTGCCGCTGCTTATCGGCTCAATCTTATTGTCTAGCACAAGTTATGCAACAACGTCTGATGCTTTCACTACAGAACTTCGTGACACTCATAGCCAAATTCAACAACGTATCAATGAACTGCGTCAGTACGCCGAGGATGAACGGAATGTCACCATCAAAGATGGCAAGCGTTATATCGCGGTTAATGGCATTGAATATAAAATCAACCAAGATAACTATATTGAATTTGATTTCCCTATACCGTACACGGATGAAACACTTTTCCGTAATGTATTCGATTTTCTAAGTGATGACTGGGAACTTACTTGGTACGACTTAGGTATGATTGCCGTAAACAAGATCTATGGCAACTATGACTACGACAATGGCTGTTTAATCGAGTATTTCCCTGATGGCAATCCTTACGCCGCTGGTGGTTTTACTCATCTTGTATTAGAAGACTATACCTGTGCCTTAGAAGAAGGTGAGAACCTGACGAAGATTAAATACTTAGGCACTGGTAAAACCCTAACTTACGCTGATTTTGGCTATGAATCTGAAAGTGATTTTGCGCCAGAATCGGTGGCATTAAGCAATGGCAAAGTTTATGTTGGTAATACCAATGGCGGTTTTTCGCATATCGTCCGATATGACGTAAATGCTGAGCAGGCGTTAGCTCCAATCACTGGTTTTTCGCTCAACGGCGTGAATGAGACTTACCGCGTGGTGAGTGATATTACTGAACACGATGGGCGCTTATATGTTGCCTCTCTATCGTCTAACCGCGTCGATATCTACGATACCAACAACAACGATCAGATCGTTATGTCTCTGGGTACGGGTTCTTGGTCTGGTAACACTTTCGACAAGACCCTGACGCACCCGCATAGTGTTGCTGCAAATAATGAGTACATTTTTGTTGCGGATATTACGGGGAAAATCTCTATCTACCGTCAAGCGGATGTCAAGCTAGCTAACCATAAGAAATTATCTAAGTATGGTTTCTTCAACTTACCAGAAAGTAACTCTATCTGGACGAATGTGAAGATGGAAGTGGTTAACAATGAACTGATTGTAAACTTCGATAACACATTGACGTACGTGTTTGATCTGGCGTCAGTGCAAGCCGGTGATGAGCTAGTTGAAGCGAAACACCGTTTTGCCAATACTCGTTATCGTAACACTTACCAAGCAAATAATGGCGAGGTATATGTTGGCAACAATGCAGGTGTTGTAGAGCAGTTTAGCAAAGATAAGTTTAGCTTTGTTGACGGTGGCATTGAAGGTGAGGCGATACACACCTTTAAGGGTTATGTAGACGCTGATACCGAACAAGATCAATCGCTAAAAGCGAGTTATGACTTAGCCGTTGAAGATAAAGCATTAGCTATGCTTCAAGATCGTACCGTCGTCATTGCTAATATGGATGAACTACGTATCCACCAAGAAAATACGCCGACAAACAACGATCATATGTTTGATTTGCAAGCGCCAGACGTAACCCATACACCTCTACTATTCGATGGTGAAAGCTGGGAAAGTTTGACTTCTAATCATGAAGTGCGTGTAGACCGCCTATTATCAGGCACACAGCGTCTTGATGAGCTAGAGATTACTAGCTATGCAGCTCAAACCACTTACGATCTCACCGTAGAAGCGCGCTTTGGTGATGAGGGTCAGTGGATCAAATTAGGTACAATTGCTCAGCTAGAACCATTTGCTAGTTACACAACCTCACACGCGTTTAAAGATGGTGTGAAATACGCAAGTGTTGATGGCACTCAGTCGTTTACGATTGAAGGTCTTGCCGAGGCGACGCATCTACCGCGTGACTTGGTGGATATTCGTTTGACCTCTGAAACGGATGAGTTTGTGCAGAAGCTAACAGATTGGCAATCGAAATGGCGTTTGAGCTTTGGTACTTACTCACAAGCAAACGGTCATTGGGAGAAAATTACCCCAGCCTATGCGCGTGAATGGATGATCATCATGGCGAACTACGCTTACGTGATGAACAGCCCTGAATTCGAGCATTTATGGTTCAACTACAAACAGAGTATTGGTCAAGGTCAAAACGAGTTCTTTGGTGATGCAGGCCCAGTTAATGGTCCAGGTGGTAACTTTACCACGGAAGATTACCAAAATATCTATCAAGCCTTTATGGATCGTGATCGTATTCGCTTAGGTATCTCAACTATTGGTGGAGGCCTTGGTGGCGGAGATGTTTTAGGTATCGATACCTGGAACTACTACTCACACTACTACAATTCAGGTATTGGTATTGTAGGACATGAGTTTGGCCATCACTGGGGCTCTCACGATAGTAGCTTTGCCAATGAGTCAAGAGGTTTACAGCGTATGACACATGATATTCATCAAATGATGATTCGTCAGCAAGTGCTGCCTTACCTAGATGATGAAATTAACGCGTTCTACAAAACGCCACGAGAAGAGATGTACAACGGTGTTGATCACAACTTCCGTCGTCCACGCCCAGAAAGTAACATCAACATTGTTGAGCGTTACTTTGCTGAAAACCCAATGTGGCAATCTTACTCTCGTTAATCTTCCTTAAACTAATCTTCCTTAAATAATGGGGCATTGAATTATCGATGCCCCATTACACTTCTCCGTTAGGCTCCACACCGCTCCCAAAATTTCATGTAAACACCGGCAACCCAATAAAAAGTAATCACTTTTCTATCAAATCTCTTACCATCATCTATGCTTTATACAGGCGCTTGTTTCTCGACGTTTCAGCTCTGTTTTAATTCTGAACAAGATGCTCAAGATCATCACTTTACTAAATTAGCATTTCATACCTACTCGTAGGCCAATGAGTGTTCCAAAGATGAGACCAATGCAGAGAAAATTTTAGCCGTAATTTAGCATCAACCCCAGTAACGACAAGGCATGGAGGAAATTTTGAGCATTGAGCTCCCCACATGGTTTTGACAAAGGATTCACAAACCATTGTTTTTTGGCCGCTATATTCCGCCTCCGAATTTTGCTGAGAATAAATCTAAAACATTGATTGCGTAAATTCATTTACTCATCACCATAAACCAGAGCAAGCATTAATACTATGAACGACAAAATCAAATTCGCCACAAAAGTAGCGCTTAGCCTAACTCTGGCTTATTTGATCCCTTTTGCGCTGGGTTGGCCTCAAGCATCTACCGCAGCAACCACGGTCATGTTGATTGCATCCACTGGCAGTCGCCGAGAATCACTCGCCAAAGGGACACTGCGTGTGCTTGGTACTGTCGTAGGCGCGGTCATAGGTTTGTTGTTAGTCGGAATGTTTGCGCAAGATCGCTTGTTGTACATGCTGAGCGTTTCGATTGTCGTCTCTTTTATCTTTTATTTTCGTAATGCTTACCAAAAAGACCCTACGTTACTCGCATTAACAGGCGTCATGGTTTTAATGATGTCCAACGGCGGCGATGCAGAGGGCGCATTTCTTTACGGTGTCGATCGAGCATATATGACCATCTTTGGGGTGGTACTTTATACCTTGGTGGGTACGTTTCTGTGGCCAACAAAAACAGAGCAAAACCTTCGTCAAATGGTTGAACAACTTAACCAAGCGCAACACGCATTATTCAATGCCATATTGCTCAGCTTTGACCAAAGAACGAATCCTGTAGCTATCTCCCCCCATTCGGGGACAAAAGAAAGCACAAATGATGGCGAGGCAAGCATCGACCAAGAAGACAAGGCATCACCATCCATCGATACCTTACTCGCGAACGTATTTGCTGCACAAAATGCACTTGAACAACGCTTTGCCATGGTCAGTGCCGAATGTAGCGATGTCTCTGCTTACATCAAAGAGTGGCAGTTAACGGTCCACTTTAATAAACAAATCACTCAAGAGCTCAGTGTTGCTGCACACAGTCACTTTAGCCACCAGCAAGACCGAAGCTGCATCAACAACTTCGATCAAGCCATCGAAGAAGTTCAAACTCTCTTCAAAACCTGTCAAGAGATGTGGGACAACAACGGGCCTGCTTACCGTGCTCAAGAATTTAAAGTCGATTACAACCAACAAGCTCTATCGGATGCAACGCACCTAGTAAAAGGTTCAGCGCTGACACTTGGTCACCTACTAAAGTTGATGCATCAAAGCTTATCTCGACTAGCAGAGAGTATCAGCTGCATCGATTCTGTGACGAACAACGTGTCATTCGAGCAAGCACTCCCTCAGCAAAAGAGTAAGTTTCTATGGTGGGATGCAGAAAACTTCAAGACGGCCATAAAAACGTTCACCACCTATTGGATTGCAGGGCTTATTTGGATCTACTTTAACCCTCCTGGCGGTTACTCATTCGTCACTTTCTCAACCATATTCATGTCATTACTGTCATTTGTGCCCGTTCATCCCTTTGTTCTGCTCATTCTGTTTACGTTTGGCTTTCTGTTTGCGGTGCCATCTTACGTCTTCATATTACCGGGGCTAGAGTTAGGTGCAGAACTCGGGTTATTCATTTTTATCTATACTTTTGTGGGCTTTTATCTGTTCAAAGGCCCTGTGACCATTTTCTATATGATTGGCTTATTCGTTCTTGGGCTCAATAACGACATGACCTATCACTTTGGCATTCTCATGACCATCATGACTCTGTTTTATATGGTGGTATTCATGATCATTTTTGCTCATTACTTCCCATTTAGTTCTCGCCCAGAACACTTATTCTTAACTTTAAAAGAGCGCTATTTCCGGCATGTTGGGGCGTTGTTTACCAGCTACCAAGAACAATCGGAATCAAGTTTTCGAAAAGTGAAGCGCTCATTGCACCTTGCGACGCTCAATGTCTCGTCCAAAAAAATCATGGTTTGGGGATCAAAGATCAATCATAAGCTGTTTGACAAGACGCCTCCGGAAGCCATTGGGGCATTCACAAAATCATGTGATGCACTTAGCAACCACATTAATATTTTAATGGCCACCGAACAAAAGTTGCTCAGCAATCCCCTGATTAAACAGCTACGAGCAAAACACACTGATTCCATATTACCTCTGATGGCAGGAGCGCTTGCCAACCATCAGGGTACTCATGAACTCGATTCGGTATTCGAACAGTACAGCCTTGATTACCAGTCCTTTGAAAATAAATTGGAAGATTTCTTTCGCGAGTTGGAGTTATCTGACTACGCTTATTCAGAGATAGCGGGTTTCTATATCTTACTGAATTTAAAACGGAACGTGTTCGAAGCTATCAAACAATGCAAGCAAACCTATGAGGATATCGATTGGGTGAACTTACGTCAGAAGCGGTTTTAAAGGTGAGGGAATGATGCTTCTAAAACTAACTAAACCAAGCCTCGCCATACTCTCTGTACTCGGATTGAGTGCGTGTACGACTTTGGGTCCGGATTACGTCCATCCAGAGCAAACCGCCTTACCAAGTGATTGGTCGGTAGAAAAAGCGGCGCAAGACACGCAACAATCCGATCAAAAACTGCAGCAGTGGTGGCAGCAGTTCAACGACCCCACACTGAACCAACTGGTAGAGATGGCGAGCCAACAAAACCTCGATCTTGAAGCGGCAGGTTTGCGCATCCTACAAGCACGTTCGCTATTGGGAATTTCAACTGGATTGCAATATCCACAAGTGCAAACCGTATCGGGCAATGTGGCTCGAGCTTATGTGAACGACCAAGGTGTCAATAACGCTGCGCTGTCGTTTGATGCGGGTTGGGAAATGGACATCTGGGGCAAATATGCACGCGGCATTGAATCAGCCGAAGCGGGCTACTACGCATCCATCGCGTCTTATCACGATATCATGGTCACCATTACGGCTGAAGTCGCTCGTAATTACATCAACTACCGTACGTTCCAAGAACGCATCTTGTTGTCTCGACGAAATATCGAAATTCAAGAGCGCGTAGTCCGTATTACTCAGGTACAGTTTGATTCCGGCAATGTGACCGAGCTTGATGTTCAACAAGCCAAGAATCAGCTATTCAACACCAAGGCCGCACAGCCCGCCTTAGAAATTGCGATGAAGCAGTCCCGAACGGCGTTAGCGCTATTGCTGGGTGTATTGCCACAAGAAGTTGAAGCCTTATTAAAATCGGATGGTTTTAATCAACAGCTCATCGCTTATGAACAGCAATTTAAATCGACGGGAAGAAAACCCGCATTATCTGGCCAGGACGAACGCTCCATCGTACCTCGCCCGCCGTTCGTAGATAACAAGGTCGATGCAAACTTAGTGATGCGACGCCCTGATCTACAAGTATCAGAAATGCAAGCGCGAGCGCAAAGTGCTCAAATTGGTGTTGCAGAGACCGCGCTTTACCCTAGTTTTTCTCTCTTTGGCTCCATTGGCATAAACAGCACTGTGCCAGATGGCAGCAGCTTTAGCTTCAGTGATTCACTAACCATGGTTATTGGGCCAAGCTTTAGCTGGAACATTTTTCAATACGGTCGAGTGAAGAACAACATTCGCTTCGAAGATGCCCGCTTTCAAGAAACGCTCACCAACTACAACAAGAAAGTGCTACAAGCCGTTAACGAAGTAACCAATGCACTCGAGGCTTATGACCTTTACTTGGAACAAAAAACGCTGCGTCTTCAATCCGTAAACTCGTCAATTCGCGCATTCAATATCTCCATGACCCAGTACGAAAACGGTCAAATATCCTTTGAGCGACTGTTGAACTCCGTCGAAAAGATGACTCGCGCTGAAGACAGCTACGCCACCATCAAAGGTAACGTCGCGAACCAAGTGGTCGCCCTCTACAAAGCACTTGGTGGCGGTTGGGAAACCCAAACGGGTAAACCTTTCTTATCAGAAACCGTGGCTAAACAGATGCAAGACCGCAGTGATTGGAATGGTTTGTTAGACGAAGAAGAACGATTTCTGCCACCACTTCTTCTTGAGCAACCATCAGACAAAGCACAAGGGGACACTACCGAGCAAATAAGTTCCGAGCAAAACAGTGCCGGACAAGATGGGGAGGTGCAGTAATGCCACACGAACTCTCTTGGGGCGATGTTTACTTTTCACCGCTGCTCTTGGTGCTGATTCTAGCGGTCACCGCTACATGGATAACGGTGATCATTATGAACAAGACGCGTTTGTCTCGTTTTATCGCGTTTCCGTCTCTGACATTCATTGCCATCATGGTTTTCTACGTGGTGGCCATCGATAATTTTTATATTCCGTTTTAGGTGCCCAACAAGATGAAAAAACTACTCGTTATTGCACTCAATCTTGTCATTCTTGGTGGCGCGGCGTGGTTCGGCTATCAGAAGTTTGAAGAGTATTTTAATAACCCATGGACCCGCGATGGTCAGGTACGTGCGAACGTTATCAAGGTCGCTCCTCGTGTTTCCGGCCCAATTGTTCACGTTGCGATTCAAGACAACCAAGAAGTAAAAAAAGGCGATCTGCTGTTCGAAATCGACCCAACCACTTATCAAGTCGCTCTTTCGCAGGCCGAGGTGGCATTAGAAAAAGCCGTAGTCAGCTCTCGCGGTAAAAAGATTGAATACGATCGATTAAAAGATATTCGAGCAAAAGACAAAGGAGCTGTCTCGCACAAAGATCTTATCCGCCGTGAAATCACTTATCAAGAATCACTTCTTCAAATTAAGTCCGCGGAAGAGCAACTCAAGTCTGCCCAATTGAACCTTGGTTTTACCAAAGTCTATGCTTCTGTTGACGGTTTTGTTTCCAACCTAGATATCCGAGACGGTACTCAAGCTGTTGCCAACCAACCATTAGTGGCATTGATCGACAAACACAGCTTTTGGGTCTTTGGTTTCTTCCGTGAAAACCAATTGGCACAAATTGCTCCGGGTAGCGATGCGCGCGTGACCTTAATGTCACACCCAGATACGCCAATCGATGCAACAGTGGACTCTATTGGTTGGGGTATCGCCCCCAAAGACGGCACCGTAGGTTACAACCTCCTACCGAACGTAAACCCAGTATTCCAATGGATACGCTTGGCACAGCGTATTCCTGTTCGCGTGTCATTAGAGGAACTACCAGAGGGGGTGCACCTTAGATTCGGCCTTTCGGCATCGATCATGGTGATGCAAGACAACTCATCCGAGAACGAATAGATACGGAATTAATCATGGTAATAGGAAAAAAACTCAAAAAAATCAATGAAGAAAATAATTTCTTCTATTTGACACTCGCACTCATCGGGTTGCTAATTGGTGGCGCTTTTGTCCAAGTAGTTGGCGAGGGGGCCATGGAGCACCTTTTGCAAGGCTTTACGATTCTTACTTTCATCGTTTGTATGGCAAGCCTGCGTTTTGACAAAAACTGGTCACGATTTCTTTATAGCTTACTTGGGACTTGGATCGCCGTCATTGTGATCAAGACCATTCTCAATATCAAAGAGATGGACGTGGTAATGCTGGCCCTCACGTTTGCCTTTTTCTTCGGCACGTTTAAATCTATTGCAAGACAAATTCTCTTCACTGGCCACATCAACACCAACAAGGTAATTGGTTCCGTTGCGCTTTTCTTGTTGCTTGGACTTATGTGGGCCATTGCCTATCTCATTCTACTGGAGTTTTCTCCAAACTCTTTTACTGGAATGGAGGCTATTTCTTGGGGACAGAACTTCTCCAATGCCGCGTATTTTAGTTTCGTCACCCTAACCACACTTGGTTATGGCGACATCAGCCCAGTGACGCCTTTAGCGCAGGTCATCGTGTATCTAGAGGCCATTGTAGGTGTGTTTTATATGGCGATTGTTGTTTCAAGTCTCGTCAGTTCCAACATTGAACATCAGGAAAATAAAAATGGATAAACAATCGGTAAAAATCGAAAGTAAGATTTTCATCAGTAACATGGTGGAATCCGCCATACGTATCGGCTTGATATTAATCTTGCTGATGTTTACGTATGACATCATCAAACCATTCATTCTTCCCGTTATTTGGGGGGCCATTATTGCCGTCGCATTGATGCCACTGTGTAAAAAACTCGAGAAAGTATACGGTGGCAAACGTGGTCTTGCTGCAACAACCATTGCCATTTTAGGTATCGCGCTTCTAGTGACACCATTGGTGATGGTATCGGGTTCCATTGTTGATGGTGCGACGCATGCTCTAGAGGTTTTACAAAACGGCGAAATCAAAATCCCTGGGCCAAGTCCATCGGTCGCAGATTGGCCACTTGTCGGTGACAAACTGTATGAAGTGTGGACGCTCTTTGCTACTAACTTAGAAAAAGCCATTCAAACCTTTATGCCACAAATCAAAGCAGGCCTCACCTCTTTGCTTGGCATGGTTGGGGGAGCTTTAGGTAGCTTACTCTTGTCTATTCTTTCTCTTGCGATCGCAGCAGGCTTTATGACGTATTCAGAGTCTATCGCCTCGGGTTTAAAAACCGTCGCAGTACGCACTGCGGGTGACAATGCAAAAAGTTGGACAACGCTCATCGCCGCAACAATTAAGAGCGTTCTCCTAGGTGTGGTAGGTGTAGCTGCAATTCAAGCCTTACTGATTGGTGCAGGCTTTTTCATCTTTGGTGTACCAGCAGCAGGGCTACTCACTCTGATTTTATTGATTCTTTGTATTGCGCAGCTTCCTGCATTACTTGCTGTGTTACCCGTCATTGGCTACATGTATATGACCAATGACACCACGACAGCAACTATGTTTACTGTTTGGGTGGTGGTTGCAGCGCTGTCCGAGAACTTATTTAAACCAATGTTAATGGGCCGTGGCGTCGACGTGCCGATGCCTATTATTTTGCTTGGTGCCATTGGTGGTATGTTGTTCTATGGTATTGTCGGTTTATTCTTGGGTGCGGTGATTCTAGCGATTTGGTATGAACTGTTCGTTTGGTGGATCAGCATCGAGAAAGCACAACAGCAAGAAAAAGCGCAGGTAGAGCACGCGGAGGAGTCACAAACAGATTCTGGTCACGGCGCAGGAATCTAAGCCTATTTTTTGTCGACCTTAAACTCTATTTGTCTTATACAAGCGTTATTTTAAGCAAACCGCTGCATTCGTAGCGGTTTCAACTTATTAGGTCCTCTAAGAGTACTTGGGATTAGTTCACACTTTTTCTGATAGTAACCATCTAAATATGACGTTCTTGTTAATTTTTCATACTTCTTACATTCGAGAGTTGCAATCAAGCACTTAACGATGCACTCTCTTTGACCACTACTACAGTGCTTAGGATAAAAACAATGAAATTGATCAAGCCTTTAACTTGTGCACTCGCTCTTGCAATGAGTGGCATGGCGTTTGCCGATGTAACGGTGACGGTTCCTGACGACGTTTCGATTTTGGCTGCAAATGGTGAGAAAGTGAAACTCTCTGGTAGCTTCTTCGCTTCGGAAAAATCACTAACTCTACCTGATGGCGTCAATCAGGTGGTCTTCCGCTATTCTCCATTTTTCAGTCAAGGTAACGACCGTATTAACGTTGAAAGTGACGTAATCGTGACTCGATTCAATGCAGAAGATGCCGCGCTTACTTTTGAATTGCCTAAATACCGTGATCTTCGCGAAGCAGAAGCAAAAATCAAAGATATGAACTGGAAACTGATTGATGAATCTGGCAACGCTATTGCCGTTGAACAAGACAAATTGATCAAGCCAGGTATGCAGATCGGCCGAGACTACATTCGTGAAGTAGAAGATTACAACCGCGCGGGTGGTGCGGCTGCAATTGGTATCGCAAGTGCTGTTGCCGTTCAACCTGTCACGCTTCCAGCTAAAATTCCTACGGACATGAAGCAAACTAAACCTGCAACCATGAAAGCAGACTCAACCGCAGAAGAGATGCTACACTTTTGGTATCAAAAAGCTGACGCTGAAACGAAAGCTCGCTTTAAAGAATACATTAGCCAGCAGTAAGCTTAAGCTCGTGACAAGCTTATGTTCGTGACAGACTTTCGTTTGAGGTTAACCTCTGTTCACAAGGAATGTCATCGCGCTTTCAACGTTAGCCTGTTTACCTCGTTCTGTTTTCTTAGGCTTATATAAAACTTCGGTTAATGTAAAGACTCGTTCATAAAGCCACCATCTGTGTGGCTTTTTGATTAGAACTGATACGCTAACGTCAGCATTGGGCCATAAAATCGATAGGTCACATCCAATGAAGAACGATCGCTTTCGTAATCCACGCCCACTTCATAGTAATTGAACGAGCCAGCCATACTGAATTGCTCTGTGAACAGATACTTTGCGCCAATATCCATCTCTAATAAATAGCCATCGATATCATCAATGGAAAGATAAAAAACTTGAGCGTGACTTTTAATAATCCAATCTGGCGTCAGTGCGTATTCAGCTCGAATGCCGATATCTGGCAATGGAGCCGTCACATCATTAATAACCGCGTCATCCACAAACATTACGGGAAACTCATCGACACCGCTCGCTTTCGCTCCTAGCTTGCCCTCTAACCCTAAAGATAGCCACATCACATGTAGCCCTGCCAATACATCAACCGCCCATTTCTCGCTCGTATAAAACTGGTAGCCGTACCCTACACGCGCGATGTCGATATCTAAATCCGTAGTGAGCTTAGAACCCGCTTGGACCGCATACGTCACACCATCATTCGTAATTTCAAATGGCTTTGTGACCGTTGTTCTCGTCGCTTCTCGATGCAGACTACGCCAATCCGCATAGAGGCTATGCTTTTGGTTAAAGTAATACTCTAACTCGATATACGGCAACACGGTAAACTCTTTTAAATCCAAATCAGATTCAAAATCAATGGTACGGATCTTATCAAGGTAGGGATCATAAGCGTTCAATTTGGTGTCTGTACGAGAAAAAAATCCGCCTACTTCAATTTCCCATTCGCCGGCAAAAGTAGAACATGAAAATACAACTGCAAGACACGTCATCCAATGAGATTTATTCATCATCCTTAATCCTAAACTATTGAATTTATGACTTAAGAAAGTGTATCTATTGTAATGACATAAGGAAATGGAAACGGATCGCAACTCTTGCAGAAACCGCATGAATATCGACATCAAAGCCGAAGCAAGCCTAATTACGACTTGTGTAAATTGCTACTTATGTGAAGTGTTGCTTGTATGAATAAAACACGGTGTGAATGGAAGAAAAGCCTAACGCATAACGTCAAAGCTTTCCTCCCCCACTTCAGAAACACAACTGGCTGATACCGATTACCAATATCGCTCATAAATGATGTTCCCACCGGTTCGTGCTCGGTACTTTTCCAACCCAAGTTGCTGAAGAACTGGTGAGGTGTCTTTGATCATGTCTGGATTCCCACACATCATGACAAAGCTGCTGTCTTTGGAAAAGGGCAAACCAGCGCGATCCACTAACTCTCCTGAAGAAATTAACGCTGGAATGCGTCCATTCAATTTCCCGGTTAAGGTTTCACGACTCACAATAGGCAAATAACGTAAACGCCCCTCATAACGGTTTTGAAGCTGTTCAATCAAATATTGATACACTAGGTCTTTTTCATATCGAACCCCGTGCGCCAACACAATATGGTCACTATGTGGAAGTAAATTGATGTCGTCTAATAGAGAAAGGAATGGACCGATACCCGTACCAGTTGAGAGCAACCACAGATCATTGGCTTGTTTGGGAATGGTATCGTGAGTCAAGTCGCCGTGTGCACTTTGGCCTACATAAACCGTATCACCGGTATTGAGTTTTTGTAGTTTTGGCGTCAGTTGACCTTGTGGATTTGCCACAATCAAAAACTCTAGCCAGCCAAATTGTTCACTTGGCGCATTAACAACAGAGTAAGCACGACTAATGGTTGTACCATCATCATCTAGCAAGGCAAGCTTGGTAAATTGTCCGGCTTTAAACGAGAGTGGCGCGCCTGAAAGCCGCAAACTAAATAACTCCCCCGTCCAATCCACTCGCTTTTCAACTCTAGCAAGATTGAAACCTTTCAGTTCTGTCATCGACATCTCCTTTTGGTTGCGATGACTTAAACCTACGCCTCACTAACCATTATGTAAAGTTTTATGCTTACAAAATCACACCTGCACACATTTCACAAATAAATCACAACCTCATTACATTTAAAATATTTCGGACTAGAATAAATACTCGACATGAGAAGTGGATTCCGAAATAAAAGAGGGACTAAACAGTGGATACATTATTAAGAGACTTCCCGGTCATTACCGAGATTAACGTTGCTTGGGGAGAAATGGATGCGCTGCAACACGTGAACAACGCGGTGTACTTTCGTTATTTCGAAACCGCAAGATTAGAGTACTTCAAAAAAATTAATCTATTAGTTGATATACAAACCTCACACATAGGCCCCGTTCTCAGTGAAACACAATGCCGCTATAAACTACCGGTTACATTCCCAGATGCACTTTTGATCGGCTCCCGTGTAATCGATATGCAGGAAGATCGTATTACGATGGAGTATCAGTTGCTCAGTAAAAAATGGGGTAAAATTGTAACGATTGCGACAGCAACTGGCGTAATGTTTGATTTTAAGAACAATGTGAAAGCCGCAATTCCTGACCACGTTCGCCAGTCGATTTTAGACTTGGAAAACACCGTGGGCAGTACGCATCATTTGGAATAGAAAAGAGACGGGAAGCGAGAGATTAGAATCGAGATTCCCGACTGTGCTCTTTCGTCGCTATCGGGAATGACGCAGAGGAATTCTTCCAACCTACACAATGAGAAAAGTTGTATCATTCCGGACGAGCCTAAGCCAGCCATCCGGAATCTCTCTTTTAGACGTGCACAAAATTCAATTAGCAGAACGTCTCGATGTAGAGCGCTTCAACTTTGTCTCGTGCCCATTGAGTTTTGCGCAAAACTTTAATGATGATTTGATAGATGGATCTTTTTGAAAACAGTTAACACGAACGCGTTCATGCATTCCGTTCCACCCAAAGTGTTCTACTAAACGGGTAAGGATTTTCTCTAAACTCAACCCATGCAGTGGATTGTTCGGTTGGTCGTTGCTCATGATTTTGATCCGGTAGTTAAATTAATGGCGGCTAATCTAACTCAAACTGCTGGTGTAACCTAATGTTTTAGCCTTGAACTTCCTCTCTTATCTCCCCTATAGTAGCTCAAATTTCCTAAAAACCCTTTTCATCATGAAAGCGCTCAATGATCTGAATATATTTGTCGAAACCGCACGCCAAGGCAGTTTTTCTAAAGCCGCAAACAGTATGGATATGACGCCCGCAGCCATCAGTGCGTCAATTAAACGCCTTGAAAGTCAAATTGGGTTTCCGCTGTTTGTTCGCTCCACACGCAGTCTCCGATTAACATCGGAGGGCGAGCTCTTTTTAGACAAAACCACTCAAGCGCTTGCTATGCTCCAAGAAGGGTTAGACCAAATCTCAAGTGCGCGAGGCGAGCTCTCTGGTCAGTTGCACATCACAGCCCCATCAGACTTTGGGCGTAATATGTTGCTTGATTGGGTCGATGAATTCATCAATATCTACCCTAACGTGACGATCAAACTTGAGCTTTCTGACAGCCTCACCGATATGTATACCCAGCCAGTCGATATTGCGATTCGCTACGGAGAGCCGGCCGACTCTAACCTTGTCATCTTAGCTCTATGTGGCGCAAATGAGCGTATCTTATGCGCCTCACCCGATTACGTCGCGGAACGTCCACCACTATCTAGACCTGACGATCTCAACCAACACAACTGCTTGTGTTACATGGTGGCGGATTCGGCATACAACAAATGGACGCTAACTCGTGACGGGGAAACTGAGCAAGTCGTCGTAAGTGGTAACCTGTTAAGTAATGACAGTGACTTGTCACACCGCTTAGCAATCAAAGGAAAAGGAATTGCCAACAAGTCATTGATGGACATCAGCCAGGACTTAATTGACGGTAGGCTTGTGCGAGTTTTGCCTGAATGGGATTGCGGCCCTGTACCTCTTTATATGGTATGTGCCGACCGCCGCCTGTTAACACCCACTATTCGCACTTTTCGAGAATTCATTCATGACAAGTGTTGCCAGCAGAGAGAAAAAGTACTGAAAACATTCCACTCAAAAGGCTAACCATTTGAAATGGCTAGCCCTTAAAAAACGATTTAACTATAGTTTTTCAAAACTACGTCATTAACAGCGCTAACCGACAAACGTCATTGGGCGAATATGAGAATATTCGACCCAATCATTTTCTTCTAATGCCGAGATAAAATGAACGATATGTGGGCTTTGTAAGTGTTTCTCCAGTGCCTCTTGAGATGCCCAAATTTCTTGAAACATGAACAAGCCTTCGATTTGTTCATCCAAGAACAACTCATACTGGCAGCACCCCTCTTCTTCACGTGTTGGCTCTAATAAAGCTGTCAATAAAGCCGTCACTTGCTCAATGTTATTTGGGTACGCTTTAATTTCTGCAACTAAATGGATCATCGCTCACTCTCTATCTACAAGGTTTTGGTATCACAACAATTTAAACCCTCAGGAGATAGAGAAAAATCGCCCTTAGTTAAAAACATCTTCAAAATAAATTTGAAAATAGAGATTAAAACTTTTTGCGTTGATGCTCGTCTTGTAAATTAGCCTAAAGCAAAGACTTCACCCAAAGCACTAAACTGTCCCATAGTTTTCCAATCCACGAACCCTCTGCTACCGCTTGATTACTCACCAAAGGGTAACTTGCTACGGTTTTGTCATCGTGCTTCCATACGACTTTACCGACCACTTGCCCTTTCTCGATAGGAGCAATTATCGGCTCATTAACCACTATGGTTTTATCTAGCCCAGCACTGAGTGAACGTGGTAACGTTAAATACGCATCTTCTGCAAACCCCAACTCAATCTCACTCACATCGCCTTTCCAGACTTTAACGGTTGATTCCACCTCCCCCTGTGTCGCAACTTGTTTAGTATCATAAAAACGGAAGCCATAACTCAGTAGATTCTTAGATTGGCTGATACGAGAGCGCTTACTTGGCGTGCCCATCACCACCGAAATCAGCCGCATTTGGCCCTCTTTAGCAGAACTGACTAAGCTATAACCTGCGTTGCTGGTGTACCCCGTTTTCCCACCATCGACATCAATTGAATTGTCCCACAAAAGTTTATTGCGGTTGTACTGGGTGATCTTATTCCATTTAAACACTTTCTCACTGTATATGGCGTAGACATCTGGTACATCATTGATGATCGATTGCATCAGTACCGCCATGTCCGTTGGGGACGTTTGAATGCCATCACTGTCTAGCCCATGTGAGTTCACAAAATAGGTATCTTGCAAATTCAGCTTTTCTGCCCAACCATTCATCAAGGCAACAAAGGCACTTTCACTCCCAGCGACATGTTCAGCGAGCGCAACACACGCATCATTGCCTGACTGTACAATGACACCACGCATTAAGTTCGAAATGGTAATTTCATCTTTTGGTTGGATAAACATTTTTGAAGAGTCTGGAAACTTCGCTGACCATGCATTCTCGCTAATTGTGACGGTATCTTCCCAACCCAATCGCCCCGATTTAATCTCTTGTCCCACCACATAAGCGGTCATTAACTTGGTCAAGCTTGCTGGGGCTAAACCCATCCGTGCATTTTGTTCGGCAATAATGGCTCCGGACTGAAAATCCATCAACACGTAACCTTTGGCTTGTAACTGCGGCGGGTTGGGAGTGACAACAGCGAACACCACCGGTGCGCTAATCGCCTGAAGCAACAAACAAGCGAGCGTGATTCGAATTAGAGATGGTTTCATTAAGCATCCTCCATGGTCAACGACCGCCAAATGTTTTGTTTCCGTCGGGATAAACTAAATCGTACTTTGGTAGCAATATCCAAGCTTTGCTTATCAGATCATAGTTCACTCAGTGCATATACCCAAGTAACCTGTTGCCGTCCAATCACTTGGGTATATTTCTAAAGCATAATCCGATATCGTTACGCGACAAATCACAAGGAAAGACAATAACAATGAACGCTCAATCATTTATCGACGCTGGATTGCATTACACTCCCCATACTTTCACGGTTCCGCTTGACTACCAAGATGCCAGTAAAGGCACACTTGAGGTTTTCGCTCGCTCGGTTTGTCTGGTGGGAGAGCTAGAATCGAACAAGCCTTGGCTTGTGTATTTTCAAGGTGGGCCAGGATTTCCGTCACCTCGCCCAAATGGCAATAATGGTTGGATCAAACGTGCACTCAATGAATACCGCGTGTTGCTGCTCGACCAACGCGGTACTGGCAACAGCAACGTAGTGAATCATCAAACGTTAGCGAATCTAACGCCAGAGCAACAGGCCGACTACTTAAGCTATTTCCGCGCAGACAACATTGTGCGTGATGCCGAGTTTATTCGTACACAATTTGGCGTTGAGAAATGGGCAATTTTGGGTCAAAGCTTTGGTGGGTTCTGCTCATTAACGTATTTATCACTGTTTCCAAATAGTCTACTGCAAAGTTATATCACCGGCGGTGTTCCATCGATCTCTCGTCATGCTGATGATGTTTACCAAGCCACATTCAAACGCACGATGGAAAAAAACCAAGCCTTCTTCCAACAGTTTCCACAAGCTCAACAGTTATGCCAAAACATTGCGAATCACTTGTTAGAAAATGAAGAATATTTGCCTAATGGACAACGTTTCACCGTTGAGCAGTTCCAACAGATTGGGATTAATTTTGGCGTCAGTGATACGTTCTTACCAACCTACTACTGGTTAGAAAGCGCCTTAATTGAAGTGAGCGGCAAGCCTCAACTTCGTCATGAGTTTTTAAATGACATGCTGGCGCAACAAAACTTCCAGACCAACCCGATCTACGCCATCTTGCATGAATCGATTTACTGTCAGGGTTTTGCTTCTAACTGGAGCGCACATCGAGTCCGTCAGACGCACACGGCATTTAATTATGAACAAGGTAAGCCATTCTACTTTACTGGTGAAATGGTCTTCCCGTGGATGTTCGACCAATATGTAAATCTTAAACCGCTCAAAGCAGCGGCAGAGCTATTAGCAGAAAAATCCGATTGGATGCCACTTTATGATGCTAAGCAACTAGCAAATAACAAAGTACCTGTGAGTTGCGCTGTCTATGCAGATGACATGTTTGTAGAAATGGACATCAGCCGCGAAACACTCGCCGCAATGCCCAACGCGAAAGCATGGATCACCAATGAATACGAGCACAATGGTCTTCGTGCTGATGGTGAACGTATTCTCGATAAACTGATTGAAATGGGTAAACAAACCGCCGTCACGTTGCAATAAATGCTCAACTGTCCGCAAGTAGAAACATAAAATGCCTTTTCAATGGTTGCGTCTCAAATAAGAAAGCGACTGGCTGATAAGGCATTTTTTTGTTTTTAGTGAAACATCAATCTTTCACTTGCTTTATCATCGCCTTAGTGACGACTCGATAACCCATTTTATGATAGAAATCTTCACCCTCATGATTAAATGAAGCGACGGTCAATCCAATCTCTTCAATATCTTGGCTACACAACTCGCTTTCTATTTTATCCATCAACGACAAGCCAATGCCTAAGTTGCGATGACTTTCAGAAACCACAAGCTCATTGATAAAGCCGATTCGCTTTTCAGGTGAAATGATCGAGCCAACATCACGAACAATACCAGAGATAAAGCCAACGACTTGGCGATTAGAGCACGCAATATAGGCGATCATTGTGCCATCGAAATATTTATCAAACACACTGCGTTCTTCGCGGATTTTTACCATGTCCTGCGGAGAACGGTAATGGTTTGGCTCCGCTTCATAATGAGAGGTATCAAGCTCGACTAACAGTTTTTCTAATAGAGGAACATCCTCTTCTCGTAGTCGTCTAATGTGAAATTGCTGCATGATGGTCTATTCCTTTACCAACGCTCCTCAGCGAAATAACGCTGCAATGTAACATCGGGGCATTACTGCACTGTGTTAAAAACGAATGTTAAACGCGCAACAAAGTACGAATTTCAAACAGTTATGTCGAGGCAATTCCCCTTATTCCTTAAAGTTTTTGTTGATAATTTGAACGCCAACAACGTTTAAGCCTCTACCAGCAAACCTATTTCTAACGACTTATTACTAACAACTCATTGCTAATTACCAACCCACTACCAACTAACAACGCGCTACTAGCTACAACTAACTACCACAGCATGTTGTTCCAGGAAAAGTGATGGCACAGGATGTCGTAAAATTAGACAAAGCAACGACGGTCAACGGTCAAGATGTGTTAATAACAACAAAAGATGACAAAGTCTTGGTTAACAATGCGACTGTCACTGCTGTCGATGTAAAAGCCAAAAATGGCGTCATTCATGTGATTGATACTGTTTTAATGCCGAAATAATCATTTGAAGTTGAAATATCAATTTAAAGCTGAAATATCAATTTAAAGTCGAAACATCGTTCAATTTCGACAAACAATGGACTAAAGGAGGGGGGAGTCATTCCGCCCGCTTTGACTATGGATAACCTTAAATTTTCAAATCACTCATCCTCCCACACTTGTTGCACTCACCGACTTTCATTTCGTTAACGAGTTCCCCAGAGACGTAAAAGTGACATTTCCAGAGTGCACGTTGTCTTGGGCATACACAAATTGAGCAAAAAATTCCCTCTACGAATTAACTTCTTTCCATAAACAAATTCTTAGGGTAAATTCCGCTTGCTCAATCACATTTCGGCAAACCATTTGAAAAAATGGGACGCAAAGCTTCCGGTCTGTCGGTACGTCCATAACTCAATAATAAACGTACCTATGATAGCGGGGTTGCCACTTAGTCATCAGCGCATGCTGAGGGTTTGCATCGCCGCAAACTTGTCCAACGACGAAGTGATACACGTGCGCCGAGGTGTGGCTTTTATTGTTAGCCCGTATAAAGGACATGTGATGAAATCATTCCCAAATAAATCTCTAGTAGCTTTGGCTCTAGCAAGCATCAGTTCAGGCGTTATGGCGCATGGTTACGTATCGGCATACAACGATGGCGTGGCTGCTAGTCGTGTAGCGTTGTGTAAATTCCCTACGTCAGACACAAACGAGAAAAACACCAACTGTGGTGCCATCCAATACGAACCACAAAGTGTTGAAGGTCCAGATGGCTTCCCAGAAACCGGCCCACGAGATGGTAAAATTGCGAGCGCGCAATCAGCGTTAGCAACCGCACTAGACGAACAAACTGCGGATCGTTGGGTAAAACGCCCAATCCAAGCAGGCGCTCAAACGTTTGAGTGGACATTCACGGCAAACCACGTCACGCACGATTGGAAATACTACATCACTAAGCCAAATTGGAACGCAAATGCATCACTGTCTCGTGATTCATTCGATCTGACGCCTTTCTGTGTGGTTGAGGGCAACATGGTTCAACCACCTAAACAAGTCAGCCATGAGTGTAACGTCCCTGCACGTGAGGGTTACCACGTTATTCTTGCCGTTTGGGATGTGGGTGATACCGCTGCGTCATTCTACAACGTTATCGACGTGAAATTTAACGGTGAAGGTCCTGTTGTTCCTGACTGGGCTCAAGGTGGCCAAATCATTCCAACAATGGATTTAAATGTTGGTGATTCGGTTTACACTCGCGTGTTTGACAAATCAGGTGAAAACGAATCATACCAAACTGAACTTGTGATCACTGATGCGACAATGGGCCAGGCAAAAAACTGGTCTTACGCTTTAGCAAATAAAATCAACCAAGAACAAAGCAAGCTAAAGGCTGGCCAGTTTGCTCAGGATAAGTTCACACCAGTATATGGTACAAACCCAGTGTACCTAAAGGCAGGTAGCGGCCTAGAGCGTGTGGAGGTTGGTTACAATATCGAAACGACTGAGCCTGAGTACTCACTAACCGTTGATGGTTTAGAAACAGAATATACCATTACCAACGAGCCTACGACGTTAGATCTTACTCTTACTGCACAAGGTGATGTATCCGCTGAGCTGACGGTTTACAACCACCACCGTGAACCTCTAGCAAGCTGGACTGGTAACATGGTAGATGGTGAAAATGAAGCTGTTTCACTCACACTAAATAAAGCAGAAGCTGGTCACCACATGTTAGTGACTCGCGTTAAAGATACAGACGGCAACCTAGTTGATCAGCAAACGCTCGATTTCCACCTGGCTGAAGAAACCGTAACACCACCAGCAGGTGATTACGATTTCGTATTCCCTGAAGGTCTATCCAACTACACTGCAGGTACCAAAGTACTCGCAAGCGATGGTCAAGTTTACCAATGTAAACCTTTCCCATACTCAGGTTACTGTGCGCAATGGAAAGAAACTGCGACACAGTACCAGCCTGCGACGGGTTCTCACTGGGAAATGGCTTGGGATAAGCTAAACTAATCATCTAGTTAATAAACAAAACCCCGCATGATGCGGGGTTTTCTATATCAATCATGGCGATGATGCTTTCTCAAACCAAGTAGAAGAACAGTTACACTCGCTTTATCAAGTCCGTAAAGTCTTGTTCCATTCCACTGCTAGGAAAAATCGTTTCAAGAGCGCTTGTTTGCATTCCCATATGCTGTGTCAAAACCGATTTAATAACTGCGCGCATATCATTAACTGGCGCCAAGTCTCGCCCTTGGTATAACTGCGCTTTTGACAAGCCAGGGAACTCCCCAAGCACTTTGCCACCATTGACCGCACCTCCTGCGATAAACATGACGTTCGCCGTTCCATGGTCCGTACCTTTCGTGCCATTCTCCGCCGCTGTCCGGCCAAACTCACTGGCTGCAATAACGACCGTTCTTGACCATTCATTGCGCAGTGATTGTTTCAGGCTCGCTAATCCTAAATCAAGTTTACGCAATTGTGCGGCAAGTCTCCCCGTTTCTGCCCCTTGTCCGGCATGAGTATCCCAACCTCCCAACTCTAATGCGGCAATGTTAGGACCACCTCTGGAAGAAAGAAACATCCCTGCTTGAGACGCCAGAACAGAGAATTGTTTACCTGATTGATTTCGGTCAGACATCATTTCGATATTAAGGGCCTCTTCAAAGTTGCTCGCAAGCCTATCATCACATTGAAACAACTCTTCTAGTAGCTCAATTTGACGATCTCGAGTATGCAATTTATTGGGATACCAACTACTCACCGCCTTATCGCCTTGAACAATCAGAGGCAATCCAAAATCGATCGCTAACCCTTTTGACTTCATATCTAATTGGAGTAGTCGATTCAACCAACCATCACGATGGTGCGGGTTATTTGTGCCATTTTCCAATATTTTTTGACCATCGAAATGTGACCTATCACGATATGGTGTCGCACAAGCATGCACCATGGCAAACTCTTGCTGCCGATACCACTCAAAGCAGGTTTTCATCGCTGGGTGCAAACCGTAAAACTGATCGAGCTTATTCAGTTTTTCTGCTTTAAGTCCAATATTAGGACGTAAACTCAAATACTGTGGATCACCATACGGAACAACGGCATTTAACCCATCCATTGCTCCTCGTAGTGTTATCCACACCAAGATATTCGGCGACGATGTATGTGCAAAAGCGGCACTCGGCAATAAACTACTTGCTCCTATCGCAAAAGCGGATTTTAAGAACTGACGACGATTAAAAACCATGCTGTTTTCTTGCGTAGACTTCATCACTGACCTCAACGATATTGAAACTGGGGGCTAAGCCAAAGCAGTGATAGTTTCATCTCTGCACTCGGTGCTTTTTGCATGACTAAATTTGTATGTTCATTTAGCGCATCGCCATACAAATGTTCACCGATTTTTTCTACTAGCTCATCAGCGCTAACACCTAGAGCTTTCACATTTTTCATTACTCGTTGAGCTATTTGATTCGATAGTTGCCACCGCTGCGTAAGAGCAGATGGACTGTTGTAATCCGCATCGTTATCAGGCCACCCAGCAGGAGACCCTGATAAAAAAGGGGGTTGTCCTAAGTTTCTTAAAGCGCCTAATATCCAATTTTCAACGTTATCAGCACGCTTTTCGTTTGATCCTAAATACGCCATATCTATACTGCGTAAAACCGCAAATAACCACTCTTGAGAAGTACGAAAACGAAGCGGTTGTGCCGAGTGACTTTGCGCACTTTTAATCAGTTGACGATAAACCGGAAGTAAATCGCCTTTCGACTTTAAGTAAGTCTGGCTCAAAGGCTCAATAAGTGATTCACCAGACGGACCACAGAAATGTCGAGCTAATTTTCTAGCCAAATGGTTTGCGGTATCTGGGTGCAGCGCTAAATCGTGTAGACACGCCCTACCCTGATCGATCCCCTTTTGTGGATAACGCTTACCAAGCAAAGTAATCGTACCCGGTTCATGAGCTGCGGCGTTAAACTGAAACCCAGTTCTTGGCGCTCTAAACCCGACACTCCACCCTGTGATCGCTTTAGAAAGTTCAATCACATCTTGTTGTGTATATTGGCTATCAACACCAAGCGTGTGCAACTCCATGATCTCTCGGGCAAGGTTCTCGTTTAAGCCTTTACCCCGCAAAGTACCTTGCTTTGAGTTAGGTCCTACCGACAAATTATTATCAAGGAACATCAACATTGCTGGATGCTGATTGACGGCTAAAAGCATATCAACGAAATTGCCATTCCAATGCTTACGAACAACTTCATTCTCTACACTTGCCACTATTGGCTGAACTTTTCTCGTATCAGCGGAGATGGCGAAGTGATTACTCCAAAACTGAATCAGTCGCTCTTGAAAGCCATGTGGTGTATTCAGCGTTTGTAAATTTCGTGCCTCAACCTGCCGCAAATACTGTTGTTTAAAAAACGAACCAAGTCGTTGCTGTACTTCCCGTTTCTTCTTAGGAGACTGCTTAAGCTTTCGCTTAGTTTCATTAAACGCGCTGAGTTCCAATAGTACATCATGAGAACTTAACAACTTAGTCACGGATTCATGCCAATATGTTTCACTGCTAAGTTGCTTCTCTAACGGCAACGTCTGTTGGCCATAAATCGGCCCAAAACCAAACCGCTGTTCAGATATAATGTTTTGAGTTGGGTAATACTGCATAACCATTTCCATGTAATGCGTTCAATTCGGGTTAATTGATTTTCATGGTTAACCTCTAGAAGTTTCTTGACCAATTCTAGTGGCTAGCGTTGCTTTCCATATCAATGAAATGCATTACATTTACCGCACCAATACTTGTTTCAGCATTAACTATTCCAAGTAACATTTGAGCAGCATCGCATTTCAGTAAAGCGACATAAATTCCAATATACACTTTCGATAGCTTTCAAACCGTGTGTTCACTCACAGCAATTTTATCAATCAACACTAAAATAAAACAAAACGAAAGAAAGCCAGCTGTATTTTATAAATTCATTTTCTAGATTGGCTACTTTCTCCATGGACTTTTGTGATTGATTAGGAGACAAGATGTTTCACTTGGACCAGTTTAGTTTTGGTAAACGGCTCGGGGCTGGGTTTGCGTTTATTATTTTGATGTTACTCATTGTTTTCGGCGAGGGGCTTCGTGCCCGTTGGGTAACAGAAAATCAAATAGACCAGCTCAACGCTGCCAACGTTGGTGTACGTGAAGTATTTGGCCTACAAGTTCTTGAGAACAGTTACCTAAATACTCGTGATCCTATTTATGCTGAGCGATTCAAAAAATGGCACGGTATTAACCTAAACAATTTTATTGCCAACCGTGAGTTATTTACCAACCAATCCGATCGCCTCCTTGTAGATACCTTTGCAAACGCGGGAACCTTATATGGGCAAGAGTTCGAACGCTTTCATCAACAAATGCTCTCTATTCAAACATTGGCCTCGTCATTAGAAAACCTTGAACAAAAATGGAGCTCTCAGTTTTCTTCCGATGCTGCTCAACTCATGCTGGTGAAACTCCGTCAAGCTCGTACTGAAATCGAGCTCACACTAGATCCAACGCTGACAAAACAATGGCAACACCAACTTGAACAACTGGCTGTCCAACCTAGCATCGAGAAAAGCGATGTAACGAATTACCAACGAGGGTTAAATGAGCTAACGGGATTGGTAGAAAAGTCCATAGCGACACGTGAAGCTATGATAAAAGACGCTACAGAAGTTCGAGACAGCGCAAAAGCTCTAGCTGCAAATATTGAAGCGGCAATGCTCAAAGAAAAGCGCTTTAGTGCGATTGTAAGCATCGTCGTGTGTTTATTGGCTCTTGTGATCAGTTTCTTTATCGGGTTAGTGCTTACGCGCTCGGTTGTAAACCCAATTAAAGCCACGATCGAAATCGTCAAGCGACTCGCAGATGGTGAGCTGCATCATCGTCTACCAGAGCAAGGCAAAGACGAAATGGCAAGCCTAGCGATTGCTATCAATCACATGACAAATTCACTTCATCACATGGTTAGCGATATCAGCCACAATCTTGCGCTTCTTAACAATATGACGACCGAAGTCGCATCTATGGCTAAAGACAACAATGAAGGTTCGAAAAAACAACTCATGGAGTCCGAGTCGGTCGCAACAGCAATGACTCAATTGACCACGACCACGACCATGGGAGAAATCACGAATAGTGTCTCTGATGTTGCTGACAGTGCCAAGCAAAGCCAACAGCTGATCGCGCATTGTAACGAAATTACGGATAAAGCGATTGACGATTTTTCTAAGCTTGATTCGGAGATCATGGGCGCATCAACTGTCGTTGAAAAGCTGGCACAAGGGACAGAGAACATCAGCTCGATGCTCGAAGTGATCAACAGCATTTCAGATCAGACCAACCTTCTTGCGCTTAATGCTGCGATTGAAGCAGCACGAGCAGGAGAACAAGGTAGAGGATTCGCAGTGGTAGCAGATGAGGTTCGTATGTTAGCGCACAGAACGCAAGACTCGACGAAAGAAATCAATACCATTATCGATTCTCTGCGTAATGATGCATCACAAGCCGTCAGCGTCATGGGGCAAAGTAGAAAAGCAATGTTAACTTCACAACAGCAAGTTAATGATATTGGCATCAATCTAAACGATGTCCAACATCTCGTTCAAAACGTTGCCGATCAAGCGATTAACTTGTCCTCAGCATCCATTGAGCAGAATGTCACCGCAGAATCATTCAACGATAGCATGCATGTTATTGTTGATATCACGAGAACCTCTTCAAATACTGCTAACGTACTTGAAAAAACAGCACGTCAGCTTTCCCAGTGTAGAGATGACATCAATACGCACATGACAAAGTTTCAGTTATCTTAAACCCGCGATACTACATGGCTGTATCAGACCGATACAGCCAATTTCATTACACGCAAAAGTGGCAGTTTTCTCGATCTAAACCATGAACACCAGACAAATTGATTAGGTGATCACGGCCCGCTGCCAGTCCCATTTCATACCCCTCTAATAAAACGGATTGACGCATAGAAAGACGCTGGACATGAAACTCATCTGGTGGCGCAATAACTCGAACTCGAGTCCCCTCTGGTGGGTTGCGAATAAACGCCAAAGATTCGTTATAGTTCTCTGAACGATGTAGCATGGCTTCTGCCATTTGTGGGTGATCTGCAAAGAGTTTTTTCATCAACCACGGCGTTTTTACTGGTTTTTTCTCATAATTAAGTGGGTGTGACAACACCACGGTAATGTCTCTTGCCCCCCTGCGGAAAGCTTCACGAACCGGAATCGAGTCAGCCACACCACCATCGGTATAGCAGCCCCCTGAAAAGCATGGCGTATGCTTATAAGCTATCGGTAATGCCGTTGTCGCCTCAATCGCAAGACTAAAGTTATGTTGATTAACACGGTAATAATCAGCTTTGCCCGTATCAACATTAGTCGTTGCCGCTAAGAAAGGAATGCCATTAAAAAGCTTCGCTTCATCGACCGGATACAAACGATTTGATTCTTCAAATAACCATTTAACATCAATTAAGTCGCCGCCTTTTAAAAATCGACGAGGATCAAAAAAACGCTTACTGGTAGCTAATTTGGTGATCACGTTGATACTGCGGTGCGGATAATCGGTCAAATATCCAATGAGATTTGATGCGCCTGCTGATACGCCAATCGCAAAATCAAACGGTTTGTAATTTTGCTCTAAAAAGGCATCTAAAACGCCGCTAGCAAAAACGCCACGCATTGCGCCACCCTCGACGACGATTGCTTTTGTTGCCATGTTTCCCCCCAATAAATATGCTTCAAAGATTACTGAAATTCGTGCTACAGCAACAATCGGTTATTCTTATTATTGAGATAGATGAAGTCTATTTATATCTGACGTTTAAAATGAAAACTAAATGTGCAAAAGCCTCGAACATAGTTTGCACGAGGCTTGATAGTGGACGCTGTTTATCTGAAAGAATTACAAACAAGCAAGATACAAATCTTCAATTTCTTTCGGAGTAGGCTGTCTTGGGTTCCCTCCTAAACAAGGATCAGCAAGCACTTTATCTATCCAATTGTGGCAGTCATCTTTGCTAATACCCAATGCCTTGAATCCTGTTGGTATATCGACTCGCTTCGATAAATTACGAATCAACGTAATCGCTAACTCGGCACCTTGCTCATTCGTTAAGCCTGTAATGTCTCCTCCCATCACTTGAGCGATATCACGGAATCGCTCAGGACAACGCTCAGCATTAAATGCACAAACTTGTGGCAGCAAAATCGCGTTGCATACACCATGAGGCAGGTTATGCGTTGCTCCAGGTTGGTGAGCCATTGCATGAACTAAACCTAACCCCGCACTATTAAATGCCATTCCGGCTAAGAACTGCGCGTTAGCTAACTGCTCACGAGCTTCAATGTTCTTGCCATCTTCAACTGCAACAGGAAGCCACTGTGCGATGAGTTTGATCGCCTCTAGCGCTGTTGGTTTGGTTAACGTATGCGCGCCCGGTGTTACATAAGCTTCAACTGCATGCGTCAGAGCATCCATTCCCGTTGCCGCCGTAACATGAGCAGGCAGATTGATCATCAACATTGGATCGTTGACCGCAATATCCGGGATCTGCTTGGCATCAATAATCACCATTTTAACTTGGCGAGCTTCATCAGTAATCACCGAATTCGATGTCATTTCTGCCGCCGTACCCGCTGTCGTATTGATCGCGATGAAAAAATCCCCAGCGTTTGACACCTTGCCAACACCATCGTAATCCACAATATCCCCAGGGTTAGCCGCAACAATTCGAATCGCTTTGGCACAATCCACAGGACTGCCACCGCCTACAGCAATAAAACAATCACATTCATTCTCAACGTACACCGAACGACCTTCTCGTACCAACGTCGCGGTTGGGTTCGGGGTGACTTTATCAAACAATTCATAATCAATTGAGGCTTGATCAAGTAACTCAAGCAGATGATCGAGAATACCCAACTCGACTAAGTTTTTATCCGTAACGACCATTGCGCGCTTCACTGGTTGCTGACTCAATGTCGCAATAGCATCATCAACAGCGCCAACGCCTGAATAACTTAACTTAGGAAGATTTAATGCAAATGCCATGACTGAATGCTCCTTTATTTCTCAATACGTAAACCGTAAGACTTGAACTTCTCAAGCACCACTTGCATCGAAACATCATCTAAAACTGGAACATCTGGCGTCACCGCAAGTGTTTTCAAATACAGATCGGCCAAGACTTCTACTTCATGTGCTAACCACAACGCTTTTTCTAAATTCGCTTCACCCGCAATTAAGCCATGATGTTGAAGCAAAATCGCCTTGCTCTTCGAAATCCCCTCTTCAACATATTGCGCCAATTTTGCGCTACCAAATGTGGCATACGGAACACAAGGAATTTCTGTTGTGCCTGATGCAGCCACCATGTAATGAATCGCTGGGATAGGCTTATTCAAAATAGAGACAGCGGCACAGTTAATCGCATGGTTGTGCACAACCGCATTCACATCATCACGCTGTTGATAGCAAGTCAGGTGGAATAACCACTCAGAAGATGGCAATTTCCCCTCTTCAAAGCTACCATCCTCGGCAACATACACAATATGGTCTGGCGTCAACTTGTCATAAGGAATGCCAGTTGGGGTAATCAACATACCATTATCAAAGCGCACACTCACATTGCCTGCTGTGCCTTGGTTTAATCCTAGACGCGTCATTTCTAAGCAGGTATCAATAATTTGTTGGGACAGTTCTACTCGGTTCATTTCTATATTCCTTAATCTTTTTTATTCTTAAAAAGTTGTCACGCCTTTTTTGAGGATGATGTTGCCATATTTGGCCGTCTCCCCAGTCAGCACCACTGCGTAGCACTGTTTAACTCGCTCATAAAAAGCAAAGCGCTCTACTCTCTCAATTTGTTCTTGTTTCACGTCGGCAACCGTCATTGCCTCTAGGTATTTTTTTTCCACATTAGGATCGAGCTCATCCCCAGGTACGGCTTGCATCATCACAACGGGTTGATCCACATACTGATCGAGCTCAAATAACGCCACGACCCCGGTTAACAAGGTATCCACGCCAACACCGTCACAACGGATCACATGTTGGCCGAAGGTATGAGCAGGAAAGTGCGCGTCAGCGAAAAGGATTTCATCGCCATGCCCCATTTCAGATAGGGTCGCTAAAAGCTTTGGTGAAATCGCTGGATGAATACCTTTAAGCATGGCTATACTCCTTGTCTGTGTCCGTTATAAAAATCGGATTCACTACTCGTAAACTCGGTTTCATTTTGCATTGGGCTGTTTGAATATTTGGGTAATAACCTGCGCCAGAAAACGCAAACATCGCCGCACCAATTACCGTTGCTTCAGCTTGCTCAACAATATGTAGTGGCCTTTGCAATGCATTAGCTCTCAATTGGTTCCACAGTGCGTTCTTGGTTCCACCACCGACAACAACCACGGGACCATCATTCAGATTGCAAAGCTGATTGAGATAATCAAAACGCTGCTTAAGCTGATGACTTAATCCCTCAAAAACGGCTCGAACGATCTGGCCTCGCGAAGTATGAATAGAGAGTCCCTCAATAGAACCTTGCCCTACGCCATCAACGCTGGTTGTAAAGTTCGGAGTAAAGATCACGCCTCCAGCCCCGGCTCCCGCCTCATTCGCCTCTTGGATCATGGTGGTGTATAGCTCGCCCGTACTTTGTTCCGCAGTAAAAAACTGATTGGCAACCCACTCAACAACCGCACTGGATAACCATTGTGTTGCTGGGTTGTAGAAACCTTGAACGGAATCAAGTTCGACGGTCACGCCATTTTTTAATGCCATGGAATCAAGTTGAGGTCGTTGGCTACGAGCCATCAATATTTCCCATGTACCGGAACTTAAAAATGCCTGATTCTCTTCGGCGCCAGAACCAATTAATGCAAATTGAGTATCGTGACCGGCAGAGATAACCGGAATGTCACTCTTAATACCAAAGCTCTCTGCAACACTCTGATTAACCTTACCAACCACATCTCCCGCCATCACTAAAGGAGGGAAGTTCGCCTCTGATAAACCTAAGTAATTCAGAACTGAGCTACTCCACCCACAACGGTCTAGATCCGTCATCATCGATGTGCCAGCCATGGTGTAATCGGTTGTCATAACACCTGTCAATCGGTGCGTAATCATCGACGAAATGAACACAAATTTATCCATATCACTGAAAACTTGTGGCTCATGCTCTTTTAGCCAGCGCAGCTTGTACAAGGTGTTAAAACTGTAGTCTCCGATACCATTGTTCTGATAGAGTTCAAGGCGGTCCAATTCAGATTCAACCTGCTTCATGGCCGTTAAAGTACGTGGACATTTCCAAGAAATAATCGGGTAAATCTGTTTTCCTTGGCTATCGAATGGCGCACCATCAACACCAAATGTGGTCACCGTGAAAGCCAGAACATTGTCAGCGCCAACTTGAGAGACAACATGGCGGCCGCACTCAACTAATTTCTGCCAAATGTCTTCAAAATCCCAAACATGAAAGTCTGAGTTATTCGCATCGTTTTTCGTCGAATTTTTAATGAAGTGTGAAGCAACAATATTGCCTTTTGGATCAATGGCGATTGCACGTAAGTTCGTTGCACCACAGTCCAAAACAACCACTACTGACATAGAAACTCCTATTGGGGCGGAGTTTCCCCCGCCCACCGTAGTTACTTGTAAAGAGGACCGAAGTTGGCACAAGCACGGTAGTCTTGACCTTCTTTATCCTGGCCAAATGCACTCCATGTATGTGGTCGGAATACATCTTTGTCTTCGACGTTGTGCATCGCAACCGGAATACGCAACATGGATGCCAACGTAATTAAGTCTGCACCAACATGTCCATACGTGATCACACAGTGGTTTGCGCCCCAGTTTGCCATGACCGAGTAAACATCTTTAAATGCGCCCTCACCATTGATGCGTGGTACAAACCAAGTTGTTGGCCAAGTTGGGTTCGTGCGTTCATTCAATGTTTCATGCACTTCTTTCGGTAATGTGATGGAGTGACCTTCTGCGATTTGCAACACAGGACCAATACCTTTAATGAGGTTAATTCGGTGCATCGTAAATGGCATACCACCATGAGTTAGGAAGTTTGACGAGAAACCGCCTCCACGGAAGTATTCAACATCTGCTGGTGGCCAACGAGTTGCACTCAAACATGCCTCTGCGTCTTCTGCGCTCATATCCCAATGAGGCTTAATGACCGCTTCACCGTGTTGATCTTTTGCTTCACCAGAACCATCTAGCGCAGCAGAGCCTGAGTTAACTAAGTGAATAAAACCTGCTTCAGGTCGATAGCCACTCACACGTTCAACAGAATCCTGAGACCAGTATGTACGCACATCACAGAACACTTGTGCTTGACCAGTTAGCATTTTGCCAAACAGCATGTTGACACCATTTAGACTGTCATTCTCTGTGGCGATAACAAACGGCTCACGGATGCCATTCCAATCAAAGGATGAGTTGAGGATAGCTTCACTAAAGTCACCATTCGGCAAATGATCCGTCCAATGACGCTGACCTTGGAAACCACCAACCACGGCATTGTGACCAAGCGCTTCTTCGCCAAAGCCCATTTCGGCCAATCTTGGATTGCCTTCCATTAAGTCACGCATAATCATGGTCATCTTAACCACAGTTTCCCAGTCTTCTTTCTTACGCTCTTCATCCATTGCAATGCGGTTGTAATCTTTGCCCTCTTGGCAGTGCTCTTTGGTCCACGCCAATGCAAGTTCAAACTCTTCTTTATCAAAGATTTCACGGTCTAGGCGGCGTTTAATTTCTGTCATGTCAACATACTCATTACGCATACCCAAGTAGTGCTGGAAGAATGGCTGGTCGACAATTGAACCTGCAATACCCATTGAAACAGAACCCATTGACAGGTAAGACTTACCGCGAATACTTGCCACCGTTAAACCCGCGCGACAGAAGCGTAAGATTTTGTCTTGTACATCCGATGGAATAGAGGTGTCGTCTTTATCTTGTACTTCTTCACCATAGATTGAGAACGCTGGCAAACCAACTTGAGAATGTCCTGCCATTGCTGCTGCAAGATACACTGCCCCAGGACGCTCTGTACCATTAAAGCCCCAAATCGCTTTAGGCATATGCGGATCCATATCGATGGTTTCCGTGCCATAACACCAGCAAGGCGTCACAGTAATACTTAAGCCAACATTTTCGCGTTTAAATTTATCTGCACAAGCTGCGGCTTCCGCTACACCACCAATCGTAGAATCTGCAATAACACACTCAACGACTTCACCACTTACATGACGAACATTTTCCGCAATGAAGTTGGCAAGGTTCTTTGCCATATTCATCGTTTGCTCTTCTAGCGACTCGCGTACACCAAGACGACGACCATCAATTGTAGGGCGGATACCGATTTTGACTAAGTTGTTCATTTTTAAATTCTCTTATTTCACATTAATCTAATTATTTTTCGATTTGGTAGCCTTTAAGGCCAAAGTAAACGAGGTAAGCAAAGCCAATAAGTGGGATAACGAAAGCGGCTTGAATACCCATTGAATCTGAAAGTTGTCCCATGATTGCTGTTAGTACAGCACCACCAAGGATTGCCATGATTAAGCAGCTACCTCCGAATTTAGAGTCACCACCTAGGTCTTGTAGAGACAGGCCAAAAATTGTTGGGAACATCAAAGACATACACGCAGAGATACCAACTAACGCATAGGCGCCTGTAACACCACCGACGGTCATCAACACAAGCACAAGTAGAGAAGCAACCAAAGCAAGTGCCGCAAGTAATTTTTCAGGCGCGATGTACTTCATCAGGCCCACGCAGATAAAGCGGAATGCGCTAAACACAACGATAGAAGCAAGTAAGAAGTTTGATGCGTCGGCCTCTGTTCCACCCACTTGTGTCATTACATAACGAATGGTCCAAGACCAACAACCTATCTGACAACCCACGTAGAAAAACTGCCCAATGACACCGCGTACAAAATGTTTCTTTTGTGCTAAACGGGCAAATGTCGCTCTCATTGAGTGATCGGCACCATCACTCACCATGACTTCTTTCGCTTTTGGCATTTTCGTGAACGCAATGGCTAACCAAACGACAACGATGACAGCAGCAACTGCAAGATATGGCATCATTACTGCGTCAAGTTCTGCCGTTTGAATCGTGCTTAACTGCTCTGGAGACATTGCGGCACGTTCTGCATCAGAAGCGGGATGAAGTTGAGAAAGAATGTAGAACTTACCAATCAAGACACCGGTAATTGAACCCACAGGATTAAATGCTTGCGCAATATTTAGTCGGCGCGTGGCGGTTTCTTGCGGTCCCATTGCAATAATGTAAGGGTTAGCACTGGTCTCGAGAATAGAGAGACCACCAGCCAAAACAAACAAAGCCATTAGAAACGGTAAGTATTCCATCGCTTGAGCCGCTGGATAGAACAGCAATGCACCAGATGCGAAGAGGCCTAAACCAAGTAACACGCCCGCTTTATAGCTGTAGCGCTGAATAAACAGAGCAGCTGGTAATGCTAGAACAAAATAAGCTCCGTAGAATGCCGTCTGTACTAAGCCAGATTGCATGTCGGTTAACGTAAATACCTTTCTAAACTGTGCAATCAATACATCAGTCATATTATTTGCCAACCCCCATAAAGCAAAGCAAGAGGTAAGTAAAATAAATGGTATTAGTACAGCCTTTGGAATAACTTCGTCATTCCCTTTCTTTATTTCTGGTTGTGGTGCGGATGATAAAATGTCAGTCATTTTAAATTCCTTTAGGTACAGTCATTCCCCTCATTATTTTTATAGGAATGAGTTTCACGTTATTGGATTATATTTTTATTTACTTTTATTTACTTATTGAGGCATTAGATATCACTAAATTTATTTCATCTAAGCCACAAATTCTTAGTAAGCCTTTCTTTTTATATTTGCTTTTATCGGCTAACAAAATTACTTTATCAGAAACGTCTATAAACGTTTTCTTTATCTCATAGTTGTATTCGTTCGAGTCCCATACTCCTGAGTGCTCATCGAAGCCAACACAAGAGATTACACATAGGTCTAATGCCATTTCAGACAAGGTATTTCTAGCAATCATTCCATAGAATGCTTTATATTTTTCAGAAAAATATCCGCCTAAACTAATAATGCTAATATTTTGTTTTCCACATAATACATTTATGTTATTAATCGAATTCGTTACCACGGTGCATCTTATATTTGGCATTGATTGAGCAACTAACCAACTTGATGAGCTTGCGTCTAAGCCAATAACAGAGCCCTCGTATATATTCGATATCACTTGATCGACTAAATATTTTTTATCATCAATGTTACTGCAAGCACGGTTATTAAATGAGGTTCCCTCATCTTGATACTGTTTTCCAACCGCTCCACCATGAACTCGAACAAGCTCTCCTTTTTTATCAAGTAATTTTAGATCTCTTCTTATTGTCTCAACGGATACTTTTAACTCTTCCGATAAGTCAACAACAGATACTTGTCCCACTTTAGCGATAACTTTAAGTATATAACTGGCTCTTGTGGCTGCTTGCATTAATAACGAACTCGACAACTTTCAATGACTGCGATATTAATTTAAATGGTGATAAATACTGCGATGCTCATCACAAGCAATTTCTACCTGCCCACTTTTGACCGAAAAGGTGAATACCCACACAAAAAAACGGGCATTTGATGTGAGAAACGGGCATTGGAGGAGAATTAAAGCAAAAAAAAAGCCCAAACGGTCAAGTTCGGGCATCATTTAAAAAACTGTCAATTATGAAAATACAGTCTTGTACGCTTCTGCTGCTCCGTCGATAAACATCTGAGTGCCAATCACCGCAAGGATCAAGCCCATCATCTTAGTAATCACGTTTAGAGCACTTGGGCCGACCGCTTTGACCAAACGGTCACCAAATAAAAACAATACATAGGTGATCAAACATAAGACCGCAAACGACACAATGGTAATGATCGTCTGATCAAACCCGCCCGCAGTGGCAAAGTTCATGGCGGTCGCTATCGTTCCTGGCCCAGCTAAAATAGGCATTGCTAGAGGCGAAACCGCAATACTTAAGGCGGCTTGTTGTTGAGCTGGAGAATAGGCCTTTTCTTTGGTTTTTTGATGTGTCGATTCACCTTGTAACATGCGGAAACCGATCATAAAAACTAAGATGCCTCCGGTAATACGCAAGGCATATAAGGTGATACCAAACAGATCAAAAATAAGTTTTCCGGCGACCGAAAATACCGCCACAATCAAAAAAGCAAAAAACACCGAGCGAAACGCGATCGAACGGACCGTATCTTTCTCTTCATCCGCCGTCAAACTCAAAAAAATGGGAATATTGGCTATCGGATTCATAATGGCAAAAAAGCCCATGAATACCGTAACGGTATGTAGGATCAGTTCTTTCATGCTGTTCACTTCTATAAGCTATTGATTCTGATAATCAGTATACCCAAATTCTCTACTCACTCACGGACTAAATTTTAATCTAATCGCACGCATCACAAGCAAAAATACTATCGACTAGCTTCTTTCCAACAACATCATAGCTTCTGTGTGATCCGTATGGGGAAACATGTCAAACCACTGACAACGTAATATCTTGTAGCTCGACATCACCAACAAATCTTTCGCCATCGTCTCTGGATTGCAGCTTGAGTAAATAACGTATTTTGGCCCGGACAGTTCCAATTGTTCAGCCAATGATGTCCCTAACCCTCTACGAGGGGGATTCACTAATATCAATTCTGGCATTTTCTCTTGTGACTGGGAGAAACTTCCCGAATCCAATGCGGCAAAGTCGAGATTTTCAATACCCATCATCGCAGCTGAACGCTTTGCACTTGCGATCGCCTCGGCTTCAATTTCAATTCCCGTGACTGAGGTATGCTCTGATGCACAATGCAAACCAAAACCGCCAACACCACAGAAAAGATCCCACATGGCCTTAGGTTTAATCTCTGCCACCCATTGCTGTGCGGTGGCATAGAGTTTTTCAGCCACCTGTGGATTGGTTTGAAAAAAGCTCTTAGGTCTTATCACCAAAGGAACATGATTAAAGCGCTCAAGCAAACTCTGCTGCTGAGTGAGAAATATTTCTTCTTCCCCTTCAAGACGCGCCATATGGACAGGCTGAATATTCACCGTCACAACCGTTACATTAGGAAAGGCTTGCTGCAAGCGAGGTAAATTCACTCGTACCCGTTCCAAAGCCGAGTCACTGCGCATCACAAATCGCAGCATGAATTCACCACTATTTTGCGCTCGCGTCAGCAACACGAATTTCAATTCACCTTTCTTTTTAACTTTGTTGTAAGGCGGTATACCAGCCACGCGAATCCAGTCTTGCAAATAGCTTAAGAACTGCTGCGTCTCATCAGGATAAAGAGGGCAATTAACTAACGATAATGGCGAACCATCTTGCACGTTTTCAATGCCTAGCGTGGGTTGATGCGCCGCCCCAAGTGCGACCATTTTAGCCTTATTGCGAAACTGTGTTTTCTCACTCAGCACTGGCGCTAACCACTGTTGTGGAGAAAATGGGGCAAACATCGCCCTCAGTCGAGCGTCTTTCTGCTCGACTTGAAGTGAGTATGGGATGTCGCTGTTTTTACAAGAAGCACAACGCTGCTGAGCAAAGAATTCACATCGCATGATGAATCGCCGTTTCAAAGAAAAAGCGCAAGTCTAGCTCTCTACTCTCGCTTTACTATTCTGATTATTTACCATGACGATAAAAATGTTTATGTTGTACAAACAAAGGTAAAGAAACGCATTAGAAGAGCAAGGACGTGATCCCGTGAACAGTACCATTCAAACCATCTTAAACCACCGTTCAATTCGAAAGTTCCGCTCTGAAGCAATTTCGAGTGAACAACTACAAACCATTATCCAAGCGGGATTAGCAGCATCGTCATCAAGTATGTTGCAAGTCGTGTCTATTATTCGAGTCACCGATCTTGAAAAGCGTCAACGGCTCGCACAATACGCAGGCAATCAGGCTTATGTCGAAAGTGCCGCGGAGTTTTTGGTGTTTTGTATCGACTACCAACGTCACGTCAGCATCAATCCAAATGTCCAAACAGACTTTACTGAGTTGACGCTCATTGGTGCGGTTGATTCAGGCATTATGGCGCAAAACTGTTTGCTTGCTGCTGAGTCTATGGGATTGGGGGGCGTCTACATCGGAGGTTTAAGAAATAACGCAGAAAAAGTGGATGCGCTGCTTGAATTGCCTCAAGGCTCCGCCGTGCTATTTGGCATGTGCTTAGGCCATCCTGATCAAAGCCCTGAAATCAAACCCCGCTTACCAGCTCATATCATCGTACATGAAAATCAATATGAGCCGCTTAACTTAGGTGATATTCAGCAATACGACCAAACGATGCAGAGTTATTACGCCAATCGTTCTAGTAACCAAAAACAAAGCACTTGGTCTCAAGATGTGTGTAGCAAACTATCTGGTGAGTCACGCCCTCATATTCTACCTTACTTAAACAGCAAGGGCTTAACTAAGCGTTAACGCAAATTGCCCTGTGCTTAAATCACAGGGCGTTTGACTAATTCAACCTAAACTGCTTATAAGTCATAAAGCTCAGTAGAATGAAAAAAGCAGGATCGCTCCAACCGAAACCAATAAACACACCAGTCACACCCGCATAAATGGTGATCACTGCACCTAATAGATTGGTAATAAGCAATGCCTTAAATAATTGCTTTGCCATTCGTCCCGGCTCAACATCTTTTAGCATGAAGCTGATAGCCGCAATACCACCTAAAAAGATTGAAGTATGCTGAGACAAAAACAAAGCATATTGATCGTTGATCTGTACTCCATACATCGGCCACATCATAGTTGGTATGAAAAACAAAGCAAAAGCGAACAAAGCATAGATCGCGCCATGTACAGTAAGAAAAGTGCGATTAGTCATGATGTTACTCTTCAATTGGCGCACAATTAATGTGGCTCAATGGGCCATTAATATCAAAAATTTGGCCTCGCACTTCAGTGATGCCCATAGTTTTTAATCGTGCAGTATGCATGTCCAAATACGCTAAAGCAGAAGCTTCATCTTCAAATAAGTAGATACCACCCCCTAAATTATCTTTCTGGCTTTCCGTCCAAATCTTCCAAAGGAAACCTGGCTCTTGATTGATGGACTGCGCCAACTCAACCATAGCGTTAGACATTTCTTCCCCAAAAGGACCGTGATATTCAAAATCAACTTGAAGTAATTTAACCATGAGTGCCACCTAAATTTATTGACTCAGTTTCGATACGAGAATTATCACCTGTATAAAACTGACAAAAAAGTTCATAATGTCGCCAGTAATTGTTGAAAAAACTGACCAATGAAACTCAAAACAACCTTAGAGCAATGGCAAACATTGCAAGCTATTGAGCAAGCAGGCAGCATCCAGTCTGCCGCAATACGCCTGAATAAAAGCCATACGACATTAATCTATTCAATAAAAAAGCTGGAATCACAGCTCGGTCTTAAGCTCATTGAAGTAAAAGGACGTAAGGCAGGATTAACGGAACATGGCAAAACCATGCTACGCCGAGCGCAATCGATGCTGGAGCAAGCAAGAGAGTTGGAGGTGATTAGTAAGCAATTAGATAGCGGTGTCGAGCCCGAAATAACCGTCGCCATCGACCATTTATGCGATCAGCGTTGGCTGTATGAACCGTTAAGTCAGTTTTTTCTACACAACAATACAACGTCAGTTCAAGTAGTAGAAACATCATTGAGTAAAACAACTGAGATGGTGACTAATGAACTGGCTGACATTGCCATCATCAACTTACCGATCACTAATTACCCAGCCGAAGCCTTTGGTGTGACCTCAATGGTACCCGTCATTGCAACTCATCACCCCCTAGCTTCACAGAGTTTAGTTTCACTGGCCGATTTTTCTACTACTAGCCAGATTGTTGTTCGTGATCTGGGAGAATCAAAAAAAGAAAAACGAGATGTAGGCTGGTTACGCGCTCGACAAAGAATCACCGTCGACAGCTTTGATCATGCATTTCGCGCGGTAGAGCAAGGAGTTGGATTTTGTCGTGTTCCTGAGCATCTTGTCGAATATCGCCAAAGTGACAAAATCAAAGTTCTGGAATTGGAACACTCAAATCAGTATCAAGTTGCATTGCACCTCACCTTACCGAAAGGCGCAAAGAGTGGAGCGGCAACACTGGACTTATATCGAATCCTATTAAAGAGTGCTTCGAATCGCATGGCACGTTAACCGCGTACTGTTAGTCTTGCTGCTACATCAATCAATAAGTAGATGGCGAATCGAATCAAACTCAATCCCAACGTCAGGAGTTACGATAGCCATCCAAAAATAGCATCAGAATATCATCAACCGTTTTCTTGCGTTGTTCTAACGTCGGTTCATCTAGATTGGCAACCAACTGTGGCCATAAGAAATTTCCTTTCAACAGACACATCAGCATGTTACTCATCATGACCGGATCGTGGGGCTTTATCCTCTTATCATCAATCGCTTGGGCAAACCATAAATCTAGCTGCTGATCTTGACGTTGGAGTTGATGTAAATAGCTGCTAGCAAACTCAGGGGTGCGAATAAACTCGCTGATGACCATTCTTGCTAATGGCAGCCCAAAATCTTCATACATCGAGTCGAGCTTAGCGTGTAAATACCCCCTAAGCTGAGTGTTCAGATCTGCCATTGGACAATACTGAAATTGTAACTTCGCTGTCTGTTTCTCTAGGGCAGCTTGTATCGATTCAATAAACAGTTGATCTTTACTTTCAAAATGGCGATATAACGTCCTTTTCGATGTGGCCGCCCGCTCACATACTCTGTCCATGTTCGCGCAAGTAAAGCCATGCTCAATAAACTCTTGTTGAGCCGCTTCTATAAGCGCTAAGCGTTTCTTCTCTGAAAGTTTCATTATTCTCGATTAACTACCACTTATTAATGAATTCGGAGTATAGCTTACAAAAACAAAATGTACACTTTGAAGTTTACTTTTGTGTTTTTTCGAGTAAGATGCGGTCTCCGATGTTAAGCACCTTATAAAATTCAAAAATGCTTAACTCACGCTTTGGTGCTTTGTCTTCCTGACTAAGTGATATTTTTCTGTGATTCCAATACCGCAGGTAGCTTTTTACCGACGGCGTTTTTTTGCTTGTCACGCTCAATGAAGTTCACTATGAAATTGCGTTCCTTATTCTTAGCTTGCTCTTGTCTATTCACCGGAGTAGTCAATGCCGACTCCATCTCTCTGCCTATCTGGAAAGAAGAAGCAGAAGCACTCGGCTACAACCTACCAAAGCCCTTTGGTTTAAACCTCAGCTACATGAGCATGGAGCAAGGCATTAATGTCAACTCCATCGCGTTGAAAAACGTCAAGTTGGGGCCTTTAAACTTAGATGGGCTTCCTTTAGAAGCAGGAGCCGGTAAGCAAGCAACAGATGTTATGACCCTGCGTGCCGATGTTTGGCTGTTTCCATTTTTAAACCTATACGGATTAGTCGGACAGTTAGACGGTTACTCTGAAACCACCGTTAAGTTAAAGGCTTTTGGTCATACATTACTTGAAACGCCATTCCGACTAGATCTGGACGGCTATACCTATGGCGGAGGCTTTGTTCTTGCGGGCGGTTACAAACAGCTTTTTGCACTTGTCGATGCGAGCTATACCCAAACCAACCTGAATGTCATCGATGGTGCGATTGATGCTATTGTGGTGTCCCCACGTGTTGGATACGACTTCCATAGCCATGGTGTACCCCTTCGCTTTTGGGTTGGTGCAATGTACCAAAATGTCGAGCAAGAACTCTCAGGAACGCTCAAGCAAGCGGGTATTGACCTATCCGGTCGATTTGAAGTTAAACAACAATTAACTTCTGAATGGAACACTATCGCTGGTATGCAATACCAATTCAATGAAGATTGGTATCTCTTGGGTGAAGCGGGATTTGGCGATCGTAAAAGTATTTTCTTCTCTATTGATCGTCGATTCTAAGGCAAAGACAAGATGAAAGCATCGCACCACATCGCGATTACAGCGCTACTCTGTGCACCGTATGCACTTGCAGAGCAAGCTGAACCAGGCTTAATGGACAATATCTTGACTAAGCTAGGCTCTAGCGAAAGCGTAGACGAATCTAAATTGATCGACTGGGGCGTGTTACCAGGACCATTCGTGAACCCAGAGCAAGGCTTTGGCATCGGTGTGGCAGCCGTGGGTTTATACACCCCTTATGATTGGCAAAAAGGCGATCCTTACTCCACTGTCACCGCAACCTCTTACGGTTCAACCTCGGGCTCTTATGGCTTGGGGCTGAACAATCGTACTTACTTAAAAGGTGACAAGATCCGTCTTCTCGGTGAGGCGTGGATCAGCCATACACCGGGTTATTACTGGGGCATCGGTACACAAGCGGCAGAAAACGAGCAAAACAAAGTACAGTATGAGGGCCAACGTTTGCAGCTGAGCCCAAAGATCGCGGTAGAAATCGCACCCGATACCTATGCAAAACTGGGCTGGCAATGGCAATCCTTTAGCAAAGTAGAAGGGGTTGATAGCGATATTCTTCCATCCGAGGTGACCGATGCCACCAGCAGCGGTGTGTTACTTGGAATGGAATACGACACGCGCGATTTTGAACCAAACCCAATGCGCGGCCAATTCCTTGATATTGAATGGATAGCCAACCGCGATTCACTTGGCAGTGATGAAAACTACGACAACCTTGTCGCCAACTACCGTCTATACCAACAGTGGTCTGACACTACCATCATCGCAATGGAGGTATATTCGCAGTCTATTTTTGGTGAAGCGCCTTGGTTTGATTATGCCCAACTGGGCGATGACCAACGTATGCGCGGCTACTACCAAGGACAATACCGCGATAAACATCAATTTTCTACTCAAGTCGAGCTGCGCCATACCCTGTCTGGGAGGCACGGCATTGTCACTTGGGTTGGTGCTGGCAATATTGCCCCAACCTATCGCGATTTATTCGAAAGTAGCTGGCTGCCAACCATCGGTGTGGGTTATCGCTTTGCCTTTAAAGCGCGCATTAACGTACGTGTCGATTTAGGTGTCGGTAAAGACAGCACTGGATTTTATTTTCAAATTAATGAAGCATTCTAGGAGTAGGGTTTGAAAAAAACAGCACTATTACTACTAAGCCTTTGTAGTGGATTCATCCAAGCACAAGAATTGAAAGCACCTGTTGGTGTTCGGCCATGCTGTGCTTTCGGTGTTGATCTCAAAGCCCAACTAGGAAGCGTGCCTGTCCCATTTTTCTCACTTGAGAATGTATTATCAAGCAATGAAGTGGGCACTCACCACTACAACGATGGTAGTGCATCCGTATCTGGTAGCCTTCTAGGCTTCAACGAAGAAGCTAATGGCATTATCTTTACCGATCTCGGTGGTTTTATTGATACTGCACATGTGCGTGATACCGCCGACTACACCTATTACCTATTTCAGTTGAATCGACATTATCTAGGTCGAGCTGCGCACTTAGATTTACCCGCAGAATTGCGCGTGCGCAGAATTCATTGGTATCACCAAAACGTCAAGTTGTCAGAGCAAGAACAAATTAAGCGCAGCGCTCAAGCAGCGGCGCTAACTGCGTTTCGTTTTGCACAATGGCATGAGATTGCCCAATGGTTTGGTATGGTTTCCGTCAGTGGCTTTAAAGAATTGGCATCGGCGTTTTCTTCGGAAGATCTCTATTCCAATATGCTGGGGGCGACACTCGCAAAGCAAGTTTTGATAAAAAATCCAGACCTTAATCAAAAAGCATTTTCTAAAGCGATGGATACGGCATTTCAGCGTGCGCTTAACGATCTGAAAGCACAACCGAGAAGCATTACCAAAAAAAAGAATTCAGCAGCTGGATGGAACATGGTGGGACAGCTCAAGGCGTTTACCTGATAAATGGGTGGTACGATTCCGCGATTATCATTTAGCGCTCGACTTAACTCCGAATTACCCAGGAGCCAATCATGCGTTGTCATTATCAGCATACTTTGATGATCAGCAACCCATTGAACAGTGGATGAACGTAGAGTTTATTGCCAATCGACAAGAAAAAGCGTTTTCTTCATTACCTAAACCGATGAGATCTCAAACCATTTGGACCCCAGATGATTTTCAAACATTGGCTGATTTCGCCCGTTCAATGGATGATAAAGCACGCCCAACGCTAAAATAATCAGCATCAATATTGAATAAACGACGCTTATTTATGCACTAGGCATCGTCATTTATTTTGGTATGCAATACGTTGGTTACTCATCACAAATGTAATAAAACATTTCTACTGGTTGTATATTCCACCAAATTGTTATCATTTGGATGTTAATCCCGCCAACGCAGTTGCAAAAACGTTAAAATACCAAAATAAAAAGTGACCGCTCTCACATCTAAAGATCATTCAGAGGATTATTCTTTCGCATTTTTTCACTCCGCTGCTAACCTGCTCGCCGCCTTGAAGTGAACTTAAGGTGCATAACTATAAGGAGTGTTCTCATGAATACCAAGAAACCGATGTCGCTCACCAGCCGCGTAATTTTGGGTATGGTCGCGGGTATCTTGACAGGATTTGCAATACGCACACTTTTCGCCGACAACGGATTTGTCGACGCATACATTGTTAATGGATTATTCGAAGTTGGTGGACAGATCTTCGTTGCCAGCTTAAAAATGCTTGTGGTACCGCTGGTGTTTGTTTCACTAGTGTGTGGTACCAGCTCTCTAAAAGACCTGTCTACACTGGGTCGCATGGGTGGTAAAACCCTTGCTTTCTACGTAGCAACAACCGCTATCGCAATCACACTTGCTCTAACTATGGGTACGCTATTCCAGCCTGGCGCTGGTGCAGACCTCACCGCAGCAAGTTCATTCAAATCAGCAGAAGCACCATCTTTGGGTCAAGTGATCATTGATATGTTCCCGACGAACCCAATCAGCGCAATGGCAGAAGGTAAAACTCTGCAAGTGATCGTGTTCGCCGTCCTATTCGGTATCGCGATCAGTGCCGCTGGTAAGCCAGGCGAACGTATCGCTGCATTCTTCTCTGATCTGAATGAAGTGATCATGAAATTGGTTGCGATTCTGATGAACCTAGCACCTTACGGTGTGTTCTTCCTAATGGCGAAGCTGTTTACAGGCCTTGGCCTAAGCGCAATCTTAAACCTTGCTGAATACTTCGTTGTACTAGCAGGTACGCTGTTGCTGCATGGTCTTGTGACTTACAGCTTGATGCTAAAAGGCTTCACTGGTCTAAACCCAATTACGTTCCTACGTAAGATGGAAGACGCAATCATGTTTGCTTTCTCTACGGCATCATCGAACGCGACCATTCCAGTGACAATGGAAACAGCTAAGCACCGCATGGGTGTTGAGAACCGCGTATCATCGTTCACAGTGCCTCTAGGCGCAACCGTGAACATGGACGGTACGGCGATCATGCAAGGTGTGGCGACAGCGTTCATCGCACAGGCATTCAACATCGACCTAACTATGGGTGACTACCTAATGGTTATCATGACGGCAACATTGGCGTCTATCGGTACCGCAGGTGTTCCTGGTGTAGGTCTAGTAATGCTAGCAATGGTATTGAACCAAGTTGGTCTACCACTTGAGGGCATTGCCCTTATCATGGGTGTTGACCGTCTTCTTGATATGATTCGTACTGCGGTGAACATCACCGGTGATAGCGCGGTGACCATCATTGTTGCTAAATCGGAGGGCGCATTGGATGAAGCGCGCTTCAACGACCCTGCGGCGGGTGTCGCAGAAGAAGAGGTGCACTGGAAACGGGCTCAAGCTCAAAGTTAAGCGACTCAAATATCCTGTCTAAATGAAAGCCCCAATGGAAACATCGGGGCTTTTGTTGTTTTTGTGTCTCGGTACACTTTGATTTTTTGACACCTTGGTTTTCTGAGACCGTGTTTTTTGAGACCGTGTTTTTTGAGACATTGGTTCTTTGAAACATTGGGGGTTGGGGACGCTTTAAAATAGATAACAACCCTACTCCGTCATCGAAGTCAGCTTTTCTCTCGCTTGTTCTTCATGCTCTTCAGTGATCGCATTTCCAACCGAATTCGCCGCTAAAGTCAGAGCGGCCATATCATCGGTAAAGCCAACGCCCGCTAGCATATCTGGCACCATATCGGTCGGTAACACAAAGTAAGCCAAAGCGCCACCGAGAATGGCTTTGTGTCGCGTCGCCGTTTTAGAGTCCGTCATTGCAAGCCAAGACTTAATACCCATCACGGCAATTTCTTCACCGGCTTTCTTAACGGAATTTTTCATTTTACGCCAGAACGTCTTCTCATCTGGCGCTTTCATCGTTTGGTCAATGGCGTCATTAGGCGTCGACGGTAAAGACACATTGGTTGTCATTGTTGTCTCCGAAATTTATGACTGTGGCAAACATATTATATAAGTAAATCTGAACGTAAGATTAATAATGAACGCTGATAACGAAAAAAGAAATTTAATAGGCTAAAAAGAAAAATCCCCAAACCGAAGTTTGGGGATTACCTTTTAGAGAGCCAAGCTTTGAGCTAAACCACTTATCTAGTTTTAACTAATAATCTAGTTTTAACTAATAAACTTATTGAGCCATCTTCTCTAGCACACGCATCAGCATTTTGATGCGCGGTTCAATGGATTCAAGCAACAAGTACTCTTGGTCACTGTGGAAACCTGCGCCAATTGGACCTAAACCATCTAGCGTTGGTACGCCTAGAATCGCCGTGTTGTTTGCATCTGAACCACCGCCAACTTCATGCCATTTGATGTCAATCGAAAGCTCTTGAGCGGTTTCTTCTACCAAAGCCATCAAACTGTCTGTTTTTGAGCTAGGGATCATAGATGGCTTATACGCTTCACGAGTCAAACTGATACTGACACCATCAACAAACGGCGTAGTAACCAAACCATTTAGCTTACTGTCGACATCATCGTACTCTTCATTGCTCCAAAAGCGCACATCAACAATCGCTTCCGCCTGTTCAGGAACAATATTTGCGCCATTGCCGCCAGAAACGACACCAACATTGAGTGTTGTACCAGATTCAAAATTGGTCATCGCATTGATTGCCAAAATCCAGTTCGCCATCTCTGTGATTGCACTGCGACCATTCTCTGGTTCGTTACCTGCGTGTGCAGCAACACCATTAAAAGTGATTTTGTAACACGCCATGCCTTTGCGTGCTTTCACTAGACCGCCGTCCGCGCGCGCCGCTTCACAAACCAACACGTTCTTCGCGTCTTTTGCTACCGATTGAATCCAGTCAACAGAATCCAAAGATCCTGTCTCTTCATCTGGGTTCATACAGACAGCAATAGACAACTTATCCAACACCGATTGGTTTAGATTGCGCATCGCATACACGATGTTAAGCAAGCCAGACTTCATATCCGACACACCCGGACCGTACGCTTTCTCAGCATCTTGAGACATTGGGCGCAGCTCTGCCGTACCGACAGGGAAGACCGTATCCATGTGACCGATCAGCATTACGTCGATGTGCTCAGCTTCCGGCTTGTTACGAACTTCAAGACCGACACCCGCTTTGCCACAGTCGATGCGCTTTACGCTCCAACCAGACATCGCTTCATACTTCTCTTCAAATTGAGAAGCAATAAACTCAATACCGTCCGTTGTGTAAGTACCACAATCAACGTTAATGAGTGGGCGTAGCTCTTCTAGATATTCATTTAGAGAGAATTGCATAACTCACTCCTAGACAAAAAGATTCATCACCAGCATTGCGCCAAACGCGTTCAATACTGAGATTGCAATCATAACTGGGATGTAACGACCTTCAGTACCGATAGGACCCATGATACGACCCATGTACTGAACTTGAGAGCCCATTAAGTAGATAGCAGGCGCAAGAATCGCAATATGCGTGCCGTTCAGGATGCCTTGGTCAAACAGCGTGATCACTACGCCAACCGCACCGCCCATCGACATCCACGCACCGATCAGTACCGCTGCCGCTTCACCCGGAAGACCAAACACCGCCATAATTGGAGAGAACACAGTACCCATCAGATCCAGCGCGCCAGTGATTTGCAGTGCTTTGATGATAACGAACGCCATCAATACGTTAGGAACCGTAGAGGTAGTCGCAATTACCCAGCCTTTCTTAGCACCTTCGACGAAGATATCCGTCACCATTGGTTTTTTCGCTTTAACGTCACCCATTATGCCGTCTCCTCTTTTAGGTTCTCAGATTTGTTTTGGTCTTGTTTATCTTCTTTACCTTCTGTGATGTTTAGGTAAATACGGAATAGGTTTGCACCGATGATCTTGAATGCGAACATCACCACAACCGCCAAACCAATGGAAGACGTGACCGCTAGAGAGCCGTCTGCCATCGTTAGCGTAAACAGTACTGCACCTGATGAGAAGAAGTTAACGATGGTTGCGCCCGCCGTAAACTGGAACATCGTGAATACGTCAGTTTCGCGTTTCGTTAGGTGACCTTCATCTTTTAACTGACGCGTCATCGCCGCACCTGCATCGGTACTTTGTAAAGAAGCAATCAAAGCGAGACCAGAGTTACCAGGGATACCCATTAGAGGACGTAGCAGAGGCGTTAGAAGTTTACGAGCCGCTTCAAGCGCACCGTAGTGCTCAAGAACGTTGATCATACCTAGCGCGAACATAACGGTTGGGATCAAAGTAAGCGCAAAAATGAAACCGTCACGAGCACCGCTACCACCAGTACCACGGAATGACGTCGTCGCCGCTTGTACTGCACCATCCGCACCTTCCGTTACGCCGTACGCAACTTTACCAAAAGAGCCATTAAGAGTCGTAAAGTCAAATACACCGTACCATTCGTTCGATTGCATAAGACCAGAGAAGAACACAACAGCAAACGCAAGTGCAATGTAGCACCCGATCGTCACCTTGCGTTCAGATTGAACAGGGTTTGTCATAAATTCACCTATATATGTGGAACAGAACACATAGATGATCCCTTGAAGTACGTGCTAGAGAGATGATCGAAATCAATCCGTTTGCCGAACAACTCCCTCACTCAGTTATGAAGTTTTATTTTATGATTTGAATCACATTTAAAAGATAATAAATATTTATTACGACAACAAAGCGCATTTATCTAAAACGAATGCACCATTCAATACGTTAAATTACACCATTAATTGTTGGTAAAATATGACTGAAGCACATTATTCACACCGTAATAGAAACAAAACGTATACGCATATCTTATTGTTTAAACGCGATTTTAATGGATGGATAAAAAACCTGAAACGATGATATTTTGTTCAAAATCTCACCTCCATCGTTTATTTCGTGAACATCGTTTATTTCGTGAAATAGCCTAAAAATAAAAGAGCCTTTCCTGGGAGGACCAAAGAAAGGCTCATGAGCGGTGTTTAAACAAAATATAAACGCTTACGCAACGCTATTTGTCCCGCCCTACAAACGCGACTACGACTTTATCATTCCCTAACGAACGCGAAAACACATACGCATTCTCTTGTTCAATGACTTGATGTATACCCGCACCTATCGCTGGGTGCGATTGGCGGAATTGACCTAATGTCTGCCAATGCTTGAGCAATGCTTGTTTCTCATCCGATAGTTTCCAAACCATGTCAGAACGCGTGCCTTGGTGGAAATCGTCCGCGTAAGGACCAATGTTGCGTCCCACCTCATCACCGTAGTAAACCTGAACAGCCCCTGGGCTTAGAAGCAGTGCGTTAGCTGCGTTACGCTGCATGCCGTAATCTTTGAAACGAGAGAAGAACAGCTCGGTGTCGTGGGAAGACATGTAACTCACAGGGTTAAAGTCTTTCTCGTTAGCAATTGTGTTTGCGTAGCTTTCATAGGTGTCTGCCATTTGGCTGAAACACGCCGCGCCTTTGTCTAACTTTTTCTGCATGTCGAAGTTAATCAAGGCATCAAAGCCATCGTCAAAGTAAGGGCTGCGATAAGCGGTATGTCCCCACACTTCGCCCATCATCCAGAATGGCTGACCCGATTTGCCGTTCTCTTTACGCCAATGCTCAAGACTGTTTGATGCCTTTTCTTTTAAACGCTTCCAGACATCACTTTCAACGTGCTTCACTGTATCAACACGATAGCCATCAATACCAAAGCGTTTCACCCAGTCAGTTTGCCACTCAATTAAGTAATCGGAAACGGTGTAATTGTCACGCGCCTCTACGCGAGTGCCCGGGTTATCCAATAGCCATTGCGCTGGTTTTACGGCTTTGTCTGATTCAGTGATAAAGTCAGGCAAACCCGCCAATGACGTGGTGATATCGCTGCTGCCTGGTGCAGGGTAGCCCGGTAAACCGGTTCTTACCCAATCACCGCCCCACCATTTTGCCCAGTTTGGACTCTGGTAATCGATATTCTGGTGGTAACTATGCCAGTTCTCACCTGTTTTGGGTTGCCAGTCGCGCCATTGCTTAGGCAAGTCAGCGCTTGGCTTTAACACTTCAATGCCGTCAAACTGTAAATCCGCCAAGGTTGCGTAACCAGTATGGTTAACAACCGCATCCATCAGGACTTTAAGACCACGTTTGTGCGCCTCTTCCACCAGCATTTTTAGATCGTTTTCGTTGCCGAAGTTTTCATCAATCTTGGTGAAATCACGCGTCCAGTAACCGTGGTAAGCGTAAAATGGGAATGAACCGCTGTCGCCGCCACCCACAAAACCATGCACTTGCTCAACAATGGGTGATAACCAAATGGCGTCTGTACCTAGGCTCTTGATGTAATCTAGCTTTTCGATTACACCTTTTAGATCACCACCGTGGAAGGTACCGATCTCTTCTTTGCCATCTTTCTTACGCCCATAGCTATTGTCATTGCTCGTATCGGCATTGTTGAAACGGTCGACCATCACAAAGTAAATATTGGCATTGCGGTAGTCGAACGGTACCGCTTCTTTGGTTTTCTTCACCGGCTCTAGCAGCACTAAGCCGCCGGATTCTTTACTTGGCGTCAGTGATACTTGCTGATCTTTTACTTCCACCATCTGACCAGAGTAAGCATCACGTAACTTGGTGCCATCAGGGAAGCTATTACCTAGAGCGATAGTGACTTCCCCACCTTGGTACACTTCACATTGTACTTGTGGAATAGGACGCTTGAATTCAGTCTTGGCGGCTTTCTTCGGTTCACGCTTGAAGCGCAGTGTTTTCGCTTCCGCATCAAAAGCAAAAGAGTAATCACCAGTAAAACGGATTTTTAACGGCAGTTCTGTTGGCTTTCCACAGTGCAGCGCGATAGGTTTGTTGAATTTCACTTTCTGACCATCGGGCGCGACACAGTCGCCTTCAACACCCGTGATTTTGAGCGTGTATCCGTCTTTGGTTAATGGCACAACCAAAGGCTGCTCTGCACTTAAAGGAAAGTCACGGCTGTTGGTTGTGGTAGAAATGGTAATATTTGGCTCGGCGATGGCACTTGCCGATGCAAGCAATAAGGTCGTCGTTATCAGATTCAGTTTCATCGTTCAGTCCATTGGTTGCGCATAGGCGCAGTATTCGTGTTGTAGTTTTATTCACACTAATAGTAAATGGATGAAAAACTGAGCACATCATTCTAAAAGGCTACGCCCCAAAGCTTGTGACGGTTCACAATTTACTTTTATTGGGGCGTAGTTCTATTTACAAGAATCTGATTTTTAAAGTTTAAAGCTCAAAACTTAGAAGCTTAGAAACTTAGAAACTTAAAGTTGGACCGTGCCAAGGTTACGCATTTGTCTCATCGCCCAATTGACACGGTTTATCGTATAAGAGGTTTGTGGGTACACCTTGATTCGATAGGGGTTTGGCAACACCACCGCTAAACGCGCCGCTTGACGAGCAGATAATCGCTTAGCCGAAATACCGAAGTAATTTTGGGCCGCTGCTTCTGCCCCATAAATTCCTGGTCCAAACTCCACTACGTTTAAATACACTTCTAAAATACGTTCTTTCCCCCACATCGCTTCCATTAGCAACGCAAAGTAGAGTTCATAGGCTTTACGAATATAGGAATGAGATGGAAATAGGAACACATTCTTCGCCGTCTGCTGTGTGATGGTACTTGCACCTCTTGATGGACCATTATCTCCAGCTTCAGCGATCACCTTAAATAAGGAGTCAAAATCAACACCATAATGTGTCGGAAACTTTTGATCTTCTGTCGCAATGACGGCAAGTTGCATGTTTTTAGAAATATCGCTCAACGGTACCCATTCGTGCTGACTGCTTTCAGGGTAACCTGCAGGTGGTGAAATCCATCGACTGATCTTCCAACCCCAAATTGGCGGATCAATAAATTTGGCTACTCCAACGAGCGCAACAGGCAGGAGTAGTAGCACTAATAAAATATTGAATAACAGGGATTTTATCTTTCTCAAAGTCCGAGCTAACCTGATGTCATAAAATAATATGTGCAGTATAGAGTATGCCGCTTGCTAATGATTAACAACCGTTGGTCAAAAAAAGCCCGATTTACAATGTAAAGCGGGCTTGATATTAACTAAAACCACACTAAATATTTTTATTTCAGTAACTTATAAAAAGTTGTAGAAAGTGGCGGTAGGCGTAATTCAATAGATTGAGGCAGAGATTCACTCTCCACTTCTTCCGTTACTACATTGGTCAGTACTTCAAAACCACTTCCGTCGTATTTTGCATCATCGGTGTTCAGAAGAAGTTCATACTCGCCTTCCTTTGGAACACCCAAACGGAAATGCTCATGCGGCACTGGCGTGAAGTTACTGATCACCAGTACACGTTCACCATCTTGACTGATACGCTCATGCGCTAGAATGCTCGCATCCGCTTCATCTTGTAAGCGCCACTCAAAGCCAGCTGGTAAGCAATCTTGATCATGCATCGCCGCTTCATTGCGGTATAAATGGTTCAAGTCACGGATCAATGTCTGCACACCTTTATGACGACCAAACTCCAACAAGAACCATTGCAACTGATCATCATGGTTCCATTCTGCGGTCTGACCAAGCTCTGCACCCATGAAGTTCAGCTTCTTACCCGGTTGGCCGTACATGTAACCGAAGTAAGCACGTAGGTTCGCTGTTTGTTGCCACTCATCACCCGGCATCTTGTTATGGATAGAGCCTTTGCCGTACACCACTTCATCATGAGATAGCGACAGTACATAGTTCTCGCTGTGTGCGTAAACAAGCGGGAATGTGATGGTATTGTGGTGGTATTTGCGATGAATAGGATCTTCTTGGATGTAAGAAAGACTGTCGTGCATCCACCCCATATTCCACTTAAAACCGAAGCCTAAGCCACCCATAAAGGTTGGCGCAGATACACCCGGGAATGCCGTCGATTCTTCCGCAATGGTCATTGCATTCGGGAAGTGCTTGTACACTTCTTCGTTCATCCACTTCAGCGTTGCGATCGCATCGTAGTTCTCGTTACCGCCGTCCGCATTTGGAATCCACTGATCGTGGCTGCGTGAGTAGTCTAGGTAGAGCATCGACGCAACAGCATCCACACGGATACCATCAATATGGAATTGCTCAAACCAGTAAAGCGCGTTAGACACAAGGAAACGGCGCACATGCTCACGACCTAGATCGTAGATGTAAGAGTTCCAGTCTTGGTGCCAACCACGGCGAGGGTCTGGATCGTGGAACAGTGGCGTACCATCAAAATTCGCTAAGCCATGATCATCCGATGGGAAGTGCGCAGGTACCCAATCCAGTACCACACCCAAGCCAGCTTGGTGACACGCATCAACGAAGAATTTGAAATCATCCGGAGAGCCGTAACGACTCGTCGGCGCAAACAAACCTACTGGTTGGTAACCCCAAGATCCAAAGAACGGATGTTCTGAAACGGGCATAAGCTCAACGTGGGTGTAGCCCATGTCTACAAGGTAAGGGACTAACTCAGCGGCCAATTCTCGGTAGTTTAGGAAATCGCCATCTTGATTGCGCTTCCAAGAGCCGGCGTGCAGTTCGTAGAAAGACAAAGCTTCATCACGTTTCTGCGTCACTGGACGGTTTTGCCATTTCGCATCTTGCCATTGGTAACGGTTGTGATCGTATGTGATCGACGCAAATGACGGGTATTGCTCTGAGTAGAAGCCCCAAGGGTCTTGTTTATGAGGAAGCCCTTCCCCATTTGGCCCTTTGAGCTCAAATTTGTATTGTACGCCCTCTTCCAAACCAGGAATGAACAAGCCCCAGATACCGTAGTCTAGGCGCTGCATTGGATGGCGACGACCATCCCACTGGTTAAAGCTACCCACTAGGCTGATTGCAGAAGCATGAGGTGCGTAAACAAGGAAACGAACACCAGAGATGTTTTTACCACCACGTTCAAGTGTCACAAATTGTGAACCCATGTAGCGGTACATATCTTTTGGCGTATGCAGGTGCTCGTATTCTTGATAAATATTGTGGTATTGATACGGGTCATCAACAAGCTGTTCTACGCCATCCCAATCCACCGCTAATTGGTAATGTGTGAGGTGTAAATCTCGCTTTTCTTTTAAAACAAAACTACTGTCACCATCGCGATTTAATTCGACGCGAGGCTCTCCGTCAATAACCAACTCAACCTTATCCGCACCCGGCATCCAAACTCTCAATGAGCCAGTGTCGTCGTTTGCAAAAGGACCTAATGTTGCGAACGGATCTGAGTAAGCCGCCTCAGCGAGTAGTTCATAGGCGCGTTTGTGGTTCTTCTTTACCTTAGTTTTCAAATCTTTCTCCCTAGCACCGATATTCTCCTTATGGATTTTGAACATCGGATTTCCACAGCCAAACGTTGTGAACTCACATAAAAGACTGAGTTTTATTTTTTCTATGAATAAAACCGCGTCAAAAAACAAAAATGCCCGCTATTGTTGCGGGCATAATAACGGTACTCCATCCTAACGGATTGTGCCGATTTTTTGAGTGACCTAGGCTGTACTTTGCCACCTCAGTATCATTATTTTTACCAATACTCAGTCACTCAATCCATCTTATTTGCTCGCTTGCGCTCGCACTTCCGTTAAACGTTTTGAAATACGATTGACGTCTTCACGGCTGAAGATTTCATCTAGGTTCATCGACAGTTTACGACGCCAGTTTGGATACTCATCAACAGTACCTGGTATGTTGACTGGTTGCTCCATTTCTAGCCAGTCTTCTAACTGAACGCTGAGCAGAGCAGAATCGCCAGCAGCAACGTGCAGTTGAAGCGCTTCACTCAAGAAAGAGTCCATCGGAACATATTGAGCGTCATGACCAATATTCTCAGGCAAGTAACCGTGCCAACGAACGCTGTCTAGGATGCCTTGCTTACACTTAAGACGGTCATTAAACAGACCTTCCAGTTGCTGCTCATCTGGGTATAGACCGATCTCACGGCCCATCTTCAAGTCATCGCAGTGCCAGAAGCCACGTAGGGTCGGCATGTCATGCGTACACAATGCAGACATCGACTGCTCGGCGTAATGCTTAGGAGAAATAAAGCCGCCATCGTCTTTTGATGTTTCGAAGAAAAATACCTTGTAAGAATGCACGCCAGCATCACGTAAGATATCTACGATCTCATCTGGCACCGTCCCCAAATCTTCACCGATAACAGAACACTGATGACGGTGTGACTCAAGTGCTAGAATCGCTAGCATGTCTTCTACTGGGTAGTACAGGTATGCACCTTCTGTCGCTTTCTCACCTTTTGGAATCCACCATAGGCGTAAAAGGCCAAGCACATGGTCAATACGCAGCGCACCGCAATGCTTCATGTTAGCGCGAAGTAGCTTAACGTATGCATCGTAACCCGTTGCTTGCAGCACTTGTGGGTTAAGCGGTGGTAGACCCCAGTTTTGACCAAGAGGGCCAAGAATATCTGGTGGCGCACCGATGCTTGCATCCATCACAAGGTTACCCTCATCGGCCCACGTCTCACTGCCCGAATCTGCAACACCAACGGCAAGGTCACGGTATAAACCTACTGACATGCCTTTTTCTTCCGCTAGTGCTTGCGCTTCTTTGATTTGATCGTCTGCGATCCACTGTAGGTACATGTAAAGGTGAACGCGGTCTGCATTGTCTTTGATGTATTTCTGAGTGGCTGCAGAGTCGAACGTGCGGAATTTCTCTGGGAATACTGGCCAACCCCAAACGCTTGAATCTTCAGCGTGCAATTCACCATGTAGCGCATCAAATGCGGCTTGATGAAGTAGGCTTTCGCCGCCAAGCTCAACGAACTCTAGGAACGCACGAGCACGATCCGTATTCTTGTCTAGATGACGCTCCTTGAACTCACTAAATAACAGCGGAAGAATGCTCATTTTGAGCTCAGACACTTCGGTGTAGTTCACCCAGTGTGATTCACGTGCTTTTTGCAGACGCTGTTGGAACTCAGCGCTGCCAACACGTTGCTGAGCTTCTGCACTTAGTGCGAATTCAGGCACAGAACTAACATCGATATACATGATGTTCAACCAACGACGAGAAGACGGGCTGTATGGGCTTGCACCTTCTGGATTCGCAGGGAACAACGAGTGAATAGGGTTCAAACCGATGAAGTCACCGCCACGAGATGCGATATCGCTTACCAACTGCTTAAGGTCGCCAAAGTCACCGATACCCCAGTTATGTTGAGTACGCAGTGTGTAAAGCTGAATGCTTGGGCCCCATAGCTTTTTGTGTTGGTTTAGGTCTTCTTGTTTGAAACACGCTTTAGGTGTGATGATCAGCGACATTTCGTAAGGGGTCTTGCGACGCTTACGGCTGATGATCAGTTTGTGGTAACCCCATGCCAAGTTCTTTGGCAATGCAAACACTAGAGGGCCACCCTCAGCACGTTCATCACGAACAATTTGCGACTGAAGATAGCCTTCAAGTACCTCTCCTTGTTCTGTTTCTAAACGCCAGCTAAATTCGCTCTCGCGAGCACTCGTACCTAGGTTTAGTTCCACTTCGACTGGTTCGCCGTCGCGTAAAACAAGAACAGGGGCTAGTACGTCTTTCTTATGTTTTTTCTCAGCAGAAGCCAATAGCTTCTCATCGCTGCTAGTATCGTAGCCAAGTGAAGTGAGCAAGCGGCGCAGTGTTTCTTCAGAAACTTTTGCCTCGTCTCCCCACGCGCTGACGTAGCTATCAGCTAATCGCGCCATGTCTGCGACTTTCTTTAGTGCTGTTTGTTCTTTCATCGCTTTCTCCGAAGGTAATACCAACACCTTCCATGTAGGGTTTTATTGTTATCAATAACTAATCTTTGAAAATGACCAAAGGTAGCGCTCGGCTACCTTGGTCTTAACTGGGTTCTATTAGCGTTTCACCGCTTCAAGTTTCCAGATGTTGTTCACGTAGTCGCGGATAGAGCGGTCTGATGTGAACTTACCAACTAGGGCAGTGTTAAGAATCGCTTTCTTAGCCCAGCCTGCTTGGTCTTTGTATTGTTTGCCCATTTCTTCATGCGCTTTCACATAAGATGCGAAGTCAGCAAGACATAGGTATGGGTCACCGCCATCTAGTAGGCTATCGAATGTAGCACGTAGTAGGCCTGGTTGACCTGGCGTAAACTCTTCACCTGTTAGTAGGTCTAGAGACGCTTTCAGTAGGTGATCTGCGTTGTAGTAGTCGTAAGGGTTGTAGCCAGCTGCTTTAACCGCTTTCACGCCTTCAACATCAAGACCGAAGATGTAGATGTTCTCGTCGCCCACTTCTTCACGAATCTCAACGTTCGCGCCATCCATCGTACCGATAGTAAGAGCACCGTTAAGAGCCATCTTCATGTTACCTGTACCAGATGCTTCTTTACCCGCTAGCGAGATTTGTTGTGAAACGTCTGCTGCAGGGATGATGATCTCAGCCATGCTCACGCGGTAGTCAGGGATGAATACCACTTTCAGTTTGTTACCGATGCGAGGATCGTTGTTGATCTTCTCTGCAACCTTGTTCACTGCGAACATGATTTCTTTCGCTAGGTGGTAACCCGGCGCTGCTTTCGCTGCGAAGAAACATACGCGTGGCTCACACTCGAAACCCGGTTCGTTCAGGATGCGGTGGTATAGAGACAGAATGTGTAGCAGATCTAGGTGCTGACGCTTGTACTCGTGCAGACGCTTGATTTGAACGTCGAAGATAGCGTTAGTATCTAGCTCAATACCCATGTTATCTAGAACCCAATCAGCAAGACGCTGTTTGTTTTCTTTCTTAACAGCCATGAATTCTTTTTGGAATTTTGCGTCTGTTGCGTATTTAGCAATGCCTTCTAACTGCTCAAGTTTTGCTGGCCACTCAGAACCGATCTTATCTGTGATTAGCTTAGAAAGACCTGGGTTACAGAACTTCAACCAACGACGTGGCGTGATACCGTTCGTTACGTTGTGTAGACGAGTTGGGTACATTTCGTGGAACTCTGGGAATAGGTCTTTCTTAACCAATTCAGAGTGAAGTGCTGCTACGCCGTTAACTGCGTAAGAGCCGATAACACATAGGTTAGCCATGCGAACCATGCGGTTGAAACCTTCTTGAATGATAGAAAGCTTCGCTTGCTTCTCACCGTCCCCAGGCCACATCGCTCGAACATCTTGTAAAAAGCGGTGGTTGATTTCAAAGATGATTTCCATGTGACGTGGAAGTAGACGCTGGATTAGCGACTCTGGCCATGTCTCTAGTGCTTCTGGAAGTAGCGTGTGGTTGGTGTACGCAAATGTCTGAGAGCTGATTTCCCATGCTGCTTCCCAAGTCAGACCTTTTTCATCCATTAGGATGCGCATTAGCTCAGGGATAGCAATTGTTGGGTGCGTATCGTTAAGCTGGATAGTCTCTTGCTTCGGTAGATCCGCTAACGAGTAGCCTGCCGCTTCGTGACGACGTAGGATATCGCGTACCGATGCTGCTGAGTGGAAGTACTGCTGCATTAGACGCAGTGTTTTACCTTTTTCGTGGTTATCGTTCGGGTAAAGCACTTTCGTGATGTTACCTGCATCGATCAACGCGTGTTGCGCTTCGAAGTAATCACCATTGTTAAAGCTCGCTAGTGAGAATGGTGCAATTGCCTGACATTCCCAAAGACGCAGAGGGTAAACCGTATCTGATTCGTAACCCACGATAGGCAAATCCCAAGGCATTGCTTTTACAGACATGCCTGGTACCCATTTACGAACTTCTTTACCGTTCTCGTTGACCACTTCAACGTGACCGTAGAAACCGATTTCTTGTGCTAGTTCTGGACGTGCAATCTCCCAAGGGTAACCCTCAACACCGCGCCACGCGTCTGGTGCTTCTTGTTGGCGACCGTCTTTGAACGACTGCTTAAATAGACCGTATTCGTAATGCAAACCGTAGCCGACGGTGGGGAATTCTTGCGCTGCACATGAATCCATGAAACATGCCGCTAGACGACCTAGACCACCATTACCTAATGATGGATCGCGTTCTTCTTCTAGGAGGTCTGTTAGGTTGTAACCAAGTTCAGCCATTGCTTCAGTGATCTCTTCGTAAAGACCCATGCTGATTAGGTTGTTACCAGTCAAACGACCAATAAGGAATTCTAGAGAAAGGTAGTTAACACTTTTCGCATTCTTGATGCGCGGATCTTCTTCTGTAGCAAGCAAGTCACAAGTCGTGAATTCTGCCAGTGCGCGACCCATTGCTAAGTACCATGCGCGGCTGTCTGCATTTTCAATCGTGTGTGCATAAGTTACAGATAGATGTTTCTTCACACTCTCTTGGAACGACTTCTTGTCAAATTGTTTTTGTTGAGTAGGTTTCATTAAGAAATTCTCACGTCATTTAGTAATTCATCTGCCATACATCCTGCATTTCCCACTGTGAATAAACATCCTCCTATTTCTCATCCTTTGTGGGAGGAGGACGGAGGGCGTAGAGGGGGAAAGCGTGTAAAGTTAGTGATCCAAATCTCAACAAGGCTACTTTGAGCACTTTTCTTAGTGATTCGGATCACAGTGAACTCTGGGATTGACTAAATTTTGTTCATGACGTTTTTTATTTTCCTTTTTTAATCTTGTGTAAAAAGTGTCTCATTGATCACATTTCAATTTCTAACATCGATAAATTCTCCGTAATAGATGTGCAACTCGATCTACATCAGATTAATACTTGCGACGTTAAAGTGACCAACATCACAAATAAAGGGCGTAGTTGGTGGCATTTTCAGCAACTCTTGAGAATTAGGAAGTGGATCAAAGTAAGAGGCAATTCTGATGTCGTAACATCCAAAGTGACTCATGTGGCTGTACATTTTTTACACAAAATAAATTTAATCTTGTGAGTCTCTTTTTAAGTTTCGCTAGCTCAAAAAAATTAAGGACAGAATAAATAATGTGGATTCCATCTAAACTGACTCGCCCAGGTCGCCTACATAATGCAATCGTACGACCGCGAGTATTGGACTTACTACAACAAGCGCCTTACTACAAATTAGTGCTATTCCGCTCGCCTGCTGGTTACGGGAAAACCACCATGGCAGCTCAATGGTTATCAGATAAGCCCAATGTGGGCTGGTATAGTATTGACGACAGTGATAACGATGGTTTTCGCTTCGTAAACTACCTACTTCAAGCATTGAATAAAGCCACAAACAACAGCTGCTCAAATGCACAAAAGCTTGCCGAAAAGCGTCAGTTCTCTTCATTACGTTCATTATTTAGCGAAGTTTTCGCTGAAATGTCCGACTTTCAACACGAATGTTATGTTGTTTTGGACGATTACCATTGGTCACCAATGATGAAATTCATGAGTCCATGCGATTTTTCTTAAAGCACATGCCTGACAACCTAACGGTGGTAGTAACAAGTCGTGCAGCACCACCACTTGGTACTGCAAACTTGCGTGTCCGTGATTTAATGATCGAAATCGGCAATGAAATGCTGGCATTCGATACAGAAGAAACCACTCGCTTCTTTAATCAGCGCATCGCCGATGGTATCGATGAAGACATGGCAAACAATCTACGCACCTATGTCGAGGGTTGGCCATCCGCACTCCAACTGATTGCGCTTCAAGCACAACATCAAAATCGCACGCTGGCGCAAACGGTCGAATCTGTATCTCAATTCAATCACGCGCATCTATGGGATTACTTGGTCGAAGAAGTCTTTGATTTACTCGACAACGAAACTCGCCACTTTTTAATGCAAGTGTCTGTTCTCGATCACTTTAATGACGAATTAGTCTTCGCTTTAACTCAACGTGAAGATGCGCTAGGAATGATTGAGTCGCTAAACCGTTATGGTTTATTTATCTATCCTCTAGAGGGAGAGCAGAACTGGTTCCGCTTCCACAATTTGTTTGGTGAGTTCTTATCGCACGAACGTTTAGCCCGCATTCCGCAACAAGAAAAAGATTTACACCGCAATGCAGCGGTCGCTTGGCTAAAACAAAAATCTCCCCACCAAGCTATTCACCATGCGCAGAAGTCGAGCGATACCGACTTGATCGTGGAAATTCTAAACGAATTTGGTTGGAAGATGTTTAATCAAGGTGAGCTGACAACCCTCGAAGAAGCGGTCAACCAACTGGATAGAGAACTGTTATTCACCCACCCTAAGTTATCCATGTTACGGGCATGGTTGGCACAAAGCCAGCACCGCTATAATCAAGTTGGAGAGTTACTGGCAGAGGCAGAAGAAGAGCATCAAAAACGCAATATTGAGCTCGATTCAGGTTATCAAGGTCAAGCGAATGCGCTACTCGCTCAGGTTGCTATCAACAGTAACCAACCAGAGCGTGCATTGGAATTGGCCGAACTGGCACTCAGCCAATTGGATCCCACCGTATATCGTAGCCGCATTGTCGCGACCTCTGTTGTAGGTGAAGTAAACCACGTACTCGGAAAACTCGACCGCGCCCTGCCAATGATGCAGCAAACAGAAAAACTTGCTCGCCAATACCAAGTTTACCATCAAGCTCTGTGGGCAATTCTGCAACAAAGCGAAATCATGATTGCGCAAGGTTACGTTCAAGCAGCATACGAACTGCAAGATTCCGCATTCCGCCTTATCGAAGATCAGCAATTACAACATGTTCCTCTTCACGAGTTCTTACTGCGTATTCGTGCACAAGTGCTCTGGTGCTGGAACCGTTTGGATGAAGCGGAAGAATGTGCATACAAGGGACTACAAATTCTTGAAAACCACTCTCCTAGTAAACATTTACACAGTTACTCAATGCTAGCACGCATTGCAATTGGTCGAGGAGAGTTGGACAAAGCAGGTAAGTTTATCGAACATATCCAACATTTGATGAAGCAATCCGTTTACCACGTGGATTGGACAGCAAACGCATCCCTTTCATTGATATTATTCTGGCAAGCACGCGGTAATACCGAAGCCATTCAAGAATGGTTAGACACTGCCGTTCGCCCTGAATCCGCTAGCAACCACTTTCAACAGCTGCAATGGCGCAATATTGTGCGCGCTCACATCAACTTGGGTCAGTACGATGAAGCTCGTCAAGCACTTACATTTTTGAAAAGTGAAGCTCGCCGAACCAGTTTGATTACCGATACCAACCGAAACCTTGTCGTAGAAGCGGTATTTGCGGCTCGTCAAAAAGATGAAGAGCAAGCCAAAGCGCTGCTAAAAGAAGCATTAGTGATGACGAACCAAACTGGAATGGTCGGCAACTTCTTAATTGATGGAGCAACGATTGGTAGCTTATTAGAGAAACTTAGTCTGCGTCATGATCTTGGCGATCTTGAACGTCACCGTGCACAGCAATTGATGAAAGACATCTCATCGAATCAACGCAGCCGCTCTATTCACTTTGATGAAGACTTCATTGAGAAGCTGGTTAACCATCCAAATGTACCAGAGCTAGTACGCACGAGCCCACTGACTCAACGTGAATGGCAAGTTCTTGGATTAATTTATTCTGGGTTTAGTAACGAGCAGATTGCCCAAGAGCTTGATGTCGCGGGAACCACGATCAAAACGCATATTCGCAACCTGTATCAAAAACTGAATATTGCAAATCGTAAAGAAGCGATCGTTACAGCGGAGAATTTGTTGCAGTTAATGGGTTATTAAACGCGATAAAACCACCATTTACTGAAGCAGATAACCTTACTTTAAATATGGCTTTTAACTAAGGGTTGGCGTTATGCGTCAGCCTTTTTTATAAAAGAGTGCAAATTGCAAAACAGGTAAGAAACATCTTACATATATGTAACTTTTATTTTCGACAGATCATTATTCAAATCATAACCGCGTGCCAAGAGCAAAAAATACGCTTTGAAAGCAACGTCTCAACATAGCATGAATATACAAAAGGCAAAAAAATAGCCAATCGCAATAATCGCGATTGGCTTATGTATGATGTGAACAATGTATATTCACTAACAACGTCAGTTGGCTAGGTGACCCTCGGCTTAAGAAGGGTCGAAAAGAATTATGCATTAACCATGCCAATATTGAAAGTGTTATTTTTGGGCACTAGATCTCATATCAATGACGTTGCACCAGTCAGAATTTGCAATATGCGAAAACAAAATGCAAATCGCAATTGCAATACGAAAATTAGATTGATAAATGATAAATTACTCATAATGAAAAAGTTTCATTATTCGTTCTGTTTATGACCCACGAGAATGACTTTAGTCGCAAAGGTCTTGCCCATTGACTAAGAAATAACGATTTCATACTTTTTTGACAGCAATGTTTGTATACTCACTCCCATCGATATGACTTAGTAATTGAGAAATGAACTATCTAACCACTTTTTTAAAAGGGATAGCCATGGGAGCAGCCGATGTTGTCCCTGGTGTATCTGGCGGCACCATCGCATTCATCACCGGTATTTACGATACACTGCTAGAGAGTATTCGACGCATTAACCCCTCTCTTTTCGGAATCTGGAGAAAAGACGGCTTTAAAGCAGCGTTTAACCACATTAATGGTTTCTTTCTAATCTCGCTGTTTGCTGGCATTTTTACCAGTATCGCCACATTAGCCAAGTTAATTACCTGGCTTCTAGACACCCACCCAATTCCGATTTGGTCATTCTTCTTTGGTCTGATTTTGGTCTCTGTGTACCACATCATTCGCCAAGTTGAAAAGCGCGATGCGGTTCGTTTTATCGCATTATTAATCGGTATTGGTTTTGCCTATAGCATCACGGTACTAAAACCACTTCACATGGAACCAACGGCGATTAACACCATTCTTGCTGGTGCTATCGCGATTTGTGCAATGATCCTACCGGGTATCTCAGGCAGCTTTATTTTGCTACTTATTGGCATGTATGCGCCGGTGCTAGGCGCAGTAAAAGGCTTTGAAATTGATATCCTTGCGCTGTTTTTGATTGGCTGTGTCGGTGGCTTGTTGTCATTCTCTCATCTGTTATCTTGGTTACTCCGCAAGTTCCGTGATCTCACGTTAATGTTCCTAACGGGATTGATGATTGGCACGCTGCCTAAGATCTGGCCTTGGAAAGAAACACTAACATGGCGTACAAACTCGAAAGGTGAACAAGTCCCGTTGCTGCAGCAAAACCTGTCACCGTTTGAGTTTGAACACATCACCTCTCAACCATCGCAATTAGTGATCGCCGTTATTATGATGCTTGCTGCCATTGCTTTAGTGCTTGGCCTAGAAAAGTTTGCAGATTCAAACAAATAAATACGATGAGATTCAATCTGAAGCGGAGCTAAGTGCTCCGCTTTTTTATATCCAAATAATCTCACTAGGCAGGATTCAGCGCACAATTTATCAATATGGAAAGTTTTCACCCATTGTATCTGTGCTAGGATACAGCAATGTTAAGTGTTACGTACTGAATCTTAATGAAAGTGTTAAAAATTGCAGGGATCGCAGCTGCACTCGTAGCGGGTTTTTATGCGCCTACCCTTATCAAACATTTTTCTTCACCACCTGAATTGACTTCACTAGATGGATATTGCCTCCTTTCAACACAAGCATGCGTGCAAGATGATGTCTCAATGACGCTGAGCGTGAATACCGCTCAACCACTCATTCCAGCCCAAATCGAAGTCAACTGGAAAGACAATGGTGCAGACCAACTGGTTCTCAGTTTAGTAGGCCGTGAAATGGACATGGGAAAACCCACATTCATACTAGAAAGAGTATCTTCGGGTAAATTCGTTGGCGACATCACGCTTCCAGTTTGTACACACGGCTCAATGACGTGGTTAGGTGAGCTTTCTGATGGCACCAACACCCTTCACCCAGCCATAAAGATGCAAAGATAAGGAGTCAATATGAGCCGCAATTGGTCTCTGTTTTTGGTCGTCGCATTTGTACTCGGCTTCGGAACCAAAACTTACCTCGATAGCCGAAAGGAAGTAGAAAACCGACAAGAAACCGCTGCTACGCAAAGTGTGTTGTTCGGTGAGGGCAATAAACCTGTCGATATTTTCGATACCAACGATGACCGCATTCGCATTGTCTATTTTGGCTTTACGCGTTGCCCTGATGTCTGTCCAACATCATTAGCCATGCTTGCAGGCGCTCTCAACCAAATTGACGACACGCAAAAAGCGCAGCTTCGACCAATGTTTGTTTCTCTTGACCCAGAGCGTGACGAAGCCGATTCCTCAGCCAAATACGCCCACTACTTTCACCCTATGATTGAGGGTCTCTCTGCCCCACTCGACGTGACGACACCTCTCGCCCATAAGTACGGCGTTATTTTTCGTAAAACAGAACTTGAGGGTTCAGAACTTAAGTACACACTGGACCACAGTTCTTATTTCTACTTTTTGAAGCCTGATGGCACGCTCATAACAAAAGTGCCACATACATTAACGCCTGCGCCGATCGTAAATACGATCTCGCAATTGACTGCCGAAGGAACGAATAATGAAAGCAAATAATGCACTCAAAACTCTGGCTCTTAGTGCCATTCTTCTAAGCCCATTTGCTCAAGCGAACTTAAAAGTCATGCCTCATGAACCTTATGCTCGTGCAATGGCGCCTGGTGCAACCACCAGCGCCGTATTTGTCACATTTGCCAATCGTAGCCAAGAAGACATCAATATTATCGCAGCAGAAACACCGGCGGCAGGTAAAGTGGAATTGCATGATGTCATCACCGATGGTGACGTGATGAAGATGCGCCAAATTGAACGCATCACACTAACCGCAAAAGAAACCACAGAGCTAAAACCAGGTAGCCTCCACATTATGCTATTCGACCTTAAAAAGCCGCTTAATGATGGGGATGAAATCGATGTTACAGTCACTTACGATAACGGCCAAAAGCAAAGCTTTACCGCGCCCGTGAAGAAAGTTATGGCTGGAATGAAAAAGCACGAGCATCACCATTAAGGCTTGCTCGACAAATCAATACAAAGCTCCTCCAACGTGAGGAGTTTTTTGTTCTAAATCAGAGCTAAAACACTGTGCCTACGATATAAACAAAGCCCTGTTGCCAAACGAGCTTCTCACCATGTTAAAAGCCCTTTCTCGTCTTTTTAAAATGCTGACCCAAGTAAATCCTAATCTTGAGCAAGATGTCGACACCATCATACAAGCCATTGGTGGTTTGGAAAATTTGGTCGAAACAGGGGCTTGCGCCACAAGGTTGCGCCTAACACTAAAAGATACTGCCATCGTGGATAGAAGCGCGTTGAAACAGCATGGAGCATATGGAGTGGTGATCATCGATGATCGCCATATCCAAATAATTTACGGCGTAAAAGCCAATACCTATTCACAAGAGATGGAAGAACGTCGAATAAAACACGTATCAAAACGCAAATGAGTTGTATCAATCGAATAACCGCCGCTATACTCCGCTCGTTAATCACCCAACTAAGAGGAAATATGATGATTGTATTAAATAACACTAACTGGGCAGTGAAAGGGTAAACGTCCAACTTTTTCTCGTGGTTAAGCCACGCCCCCTCCTTTCTTTGCCCGGTTTTCACCGGGGTCAGCTCTATGCGAATTAGACCCTTATGCGATTTGTATTAAGGCGCTTTGTTGCGTCTGGGATAATTCAATAATGAATAAAACACATTCTTTTTGTGAAACACTACTTACTCAACCTAACCCATTAAAGCTATTAGGTTGGAAACCCTTTTTTCAACTACAACTGACGTTAGACGATTACGAAGACACGCTTTTCGCGCGAGTGATTGCTCACCATCGCAGTGGCTATGTTGTGGTAAGTGAACAAGGTGAAACCCATTTGCCCATTCATGCTTCGTTGCCTAACATGACGGTTGGCGACTGGGTGATACTAAACCACCAACAACAGTTTTCTCGTTTACTCGAGCGCCGCAGCTTATTCAGTCGTAAAGCAGCAGGCAGTAAAGTCGCCGAGCAACTTATCGCCGCCAACGTGGATACTGTCTTCATCGTTTGTTCACTAAATCACGACTTTAACCTCAGCCGCATTGAGCGTTACTTAACACTCGTTAATGACGCCGACGTCGAGCCCGTTATTGTGCTAACAAAAGCTGACTTATGTGATGATGCTGACGAACTCAAAGCTCAGGTACAAAAGCTCGACCCACTGCTTATGGTAGAAAGCGTTAATGGTCTCAATGAGTCAGACGTCGCCAAGTTAATGAGTTGGTGTGGTGAAGGTCAAACCGTCGCGTTTATCGGCTCTTCTGGGGTTGGGAAATCCACTTTAGTGAACACTCTACTTGGCGAGCAAGAGCAAGCTACTGGTGGTATTCGTGAAGATGACAGCAAGGGTCGGCACACAACCACTTCACGCTCAATCCATCTTCTAGCTTCTGGTGGGATCTTGATGGATACCCCTGGAATGTGAGAGATCCAATTGGCAGATTGCGAAGCAGGCGTGAGTGAGACCTTTGCGGATATTGAAGCACTAGCGGAAAACTGTCGATTCAGTGATTGTCAGCATCAAACGGAGCCGGGTTGCGCAGTTCAAACTGCAATTGAAGATGGCTCATTAGAAATGCGCCGCTTTACTAACTATCAAAAGTTATTGCGTGAACAAGCCCACAATGGAGCCAGTCTCGCAGAGCAGAGAGCGCAGAACAAACAGTTTGGTAAGATGGTGCGCAGTACGATTGATGGAAAACGTAAGCGCCAGCAAGGTTTCTAGCCTGTTATCTTTCAATTATCGATAAAACGAAGGAGGCGAAAGTCTCCTTTTTTCACTCTAAATTGCTGCTCATTAATACCTAGTTACACATAACAACACCACCCTTACCCAAAACAACATTCTGTAAACAATCGTCCTTAGAACAAACAAAAACTAGACACAAAATATTACCAAGCTAAGATGTGTGATATTCAACAGGTGAATCTGCTGGATAAATATACCCAAGTTGTCGTGAAATGCTTAGCTCAGCGAAAATAATTTGGTTTAAGAGACAACAACCACTTCGTTAACCAGTGGCACTCACTCGGTTATCATTGATAGGGTCCATAAACCAAAACCTAATGTTATAAAGTTGAGCCTCATTGTCGAGTCACTTAGGTATAAATAGGAAATTGATAGTCCGTTCTCTTAGTAACGCAGACCCCATATTCAGCTCCTTTTCGTTCAAGGAACATTACCTCCCGGTAATAACTGACGATGTGCCGTTGCTTAGACATAAATTGCAGGAATGAAGTATGCAACACAACAGTCTCGTTGCCCGATATGCTCGTGGCAACCTCGTTATCCAAATCCTCGTCGGTATCGCTTTAGGTATCTTGCTTGCAACCGTCTCACCAAGCCATGCAGAAAGCGTTGGTATGCTTGGTAGCCTATTTGTTGGCGCACTGAAAGCGATCGCTCCTATCCTAGTTTTTATCTTGGTCGCAGCGTCTATCGCGAATCAAAAGAAAAACCAACACACCTACATGCGCCCAATTGTGGTGCTATATCTAGCGGGTACTTTCTTCGCGGCGCTAACCGCAGTAGTACTAAGTTTCCTTTTCCCGACCCATTTAACGCTAGTCACCGGTGCTGAGAGCGCAACGCCACCACAAGGTATCGCTGAAGTCATTCATACCCTGTTATTCCAACTGGTTGATAACCCAGTTAATGCTCTAGTACAAGCTAATTACATCGGTATCCTTGCTTGGGGTGTTGGTCTAGGCTTAGCACTACACCACGCGTCAGCGACAACGAAAGCGGTATTTGAAGATTTGAGCCATAGTGTGTCGCACATTGTTCGCTTTATCATTCGCTTGGCACCATTTGGTATTTTTGGTCTCGTTGCTTCTACGTTTGCAACAACAGGCTTTGGGGCGCTAGCAAGTTACGCTCACCTATTAGCAGTACTGCTAGGTGCAATGGCGATTATTGCGCTAGTAGTCAACCCAGCGATTGTCTTCTACAAAACGAAACAAAACCCGTACCCACTGGTTTTCCAATGCCTACGTGAAAGTGGTGTAACGGCATTTTTCACACGTTCAAGTGCAGCAAATATCCCAGTAAACATGACGCTATGTGAAAAGCTAAAACTTGATGAAGATACGTACTCTGTATCAATTCCACTTGGTGCAACGATCAACATGGCTGGTGCAGCAATCACAATTACTACTCTAACACTTGCGGCTGTGCATACGATGGGTATCGAAGTTGACCTAATGACTGCACTATTACTCAGCATTGTAGCCGCGGTATCGGCATGTGGTGCATCAGGCGTGGCAGGTGGCTCTTTGCTGCTTATTCCTCTTGCATGTGGTCTATTTGGTATTTCAAATGACGTAGCAATGCAAGTCGTAGCGGTTGGCTTTATTATCGGTGTAATTCAAGATTCTGCAGAAACGGCTCTGAACAGTTCCACTGACGTTATCTTTACTGCAGCGGTATGCCAAGCAGAACAGCAAAAAACACAGGCATAAACTAATAATTATAGAATTTAGTCACTAACAGCATTAGACGCTACCAGCGATTAAACAAAAAGGGGGAGCCAATCATCGGCTCCCCCTTTTTTATCTCATTGAATCAATTAGCAATAGAAACTTTCTTACAGCAGTTACGACAGTGCATTATATAATCTTTAATCGTCATACCCGTTTTTTCGCGAAATATTACATTCGCTCTAGTACGACTATGAAATCCTGATTTATAGACATAACTTTCAATCGTCTCTGCACCATTTGACTTATGAATTTCTTCTTTCAACCTATGAACTCTTATATCTTTAACCAAATCAACAAAGGTTGTGGATTGAGAATTAAAAATATACTGCGCTTTCCGTCTAGAGATGTAATTCTGCCTACATACTAAATCCAAACAAAAATTTGAATCTGTTTGATAATTTTCAATAGTTTTTTTAAGCTGATCAAATGTTGATGAGCTATCTAGTTTCGACTTAATCGGGATCACTGCCAAGTTTGCGATTGCTAAAAGTTCATTTAAGCGCTCCTCGCCTTTATCGATAGTATCAAACAAAGAACTAATGGCAAGGTGATGCGGATTTAAATGCATACCCTCAGGGAAATACTTTCCTTCGTAACGAGAAAATAACTCTTTATTTATAATAAGAACCTTATCCCGCTCTAACAATTCTATGTCAACATGCGAATTATAAACCATAATATCTAGCGGGATAATCTGATTGTTGCCCTCTACTAAATCTCTTTCATTGTTTACCATCCGAATCCATTCTTGAGTCTCCTTACAAGATTTAATCACTATAAGGTACGATGGAAAAACCTCTTTCACATCCTTAGCATTTAATCTCAACTTCACGCCAGTAAAATATAAAAACCCCCAACTATTCACTACATCTACATCGCCAAATTTGTGACCTTTTTCATAGCTCTTAGCAAGATTTTCTAACAATTCAATCATTCGAAATAGCTCTCAACACCATCTATATAACTTAAGAACAACATAACCATACGTAGTAATAGCACGCAGGTGATTTTAACTATACTGAGGGGATAATATAAGGGTTGAATCATGCATCAAACGCACCACTTTGCGCAACTGGCAACTTTAATCTTATTAACAAATAACGATTATAAATAATTACCCACCCGCTTTGCGCAAGGATGCAGGTGAAATGCGCAAACAATCAGACTCAACATTTACTCGTCAAGAATCCACTTATATGATTCACCTCACAAAAAACAAACACGAAAATTCCAACATGTACAACAAAGACTACAAAAGCGATCGAGAAAAATCATTGAGCTTTATAGAAAGCTTAGAGTATTCATTACATATAAATAAATCTCACATAAAGTATAAACATATGTTTGGGTGCTATGTTGTGAGATATAGAAAACGCGCATTTGCTATTTTCTTCCAGGGCTCATTGTTTATTAAACCGATAAATGAGAGCGTACTGTCGAAATTAAAAAAAATGAGACTAAAAACCTGGGATAACGTTGTGGAACAACAATTCAATACAAATGTTAACTTTTCTAGTTACTATTGTTTATGCGATAATTTTACTTTTCTCAATTGTCAGCATCTAAAAATTATACGTGAAATTTTACTCTCGTTTGATAATACCTTAGAAGCACGTGAGATTAATGGATTTGTAAATATTGATACGCGTCTCTACCAAAAGTTAAAAGCCGAGGGTATTAGCTCTATTGCTATATTAAAAAAGACAGGGGCTATTGAAACTTATCTAAAGTTATATTTACGAAATAGAAACATATCAAAAAAAGTTTTGTGGAAATTAGAGGGAGCTATCAGAGGCTGTCATTATGAATTAATAACCTTAAAAGACAGAGAAAACCTTATTATTAAGTTTGAAACGCTGTTATTAGCCCATTACCATAGAAAGATTAATTTTGACTCAAATATTCGAGATGAATTTTGAACAGATTAACTCATATTTTATTTGTTTTTTCTTTTATATTATCAATACTAATTATCATATATTTAAACAATTTTTTTTGACAACAAAACATGCATAGAGCATAGAGAAATATATCATATGTCAAACTTTAACAATCCTGTGCCATATCCTAACGCACTCACAATTGATGTTAGTGTGACAAAATTAAATAAAAAAATAACAATGGTACATATATGCTCTGAACCACAAAAAGTAAAATTCAATCCGTCTCTTGGAGAAAAAAATCATTTCATTCTCATTAACACATGCTCAGGAATGATATTTAATAATGAAAGAGAAAGAACTATAATATCTCAGTCCGATAGCATCATTATTCCAGCATGGCACTCTTTCACAGAGGAAAGTCTAATAATGAGAGATACTATATCATTCATTATTGAGATAGATCTTGTAGGTGCATCACCACATCAAATTGAAGACATATCTTGGAAACCCGTATCTCAATTAAATTATGGACATGAGATAAATAAATTAATAAGCAATTTCTATTTCAATAATGTATCCGGGCTGAAAAGTAAAAGTATCGATGCACTGACGCAAATGATATCATTAGAAATAGAATCAAAAAATCACAAATCACAAATCACAAATCACAGAGTCCATTTAATGTCGAACATAATATCTCACCAATTAACAAACTGCCATTTTAACGTGCGAGAACTTGCGCTCCAAATTGGCGTCAGCGAGCGAATGATTCAATATGAGTTCTGTAAAATTGGTACCACTTTCAAAAACTACCTATCAAAAAAAAGAGCATTTTTACTTGCTGAAAAAATAAAAAACCAACCAAACAAAAATATAACACCATTAATTTTTGATTGTGGATTTGACTCTCTAAGCACTGCAAATAGACAGTTCAAAAAATTTTTTATTGTACACCAAAACAATATTCAAAGCACTTCAACATATAAGCTTAATGGATTATGATTTATCCATTAAACCAGATAATCTCGAATAGAAACGGGCATTAAATTTACTTAATCAAAGGACATGATAACTATCATCGGTGGTCAAATAAAATTGGCCACAATTTTATTCCAATACAACCGCTCTGAGTCATTAATACATTGTTAGCAAACCAAAAATTAGCACCAAATTTAAGACAAAACTAAAAGAACAATCTTGATTTTAACCATCGATGCTACAGGAGTTATGACCAATGATAAGAAAAATTTAACGTTAAAAAACTTAATACTGTATCAAGTCCGGGAAATTAGCTACTCAGATCTATCCAATCCCTTTTACACATTTTGAAATGCGGTCTCTCTGCAATCACGAAAAACAACCCTTGCGCAACAGTTGACGGGTTAAATATTTTTTCTCGATATGTAGTTTTTCTATCAATACCGCATTCCCACAGACTCCAATACACCTCCACATCGTGCATATAGTGTGAAACTCGGTGAAATACCCCCCTTAGAAAGATACAACAAGGTGCCGGTACTCTTACTATTCTATCGGTCAGAGAACTGTTTTTAAAGCCAACATCGCCTCATCCTCGGTGACAGATTAAGACGCACAGAGACAAACCTCAATACCCTGTCTAACTACTCAGATAATATTCGGCGAGCGATTTACACGACTAACTCCATTGAGCTACTCAACAGCATTATTAGAAATAACGATTAAGAAACGCAGACTGTTCCCAACAGATGAGTTAGCTCGTAAGGTGATTTACTTAGCATTCCTAGAGGCCTCCAAGAAGTAGATGATACAGATTAGAAACTAGCGACAAGCTGTGAACCGCTTTATCAATATGTTCGAAAACGACTTGCTGAATATATGTACACAAAATTATTTACAGGGCCATCACTGCTTCCAAACTCAGTAAATATCGGTTCAGGCATCAAAGAGTGCACTGTACTGATAGTATAGCGCACTCTTTGTAATAAGAACCCTCATCAAAAATGAAGACAATTAAAATTCACTATTTATTATTAACAGCTCGCATCGACCATGGTTTATCAAAGTCTAAGTATTGACCGTTCCAAGCAAGTACATGTTTGAGATCATTTGTTTCAACTTTTCCCGAAAATACGCCAATGCGGTTGTAAGACAAATTACTCCAATCAGACAACCAAATCGTAACATCTTCATCCGTGTCAACATATACAGACTTACCCAATATGAAAAATGGCAACTTATATGCAGAACGTTCACCACCAGGTAAACAAAATCTTTCACCATCATCATTTGATACAACGCATCCCATTCCTCTGTTAGAACGAGTTACTTTCATACCAACTGGAAAATCAAAATCTTGAGGTTCTGTGGAAGTAGCTAGCGAATTTGAGGAAGGTGCGGGTGTCCATAAACTAATCTCTGGATGTTTTAACCGCTCACTATCCACAGTTCCCCAAAATACATGATGCTCACCCGATTTATTTTCTAATGTAACTTTTACTCCACGAGGTGATTGCAAATAAACTTGTTGACCTAAAAGCCTTTCTGGAATTCTCTCCTGATCAGCGTTAGAAGATAAACAAAATTGACTTCCATCCTTAACAGATACCACACACGCGAAAGGTTCCTCATCAAGATCTTCTTTCACTCTCATTGCATAAGGATTTGCAAAATCAATAATCAAACCATTATCCGCTTGGATCCCCTTAAGATCTTCAGATTCAACCGTACCACGAAAACTAGCTGTACGACCATCTGCAAAATCTGAAACATCTGACAGTTCGACTTTTACTCCTTGTGTGGCTTGGACGTAAATCTGTTTACCTTTGATCCAATCTGGCAAGCGTCCTGTACTTTCGCCCTTAGGCAAACAATATTTCTCGCCACTCACTAGCGAAACAATACAACCAAGTGGTTCGCTTGTAGGTACCACTTTTATAAAAGATGGCATACTAAGATCAATTAGCTCGCCACTGTCCGTTGAGACATTTTTTAGCTTATTTGTATCTACTGTCCCCGTAAAGCTGACAAAGTCGTCAGGTTTGGGTTGTTCCATATTAGATAACTGAACTTGAACCTTTGAATCCGCTTGTATATAAACTTCCTTACCCTTTAACCATTCAGGAACTTTACTTAATTTTTTATCTGCAGTTAAACAATATTTTAGGTCTCCACTTATAATACAACCGAAAGGTACATTAGGAGTGCTAGCAACTTTCATAGAACGAGGTTTATCAAAGTTTAACAACTTTCCATTCCATGCTTGTACATTTCTAAGATTCTCAGTATTCACTGTTCCTTGAAATCCTGCAATATGATTGTAAGACAAATTATCCCAATCAGATAATAACACCATAGTCCCTTGATCGGCGTGGACATAAACTTCGTGTCCAGCAAACTGTTTTGGTAAAGAATAACCGGACCATTCATTAACCCCCAAACAATATTTATCACCAGTGTCAACCCTGACAATACATCCTTGCGGTGGCTCCTTTTGTTCCACTTCGCTATTCAATTTAACTTCCGGGAAGACCGATTGAATCCAATTAATATAACTATGAATCCTGACGTTACTAATTTGTTCGCCAAATTGTTCACTGATAGGACTACGACCATCAGCGACTCCGACCACTACCCATCCATGGAGATCTTGCTTCCACAAAGCCGCTCCGGCATCTGTAATTTCTCTATCATGATAGTTACTTGGCGAGCTTAAACGAGCCCATTGATTTTCGTAAAACAACCCTGATGCATCATAACCCACCAACAGGTTTCGCCTTTCATTTACAGTTAATGCCGTTATCTCACTTTCACCATAGAAACGTTGCATTTTGTCTATAGCATGTAAGCTATCAAAGTCAGACATTCCTAAACCAATTCCACCATAACCGACAAATGCGACCTTTATCTGTTCCTCCGAACTACCGTCATATAAGTAAGGCGCCTCAACCACGTCACCGGAAATAGAAACAATTTCACCTGTTTTTGGTAATTTCAATATCGCTACATCTGTTTGAGGCGTTTCTGTTTCTAATCGCTCTTTAGGTATGTAAGCAACCCCATCTCCACTCGCGATAAGTTTTCCTGACCAATCAAAAATAGATTCATTTATTGGAAGCCCCTCTTCACTACCGTCAAAGCAATGAGCCGCTGAAAGAAAAAAAGAATAACCATCGCCAGAATCTCCAAGCCATGTTGCAGTGCAATGTTCAGTGTGAACAACTGATAGAAAACCATGATCCAAACTCTTGTCATATAAAGGTTTGACCACTCTAGGTAAAGTAGATTCAACATCATCGAGACTTCCTCCGTGATCAATAAAATACTGAGTACTAATGGTGATAGCCTCTGCATTAATAGATGGAATTAAAAACGGAATACAAAACAAAAATTTAGTCAATTTCATATATAAAATCACCTTAAAAAATTAAAGACCATAAAATATGTGACAAATTAAAATATAATCTTATTTTATTGATGGGCACATCTATAAAACATAAAAGTAAAATCTTGACATGGTGTTTCGCAAGAAAAATAACTATCAAAACTAATTAAAAAAATAACAACTCTCACACTTTAAAAGGTGCTTTACTTTGCAATAAATAAACCAAAAATCCTGCAATTAATATAACTAACCAGCCAATTCACATCTATTCCAAAACGACACCGCATTCGATTTTTATAGAAATATAAAGATGGAAAAACAAGAACCATTATAATAACAGAACAAATGAACTCAACTTTCAGAACATATATCAAACAAACATATGTAAAACAAAATGTCCCCAAAGGTAAATAGAGCATACAAAACAAACCAGACATACAACATGGGATCAAACTTAATCCTATACATCGAAAAACAACAATACTACTAACAAGATTAAGAATGTAGTATGATGCACACCCTAACTCAAAAATAAATCATGAAAAGAAAACTGACTAAATAACCCCTCTCCTTTATCATGATAAAATGTCAACTTAGATAATAACGACATAGATACACCACAAATTATCAATCAAATACTAAAAAATAGAACGCCCAATAATAATTGGCCCAATAACTCCCCATTTAAAATATTATAATTAAGTAGAGCTGGAATAATCTTTACCGTCATTGGAAGCCAAAGCATCCACTCAAATATCACCCTCCGCAATAAAATCGCGATCATACACGGAAACTGCAACATTCCCTGCCTTACTCATTATATCAATCCGTGGTGTCATACCCGTATAACCACCTTGTTTATAAATCCCTTTTTTGGCGTACCAGCCACCTAAAAAAATAAGCATCAAATGGTGCTGCCCTACCAAAAATTTATCACCTGTCACCTTATTAAGGTCGAATTTAATACTGTTACTTTCTGCGGTACAGTTATCTAACTCATCACCCCATGGTGCGACACTCGCGTAACACTTACCTAGTATTGAAATAATAAATAAACCACCTATCAATAAACCATTATTCATAAATAAAACATAAGATTAGCCAAGCTATTAATAGTATAACGAAATATGGCGTTAGTAATTATTCCGCCCCCCTACACACCTAAAAAGGTTAACAACAACATTGCAAAAACGTTAAAAGTATCGGAAACTAAAAAAATTGACCACACTAAATAAGCCCTCTTTAATCATAGTTAAATACAGGGCTTTATTATTAATAATTTATCTAGCAAAAAAGAATCAAGCCTGTGTTATAGTCATCGGGATTCGAACTTTCCAATGCTCAGCCCCAACAGGCAAGGTTAAATCTGTTTTAGTCATTAACCCGACAAAAGATGCCATCGATTCTTTATAATTATTTTCCTTTGTAATATTTTCTGATACTGTTCCCCCCGGAACATCGGTGCGATTAACAACTCGTCCTTTATAAGCCTCTTCATACGCAGGGCGAGTATTCAAATAAGCCTCAGCAACCCCTATATCATGAGAAGAGTCAGCTTTATGTGCAGCGTCAACTAAATTACTTGCCATCACTATATAATAATTTCCATTTGTCCATTTACCAACCGTGCTAAATGCGCCTTTCAACTCAGATTTAAAGCTCGCATTCGGTATAATCGCTCCATTTTCATCTCGAACTTCAAACTCAGCATCACGCGATACCCAATAACTATTATCGCTAATAATTACAGGACCATTCTTTGATTCTATCTCAACTTTCAAAAAATCCGACACCCCTGATTTAATAGTACTCCCTTGAACAAATACCAAGTTGTCAAACAAATTATTTAAGTCAAAGTCCAAAAACTCATCATCCCCAATTTTTATTACCTTGGCGTCATTATTAAATATTTTTACTCCTTTCGCTTTAGCTGAACTTTCCGCAGGTATATTAAACTCCCATGATGATGGTTTAAAAATACCATCTACATCTATAGAAATCCCATCAAATGCAAAGCTATTAGTTATATTAGTACAACACATAATCGATAGAAAAAAAGCCGTTTTCTTTTTCATAAAATCCTACCATAAATACTTGGAAAATTAAGTTTACTGATAAATAAATCAAACCATAGTAATAGTAATTGGAATCGAAGCTTTCCAAAAACGCATGCTGCTTTGTAGTGGAAATTTAAGCGTTGGTGCATGAATATACGTAACACTATCAACAAGCGCTCCAACCGAAGCTATAGGAGTATTCAGTGAGGTAATATCTTGAAAACTAAACCCTACACCGATACCAGCCGTTGTCGCAGGAAATAACTTATTAAATGCTGGAAACTCTAAAATTTTATGACTAACAAGATCTGTCATAGCCTTCTCATAAACGGAGTTTTCTTCTCCTGCAAAAAAACCAACAATATGACTTTTACCTTGCGACTCATACACAGCACCAACAAACGTTTCAAACTTGAAAGCTAAATCACCATGCATTGAATAGTCTTTACCATCACTCGAAGCTAACGCGTCAACTACAATATCGCCACTAGACATATAGGCATTGTCATGGACAGAAACCACAATATTTCCCGTCTTACTCATTATTTCAATCCGTGGAGTCATCCCCGTATAACCACCTTCCTTGTAGACCCCTTTTTGTGCATGCCAACCACCAGCCAAAATAGGCATCAAATGATGGTCGCCAGTAGAAAATTTATCACCTATAACATCGTTAAGATCAAATTTGATGTTATGCCCCTCTATAACCCCCTTGTCTAATTCAAGGCGAATCTGCTTTAATGCAGCAACATCTGGTGTGACTGAAAATTCCCATTCGGGTTGAGTTTGTTCCACCGTCCCAGAAAACTCAAAGTCAACCCCCCAAGGTGTTACGTTCGCATAACAACGACCTATCGCTAGAGAGGATAATAGCGCTAGAGCAAGTAAATTTTTATTCATATACAACCTTAAATAATACATTAAAAATTAGCAATAAAAACACTTTGATATTAACTACTTAATTGCCACTCAACTCCAAACTTCAAATCTTATTGTGGCATTAATTTCACCCACAACTCTTTCAGGCATTACTATTTTCATTCTTCCTGAACTCACAACTTGTATACCTCCTATATTTTTACTATCGGGAAGGTTCATAACTACATCACCTCCACTCTGAAAAACACTACTAGAAACAGGCTTACCATTTACAAGCAGTTTTACAGGAATAAAATACGTAATTACTTTCCCATTAAATTTGATACTTTTTTTTATCTCATATGTATCCATGTCGATGACACGAAAAAACTCCGAACTTTTAATTACAATGAATTGGTGAGAAATTTCATTACCAGGTTTATCATTGATTTCAAATAATACACTTTCTATGTTTTTTTCTACTATTACTTGTTCTTTCTCCTTATTTACACTCAATAAACCAAAATCAATATTATTTTCAATCAATTCACTTGAGTTAACAATAAAACTAAACATCAACAACGTAAAACAGCTTAAAAATCTCTTTCTCATTTGCTTTACCTTATAATGTTAATCATTATTTAAAATATAACTCTCAATATTACCATCATCGTTAATTGTAAATATTTTTCTTGATTTAGAACTAACCTTCACCCTCGCTCCTGGGCGAAAGACTGATAATTCATCCTGCTTACTTTGATTAAATGATATTGATTCCCCATCTTGATTTTCAATCGTGGAAATTGCAAATATATATGGCGTTGGATTTACCAAATATGTTTCCCCACCCTCTTTAACTAATTTTATTTCCCTCTCCGCCTTATAGCGATTTTCCGTTAAAGCTTCTGGTCTATATATTAATTTAACGCGATTTCTGATCGCAAAGGCCAAGCCATTACCATTCATCTTTGGTGGAATTTCTTGAATATTTAACCAATAAAGTTGTTCGTTATTTACTTTATGGGTAATTGCATCATTAACAGCCATTAACCGAAAAACTTGTTTCCCTTTACGTTTTATCTGAAAAAATGAAGGTGTCGCTATAAATTTAGGAGCATTTGTGTCATTTTCTATATCTGATTCTACCCAAACCTGAGCCCCGTAATCCTGACTAGCGTTGTTACTTATTATTCCGGATATTGATTCTTGATCACTATTATATATATATCTTGAACTATCTAAACCTAACGCGGCATATGTATTTGATGAAACGATCACTAAACACATTTGTAGTAATATTATTTTTAACTTATTCACACTCAACCTCACTTATTTGGGCAAGACCATCCAATGAAACCTTATTTAGATCAACTTTACAATCATCAAAATATATATAATTCAAATCCTTTACAGTTGAAAATGAAACAATTCCATCATCTACCACAAAACCAAGAGGGGTGCCAAATCCATCTTTAGCCCATTTACCTGCCATCATTACTTCTCTATTTTTATCTTTTACTCTTAAAAAATATCTTTTAACTTTCAAAACTTCAAACTCCTTATAAATAACAGCCCCGTCAACTGGGAAAACACTATTTTCAGATTCAACAATCTCATAGTCCATTGGTAAAGAGTCACCTTTTAATATAACGTTATTCATTGAGTACGATGATAATGGGACAACAACATTTCCGTCCCGATTTGTTTTACTTTCCACACCATAAAATGAAGCATTTTCTACATCAGAAACATGTGCAATCATGACTGTCCCAGTGCTATTTTTATCAAATAACCAAGTACCATCAGGCAATAATAGAAAGCCACCACTTAAACCGCCAGAAATAGACGTTGAATATTTTGAACTCCACAATCCAATATTACTTCTAAATTTTTCACCACTATAGTAAAGGCCTGATGCTATACTATCTAAATCCCCTTCGGAAGAAATCCCAAAAGATGAAGACACATCAAGTGAACGTGAAACCGAAGAAGACAAATTTAAGTTAGTCGTACTAAAACGACCATTATTCAATGATGTACTAATATTGGAACTCGTACTTTTCCCAAACAATTCAAAAGGGACGCTAACAGAAAAATATAATGATAAAGATGATGAATTATTATCATACAATTTATTATTATAGGCATACTCGCCACCTAAACTTAAATTTCCTCCTAAAATAGAACGACCATAAGAAAAATTAATCCCTTTTGATTCTCTATTCGAAAAATATTTTTTACTCCATATAGAAATCCCGAAACTACCTAACTCATCATAACTAAACCCTACATTTGAACTAATTTGGCGATGTAGACCGGATTTAAAACTTCTATGCTCTGTATTTAAATAGTCATAAGATGAAAAATCATTAAAAGTATCAGAAATATATTGTGTACCTAAAACACCAAAACTAAAATTGTCATTAATATTTTTATAGTAAGAGCTTTCTAATTTAAAACCGCTTTCCACATCGCCTTTTTTATATTTAGCAACACTGTAATTTGATTTAATATTTAATGCACCGACAATTCCAAAACCCATATCATAAGACACCCCAATATTGGTATATTTATCGTTTAATAACATCCCAGACCCAACTGTTACAAATGGAAATCCGTACCTATAATCACCAGACAAAAACAGATCGCCGTTCTCAATTGATTTATGGACTGTGTTCTGGCTCTTAAAACCTGCATTCAAGCCAAATTCTTGCTCTCCCGGGGAAAGCATCCCGCTCAGTAGGGTAAATGGGTATGTTCTGATATATTTCCGTCCATCAGACTCTTCTATTTTTAATATTATATCTCCACTATCATATATATTTACGTTATCTATTTTAAATGGACCAGGAGGCACAACCTCTGAATACAAGATTCGCTCATTTTGAACTAAACTTATTGTTGCGAAAGTTCTTGAAACTCCCCTAAAATCTGGGTGGTATCCTCTAGCACCAGGTTTCATAGAACTGTTGGATTGAATACTCACTCCAAACATACCCGTTCCACCAGCTATACGACTTGTTCCACGAACTAGACCTAACGACAAATCAGCTTCCCAAGCCTTTATTGGACGAGAAATAGATGAAAATCCAATGTTACATCCATCTTTTTGACACGATACCCCACCCTCGCCTTGCCATTCCATAACATTAAAACTATATGAACTAGTTAAAGATATACTATTGACATTTTCAGAAAATAGACCATCCAAGTTATAATTGGCTTTCAAAGCACTCGTTCCATAGTTCCAGTCATGAACGACTGAAAAATTTCGTTTTAATGCTTCTTGTGGAACTTGAATAAATAGCTGTTGACTCATCAAATTAGTTGAAATTCTTGTATTTTCGTCTTCTGCTAATACATAACACGACCCATCTAAACTTTGTTCATAGTATTCATAATCTATTTTTGTATTTAACTTATCCAACCACCACTTATCAAAGCATAACCTATTTCCTCGGCCAATCTTTGCCACATAAGATCTCAAACCTTGAGGCTTATCATTCACTGAAACATCAAAAAAGTATTCCACACCATTAATAAGCTTGTTCTCCATCAGAGAGCTCAACTCTTCAGAGGAGGCAGCATTCCCTCGAAAGAAATCAGTATCTAAAGGGAGCTCACTCTCTGCATGTACAAAAAAACATATCAATAGTAAAAATAATGTATAGCGCAACTACCACCTCATTATTTATGTTCTAAAACTATTGTTGCTTTCGCTTTATAGTTACCAGGTTCTGCCAACTCTAAATTCCTAACTTCAGCATAAAAACCAAGTATTCCCTTTGAAATAAAATCTTGTTCATAGTGAAGTGTGTTATTATCACTATTTATAAAACTTTTATAATCCACACTTTCTTCATCCATTGACTTGACTGCAATTCTTAGTTTTCCCCCAGCCCCTTTTGCCACAAACCCCTGACGATCTAACTGGCCATTATTGTCACCAAATTTTAATGAGATTAAATTTTCGCTCAATATTGAACTACAACCGGGGTTATACATAGACTCTTCGTAGAGAATGATACTGAACTTTGTATAAATTTTTTCATTAGAAGAACTTCCTACCTTGAAAGTGGGAAACTGGACTCCTCCATCCTGTGAATCAACACCCAAATAACACACTGGTGGCGCTATTTTCGCAGACATATTTACAACACTTTCAGCTACAAGTTCACTAGAGAAAGCTATACTTGCCTTAGATATCATTACCAACATGGAACTTATAACTAATTTTTTTATCGTTATATTTTTCACAATTAATCCCAAACATTCCCTATCATCTTCTTGCTGATATAATATTTACATTACAAACCACAACCAATCAAATAACGAAAAAAAATCAACAAAAACCGAAATACAGAGCCAGACATATATAAAAATATACAGACATATATAAAAATATATTTAGATTTAAATATATTCAGATTTCTCAGATATGTAATTTATTGGTTCGATCCAAGTCAATAGTCTACACGCAACATTTGCACAAAATTACCTGCAAGCTGCGCATGTTGCCACAGACAAAGTGTTTTATTGGGTTTACTTTATTTTAGCTAAAATCGGAAACTCATAGGTTTAATTATGAAAATATGTTTATCAGTACTCCCATTGACAATGGGATTTGTGTTCTTTACTCATGCAGGTTCAATAGAGAACAATCATGACATTGAGACAAAGCAAAATACGGTAACTAAAGACACACCAGCGATTATTTATGTCAAGGATAGGCCAGACTATTCCTTTACTGTCTATGACAAAAATCAGGGCCCTACTGATATAATGACAGCTCGGTGGCCCTCGCGTCCTCAATGGCAGCACTACACGATGTTGACTGTTTCACTTCAGGATTCTAATGGAGAAACGAAAGAAATTGCATTACGGGCTACTAAGGAAATGGCATGTAGTAAAGGAGAATTTCTTCCAATGAATCAAGACTTCTCCTGTTCTAGTTACGCTTTACCGTCTATTTTTAAAGTCTATTATGCCCAAGAAGATAATAAAGGATTAGCGGTTGGCAATTACACAGGAGACCTTTTAGTACAAGCCAATAGTGATTATTCTGCATTCGAACTTCCAAAAATTCATATAGATATTTCTATAGGCAAGCCTAAGCCTCCAAAACCTACGTTAACCAGACTTGAGGTTGCGGGGAAAGATACTCTTTTCCCTATGCAAACAACTCAAATGAAAGCATATGCAATCTATTCTGACGGAAGCAAAAAGGATGTAACTAATCGAACCCATTGGTATCAAAAAGATCTGGATAAAGAATGGGTTCACGACTGGCTAAGTTATCTTTCATTGACTAGCGATGGTCGCATCACAGTTGGAACTATGACCCATCCAACTGGTTGGGCCAACGAAGTTCTCACAGTCAATCAGTGTGTAAATTTCGATACTAAGGAAAGTTGTAAGTTGATCACTATCCGTGAACCGAAGTTGGTTGATGCAAAGATTAATATAGAGGGGAATAGCACTACTTTTGCTCCAGGCAATTGGGCTCAGATGCATGCTCGAGGTTATTTTGAAGATGGTTCTAATTCAGAAATTAATATTTCAAATTATCTCAATTTAACATCTTCTAATCCAACGGTTGCTACTGTCAATGATAAAAAACAACTGAATGTATTCCATCAAGGTGTAACTACAATAATCGGTCATTTCTCTTATAAAGACGAAAATGGCAATATAACCAATAAGGAAACTAATTCACTCTTTATCAACGTGACAGAACCAACATTTAATGGTGTATTAATAACAGGTGATAAACAGCATATGATGTCATCTAGCACAACACAACTTACTGCTTATGCAGTATATTCTGATAGAAAAGAACAAGTTACTAATAATGTGCAATGGGTAGTTCAAGACCCATCCATTATTAGCATATCGGATGATGGTGTATTGTCTGCATTATCACCGGGTATGGCTAGTTTTTATGCCAGCTATAACGGTCAAACCACTTGCCCAGCCTATTTACTTCATCATATTCAAGTTTTGGGCCAGCCAAGCGAATTACTGTTCAGTAATAAAACCAACCACAATATGCAAACGATCAACAAAGGCGATAACTATCAAATTTCAGATTTATGGATCAAATCAACTCAATCAACCTATGCGAAGCTGTCTGACTACGAGCACAGTATTACTTTCACATCTTTAAATCCTGATATAGTAACTGTGTCTTCAGATGGTAAAGTCACAGCACATGGTTTTGGGCAAACAAAAGTCAACATTGTTTCTCAAATCAATGGCAAGGAATATAACTTATCATTAGATATTATGTCTGAACCTAAACTAGAAAAAATTGATATCTCAGCTACCAATGATGAGATACCTCTGAAACACCAAGTAAAACTTCTTGCATTAGGTTTATACGAAAATGGTTCTCAACAAGATTTAACCAACTATGTCGACTGGACAGTGGAAAATAAAGATATTATCTCCATTATTCAGGACGACAGGCTTGGTAATGAAGGCCTCTATGTTAGGGGGGATGAGTTAGGGAATAGCAAATTGTCTGCCTGTATAAATAACATTTGTAATACACATAATATTGACATTATTGAGAATGCAACCGACGCTACAGGATTCAAGTTAATCCCGTCATCAGTACTATTGAACACAGATACAAATAGTCATAGCTTTGATGGATTCAGTGTGTACTCGGATGGTTCAATCAGAAAAGAGGACGAGCCCACTATACACTGGGACATGACTGGAAATGATCTAATCTATCTAGAAGATGGTACTGCTATTAGACAGAATCATGACTCAGGAATCACATCTGTAATCGCAGAATGGGGAAATGATGGTCAAAAACTGTTAGGTCAATCCAAAGTCTTTACTGGTGATATTAGCTTAGCATCAACGAATGACATGACATTTACTCCTCCTGCATCCAGTAACCTCATTCAAGGCTGGGGATTTGAAAATTTATCATCCGTAGAAGACGATTTTGGCTTCGCAGTAATGCCATTTGATACCGCCGTTGCTTGGTGTGAATATTTAACGAACCAAAACTTTAACAACGCAGAGTGGCATTTACCAACTAAAGCCGAATTCGAACAATTAGCACGAACATTACCACTATGGCCTCATGCGAATGCATATTGGTCTAGGGACACAATTGAAAATAGCAAGGATAAACATTCCGCATATATGCTAGGAACATCGGGAGAAATACTGCCTATAGCAACACCAAACGATATTCCATCATTTGCATCTTGTGTATCCAATAAGCACCCATAATAAGTCAGTATCTCATTTTAAAGGTCGAGCAACATGCCCGACCTTTACTTTAATTATTTACACAATAGATTCACTTCTTCCAACGGGAAATGCTCACTTGGTTCAACAAACTCTTGCTGAGCCTTAATGGTTTGCAGCTCCCACTCGCCAGCTTGATAAGTCGTGTTTAACACACCGTAACAAGCATCATGACAGTGCTGGAATGCTTCTTTTGCTGACCAGCCTTTCAATAGACCGGCGGTAAAGATCGCCGAGATCAAATCACCAACGCCCACTGGCGCTTTGGCAAATTCAAAATGTGGGCGCTTGGCTAGATATGTGCCTTCTTGCGTTGCCAATAACATGTTAAAACTGGTATCAGATAGGCAGTAAAGGTGTTTAACAAGCACCACTTTCGGACCTTTTGCTAATGCACGCTGACATGCTGTAATTGCATCGTCTAACGTATGAATTTCCATCTCAGCAAATTGGCTCAACTCAAACTGGTTCGGCACAATAACATCGGCCATTGGCATCAAACGCGTTAGCAAATTTTCTGCAATGCCCGGAGCCACGATACAACCTTTATCTGGCGCACCCATCACAGGATCACATACGTAAAGCGCTTCTGGATTCGCTTGTTTTACCTTGGTGACCGTATCAACAACAGCAAGGCATTGCTCTGCGCTGCCTTGATAACCCGTTAACACAGCTTGGCACTTTTCTAACGCACCAATATTATTTAGACCACAAACGAGATCGCTGATGTCATCAGCAGAAAACGCACGTCCGGTCCATCCCTCTTGGTACTGAGTGTGGTTAGAAAATTGAACGGTGTGAATTGGCCACACTTCGAAACCCATGCGTTGCATTGGGAAAACGGCACTGCTGTTACCAGCGTGACCAAAAGAAACATGCGATTGTATAGAGAGGATACCTTGCATAGTACCAGACCTCTTCTTGTTGTTATCAATAGTTCAAAGACAGCGGCGAGCGCTAGATTTGCGAAACCAGTAGTGTATCTGACAAACCAAGATTCTCTAACTCAATTCTAGCTTTCTTTGCTCGAATCGTCCGGTTCACTGGTTTTCAGCACCATTTTTTTAACTTCCATTTTGTCTTTATTAAGCGCGATTTCTAAGGAGTCTCCATCTTTTATCCCGAGTTCATTAAGAATCACGCTTGGAATGACTACGACGGTATCTTCACCGATCTTAACAGGTTGGCTTATCATCTTTCGTCCTCCAATTATCGAAAATGAGTTTTCACGTTGTGAGCTACGTGTTTTTCTCCTTTTGGCATCAAAGGTTAAACAAAAAGCCTTCCGCACTGCGTATGGGAAGGCTTATTTAATATCACTAGTTTGCTAAAGGCTCATGCTTTGAAGCAATAAGACCATAAGCACTCCAGCCTAAGAAAGTCACAATTGACCCCCACATCATAGCTTCATAACCAGAACCATACAGTGCATAGAAGCTGTACAGAGAACCGACAAGAGCAATGATGTTCGTCGTTTTCATTTCGCGCTCAGGCACATGCGCTACTTGCTGCATGATGAAGATAGCGCCCATGCATAAAATGTAAGGAATAACATTCGTCACAACCGCTAGGTTAACCAGTGATTCAAATTGCTCGTTCAATGTTGGTGAGATGGTCATCAAAGACAGCACCGACTGGATAACCGTAATGGCCACCATACCTTTGATTGGAGTGCCGCGTTTATCAACTTGTGAGAACAATTTAGGGAAGAAGCCTGCATCTGAAGATGATTTGAATACGGATGCGATAGTGAACTGCCAACCCAGTAGTGAGCCTGCACAAGCAAGAACTGCCATGCCCGCAACCACTTTACCAGCCGTAGAACCTAGCATCACTGTCCATACTGTTGAGAATGGCGCTGTCGATGCAGCAAGTTCAGAGTTCGCTACGATACCAGAACAGATGTTGGTTGAAACAATGTAAACCACTGCCGCAATCAGCGTACCACCCAAAACGGCGATTGGTACGTTTTTCTCTGGGTTTTCTACGGCTTCTGAGTTCGCACATGCCGACTCTAAACCTAGGAATGCCCATAGCGTCATTGCGATAGATGCACTCACCGCTTCACCAAATGGTAAGTGGTGTGGGTTCCAAGCTTCGATGTACATCGTTGGGCTAAAATAGAACCAACCCACAATACCTAAAGAACACACAGGCAGGATGACGCCCCAAACCGTGAACGATCCGATTTGACCTGTGATCTTCGCACCACCAAAGTTAGCGAATGTACAAATCCAAAGGATAGCGATGGTGTACAAACAGGTTTCTACCGGCGTTAAGGTCACTTCAAAGAAAGCCGAGCCATAGCCAACACAAGTAATTGCAATCGCAATGTTGGCTATCAACAATGACAAACCATACGTCCAACCCGCCATAAATGCACCCGAGTTACCAAACGCGTACGACGCATAACCATTCATACCACCGTCACGTTTACTAAAGCGACCACACTTTGCGAATACATAGGCAAGAGCCAACGACCCCATCGCGGTAATCAGCCAAGACAAAATCGAAATCGTGCCTACTTGCGCTAACTTACTTGGCAGCATGATGATGCCCGAGCCAGCCATGTTAATGAATGTCAAAATGGTTAGCTGCACCACCGACATTTTTTTGGTTTCAGTACTCATAAATTATTCTCCACGAATAAACGGTTCGCACTGCAACAACCAGTCACAGTGCGAACGGGTAGATTAATCTTTTAGGGCATAACAATGGGCAGTGGTGCGGCCATTGACGTCTTCTAGGTACACACCTTGGATCTCTGGTGCAAAGCCTGGGAATCGGTTGATACCCTCTTCTAACGATAAGAAGTAATCGACAACATGTTGTGTCCACACTTCACCAGTGATCACACAGATGATGCCTGGAGGGTAAGGAAGTGCGCCTTCTGCAGCGACACGACCTACCGCTTCTTTAAGTGGTAAGTAATCACACTCACCGCGGAAGTATTTGCGTGTCGCAACGTCTGGTTTGTGAACCATGGTTGGGAAGTATTCGCTTCGGAACATCGCTTTTTGTAGCTGTTTCACGTTCAGCTCTTTGTACATGTCATGCATTTCCTGACATAGCTGACGAATAGTGTAGCCGCGGTAGCGTTCTTTATTCGCTTCGTAAACGCGAGGTAGCACGATGTTTAGCGGCGCATCATCACGAATGAACTTCTCGAAGCGGTTAATTTGCGCGACAAGGTGACGGATCTTACCCATGTCCTCGGCTGGCGTGAGCAAGAACAAGATAGAGTTCAAGTCACACTTCTCTGGGATGATGCCGTTTTCACGTAGGAAGTTAGCCAACAACGTTGCAGGAATACCGAAGTCTGCATAGCTGCCATCTTCAGCAATACCTGCTGTGGTAAGTAGCAATTTACAAGGGTCAACAAAGTACTGGCCTTCCCCGTAACCTTCGAATTTGTGCCAGCTCGCGTTTGGCTCAAACATGAAGAACTTCTTGTTACTTGCGATAAGATCAGTGTCGTAGCTGCCCCATGGTTGACCATCGACTTGATCTGGAATGAACGGACGGATCAGCTCACAACTTTTCAGGATTTCTTTACGTGCTTCGATACCCGTCTTAACCGCATCACGCCATAAGCGTAGACCCGCTTCGCCATCGTGGATCTTCGCGTTCACATCCAATGCTGAGAACAGCGCGTAGAATGGCGAGGTGGATGCGTGCATCATAAACGCGTTATTAAAGCGTTTGTGGTTACAGTAACGAGCCTGACCTTTGATATGGTGGTCTTTTTTGTGGATTTGCGAAGTTTGAGAGAAGCCAGCTTGTTGCTTGTGAACAGACTGCGTTACGATCACACCTGCATCTTCTGGTTTCAAATCCAGCAAGAGTGGAGAGCAATCTTTCATCATAGGAATGAACTGTTCGTAGCCCACCCATGCAGAGTCAAATAAGATGTAGTCACAAAGATGGCCAATCTTATCCATCACATAACGTGCGTTGTAGATCGTACCGTCGTAAGTACCTAATTGGATGATCGCAAGACGGAATGGACGTTCATCACGTGCACGCTCTGGTGACACTTTCGCGATTTGAGCACGGATGTATTCTTCATCAAAACAGTGCTCATCCATACCACCGATAAAGCCCCAAGGGTTACGTGCCGTTTCTAGGTAAACGGGCATACCGCCGGCTTGGATTAATGCGCCGTGGTGGTTTGATTTGTGGTTGTTACGGTCAAACATCACCAAGTCACCCTCGGTCACTAACGCGTTACAAACCACTTTGTTTGAAGCAGAAGTGCCGTTGAGCACGAAATAGGTTTTGTCTGAGTTGAACACTTTTGCTGCGTGCGCTTGAGCTTGGTGTGCAGAACCTTCGTGGATCAGTAAGTCACCTAAATCAACGTCTGCGTTACACAAGTCACTACGGAATAGGTTTTCACCGAAGAAATCGTAGAACTGTTTACCTGCAGGGTGTTTTTTGAAGAATTGACCACCTTGGTGTCCTGGACAGTCAAACGCAGAGTTACCCATCTCCACATAGTGCGTCAATTGTTTGAAGAAAGGAGGAAGTAAGCGGCACTCGTATTTGGTTGCAGCTTCATTGATTTGGCGACCGTAATACTCAATCGACTGTCTTTCCAAATCAATAACGCCGGTTAACCAGACATAGTCTTCTGCTGATACCGGGTTTTCGTCGGTCACGAGAAAAACTGGAATGCCGTAACCCGTTTCTGAAATCATTTTATGCAGACCAACTTTGATATCTGCAGAGGTAATAATTGCAGCACCAACGTCAGTTAATTCTACGTGTTCTAGTGGTTTTAGAGTGCGGTTAAATTGTTCATCTAAAGATTCAGATAATAAACTGAAATCTTCTGGCATATAATTACTAACACCAATAATTAAACGTTTCATTTGAATATCTCTTATTTGTTCCATAAAAACGACATGGACAGATATTACAAACTGGATTTTTAATTTAAATTCAGAAAACAAATTTCGTGACTATACGTTCACAATTTAAAACTGAATTTTCTCGAAATAAAATTTCGCGATCTTCATCACTTTCCTTTCAACAATCCGATGATACCGGACTAGATAAACATTTAAAACGCAAAGAAATTATGTGACGACACTATTGGTTATTTATATTTAAATTATTGTGAAATAAGATTTTGTGATTTCAATCACTCAATATTTATCCACCTTGTTTTATAGAAACTGAAGTTAACAATATATAAACCCGACTTAACAATATATAAACCTCAGTTAATAACTTATCAACTACAAACAAAAAGCCATCAACATTTCTGCTGATGGCTTTTACGTAAATATAAAGTAATACTCACTAGTCAAATTGGTGACTGTCGAGCTTAACGCCATTGTTCGACCATTGCTGATACCGTTTTACCGCAATGCCTGATGAATACATGGTGTGTTTACAATCCATACATTCCACAAAGTAGAGACCACTCATTCCTGCCATGACATGTAAGTGCCTACTATCACAGCGCTTACAGGACAAGCGCTGAACTTTACTATTAACATCAACACGGCGAGCAAAATTCAGCGTCTCGTGAGAGCTCAAAGCCTCTACTGCACTGTCTTTAAAGGGATGTTCACTGAGCAAATGGTTAATGGCGTAATCGTACACCGGGGGAATCGATGTTTTTCCATTCTCTATATTGGTTATCTTAGCAACGGAAACACCCAACAACGATGCAAATTCCACTTTGCTGTATTCCAAGATAAACCTTGAAGAGATGAACTTATCTGCACTAATGATTCTCAACATACACAAATCTCTAATAGACATAAATTCGCACTAATGCGAAAATTTATGTTCAAAAAGATAAACCGGCTTTTAGACCATATTTAAAAATTCATCTAACTTTAATTTTTGGCAATACTGCAATTAAATAGAATATAAATCAACTGAGATTTTTCGTTTCAAAAATAGAAAATAAGATTTAACAATATTATAGTTAATCCAATTCATTAGATATTGTATTGCTAGAAGATACAATTAACACACAAACCATAACATTTGATTTAATAATCACAATAGTGAAATAAATATTTCATCTTGAACATATTTTTCATTCAACGCCAAGGGGTGATTCCCCTCCTTTTTCATCATTCAATCATATAAAATTCATTTCGTTCTTACTTATTTTTAAAATCGAGTCAAGATCACTTTTTTATAAAATTCATCCATTATATTGTCATTTCCAGCCATACTTCCCGGCAACATGGACGCACCCTTCTAGCAGGTAAATGATACTCAATCAGCCTTAAAGTGCTTGGTTCAGTGAGAATGAACGTGGATACCTTAACAAGGGGAAGTTCAAAGGAATTTCAGATAAGGCACGCTATAGTGAGCGCAATTCGATAGCAAAAAGCCCCACTCTTTACTGTATGTAAACGAATGAGGCTTTACGTTATTTAGGAGTGTGTTGGGGCGATAAAAAGTTCTGAGTAAAATCGAGCGCTTCTTTTGATGGCTATCTCGACGGCTCTGTTTGCTCGAATGAGTCCATCATATTTGATTCCGGCTCAAACTCTAAGGTAGTGTCACCTTGAGGGTGGACATCCATCGAAAACTCACTCAACTCTTCTGTACTAGGAAAGTAAGAGTCACGCTTGTAAACCTTATTGAGCGCTCGGATGATAGAGTGTTTCTTTACCATTCCGGAAGCGAGCTTCCTTTGCAATGGTTTCGCAATAGATTGCAAACCAACAACCACATCAACACCAATGTTTCCAGCCACTTCATCTCGTAACGCTCGGGCTGGCTCGTAACCTAGATTTGCAGACAAAAACAGCCAAATATAGGCGATGGCATTTCCTGTTTTGCTGGTATCTTTCCACGCCTCTCCGGCATGGCACATCGCTTCTGCGTTTCCACTTTCTGCAGCTCGCTCTAACCAGTAACAGCCTTTCACCATGCTCATCTCAGTCCCTACACCATTTAAATGACATAGACCAACTTGGATTTTACCATCAGCACTGTCTTGCTCTGCCGCTTTCATAAACCAATACAAAGCATCAGCACTATGACCTGACAGGTTTTCTGGTGACAATTGCCATTCACCCATATACAACATGGCAGCAATGCACCCCTCGTTCGCGGCTGCTTCAATAAGTTGCACACCTTTCGTCAAGTTTTGCTCTGTACCTCGACCAAACACAAGCGCTTTTCCGGTGGCGAATTTGGCTTCAACATCCCCCTCCATGCCAGAAATCGCTGTCCGCCAAAAGTTTGCCTGCTCTTTTAACACGACGTCTTCTCGCATTCGCTCACTCATTCGGACAACACCATACATACCAGTCACATTGTCCAGTTTCGCCGCTTTGTCATACCAGTACAGCGCTTGTTTAGCATTCTCTCGCTCCGCCTCTTTCGCCAAAAACAAAATGGTCGGGATATGTCCTGTTTCTGCTTTAAACAGACGATCCTGTCTCTCCTGCTCTCGCGCTTTTTGCATCGCTCTGCGATACGCCTGTTCTCGAGCTTTCCTCTCAGACTCAATACGTTGCTTACGCATCGATAACGAGATCATCCAAACAAATATCAGGACGAGTGAAAGGCCAGTTGCCGCAATGGCAATGCCCATACTACTCATAAATTGCCTCTTTTTAGGTCAGGGCCCATAAAAACTTCCCTTGTGAAGAAGCCTTGAAATTCTAATCTGTGCCTTGCTTTGTTAATTGTTCGATAACACCCAAAGCTAACGTTCTATTATATAACGACCGATACTATAAAATCTGAAGTTTCGAACCAAAGGTTGACGTTTCGAATCAAGGATTGTTGTGTTTATGGACAACTTAATTTTTCATGATAATTATGCGTGAAAATTTTATAGATACGTATCACAGTTTATAGGATGAGCTTTCCACCCCGAGCATCCTCCCCTCTCTCTACTCCTAATAAAATCTCACACCATTTACTGGGCTGAATATCTCACTATGTACACATTTATCCGATTTATTTGTGAACAAAATCAATTCAAATAGAAAATTATCGTTTGCAAAAAACTAAACCATCCTGCCTCACACTTTGCTGATGACGCTGTGTATTAGCATCTAGTTGAACATCTTCTTTTGGTATCTACCTCTATATTCAATAACAATGGATGTGAAAACGTGGACAATAAAACATTTAAATTATCGACAATCGCCAAAACCATATTGCCAATTCTTTCTATTGCAGCAATCAATGGTTGTGGTAGTGACAGCTCAAATGATGATGGCATCGCGCCGAGCTCAGGCCTCCACCCAGCGGGTGAGAACGAAGTTGTCATCTATTACAAACGTGATGTTGCTTCGGCTTCAACAACCAGTGATTACGACGGTTGGGGCCTGCACCTTTGGAATGGTGAAGGCTGTACCAGTACTGACCTAGAAGCAATGGGGATCGCTGACGGCGGTACGGATTGGGCAGCACCACTCCCGTTCGAAGGCATCAGCGAAACTTACGGCGCTTACTACGTGCTTAAAGTGAATCCAGATGCATCCGACCCACATGAGTGTATGAACTTCATCCTACACAAAGGCGATGAAAAAGCCTTTGGTAGTGCGAACTCTAAAGTGGAGCTAACAAAACTGGGGGAGTCTCAAGGTCTATTCGGCTTCCATGGCAGCAGCGAGCTTTACTACGAGCCAATTGCAGATCGCCCTGTCGACATTGATGGTCAAAAAGCGCATTGGTTAGACGCTGAAACCATCGCTTGGGAAGCTGCGGCAAGTGCCGATTCTATGAAGCTTTTCTACAGCTTAACCAACGACATCAAGATGGATGACGACAAGCAAATCACTGGCGGTACAGCGGTTGAGCTGACAAAAGCTGGCGACTTGTCTAATGAACTAAAAGAGCGTTTCCGTCACCTTGCTAGCCTACAAACTGCTGGGATTGATGTGGATGCCAACACATTACGTTCGATCCTGAAATCACAAATCGTGATGGTGGCTTACAACGCAAATGGCGACGTTATCTCTGCGACTGAGGTTCAAAAACCAGGTGTGCTTGATGCAGTATTTGCAGATGCGGATGCTGGTAACGCAATCGGTCAAGAACTTGGGGCGATTGTTGAGGGTAATGCAGCAACATTTAAACTTTGGGCGCCAACTGCACAAAACGTCGATCTGATCATCTACGATGAGAATTTAAAAGAAGTCTCTACGATTAAGATGACTGAAAATCCCGAAACCGGTATTTGGGCATCAGAGACACAAAGCAATGTCCTGAACCAATACTACCACTACAAAGTCACCGTTTATCATCCAACCACTGGTGTTGTAGAAACGCGTCTTGTGACGGACCCATATTCATTAAGCCTTTCTGAAAACTCGCTTTACTCACAAGTTGTGGATCTAGACAGCGCAAGTCTGCAACCACAAGGTTGGAATGATTACGATCGTCCAACGGTAAAAAAAGACGAAGACCATGTCCTTTATGAATCACACCTACGTGATTTCAGCTTTAGTGACACCAAAGGTACAGAATCATTAAACGGCAAATACCTCGCATTGACAGAAGTGGAGCGTGAGTCTGTCTCTCACCTTCAAGCATTGAAAGACGCAGGTCTAACAACGCTTCACATTCTGCCAGCTTTCGATATCGCGACTGTGGATGAAAATACAGACAAACGCGTCGATATCACAGACACCGTCGGTAAGCTATGTGGCATCAAACCTGAAGCATCCGTTTGTGAAACCGAAAGCGATACAAAAGTGATCGAAGATGTTCTAAACAGCTACGATCCAGCCACTGGTGCTGCTCAAGCACTGATGAACGATCTTCGCATGCTAGACAGTTTCAACTGGGGTTACGACCCATTCCACTACACCGTACCTGAGGGCAGTTACGCGACCGATCCAAACGGCTCTAAGCGAATTCTTGAATTCCGAGAAATGGTTCAAGCAACGCACAAAATGGATCTGAAACTTGTCATGGACGTGGTGTACAACCACACCAACGCATCTGGCGTAAATGACAAGTCGGTTCTGGATAAGATCGTCCCAGGGTACTACCATCGTCTGAACGTCAATACGGGTGGCGTAGAAAACTCAACCTGCTGTGACAACACCGCAACTGAGAACTTGATGATGGGTAAACTGATGGTTGACTCATTACTTGTGTGGGCAGATGACTACAAAGTCGATGGTTTCCGCTTCGACTTGATGGGCCACCAGCCAAAAGACGTGATGGTGTACGCGCTAGAACAAGTGCGTAAAGTTGATCCTAATACGCTGTTCTACGGCGAGGGTTGGGACTTCGGTGAAGTCGCAAACAACGCACGCTTCGACCAAGCAACGCAGATAAACATGGCAGGCACAGAAATCGGCACTTTCTCTGACCGTCTACGTGATGCGGTTCGTGGTGGCAGCCCATTCGATGGCGGTATGGATACAGAAGGTAAGCATCCACTTCGTTTCAACCAAGGCTTCGGTAATGCAGCGTATGCCAATGAAGAAACAAAAACAGATGCAGACGCAGTAAACGGCCGTTTACACAACCAAGACATCGTTCGTTTGGGTATGGCCGGTAACCTAGCAGAATTCGTTCTACTCGATTACAAAGGCGAGACTAAACTTGGTAAGAACGTAGACTACAATGGTGCTCCTGCAGGCTACACTAAGATGCCGTCTGAGAACATCTCTTACGTTTCTAAACACGATAACCAAACGCTTTGGGACAACAACGCTTACAAAATCGCAACGGGCATTTCTTCTGCTGAACGCGCACGTATGCAAACCGTATCGTTATCAACTGTCATGTTAGGCCAAGGTATTCCGTTCATCCACATGGGTTCTGAGCTACTGCGCTCTAAATCTATGCAGCGCGACTCTTACGATTCAGGTGACTGGTACAACCGCGTTTACTTCGACGGTAGTGATAATAACTGGAACGTTGGTCTACCTCGTGAAGACAAAGATGGCGCAAACTGGGAACTGATCAAAACCATCGTAGCGGATGACACAGCAAAACCAGATTCTACTGACATAGAACTAACCAAGAAACAATTCCTAGAACTACTGACTATTCGTAGCTCAAGCGAACTGTTCCGTTTAGACACCGCTCAAGAGGTCATGAACCGCGTTGATTTCCGCAACGTCGGTAAAGACCAAGTGGAAGGCTTGATTGTCATGTCTATTGATGACGGCACGTCAGCAGGTGCGGATCTAGACAAAAACTACGACGCCATCGTCGCAGTAGTGAACTCAACATCAGAAACGAAATCGTTCGACGTTGAAGGTGCAACTGGCTTCGAACTGCATGACATTCAAAAGAACTCAGCTGACATGACTGTTAAGAGTGCAAGCTTCTCAGGCGAAACCTTTACGGTTCCAGCACTAACAACAGCAGTATTTGTTCAACCTCAAAACGGTGCCCAAGGTGCAGGTCTACCAGTAAATACAGACAACAAAGACGTATCGAACATTCCTCCTTATGGTGAAGACAAGGTGTATGTTCGAGGCAGTATGAATGGTTGGAATCCAGTATCCGATTGGGCAATGCCTTTCATCGGCAATGGCATCTACTCGATGACTGGAGTGCTAGAAGCGGGTGAGCATGCGTTTAAATTTGGCGGTGAAACTTGGTCAACGGTAGATATTAGCTGTAGCTACGCAGAACAAGCTCCTGGTTCACTAGACCTAGGTAAAGAAGGTGACTGTAAGCTCTCGGTTGCAGAAGCGGGGAAATACACATTCACCTTGAATGCAGCTCATGTTCAAGATGACAACGTTGAGAAACCAGTTATCTCCGTAACGAAGGCCGCTGATGCACCAACGTTTGGCGAAACTTCACTGTTCCTACGTGGCACGATCACCACTTGGGATACGCCAGCTGAAGATTCAAGCGCGAAGTTCAACTACGTAGCCGCCGATGTTTACTCGTTAGATATCGACCTAGCAGCAGGCAGCTATGAAATGAAAATCGCAAGTGCGGATTGGGCGGGTGACACCAACTTCGGTGGAGCAGGCAATGTAGAGCTTGGCGCAGCAGTCACCATGGATGTTGGTGGCGACAGTGCAAACCTTAAGATCACGATTGCAGAAGCAGGAAACTACAACTTCCACTTCAATGCAGCCGATAAGGCCGCACCAATCGTAACGGTAACAAAAAATTAGGCACTGCTAGTACGATACACAAACTAGTACGATCACAGAAAGTACGATACATAAAAAGTGTGATACGTAAAAAGGGAAGCATGATGCTTCCCTTTTTATATCCATCTTAATCAGGACATGAAAAAGCCGAGTGTGTATCTAGTAGGGAGGTAGATCACATCACTCGGCTTAGGTTATCTCAATTTGAGGGTAAATGGTTTACTGACCGTTTGACGTCACCTTGAGAAATCGCCCTTGCAGTGGAGACATCTGGATTTGATATTGCCCATTGTTTAACGTAATTTTCTCATTCGTCAGTAAGTCCACCAACACTTGATTACTGCCAACTTGTTCTTCAGTCAAAATAACATTGTTAGCACTTTCTTTAGTATTTAGAGCAAATAAGATTTGGTCAGTGCCAGACTTTTTCAAATCGACATAGCGACCCTTACTCGCTACTAAGTTAACGCGAGAACCTTGATACAAAGCGGGGTGGGCAGCACGCATAGTCATTAAAGACTTAACGTAGTTTTTCAGGTCAACTTGGTTTGCATCCAATGTAGCTGTCACACCTTCAATCTTTGCAGTACTGCGAGCTACGTGGTCATCACACACACCTCGAATGGCACAGGTGTTGTTGTCTTCTTTCGCAGCGAAACCGTCAACTTGATCACCAATTTCATCACCGTAATAAAGCGTAATAGGTCCAGAGTATGCGGCTTGAAACGCAAACGCCGCTTTGTGACGTTGCCAATATTCTGCGTCATTCACATCAGCCAACCCACCACGTTGAAGTAAATCGCCAAAACGAACTAAATCGTGATTACCGATCATTAAGTTCGGCTGTGCATGGGATGGATATAAACGGTGCGTTTGGTAGCCATTGTCTAACCAATCGACACCTCGCCCCCCCAAGCCACTTTCATTAACCGCTAATGTTTCTACGATCCGATAACGCATCGGGAAATCAAATGCAGAGCACAATGCGGGATCGTCAGCAGCACCATACGCCTCACTTGCAATATCCGACTCACCTTTCCAAACTTCCGCGACCATATAACCCAAAGGGTGAACATTTTTACCATCAGTATTAATGTAAGTCACACTTTGTGATGCCTCATCGACCGCCTTACGAATCTGTGTCCAAGCATCCGTAGGTACTTGATATGCCTGATCCAAGCGCCAGCCATCAATTTTCAATTCTTTCACCCAATAGGTCGCAACTTCTTTGTAAAAATCTAAGCTCGCAGGGTAGTCGACAGGGTTATTTGCGCCGGCAGGAAGCAAACCAGATGGAGAGGGTTTGATCAATCCATCTTTGTGGTGACCAAATACGCCATCAAAAAACACATATAGACCGCGCTTATGTGCCTCATTGACTAATGTTCTCGCGGTTTCCAAATCGCCAAAACGTGGATCAATTTTAAAATAGTCCGTGGCAAAGTATCCCGTTGCATCCAAACGATCTGCCCAGTGATCTTGCCCATCAATCGCTTCGGACTCAAATATCGGAGTGAGCCAAATTGCATTCATGCCCAAACCTTGGATGTAATCAAGCGAGTCGATAATCCCTTGAAGGTCACCGTTGTGATGACTTGTGCCATAACCAGTACCGTGACCGATAGACGAATCACCATTCACAAAGCTTTCAACCATGATTTGATAAGTACGAAGTTGATTGCTTTGCTCTATCACATTCGTTTGGCAAGCATAGCTTGTATCCGGAAGTGGCGTACTACCACTATCACTTCCACCTGAGGAGTTGCACGCTGATAATACACTTACAACACTCAACGCGATAAGTGATTTACTCAGCAATTTATTATATCGAGCATGATGCATTAAGTTCTCCTAAATAAAATTAACCCCAACATATTTTTTATGAAGGGGTTAATAATTAAAAACAAACTTCAAATAACAAAATGGAATATTATTTACATTTAGAAAGCACTATTGAGTACGACGAACCATCATCTTTAAACTCTAAACATGAATGAGATAATATGTAAAAAAGACAACTAAATGCACAATAAAAAGCCGACTTTCTTAGTCGGCTTTTTTAATTAACTATTTGCTATTTACTGCTTTCACAAAGACTTCTTGCGCACCCTTAATACCCAGAGCTTTCGCTTCATCAAGTAAGCTCAATGCTTTAGGGATATCATCCGCTTTTACTGCTGCTTTGATTGCATTGTGGTAGTAAGTTTGTGTCTCTGGCTGTACTGATTCCACAGTTTTAGCTGCGGCAGGCACTGCTGCTGGCTCACTGTTTGAAGATCCAATTGAGAAGAAACCTACACGGTCAATCGAAACTTCGATTTTTCCAGTCATACCGTTTGGAATTGGAATGTCTTTTACTTCAGGTAGGTAGTTACCTCTTCCCTCAGCGTCAAGACGCGCTGGGTGGATCACATCGGTATAACCGCCCAATTCTGATTTATCGGTATAAACAATCAAATAAACCGAGTCTAAACCGACGGGTGGGAAGAAATCATTTTCCGCAACTAAGCGGTTGCCTAAATTTAAACGAGGCTTGGTGTATTCGAAGTTTTCTTTACCGTAATTTTCTATTTCTTTGCCATTTTTATCAACAATGATCGCTCGTGGAACAAAAGCCGTATCATCAATCATGCTTGTGATAGTAAGGGCAAACTCACCACGATCGGCAGGCAGTTCAAATACCGCAACAGGGCTATCAATATTGCCAAAATTAAGAACTTGGCTTTGAGAGGTAATATCCACAATCGCAGAGCTCGGTAGCTTCATTTTTACTGCTTGTAGCTCTGAAATCACGCTAACTTGTTGTGCATGCTGAGCTACGGGAACTTGTTCAATTATTTCTGTAGATTGGCAGCCAGCTAATGCAACACATCCACTTAACATAAGGGCACGAAAATACATTCTTTTTCCTTCTAATTATTTTTCTAAAGGTTTTGAGGCATTGAAGCATATTAGTTTGAGTTTTACTAAACGTCTAACTTTTCTAAAACTCTTAGAAAAATAGCCGACAGATGTCGGCTATTAATACAGGACAGCTAATGATTATGAACTTAATCTATTACCACCAAGCTTCTGCTTGAATACCGAATACAAATTCAGTGTCGTCACCATTAAACACTTTGTCGTTTTCAGTGTCTAAGTGGTATGTACCGTACACACGTAGTTCAGGACGAGCCCAGAAGCTATCACCCATCGCCCAAGCTTGAGCAACTGTAAATTTAGCGTTACCGAAATCTTCTTTCGCTAAACCACCTTCAGCAATGCGCTCACCTGCGTTGTAACCCGCTTCAAATACTGTACGCATTGTGTCGTTCCACTTGTACATTGGACGTACAACTACAGAGTATTGGTCGATATCAAAGTTCTTAGTTGTGTAAGTACCTGCATCTTCACCACCAATGTCACTACCTGATAGGTAAGCCAATTGGTGACCCATTTCCCAGCTTTCAGCTAGGTTAACAACACCCCAGTTTAGCAAACGGAACCCTGATGCATCGTTAAACGCTTCTGTTCCACGTGCGTAGTATGCGCCTGCGCCCCAGAAGTTCGCCGCTTGCACACCGTAACCATTTGTACCGTATTGAAGTACCGTTTGGTTAAAGCCATTGCTTAGGCCTTGATGAACGATCGCTGTAGCTAACACACCGTCATCAGCTTTTTCTTTCGCATCATTTGAATCTGTTGCAAAGTTATATGCCATTGCTAGTTCAAGAGAAGCATTCTCCCAAAGACCGATGTTTGCTAAACGAGCATCAAAGATATAGCCAGTAGAATCACTATGGTCACCATCTTGGATAAGTGCTAGAGACAGTTTTTGGTCACCAATCGATAGGTTTTCGATACCACCACCAGTACCAGAAGTGTTTAGGTAGTAAAAGTCTGTAATGTGAATATCTTTACGTTGGTAGTATGTCTTACCTGCCCACATTGTTGCTTCTTTATCAGCAGCAATCAGGCCTTTCGCTTTAACCGCAAATTGTGCAACGTTGAAGTCGCCATCTTCCCAGCCACCCGCGCCGTCAGCACCAGATGCAATCATTGATTCCAAACGCCACGTTTGGTCGCCCGTTTTTAGATCTTCTGCAAAGCCAAACTCGTAGTAGTTGTCGCTCTCATTACCTAGACGACCAACACCATTTTTATTAACCGACATATCGCCATTGCCGTTACCACTAATACCAGTACCAGCACGGAAGTAACCATTAAAGTCTACTGCGAAAGCAGAACCAGCAGCCAAAGTTGCAGCAACAGCAGCAGCAATTACACTTACTTTTTTCATTCTTAACTCCATTAAGGGTATTTATAATTCTGTCTTCCCTGCTCGCTGCTTTAGGCGAATATAGGCAGTAAAAACGCGCCTAAAGAAAGAGAGGTAAGATGGGAACAAGTCCCCGTTTGTTTCAACGGTTTTGAGATTACCCGAGGCGTATAAGTATGACTTCCTCCGCCCTAAACTAATTTAAGGGGGATGAGAAGGGATGAGAAAAATTACAGTATGGCGTTTTTTCGAGTCAGATCACTAATAAGGGGAGGAATTAGTAAGTTTATTCAAGTTTCAATCGCTACAAAGTGATATATATTTCATATTTCTGACTCAAAATGGTCACTTAAAGAAATTAAATTACATTCACATTTTTTGAATTAAGGTGGTTGACCTTAGTAAGACAAAGTTTTTTACTTATAGTTTCTTAATTCGAACAATAAATATTAAAAAAGTACTCTGATGACTCGACACGGCTCTCGCCCATATCCTCTCGGCGCCACATTAACTAAGGATGGCTGCAATTTCGCTATCCACGCTCCGAGCACGAAAGATATTCAGCTTGCACTGTTTTCTGACAATGGCAGCTATTCGCTGCACGACTTACCAGGAGACGATGCGGGCATCCGTCACACGTTTATCCCAGACATTCAACCGGGACAAGAATATGGCTATGTGGTCAGCCATCACGACGAACAACTACTTATCTCTGACCCTTACGCCAAATCCATCAACAAAGCTCTCCATTATCATCCTCCGTTCTCTCCTGCCAAAAGCTTCAATATGCCAAAATGTGTTGTGATAGACGACAGCTTCGATTGGCAAGAAACGGAACATCCTCGCATCCCACGCGAAGAAATGGTGCTTTTTGAAACTCATGTTAAAGGTTTGACTCAGCAGAATGCTGAAGTCGAAGATGCCATTAAAGGTCGCTACCTTGGCCTTGTGTCCCCTCAAATGCTGGCCTTTTACAAGCAGCAGAACATTAACACACTTCAGTTATTGCCTGTTGCCGCGTGTATGCACGAGCCTCATCTCCTAAAAATGGATAAGGTCAATTACTGGGGCTATAACCCATACTTGTTTATGGTGCCAGACCCTCGTTATGCAGAAAATGACGCAGTTACTGAGCTGAAAACGACGATTCGAGAACTGCACAGAAATGGTATCGAAGTTATTCTCGATGTGGTGTACAACCACACTGCGGAGGGGGGAGATGGCCCAACAACATTCAACTTAAAAGCGCTCGATCCCCGCTTCTACATCAAACACGGTCAACATTTTGCGAACTTTACCGGCTGTGGCAATACGGTGGACCTCACCTATCAACCAGCGCTCAATCTCGTGATGGACACGCTTCGCTATTGGGTGAGTGAGTTTAAGGTCGATGGTTTCCGTTTTGATTTAGCCGCAACACTTGGCCGCCAAGGTGATGATTACAACCCAGAAGCGGCGTTTTTCAAAGCTGTCGCACAAGATCCTGTTTTAAAAGAAACCAAGCTGATTGCTGAACCTTGGGACATTGGACCGAATGGCTATCAAGTCGGAAATTTCCCTTTTGGTTGGAATGAATGCAATGACAAATTACGCGATATTTCACGCAGCTTCTGGCGAGGAGACCAAGGGTATCTAAAAGAGTTCGCGACCCGCCTCATGGGCTCTCGTGACATCTACAGCGCCGCAAACTGGCCTTACAAGCTGACCGTCAATTACATTACCTATCATGACGGTTTCACACTGCAAGACTTAGTGTCTTACAAAAACAAACACAATGAAGCCAATGGCGAACAAAATCGCGATGGCCACGGTGACAATCGCTCAGAGAACTATGGTGTTGAAGGTGACACTGAGAATTTGATGATCATCGCGACGCGAGAAAAGCAGAAACGCAACTTCATGGCGAGTCTGCTGTTTGCCTTTGGTATTCCGCACATCCTTACTGCTGATATTCTTTCTCATAGCCAAGAAGGGAATAACAACGCTTACTGCCAAGATAACGAAACCAGCTGGTTAAACTGGTCTGATACCGAGCGTAAGCAGCACTTTAGAACGTGGATGGCGCAGATGGTTGCCAATCGTAATCAATATATGGTGCCATTCATTCGTGCATTCAGTGGGGAATATCGGAACAATAACCGCATATTTTGGCATCGCATTGATGGCACACTCATGGAACATGATGATTGGAACCGACTAAGCTCAGTGGCACTGCATCTCGGCATTGGTAAAGACGGGCAAGAACTAGTTTACTTGATTAACCAAACAAATGCACCTGCACGATTCAAACTACCGAATGATCGCAACCAACAATGGGTCACAATTTGTGATACCAACGTACGCAACTTAAACCCAGGCCATGCCAAAGGAGAAGTGTTGCTGTCACCAACTTCAATGGCGATTCTGCATTTTCAACCCTAGCGTGTCTCGAACTTCCTACCTCAAATGACCAATTCACAAGCCCTAAATTCCATAGGGCTTGTGAAACAAAGCGAAAAAACTCAATTATGTGGCACACCATTCGCATTGATGTAACCATGAAACTCATCTACTATTGCTCGCTAAAATTATAATATCTTACAAACGAATTGGTACATGGCTTTCCCTAGATTCTTGATCCGCTATACGCGACCTTACCTATTACTTCTCGGTGGCTTCATTCTCTATTCTTCTTACGAACAGTTAAGCGATTCAGAAGCGGTGGTTTACCGACAATCACAAACCAATATAATTACCGCCAAAAGGCTGGTTAAATCACAAATTGAAGCCGCATACGCCAAGCTTTTTTTATTAGAAGCGGCACTAAAATCCAGTAACGAAAACCCGAACAAAAAAGCCTTTACCGACGTCAGTAATAGTATCGTCGAGTTCTCCCCTCAATATTCTGCGGTGCTCTACTCTACGGATAACCAAGAGAAAGCATTCTTTCCTGATGGCGACATTGCGCTTCAAGATACGTCGAAGTTGCATTGGCACAAACTAAATACCATTAGCGAACGTTTTTACCTTTCTTCTTTGTATCAAAATACCGATAAACGCTGGGTATTTGCCTTAAAGTACGTTGACCCATCTGTCTCAACACACCTATGGTTGGAGTTTGATCTTCTTCATACCACACAGCAACTTCGTGATTTGAAAACACTTAATGATGGCTACATATTTGTTGTCGACAGAGATACCGGACGCTTAGTTTTCCATCCAGATCCTAACCGAGTGGGCGATACCTCAGTCAGCTATCATGGAGGAATTAGCGACAAAGTGCACAACGGTCAACTAGTTGGCAAACACGAATACTATTATCAAGGTGATTATAAAGTTTCGGTATTCGACGCTGAAAATAGAATGGATTGGGTCTATGTATCGGGAACAGACCGAGCGGACATTATTAATAATAATTATCCTCTTGGGCTAATTGCCGCTTTAATTATGTCACTGCTCGCACTCTCTTCTGGCGTGCATTACCTAACTAACCAGCTACATCGTTCACTATCGAGGCTGAATAATGTCAACAACGTGGGTGAATTTAGAGATCAAATTAAGCGAGTCCTCAACCGATTTTGTTACCACAATGGCATCCAACTGTGCTTGTACGATGGCATGAATCACGGGATTTACACGCTCGACTATCATGGCAATCGAAGACTAGCATTGGTTGATAAATCCTATGCGTCGCGTTTTGATTCAACAAATCCCACTCATAGCCAAGTATTGAATCAAGATGATCTCATTCAAAAGCTAAAAATTAGTCGAAAAAACTACAGTATGCCATTGTTTGATGGTAGCGAGCTGATGGCGGTGCTTTACATCAGCTATCAAACACCACCAAACAAATATGTATTAAACCTGATCCAGAATTATGCTCAAACAACCTTAGTAAATCTTCGTCTCCGTGAGCGCTTACGTCATCAAGATCCTGTTACCCAACTGGAAAATAAAACCGGTTTGGCAACGCATATCGCTCGTGAACTCGGAGAGAATGAACGCTTTGTTGCAACCGTCGATATCGACAACTTTAGCCGTATTAACGAAATTTATGGCTATCCTGTGGGTGATCTCATCATTAAGCAAACTGCGAATGTACTGCGAGATAGCTTCCCTAAACCAATGGGAATTTGCGTTGCCCGAACCGGAGGTGATGAATTTACCTTACTCTTTAAGGCAGGCAGCCTTAGTGAAGCTCAAAAGCAACTCGAACACTTTAAAGATGAGCTAAAAAATGACTGGATTTCAATGGGAGATGGCAACATCAAATTCACCGTCAGCATCGGTGTGACGGGCTTAGAAAACAATTATCATCATACTCTTGCTCAAATAGATAAAGCCATGATGCAAGCAAAACGACTCGGAAAGAATCGCGTTTGTTGTGTTGAGTAACCTCAACGTTCCACTCCAGTTTCAAAACTCAAATCTCGGGCCAGAATGAACAGCAATCTGGCCCTATCTTTTTCGATGACACGCCACTCTCCATCTCACCCACTCTCCATCTCACCCACACTCCCATCCTCCCGACCATCCACCCTCAGGCTCGCTAACCAACTGTCGGAATCACTAATCCGCGCTCGCACAACACATTGATTAAGTGCCCTTACTCCGTTTATTTATTCATCACCATTGTGGTTGTTCGTTAATCACTGTATATTTATGACCCATAACCTCAAATGAACCTACAACAAAGAAATCTCCAAAAATGACCACTTACCTCTACACCCGATATTCTCCCAAGAACAGGGCTTATCAAGAGCACCTCGAAGCACTAAAAACGCTCGCGCCAACAGCTCAACATTTTGAGGATCAATTACGTGCTTGCGTTCCACCTGAAGAACGTGAAGCTTTTCAAAAATTACTCCACATCGTTTGTCCTGGAGACACCGTTATCATTTGGTGGCTGACGGTTTTTGGTCGTGATTTCAGTCAGGCATTCAATACAATTACAGCCTTACTAGATAAGGGAATAACGCTAAAAACCGTTTGTGAGCCACTCACTTTTGAGCCCGATTCAGAACAAACTCAAACCTTATTAGCGCTACTCTCTGGATACGGTAAAGTGCAAACCCAACATCGATTATTCGCGGCGGAGCAAGGCCGAAAAGCCATAAAAGAACAGCCAAATATGTGGCAGAAAAAGTTCAGAGGCCGACCTGCAGATAAAGAGAAACATCAACAGATCGCCACACTGCTTCTTGAGGGGCACACTTTAAAAAGCGTGGCAGAACAATGCGACGTCAGTCTATCAACCGTTAAGCGAGTCAAAACGAAATTGAATGAATACGATGATGAGGGAAGCCTACGCCGTCGTGGTGATGGTGAAAAATCATGAGCCGCCCTATCGACTTTAAGACCATTTTGCTGGCTTGCTTGATTATCAGCGTTGGACAACTGAGTATGGGATTGGTGTTTCCATCACTGCCTTGGATAGCCAAAGATTTCCATATTTCACTGGACCAAGCACAATTATTAGTAAGTATTTACTTACTTGGATTCGGCCCGTCTCAGTTTATTTACGGCCCCATCTCTGATGCGCTAGGGCGTAAAAAAGTATTGCTTGCAGGGCTGTTAATTGCCATGTCGGGTCTGTTGGTGATCATATTTTTCAGCCATACCTTTACTGGCATGGTGATTGGACGACTCCTGCAAGGCTTAGGAACGGGCTGTTGCGCGGTACTGGCTAGGGCCTCAACTCGAGATCGCTTTAGCGGCCCAGAGCTACCCATCGCTATGTCTTATATTGCGATGGCAGCATCGATTACTCCGCTCGTTGCTCCCGTTTTAGGTGGTTTTATCAACTTCCATTTTGGCTGGAGTATGGTGTTTATTTCACTGTTAGGCTACGTCTCATTGGCATGGGTAATCATTGCCCTACGTTTTCAAGAAACGGTTGCTCAATCTAGCTCAATCCCTTCGCCTAAAAAAATGCTTCTGCATTATCGTGACTTGCTAACATCACGCTACTTTATGAGCTTTGCCAGTATCAGTTGGCTTAACTTCAGTTTGATGATCACCACGGTTTCCGTCATGCCCTTTATCATGCAAAACCAAATCGGCATGACATCCGATGAATACGCAATGTGGGCGATCATTCCTGCTCTTGGAATGTTAGCGGGTACTAGCCTTTGCAATCGCGTACGTCCGATCATCGGTAGTAAGAAGATGTTGTTAGTCACGCCAGTTTTACACTTGATTGCAGCAATTTGGTTGTTTTTATGCCCTATTGAACCATTGTATTTAATGTTAGGGCAATTACTGATGATATTGGGTAACGGCATCGCCCTACCGTGTGCGCAAGCAATGGTTATGCAGCCTTATAAAAAACAAGCGGGCGCAGCTGCAGCGATGTCAGGTGGTGGACAAATGGTGGTTTCATCCATGGTCAGTATGGCGCTGGTTCAATTGGGGCTTAGTGAAGCGTGGCATCTATCTATTGTTATCGTGCTCTTTGCCGCGGTCACTCTAGCTAATATTCTGCGTGGCTTCTCTTCGGAGCAACCCGTAGAGCAATAAACAATTGTTTTCAAAAACAAAAAAAGGCGTTGCAGAGTACACTGCAACGCCAGCTTTCAAATTAATCTCTCAACAGAATTTAGAAGTCTGCGGTCATACCTACATAGTACGTACGCGGCGCTTCAACATAACCAATGTTCTCAAGCTCTTTTGAAACACGTTCATCCGTTAAGTTCGTGATACCAGCACGAATACGTAGCGCATCGTTCACATGGTAAACCGTACCAAGATCCATCGTCGTGTAAGCATCTTGTGTCAGTTCAGAATCGATCTTACGATCGCCACGGTATCGAGCACTCGCAAATAGATTTAAATCTTGCGTCGCATACCAGTTTACTCGTGCAAACGCAGAGTGCTTGTAACGCTCGTTAAGCTCTTCACCTGTAGACTTATCTTCGGTATCTAAGAATGTGTAGTTACCCGATAGTTCCCATGCTTCAGCAAGCTGAACATTACCCGATAACTCCACACCTTGAATCACAGCTTTAGACACGTTTTGGTATGATTTGTAAGGGTCTGAGATTTCACGATCAACGAGGCTACCATCTTCGTTCACACAGCTCATCTTACTGCTCGACCAAGTACCCACTTTACAGCTGATGTCCGTCTGTTCAATCAAGTTTTCAATTTCGTTACGGAATACCGCACTTTCAACATTCCAGTTACGGCCACTGTAGAGCGCAGATAACTCATAGTTAATGCTGGTTTCCGCTTCTAGGTCAGCGTTACCAACAATATTACAGTTACCTTTACAGCTGCTCAGCAAGAAATCTGGGTGGTTTTGAGTCATGGTTGGCGCTTTAAATGCCTTACCCACACCACCTTTCAGCACTAGTGCATCTGTTGTTTGATGAACTAGATATACACGCGGGCTGAACTCTTCGCCATAGCGTTCATGCTTATCTAAACGACCACCGATGGTTGCCGTTAGTGTATCGGTCATTTCCCACTGGTCTTGAACAAACACTGCGCCTTGATATGCATCAGCTTTACCACCCTTGATGTTTTCTGGGTTAGTTAACTCACTTGTTTGGTAATCCACACCGAATGTGACGGTATGGCTATCACCAAGATAAGTCGTTGCAGACGCTTCAAAAATTTGAGTCACTTCTTCGATAGAATCTGCGCCGTCGTTTGCGGCTTCTTTGTTCTCTACGTTTTCACGTGAGTAACGAACTTGCGTATCACCCCAAGCCCACATGCCTGTATGAGAAAGCGCCTGACTGTTACGTTTTACACGCGATTCTGAATAAAGCACCGTAGTGGCACTCTCTGCTGCGGTATCACGTTCATCATCGCTGTAACCTAAATCCAAGTCGATGAACTGATTGTCAGCAAGATGCCATGAAAGACTACCAAACAAAGCCAAACTATCACGACCTTCTAACGCCGTCACATCTGAGCGATCAAATTCCTTACCTTTCACACTCTTAATGCCTGAGTATGGTTGCCACGCGTTGCGGCTAGTTTGAGATGCAGAGAATCGCGCGAATAACGTATCTTCAATCAACGCACCAGAGGTGGTTAGGCCAACCGTATACTCTTGACCACCGTTCCCATCGTTTGGTGTGGTATTGTCTAAGCTCAGTTGTGAGCTCCAATCATTGCTTGGTGACTTAGTGATGATGTTGATCGTGCCGCCCATACCATCTGAACCGTAAAGTGCCGACATAGGACCACGGATGATCTCAACGCGCTCAATAGAATCCATTGGGATTGCAGATAGGTCAAAGTCGTTACCACGTACGATGGCACTTGCTGAACTCATACGACGACCATTCACCATGATCAGCGTATATTTTGAATCCATACCACGGATCGAGATTTGTTGACGGCCCGCACGAGTGCTATCGAAATCCGACTCCACGCTGGTTGCGTTCGATACGATATCGGCCAACGTGATACCCGGGTCATTTTCAATATCTTCTGCCGTGATAACCGAAATCGAAGCTGGAGCGTCTTTCAACTCCATTTGAGTACGAGTTGCTGTTACCACCAGCTGCTCATCGGTTTCGATAGGCGCTGTATCAGCAAAGACAGAAAAAGAAGTACATAGCGCACCGATAACCACTGCTAATGGTTTGCGTGCAAATGGAGTTGTCTTCGACATGGTGATCCTACAAAGCTTTAATGTGATTTATAATGATAATGGTTCGCATTAAATATTCTTTGTTTGGTAAAGACAAGCAGCCAAACATTCACTTACGTTATTACCACTATACGCAAAGTGAATACTTGATTTATTGGTCATTCAGGTTCAACTGAACCATAAATTTCCTTAAAAAGTGACTTAACCCAGTTGCACATTGGATCGTTGTGATAACGTTTATGCCAATATAAGTACACCGCCTCCTCATTCATACGAATTGCTTTAGGCACGGTTTTCGTGATCAGTTTGCGTCCCTGACACGCATCCTCAGCAAACGGTGTAGGTAAATGGAAAATAACATCCGTTTGTTCAGCAATCGCCGGCGCCGCATTGAAGTTTGAAAGCTGAACAGGAATGGATAATTGACGTTTTTTATCTACGACACCAAGCTCAACAAAGCGATGATAAATCGACAGCGTTTTTCCGCCTTGCAGAGAGATTTGACCAAAGTTGCAATCCAGCAGCATTTCCACCGTTAGCTCATCCACATGCGCAAGTGGGTGCGCCTCACTCATCAAGAATCGATAGTCGCGATTGGCAATTTTCATACGGTACAAATTTTGTTCAGAGCTAGGTGGCTCGGCCGTTGAGAGCACAAAATGCACATCCCCTGCAATCAGTGCATCAAAGTGCCTTTTAGGAACGGAATCAATGTCGACGATCATGCTTGGTGCCTCTTCACGTATCCGCGACACAATGCTTGGCAATAAGAAAATCACTTGAGGAACCAAGCCGTAAAAACGAATGGTGCCGTTGCTCTTTTCAGGCACAAAAGATTGCCCGTACATCAATTTTTCAAGCCCTGTCAGAACCGTATTTAGATCTTGTTTGATCACCTCTGCTTTTGGGGTCAATTCATACCCATGAGCCGTTCTCACTAACAGCTCATCATTGAATAAATTTCTCAGCTTCTGCAAAGATCGGCTGACGGATGGCTGACTCATATCGAGAGACACCGCAGTGTTGGAAACGTGTTTTTCTTCCAATAGATGTTTAAGAATAAACAACAAGTTCAAATCGACTTGAGCTAAATTCATTTTTTGAATACTCACTATTCTGTAAATTCTGTTGCTGCATATAGCGTATCTGTTAATGTGTCTGCAATCAATAATCATTCTTATTTTGATTTAAATTAAAATAAGTTAGACTGCAACACACTATTCTCGCGCTCTATCATTTTTGAAGACATTTTGGCGAGTTAACAATACGCAGCTATCGAGACGATTCTCTCGAATGGGTAATACTTCCCGAAAGACCTTTTGGAAATCTCTATGTTTGGTAAAACTTTTCTTCGAGCAGCAACAGGAACCTTGCTATTGACTCTCGCTCCAATGGGAGCCATGGCTAAAACCTATCAACACAGCCTAGGTACAGTAGACATCGACGGCGTACCACAACGTGTTGTTGTACTGGGTTACGGCAGCTTAGATTATGTGGATGCATTAGGCATTACACCCGTTGGTATGCCTAAATCACTGCTTCCAAAGTCACTAGAAAAATTCAACGTCGACGCCTTTGTAAATACGGGCAGCGTAAAAGAAGTGAATTTCGAAACGCTATTCACATTAAAGCCGGATTTGATCATCGCTGAAGGCCGCATGGCAGACATCTATAAAGATCTCAGTGACATCGCGCCAACTTACATGTTCCGTATCGACACCACAGATTACTGGAAAACCACACAAGAACACTGGCGTACTCTGGGTGATATCTTTGATAAAGAAGAGCAAGCAGAGCAGCTAATTGAAGATGTTCAAGACCAAATTGATCACCTGCACGCCAAGGTGAAAGTGCAACCACCACGCGCACTGACCGTATCAAACAGCGGCAATAGCCTAGCAATGTTTGGAACGAACAGCCGATTTTCATTCATCTACGAAGAAGCAGGCTTTAAGACATCAACATCAGAAAACGTAGAATCTGTCGCACGCACTCATGGCAACTTGATCTCATTCGAATACATTGCTGATGCACAGCCAGAAGTATTGCTGATCCTAGACCGCGAACAGGCAATTGGCCAAAGCAACGGCAAAGCAAAAGCGTTATTCGATAATGACCTTGTTAAATCGACGCCAGCGGCGAAAAACGACCGCGTGTTGTTTATGGACCCGGCAGCTTGGTACTTGACCTCTGGTGGGTACCAGTCCACACAAACCATGATTAAAGATCTGAACCAAGTCATTGAAAACTAATAGACACGGTTCAATCTCATACTAAAAGATGACCTTTCCCGCTTCACGGCGCGAAAGGTCATTGTTGTTTTTATCTAGCTATAACCACACCATGAAATTACATCATATCTTGGCTTTTTTATTGCTCGTCGTCCTCGCTAGCGCCTCTTTGCTGGTTGGAGTCGCGAACGTTTCCCTCTCGCAAATTTTGGCTGGTGACAGTCATAGTTTGAACATCCTATTAGTCAGCCGCTTACCACGTTTACTTGCCATCATTTTGGCCGGTGCAGGGCTGAGTATTGCTGGTCTTATCATGCAGCAAATCGTACAAAACCGCTTCGCCGCCCCCTCCACTACCGGTACGGTCGACTGGGCGATGTTTGGCTATATCATGGCGCTGATTTTGTTTTCTGACATGAGCAGTTGGGTACACTTGCTGACCATTTTCGGCTTCTCTGTTTTGGGTACCATCATCTTCGTTCGCTTTCTACAACGCTTAAAGTTTAAGAACACGGTATTAGTCCCGCTGATAGGCATTATGTACGGCAACGTAGTGTCTTCCATGACAACATTTGTCGCCTACAAATACGACCTCGTACAAACCCTTGGCTCTTGGACAGTTGCGAACTTTGCGTCTGTTTTGCGTGGTAACTACGAGTTCTTGTACCTTGCTCTACCAGTTTCTGTACTGGCTTACGCTTACGCTAACCGCTTTAGTGCCGCGAGTGTGGGTGAGAGCTTCGCGAAAAACATCGGTCTTAACTACCAACGTATCGTTTTGATTGGCGTCATTCTTGTGGCCGTGCTGTCATCATCAGTCGTGATGATCGTCGGTATGATTCCATTCCTAGGTCTGATTGTACCTAACCTAGTCTCTCTCTTTATCGGGGATAACATGCGACGCAACCTACCTTGGACAGCGTACGCCGGTATTATTTTGGTCCTCGCTTGTGACATCTTAGGTCGTCTCATCATCTTCCCTTACGAGATTCCAATTTCGATGATCATCAGCATCTTGGGCGGTTCTATTTTCATTTACCTAGTACTGAGAGACAAATCGAATGCGTGATTCTATGAAAGTTATTCTGCTCGCAATCGCAGCAGTTTTGATTTGTGCAGTGTTTATTGGCAAGGGCTTAACACCAGATAATTACCAGTTTTTCTTGTCGCGACGCATTCCGAAAGTACTGGCGATTGTGTTGGCAGCCATGGCGATAGCTTCGTCATCGTTGATTTTCCAAACCATCACCAACAACCGAATTTTAACCCCATCGATTCTGGGTTTTGACTCGATGTACGTAATGATTCAAGTGCTGCTTGTCGTAACCTTTGGTGGCTTAAGTGCACTTGTCATCAATAGCAAGCTCAATTTTGTATTGTCGACAGGCATCATGATTGTGTGTGCGATGACGCTGTTCAGCTTCTACTTCCGAGGCCGTCAGCGCAACATCTTCACCCTGCTATTGATTGGTATTGTACTGAGCAGTTTGTTCAACAGTGTGACCGGTTTTTTCACCATGATCACTGACCCAGATGAGTTCACTTTCATCCAAAGCTCAATGTTTGCGAGCTTCAATAACATCAACAGTGAATTAGTGTACTGGTGCGTGGTGCCAATGGTCTTGTGTGGTGCGTACCTCATGTCTATCGCTCACAAATTAGACGTCATGTGGCTTGGTGTCGACAACGCAAAAAGCCTCGGCGTCGATACCCATAAACTGACTATGCAAGTCATGTTCATCATCACTTTGATGGTGTCTATCTCGACCGCTTTGATTGGCCCAATCTTATTTTTTGGTTTGATCGTTGTCGCACTGACACGTCAAATTTTCACTGGCTTCCAGCACCGCTTATTGATCGTTGCAAGCTCTGTGTTATCGGTTGTACTGCTGTCCGGCGGTCAATGGGTGGTAGAAAACCTGTTCGATTTCGATACCACCATCAGCGTTATTATCAACTTTATCGGCGGCGGCTACTTCTTGCTTCTGCTTATGAAAAACAAATTCGATTAAGGGTTTATCACATGATCCGTATTCAAGGTCTTAGCAAAAAATACAACGAAAAATACGTGGTAAAAAACGCAGATGCCCTTTTCCCACTTGGTAAAGTAACCAGCATTATCGGTCCTAACGGCGCAGGTAAAAGTACCCTACTGTCTATGGCAAGCCGACTCACCGAAAGTGATGCTGGTACCGTGGTGATTGGTGACAAGCCTCTTGACCAATGGAACACAGAAGATTTGGCAAAACGCCTCTCGGTGCTGCGTCAATCGAACAACATCAACATGCGCTTTACTGTGCGTGACTTAGTGGCATTTGGTCGCTTCCCATACTCACAAGGTCGTCTGACAGAAGATGACCATCGCATCATTGAAGAATCGATGCAACATCTGGAAATCGACCATTTGAAAGATCGCTTTATCGACCAACTGTCGGGCGGGCAACGTCAAATGGCATTTATTGCAATGGTAGTGGCACAAGATACTGACTACATATTCTTAGATGAGCCACTGAACAACCTCGACATCAAACACTCAGTCGACATCATGAGCACGCTGCGCAAACTCGCCGAGATGAAGAACAAAGCCATCGTGATTGTGATTCATGACATCAACTTTGCTTCTTGTTATTCCGACCACATCGTTGCAATGAAGCTCGGTGAAGTCATCAAAGCAGGCACCGTTGAAGAAGTGATTGATGCCGATGTACTGAGCGACATCTACGAAATCCCATTCATCGTGCAAGAAATTGATGGCAATCGTATTTCGTTGTACTACCGACGTTAGATCACCCAATCTGATTTCAAAGGCGGCCTTGTGTCGCCTTTTTTGTTTTTATTTCGCTATTTCACAATAATTTCGCTATTTCACAATATAAGTCAGAAAATCAAACTTTCGAATCTTTTATAATGATACTGTACAGGACAGTGTTATTTAGTTGGACAGTATCATTTAGTGGATAACGTTATGCGCGCATCGACAGAAAAGAAAAGAACTCGGATCATTGAAGTCGCTACCGAACTGTTTATTGAGCAGGGGTACAAGGACACGTCTCTCGATCAAATCGTCGCAATTTGTGGTGGTTCAAAGCAAACCTTATACCGTTACTTTTCCAATAAAGAAGGATTGTTTGTTGAGGTGCTTGCACATAATACTAAGACCAGCTTGGAGTCGGTTTTTCAACTAGCCGGTAAACAAAATGAGCCGTTAAAAGAAACCTTAGAAGACTTCGCTAAAAAGTATCTACGCGGCATTTGTTCCAATCCTCTCTTATCGCTTTATCGCATCGTATCAGCTGACTTCAACAAGCACGATTTGATACCTAATCAATTTTGGCAAACCGGACCACAGCGCATTCACCAATACTTAATAGAGTTTCTAAAAACCGACAGGGTCAGCCAGCAACTTATCATCGACGATGCCGATTTAGCGTGTGATCAGCTACTCGCGTTGATCAAATTGGATTACCAGAACATGGCGTTAATGGGCTTTGAATTCTTAAGCGACGAGAGATTAGAAGCGCATACCCAAAAAGCGGTGGCGGCATTCCTTAAACTGTATCAGCAATAAACGCATAATACACAGAAACAAGAAATACACCCATACAAGTAAGGGAGCCCATCGGCTCCCTTCTCTATTTTACTGTTTAGTTATCTTACTTAGCTTCAGTGGGCTTCTTGCTTTGCTGCTAGCTTCTTACCAATCAATAGGATTGACGCTAGAGCAAAAATAGAGACAATGAACATCAATAGCGAATTATTCAGTGCTAATGTCGTCGCCTGTTCTTTAACGACCGCACTAATTTGGCTCATGCCCAACGCAGGGTTAGGCAAACGCCCGTGAGTGAGAATGGCGTTACTTAATGCCTGTTCGTAAGCCGCAAACACATGGTTAGAACCATCCAGTGTTCGCCCGATTTCGCCCGATGCTTGCGCGCTGTGGTTTTGGATCACACGAGAGAAAAATGCACCACCAATCACCCCGCCCATGGTTCGGAACAGATAGAAATTGGCAATGCCCTCTAAACGCTGCCCCACTTGGAAATACATCAACACAGCAATCGTGACCGACACATTCAACAAGCCCACACCAAAACCGCGCAGTAGCATTGGAATGGGTAATGATTCTGTACCAACAAAGCTCGGCAGTTGGCTGAACTCGTAGACCGACAGCAGAATCATCAATACGCCAAAAGGCACCACCGCATCCGCTAGAGGACGACGAAAGTAATACACCAGCACACTCACCAGCATGCCGGCCAACATGGCGCAAAACGATGGCAATTGCGCATAACCCACATTGAGACTGTCATAGTGCATTGCCATTTTTAGGAAGTTAGCAAACAGCACCGTACTGGCCATCACTGCAAAACCCGCAAGAAAGGCGTTGTACATAAACACATTGGTTTTCAGTTTGCCGTGCAATTGCATTGATGCTGTATTCAAGTGACGTGTTTTTACCAACTGGTACACCGCGAACAAAACGAGGGCCGCCGCAACCGAAGAAGCCTGTACAAACCAGTTTGAGTCCAACCAGTTGTAGTAGCTGCCACGCATCAAGAGGAACACCACTAAACTCATTGTTAAGGCGAGCACGAGGTACACCGAACCCGCCGATTTTGCCTTTGCTTCTATCTTAACCGGTTGCGGTTTATATAAACTGACCATCACCAAGGCCGAGAAATACAACCAAGCTGACGCTGCGCAGAGCAATGTCCAGTCAAATACTTCGACGATCTCAGCCACCAGCCAAGGGTAAGCACCCATTGGTAGCAGCGTCGAAAAAATGAGTGTCAGCGCAATAATGGCTGGCAACCATCGTTGTGCAAATGTGTTGAGTAGATAGAGATTCACCACCACCAATAACATGCTCATGAAAAATCCACTAACAAGCCAGGTTAACGTGAACACTAGCGCATGTTGACCTGCCCAATAGAGCGTGAGGTTCGTCCCCAAGCCTACCAATAACGCCGCGTTCAATGGCAATGAGGTGCCAAGTTTACGCACCAAAAATGGGGTAAGCATAAACCCCAAGACTTGAGTGATCATAAAACCGATTTTAACCAATTCGACTTCATCTCCGGACAAGCCAGATGCTGCCGCCATCTCATGAGACAATTCAGTAAACATCACGGAATTAATCCCAAAAGCCGCAATGGCGAACAAAGCGATAATCAGCAAGGGTGAACGATTATTCATGACAATTAACCTTGCTTAGTCGTCTCTATTGAAACTTCAGCCGACAAGCCAGGGTAAACGCGCTGTTTGAGTTCGTTAGGAATATCTAACTCAATACGCACTGGTACACGCTGCACCACTTTAACGAAGTTACCGGTCGCATTTTGCGGAGGCAGTAAGCTAAATTGCGCCCCTGTAGCCGGAGTAATGGAAGACACCCGACCGTGCAGCGGATGATCCGGGAACATGTCTAGCACTACTCCCACTTCTTGCCCTTGGCGGACGTTCTCCAATTGAGTCTCTTTGAAGTTGGCTTCAATCCAAACGTAATCTGGTACCATTACAATCAAGCCCATGCCCGGTTGAACAAACTTACCCACTTGCACTTGTCTGTCTGCCACATAACCATCAAATGGCGCACGAACGATGGTTCTTTCCAGTGCGATATTGACCAACCTCAGATTCGCTTCCGCTTGCTTACGTTGCGCAGTCAATTGCATCTTTTCTGTGACTAACGCATCAAGTTGCTTCTGTTCTGCCGTCAGTGCAAGCTTGGCCGTTTCTAGGTTGCTACTCGCTTCAATAGAACGCGTTCTTTGCGCTTCAAATTGGGTTTTACTCACCGACTGCTTTTGCACCAAGCGTGAAAGACGTTTGAATTCCGCTGCTTGGTGCTCCGCGTTTGCGCTCGCACCGTGAATACCTTGCTTCGCCTGCTCGATCTTCACTAACTGCATTTCCGTCTTGGTTTGGTTTGCGGCCAGTCCAGCTTTCGCTACATCTAACGCTGCTTTTGCGATCTCTTGATTGGCAATAAAGTCTTCATCATCAATCGAAAACAGTGGCGTGCCTTTGGCTACCCACTGGTTATCTTCAACAAAAAGCTGGCTTACCTGCCCACCGACTTCTGGAGAAATCGCTGTCACATCCGAGTGAACATAAGCGTTATCCGTTGTGACTGTATTGGGTTGGTACAACGCACAACCCGCAGCAAACAGCGAACCTACAATAAGCGCCAATGCGATGACTTTCTTCTTCATTTTTAAAACCTGATTGGATGACTTTCACAAACTGTACTGTACCGTACAGTTTTAGTAAAGAGCAATTGATCCTCTGAGCATAAAAAGATCATTAGGGATGGCTAAAGTACTTGTTTCTATTTGCTATTCTTTATTGGCGATTTGCTCGATGTAGCAATAGGAACTCAAAGTGATCAACGTCGCATGAAGAAAATGGACTTGCGCTCACAGGTATTCCTTTTTCAGGGTAATGTCAGAATGATGTAAAACTTATTTCTCAACAAAAAATAATACTAGCGCGAACTCATTTTCCTCGATTATGATTCGCGCCCCTTAATCTAGTTTTAAACGTAAATGAAATTACTAACGACTCTTCTAAGCGCAGCCGTTGCTGCAACACTACTTGCAACGCCTGCACACGCAGATGACAAATTCACTTTAGGTCGTACCATTTTGCTTGAGCACGGCAACTTAGCGGCAAAAATCCCAATGGTGGTGTGCCGCAACACGAATGCGATCAAAGTAAAAGCAGAGAAAGACTTAGAATTGAGAAAAGTCGTGGTGAGATTCCAAAACGGTGAAGAAAAAACGATCCGTTTTCACCGCGATCTTAAGAAAGATAAAACCACTGACTGGCGTTACTTTGGTTACCGCCGTTGTGTGAAAAACATCGAAGTTTACGGTAACTCAGAAGGCTCTAAAGCTGGCGTTCGTGTTTACGGTAAAGAGAAAAACGACTAATTCGCGAAACTATCGTTTTCGTTTTGGTAGCGTTTGAAACTCGAAACGAATCTAGCTAAAACAAATCTAAGCTAAATGGGCGACGAACATGTCGCCTATTTTTTTAACGGGTTCCGTCTGGAATTAACCGGTCAGACTCAACTCTACTACATCTATTACGTGAGTATTGGTATCCACCACCCAATGCAACTTTCTCCCAGACTCTACGCTTTCCGTCAGTTCCGCGCTTCTTAACTTCCCATTCGCTTTAGCCAAAGCCCTTGAGGCTAGTTCTATCAAATTCCACAACAACGCCCATGCTGGTAGCCCATACCCTACGACTAATGTCTAACCGTCTGAGACTATTTGTGCTTTTTGGTTTGGTATAAGGTACTAGCAACTGAATTTCCAGGGTTCATAAATTCAGTCATCGAGTTCTTGTAGCAGAGAAGATATAGACAACGACTCGCTTAGTCTTCGTTTAGTGAGCACATAACGTTGGTTGGAAAAACACACCTTAGAGTGTGAACGAAAGGAATCACAATGAGCAGCACTTTAGAGTCCGTACATATACAAACAGATAAGCCTCAAGCCAATGAGGATGAACTCACTTATGAACAACAGCATAAACCAAGATCGGAATTTGATTCCCGAGAACAATATTTAGAGCACGAGTTGAAAATTATGGCGCCTAAACGCTGGCGTCCTAATTTGCCATTTAAAGATTATCGATTTGAGATAGAAGATACCATTCCAGCGATGGCCGCGACCATTGGTAAAGTGGTAATGGTAGGCGCCATTGCAGCAACCTTTGCCGGGGCGCTAGGACTAAATGAAGGCTTTATTTTAGAAAATGTCCGTTATGAATTACTCATCGCCTCTGTTTTCATTATCCTTTTCTCAGGCTTTCTATTGCCGACCGCAAACCTCGCAGGTACACACGGCCCACTCATCCCATTAATTCCTATTGTCGTTGCAGCAGGCGGCCACCCTATGGCCTTTGGTTTGCTGATCGGCGCTTTTGGCATACTGTTGGCCATCAGTAAAGGGGGCAGCATGCTGGCAAATCTCACCAGTAAAGGCGTGTGTGGCGGTCTATTACTCTACCTTGGCTTTGTTGGAACCGTCTCGCAAGTGAAAAAGCTGTTCGCTTGGGCTGAGGGAATTGGAATGAGTCACATCGCTTTTGTTGTGATCTTTTGCACCATTATTTTATATGCCTTATTGGAACATTTTCGTAAGCGTTGGCTAGCCGTCCCTCTTAGTTGCTTGCTGGGCGGCACGTTAGCTTTTGCCATGGGCGCCCCGTTTTCTTTTCAAACCGAGCCCGGTTTGCCCAATATGAACCCTATGTATTGGTGGGGGGAAGATACGGGCTGGATGCTGGGTTTACCGACGATTGAACACTTCATGGTCGTGCTGCCTTTTGCTATTTTGGCAGTCGCTATGTGGTCACCAGATTTTTTAGGGCATCAAGTGTTCCAAAAAATCAGCTATCCCAAACGTACAGAAAAAGTCCATATGAACATTGACGATACCATGACCACCGCTTCAATTCGTCAAACGTTCGGTTCTCTACTCGGTGGCACTAACTTTACGTCTTCGTGGGGAACTTACATCGTTCCGGCGGCTATCGCTAAACGTCCTATTCCTGCAGGCGCTTTGCTAACGGCACTGTTCTGTATCATCGCCGCGGTTTGGGGCTACCCAATGGACTTAGCGATCTGGCAACCTGTACTTTGTGTTGCGCTTATTGTTGGGGTATTTGTGCCTTTGCTAGAAGCAGGAATGGAAATGACGCGTGAGGGGAAAACCACCCAATCGGCAGCGATTGTTGTTTTTTCTTCAGCGCTGGTTAACCCTGCGTTTGGCTGGTCGCTCACCATGCTGCTGGATAACTTAGGTTTAGTTGGCTGTAAAGAACGCAGTGGGGAACTCAGTAAAATGAGCCGTTGGGTGTTGCCTGGCATTATGTTTGTTGTGCTAACAAGCGTAATGGCGTTGGTGGGTCTACTACCGGGGATACCAGCGATTATCTCAAGTTTTCGTTAGCCTTTAAGTCAGCACTTAAGACGATCTCGCACTTACGTTCATAGGCTCGTAATACGAGTTTAGGGTTTGAAGATATTTTTTGTTACCTGTTAGAAACGGTTTAGTTCAGTGGAGCTAAACCGTTTTTGCCCCATACCTTGTTTCGACCGCTACAACACATAAATCAGCAAAGCTTTATTTGACTTATTTTTTCTAATCCAACAGCGTGACCAATTATGCCACTACAATTTGCTAATCATCTGAAGTGAAGCTTAAAATTTTAAAGGTTCGGGACTTCTCATCATGGCATCAAATTCTTGAAAATTCGAAAACGGGAGAGAATGGCCAAGTTGAGCGTTAATTCTGTTTAGACCGACTATGAATTTATCGGCATTCCAATCTGTCATAGCAAGATCCATTTCATCGAATGCTAGTGAAAATTCAACAGCCTGTTTTTGAAAGTGCTCGTCGATGATCTTTTCCATAGCGGCTCGTTCTTTCTGCATTTGTGGTATGGCTTGCGCACAGATCGCTTCGATGGCTGCTCGACGTTCTTTCGCTGCTTTAACAACAGAAGCGTCACCTAAGGCGATCATACCTGATTGTTGAAGCATATTACTGATCATAAAGCCCACACCAGCACCGATTAAACCACCAACAACAGGAATAGGTATTACTGCTTGCCCCCAGGCACCATAGTAAAATACGGATGCACCAGAAATCACTGTATAACTCACTTCCTCAAGTAGTTCATCGGAGGTGATGTCACCATTCATATAACTTAACATTGATTTGCTAGCTGAAACGACAGTGGTGGCTATGGCCATCGGCGCATTGGAACGAGAGAGCATTTTGCCCGTTGATTCTCCAAGGAGTTTCGTCCCACCGTGTATGATTCCTTTCGACATCGCGGTAGAGACATACCCAGTAGCAAACCCCTTTCCTGCTTGCGTGGTGGTGTTGAGAAGCACTTCGCCTATCTCTGCTTCATTTTTATACAAATCATATAAGCCTGTCGCTAAGGAAACAGAACCTGCAATGCCAGCTCCAATTCGACCACCTTTGAGCCCTGAATAGTGAATGTCTGTCCAGACCGCTTCATTCTTTAGTTTGTTGGCATATTCTTGGGCATACTTGGGGTCGGTGAGTTTTTTTGCGTCATCGTACGTTGTATTGTCAGCGACAACATCCTCACATCGAATACTTTTATCGTACGTTTTTCTGGTGTCAGCATAAAGGTCCTTACTTTTTATGGATGGCGATGCCAATCGTTGATCCATTAAGTCACAGGCTTTATCGTAATGTTCAGATCCGCCAACTCTTCCCATTCCATCGTATTTTTTGTCCTTAAGCATACGAATAGTACTGGCCGCTGAATGGCTAGATTTCGCTTGATATTTTTTAAGCGTTTCTTTGCCATTACTTATCAGGATGTCAGCTGGATCATGGGGCATACCTAAACTTTCGGTGGTGCGAGCGAATAGGGTGCTGTTCTTTTTAATTGCATCTTTACAGAACTTGGCTGCCTGATCGATTTCGAACAAGTGTCCTTGAGATATCTCGGGCGCGACATTTTTCAACCGCTGAGCTGCAAGAGGAAGAAGATCGGCATTGGTAATTGTATCAAAAACCCTTTGGGTAGCATGTGTTGTATAGTCATTGCTGATGGTGTTAGCGATTGTATCTTGCACTAACGACTTTTTTTTAGAAAACAATCTATCGAATATACGCATTGAGTTTGGGTTCCTAAATGAACAGGAAGCAAAAATGCTTTACTTCCTGTCATTCTATTATTTAGGCCGCTTGCAGTTCCTTGGGTTTACACTCGTTCAATAGTGCAATTGATTCTGGTACTAAATCACCGTCTTCTGACAACATTTGTTGGTGGATTACACGGCTAATAGTACAAATTAATGATACTAACAGGGCACATCCGGTCTTATTTTGTTCAGAGAGTAAGGTATAAGAAACACTATCACTTGGGCTGTCTAACTCACTGTCTATAGTACGTAATATATTTAAAAGTCTCTCAATTTCTTTCGCATAAGCGCTAGGTTTTAGTGATGCGTTTATGCTTAGACTCTCTGAATTAAGTTCTGAGACTTGAGGGTGCGATACATGCTCCACAAATGACTGGAATGCATCAATACAGGGCTGACGGTTTGGATTTTCAGTGAAAAGATACTTAATTTTGCACCATAGACCTTGTTGGCTTTGTTCTAGTTGATTCGCTTTGTTTAACGCGTCAGTGCATGAAGCCATCAATTCTTGGACAAGCGACTTTTTCCACTCGAACTGTACGACCCGCTCGGTTTTGATCAAGTCTTCTAGACTTGGCAGCAATGCGAGGGCTTTGGCGTTTAACTGATCCAATAAGTGGTTCGTTGAATCAAAATGTTGGCCAATTGCGCGCACTTTTACTTCAGCTGTATACATCTGTTCTGATGCTAGCTCGGCTGCCGCGAGATTCTCATAGGCGTTTTCTTTTGCAGCTTCGGCTTTTGATGCCCATAAAGCGCCGCCAACTGCCAGCACTGGCCCGGCGACAATACCACCTAATACAGCGGTTCCGCCCGCCATTCCTAAACCACCGGTAGATAAAGCGCCACCACCAAACCATGCTAACGTTGCGTTCGTGGCTGCAGCGCCGCTTAGCGCAGAAATTGCGGTTCCGGTCGATGCTGTCGCTAGGGCACTCGCGCCACCGTAAGCTGCTAGCCCTGCTAAGCCCCCGGCGCCTAGCGCGGTGACGCCACCACTCAACACACTCTGAATATTCAGTGTTGCTTGATGTACATTGACCAGCTCTGATTCAGTCACAGTAAGATCATGTGAACGATTGTCGAGCTCTGAAAAATCAATGTTTTTGAGATTGCTATATAGTTCAAAAAATGGCGTCATCGTATTTTGGTAGACGTCAAATTTAGTATGACCAAAAGTGATCATCGATTGGTTGGCTTGATTTTTTGCGTTCTCAAGCAATTCTTCTGCATCATCAAAAGTTCTTCTGGCCCGAGCGTTAACGTCCTTTGCTTCCTTGGTGTCGTCGTATGCGTCTTTACTTTTGCTAGCGCCATAGAGACCGGCGACTGCCGCCGCACCAACTAATAAAAATGGTAATGGCATATCATTCCTCCATGAGTAAAGCGACTTCTTGCACAAGATTTAGCTGGCGGGTAACCCAGTCAGTTAGCTTTTGTAGCTCATCATCATTAATACTCAAATTGCTAGCAAGGCGAGTTAAAAAGTCTTGTTCTTGTTTGCAGTACTCTGTATCTGAGTACGCTACGCCAAGAATTTCAACGAGCAGGGAGACCTTTGAACGGCGATCTGGGAAGAGTGTTATCATCGACTCTTCGGTGTAAGAAAGCGCTTCTACATCTGTATCACATTGAAGTTTAATTTGCTCTAGAATTGCAACTTCTTCGACTGAAACTTGCCCATCAACGTTAATCAATTTCTGTGCAATAGCTAGTAAAACGCCTTGTTGGTCTTTATTTAAGTTTCCAATAAACATTTATTTTCCTTTAGTACAATGCCAATGACGGATATTCAGATGTCAAATTAGTCGCATTTTACAGTGAGATCTGCTGTAAGAAACTTGAACAAGTTCAGAGTATTATGAAAAGAAATGGCAATACTTTTAGCTTTGATCACATTGCAAAGAAAACAACTAGGGCGTACCTAAATAATTTATAGGTCTGCGTGTAGTGGATTAGGTAATTTTGCAAAACTGCTTACTCGGAAGTGTCCAAGGACGTGCTGGCGCCGACCTCGGTAAACACGTCTTTGCCCCATTCCTTGCCAGCGTCGCTCAACCTCTCAAATCATAGTGGGCGATTTGACCTACTTTTTCTTATCTATGTAATGTCTAGCATTAGGGGCGTACCAATGTGAGTTGTAGACATGGAACACCTTCCTTTTAGCACTAAACCCAGTTTAAGTTTAGCTGTGAAGAGGGACATACCATCTCATTAAACGTGTTTCAAATTGCCAAGCGAGTATGAAGGCGCGCAAACGGATCAACCTCGCAGCACCTCTCATTAGTTCCCAGTTTTCAAACGTCCTGCTGGATAAAATCAAAATTAATACTAATGTTGATTAGTAATCGCTGTTAGAACTCAAAATCATTTTTAAATCAAAAGGAATATTGCATGGCTGATAACAACTCTAAAGAAGATATTGTGATTATCATCGAAGATCCTGTTACGGGAGACAAAGTAAAATACAAAGTCAGTCCTGATATAGCTAAGGGGATGAAGCAATTGCTTGATGCATTAGAGCGTTCTAGCCGTGGACCAACTCCAAGTTGGGACTCAGCATGTAGGGTTTAGCTCTATGGAATATCGTAGTAGTGTATTCAACGTAGAGGTACAAGTCGGAGGAGACTACTACCTCTACAACACTCTAACATCAAAACTTGGTCAGTTAAGTGATAGTATTTCATCTCTTGATAATATTTCTGACACTTCTATCAAAAGACTGTTTCGAGACGGTTTTCTTGTATCAGATGAAAAAACCGTATTGGATGAATACGACGATTTTTTTAAAGTAAGATCAGCCCCGTCAAAAACATTAGGTATTTTATTTACAACAACTACTGAGTGCGACCTTAGATGTGGATATTGTTTTGAAAATAGGGTTAAAAGGGCTTCTATGAATGAAGTCGTATTTAAAAATTCTATTGACTGGATTGTAAATAAAGTTCAAAACGAAAATATTGAAGTACTCAGACTAATCTTGTTTGGCGGAGAGCCAATGCTCAAACCAGACATCGCTGTCAGTTTATTTAGTGAGCTAAATAAACTAAGTGAATCTCTAGGTATTCGTTTGCATCCATATGAAATGATTACTAATGGGACTTTCAATGATGAAGAAACCCTCCGAAGAATGGCTAATCTCGGGCTTCGTGATGTCCAGATTACATTTGATGGAAGTGAGGTCGTTAATGATAAAAGAAGAAAAAGCCTAGATAGGGCAGGAAAATACAGACAGATAGTAGACAATTTGGCTGTTTATACCAAGTATTTCAAAGTCACGATAAAAATTAACTTTGATAAATCTACCATAGAAACAATTGAAGAGCTCCTTAACGATATACTAACTGTATGTCCCGGCATCGAAAATAAAGCTTTAGTCAAGCTTGAGCCTATTGCGGTATACAGAAAAAATGGGAATTACATCTACAGTGATGGGAGCCTATATGATCCATCTAGTATTGATATGGCGAAATCTTTTGCTTATGCCATGACTATATGTAAAAAGAGAGGTTTCAATCTTGATCTGTCGGCAGTATTTCCGACGCCTTGTATGGTCACGCAAGAAAATAGCTACTTGCTTGAACCGAATGGTTTATTACGTTCTTGTATTAGTGCGTTTGGAATGAAAGAGTTTTACGTGGGTGATGTGAGCACGGAAGTTGATCATATTTCGCGAGAAAAGTACCAGAATAATTTGGCTGACACAATTTCAAACGGTTGCGAAAAAAAAAACGTGTGCATATCTTCCAGTTTGTGATGGTGGGTGTAAGTATGAACTTTCTTTGAACGAAGTACCTATCAATCACATGCAGTGTAAATACGACTATTTTGATAGTATTATTTATTTCTACATTAAATATCTTATTTCAAAAATAAAGTCGATATCCATCTATTAAATAAACTTACTCAAATGTCAAACTATAAACATAAAAATCTCGTAATTAAACCTGTTGATGAAACTTGCAATTTGAAATGTAGTTATTGCAATGCTGAAAAATATGACTCAAAAACAAGGAGAATGAGTTTAGAGGTTCTGGATAAAATTATTTACTCAGCCTCAAAAGACGAGTTCTCTTCTTTTCGATTTACTTGGCACGGTGGAGAACCTTTAGCTGCCGGAGTTGAATTTTTTCAAGAGGTTATACGTCTACAAAAAAAATATTTTGGTAGGTTTAGATATCATCGGTATGAAAACATAGTTCAAACAAATGGTCTCTTGCTCAGTAATAAATACTTTGATTTGTTTTCAGAAAATAACTTCCATCTTGGATTCAGTATCGATGGACCAGATTTGGAGTGTAATGAATATCGTTTCGGTATGGAGAAAGATCCTCAGAAAAAACTAGATCATACAATATCAAAATTTAGAGAGGTAAAAAAAAGAGGGCTAAATCTTTTTGTTATATTTGTGATTCACGATAAAAACATTAAAAGAGCTTCAGATATATATAAGTTCATTTGCGAGATAAAAGCAGACTCTGTTTCATTTAATCCTAAGTTTAATAGTCATCTTACTTCCGAAAATGTAGATGTAAATGATTATTCTGGTTTTTTGAAAGAAATTTTTTTTCTACACAAAGAAAGAGGAAGTGAAAAACCTTTCTTATCAAATATAGAAAAATATTACAGCCATGCAATTGGGAAGAAAACGAATATGTGTTACCTCAGTAATAAGTGCGATCAGTTTCTATGCATTAACTCAGATGGAGAGATTTTTCTCACTTGTACGGATGAACTAGGCTTTAAGGTATCTTCCGATATTGGTGAGCTGGGACAGTTTCTATCTCAAAGGAAACCGCGCGGGAACATAATATCGACACCTATTAATCCGTATTTAGACCTTGGTTGCCCAAAATATTCACATAGAGATAAAAAGGAGGATATCTACATAAATAGGATCATAGAAATGTTCAGAATGGAGGTGTAATTTGACACTTACTATACCTAATCAGGACGCTCTTGAACTGCCAAAATATCTCTAATTTAGGCCCATTGAAAAATACAAACAACCTCTCCATCGATAGCTATTTCATTAATTTGGAGTAAGGATAGCAAAGTAGGATATAGACCTGTTCTATCAGCTACCCACATTTCGACTCGGTGCTTGTCAAGATTATATCTGGGCTAGATTGATTTCCCATCCTCTAATGTTTCTATAGGCGTTCTACCACCGCACATTTTTCCTTGATGAGTACGATGATTGTTGTAGCAGTCCATCCATTCATCCAGATCTTTCTGCAACTCATCCATTGAGCTATACAGTTTCTCTCTCAACGTAACTTGGCAGAACTCATTCAATGGTGCGGACCACTAGTATTGAGCACTGAGTTAGAGTTAAGTAAATTTCCATACTTGAAGTTATCCGTACCCTACTAATTTAGAAAACTCACTGAGACGTTTTTGTCCAAAAATGAGTTTGGTGGTGTGTTTATGATTTATGTGTTTATGATTAACAAACCACCAACTTAGTCAGGCTGAGTACGAGCCAGCAAAGGTTAACCACTGGTCATCATGTCGATCCCTATTTCATTTCCATACCCTAGCCATTATTACTGCGCTGCTGCGTTGACCAAGGTTCCCAACACGCCGCTGACTTTATTCAAGACCTCATCACATCCCTTTATGTCGTGACGCTCTTTTAAGTAGGATGGGTCGTTGTAAGCTAACCAAGTTTTGCCCTCGGCATCTTCATAGATCAAGACTTTTTGTGGAAGATCAATCGCCACTTCTTGCGCGCAAACCATTAACGGGGTCCCTACCTTAGGGTTGCCAAAAACAATGACCTCGGTTGGTCTAAGCGCCATATCGACTTTCGCCGCATTGGCTTGATGGTTGACCCTAGCGAACACATTCAGCCCTTTCTCTTGAGCAATCTCAACAAACTTATCGGCAGTATCTTGCACAGAATGCTGGCTACCAACACGAACAACACTCTCTTCAGCCTGCGTGGTATACGAAGCCAATAACACAGCTAATCCAACGATCATCCATCTCATACTGTCTTTCCTTTTTCGTTATCAGTTAGTCACTCAAATATAGACCGGATGTTCAGATTAATTGATTCAGATTAATAAACTGTTAACTAGCGCTAGATCACATTTTTGAAACCCATAGAATACGTGCTTATTTTATTGCTGAGTAAGAGTGAACGAGTGACACGCGATCAATTTGAGTTATTAGCGCCAGGTGGCGATCTAGATTCTATAAAAGCGGCGATTGCTGCAGGTGCCGACGCCATCTATTGTGGGCTTGACCGCTTTAATGCGCGCAACCGTGCAACCAACCTATCATTAGATAACTTAAATGGTGTTTTAACACTGGCGCATCAGCATAACTGTAAGATCTTCTTGACGCTTAACGTACTGATTTTAGAAAGCGAAATTCCCGCGATTGTGCGTCTGCTTAGCCAACTGAACACCACCGCGATAGATGGTGTGATCGTACAAGATCTTGGCCTTGCTTATATTCTCAAGAACCATTTTCCTGATTTGGACGTGCATGCCTCTACCCAGTTGAATACGCATAATGAGGGACAAATTCTGTTCCTTAACCAACTCACGGCAAGTCGCGTCAACCTTTCTCGTGAACTGAACATCAACGAGATAAAACACCTCGCTCAATTTGGTCGTGAGCATAACGTCATGATGGAAGTCTTCGTTCATGGCTCTTACTGTATTGGGTTTTCTGGGATTTGTTATATCAGCTCTGCACGTAATGGCGCTTCAGGTAACCGTGGCCGTTGTAGCCAACCCTGTCGTGAACAATACGAAACGACAAAAACAGGCAACAATTACCCACTCAACATGAAAGACAACTCCGCGTTTGGCGATTTAGCCGCCCTTGCAGACGCAGGCGTTTACTCACTCAAAGTCGAAGGACGCATCAAAAAATCACATTACGTGTATACAGTTGTCGATAACTGGCGTAAGCAGATTGACCGTTTATGTGATGGGGTTGAACTATCAAACGACACCACTGAACTTTACACCGTATTTAACCGAGATTTTTCTAACGCATTTTTGCAAGGTGATTTCGGTAAGGCAATGTACATTGATAACCCTCGCGACCATGCGGTAAAACACTTTTCAAAGATCTATCAGTGTCAGTCGGTTGATGATGTTCAAGCCGTGAAGAAGAAACTGTACGACGATAAAACAGCGATCATCGAAACCGTTGCAGAAAAAACACAGTCCTTTGATGTGAATTCAACCAATGTGTCCAGCAGCAGCTTAAAAGGGGCGATTGACGTACCGAGCCTACCCGCGTTACCTGCGTCAGAACCACGTTTAGGCGCACCAAAACTGTCGGTACTGATCTCAGCAATGCAAGACGCGTCACTGTGCGAAGACAATAATGCAGATGTCTACTATCAACTGCCAATGGGTTTAGCGGGCGAACTGCCGGCCATGATAGAACTATTCCAAGCAAATCCGACACTGAAACCTTGGTTCCCTGCGATATTAATTGGTGACGATTACCAAGCGGCACGCACATTCTTAGAAGCCGTGAAGCCGGAATTGTCGATCACCAATAACTCAGGCGTTGGCATCATCGCTCAACAACTGGGTTTGGGTTGGGTAGCGGGCCCACAAATGAACACCGTCAACTCATACTCATTCAAATGTTTGCAAGAAGAGTTTGCGGCAAGCGGCGCGTTTATCTCTAACGAGTTAAATATGAAGCAGATGCGCCACATTAAGCGTCCGAAAAACATGCGCAGTTACTACAGCGTCTACCACCCAAATACCCTGCTCACTAGCCGTCAATGTCTGTTCCAACAAACTGAGGGCTGCCGTAAAATCAAGGTCAATAAAGGGTGTTTGAAGCGCTGTGATAAACGTACTTCAATCATTAATTTGAAAGACAACCCATACGTGGTGCAAAAGCAAAAAGGCAGTCACAACTCGATATACAGCGAACACAACGTATTGAACTTGCAAGTACTGCAAGATCTACCACAGCTGTTTACCGATGTGCTGATTGACCTACGCGATATTCAAACAGAGACTAAGGTATCAGCCACTAAATCAGAGTTGATTGATGCATTTTTGCTACTGTTAGAAACACCATGTGAACAGGGTGAGCAAGCGCTCAATACGATGATTCAACCTACGGCAAACGCTCAATACTTGAAAGGCTTATAAGCGGATTTTCACGTAAGCCACACAGCACAATTTACGGATAAACTATGCACCCAATGAAGCAAGAAACGTTGAGCTATTTCGATGATTTGAATTACAGTATTCTCTCGCAAACTGATGACGTTTATGCGCTAAAACAGAACCGAACAGGCTTAACCGTCGAACTCGACTTCTCTGTACTTGGTAGCGGAAAGCTCCCTAAACCACGGGCACAAAAAACGGATAAGAAACTGTACTTTCTTGATATCAGCGATATTGAGAGAATCGGTTTTGAGGTATTAGAGCCTTTTGCTATTGCACTTGAGGAACATTGCTCTATGGTCGTATATGAGCCTGAGTTCTTTGAGCAAAGCATGAAAGAGATGTGGATGTTTCTATCAAACGATCCACGCGATCGTGATGTGTTCAACGACAGTAAGTTTTATCGTTCTTAACGAGCCTTTTTGTCGTTAATGAGGTATTTAAACCTCAAACTACGACGGACTCTTCTTGAACACTTGCCTTGCACTGACTACAATGACGCACTTTTTTTAACGGACTTCAAGGTCACACAAAATGACAGATACAGCTAAACCAGCTCTACCAGATCGCCTAGCGGGTAACCCACGTAGCCCATTCTTCATCAAAGAATGTTTCGATCACCAAATCGGTATCCGTTTTAACGGCAAAGAGCGCACTGACGTAGAAGAATACTGCATCAGCGAAGGTTGGGTAAAAATTGCTTCACCTAAAGCAAAAGACCGTTTCGGTAACCCAATGCTTATCAAACTAAAAGGCGAAGTAGAAGCTTACTACGCGTAAGTCAGTTACTCGCTAGTTAGCTAGGTAATTAGAAAGTAGTTAATTAGTAGTTAGTTAATTAGTTTCCAGCAAATTAACTGAGCCTAAGCCCAAATTCAAAGCCCGAGTTTTTCTCGGGTTTTTTCTTATCCTTAGAATACCGTCTCTCCGCAATACCAATCCAATCAGTCCGCTTTCGAGTACAATTCATTACACAAACCGGTTTTAACACCCACTTTTCAACTTGTTGTCTAGAATTTAAGAGAGCAATTTGTATACATAGGTGACATAACAAACAACACTATGCCCACGTTACTTCAAGATGAAGGAAGAGGAAATGGACAGTCCACTTGTCACGTTACAAAGTGCCAGTAAAAGTTTTGTCGATGGCAAAGAAACTCATCGTGTCTTAGATAATATCGATTTCACCCTATCATCAGGAGCAAGCGTCGCACTGACGGGCGCCAGTGGCAGCGGCAAGAGCACCTTACTCAACATTATTGCAGGATTCGAACCCCTCACCAGCGGGGAACTCTGGCTCGATGGTGACTGCGCGAAACGCTGGAAAGACCCACAGTGGAGCCGGTTTCGACACCAAAAACTGGGCGTAATCTTCCAGCAGTTCAATCTCCTCACTCCACTTAACGTCAAACAAAACATCGCGTTCCCACTGCATCTAAACCAACAACGTTGGAATGATTGGTGTGATTACTTGGTGGAAAAGATGGACATCCACACTCTACTTGATAGGCACGTTTCGTCGCTCTCTGGTGGACAGCAGCAGCGTGTCGCGATTGCTAGAGCTTTAGCCCATAAGCCTAAACTTCTGCTTGCTGATGAACCCACAGGTAACCTCGACCAAAAAGCGGGCTTGGAAGTGATGAAACTGCTCAGTGAAATCACCACACAAGGCAATACCGCCGTGCTCTTGGTGACCCATAGCCCTGAATGCGCCCAGTTTATGCAAACCCACTTACGCTTAAAAGATGGACGTTTAAAGGATGGGCGTTTAAAAGAAGGGCGCTTGAAAGATGGTCGTTTGCAAAACGGACTGACGCAAAAGCAGCGCGGTGTAAATGAGCAACATCATGAAGCAAGCTAAGCTCTCAAACACCAGATTCACGCATGCTCGACTCACCCTGAATCTGTTTGCGGCGCACTATCGCCAAGCGCCACTGCAAGCCGCCGCAATTCTGATAGGTATCGTATTGGCAGTGACCTTGTTTGTGGCTGTCCAAGCGATTAACCTCAATGCCAAGCGCAGCTATGCCGAATCTACAGAGCAGCTCAGCGCACAAGCTCAGAACTTAATTATTCCACCGGCAGGGCAAAACTATCTGCCCGAGTCGCTCTATTTCATCCTTAGACAAAACGGACTCAGTGCATCGCTACCTGTAATCGAAGGGCGAGTGAGAGACGAACAAGGCCGTCGCTGGTCTGTACAAGGTAGCGAGTTGATTGCCGCCATCTCTTCACGTTCGCGCTATTCAACGGACAACAAGCAAAAGTCATCAGATAACCAACAGAACGTGTCTTTGTTCGACAGTGCTTTGCCTTTAACTGAGCTTTTAGCTGGCAAGCCCATCGTGATGATGAGCCAATCGCAACACCAAAACTTAGGGGAGGTAAAAACCCTAACTTTAGACGACATCCCAACCCAAGTGGTGGTATTACCCGATGATTGGCAGTTAGGTAGCAGAATGTTGATGGACATTGGTTTTGCCCAGCAACTGCTCAACAAACAAGGACAGCTCAGTTACATTGCGGTTTTCCATTCGGGTGATAAAGGGAATAAAGACACGCAAGCAAAATGGCAAAGCATCATTGGCGAGCAAGGACAATGGATTACCAATAATCAAAGTACAGACCTTGGCTCGCTGACCGACAGCTTTCACCTCAACCTCACGGCAATGAGCTTACTCGCGTTTTTAGTTGGGCTGTTCATTGCTTACAACGGCGTTAAGTACAGCTTGCTTAAGCGCAATCGGCTGTTAGTGCAGATTCAACAGGCGGGTGTCGCGCCGAGCATTGTGTTCTCTGCGCTGTTAGTTGAACTCACTATTCTCGTTACCATCGGCGCTTCCCTCGGTTTTGTATTGGGCATGCAGCTTAGCCACTGGTTACATCCGACCGTGGCACTGACTCTAGAACAACTTTATGGCGCGACACTGCTGCCCGGCACTTGGCAGTGGCAATGGTGGGCGCAAGCGCTACTGCTCACGTTAGCTGCAACCCTATTGGCATGTTGGCAGCACTTTAAACAGCGAGTGCGCCAACCGCTTTCCTCTCATGGCGGATTTTATCAGGTGCCTGAAGCCTCTAACGAAAACCAATTATTCGTGATAGGCGCTGCGTTGACGGCTCTCGCACTTGCTGGATTATGGCTGAGTGAGCACCACCGATTTACCATGGCGTGGCTCGGTGTGCTTGTTGTGTCGATTCCGTTGTACTTACCCAAAACACTCAGCGTGTTAGCCAATTGGTGTGAAAAGCGCACCACTTCCGGTTTGATGCAGTATCTGTTTGCTGAGCTGCGCGAGCTGATTTCGCCGCTCTCTCTCGCCATGATGGCACTGCTACTCGCCGTTACAGCCAATATGGGCATGAACACGCTAGTTGGTAGCTTCGAGTCCACCCTAAAACAGTGGTTAGAACAAAGGTTGCACGCCGATATTTACGTCAGCCCTGCCCAAGGGGAAATCGCAGATGTGGAGCGCGAGTTAGGGCAATTCGACAAGGTTGAGACCGTCTACAAGCAATACTACGTCGACGATAACCTGCAAGGTTTACCGATTTTGCTTGGTACCAAAGACAAAGACACCTTAGAGCAAACCATGGTGTTCAAATCGCATTTGGAGAACTTCTGGCAGCGTTTTTACCAAGGTGAGTTAGTCGCCATCAGTGAACCAACCGCGGTCAAACTGGGTTTATCACTGGGTAGCGAGCTCACGCTTGATGCAGTTCCAAATAAGAACCTGCTTGTGGGTGCGATATTTCACGATTACGGCTCGCCCAATGGTGAAGTGTTATTGGCACCCAAATTATGGCAAGAGAGTGGCTTTACCGACCTACCAACAAGCCTTGGTATTAAAGTCTCGGGGGACCCACAAATTGTCTATAACCAAATGCGCGAACAACTGAATCTGCATCCAAGTCAGCTCTACGATCAGGCGCAAATCAAATCCATCGCGTTGGATATTTTCTCGCAGACTTTCGCCATTACGCGAGCGCTCAACGGCGTGACTTTGATGGTCGCGGTGATTGGTTTGTTCAGTGCTTGTTTCATGTTGCTCGACGCGCGCAAAGCCGCCATTGCTAGGCTGTATGCACTTGGCGTCAGCCGTCGCAAATTAATGACCATGGTGGTCGGACAGATCGTCGCTTTGGTCAGTTTTACTCTGGTTATCGCCCTGCCCCTCGGTGCCATGGTGGGTTATGTACTGACGGACATCGTCACCTTACGCGCTTTTGGTTGGAGCTTAAATTATCTGTGGCATTGGAATAACGCGCTGAACATTGCGGCGATCACCATCTTAGTGGCGGTGATTGCAACCTTAATTCCGCTATGGCGATTGGTCAGCAAGCCTGTCGTGTCCAGTTTGCAAAGCGAGGTGTTGTGATGGTTCAATTGGCAAGCAAACTTACTCTATTCATAAGCAGTTTGTTCCTATTCGGCTGTGAAGATCCCCAACAAAAAAATATGGGCACGCAAAATATGGGTACGTTGCTGGGCAGTGGAGATACGCAAAGCGAGAGCAACCTATTCACACCCGTGGAAAAAGGGGTTGAACTCACCTTTCCTACCGATCATCAAGCGCACCCGAATTTTCGTCATGAATGGTGGTATTTAACCGCCAACTTAATCGATGAAGACGGCAACCCACTTGGCGTTCAATGGACACAATTTCGCTTTGCTGCTGCGCCGTCGTCACCACCACCGCCAAGGGGCGAAGATGACGTGAAGAAAACCGAGTGGCAAACTCAGCAGATCTACATGGCGCACAGCGCAGTCACTACAACCGATAAACATTACGCCGATGAAAAATGGTCACGTGACCATGCCTCTCTAGCCGGCGTCGACACTTCACCATTTCGAGTTTATCTCGATGATTGGCAGTGGACTTCTTCAACCAACGATCTCTTCCCTGCCACATTGAAGGTGAACTCCGAGCAGTTTGGCTATTCTCTGACGTTTACCAGCAACGCACCTTATCAAAAGCAAGGCAAGCAAGGTTACAGCACCAAAAGCGCCGATGGTCAGGTGGCCTCGTATTACTACAGCCAACCGTTTATTGATGTAACTGGTGAAGTCACTATCGACGGCGAAATCCATCAAGTATCCGGCAAAGGTTGGATAGACCGAGAGTGGAGCTCGCAATTCTTACTCGACTCACAACAAGGCTGGGACTGGTTTGCTCTAAGGTTGAGTGACGAGACCAGCCTGGTGGTGTTCCAATTGCGTGATTCCAAAACCGGATCAGCCAGTTACTCCAATGCAAGGCTGATGCAACAAGACGGCTCTGGCATTGCCATTTCGCAAAAAGACATCCGCTTAAAGGCGACCAAGCAAACGGAAATTCAAGGACGCAGTTATCCAACGGAATGGCAAATATCCATTCCAACTCAACAAATTGAAGTGACGGTTTCAGCACTGAACCCCAATGCAAAGATGCCGCTTTCTGTGCCTTATTGGGAAGGTCCGGTACGGATTAAAGGCACGCATTCAGGAACGGGATATATGGAACTTACTGGTTATTAAGGTCTGACAAAAAACTAAATATCGTTTGCTTGAATAGCTAGTGATAAACTTGGCCTATTACCCAGAGACAAAAAAGGAAATGTAATGAACCCAATTCTAGCGATGCTGAAAGAGAACAATATCAGCGATGAGAAGATCCACGAGATTTTTCAAACTCTGACACAGAACCCTTTTGCCGCAATGGCAACGATCAGCCAACTGGGATTGCCTCAAGACAAGCTACAAATGCTGATGGCGCAAGTGATGCAAAACCCTGCACTCATCAAAGAAGCAGTGGAAGAGTTGGGATTGGATTTCTCAAAAGTTGAAGAAGCAAAAGAAAAGCTTCAGAGCCAAAACCAAGGCAACTAAGTTAACTCTCCTCAAGTAAAGTAAAGGCCGCTATCACCGTCGTCTAAGGTGATCGCGGCCTTTGTCATTCTACGCCGAAACATCTTGAACCTGGGTGTTAGAACATGACAAACCGTTCAAAAGGCTCTCCATACATCGAAATTACCTATCAAGTGAAATAGGAAGTAACTATCAATAGGATAGTTACAAGCGATTTTCCTTAAACACACTCCGATGAGAATATACTTTCCGAAAGCAACAACAGCTCAGCTTAAAACATTCAAAGGAAAGTAAATTATGATTAATACTCAAATCAAACCATTTGCAGCTACAGCGTACAAAAACGGCGAATTCGTAGAAGTTACAGAGCAAGACGTTCTAGGTAAATGGGCAGTATTCTTCTTCTACCCAGCAGACTTTACGTTTGTATGTCCAACTGAACTGGGCGACCTAGCAGACCACTACGAAGAACTACAAAAACGTGGCGTAGAAGTTTACTCAGTATCGACTGACACACACTTCACTCACAAAGCATGGCACGACAGCTCAGACACAATCGGTAAGATTCAGTACTACATGCTTGGCGACCAAGCTGGCAACATCACAAACAACTTCGGTGTAATGCGTGAAGGCGAAGGTCTTGCAGACCGTGCAACGTTCCTAATCGACCCACAAGGTACTATCCAAGCGATGGAAATCACTGCTGAAGGTATCGGTCGTGACGCAGAAGACCTACTACGCAAAGTGAAAGCAGCTCAGTACGTAGCAGCGCACCCAGGCGAAGTTTGCCCAGCTAAATGGAAAGAAGGTGAAGAGACACTAGCTCCATCACTAGACCTAGTTGGCAAAATCTAAGCCACTGACATTTAAGTTCTAATCAGTTCCGATTTCCTTTTTCTGATTAGAACTGAATTAGAGAGCACTTCAGGTTAGATACCTTGACGACCTTCTGCCTGATTTGCTCTCTCCCCCTCAGGTTTTATCTACAGTAACCACTTTTTAGTTTTAATTAAGGTAGTAACAACTATGTTAGACCAAGCAATCCAACAACAACTCAAGCAATATCTGGCTAATGTAAAAGAAGAAGTTCGTTTAGTGGTTAGTCTAGATGAAAGCAAAGCATCGAATGACATTTTGTCTCTAGCGAACCAAATCGCAGAGATGAGCGACCTAATCACCGTTGAACGTGACGACAACGCAAGCGCACGTAAACCCGTGATGGCGGTAACTAACCCAGCAAAAGGCACAGCACTACGCTTTGCAGGCTTGCCAATGGGTCACGAATTTACCTCTCTAGTATTGGCGCTGCTTCACTCTGGCGGTCACCCAATCAAACTAGAACCAGAAGTGATTGAGCAAATCGCAGCGCTAGACAAAGATCTAGACGTAGAAATCTTCATTTCACTGTCGTGCCAAAACTGTCCAGACGTGGTTCAAGCGTTCAACATGATGGCAGCGATCAACCCGAAAGTGAAAGCAACCATGATCGACGGTGGTTTGTTCCAAGATGAAGTGAAGCAACGCGACATCATGGCCGTACCAAGCGTGTTCGTGAACGGTGAGCTATTCGGTCAAGGCCGTATGTCACTGACTGAAATCCTAAACAAAGTGGATGATGGCGCAAGCGAGAAAGCAGCCAAAGCACTGAGTGAAAAAAAACCATACGACGTACTTGTAGTCGGCGGTGGTCCTGGTGGTAGCGCAGCTGCTCTATACGCCGCTCGTAAAGGTATTCGTACTGGTGTTGTCGCTAAACGCTTTGGCGGTCAGGTTATGGACACCATGGCAATTGAGAACTTCATTTCGGTAAAACGTACTGAAGGTCCAAAACTGGCAACTGACCTAGCAGAACATCTAAAAGAATACGACGTTGACGTAGTAACTGAGCAACAAGCTGAGAAGCTAATGGGCGCAGCACACACAGAAGATGGTTTGATTCACATTCAACTTGAAAGCGGCGCAACGCTGAAGAGTAAGAGTGTCATCCTAAGCCCTGGTGCACGCTGGCGTGAAATGAACGTCCCTGGCGAGCAAGAGTACCGCAACAAAGGTGTCGCGTACTGCCCACACTGTGACGGTCCACTGTTCAAAGGCAAGAAAACTGCGGTTATCGGTGGTGGTAACTCAGGCATCGAAGCCGCTATCGACCTCGCAGGTATCGTAGAACACGTAACCGTTCTTGAATTCGCAGACGTACTTCGCGCAGACCAAGTGCTTATCGACAAAGCGAACTCACTACCAAATATCGACATCATCACGATGGCGCAAACTACTGAGGTTGTGGGTGACGGTACTCGCGTAACAAGCTTGAAGTACAAAGACCGCAACACAGATGAAATCAAAGAGATTGAACTGTCAGGTATCTTTGTTCAAATCGGTCTAGTACCAAACACAGAATGGCTAAAAGATTCAGAAGTAGTACTCTCTGAGCGCGGCGAAATTGAAGTCGGTAGCCGTGGCGAAACCAGTCTAGAAGGTGTGTTCGCAGCGGGTGACGCGACCACCGTTCCTTACAAACAGATCATCATTGCGATGGGTGAAGGTGCAAAAGCAAGCTTAGGCGCATTTGACTACCTAATCCGTAAGCAAGGTTAATCTCCAACTTCTTATCCACCAGCACACAGTGCCCTGATGATGCTAGGTGGCTAAAAATGATAACAATGATTGGAAGCCCAAAGACTTTGCCAGCAGGTGCCCCCTGCTGGCTTTTTTGTTTTTGGGCGAAAGAGGATGAAAGAAACTCGTTCTGAGAGCGCGACTAATTAAATTCACACCACCAGCATCACAACACGCTTCAAATAGATTCTGAATACTCGCCTAGGCTCCTTCAGAAGGACGGTATGCGAGTTTTACTCTCCCCCGAGTCATTCCCGCGAACCTAGGTGAGACTGGGAATCTACTTTCTCAAGATCGAACGAAAAAAGCCCACACGACATACATGTTGATAGCGAATGGTGACTTACTTAACCTGAGTTGAGGTTGCGTGATAAAAAGTATGTTGGAGGTAAAAGGCTAAGCGAAAAAGCAAAGAGGCAAAAAGGCGAAGAGAGGGAGGTGTGAATGACAAGCACAAAAAAGGCCGCTCTTAGAGCGGCCTTTCATATAATCTTTAGCTTACGCTGTTACTTCTAATTAAAGAGTTGTAACGTTGCTAGCTTGTGGGCCTTTTTGACCTTGTTCAACTTCGAAAGACACTTTTTGGCCTTCTTTCAGTGTTTTGAAACCTTCAGAAACGATTGAACGGAAGTGTACGAATACGTCCGCGCCGCCGTTATCTTGAGTGATGAAACCGAAGCCTTTCTCTTCGTTGAACCATTTTACGATACCAGTATTTTTGTTAGACATGTTATGCCCCTTATGTGTTTATTTTTTGAGTAAAAGTTCATCATTAACAACAGTGTTAATGTATTGAATTATGTCATGATACGCGAAAATAAAAGGGAAACGTCTAGCTACAAAAAACTAATTTTCGTAGTGGAAGCTTAACTTGTACTTGGTGCTGCATTTAATAACTCTTTGAACAACTGGGCCGCATACTACCAGAAGCCGTTTTTTTGTACAGGACTTTCTTACTTTTTTTTAAGTTTTTTTTTACTTGTTTAAATACCGTTCAAATTCGGCACGTTTGATTTCGTTTATAAATCAATAATAAAGAATTATGTACACTATTTACTCAAAATGTCCGTCTTAAAAACATTTTTTGCGAAGTCTCACAATTGAGACTCCTAACAATGCATTAACGTAACACCACTTTGTGTCGAGATTGACTTGGGTTGCCATTCACTTTGACTGCCATTTACTTGGATTGCCATTGATGAGAAGTCACTAACTTATCCATGACGTTATTGATCGCTTGATGGGCTTTATCCACCATCAAATCAATATCACTGCGCTTAGCAATAAGTGGCGGTGCAAAACCAAGAATATCCCCATGTGGCATCGCTCGTGCAATTAAGCCTTGCTCTAAACATGCAGCGGCGATCTGTGGCCCCACTTTCAAATTGGGATCAAAATGAGTTCGTCGTTCTTTATCTGATGAAAACTCCAACGCATGCAGCATACCTATACCGCGCGTATCACCAACCAAAGGATGGTCAGAAAAAGTTTCTGCCATACGCTGTTGTAAATACCCACCAACCTCAGCGGCATTCTGAACCAACCCCTCACGCTCAATGATGTCTAGATTACAGTTTGCCGCCGCTGCACCTAAAGGGTGACCAGAGTAGGTATATCCATGCCCAAATGCTCCCCAATCATCCGTACCGTCTTCAAGCACATTCCATACTCTCTCTCCGACGATCACGCCAGAAAGGGGTTGGTACGCAGATGTCATCCCTTTTGCTATTGTAATTAAATCGGGTTTCATGTCATAAAGTATCGAGCCAAACGCAGTACCAAGGCGACCAAACCCACACACCACTTCATCGGCAATCAATAACACATCGTATTTATCCAACACTTTGCGAATGGCTGACCAATAGCCTTGAGGGGGCGGGACGATCCCTCCGGTCCCCAACACAGGTTCGGCGATCATGGCTGCAACTGTATCTGGTCCCTCAGCTAGAATCATGGCTTCAAGTTGTTCGGCGCAATATTGGGTAAATGCCTGCTCAGATAAGCTGCTGTCCTCACGACGATAGTAGTAAGGCGCGATAGTGTGTTTAATACGTTCGAGTGGAAGATCAAAGTGAGCATGAAACAGCGGCAAGCCCGTTAACGATCCGGAAGCAATACTTGAGCCATGGTAGCCACGCTCGCGCGAGATGATTTTCTTTTTGTCTGGTAAACCGCGGACATTGTTGTAATACCAAACAAGTTTTAACTGAGTTTCATTGGCATCACTGCCTGACATCCCGTAATACACTTTGCTCATTCCCTCTGGCGCCATTCTTATAATGCGATCAGAGAGCGTCACCAGCGCTTCATTCGTATGCCCAACGTAAGTGTGATAATAAGCGAGTTGTTTTGCCTGCTCATAAATTGCATCCGCCATTTCTGTGCGCCCATAGCCAATATTGACGCAATACAGCCCCGCAAATCCGTCAATCAATTCAATGCCCTTTGAATCCATGATACGGATGCCATGACCACCAGTTATGACTCTGCCTGGCAGTTCACCATGAGCATACTGTTTGAGATGCGTAGAGGCGTGAAATACGCGTTGACGATCGATACCTAATAAGCGTTGTGTTTTATCATTCATGATTTTCCCCTTAAGTATTCACGCGGATGTGAGAGCGTTCGATCTTTTTAAATACTCAGACGTGTCAATCATTATGTGTATCTATACCCATATGAACGACGACTCAACGTCATAAAAATCCGACACATAGATACACTGTAGAGGAGGAGAGTTTTCAAATATTTCTGATGATGCTGAAAAGGAGGGCAAAACTTTCTGTTTGGAAGAGTTAAACATGTATTTTTTTCTGCACACCCTTACGCGAAGCTAACCATTAAAAATGATCGAGTTTTGATTGATGTCTAAAGAGGTAGCATGGCTTTTGATGGTTTTCGTCACGATGTAAGTAAAGTAACGTTCAATGCCAAGATCAGAATCTAACCAAGCCTCCATTAATCGTTGGTATTGGTCAATATCTTCAGTCTGAACTTTTAAGATGTAATCGATGCCACCACCAGTCGCATAACAGTCCGTTACTTCTGAGGTGTGGTGGATCATTTTCTCAAAGCGGCGAAATGACTGAGCACTGTGTTCTTTGAGTGTCATCTCCACCAAAACAGATGTGCGCTTGAAGAGGATGTCTGTATTTACTTTTGCTCCATATCCCTCAATGATTCCCGCTTCTTCCAGCTTTTTAACGCGCTCCCAACAAGGGCTTACCGATAGGTTTATCGCCTGAGCAAGGTGGGATTTAGTAATACGACCATTCTTATGTAAGATCTGTAATATTTTCACGTCATAGCGATCCAGACGCATGGCTTCCCTCCCTCAGTTATTCTTTCTTTTTCTATCTTTAAAAAACGTCCGACGCTCTAATTCAATGTTTTACAAATAGGTGACGTGGAAAATCACACAAGGTTTTTGCGCCATTACTCGTAATGACGATACTTTCAGTGGTTTCTAATCCCCAATCCTCAAACCAGAGTCCGGGCATAAAGTGGAAAGTCATGCCCTCTTCAAGACGTGTTTTATCACTTTCCCTTAGACTCATGGTTCGCTCTCCCCAATCCGGGGGATAACTCAAGCCAATGGGATAACCACAGCGAGCCCCCTCACGAGAAAACCCTGCGTGGTCTAATACTTGATTCAACGCATTGGCAATATCCGCACAAGTATTACCTGGTCGAGCCATGTCTAAACCTGCTTCAATACCACGAGTGAGCGCTTCATCTGCGCGTTTAAACTTGTCGTCAGGTTCACCAAGAAAAATCGTTCGTGACAGCGGGCAGTGATAACGACGATGCGCTCCTGCGATCTCAAAAAATGTGCCCTCGCCTTTTTGAAACGGTCTATCGTCCCATGTTAGATGAGGCGCTGAGGCATCTGATCCAGAGGGTAAAAGTGGAACAATCGCGGTGTAGTCGCCAAAATGCTCCTCATGCCCAAGTACCGCCTGACGGTTTATCTCTGCAACGAGATGATGCTTAGGCAAGCCCGGTTCAATCATATCAAACGCGACTCGGTGCATGTTTTCTACAATTCGTGCAGCGCGATACATATAAGCAAGTTCTTGTTCCGATTTAACCGCACGACACCAATTGACCAAACCCGTTGCATCCAATAGTTGCGCTTTCGGTAAGTGCGTCATCAATGATTCATAGGCGGTCGCACTAAAGTAATAGTTGTCTTTCTCTACGCCAATTCGCCCACGGTCCCATAACCTTGGTTCTAATACTCTTTCAACGAGAAAATCCATCGGATGCAATGGTGGGTTCATTACATAGTGATCGGGGTAATAAGTAATGTTATCTGCTGACATGTAGGCCGTTCGATAAGCGCCATTCGCATCTTGGCATCGCCCAAACCAAACGGGTTCCCCCTCTGTACCTACCACGACACATTGAGGAACATAAAATGACCAACCATCATACCCTGTTAGCCATGCCATATTGGACGGATCATGAATGATCAGGACGTCCAACTCTCGCTCTTCCATTGATAATCGAACTTTTGTTAATCGCTCCTGGAACTCTTCCAGTGAAAAATGCAAAGCAACGCCTCTCATGCTTTCTCCTTACTAAAGGTCCGACGCCTTGAGGCTCCCGGAGACATTGAGGTATTCCTACTTTCAGGCTAGGCCGTTTAACCCGCCGATCCTACTCATGTCACTTACCACTGCTCTATCGTGAAGCTAAGTTAAAGGAAAGTGTCCTAACAAAAGACACTGTTCATTCCAATTATGGTGCATTTTTTCAGATTGCACTGAAACAGACAGAAAAATCATTCCACACTTGGAAGACAACGAGTGCGTAAATATTAAAAACAACAAAAAAGCAGAGCGACAAATAAACGAGATGAAGAGGCTAAAGAGCTAAAAAGCTAAAGAGCTAAAGAGCTAAAGAGCTAAAGAGCTAAAGAGAAGAATAATGCAGTATTTGCCCACTCACCAAACACGAGTGGGCTAACATTCACAATGCGACGGATTGATAGCACTCGACAATCTGAGTGACATCTTTTTTATTGCCTTGCTGGATTCGCTTGTAATGATTAAGCGTTTTATCTAGGTAATCTTTAATGACAAACGCCTGCTCAGGGGAGTCCGCTTGCCATAATTTCTCCCCAACTAAACTGACTTTTGCATTGAGGTTAGGTTGAGAGGAAACGAAAATCACCTCATAAAAGCGATGGTTCTCTTTCACCAATATTTCGTCTTTCAAACCAAAATTACGCTGATTCAAGACCTGACGCAGCTTAAATTGATGGTGAACCGGACACAGTATGAAGTCGATATCTAATTGCGGGAACTGATCGTGAATGGATTGCACAAACTCAGCGATCAAATCACCACCGACTCCGGCAATGATCACTAAGTGTTTCCCTGCATGTTTATCAAGCGGTAGTTGAGCGACATCCAGACAGTGGACATGCCAGGCCGATAGGGATTCCGAATAAAACTGCTGCAGTTTGCTCTCAACCGCGACAACCAATGGTTCCACAATATCGACAAAGTGAATATTGGGCGCGACTTGTCCCTCAAGTAATGCGGTACCGAGCAGCCCATGATCGCAGCAGCAATCCCAAATGTGGGTATAGTGCGATTCTACCAATTGTACAATTTGCTGTAGTCGTTTACTGAGTTTCAAGTGTGCATACGCCGGAAAATAAAAACCGGCGTATTGTAATCACTTTACGCAAATTGTGAATGCTAAACGGCAAATAACCTCTAACTTGACGACTGGAATACGTTGTCCAACTTAATTGTTCAGCTTAACGAAGAAATAGAGTTAACCATTACGTTTTTCTACTGACGCTTACGTCGCCATGCACCAAGACCTAACACACCCAGTCCGAGTAAAGCTAACGACGATGGCTCGGGAATATCAACACCACCAGCCCCATCGGCACCAAAGGCTCTAATTTGATTGTTTGATACAAATGTACCGACCCCAGTGTTCGTATCGATAGAGATTGTTTCTGCCCCTTCTGTGAAGCCATAAAGCGTGCCATCGGTATAATTGAGACCATAAACATCATCAAAACCAATATCGCCGATCTCAGTCCCACTCCCTGTCATTTCATCAATTAACCACAAGCTGTTGTTTGGCCCCGTCGTTGATGACAAGAACAAATTCCCCATATCATCAAATGCAATATCCCCAGATGAAGAATAACTCCCCGAACCAATCACACTCGTCGCGGCATTCGAGGTATTTATACTAAATAAGTTGCCGCCACCACTCCCGTACAACGTGCCATCACTACCAAACGTCAGACCATTAATGAAACGATTAGTGTCTCCAACTAATGTTGTCGAAGCATCCGTCTGATTAATTTCGTAGAGATTACCGTTACCCGAAACGCCATATAAAGCACTAGATATTGGATCAAGAGCAATATCAAACATTGTTTCGCTGTTACCAATAAAGGTGCTTGAGTTTGTGCCCGTATCGTAATCCCAAAGTCCGCCAGAGGAATCTCCGATAAACGTAGCGTTCGCACTAAATGAAGTGAATATCCCTATTGTCGCAAGCATCAAAAATTTATTGCTTCTCATTTTTTTCTCCTTTTTATATGTCTACAGGCATGGTCAACCGTAGCGCTTGCAACACATAAGCAAAATACGTTCCATCTTATAAAATCAATAAGTTAAACTAATAAGTTTCGAAATATGTAAAATATCCTGACATTAAAAAAGCCAACGATATGCATCGCTGGCTTTAATCATGTCAAATTCAGCACTCTACTGACTGCAATATCAACACCCCATTTATCTGCCTATACGACCATCCATAACGCGATAAGACACTTTATCTCAAAGTCCGGATAACACCCTCTGTTGTCGATAATCTTTAAAGCAATCAATACATAGGAGAAAGGCAATGAACGGACAATTAATGAGACAAATTTTAAGATGGGTACATATTCTTTGTGCATTATTAGTAGGGGCGGCACTTTACTCACCTTTGAAGACCAACGAAGCATTCATGACATTAGTGCTCTTTGTTCTTGTTCCACTTGTTGCCATTACTGGTGTGATGATGTGGAAACAAGGCAAAGTGATGAAGTTTATCAATCGTAATCACAGACTAGAGCAATCGTCTCGATAGAACTATATTGAAAAGCCACCTCTATTTTCTAAAGTGCACTGACCCCCAATAGTTGGACACCAAATTATTGGGGGGCTTTTTATGTCCAAATATAACCGCGAGCTAAAATGTGTCATTACTAAACAATGTTTAAATGGCACGTCATCTAGCTATTTAGAAAAGTAATACTCAGTTTCTTCGAGACAGATTCAGTATTTTGAGTCCAAGTTTTTACTATCCATGGTACAGCTTCATTTTTACCGACTAAACATGCTGTTTCTGCTCAAGAAAAACTAAAAGCGGGTATAGCTCTAACTCTTAAAGGTAAGTCCCCACTGAAGCACCTGCTGCAAACTCTGCAACTGGCGAAAAGTGTCTTTTATTGTCAGGCTCAAGCGAGCAAGCGTACTGATAGTTACGAAATTGAACTGCGGTTGATAAAGTCCATATATCATGAGCATAAGGGGCGATACGGCTACCGCCGTATTCACTTGGAACTAAAGAAGCGAGGCTTCATGCTGAATCACAAGACGCTTCAAAGGCTTATGGGTCAGATAAACCTTAAATCAATGGTCAGGATTAAAGAATATCGTTCCTATCGAGGTGAGTCTGGAAGAACGACTCCCAACATACTTGAAAGAGATTTTAGTGCGTCCCACTCAGATGAAAAGTGGGTAACTGCTTGGATAATGCTGTTGCAGATAATTTTTTGCTTTACTCAAAACAGAGATGTATCACAACCAGAGCTTTGAAGACGCAGATGCTCTGATAGAGCAAATTAAAGAATGCATCGAGTACTACGTATAAAAGTGAAACTAAAAGGCCTGACTCCAATAGAGTATCGAACTCAGGCCTTGAAAGCCGCTTAACAGAAATGTCCAACTTTACGGGGTCACTTCATATGCGTCGCTGACTTTAAAATTATGCTGGAATATTAAACGGCTTAGTCATCACCCCAATAAATCGAACCAACCTGATCTGTTCCATCGAAACCGATACCATCATCGCCACCAACAAGGTAGATTCGACCTTTGTACATAAACGAATCTAGATTTCTATGGCTTTTGATGCCGAATGAACGCGACGCCCAAGTCATCGTCTCAACATTGTAGCGCATCACCATCTGATAACTATCACGACGAGATTCGGAAATATAGACGTGATTACCTGACGCTACAGCCGTATTTTCCTCAATCCCTAAATCATAATTTGTACCATGCATTAGCCAAGAATCATGAAGCGTACTGTAGCCAGAGTATTCATCGCCACTGTAGTTCCCACCGAACACGTAGATATTATTCCCAACTACAGCTGTCGCCGAACCATAACGTACAGTCAATGACGGTGCTTGTGTCGCCCAAAGACCTGACTCAAAATCGTAACTGTAGTTGGAATTAACAGGTTTTCCATTATTGTATCCTCCAATCACATACAGTTTATTACCGACAACCTGCAATTCAGAAGTCCACTCAACAAATGACGGAGAAGAGGAAATTGCATTCAAAGATAAAGATTCTTTATCGAGTTGAAACAATAAACCCTCAGAAAAAAAGTACACCTCGCCATTGTAAACAACACCGTCACCAAAGCTAACATACGTACCATCTTGGTTTGATGCATACCCCACACTTTGTTCTATGGCTAGATCATACTTTAAAACTCTTCGGCCATCGGTAACGTACATAGTGTCATCAATAACGGCGGTGCTAGGGAAGCGGAATCCAGCAGCAAGAGCTGCATGTTCAATAGGCTGAGTCGTCGTATCATCTAATATAATGTCTAGCTGTTTTACCACTTCGAAATCCTCATTGAGGACTTCAATTATAATCTGCTCTTGCCCTTCATACTGCGCATCATCAAAGATCGACAGTTCGATATAACCGCTCTGCGCATTCGGTTCATTACGCGTATTATTTAGCTCAAAATCAAATCGGTTTTCTGCCGTAGATTGATCCGACACTCGAAACATCAGCTGTCGAGAAGTATTCTGCTCTGTATCAAAATCAAACCAGAAACGATGCGTGTACTCATTTTCGTATAGCGTTAAATCACGGTCTCTTAAAGAAAGGGCATAAGATTTTTCGGCAACAATGACTTCTCGAGAAGCTTCAGCGTAATTTCCTGCCGCATCATAAACATAATATTTCACGGTGTAAGTACCAACAGTAGCGGTATCAACAAGAATTGAAGCCTCTAATTCGCTAGTTAAATCACCATCCACATTATCTACCGCTGAAGCCCCTTGGTCGACGTAAAGATCATCTTTATAGATAGTGATACTGCTACCGCCAACAATAGTAATCACGGGGGCATCCCCGTCTCTAACGATGACATCACGGGTTGTCGTTGACTCATTTCCGGAAGTATCAATGGCTTTGTATGTTAGGGTGTAAGTCCCCATTTTTTGAGTAACAACATCACCAGTAACCGTTACACTCACTAGCTCATCGACGTTATCTGTTGCGATAACGCCTGGCTCAGCATAATCAGCACCTAAAGCAACATACAAAGGATTGTCACCTTGCAAAGCAATAACAGGTGCCACACGATCTACAATATTGACCGTTCGGGTTACTGTTGTGCTATTACCAGAGCTATCTTCTGCATAATAGGTAATTTGATAACTGCCTAGCTTGTTGGTATCGACCGAGCCTGAAATCGAAACCACCACGTCATCTCCCATATCATCCAACGCGCTAGCGCCAGGTTCCATGTAAGCATTGCCAAACTCGATATACATGATGGCATCACCGAGCAAAGTAATCGTCGGTGCAACGTTATCAACTACTTCGACAGTACGGGTTACCGTTGTGCCATTGGCGCTCTTATCTTCTGCGTAATAAGTGACTTGGTAACGGCCTAATTGACTAGTATCAACAGTACCTGAAATCAATACATCTAACTGTCCGTCAATGTCATCAACGGCGGTTGCACCGAGTTCACTATAATCATCGCCAAGCCCGACATAAATAACGGTATCGCCGAGTAAAGTGATAGTAGGAGGGGTAGTATCTTCAGTGGGTTCAGGAGGAGTAATTGGGGGAGATTTATCATCCGATCCTCCACCTCCACAAGCCGACAGAAAGAATGACATGGTTATAACTGCTAATAGCCTATTTAGCATGGTTCACACTCCAAGTGATAAAGCTCACGTCGGTATTGTTTCGACGTATCCATTGAAATTATTGCAACCCGGCTATCTCTAACCATCAAGACCCGTGGTTTTCCGTCCTTATTTCACAATAAGTTTGGCAAATATAATCACGCATAAAATTCAAATAAATCATAACCTTGCACTGGTTAATTTTCACCCGACAATAGGTGTGTTTTTTGTTAATAGCATCGCAATTCATAAGATCTATCATTCGCTATAAATTCCATCTTTCTCATAAATACAAAAATGGACATTATGCTGCCTGATAAAAAGGAAAGCGCTATTCCATCGTGTATCAAGGTGTCGCACATGCCTGCTATACGCCAATCACCATTGACAAAGCCCCTCACCTAAAGTGCTTTGTTCTAGCGCCATTAGCTGTCTTACCAGAGAACCAAGGTAAAGGTTATGCCACTCAACTGATGGAGCAAGCGGAAAGTGAACTGAACGCTGATGTTATTCTCGTTCTAGGTGTTCCAAAACACTACGCTCGACGATTCGATGCAAATTTTTGCTCAAAATAAAGATGAAGCGGCGCAAATTCGCCAGGCAGGTTTCTATAAGGTTGAGATGCTGGGTAGCGAAACGCCATTCAACGGCATCAAGATTAGCAAAACACCTGGTCAACATGGTAGTAATATGGCGATGGCGAGACTTGTCAGCTATAACGTGGCTGTGGCTAGAACCAACGTATGGTTCCAGCCGCAGTTGCATCAGTATGAAAAGTTTTAAACTTTGCGTTTTGGCTTACTTTTAAACTGTTTAATGCTATTTTTGCCTTGCGTGCGACGGTTGGCTTTCTTGTCACGTGGCGCGCGTTTGCTCTCGCCAGTTGATGGCTTATCCGTTACTGGGAAACCTTCAAGGTCTTGCGTTGGCAATTCACGTTGCGTCAGGTTACGGATCGCCTGAAGAGCTTCGGCTTCGCCATGGCAGACCAGTGACATTGCGATACCTTGTTCGCCTGCACGGGCTGTACGACCGACACGGTGAACGTAAGTCTCTGAGTGCATTGGCAACTCAAAATTGACCACGACTGGCAATTGCTCAATGTGAATACCGCGCGCCAATAGATCGGTGGCAATTAACACCTGTGTTTGCCCGGACTTAAACTGCGCCAGCGCTTCTTCTCGCTCTGCTTGGCTCTTATTACCGTGCAGCGCATTGGTTGCTATACCCGCTTTATTCAGTTTCTTCGCCAAACCATCTGCGTTCTCTTTCGCGCCAATAAATACCAACGCTTGGGACCATTCATGCTTCTGAATCAATTCAATCAACGCTTTCGTTTTGCTGCCTTTGTTGACTAAATACAGTGTTTCAGCAATGTCTTGGTTGGTGCTGTTTTCTTGATGCGCTGCGACTTGCTTTGGTGCGTGCATAAGCAACTGGGCTTTACTCTTCAACTCATCTGAAAACGTTGCTGAGAACATCGCGGTTTGACGCTGACTTGAAGTTTGCGCCGCAATGTTTTGTACGTCTGGCCAAAAGCCCATATCCAACAATCGATCCGCTTCATCCAACACAAGGTAATGGATATTGCTCAGCTCCAAACCATTGTTCGCTAAATCAACCAAGCGACCAGTTGTCGCAACAAGTATATGAGGATTTTCCACAAGTGCTTGTAGTTGCTGCTCTTTATCAACACCACCACACAAACACACCGCGTTAAGACCAAGAGATTGACCAACTTGATTAATCGCCTCGCTCACTTGTGTCGCCAGCTCGCGCGTTGGTACTAGAATTAGCGCTTTTTGCTCTGGGTTTACACTTAGTTTTTCTAACAAAGGCAAACCATAAGCAAGGGTTTTGCCGCTGCCTGTGTTCGCTAATGCCAATACATCATTGCCACTGAGTAACTCAGGAATGGCCAAAGCTTGAATATCCGTTGGTTTCTTGAAGTCTTTTGGCAGTGCGTGAATCAGCTCTGAACTCAGTGAAAGAGTAGAAAATGGCATTAGCATGGCCCTTTATGTGGTGGCAGTGAAAGCAAAAATCCCCAAGCTATAGCAAGAAGCTGAGGATAAGACGCGGTAAAATCGCAGGCGCGGACTTTACCACAATCTTTTTTATGAACCATCCAATTTTATGCCAGACCATTCGACATGAAACACTACTTCGATGGTTGATAAGTGCCTCGGATTGGGTAGTTGTTCTCAGGGTTTCGAATGAATGCAATACCGGAAAGCAGCACATTTAATTCTGGACGAACAAATGGACCGTTCGAGATATCAATAATTTGAACTCGACCTTGATCATTAACCACAAACAAACCCGGCTCAGCAAACAAATGGTCCGTTTCTTTTTCTGAACGCGGCTCTGAGATATACAGGCCAAGGGTTTGCATCTGTTCAACACTCAATCCGTAAGCAATAGGAAAGCTCACCGAGATCTGCTCCATATGTTTCGCAACCTGCTCTTTGCTGTCCGCTGATACCGCCACAATATCAACACCAATTTCTAAGAACTTCGCTTTAAGCCCTTCTAACTCGTTCAAGTAGCGTGTGCATAGTGGGCAATGTTTGCCTCGATACACCACCACTAATCGCCAAGTAGCTGGCTCAGATGGCTGACCCACCTCAATAGTATTGCCATCAAAGGTTGGCAAAGAAATAGACGGAAATAAATCACCTGCGTTGAATTTGTTCATTGTCATTTTAGAATCCTTAATGATGTAAATAACCAGAGCCATGATGCATGAAACATAAGGCATGAATTGAGTGGTAACATCGCATGCCTTTTTCATCAGACCGGAGTGATTACGAAAGGTATTCGTAACTTTCATCAGATTTATTGCGTTTGCCTACATATTTATCTTCAAAATCAGGAGACCAAACTGCGCTCGCATCTTGGTTTTGGTTCCAATCGAAAGCGGTAAAGCGATGAATCATTTTCCAAACGCCGTCTCGACGCTCAAAACGGTACAGGTGACGACCACCTAAAATACCCTCTTTGTCTACGCCATCTTCTTCATGGACATGATATGCCCACACATAACTCTCTGCGGTTGCTGTATCACCATCGACTTTGATGAGAACGTTGCTGATACGATGCTGCGTAATTTTGATGGCTTCGAACCCTTTCATTGCGGGTTCAACAAATGCGTGTGCGTTATCATTATAGAAGAACAAATCTGGAAAGATCGGATCTTGGTGATCTTCAATAGCATCTTCCCAGTAAGTAGATTTCATCAACTCTGCGTCCATACGATCTAAAGAACGAGCATGACGAAAAATCACTTCTGTAATGTCTTGTTTATCGATCAGTAGTTGTAGTTTTTGTTGCATATCCATGAGTGCCTCCAGTGGCTATCTAATCTTAGTAATTCTTTGGTATTGCGTTGTCTTACGGCTTGATAGGGATAATAGAACCAAACAAAAACGACTGAAACTAAGCTACAATGACTAGTATCTATTCGTATTTGGAATAATTGAGAACACTAATGGACCAACTAAGCGCAATGCGTGCATTTGTTCGAGTGGTACAGACAGGCAGCTTTTCTGCCACGGGTCGTGAGATGAATACCTCACAAACGACAATCAGCAAAAAAGTCGCAGCGTTAGAGAAAAAAATCGGCGTCAAACTTCTTGCTCGAAGCAGTCGCGATCATGCTTTAACGCCAGCGGGCGCGAAGTATTATCAAACTTGTGTAGATATTTTAGGTGAACTGGATGAAGCCGAAACTGAGGCAAGATCGGAGGTGGCTTCTCCCCAAGGAACAGTTCGTATCTCTGCACCCGTTGCGTTTGGTCGCATTCTGCTTGCACCCATTATGGCCGAGTTTTTCCAGCGCTATCCTGATATCAAAGTGGATTTACGGCTCAGTGACCGACACACCGACTTGATCAGCGATGGCATTGATGTGGCGATTCGAGCAAGACAACTAGAAGATTCGACATTAATTGCACGACATTTATTTGATAACCCGATGTTAGCCTTAGCGGCTCCGAGTTATTTAGATAGAAATGGAACCCCGAAAAAGCCAGATGATCTGACACAACACAACTGTTTGATCTATTCTGGCATGCAAGAGGTCAATATTTGGCGTTTTACAAAAGAAGATAAAGAACACTCCGTAGCGGTTAGTGGTAACTTTCAAAGTGACAACGGCGATGTACTGTTAGAAGTCGCACTCACGGGAATGGGTATAGTAATACTACCAATTTGGATGGTGGAATCGCACATTAAAGCGGGCCGACTCAAGCAAGTCATGAGTGACTACTTAGGACAAAACTTACCTTTCAATGCCGTGTACTTACAAAGCCGATATACGCCTCTTAAGGTTCGCTGCTTGATTGATTATCTCAAAGAAAAGCTTCCCAACGGCGAGTAGAAACAAAAAAAGCGCAGAGCCAAAACTCTGCGCTTTTAAAAGTGGTTTTACATTGTAAATCGTTACTTGGTGTAGAAAGCGCGTTTTAGTGCCATCTCTAGACCACGAACTTCAGCAAGGCCTTTCAAGCGGCCAATGGCTGAGTAGCCTGGGTTGGTCTTCTTCTTCAAGTCATCCAACATTTGGTGACCATGGTCAGGGCGCATTGGAATTAAACGATTATCGCCTAATTCTGCGCGGCGTTGTTCTTCATCCAGAATCGCCATCACCACATTGTACATATCCACATCGCCATCAAGGTGCGCCGCTTCGTGGAATGTCATCGGGTTGCTTTCTTCACGCTTGGTCGAACGCAAGTGAGTGAAGTAAACACGGTCACCGTGCTTTTTAATCATCTTCACTAGGTCGTTGTCACCACGCACACCGTAAGAACCGGTACACATGGTTAAACCGTTCATCTTGCTTGGCACTTTTTCTGTCAACCAGTCGATGTCTTCGATGGTTGAAACAATGCGCGGCAAACCAAGAATTGGGCGCGGTGGATCGTCTGGGTGTACTGCCAACTTCAAGCCATGCGCTTCACAAACTGGCATCAATTCTGCTAAGAAATGCGCCATATGTTCACGCAGCTTATCTTTACTGATACCTGCGTAGCGATCCAATTGTGCTTGGAACTCTTCTAACGTGTAGCCTTCTTCTGCACCCGGCAGACCAGCGATGATGTTGCTTGTCAGTTGCTGGATTTGCTCCGCCGTCATGTTGTTAAAGTATTCCAGCGCCTGCGCTTGTTCTGCTTCGGTGTAATCCGCTGCAGCGCCCGGACGTTTAAGAATGTGCAGCTCAAATGCCGCAAATGCGATTTGGTCAAAGCGCAATGCTTTAGAACCATCTGGCATTTCAAATTCTAGGTCAGTACGTGTCCAGTCGAGTACTGGCATAAAGTTGTAGCAGACCGTATCTACGCCGCACTCTGCTAGATTACGCAGCGTTTGTTTATAGTTATCGATCCATTGTTGGAAGTTGCCCGTCTGAGTTTTGATTTCTTCGTGAACAGGAACACTTTCAACCACCGACCACGTTAAGCCTTTCTCTTCGATGATGGCTTTACGTTTTAAAATCTCTTCTTTCGACCACACTTCACCATTTGGAATGTGGTGCAAGGCATTCACGATGCCTGTTGCGCCTGCTTGACGAATATCGTCTAGCGACACTGGGTCATTCGGACCGTACCAACGCCAAGTTTGTTCCATGACACTCACCTTTTTTAAGACGCACTCAGCCCGCTCGAATAATTCAAGCTAAGTGCACAACGACTTCTTAATATGCAGCCACGACAATGCAGCTGCGCTGACTAGAGCCGACCGAGGCCGGCAATGTGGTTAACCGTTTTCAGCACCCTGCAGAACAACAGGGTTGGAACTGAATAAGTAACCATCAAAATTCGGGTCATCGATGTCAGACAGCTCCAACAGGCGCTGTTTAACGTTTTCAAGGTGTTGCCACATGGCATTTTTTGCAGCAATTGGATCTTTACGCTGCAATGCGGCGAGGATTTTGGCGTGATCGTCTAACCACTCTTCACGGTAGTCTTGACCAGCAATGCGGGAATGAAGTTTATTCCACATTGGGCTGCTCTCGCGTCGCTCCCAAGATTGCTTCAGCATGTCCACCAGCACAGAGTTTTGAGTTGCCTCTGCAATGCACATGTGAAACTTTTCATCACCGTTGCAATCCGTGGTGCCACTGGCGAGTTCATCTCGTTCTAACTCTAGGGCTGCACGCATTTTTACGATGTCGCCAGGCGTTACTTGCATCGCTGCAAATTCCGCAATGTTACTTTCAAGTAACTGACGAGCTTGGAGCATTTCAAACGGACCTGCATCATCGCTGATCACGTTCTCACGGGAGTTTGGTTGAGATGGAATATTGATAACATACACCCCAGAACCTTTTTTCACTTCGACAAGATTTTCCAGCTCCAGCATGATGATCGCTTCACGCACTACTGTGCGGCTAACGTCAAGACGTTCTGCGATATCGCGCTCAGGCGGCAACCTATCTCCGACCTTGTAGTGGCCGTTGATGAGTTCTTGTCTAAGGACTAAACCGATCTCTTGATACGGTCTTTTCGGTTCAAAAGGCATCATGATGATATTATCACTATATTCCATTTAACTTCTCACGCCATCATAACGACCAATAAAAATTGGTCAACCTCTATGTACCAGAATGTGGTAACACCTTGTTTTCGATTGTTTATTACTAATTAATTTGTGAATTACTTAACCGCTTTGATCTTCTCAACCAGTTCATTTAATTCAGGATTTGTCTTTTCTAGGTCCGCATACATTGGTTGAACCGCTTCAGCAAATGCCGCTTTGTTTGGCTCAACAAAAGTCACGCCCATCTTCTCTGCTTTCTTGCGCTCTTTTGCTTCTGACTCTGCCCATAGCTTCTTCATGTATTCTGAAGAGTCTGCCGCTGCTTTCATCAGTGCTTGTTGCTGCTCCGGCGTTAGCTTGTCATACGTCTTAGTAGAGATAACCAAGATGTCTGGCACCATGGTGTGCTCATCCAAACTGAAGTATTTCGATACTTCACTGTGACGGCTCAAGCTAAACGATGGGATGTTGTTTTCCGCAGCGTCCACAACACCTTGTTGCAATGCCGTGTATAACTCACCATATGCCAGTGGCGTTGGGTTACCGCCAAGCGCTTTCACCATCGCAATCGCTGATGGACTCGGCTGTACGCGCACTTTCAGACCTTTTAGATCTTCTGGTGTGTTGATTGGTTTGTTGGTGTAGAAGCTACGCGCACCCGCATCGTAGTAAGTCACACCAATAAAACCGCTGTCTGCCGAAGAGTTAAGGATTTCACGACCTACTTCACCGTCTGTCACTTTGTAGTAGTGGTCTTTATCGCGGAACAAATAAGGCATGTTAAATGCTGCGTAAGCTGGGGAGAAAGCTTCCAATTCTGCCGCGTTACTCTTCACCATATCCAGAGCGCCGTTTTGCATTAGCTCCATCGATTCACGCTGTGTACCTAGTTGTGCATCAGGGTAAATACGAATACGAACTTCACCGTCTGTCATTTCACGCACTTCTTTTGCCATAAAGTCCATTGCTTTATGTACCGCATGGTCACGTGGGTGGTTGTGACTCAGTTTCAAAGTGGTCGCAGCATAAGCAGAAGCAGTGGCGCCGAAGGTCATTGCAGCACCTACTACAGCGCAAAGAAGAGTCTTACGCGTCATCATTGTTCTATTCTCCTTGGATTGGTTGTCCAATATGTAGGGTAGTTTTAATTTTTTAACGGTATTTCTTGTTTCGAGGCCATTATTGGCGATCAAAAAAGCCATCGTCAAAACAAAAATGTAAATTGATTGACCAAAATCACAATAGCAACCGTTAAATTGGTCAACCAATCCATTTGTGAACCCGCTCACGTGACAACCAAATCGCCTAACTTATAATCCAGCCAGAAAGATCAGCGTATGTTACTGCCCTACACAGAAACAATTCCTTACATTGGTAAACCAATTGTTATGAGATGCGCATATTTACTGAAAGGAAATGAAAATGAATAAATTGGTCACATATATAAACAGGGGGCTGGCTGCCTTTACGGTCTCTCTCTCGACCTTCCTCGTCATTTGCGTAGTCTGGCAAGTGTTATCACGCTATGTCATTGGCAGACCAAGCACCGTTACCGACGAGCTCGCCCGTTATCTCTTTATGTGGGTAGCCCTTATTGGTGCTGCTTACACCACAGGCCTTAAACGTCACCTTGCTATCGACTTATTGACGATGAAACTGCAAGGCAAACGCAAACTCATCAATGAAATCGTCATCCAAATCGCCATTGCACTGTTCTCTTACGTGGTATTGGTTCACGGCGGTACGCAACTGGCACTGAAAACTTTGGCAACTGGTCAGCTAACGCCAGCACTGGGCTTGGAAATGGGCTACATCTACTTCTGCCTTCCAATCAGCGGTGCACTGATGATTTTCTACTCAGCGGTATTTGCTTTTGACCGCATCAAACAATTGACGTCTGGTGAAGCCCTACTCACCGACACCCAGCTTGATCAATAGAGGGTTCCACAATGGAATGGCAATTAATTCTCACCCTATTCGGTAGCTTTGCAGTCTTATTGACTATTGGCGTACCGGTTTCTTTCGCTATCGGTTTGTCATCGCTAGCCACTATTTTAATGAGCTTACCGTTAGAACCAGCTATCGCCGTTGTGGCGCAGCGTATGGCGGCAGGCCTTGATAACTTTGCTCTGCTGGCAATCCCGTTCTTTATCTTGGCGGGTAACATCATGAACCAAGGCGGGATCGCACTACGTCTTATCAACTTCGCAAAAGTGTTAGGCGGTCGTCTGCCTGGTTCGCTAGCGCACGTAAACGTGATGGCGAACATGATGTTTGGTTCAATTTCTGGCTCAGCAGTTGCGTCTGCGGCTGCGGTTGGCGGCACCATGTCTCCTCTGCAAAAGAAAGACGGCTACGATGAGAACTTCTCTGCGGCAGTGAACATCACTTCTTGCCCATCTGGTTTGCTGATTCCACCAAGTAACACTTTGATCGTGTTCTCATTGGTGTCTGGCGGTACGTCTATCGCTGCATTGTTCCTAGCGGGTTACATTCCTGGCATTTTGATGGGTCTCAGCATCATGGTGGTGGCGGGCATCATTGCAAAACGCCGTGGCTACCCAGTGGCAGCACGTCCTTCTCTGGCAATAGTTTGGAATACCTTCTTAAAAGCGGCCCCTTCTCTAGCACTGATTGTGATTATCATGGGTGGCATCATTGGCGGTATCTTTACAGCAACAGAAGCATCAGCTATCGCCGTGGTTTATACCTTTGTGCTTGCGGTGCTGATTTACCGCGAAGTGAAATGGCGTGACATTCCAAAGATCATCCTAGAGTCTGCGGTCACCACTTCTATCGTATTGCTACTGGTTGGCGCATCAATGGGCATGTCTTGGGCGATGGCGAACGCCGACATCCCTTACATGATTGCAGATGCCCTACTTGCTATCTCTGACAACCCAATGATGATTCTCTTGATCATCAACGTCATTCTGTTGATTGTCGGTATCTTCATGGATATGACACCAGCGGTACTTATCTTTACGCCTATCTTCCTGCCAATCGCACTAGATATGGGTATCGACCCTGTACACTTCGGCATCATGATGACTTTCAACTTGGCTATCGGTATCTGTACCCCACCAGTAGGTAGCGCGTTGTTCATCGGTTGTTCTGTGGCAAACGTTGCCATCGATAAAGTAATTAAGCCTCTACTTCCATTCTACGTAGCACTGGTTGCAGCTCTGATGGCCGTAACCTTTATTCCTGACTTGAGCCTATTCCTACCTAGGCTTGTTCTTGGTTACTAAATAGGTGCTTATTTACTAAATAAGCTCTTAGCTACTCATTATTAAGATAAACCATCCCGCAGGACCGCCTGCGGGAAAAGGGATACAACAATGAAGACTATTTCTAATTCCACTCTGAATCATAACGTTCTGCTTCCGGACTACGACCGCTCAACACTTACAAGCCGTATTGTTCACCTCGGTTTCGGTGCTTTCCACCGTGCGCACCAAGCCTTATTCACCAATGAGATGCTGAGCAAAACGGGTTCTGATTGGGGCATTTGCGAAATCAACCTATTTGGTGGTGAAGATTTAATTCAATCGCTGCGCGCACAAGACCACCTCTACACAGTGGCAGAGAAAGGCGCAAAATCGACTGAGGTAAAAGTGATTGGTTCAGTCACCGAGTCACTCCACCCAAGCCTCGACAGCATTCAAGCTGTGTTAGAAAAAATGGCAGAGCCACAAGTGGCGATCGTTTCAATGACGATTACCGAGAAAGGTTACTGCGCTGACCCTGCAACGGGCACGCTTGATAAAAACAACCCACTTGTGATTGCTGATCTTGCTAACCCAACTGAGCCAAAATCGGCACTGGGTTACATTGTGCAAGCGCTTAAGGTGCGTCGTGAACGCGGTCTGAAACCATTTACCGTGATGTCTTGTGATAACGTGCAAGAAAACGGTCACGTAGCAAAAGCAGCCGTACTTGAGTTCGCTCAACTGCTCGACCCTGAATTACGTGACTGGATTGAAACCAACGTTACCTTCCCTTGCACTATGGTTGACCGCATTGTGCCAGCAGCCACAGAAGAGACACTGACCGAAATCGCAGATCTGCTTGGCTGTGAAGATCCATGTGGCATCGCTTGTGAACCATTCCGCCAATGGGTTATCGAGGACAACTTCGTGGCTGGTCGTCCAGATTGGAACGTGGCTGGCGCAGAATTTGTTGCCGACGTTGTGCCTTACGAAGAAATGAAGCTGCGCATGCTAAATGGTAGCCACTCGTTCCTAGCCTACCTAGGCTACCTTGGTGGTTACGCGCATATCTCTGACACCATGACAGATGAAGGCTACCGCAAAGCGGCATTTGACATGATGATGCAAGCACAAGCCCCTTCGCTGACCATGCCAGAAGGCACCGATTTAGAAAGCTACGCTAAACTGCTTATCGAGCGCTTCACCAACCCAAGTTTGAAACACAAAACATGGCAAATCGCGATGGATGGCAGCCAGAAGATCCCACAACGCATGGGTGGCAGCTTACGATTCCACCTTGCTCAAGGCTCTAACTTCTCATGGTTGGCAACAGCGATTGCAGGTTGGATGCGCTATGTATCCGGCGTGGATGAGCAAGGCGACGATATTGATGTTCGCGATCCAATGGCAGAGACACTACGTCAGATCTGCAACCAACACGGCTTGAACGTTTCTGTTGTTCCTGCGTTGCTCGCGGTTGAAGCCATCTTCCCTGCAGAGCTTGGTCAAAACCCACAAGTGATTGATGCGGTGAGCAGTGCTTACCAATCGCTAATCGATAACGGTGCTCGTGCCACCGTCGCTGCGCTGTAATAGGAGTTAACGATGAAGAATTTCTTGTGTGAAGACTTTTTACTCTCAAACGAAACTGCACGTCGCTTGTACCATGAGCATGCGTTCCACCAGCCAATTTATGATTACCACTGCCACTTAAACCCAGCAGAAGTGGCGCAAAATCGTCAGTTCGATAACTTAGGTCAAATCTGGCTTGAAGGCGATCACTACAAATGGCGTGGCATGCGCTCGGCAGGCATTGAAGAGCGTTTGATTACGGGTAGTGCGAGCGATTACGACAAATACATGGCGTGGGCGAAGACGGTTCCTCAAACCTTGGGCAATCCGCTTTACCACTGGACACACCTAGAACTGCGTCGCCCATTCGGCATTACCAATACGCTGTTTAGCCCAGATACTGCAGACCAAATTTGGCATCAATGTAATGAGCTACTGGCGACACCTGAATTTACAGCTCGCGGCATCATGCAGCAAATGAACGTTGTAATGGCGGGCACAACTGATGATCCTATCGATTCACTAGAACACCACAAAGCGATCGCAGAAGACGATACCTTTAACGTCAAAGTGCTACCAAGCTGGCGTCCGGATAAGGCGTTCAAGATTGAATTGGACGTGTTTGCGGATTACATGCACAAACTGGGCGAAGTAGCAGACATTGAAATCCGCCGCTTTGATGATTTATTGAGTGCGCTTGATAAACGTTTGGCGCACTTCAATGCACATGGTTGTCGTGCGGCAGACCACGGCATTGAGATCGTCCGTTACGCGCCAATTCCAAGCGAAGCTGATTTAGATGCGTTGCTGACCCGTCGTTTGAATGGCGAAGTGTTGTCTGAGCTTGAATGTGCGCAGTTCTCTACCGCAGTTCAAGTTTGGCTCGGCAAACGCTACGCGCAATTGGGCTGGGTCATGCAGCTTCATATTGGCGCGCAGCGCAACAACAGCACACGCATGTTCCAACTGTTAGGTGCCGACGCTGGCTTTGACTCGATTGGCGATCGACCATTTGCCTTTGAACTGGCACATCTATTGGATGAGATGGACCAAACCAACGAGCTGCCTCGCACCATTCTTTACTGTTTGAACCCTCGTGATAATGAAATGATGGCGACCATGATTGGTAACTTCCAAGGTGGTGGCATCGCGGGCAAAGTGCAGTTTGGGTCAGGTTGGTGGTTCAACGATCAGAAAGATGGCATGCAACGCCAAATGGAACAGCTTTCTCAACTTGGTTTGCTCAGCCAATTCGTCGGCATGTTAACGGACTCGCGCAGCTTCTTGTCTTACACCCGCCACGAATACTTCCGCCGCATCCTGTGTGACATGGTCGGTCGTTGGGCAGAGAACGGCGAAGTTCCAAATGACCTATCGTTGCTTGGTCCTATGGTCGAAGACATCTGTTTTGGTAACGCAAAACGCTACTTTGAAGAGAGGGCGTAACCAATGAAGCACATCGCCATTATTGGTGAATGCATGATTGAGCTGAATGGCAAACCATTCGGCTCAATGCATCAAACGTTTGGTGGGGATACGCTCAACGCTGCGGTTTATTTGAGCCGCGGCTGCGAAGCCAATACCAAATCCGATGACGTTAAAGTTTCTTATGTTACCGCACTTGGCAATGACCCGATCAGTACAGGCATGCTCACTCGCTGGCAAGAAGAAGGCATTTCGACAGACTTAGTGCTGCGCGATGAAACTCGTACACCGGGTTTGTATTTGATTCAGCTTGATGACCAAGGTGAGCGTACGTTCTTATATTGGCGCAACCAATCAGCTGCGCGTTACTTGCTTCAACATCCAAATTTTGGAATGGTTAAACAAGCGTTAACTCAGGTTGATGCGGTATTTCTCAGCGGTATTTCTTTAGCTATCTTACCGGAAGAAGACCGAATTTTGCTGCTCAACTTATTGGTCGAGCTTAAAGCTCAAGGTGTTGAGATTGCTTTTGATAGCAACTTCCGCCCAGCATTGTGGCCTAACGACGATAATCAAACCGTCAAAAACGTTTACCAAGCTATGTACCAACTGACTGACATTGCATTGGTAACTTTCGATGACGAGCAATTGATCTGGGGTGACGAAACACCAGAGCAAACCATTGAACGCCTAACTTCTCTTGGCGTGGGCAAATGCAACGTCAAGCTCGGCGCGGATGGCTGTTTGGTTCAAGACTCAACAAATCAGGGTTCGAGCGCGGCTCTGGCTCCACAAGCCGTGCCAACCCAACCTGTCGCTCAAGTGGTGGACACCACATCGGCGGGCGACTCATTCAATGGTGGCTTTTTATCGGCATACCTTGCTGGCGCCGATCTAGCGACCTCATGCCAAAGAGGCAACGCACTGGCAGGTGCTGTGATTCAACATCGCGGTGCCATCATTCCCAAAGCATTCACACAACCGGCGCTTGGCGTCGTTTAAGGAACACTCATGTCTAGCATTAAAGAACAATTGAAAGCTCTGAAAGTCATCCCTGTAATCGCCATTGATAAAGCAGAAGACATTATCCCACTGGGTAAAGTACTGGCAGAAAACGGACTACCAGCGGCTGAAATCACTTTCCGTTCAGCAGCGGCTGCAGAAGCGATTCGCCTACTGCGTGAAACCCAGCCAGACATGCTGATAGGCGCAGGTACGGTGCTGAACCGCGAGCAAGCAATTGCTGCGAAAGAAGCAGGCGCAACGTTCATCGTATCGCCTGGCTTTAACCCAAATACTGTTAAAGCGTGCCAAGAAATCGGGATTGATATCGTACCGGGTGTGAATAACCCAAGCACAGTTGAAGCCGCACTGGAAATGGGATTAACCACCTTGAAGTTCTTCCCTGCAGAAGCTTCTGGCGGCATCAACATGGTGAAATCACTGCTCGCGCCATACACCGACATCGAACTGATGCCTACTGGTGGCATTAACCCTGCGAACATCAAAGATTACTTAGCTATCCCGCGCGTATTGGCATGTGGTGGTACATGGATGGTAGACAAGAAACTGATTGAAGAAGGTAACTGGGAAGAGCTTGCACGCCTAACTCGCGAAGCAGTAGCGCTTGTGAATGAGTAATGATTCGTAAGTAGCCTCAAAGCTCTTGGGTAACCCCTTAGCAATTGAGATAAAGTGCTCAGCCCTCCCCTTGTGGAGGGCTGATTCGTTCAAAGCATAGCTCAATTGATTGGGTTATCCCTGTAAGTAGATTCCTGATCTCGCCTAGGCTCGTCGGAATGACGGTATGACATATCCTCCCTTATCCGTCATCCTGAAAAGCGAGGCACGAGCGTGATTCAGGATCTACTCACAAAGTGAATCAAACTCTATAAGGGCGGCAACTTTGAAGGATGCTCATTAGCTTACTCACTTAACGAGCTGGCTTTGCAACACTCTAGGAAAATAAATGGAAAACTGGTTAGCACAAGGCATTGGTGGCATCGCGTTTATGGTTGGCGTGATGGCATTCTGGCAAAAAGACGACATGCGCTTTCGCTATCAGATGATGGCGTTTTGTTTCATCATGGGTATTCACTTTTCCCTGATGGGCGCAACCGTCGCTGCCATTGGCGTGATCATTAATGGCATTCGCAGTTTCGCCTCAATCAAAACTCAATCACGTAAAGTGATGTGGTTCTTCATTGCTCTTATGTGGCTGATGACCCTGCCAAACATCACCCACTTTTTTGAGCTACTCACGGTAATCGGATCGTCCGTCGCCACTTGGGCGCTCTTTTCCAAACAAGGCATCACTCTACGCAGCTTAATTTTGTTTAATTCGTTCTGCTGGGTCAGCCACAATATTTGGCTTGGCTCTATCGGTGGTTCATTAGTCGAGAGTACATTTATCATCACCAATTTACTGACTATATATCGCTTGTATCAATCAAATAAAATTAATAATCAGATGAAAACTGTGAATGATAACTGATGTATTTGTCCCTTTTTATAATCAAGTAATCGTTCCGAAGTAAATAATAGCAGACATGATATTACATAGAATTTGGAAGCAACCTAACACTTACGTAACCACATGATTTAAATAAAATTAATCAAAAGAATCTCAATTCAAAATTACGATAACATTTAATGTGGTCAACCTGTTTTTAATAATAGATTGAGTTAAATCACCTAAATAAAAAATATGGTGATCCAAATCTGTAGTTTAATTAAATTTGGTTAACCAAAATGCGGGTAATTATTAATATTGGTCTAGAAAAAACAACTATACCAACATTAGGACAGCGACATGAAACGTCTTACCCAACTCACTCCTATCGCAGTGGCGCTTGTTCTCGCAGGGTGTAACTCATCCAACGATGACAACAGCTATGTTCAACCAGAAGTCTTCTCTCGAGTACATGACGTACTGAGTGTTGATGGTTATCAATTCAGAGACTCCAATGGCAACGGAACGTTAGAACCATTCGAAGATTGGCGCCTAACACCAGAAGAGCGTGCCGCCGATCTTGTTAGCCGAATGACGCTGGAAGAAAAAGCCGGCATGATGCTGATTGACACTCTCAATTCTGGTGAAGGTGGTGTCGTGACAAGCAAAGGTCAAGACATGATCGCCGACGCTCAGATGACCCGTTTTATTTTCCGTAATAGTGTGGTTGAAACGCCAGAAAACGCCCCGAACTGCGACAGCGGACGCTCTGGTTGCCAAATCTCGCCGAAAGAAGCTGCCACCTTCATGAACAGCGTTCAAGAGTTACGAGAGAAAACCCGCATGGGCATTCCTGCGTTATTCAAATCAAACGCGCGTAACCACATCGATCCATCAGCGAAAGCAGGCATTAACGTCTCTTCCGGTTCATTCTCTGCATGGCCAAAAGAAGCTGGACTTGCCGCCACTCGAGATATGGCACTGCTCGAAGAGTTCGCTGGCATCATGAATGAAGAATGGTCATCGATTGGCTTGCGCAGTATGTACGGTTACATGATGGATCTCGCGACAGAGCCTCGCTGGTATCGCGTGCATGAAACCTTTACAGAAGATGCGGATCTTGCTGCAGATATCATGCGTTCTTTGAGCAACGGCCTACAAGGTGGTGGCGCAATTGATCAAGATAGTATTGCCCTTACAATCAAACACTTCCCTGGTGGTGGCCCTCAAGAAAATGGTGGCGATCCGCACTACGACTTTGGCCAAAACCAAGTTTATCCAAAAGACAACTTTGACTACCATTTGATTCCGTTTATCGCAGCAATCGATGCTGGGGCTTCTTCCATCATGCCTTACTACGGTATCCCTGTAGATCAGAAGTGGATGCCAAACGATGTGGGCATGTCCTTCTCTAAAGGCATTGTCACCGACCTACTGCGCGGTGAGCTAGGCTACACCGGTAATGTCAACTCCGATACAGGTATCATCGGCGACAGAGCATGGGGTGTAGAAGACAAAACCATTGATGAGCAAGTTGCGATGGTGATTGAGGCTGGTGTTGATGTGTTATCAGGCTTTAATGACAAAGACGTCATCGTGAATTTGGTCAACAAAGGGCTGATTGACGAAGAACGTGTCGACCTCTCAGTAACCCGCCTAGTCAAAGAGCAATTCCAACTTGGCTTGTTTGAAAACACTTACGTGGACGTAAACAAAGCACAAGAAATCTTAGGCAATGCCGAACATCAAGAGCGCGCAGATTACGCTCAGAAGAAATCCGTGGTTCTGTTGCAAAATACAGACAAGACACTGCCGCTTGCTAAACCAAGTACGGACAAAGCAGTTTCACTCTACGTGATGGGTATGGATGAAACCATCGCAGGTGATGAACGTTATGGCTTTGACGTGACGTCTGGTGATTACGAAGAGGGAGAAGTTCGCCCAACAGTACCTGCAGGAACCGATTACGCCGTTATTCGCGTGCGTGTTTCCAATGAAGGTGCGGATCCTGAGCTTATCTTTGGCGGTGCAAACCCAGATGAACTCGACCTGTTGGCATTCAGCCAAATGGCAACTGCAGCATCTTGGAAAATTGAGCCAAGTCTGACCGATATACAAGCCGTCATGAATGAAATTGGCGCAGAGAATACCGTGCTTTCAATTAACTTCCGTCAACCGTTTGTACTGGATGATGCAAGTAACATGAAAAAATCGGGCGCAATCTTAGCCACCTTCGGTGTATCAGACCGCAACTTAATGGAAGTCCTTTCAGGTAATTTCGCTCCTCAAGGCAAGCTTCCATTTGCACTGGCAAACAGCGCGCAAGCGATTTTGAACCAGCACTCTGACTACCCAGGTTATGACGAAGCAGACACCTTGTACGAACTCGGTCACGGGCTAAGTTACGAATAACCTTTTACCCACCTAACAAGGCAGTGTTTCGGCGCTGCCTTTGTTGGATCTACCTGAGGAATAAACCATGGAACACATACTGCAGTTAGACTGGGTTGACCAAAGCATTCCCCATAAAGTTTGGGTTGAACAATACTACGATGGCTGCCGCATTTGCCTCAAAGTCGTCAAGGATGTTGAGCCAGAAATGCTCTCATTGATTGTGCCTAACATTGATGTGAAAAGCGTTCGTCAGGCATGGCAAGGTAAAGCTATCAACGTTACACCTGCTTATGATGACGGCGTACTTTTCACTCAAACCCGTTCACTGTTCAACCTCCCTCATGGTTGCGTGATTTGTGCCGTCACTCATATCAAGATGCAAAATGGTTTGAAGATGTCCGCGGACAAACTCTGTTTTGTACCCAAACATTCAAAGCAAGAACCTTGCTTTCAGCAAGCGCATCACTCAGAAGCATGTTAAACCGACAAGATCAGCCTCATCGCTGATCTTGTGTTTATATATCTCGCGTCTTTGTATTGAACCAAACTCGGCGTAACCAAAGTAATAGGGCTAATGCTTCGTTTACAGCAACGATTTACGACTAGGTAGGAACACTTCACCTAACATACAGCGTACCGAACCACCACCAATAGATTCGATGGTCGAAACATCAAATGGCAGTAATTTACCGTGTGTCGCTAGCTGATTTCTTTGTGCTGGAGAGAATGCATCGTAAGCCGATTGAGACATGGCAATCACCTTGTCGCCTCTGACCGTTTCCAGTTGTAAAATGTTGCCGCAAAACTGGTTCATCTGATCAATGGAAATCGAGATGACTTGCTTGTCTTTAGCTAACGACTTCAAAACAAAACGACGCTCAAACTCTGGGATCACCTCATCGCATATCACACAGAACTGCTCGCCGACTGCCATCATGACGTTGGTATGATACACCGGTGCCCCCGACGGCAAACGGGTTTGAAAAGAAATCACACGCTCATACCCTATACGTTTTGCGTAATCTTCTAGCACTAAACGATCACATCGCTGAGACAACGCGGCATAAACGGTTTGGTTTAAATGATCAAACACCATCACGCCGGTGCTTTCTAGATACGCTTGCTCGTCAAGATACTCGGTCAATGAATCTTGCTGGTACACTTCACGACCAGACTGCATCAAACTTGCCGCTAATGCTTTCGGACGTACTTCATGTTGGCGGTTTTCACACGCCATCGGAAAAGTATACAGCGTACCGTCAGGGGTGGTGCTAAACCAATTGTTGGGAAATACGGCATCAGGTGTCGCGACCTCAGTATATGGATAGTCAAATTCGACAACTTGCAAACCCTCTTTACGTAAAGACTGAACCATTGCGGCAAACTCAGCCATGGTGCGGTGAGTGATTTCATCCTGACTTAACGACACATGGTGTTGAAACTCATTGTCTTGCGCGGTTTCCTCATTAAATCGGAATTCTTTTGGCGGAACCATTACCACACAGTTAGCGGTATGGCGTAGAGTACTTTGCGTACTTTCTTCTTTTCCTTGTGCATTCTGAGGCACTGATTCGTTTAATAGCATCCGATACATTCCTTCTCACTAGAATGAAACGATTGTAAAATTAATGTTAAGAAAAGTTTTGCTGTTTTTATGAGTAAATTGCGCACCAAGAAGCAATAATTCCTGATTAGCATCCGGATGTCGCGACTTTTTATTGCAACTAAGAGAGGCCTCAGTAAATAAGGCATGCCTGAGGCTTTAACACCCCATACAACCACTCAATCATTTGAGTCATATTTGATAAACCATTAAAGATATGAATTACTTAGTGGTTACATTTAAAATGCAATCCGTTAGACTATTTTTTCGCCTCACGCATGAACTCGTCTGCTTTTCTGGCTAGCAGACCACTTTATTTCTTTTTTCCATGATCTGTATATAAACCGGCAAATCGGATGTCAGAATTGACGAATTCCTATACAGAAATGGACGTGTTTTAATTTTAGGATGAGTTATGTTTAAACGATTTGAAGGTTTTACTGAACCGTTCCCCAAATCACAACCCGATCAACCCCCTACTGGGATTTTTGCTTTCCTTCGCCACTATACAAAAGGCTTCGAAAAGCCGTTGATCATCATGTCAATCATGTCGACTATTGTTGCCATTGTAGAGGTTTCTCTATTTGGTGCGATGGGCCAACTCGTTGACTGGCTTTCCACCAGCAACCCTGAAACGTTTTTGCAAGACAACAAAACCGAATTGATTTTCTATGGATCATTGCTGCTTGTTGTCATGCCAATTCTTGTCGTGGTTTATTCTCTATTGATTCATCAAACCTTGCTTGGTAACTACCCAATGTCAATCCGTTGGTTAGCCCATCGCTACTTGCTCAATCAAAGCCTCAATTTCTACCAAGACGATTTCGCAGGCCGTGTCGCGACCAAGGTTATGCAAACCTCATTGGCTGTTCGTGAAACCGTCATGAAAACCATGGATGTGTTTGTTTACGTGTCGGTTTACTTTACCAGTATGATCGTCATGTTAGCCGCTGCCGATTGGCGTTTGATGATCCCAATGATTGTCTGGCTATTGGCTTACATCGCCATCCAAATTCACTTTGTCCCGAAACTCAAAGATGTCGCCTCCGAACAAGCCGATGCCCGCTCAACCATGACAGGTCGTATCGTAGACAGTTATACCAATATCCAAACCGTGAAACTCTTCTCTCACAGTAAACGGGAAACGGAATACGCAGAACAAGGCATGAAAGGGTTTCTTGATACTGTGTATCGCCAAATGCGCCTAGTGACTGGCTTTGACATCGCTGTTGAGATTTCAAACTACCTTTTGGTGTTCTCCGTCGCGGCACTGTCTATTTTCCTATGGCTAGACAGCGCTATCAGTGTCGGTGCGATTGCTATCGCGATCAGTTTGGCTTTGCGCGTGAATGGTATGTCGATGTGGATAATGTGGGAAGTCGGCGCATTGTTCGAAAACATGGGCACGGTAGTCGATGGAATGAAAACCCTTTCTAAACCGATCGATATTAAAGATGAGCCAAATGCAAAAGAGCTTGTCGTGACAGATGGTGGTATCCACTTCGACAATGTCAGCTTCCACTATGGTGAGAAAAAAGGCGTACTCAACAATCTAAACCTAAACATAAAACCAGGGGAAAAAGTGGGGTTGGTCGGACGCTCTGGCGCGGGTAAATCAACGCTGGTCAACTTGTTACTTAGATTTCATGATGTCGAAGAGGGTTGCATCAAAATTGATGGTCAGGAGATCTCTCGTGTTACCCAAGACTCTCTGCGCGCCCAAATAGGCATGGTCACTCAAGATACGTCATTACTCCACCGTTCGATTCGTGACAATATCTTGTACGGAAATCCAGATGCCTCGGAGGATGAGCTGATCAAAGCGACTCAGCAGGCACACGCGCATGAGTTTATTGAAAACCTTACCGACCCATTTGGAAACATCGGTTATGATGCACAAGTTGGCGAACGTGGCGTGAAGCTCTCCGGTGGTCAACGTCAACGCATCGCAATTTCAAGAGTATTGTTAAAAGATGCCCCTCTTTTGGTACTTGACGAAGCAACATCAGCTTTAGACTCGGAAGTCGAAGCGGCAATTCAAGAGAGTCTAAATGAGCTAATGCAAGGCAAAACAGTCATTGCCATCGCACACCGCTTATCGACGATTGCTCAGATGGATCGCCTAATTGTTCTCGATAAAGGCAGTATCGTTGAGCAAGGTACACACAAAGAACTCATCGCAAGTAATGGCATTTACGCTCAACTATGGGCACACCAAACCGGTGGTTTCATTGCTGAAGAGATCGATGACAAAAGCACGTAAGCAGCACTCCAACTCAAACAATAACGGCGCGTGATGCGCCGTTTTTTTATATCATTTGGCTATAACCACTTCCGCTATTCCACGTCTCACGGGCCGTCTTATTTGAACCACTCTCACAAAAAATCTCAACAATGAAACAAATAAAGTGATGAAAGTCACACTTATTTTGGTAATATAGCACCCCGTTGCGTATCTAAAAGCAGTGGACACAACGCCAAAAACTCTAGCTGAATTCATTTGTTACTTCACTTTTTGAGAAACAGCTATACTCAATAAATGGCTGAGTAATTAAACTAATAATAAGGTAATTAGCTTATGTGTAAATGTGGTTCAATGCAGATCGTACAAGTTAAACCGAGCTGGGCTGACAAACTATTCGGCTACTCAGAACGTTGGAAATGCCAACTTTGCTGTAAGATCTTTCGCTTCTAGCTGTCACGTCTAGAAAAGCAAAATCTAACCATAAAAATTACAGTACCTTAGAATTTCTAAGAAAAAGCAGTGACCCGGCAGTCTATGTCGGGTTTTCATTTTTATAGACTTTCAGCATTTCCCTTAATTACCCCTAACTTTTCTCCTCCTAGCATCAAGATGTCGGTTAGGTATAAAATCATGCCCACTTATTTCAATTCTTTCACATTACAAAATCGGTCACTATGAACAAAAGTTTGCTGACGAATATTCTTGCCATCGTATTAATGGCAGCGGGATATTATATCCACAATGATTATATGTGGTACGCGGGTCTGTTCGCCTTTTCAGGTGCAATCACTAACTGGCTAGCTATCCACATGTTGTTTGAGAAAGTACCAGGCTTATATGGCTCTGGCGTTATTCCTGCACGTTTTGAAGAATTTAAACTTGCGATCAAAAACTTGATGATGGAGCAATTCTTCACCGAGGCAAACATCGACCGTTTCCTAAATAAAGAAATGGCAGGCGGGGTGAACATCAACCTCCAACCTGTCATTGAGAACGTTGATTTAAATCCAGCATTTGATTCTTTGGTCGAAGTGATCGAAGCGTCGCAGTTTGGTGCAATGCTCGCAATGTTTGGCGGTGCTGAAGCACTACAACCAATGCGACAACCTTTTGTTGAAAAAATGCAAGAATCTATTGTTGAACTGAGCAAGAGTGACAGCATAAAAGAGGCGCTCAAAGAACAACTAGAATCTCCGGCAATGATGGATGAAATTAAACAAAATATTGAGAGCATCATTGATCAGCGTCTTAGCGAGCTAACGCCTGCGCTTGTAAAAGAAATCGTGCAGAAAATGATTAAAGAACACCTAGGCTGGCTCGTCGTTTGGGGCGGTGTGTTTGGCGGTTTAATCGGTATATTGACGACTTTCGTCAGCGCATAGTAAGCGCTCAAGTCATTTGCAAAGTCAATTTAGAGGAGCCTATATGGCTCCTTTTTTTTGTGGGCCAATCCAAATTCTAAGTCATTGTCATGACGGGACTCAGGTCCTAGAACGTCACCACCCTAACTTATTAATTCTGGGTTCACCCCGTATCCCGTTTTGTGCTCTTCAATAACGACTTCACTACGAGTTTGAATCACTCCTGGTAGTGTCCCCATCTTACTCGACATAAATTCTTGATACGCTTTCATGCTCTTAACACGAACTTTAATCATGGTGTCGAAATCACCGGATAGCGAGTAACATTCCTCAACTTCTGGCAATAGTTCGACCGCTTGAGCAAATTTTTCGAAAATAGAGAAACTGGTTTGATCAAGGCGAATATGGATAAACACTTGAACGTCTAAACCCAGTTTTTCTGCATTTATCTCAGCATGATAACCATTGATGTACCCCTCACGCTCCAACCTCTTTACACGTTCAGAGCAAGGGGATGTGGTCAAATTAACTTGCTTCGCCAATTCGACAATTGGGAGTCTTCCTTTAGAATGCAAAATCCGCAATATTTGTAAATCGATCCGATCCAATTGTTCACTCATTCACTACATCCCTGAAACAACGAAAAAATCATTACATTAATCTTTAATGAGTCGTTTGCAAATCCACAATTAGACAAGCTGTGAATTGCGCATGAATTTAGCCAATTCGCCAAACAAAACAGCGATGCCAAGTAAAACGACTAACCAAGAAACATGCTTTTATAAATCAAACACTGAAAACAAGTAATTTATAACTCGCTTTTTTAGACCATAAAAAAATGAAGCGATGACCTTTGCAGAGAAAAAACTGAGCTTTATAGGAAAGTACTGAGACAAACAGTAAGGCAATAATACGGAAAAATAATTATTAGGAGAAAGCAATGATAACGTTTCAACTGGCGTACAAACCATTTGGTGTTGGAGAATGGACCTATACGACTGTATCTCATGAGGTCGCAAAATCACTGGCATCAGAGTACGCCTCTTATGGATGGCCAGTTATGCTCAATGGCTCCCCTTTTTCAATTGAAGAAGAGCAATTAGCTTAATTTAAACTACAGTACTGCTGATGTTTGTCGCGCTGGATGTGGAATAACTTCACCGATGGCGCGATGATTACAACAACGACAAAAGTAATGTGGTTCCATTTCATAGTAATGTTCACCCGTTACAAATTTCGCCATTAGTTGGGTAAAACTCACTACCTTGCCAGTTAGTGTTTCCAGTTGCTCAGGTTCACTACGCTTCATAATAACTTTGTGCTGCGTTGGTTTTCTGCACGTTGAGCAATAAATATCCGGCATTACATCTCTCCCTAATTTCTTACAGTACTACTGACAATTGACATATTCTGTTCAAAATAATTCCGTAATTAAAAAGTGTGCTTGCTTTTTTGTGTCCTAGGTTCAAAAAACTAAATAAAACAACATAAAAATGAGAGGTTGGTCGGACCAGGGGTCAATGCGAGCATCACTCTTTCAATTCATGCAGGAAACACATTATTCTCAATCAGTATTTGAATGAATAGATCAGGGAAGTGACATGAATGTTCAACCAAAATTAACCACTGAGCGACTCTTACTTAGACCATTTCATTATGATGATTGCCAACAAATCACATTGCTCGCGGGCGATAAACAAAGAAGCCAGCAATCTATGCTGGCTTCTCTCAACGTTAGTCTTGTGCGGCAATTAGTCTTGCGCGACTTTCACTCGGATTTTGCTTTTTGCTACATTGGATAAATTTAACGCATCCAACGCACAAATGGCTTCCGCTTCATCCGGCATAATGACAAAGCCAAAGCCTTTTGACAGACCCGTTTCATGATCAAGAACCAAGGTACAAAGCTCTACTTTGCCGTAATTTGAGAATAGTGCGCGGAGATCTTGCTCAGTGGTTTCACGAGCCAAGTTTCTTACTAAAAGTTTCATAATAAACCTAGTTGGTTGGATAACGGCTCGATTCTCTCAGGTTATCTCTAGCAAACCAAGTGAATAATCTTTCGCAATCACTAACCGCTTCTGTTTAAATAAGTTTTTATTACCTCCAAGGAGCAACAGTATGGAAACAACACGTCTAAAACTGATACCTGCATGCTTGGAGCGGGCAGAAGAGGCCCACCACGCTGTGATGCATAGCCGGAAGACTCTCGAAGTCTTTCTTCCTTGGATCCCATATGCACTGACACTTGAAGCCATGATTGATGGAACACAAAAAGCCATCACTAACTTTAGAAATTTCGAGGAAGAACTTCGTTACTTCATTATTGAGAAGCAAAGTGATCGCATGATTGGTGCTATCGGCCTCATGATCCGAGATAAGAAAGTCCCCTCATTTGAGATTGGCTATTGGCTTGACGATACCTCTGTAGGAAAAGGCTATGCATCTGAAGCCCTGCTCGAACTAGAACGTCATGCGTTTGAGGATTTAGGTGCAAGGCGAATTGCCATCACGGCGGACTCTACCAACCACAAAAGTCGAGCAGTCGCCGAACGTTGTGGATATGAGTTTGAAGGTGAGTTGAGAAATGAACGTCTCAATACTTCAGGAAACTTAAGCAATACTGTGGTTTATGCCAAAATCAGAAACTAAAAAACCCGCGATGGTCGCGGGCTTTTGTTTAGCGTAAGTAGAATTAATCAAGTTCTACCAATTTCTTCTCATACGCTTTGTATTGATCAATAACATCTTGCGTCGCACCACCTGTCATTTTGCTCACCGAAACGATAGCGATGGTCGAGAAGATGATTCCCGGTACGATTTCGTAAACATCAAACCAACCGCCTGTGAGTTGTTTCCATACCACGATAGTGATACCGCCGACTAAAATACCCGCTAGTGCACCATTACGGTTCATTCCGTTCCAGTATAGGCTCAGTACAACTGCAGGACCAAACGCAGCACCGAAGCCTGCCCACGCGTAAGACACAAGTCCTAACACTGAACTATCCGGTGTCATTGCAAGGAATAGAGCAATCAGAGAAATCACGATAACGCCGACACGACCAATCATCACCACTTCTTCAGAAGAAGCATTAGGTTTAATTACTTGCTTGTAGAAATCTTCTGCAAGTGCAGATGACGAAACAAGAAGCTGAGAGTCCGCGGTACTCATTACCGCTGCTAGAATAGCCGCAAGTAAGATACCTGCAATCACTGGGTGGAATACGGTGTTCACCAATAGCATAAAGATTTTTTCACCGTCATCGAGCTGCGTACCTGGGTGGTTTGTTACCCATACCAAACCCACTAAGCCGATCAACAACGCACCAGTCATAGAAAGTGCAGTCCAACCCACAGCGATACGGCGTGCAGTCGTAAGGTCTTTATTTGAACGTGATGCTTTAAAACGGGCTAAAATATGTGGCTGACCAAAGTAACCTAGACCCCAAGCAACGAGTGAGATAATCGCGATTGCCGATAATGGCTCACCATTCACGTCGTTCCAAAGCGTTAGCAACTCTGGGTTAATCTCGCGCATGTCAGTTGCAAGTTGACCTAATCCACCGTCCATCACGGCTACAGGTACAATCATCAATGCCGCTGCCATGAGCAAGCCTTGCACTAAGTCCGTCCAAGATACCGCTAAGAAGCCACCAAATAGTGTGTACGACACCACACATACTGTGCCGATCACAACCGCGATGCTGTAATCCAAGCCGAATACGGTTTCAAACAATTTACCCCCTGCTACCAAGCCTGAGCTGGTGTAGAAAAGGAAAAACAAAAGAATGAAAAACGCAGAGATTGTCTGGATCAGTTTCGACTTATCGTTAAAACGACGCGATAAAAATTCTGGCAGTGTTAGCGAATCCGTTTGAATGCTGAACGTACGAAGACGCTTGGCGTTAATTAGCCAGTTTGCCCATGTACCCAGCAATAGACCACCCGCTAGCCAAAACGCTTCAATACCTGCCGCATACGCATACCCCGGCAGACCAAGTAGCAACCAACCACTCATATCTGATGCGCCTGCAGAAAGTGCCGCTGGCCAAGGGCCAAGGCTACGACCACCTAGAAAGTAGTCCGATGAATTGGAAGTCCTCTTATACGCATAAACGCCAATGGCAACCATAATTAACAAATACGCCACGAATGTGGTCGTGATAGCAAAACCATTTTCTATCATTAGATAGTCCTCGTTATAATTATTTCCTTCCTTGTTTCTTCTGGTATTTTGCCGTCTCAGCAATACACCAGAACAAGAGATACCAACCCAAGTTAGCTCTTCGGCTCTCTGTTGTTAGGTTGGCATCACAAGTCAGGTTAGTGGGCGTCGCTTCCCAACTCGAGTAGAGTCGCGTTACCACCCACCGCTGTAATATTTATCGTTCGAGTACGCTCGGTAATAAACCGTAACGACAAATGAGGATCGTGAGCCACCGTCGGTGACTCCAAATCCGTTTCAGACACTAAACCGACGATGGCACCGTCACGCTTAGCCAGTTGTAAGTTAAGCGCATGCTCAACCTGTGAATACCCAACATAACCAACACTGCGCACGTCACTGTCTAACAGCGGGGAAGACGCATCGTACGCAACCACTTGGACTAGGTTAGATGGGAAAGTTGCTGACGCCACAGCGTGATTAACCAATTGATTAAACTCTGTATTGTCACTGCAAATCACCACACTGTTACCCGCAATTAAGGCACAAGTGATCATTGCAAAAGTGCTGTACAACGCGTTCTCAGTGTTCGTTTGATCATTTTCACAAATGATCAAAGCCACACCGCGCCCCGCCGCGTACAACTCGTTAGTTTCGCCTGTCGGCCCCACTAACTGATGTGTCTCTGCTAATAAGCTTGACGCTTGTTGCAAGTGGTAAGCGATAACTTTACCCACCACAGCGTGTTGCTCTTCAGCAGCAGATTTAAATGCAAGTAAGTGCTCACATTTATGATCAAAATCGGTCAGATTCCACTGCTCCCATGCAGAGAATGCATCTTTAAAATAGGTGATCTGATGAACCATAATGCGACTCCTTATGCATTCTCAACATGAGCGAAAAGATGTTTCGTAAAGCGGTATAGGTAGTGAGGACCACCAGCCTTTGGACCAGTGCCAGATAAGCCTTGACCACCGAATGGTTGAACCCCAACCACGGCCCCCACTTGATCGCGGTTGATGTAGCAGTTACCCACTCGAGCGTGTTTTTCAATCCAACGATAAGTGGTCTCATTACGGCTATGGATACCCATTGTCAGACCAAACCCCGTTTGGTTGATTTGCTCAACTACGTTTGGTAGTTCTGACGCTTTAAAGCGAACAATGTGCAAGATAGGACCGAATTGTTCTTCTTTCAGTACATCAATACCTGAAATTTCGAATGCACTCGGTGACACAAAATCACCGTGCTCACACGTTTCATTCAGTTGCAGCTGCGCGACTTTGGTTTGCGTACTCGTCATGTGCTCAAGGTGAGCAAGGAGTTTGTTTTTTGCATTGCTGTCGATAACAGGACCAACATCGGTTTTGTGTAGATAAGGAATTCCAACATGCAGTTCATTCATCGCCCCTTGGATAAGGTTGATGATGCGATCGGCCACATCTTCTTGAACAAACAGAACGCGCAAGGCAGAACAGCGTTGACCAGCCGAAGCGAAAGCAGAACGAATAACGTCACGCACAACCTGCTCTGGCAGTGCGGTACTATCCACAATCATGGCGTTTTGACCGCCAGTTTCAGCGATAAACGGTACTGGCTTCGCGCTGCGCTCGGCAAGCGTCACGTTGATGCGCTGTGCCGTAGCGGTTGAACCGGTGAACGCCACACCTGCAATCGCATTATGCGATGTTAACGCATGGCCGATTTCAGCTCCGCGACCAGTCAAGAATTGAATCGCACCCGCTGGGAATCCGGCTTCTAACATCAATTCAACCGCACGTGCTGCAATCAAGCTGGTTTGCTCTGCTGGCTTGGCCACAACCGTATTACCCGCCACCAACGCCGCCGTTACCTGACCGAGGAAGATCGCCAACGGGAAGTTCCAAGGGCTGATACAAACGAATACGCCTAAACCCTCACGGCTAGAGATACGCTTCACGCCATCAAAACCTTCCAACTCAAACGGCTGAAGATTTTGCGCTTGTTTCGCGTAGTAACGACAGAAGTCGACCGCTTCACGCACTTCATCGATGCTGTCATGAATCGTCTTACCCGCCTCTTGGTGACAAATCGCCACCAGCTCCGCCAAGTTTTCTTCCATTAGATCCGCAAGCCTGTCTAAGCATGCGGCTTTTTTCTCAATGTCGGTGCCTTTCCACGCAGGGAATGCAGCATCAGCGGCTTCGATCGCAGCGGAAACATGATCAAGGCTAGCAAAAGCCACCTGACCGACTTCGATACGACGATCATAAGGTGCGGTAATGATCTCTGCAGCATTTACCTTGATCATGCTTTCGGCATGTTTCACACCATTGATGATCGGACCTGCTGTCCATTTCTGTGTTAGAAAGCTTTCAACCAGCGCTTCAAATGGTTTCACTTCACTGTCGATATCAACGTTGACACCGTATGAGTTTTTGCGCTCAGGGAAGATGTTCGTTGGCATTGGGATTTGGTGATTATTCAGCGTATCAAACGACGTCAGCACATCCACTGGGTGATGTGTCAATTCTGAAATAGGGCAACGGGCATCCACTAAACGGTGGACAAACGAGCTGTTCGCGCCGTTTTCTAGTAAGCGGCGAACCAAGTAAGGAAGCAGATCCGCATGGCTACCTACTGGTGCATAAATACGAACGGTTTGACCATAAGTCTCCATCACATGGTTATAAAGTGAATCGCCCATACCATGCAGACGTTGGAATTCGTAATCTCTATGCGCTGCCATCACCGCAATCGCTGTCACGGTGTGTGCATTGTGACTAGCAAATTGAGGGAAGATATTGCCACGGACACTTTCGCTCAATAGGAAACGCGCGCACGCGAGATAAGCAACATCGGTCGCTTCTTTGCGCGTATAAACTGGGTAGTTATCGTAACCTGCTTGTTGTGACCACTTAATTTCGCTGTCCCAGTACGCACCTTTCACTAGTCGAAGCGGGATAAGGTCGCCCTGCTCTTTCGCCAGACCGTTTAGCCATACCAATACTGGCAGTGCACGTTTCGAGTACGCCTGAACGACCAAACCAAACTTACCCCAGCCTTTGACTAGATCACTTCGGTACAGTTTTTCAAACAGTTTTAATGACAGCTCTAAGCGGTCCGCTTCTTCTGCGTCAATCGTGATGGCAACATCCACTTCGATAGCACGTTTAAGCAGTTGCGTTAACGTGTCGTAAAGCTCTGTCATCACGCGCTCTTCATTCGCCACTTCGTAACGTGGGTGAAGCGCAGAAAGCTTAATAGAAACAGATGGTGCAGGGCTTGTGTCACTACCCCCATCCTTGCTGAGAGTAATTTCACGACCAACAGCTTCAATCGCCATTAAGTAGTCTTTGAAATACTTGCTTGCGTCTGCCGTGGTCAGCGCCGCCTCACCCAACATATCAAATGAGTAAGTGAAACCTTTATCGCGCATTGGACGACCGTTCTTCTGTGCTTCTTCAATCGTACGGCCACGAACAAACTGATGACCCATGACTTTCATGGCCTGATACATGGCTTTACGGATCACAGGTTCTGAGAATTTATTTACCAGACGGTTTACAGCCTGACCTGGGCTCTGGGTTTCTTGCTCACCAAGACCAATCACTTTACCCGTTAACATTAATCCCCAAGTTGATGCGTTAACGAATACTGAATCGGAACTCTTAAGGTGAGATTTCCAGTCAGCCACACTTAACTTGTCTTTTATTAAGGCATCGGCCGTTGCTGAATCGGGAATACGCATCAAGGCTTCTGCTAGACACATAAGCAAAATACCCTCTTGGGTATCTAAGCTGTATTCCAACAGCAGTGCATCAATCATTTGAATTGATTTTTTATCAGCACGAATGGCTTCGATAAGCTGGGTTGTTTGGGTCGTGATTGCCGATTTTTCTTCCGTTGTCGGCGTTGCTAGCGGCAATAATTGCTCTAACCATTGAGACTCGTCCACCATGTACAATGGCGAGATCAGTGACCACAACTTATCAAGCGGCTGCTCGATAAATTCCGGTGTTAACACGTTTGTTGCAGTAAACATGCGTTTTCCTCAATCTCTCTCCTCGAAAACCGCTTCGAGGATCATCAATGGCTAGCAGTGTATTTTGAGGCCGAGAAGAATACTTGTCAAAAACTACGAGTTTTTTGTCAAAAAGTCGCTTTTATAACAATACAACTACATAGTCACACGCAAATGCTCAATATTTTGTATGTCAAATATTAATCTTCCACCTTTATTTACAACAAAACAAAGCAAATATGGGGCATATTTTGCTTAAATAAGAGTGATTTAGATTACTTTTTGAATAAGAGAAAGCCCAAATGCATTAAATATTAATCATTTCCATCAAAAAAATTACGTGAATCACGTTTGATTGCTCAAATTTCAAGCGCAAAAAAGCCGCGAGTGATTCGCGGCTTAACTCATGATCTCGAAAAGCTGAAAACGTTATTGAGCAAATAAAACCGGACTATCCAACCTGTTTCTTATATTGAGATGGCGATAAGCCCTGTAAGCGAGTAAACGTATGGGTGAACGTACTTTGACTGGAGAATCCCGTAAACTCGGCAATTTGGCCCAGTGTTAAATGACCTTTCTCTATCAAGTCACGTGCCATATCGATCCGTTTACCAAGTACATACTGATGTGGAGTGATGCCCATTTGATCTTTAAACAAGCTGTGAAATTGGCTCTCACCCAAGAATACGCTACCTGCCAACTGTGCCACGCTGATTTTATGGCTAAGATGCTGCTCAATATAACGATCAATCGCCTCAAGATCGAAGCGTGATTCTTTCTTACTGGTTTCAAATGCAGAAATATGGCGCTGCATAAGCGCGATCACGGTATCGTTGCACGCTCGACTGAGTAGCAAGTCATCAGGAGAACTACGCATTTCTTGAACCAACATTTGAATCAATTTTTGGATTTGACCATCGAGTTGAAAATACAGATGAGACTGCTCCAAACTGTTGATTTTTTGCAACATATTTGGGTCATCATTACTGGGCTTAGGTAAGTTTAACACCAAAATATCGGACTGATGAATCACACCACCGAAAGCATGATCAGAGCATGCTGTCACAACACAACCTTGTCCTGGCCCAACCAAATTACCCTGCCCACGAACTTCAAATTCGGCCTGTCCCTTTAGACCAATCACAATTTGTGTGTATGCATGATCATGACAAGCCATATAAGATGGAAGCGTGATCAACTCTGCTGGCTTTGGCAACATGATCTCTTTATATGGTGGGGCTTTCGGGTTCTCTGCAGTACTCATTTCGAACAGTTGTCTTTACACGGTAGGCTTACACCTTGGCATCATATACTTTCTCTATTGGCTTGCAAATCATCACCGTTCCAATTGCGCAAGATCCTATCAAGATGATCATGAACCTTTACATGATCATAGTTCCGGAACGATGATCATGCGCGTATAACCTACGGTCAATGTACACCCAATTTTATTAACAAAAACCGTAAGATAGAGAAAACCAACCCATTTCACCTTTCGTCTTAGAACGATCTTTGATATTGAAACACACCGCCATGTAAGGCACAGCGCTTGTCGGCCTTGAAATTTAGCCCAATCCAGACTTAGAAAGGTAAAAGCCGCTAACATTCGATAGGAAAAGGCCAAGAATCTAGCAAGATAGAGGGATTTCCCCCCTTACTTTTATACCTTAAATTCAATACATTAAGCCCAGAGCGCTAGGATGCATACGATCCTAGTACTCACGGTATCTACTTGATACCTCTAACTTACTTAGCAGACCCTCGCTATGTAATTTAGAACCTCTTCTACACGTCGACAAGATTATATCTTGTGTTGCCAGCCCGTCTTCAGGCTGGCCTTTTTTTTTATCTAATTCCAATGAAAACAATGGTATAAACTGGTATCATAGCGCTGTCTCAACGTATCCTAACGTTAATCATTACGCTGAGTTACCTTGATCATTCTTCCAATCTTCCAGTTCAACCTGACACGATTATCGAAAGCATGATCAAGGTGCCCTCTTATGATGACCAACCATGGATCCAGAGAGCGATATCAGTTTGAATCATTGTTGAATAATTGCGCGCTTTGCTCCGAAAAGGTCGCCTTAAACCAATCTCGGAACGTATTGATTAGGATGACATTGATCCGCAATCACGCAGACCATAAATAGCAGTAGTGAGCCCCCTTTTGAATATTCCAGTCAATACCATAGAACAGTCGCTCCTTCGACAGCTACCGGGTTGTTGGGGGTGCAAAGATAAAGAGTCTGTATTCCGCTATGTCAATCAGGAATACGCCGAACTCATGGGGCACTCTTCTCCTAAGGAGTGCATTGGGAAGACGGATTTTGAAATGATCAGTCCGACCATTGAGTGTGCTCAAGAATTTCAACGCCAAGACCAATATGTGATTGAAACCGGCGAGTCACTTAAGATCCTCGATATTCATCCATACCCAGACGGTCACTGGCGAGCACATATTTTTACCAAAACGCCTTGGCGTGATGACACTGGCAACGTTCTCGGCACCATATTCTATGGTAGAGAACTCACCGACACTGCCGTGATCGAAGTTGGGTACTGGGTCTGTCGCGCGATAGGCGTCAATTCGAATAAACAATCAATTTTTCGCTTCTCAAACGTCAAACCAGAACCAGACAAACTCACCTGCCGGGAGCAAGAAACGTTATTTTTATTACTTTATGGGAAAAAGCCGCAGTTCATTGCGCAGGCGATGGGAATTTCCACAAAAACCGTGGAAGGACATGTCGCTCGCTTGCGAGCAAAGTTTGAAGCAAACAGTAAAAACGAGTTAATAGATAAAGCGATGGAAGCCGGTTACGGTTCTATCGTGCCAAGAAGTTTGTTGAAACATCAACTTTCTGTCGTTCTTAATGGAGAACGTTAAAGGCATTACCCACAAAACAAAAACACCGCCAGACTCTAACTTAAAAGAGCTCGGCGGTGCTTTATCAGTTAAGCATGCAACGTTTTCTCTACGGCGCTAGACGATCAATATCCCATGTGCCGTCTTGATTCGAAAATAAGAAACGATCGTGAAGGCGGTGTTCGCCACCTTGCCAAAATTCAATACTCTGCACTTTAACTCGAAAGCCACCCCAAAACGTGGGTACAGGGATCTCACCTTTGGCAAACTTCTGCTTCAACTCCAGAAATTTACCCTCTAAGACGCCCCGTGCTGAAATACGACTGCTTTGTTTACTCGCAATCGCAGCAAGTTGGCTTTCTTTAGGACGAGAAGTGAAATATTTCATGTTTTCCATCGCGGTAAGCTTTTCGGCCACGCCCGTGATGTGAACCTGACGCTCAAGCGGGTGCCAAGGGAAATGTAGGCTGATATTGCTATTGTGTTCAAGTTGCTGTGCTTTTCGACTGCCCAAGTTGGTGTAAAACACAAAGCCATCTTTATCCACGTTTTTGAGCAAGACAATACGTTGAAACGGCATGCCGTTTTCATCCACCGTTGCGACTGTCATTGCCGTAGGATCGGTCAACCCCGCCGCCACCGCTTGCTCCAACCAAAGATTAAATTGATCAATCGGATCTGCTTTCAAATCTTTACGACGCAGGCCACCTTTTGTGTACTCACGACGAATATCAGCAAGTTCCATCTTCACTCCTTCACTCGTTTTTATTCGATTGTGCGCCCGATAAATAGTAAATACAAGGCCAGAACGCGACAGCACAACTGACAAAGCCGTGTTTTGTCACGTTATCGCTTCACCTCACAACAAGGTGAAATGCCTTTTGATAACATAGCGTTAAAAACAAGTGAGTGAATCGTGAACCTACTTAACATTAACGCTTTACGCCATTTTTTGTCGGTCTTATTCGCCATCGGTGTGTTTGGGCTTGTTTTAACTCATCACTACGCAACGCAATACCAACAAGATCAATGGCAAGATAAACTCAAAAGCCAAGCCATTCAAACAGGCCAAGAAATTGAGTATGAGCTTGCCAAGTTTGAACAAGTACCAAACCTACTGAGTCACGACCCAAGATTGCTTGCAGCCGTCAAAGTAGGCTCTCCTTCTCATTCGCTCAATCTTTTGTTGTCTGATTGGCTTGATCAAAGCCTTGCCGATACCATTTACGTTCATGATAAAACCGGGGTCGTCATTGCCTCAAGCAACTATCAACAAGATGACAGTTTCATTGGTGCTAACTTTGCTTTTCGCCCCTATTTTCAAAATGCACTCAAAGGACACACGGCGCAATACGTCGCACTTGGTGTTCGTTCTAACAAACGTGGCTACTTCTTTTCTTCGCCACTTTGGGTCGATGGTGAAGTGAAAGGTGTGGTTACGGTAAAAGTTAACTTGGAGCAGTTAGAACAACGCCTCGCGCAAAACGATGGGGATTTATTAGTAACTGGTGTTCACAATGTGGTTTTCATGAGTAACTTGCCCAATTGGCGTTATCGTGCTCTGTTCCCGCTTTCCAAACAAGCACAGCAAGAGCTTAATCAAACTCAACAATATGGTGAAACACTACCCTTATACTATGGCGAACTCACCAAGCAGAGTGGCGTTAGTCAATTTGAAAACCATCAGCTATTGGTATCACCCAAATACCTCGCCTACACAACAAATATGTTTGATAAAGGCTTTCGCGTCATTGCATTTATTCATCAACAAGAAGTCTCCACAGCCGTATTGCAAGCCGATATGGTGTATCTGCTGCTGTATGTGTTAGTGAGTTTGATTGCATTGGCATGGTTTCAAATGCTGGTCAACAAGGCACGCCTTGCAAATGTGAATGCCAACTTAGAACTAAAGGTACAGGAAAGAACCTTAATTCTCAGCCAAGCCAATGACAAGTTACAACAAACGGTACGCCAATATGAGCAAAGCCAGCAAGAGCTCAAGCAAACACAACAAGAACTCACTCAAGCAACGAAGCTTGCGCTATTAGGAGAGCTCTCTGCCAGTATCAATCACGAAATAAATCAACCCCTGGCTGCTCTCAAAACCTATACAGAAAATTCACAGCGTTTAATGGCAAAGGAACGCTATCCAATGGTTCAAGACAACCTCAACAAAATGCTTGCTCTCAATGACACGATTGCAGAAGTCATTGCACGTTTGAAAGTCTTTACCAGAAAGAACGGACAGCACCAGCACAATGAAGTCTCGCACCTTCACTATGCCGTGCACAATGCCACCAGCATTCTAAGCAATAAGCTGATCAAGCAAGGTGTGACATTAAAAGTGCCATCGATTGGACGTGACGTCATTCTTGCGATTCACAATGTTGAGCTCGAACAAGTGCTGATCAACCTACTCCATAATGCTGCGCAAGCCATGGAGGGGCATGGTATTGATCCACAGATATCCATCACCGTTCAATATCATGGTTCACAATGCGATATTCTGATTTCAGACAATGGTCCAGGGATGTCACATGACGCCCTTGCGAAAGTATTTGACCCATTTTTTACCACTAAACCCGAGGGATTAGGTTTAGGGTTGACCATTTCCAAACGCATCTTAGAAAGTTACCAAGGCACACTGGCGGCTTATCAAAACAAAGAGATAGATAGCATTGCTCAATCAAAGGGCATGACTTTCATTGTGACGGTGCCTTGTGCGATTAACATCAACAAAGAGGAAAACCGACATGCATAGCCCAATTTACTTTGTTGATGATGACCCCCACATCCGTGATGCGGTAAGCCAAGCATTGATCATTGAAGAAATAGATGTCATTTGTTTCCCAAATGCAATCGAAGCATTACGAATGATTGATCCGGGTACCCCCGCAATCATCATCACTGATATCCATATGCCAGTCATGAATGGCTTAGAATTCATGCAAACACTGCTCAATAGCAATCAACACTTTCAATTTATCGTGTTAACGGGACATGGTGATGTGAAGACGGCCGTAGAAGCGATGAAAAGTGGTGCTTACGACTTTCTAGAAAAGCCCTTTTCGACCGAGCGTTTACTAAAGTCTCTCAATAAAGCCAAAGAACGACTTTCCTTACTTCAAGAAAATGTCTGGCTGAAAAAAGAACTCGCCATGCAAACGCATGTTGGCCCCAAGATGATCGGGCATAGCCAAGCCATTGTTAAACTGCGCCGAATGCTGATCAGCACAGCACCCACTCAGCCACTTATTTTTGTTGGTCAGGATGGCACAGGAAGAAGAATCGCCGCGCAATTTGCTCATGATCTTCATGCGGCTCCAGACAGTGAATTACTCGCTGTATCTGGTGAGGATTTATGCCAACTTTCACAAGGCCCTTTAGACACCGCTATTCATCATCTAACCGAGGGGAAAACACAATGCAGCTTATATATTTTCAGCGCTGAAAATCTATCAGAAAAACAGTGGATGCAGCTGTTTTCACACCCCAGATTGCAGCGCGTATTTGGATCGTTAACTCAATCGCCGACAGAGTTTGATCTCAGTGCTAACGTGATTACATTGCCTAACTTAGATCAGCGGAAAGAAGATATTGCGCCACTTTACAAACACTTTGTTCGTCACGCGGCCAGTCGACATCAAATTCAGCCTCCTCATATTACTCAGGATGAAATCCAACATTTAACTCAAATGAGCTGGCCAGAAAACATCAAACAATTGCGCCAATTCGCTGAGTGGCGAGCACTAAAACCAGATGGATTCCATATTCAGGAGTGGGACAGCCAGAAAGGCTTAGAAATACAGAGCATGCAGCAACGCTTAGAATATTTTGAGTATTGTTTATTATTTGATGCACTCCAGCGTCATCAGGGTAGACTAAAAGAGATTCAGCTAGAATTACAAATATCGAGAAAAACTCTTTATGACAAACTAAAAAAGCATCAATTGGATAAATCACAGTTCAAAATGTTCTGACTCATCATGTTGCGATTGTTTACCTATTTTGTTCAAAAAGCATGCTGACAGACTAAGTTAATAATAATAAAATCAAGAAGATAATTAAAACCAACAGGCAAGGAACGTAATGAGCCGCAACAATTACAACAAGTTAAGTAGTGAGGAGTTGGATTTTGTCGATGATAAAACAGCGGCCTTACTCCTCAATACCCCGACAAATGCCCGTATTATGCTCTGGGTTATGGTTCTGTTCTTTATTGCCGCGATCGGTTGGGCATCGTGGGCACAAATTGACAAAGTCACCGTAGGGCAAGGTAAAGTGATTCCCTCTTCACAAATCCAAGTGGTCCAAAACCTTGAGGGGGGATTGGTGAAAGAAATCTTGGTAAAAGAAGGGCAACAAGTAAAAAAAGATCAACAACTTTTATTGATAGATGACACAAGATTTCGCTCTGATTATCGCGAACGCGAACAGCAAGTCGCCAACTTAACCGCCTCTGTTCTGCAACTTTCAGCTTCAATCAACAGCGTCGAAGTAAATCGAGATTTTGATGACAAAAACTGGGAAAAGAGCGTGGTTCTTGACTATGGGAAACTGACTTTCCCACCAAGCTTAGAAGAAAACCAACCTAGGCTGACACTGCGCCAAAAAGCCGAATACCGCGAAGATCTCGACAATCTAAGAAACCAACTTTCCGTACTGGATCAGCAAGTAAAACAGAAACAACAAGATTTAATCGAAATCCAAGCCCGTGTAAACAACTTGCGTCAAAGCTATCAATTTGCACAAAAAGAGCTCGATATAACAAAACCGTTAGCGGATGAGGGTGTGGTTCCACGAATCGAATTGCTCAAATTACAACGCCAAGTAAACGATACTCGACGAGAGCTCACCTCAAGCGAATTGAAAATCCCAATGATTCGCTCGTCTATCCGAGAATCAATGCTTAATCGTATCAATGCCGCATTGAATTTCCGCTCAGAGCAACAAGAAAAGCTTAATAATACCCAAGACCAACTATCTGCTTTAGTTGAATCTGCGGTTGGCTTAGAGGACCGCGTAAACCGGACTGTCGTGGTCTCGCCAGTAACTGGTACAATTAAGACATTGAATGTAAACACCGTTGGCGGCGTAATCCAACCTGGTATGGATATCGTCGAGATTGTCCCAACCGAAGACACGCTGTTAGTGGAAGCGAAAATCGCGCCTCAAGACATCGCGTTTTTACGCCCTCACTTGCATGCCATTGTGAAATTTACCGCTTATGACTTCACCAAATATGGTGGCCTCGAGGGTGAATTAGAGCACATCAGTGCCGATACTACTCAAGATGAAGAGGGTAACAGTTTTTACATTGTACGAGTACGAACCGATAAAACCAATTTCGGTCAAAATGCGGATTTACCCATCATTCCGGGTATGACTGCATCTGTCGATATTATTACCGGTAAACGAACCGTTCTAGAATATCTATTGAAGCCCATTTTGAGTGCAAAAACCAACGCTCTCAAAGAGTAATGAACATTGTCATAAGTTGATTGAGCCAATCATTCAACACACATTTCTCAAGGTGAATTCTTATGGAAGAGAACAGTTGTGATATGAGTCGAATATGCCCTCAGATTTGAAGCGTAAAGTAACGTTAATTGCATGTTTGAGTTGCTTTTCGTTTCAAATTGGCGCGTTAAACAGCGAGGAACAAAGATGGGTAGATGCCGTTACATCCGTGTACGGTGAGCGAGCCGGCAAGCGAGTCATGACTTGGCGCTCAAACCTTGACACCTATCAATCGTTTGGATCTCAAGAAAAACTGAAAGCCGTCAACGACTTTTTCAATCAGCTGTATTTCGTTGACGACATTAAATTGTGGGGAAAAAAGGACTATTGGGCGACACCATTGGAGTTTTTAGGCAGTAACGGAGGCGACTGCGAAGACTTCACCATTGCCAAGTATTTTTCATTATTAGAGCTTGGCGTGCCTGACTCAAAAATGCGCTTAGTTTACGTTAAAGCCATTGAGCTTAATCAGTTTCACATGGTTTTAGCCTACTACCCAACCCCTAGCTCAGAACCTCTGATCCTCGACAACTTAAATCCGAGGATTGTTTTAGCCTCCAAGCGTAGCGATTTGCTACCGATATACAGTTTTAATGGTTCAAACCTCTGGTTAATGAAATCCGCGGCTAGTAGCGGAGAATTAGCCGGAAAATCATCACGTTTGAGCCTTTGGAATGACTTACGCTCGCGTGAACGTAAGTTGCAGTTAAATAAACCTAAAATTAACTATGACGAGTGAAAAACATGACCCTATATAAAAAGCTTGTAGTGGGAATGGTTACGGTCTTTATACTCTTGATGACATCAGTATTCGTAATCGAATTCAATACTACTCGGAACAGCTTGGAACAACAGCAACGTTCAGAGGTCAACAACACCATTAATACCGTCGGTTTAGCGCTTGCGCCTTACTTGAAAGACAAAGATAAGGTAGCGGTTGAATCAGTGATTAATGCCTTATTTGACGGCAGTACCTACTCTGTCGTTCGATTGACCGCTCTCGATTCTGACTATCAAGTGGTACGCTCTTATCCAGTAAAGCCAAGCGATGTACCACAATGGTTTATTGACCTGAATCTTTTCAGGCCTATTCATGATACCCGCATCGTGACCAGTGGTTGGATGCAATTAGCAGAAGTAGAAATCATTAGCCATCCAGGTGCCGCCTATGAGCAACTTTGGAAAGGCTTCATCCGCTTACTAACCGCATTTGGGGTCATCTTTATTGCAGGTTTAGTATCAATCTCCTACATTCTGCGTCGTTCGCTCAAGCCATTGGCCGCCATCGTGAAGAAAATGCACGACATTGCGAACAACCAATTTGGTGATCCGCTAACTCGTCCAAAAACCAAAGATCTTATCGCCGTAGTCGATGGTATTAATATGATGTCGGCACAAATTGAGCTTTCTTTTAAAGAACAAGCGAAAGAAGCACAGCGTCTGCGAGCACAAGCTTACTTAGACCCGATTTCTGGGCTTGGTAACCGCTCTTTCTATATTACTCAAGTCGATCAATGGTTAGCAGAACAAACCCAAGGTGGTATTGCCCTACTCCATGCAGAATACATTGGTGATATCTACGAAACGAAAGACTACCAACGCGCAGATGCGCATGTAAAAGAGCTTTCTCAGCGCCTTAAAAATACCGTCGATGTTCCAGGAGTGACCATAGCGCGTTTATCTAGTGATGAGTTTGGTCTGCTATTCCCGCATATGGATGAAAGCGAATTACGCATCATTGCCGAAAGTATTGTGAGCTGTGTGAATGGTCTAAATACGGACCCAACAGGGTTGGCAAAACCAAAAGCGGCATTGGGTGTGGCACACAGTAAAGACGTAAAAATGCGTTCAGAAGTGCTGTCATTGGTAGACAACGCCTTGTCGAAAGCGAAAGCACAACCAGAAAAATCTTACGGATTTATTGGCAGTGACAGCCCATCGAGCTTAATGGGTAAACAGCAATGGAAAGCGCTCGTTGAAGAAGCCATTCATAGCGGTTGGGTAAAATTCCGTTTTCAGTCTGCGAAGAATACCTGGGGCAAAGTGTTCCACAACGAGGTGTTCTCAAGCATTGAAAAAGATGGTGAGACGTATCGCGCGAACCAATACCTCTTCGCTCTTGAACAGCTTGAAGCGACCAATATTTTCGACCAATTTGTCATTGAGTCGATGATCAAAATGCTAGAAAGTGGGGAGCTCAATGAGCCAGTTGCGATCAATATTGCCCAAAGCAGTTTAGCTCAACCCTCATTCATTCGCTGGACGACACACATGTTGGAAAAACACGTGAAAGTCGCACCAATGCTGCACTTTGAGATCCCAGAAGAATGCTTTATCGAGCACCCACACCATACCGCACTGCTATGTAATGCTCTGCGTCAGTCAGGTGCTGAGTTTGGTGTAGACAACTACGGACGTAACTTCCAATCCCTTGAGTATATTCAGGAATTCCGCCCGAATTACGTCAAACTGGACTACTTATTCACCCACAATTTACACGACGAAAAACAGAAGTTCACCTTAACCTCGATCTCTCGTACCGCCCATAACCTTGGTGTTACAACGATTGCATCGCGTGTTGAGACGCAAATTCAGTTGGACTTCCTCACAGAACACTTTGTTGAGGTTTTCCAAGGTTTCATCGTTGACAAGAATTAAAAGGTTTACCACGGATGAAAGACCCTTTACTGAATTCGCTTATTTACGTTAGCCGTTATTTCGGGTTAGCGAACTCACCGGAAGCCCTGATTAACGGGCTTCCTCTCTCGGAGGGTAGGCTTACGCCATTTCTGCTACCAAGAGCCGCAGAAAGAGCGGGCTTGGTAGCAAAAGAAAACCGTGCAGATCTAGAGAATATCTCGAGCTTAATTCTGCCGGCAATCTTACTCCTCAAAGGGGGAGATTCTTGTGTTCTCAATAGCATTGATACAGAGAATCAAGAAGCAGAAGTCACCACACTTGAGAGCGGGATGGTACCAATATCCATTCCTCTTGAAGATCTACTTGAGCAATACACCGGTCGTTACTTTTTAGTCAAAAAGCAATTTCGATATGACGAACGTTCTCCAGAAGTGCTCAAGACAAATGAAGGCCATTGGTTCTGGTCAACCTTGTGGCAGTCGAAACGCATTTATCGTGACGTTCTTATTGCCTCTATCTTAATCAATATCTTTGCCATCGCCGCCCCGATGTTCACTCGCTTGGTTTACGACAAGGTCGTACCGAATCTCGCGTTTGAAACCTTGTGGGTACTCGCCAGCGGTATTTTTGTCGTGTTTCTTTTTGATTTTTTATTAAAGTCTCTGCGCAACTACTTTATTGATGTGGCAGGTAAAAAGTCCGACATTTTAATCTCATCGAAGCTCTTCAGTAAGGTGATGGGGATTCGGATGGAGTCTAAACCACCCTCTGTCGGAGCCTTTGCTCGTCACTTGCAAGAATTCGAATCTATACGCGAATTTTTCACCTCTGCAACCGTCAGTGCACTGATCGATTTACCATTCGCTATTTTATTCTTAATCATCATCTGGCTGATGGCTGGCGATCTTGTTTTCGTTCCAATGGTTGGCGTGCTGATATTAGTGATTCACTCCTATTTGATACAAGGCCCCCTACGTCGCTCTATCGAAGAGGGTTCTCGCTTAGCCTCCCAAAAATACGCCAACTTAATCGAAAGCTTGGCTGGACTTGAAACCGTAAAAATGCTCAGTGCGCAAAGCCAATTCCAATACCGCTGGGAAGAGGCGGTGGCGCATATGGCAAACTGGAACATCAAGAGCCGACGCATCACGGACAGCATTCAAAACGCAGCAGGCTTCGTGCAACAAAGTAGCAACGTTGGCATGATCATTCTTGGTGTGTACTTAATTGCCAATGGGGATCTAACCATGGGTGGCTTGATCGCGGCAACCATGTTAAGTGGACGTGCTATCGGGCCATTAGTTCAACTCTCTTTGCTCTCAACCCGTTACAACCAAGCAAAATCTTCCATGACCATCATTAACCAAGTGATGGAGATGCCTGATGAACAAGAAGAAGGTAAGCGCTATATCCACCGACCAATCGTTCAAGGCAAAGTGGAAATTGATCGCGTAACGTTCCACTACCCAGACGCACCAGTCGCTTCTATTAGGAATCTAAGTTTAACCATCAACCCTGGTGAAAAAGTGGCGATTATTGGCCGTATTGGCTCAGGTAAAACAACGTTAGAACGTCTCATTATGGGTCTATACCAGCCGACAGAGGGACATGTTCGTATTGATGATACCGACATAGACCAGCTTCATCATGTCGACGTACGGCGCAATATAGGCTGTGTACCGCAAGACTCCAGCCTATTCTTTGGTTCTATCCGAGACAACATTACCTTAGGTCGTCCTCTGACGGACGATCGAGATGTTATGGATGCGGCCAACCGTGCTGGGGTGACCGCTTTTACACAATCGGATCCCGCAGGTCTAGAACGTCAAGTTGGTGAGGGGGGGGCAATGCTATCTGGCGGTCAACGCCAAGCGGTATCGATTGCGCGAGCGTTTCTAGGTCGTCCACCCGTTCTCCTGATGGATGAACCAACAAGTGCTATGGACAATCGCTCAGAAATGCAAATCAAGCATCAATTAGCGCAATTAAAACCAAGTGAGACGCTGATACTTATCACGCATAAAACATCCATGCTCGATGTGGTTGATCGTGTAATTGTAATGGAAAAAGGCAGCATCATCGCAGATGGCCCTAAAGTGGAAGTGCTAAAAGACTTGAAGCAAGGGAAAGTGAGAGCGGCAAGCTAAGTCGGTCAAAGCTAAGTTGGTCAAAACCAAGTCTTTGAAAACTAAGTCGGCCAAAACTGGCTCCATCTTGTAACACAAACTAACTAGTTAATACTACAGCAAATAAGCCCCGCTAAACGACCTGTTTACGGGGCTTATTTATTGAGTTCGAGCAATCCCAAATAGCTGAATTCCTCGAGTAATATCCATAACAATACAAAGCCCACGATCGCAACAAGCCCCATAATGGCTCTTTCATCTTCTTCCATTTCTTCTCTCTCATTTGGTGTCCATATCAATCATAGATTAGCAGGAGACAGTCACAAGGAGAGCTAACTTCGTCTGGCGCAAGTTCGTAGTTGAGAAGTGAGTCAAAGATCTTATTGCATTATATTCAAAATCCGCTATAAATCGCGCCCTGTTCGTTTTCTTGAGTAGAATACATGAATCACTGGATCCACTTAGATCAAATTAGTCCATATTTCACTGCAGGGTCATTCGGTTACAAGGTGCTGATGGGCGTCGTCATTTTTATCGCTTATCGTATACTGAAGAAGATCGCTGATCGCGCCATTCTCAATTTGGCGGAGTCAAAAGGTGTGAATAAAGCACGTTTAAGCTTTATCCAACGCTGCTTTAACGTTGCATTTTTATTTTTATTCATCTCTCTTTTCGCGATTACAACCGGTATTGGCTATGGCGATGTCTCACTATTCTTATCGTCAATCTTTGCCGTATTAGGCGTTGCCTTTATTGCTCAGTGGTCGATTTTAAGCAACATTACCGCCAGCTTCTTAATTTTCTTCGTTTTTCCATATCGTGTTGGTGACCGCATTAAAGTCGTAGATAAAGACGAAGACATCAGCGGTGAAATCCAAGAGATCCGAATGTTCCACGTAATGATCAAACACGGCAATGGCAACTTGATCACTTACCCAAACAACTTGATGCTGCAAAAAGCGGTGTTAAAACTAGCAAAACAAGAAGCCAAACCTGAACAACCCAAAACGACAGCGCGACTTTATACGCGCAGAAAAAAATAATACTTGCAGTAAAACTAGTCATTACCAAAGCCGATGCCTAACATCGGCTTTTTATTTGCCAGTTTTATTTCTTCATATAAAGATCTTTCGAATAAATTCGACCTTCCACATTATTTTTGGCAAAACCGCCAACATTCGGCCGAACTAAACGTGCTTGCATGAAGTAGTAGATTGGAGCAATGGGCATGTCTACCGCTAACAATTGTTCAGCTTCATTATACAGACGTTGACGATCTTCTTGGTTTATCGCAGCCAATGCACGATTCATTACGTCATCGTAAGCGTCACTTTGATAACGCGCAAAGTTACCGGACGATTCTGTACGAAGTAAACTCAAAAACGTTGATGCTTCATTGTAATCACCGCACCAAGATGCGCGCATCATGTCAAAGTCGCCTTGTTTACGTGCAACCAAATACGACTTCCACTCTTGATTTTCAAGCGCCACTTTTGCGCCCAGATTGTTTTTCAACATGGATGCAATCGCAACGGCAATCGATTTGTTTGCTTCACTCGTATTGTAAAGCAAGGTGAAACTCAACGGATTACTCTGATCGTAACCTGCTTGCTGTAAAAGCTGACGGGCTTTTTCATCACGCTGTTTCTGCGTCCATTCGCTATACTCGGGGCGCTCTGCATCAAATCCTGCAGTATATTGATGCGCAAACGTATAGGCAGGTATGTGTCCAACGTTAGTAACACCGTTAGTAATCACATCACGCATCATTGAATACGACACCGCTTGACGAACTCGAACATCATTAAAAGGCGCACGTGTCGTGTTAAAAGCATAGTAGTACGTACATAGTAAAGGCACCGATGTATAAGCCTGTGGATGGGCTGCCTTAAGTTTTTTCGCCTGGTGAGTGGGAACATCGGAGGTCATGTCCACTTCGCCCGCTTCATACCGATGAATGGCCGCATTTTGATTCTCAAACGGTATGTAAGTCACGTGATCAAGGTAAGTGTTGGTATTATTCCAGTAGTTCGAGTTTTTCACCAGTTCTATACGCTCGTTGACCACCCATCGTTCAAGTACAAAGGCACCGTTACCGACAAATTGTTTGGGATCACTCCACGGTTTAACTTGATTATCTATAGTTGCTTTGTGAACGGGCATCATCGACGTATGTCCCGTCATTGCAACAAAGTAAGGTACTTTGCTATCAAGCTCAAAACGAAGAGTATGCGCATCTATTGCCGTTACACCTAATTCTTCAACCGGCAACTTTCCTTTAGCAACGTCAGATAAGTTTTTAATCTTTGTCAGTTTTAAATACCAAACATTGGGTGATCCCAGTTTAGGATCAATAGCTCTGCGGAGCGAGTAAACAAAATCATCAGCGGTAACGGCATCGCCATTTGACCATTTGGCATCTTTACGTAGATGAAAAATAAACGTTTGATTGTCTTTTGTTTCCCACGAGTGAGCAACACCCGGTACGATATTGCCCTCTCGGTCTTGAATCACTAGCCCCTCATAAAGATCGCGGATCACATGCATTTCAGGAAGCCCCTCTGCTTTTGCAGGATCGAGCGTTGCAGCCTCAGCATCATTAGCCCGAACTAAATGCTGCTCTTTTGCAAGCTCAACACCAACAGGTAGAATATCTGCATTCACTACAGGAGAGAACAAAGAGGGTGTAATGGATGATGCCAAGACTATCACTGAGTATGTTTTCAAATTCATTGTACGTTTCGATCTCCTTCGTGAACAAAGGCATCAATGCCAAGTAATCTTATCTACAAATCGTTTTTTATCAGACGATTATAGCAGTTGGTTTTCATAATGAATGGCTCCCACGTCTGCTTATCATCGGTTTACACTGTAAATAGCTCAGCAAAATGCATGAAGTTAAGCTATATTTGACAGAAGCTGAGCGACCCATTCCAAACTCACCAACACAAAAAATAGAAACACGTTACAATTGCAAAAACAGTAAATGTAAGGCAAATACCAATGAATCCTTTTCATACTTGGCTTGAAGGACAAACCATTAAGGACAACGTGACTAACCCAAATATTGTTGTGGGTGAATACAGCTATTATTCTGGCTTTTACCACGGTAAGTCCTTTGAAGATCAAGCGGTTCGTTACTTACTCGGTGATAACGTGACGCAAGATGCTTGGCAAAGTGGCGTATTTGGTGAAGTCGATAAACTTATCATAGGAAAATTTTGTTCTATCGCATCTGGCGCCACTTTTATGATGGCAGGCAATCAGGGCCATCGAGTCGATTGGATCTCGACGTTTCCTTTCTCTCCAGAACAGTTTGGTGAAGGCGTACAAAGCGGCTTTGAACGCTCAGGTGATACCGTCATTGGTAACGATGTGTGGATTGGTACAGAAGCGATGATAATGCCAGGCGTGAACATCGCTGATGGGGCGGTAATTGGCGCACGAGCGGTCATAACCAAAGATGTTCCTCCGTACAGTATCGTTGTCGGACATAACCATATCGTCCGTCGCCGGTTTGATGAAGAATCTATCGACATACTATTAAGAATAAAATGGTGGGATTGGCCACTTGAAGACATCAAACAAGCGGTTTCCATCATGTGCAGTGGTGATGTTGCTTCACTTAGCAATTACTACCAGAACCACATTTTAAAAAACTAAAGCCGCCAAACACCTCGACCGCCAGCAACCACGTGCGTACTGGTGGTCAATCTGTCACATGCCTATGCTTTGCTTTGATTTACGAATTCTTCTAAACAGCAATGTCTTCCTCTTCCAGTCCAGCAGAAAACTTAATCTCATACTGATTAAAGCGAAATGTGCAGCTACCATGAGAGCGTTTTGTCGTAATAAAATCGTCAGCAAATTGGACGGTAACACGAGAATAGATACGATCTTTCACATCAACGATGTTTTCCTCTAGCGCTATCTGAAACTCATTCTCAGTCAGTTCGAGCTTGTGCTTACCATCTTCTAGCTGCTTGTTATTTTGAAGCTTGAGCGAATCAATTTGGGCTTGTTCTTCATTCGTTCGCTCTTCTTTTGGTCGCTTTTTAAATTCTAGCTCTTTACGGATGACACTCATCGTCTCTTCTTGCGCTAATTTATACGCATTTTTAAGCTCTGCAATGCGATGTCGGTAGGCAGCATAGCGACTAAACGCTTCAATTTTTGTCGCCGTGTCGCCCTCTACGCCAAGTTGCGAACAAATCACTTTGCCACCAACCTTTGCCTCACCACCACTGAGTGTCCCATTTCTTCCGCTGGCATCAAGTACTATTAAATTTCGACCACATTTAATATCGTTGTTCATACTATGTACCGAAAGCAAAACGTCTTGGCAAGATACTAACTCACTGTATTGAGCGTAACTCGCACGAATGACTCCTTTAGTACGAACATGGCAACTCTTTGGTTGACCATCACTCACCGTATGGCCGATGATGCCTTTACCAACCTGAATGTCACCCTCCGCCTGTACATCGGCTGATTCAATGAAACCGCCAACCGTAATTGAACCCGTAGCCTTAACAACCATACCCGACTCAATGTTCCCACCAATAATCACATTACCTTTAAATTTGATATGGCCGGTATTTACGCCCACGTTGTTCAGACACAGCGCATTGTCTACTTCAATGGTTTTATCTTTAATGAGCGGAGTGCCTGATTGTGCTGCAACAAGCAGGTTTGGATCTGATGGACTAATTTGCGTCCCTTTCCCAACCTTGAGCGCACTATCTTTACCTGCCTGAGGAGGGATAACTCGTCCCTGGACGGTATAACCCGAAATTCCTTTTGTAGCAGGAGTGCGACGCATGAGCTCGTCCCCCACATTGACCGCAATGGTTTCGCCTAAATTACGGAGATCAATTTTGTCGCTTGGTGACTGCCCACCTTGAGGTCTTAAGATACGTTTGGTGATGTCTTTAACTAAAGGCGTGAATATCGCATCACAACCTTTAATAGGCGCCTTGCCAATCGCAACGGGTTGAGAAAAAACTTCACCAGGTTTGAGTTGGCAACTGACAACGAGCACTTTTTTTAACGCCAATTTATTGATGCCTTTCGACACTCGAGCTTGTGTAAGGGCTTGAATAATTTCAGGACCACGAACGCCTCTTCCGCCATAGGCTCCCGTTACGTGCATAGTGGCAAGCATATCATTGTCTGAGAGTTCAACGTCAACGTACGCATTTTTTATTCGCGCTATTGCTATTCCCTCGTATGCTTCAGATTTTCGGTCTCGAGCACAATTGATGAATCTTAGGACTTCGCTTTGTTCAACAAATGCGTCCTCGGCATTCATTCGGCAAGTTGCTCAGAGAGCTCTTTTGCCTCAAGCTCAACACCCAGCTCAATATCTCCTGGAATTCGAGCATAGATCGTTTTTTTGTCTTCGGACCACTCAAGACACAACTTCCACATATATAGACCATCTCAATAATCGCCATTTGATTCAGTCTATCTAAAGATGTCGATTGAACAAACCTGACCAATCTAAGAATCCGGTCCTCATCACTAAACAACGCTTCACAACCGAACACATCTCACTCTTCACTTGCGTTCTCGATTATCGTTATCGTTCGTGTCCTATTGTCTCGTGCTACAACCATCGTGCACCGCCAGTGCCCCATTCTAACCAGACGCGTTCACCATTTATCATTCAATTGTTATTTGCCTTTACAGTGTAAATTGCGTCATTAAAAGCTTGTCTGGTTAGGGCAATTCATTTCTACACACTTGATAAACGTTGAACCAAAAAAAGGGAGAATTTACAGTGTAAACTCTCCCTTTCTAATACTGTCACTTTACAGTGTAAATCGTGTATTGATTCTTTGTTTACACTGTAAATTGGCCGATTAACGTTTGAAGTTCTTTTCTAAGTTGAGCTTCGATTTGTTTTCGGCCAGTGAAACCATATTGCATAGCACATTCGTTCCAACTCAAGTTAAGGAACACTTTACTGACCACGAAGTCAGATACACCAATCATGCCATTGTTTAGTAACCATTGTTGAATCCACAGACTAACGGACTCGTAACTAGAACCGCCTTGCGAATAACACTTTATTAATTCGAGCTTCGCAAGATTGAACGGTCGCGGAACACTGACTTGTTGTAATAATGTGCGTAAGAGTGATGGTTCAAGTTTAGGATAGACGTGACTGACGCTAAGGGAGAGCATCTCTTCAAATAAAGACTGCAGTTCACCAATCCAAGGTTGGGCGTTTATCCCACACGGCCGAACCATCAATAAGGAATAACTCCCACTCGCCGCATCACGCATAGTGCCTAAACGAATAGATTGGAATCCTGCCTCCCCCCAAAACTGAACCAGCTCAGTTGTCGCACCAAAGCTAGTAGACAAATAAGAAATATGTGAAGCAACAGACTGATGCAGTTGCTCCAAGATTTTCTGGCCAATCCCCTGCCCCTGTACTGATGGGTGAACCGCAATTCGCATAATTCGTAGCGATGACAATTTAGCGATGTGTGGAAAGCCCAATTGACTCGCGATCGTTACCGGCGTCAGGTGTCCCCGAGGACGACGCTTCCCAAGTTGTACGTCCTGGATTACACCATCGTCTAACGCGCCCTCTTCAACAGTCAGTAGGACGCCGACAATGTCATTGTTATGTTGTGCAATATAAACATCACTACTTGTGTCCTGAAGGAGATGTAATAAATCATTAGGCGAAGTTTGATAATGGGCATTGACCAGCAACGAGAAACACGATTTCAAAACAGACGGCTTAGAAATAAGCTCTGACTTATCAAGTTTAATCAAGGTAACGTTACCGAGTTCGATAGAATCAATGCCGACAAGGTCAGTGTTTAATACAAATGCGTCATACAACCACGCTTCTAAGTTATCCTGGTTTCCCCAGCGGATTGGTTGTTTCAGATGACATATTTTCATCCCTGGTCTTTGCTTGTTCAGCCATTCAACAAACTTCAACGTAAAGCCCCGACCACAGCCCTCATAACCGTGAACTGTGCTGGCAAATACCAAACGGTGATAATGCTCTGTGATCTGCTTGAGCATAGGAACCGGGATTGCCGCCGCTTCATCAACCAACAGCAAGTCGCAGGTTGGTAGAGAGGAAAGCAATTCGTCGGGCGCGATAAATTGAATATAGCCTAGGCCGAAATCTAACCTATCTTTTCTAAGCCGCTGCGCTTCGCTTAACAAACGCAACGCGTGTTGAAAAACAGGCTCTACTGCGTTTATAGATGGTGCAGTTAACAAAATACGCAACGGTTTATCTAACATCAACTGTGCGCTCGCGATACCCAAAGCGCTGCTCTTTCCCCGGCCACGATCTGCGGTGAGTACAAGCGGGCGCTTGCGATGGCCAGTTACGACTTTTTCAATGAGTTCAATCGCATCACTCTGCTCAGAAAATCGTGCGTTTTTGTCGGCAATTGATAATTCGGGAAGTTCAGGCAAAGGTTTATTTTGCTCAATAACGACCAACTTTTGCCACTGGGTCTGCATCCATTGTTCTGCTGCGTTATTGCGTTTGGCCTTGTCAGCAACTACGATAAGGATCCCGCCGCCAACTAATGCCCCAAGTGCGGCGGTGAAGCTATTGGCATCGAAGTCTTTCCTTGCATCAAACAGCAACACATCACACTCAAGACCTAATAAACGATGTCCTTGTTTAGCCAACACACAATGCGCATTATCGAGTGACCATTCGCCAACACAAAACCAAGTTTGTTTAGTTTGACTATGATAAAAGTCAGCAATCAATGTGTTTTGCCAAGACGTATCTCCGTACACAACGACCCCTGTTCGTTGAAACGCTAATTGAGATTGAGTTTGGATTTGAGAAAGAAACTGAGAATGTATGTGCATCGTGTCTATCCAATGTTGAACTGACACTATATTACCATATCTCAAAAGTAGGTTATCTGAAGTGGTTGATGATCGTTGAATAAGGCTAGCGCTCAATAGCCTGATATCACAAATAAAAAAACCGCCCGAAGGCGGTTTATAGAAAATGCGATAATTAGTGCATTTTACTTTCAACGAAAGCGAGGATTTCTTCCATCAATGCATCGTCGACTTTCTTAAGGTTCAACGCTAGATTACTCCCTTTACGGCTGTAACTTGCTCGGCCTTTTACCAAATCCACTTTTTCTACTTTATTCGCGGGTTTTGCCGGTGCCAGTTCTTCAATCCAACTTTCAAGGCTTTCCGTTACTTCTTTTGTTAAACGAGCGACCCCTTGCGCGTTACTGCGTTGCCACAAATAGCCCTCAGAAGTACGGCATTTATCCAGTAGATTTTGTTTGTGATCCGCGCTCAGAGATGAAAATTGTTTGTGCAGTTTTACGATGGTTGGACGTCCTAGATCGCCAACATTCGGGTATGCTTGTAACAATTCAAGAGGCAAAGCCGCCGCTTTTAGTGCGCCACTGACTAGCGCCTCACTGCACTGAAACATTTTTGCTAGTGCTTTTTGATCTTCCGCTTCACCACTTTCCAGCTTTGCTTGCATCTCTTTACCTTTCTCATATAGAGATAAAGGTTTATGCGCATTTGCTACGTCAGACAAGAACTTTGCATGGTTCGTGTTGATGCCATCACCAACATAAACCAAGAAATCCTGTCCCGCTAAGATACAAGACATGCGACGGCGACTGCCATCTAACACTTCAATCTTGCCATCTTCAGTGCGGCGACCCACTGCTGGATATTGCTGACCGCGTTCTTTCAACGTCACCAACACATCCGATAAGGCGTGCTCATTTAGGAAAGACTGTTCGCGAGCATTTTCTGCAAATACCGTGGTGTCCGTTACAACTTTAGCCGCTGGGATACGAACCAATTCAAATTGCACCGTGTTCTCGCCCGCGACGGCAAGTTCGATGGTTTGTGCTTTATCTTTTACTGCCGTTTGCGCTTCTTGAGGTGTCGCAACACGACGCTTATTAGTTTTACCAAATAATTTCGCGTTTAATTCAGACGTTTTCAATGCCATTTATTCATTACCCCTGATTCAATGACGGCCAGTTTGAGTGCAATACGCGCTCTAATTCTAGTGCGCTCTTGTGTACCGCATCTTGTGCAGTTGCGAGTGTTTTCTTACCACCTTCAAAGTCGCCAACCGTCAAGTCAAACACCGTGCTGTAGGTGTCAGCACAGGTTTCGAATGCGCGACTACGAGGAATGGTTGCCATCATAACTTGGTCACCTAGAAGATAGTTCATTTCAGTCAGAACAGAAACTTGCTTCTTGTTATCGTCTTCAAACATGGTTGGCATCAGACGAACAAATTCAAGACCATTCCAATCTTCAGGGAACATCTCGTAAACTGTAGGCAGATGCTGGAAGAAGTTGACTGTTGACGCCCAGTCTAGACGCTTCGCTGCACAAGGAATAAGTAACGCATTAGATGCATACATTGCATTCCATACTAGCGGGTCTACGTGTGGACCGGTATCTATCATGATAACGTCGAAGTCATTCGCAATCTTGTCAATCAACTGCTCTTTAAGCAGACGAACGATGTCAAGCGATGGGTCTTCAGACAATGTTTGCCACGCTTCCGCGTTGAACATTGCGTCTTCTGGGAATGCAGAAATCGACTTCAAGTTCGGATATTGTGTTGGGAGCAATACATTTTTATGTAGGAATTCGCGATCAATCTCTACACCATCAGGTACGTTGCCCAGCATGATATCAACCGCTGAATAGATGTTGTCATGTTCGGCTACACTGATTTGTGGGTTTAGGAATAAACGTAAAGAACCTTGAGGGTCAAGGTCAATCAAACAAATGCGGTAACGTTTATCCAAATTTAGCGCCAAGCAAGCAGCCAAATGTACTGCAGTCATCGATTTTCCCGTACCGCCTTTTTGGTTTTGTACGTTGATGATCCACGGTTTGTTTTCAGAGTTTTTCTTACGTTCATGGAACTTAGGCACTTCTGCTGCATCCATTAGCATGTGTGCTTCTTCAAGCGTAATCGAATAATGGTTGGCGTTATTCTTTGTAAATTGATGGCCTTGTGCTTCCATCTTGCCAATAGCGTCGTCGAGTTTACGGCGCGTTAATCCAGAGCGGGTTTCCATCATTGCTTTAGACATTGGTGGGAAGTAGTTATCACTGCGCTCTTCCAAAACAATCTCGATACGGTCAGCTTGAACCTGCTGTGTCAGTTCTGCTAACTCTTGGAGATTTTCAATCGTTTTTTCTCTTTTCATGCCACATTCCGTTGGAAGGATATCTACTTTCAATTGTACAGCACTGCAATTCTAAAACAACAAAAAGGTGAACATACATTTTGAATAGCTATCACATAAAAAACAGCGACAAACTCCAGTTTTGTGAATAATTGGTCAAAACATATCAAAATCAGTTCATTTTTCTTTGAACAACACTCCAAAAACTTGAACACATTTCAAGGGTTACAGTGTCACTCATTTACAATGTAAATTAGCAATATTTGCGGAACGATTATAAAACATCACTAAATTACGGAAAGTGTGAGTTCAACCTAGAATAAAATTTCTTGCGTAAATGACAAGAGAATGTAAGTTGCGAATCAGTAACCATGATCATGCATCCGGTAAGATATTCTCAAAAAAGACATAATACTCTCGGAAGAATGATCAAGAGCGTTCCCTGATCATTCTTCCGCTTAAAACTAAAATAGGAAAGCATGATCAAGGGAGAACAATGAAAAAGCACTCGACAAACCGTTGATTTCCACTCGATCCATTTCACGGAAAAATGATCAAGTGGAAATATCTCTCGGAAGCATGCTTTTTGATGGGAAAGTTACGGTAGAATGCAGATAGACTGGGCATTGAGCGAAAAAAACAGCGGTTGCCATCGGAACGATGAAACCATCAAAAATTAAAATGACATCTGTACATTGATGATCATGCTTCCGCCAATTTACATATCATCGCGTGACGTGAGTGAAAACAACATATTATGGATAAACTTTCACCACCCGATGGATTTCCGAACAGATTTAATGAATATGGCCCAAAATTCTTCTCACTTGATCATCGATCCGGGTGTAAAATAATTGGCAATCACGATCATGACGAAACGTTTTATCACTTAACTCATCCATATCTGTGGATAAGTTGTATAAATATGATGATCATCGTTTCAATACTGTTTTGATCATCTTTTCATGTGCTTAATGATCATGCTTACGGCATTTTATGATCATGCTTTCTCGAATCATTTGATCATTGTTTCAGTCTTTACATGATCATACTTCCGAGAGTAACTAAAAATATATCAATTAAAAACAAATAGTTACACTCAAAAAACTAACCAGATCATTAGATCATATAATCAATTAAGATCAGATTAATCAAAAAGATCAGTTATTAAAAAACAAAGATTTTTTCTTTATTTATGATCTGTTTTTCTTTATTCTTCGGAACTATAGCAAAACTACGGTTAGTGTGATCTGGATCTAAAATGACGGGCAATGAAAAAATTCTTATTAAAGCGCCAAGAAGCCATAAGGATGGGCACCTTTTTGAAGTAAGTGAATCTTCTGCCGATTGGGTAGAACAATACCAGCACTTCAAAGGGGTAACTAAAAGCATCTTGGAATTGCTGAATTTAATTTCACTCCGCGGATTCAGTAGCAAAGATGGTTTCGTTTCAACAACCGAAATTGTGGGAGCGACAGATGGCCAATTAACTCGAGCAGCATTGCAACAAAGGCTTCGAGCGGCAGTTAATATCGGATTATTTACGCAAACGCCTGTTCGTTTTGAAGAGGGCTTGGCGGGAAAAACCATGCTACACAAGTTTGTTAATCCAAACCAACTCATCTCCGTCCTTGGTGCCACAAGTCTAGTAACCGAAAAAGTGCGTCAAAGTGAAAAACAAAAACGCTCTAAAGCACTCGCTCAAACGCAAGTGAATAAACGCTTGCTCAATGAGCACGGTCTTAATACGCCGCCGATGATGAAAGATGAAGCGGATCAATTTATTGTCTCACCAACCAATTGGGCCGGGATCATTGATCAAGCACTTGCGCCCCCACGAACGCGTAAAAGTTATCAAAAGTCTATGGTCTCGATCTCCGGCACCAAAGCGGTGATAGAAACACGATCGTCAAAAAATATCATGACGGTTGATGATCTCATGACGTTATTTGCCTTGTTTACCTTGACGGTTCAATACCACGATCATCACAAAGATCAGTATCAAATGGATTCTGTTCACGTACCAAATAAAACGCCACTGTACATCACGGATATTTTGTCGTTACGTGGTAAGAAAGACAGTGGCCCAGCACGTGACTCCATTCGAGATAGCATTGATCGTATCGAATTTACGGATTTTCAATTGCACGAACTGACAGGTCGTTGGTTAAGTGAAAATATGCCTGAGGGTTTTAAGAGTGATCGGTTCCGATTTATTGCGCGCACCATCACGGCTTCAGAAGAAGCTCCAGTAGAGGGGGCGGATGGTGAAATTCGCATTAAGCCAAATCTGTATATTTTGGTTTGGGAGCCATCATTCTACGAAGAACTGCTTACTCGTGATTATTTCTTCTTGTTTCCTCCAGAAATTTTGAAACAACACACGCTTGTCTTCCAGCTATATTCGTATTTCCGAAGTCGCATGGTTCGTAGACATACAGATTGCATGTTATTAAGCGAGTTGAACCAAAAATTAGCCCGAAACATTGAATGGCGTCGTTTTTCTATGGATTTGATCCGTGAACTCAAACGGTTATCGGATGGTAAAGGGACAGAGGATCTCTTCGTCGTCAATTTGTGGGGTTATCACCTGACGATCGAAACGGTAATCGAAAATGGCAAAGTGATGGATTACCAAGTGGATATCAAATGTGATGTTGAAGAGGTTCTTCGTTATTCACGTGCGCGTACAACCAATGCGGGTAAGCGCAATATGGCGCCTACGCTGCCAAACCCTCTGCGTAATGAGTTGGTCACCAGACAACAGTTAGACGAGCTGTCAGGCATCATAGACGGCGAATTTGAGCCGATTCAACGCAAAGCACCGTCTCCGCGTGGCAATTTGGGTCGCAGAGTCAAACAGAAAAAACACCTAGTTGAGATCAACGCAGACGAGATAACCATAACCTTGTCTAAATATACCTCTCCAGAGGCTCTAGAACGCAGTATAACGGCTTTATCTGCGATGACAGGGCATTCCTATGCCTCAATCAAAGAGGAGTGTTCAGAGTTCATTGACAAGCTTGATTGGTTAAGAGTTGAAGATGATCCTATCCCGTATGAAACCCTAAGTAAGACAGTTGAGTTGTTTAATGGTCAAAATAATGTGAAACATTTGACGATCGAACGATTGATTGCGGGTTTGGCGGTTCGCCGAAAAGTGTGTCGACAAATTTTTGAAGGGCATATGGATGAAATGGTATTTCGTGCACTTGATGAAATGGCAATTTAATATTTATTGTTTCAATGATTTTTGAAAGAAAAATGTGGTGAATTAATTCAGAATGTAACAAGGGTTTGCACTGATGGAAATCAGACTTAACTCTTACAAATCACTGACATTTATTCGATGGGGGCTCGGTAGTATTTATCTCGAATAGACAACCTTTTTGTCCTTTCTGATGACTAAATAGATTGGCTCATATTGTTACATTCATTCTGAATAGATTTTGCGAGTTTCTCCTTAAGGAACTCGCTTTTTTTTGTCTAAAATTCCAGTCATTTAAATCAGTCTTCTCAGGATGATGGCACCTTACCTTGATCATTCTTTCGGATTAATGACATAAACCATGATCATGCTTCCCAGATTCATTCCAGTTTAACGATCGCATGAGCACGATATGGGATTGGATCACCTTTGTTGCCTGTTGCTTCCAAACGGTTTGATCATCTTGTTGACTGCAGAACTCCAAGGCTAAAACCGTTAAGTGTTGTAAACGCCTTAAACACCAATCTCGAATATGCAAATCGGCCGCAGCCTGAATGGCGGCTTGTTCGAGTTTGGCGCAGGTGTATTGCAGTGTTTGAAATGCCTTGTGATGGTGTTGGTACCTTGTGTGTTGAAAGAGGCGCAGACAGCCATCAAGCCAACACGCTAGGGCTTTACTTTGTGCATCAGTAAGATCCGGACCAAACGCCGATGACGGAACCTGATACAAGATCATTTCTAACTCTTCTACTTGATCATACTTCCGATTGTTATGCCAACCAGAAAGACGATCTTGCCATGTCATCAAATCCATGAGGCAGCCTTACTCCGTTTGTTATGACATCGTTTAAATAGTCTGGCTCACTTTTTATCAAGTTTCCAAATTACAGCTTGTTATTATCTAAACGCAATTAAGGTAGAGCTTTATCTTCAACAGCGAATTGGCTTAGCGAGTGGATGAATTATGGTCAAAGTGATGGGGACATCAGTCGCTGTAAAAGAATGGATTACAAAAATAAAAGGTTGAGACGAGTAAGTTTTTGTTTGAGAAAAGTAAATTGTGAAAGTAAAAATGAGAGCTGGATCAGCTTACTTTTCTTAGGGGGAATCCCTCAAATTTAATCGCTCATCACGGGGTTTGCAAAATTTAAATGATGAATCTATTAACGAGTTGATGAAAGGTCGGGAGTGGTCACATTTCGCTACAGTTTTGCTTACTTCCGCAATTAGGGTTTGCTATAGATTACTCATCGAAAACATGGTGTGTTCGGAGGAAATATGTCCATTAATTCTATCAACCATGAAGAGATGACTAACATTGCTCACAAGTGGGAACTTCCTGAAGAAGAAATCGTTGTGAAGCCTGAAAAGACAGTGAAATCAGCAGAAGCAAGAAGACGCATAGAAGCGCTACGTGAGATCCGTGAAAGCGGTTTGAGTATGGAAGAAGCAAGGGAGCTTGGCTTGATTCACTAATTTCACTAAAGAGAAAAACATTGGGTAGTCTGTTGGCTACCCTTTTTATTTTTTAGTTGGTTGTCATCACTATTTTTGAGATAGCGTGCACTTCCAAAGGAGGAAATTACAGCTTGCTCGCCTGAAACGGCTCGATTTTGATCAAGATCAGTGCGTTTCACTTCTGTTAACTCGACTCCATGTGTTATAGTGCGCGGCTAGTAATTTTAGGTACCTTGAGGCTGTGAATGTCGTTTAATCTTTCCCTGTTACCGCCTAACGAGAAAAACAAGATCGAGCTTGATAAACAAGCGTCGTTTTTGGTTTGGAAACTCAAAGAGGCTAAATGTGGCCCTGAGGCGATCCAAGAACAGTTGTCTATGATTAACGATGCTGACGAAAAAGTTGTTTTTCAACAGTCAGTCGAAAAGTACAAACGAGTAATGGGTGTCGCGTAAAGCGAACCATCGCAATAGCGAACACTATTGCGATGATTGAGGTTTCCTCCTCATTCCTTTGCGGAAGTGAAAATTGAAAAGGTTTCGCTTTTTGCTAAAATCCTTCGCATTAAAATTAAATTTAGAGAGACATCCCGATGGGAAGAAGTTTTGAAGTGCGCAAAGCCTCTATGGCGAAAACAGCAGGCGCGAAAATTAAAGTTTATTCCAAATACGGTAAAGAAATTTACGTGTGTGCGAAAAACGGTGGCGGCGATCCAGACATGAACTTGTCTCTGAAGCACCTGATCGCAAAAGCGAAAAAAGACCAAGTACCAGCACACGTTATCGAAAAAGCGATCGACAAAGCGAACGGCGGCGGTGGTGAAGACTACACTCCAGCACGTTACGAAGGCTTTGGCCCTGGCGGCACAAGCGTGATCGTAGACTGTCTAACAGACAACGGTAACCGCACATTCCAAGACGTTCGCCAATGCTTTGTTAAAGTGGGTGCGAAAATTGGTGTTGAAGGTTCTGTTTCTCACATGTTCGATCACCAAGCGGTATTCCAATTCAAAGGCGAAGATGATGAAATCATCCTAGAAACGCTAATGATGGAAGACGTGGACGTTACTGACGTTGAGCTAGAAGACGGTGTTATCACTGTATTCGCACCTCACACTGAGTTCTTCAAAACAAAAACGGCGCTTAACGCTGCATTCCCAGATCTAACGATCGACGTTGAAGAAATCACATTCGTACCGCAAACGAACACGCCAGTAACAGGCGAAGACGCAGAAAAATTCCAGAAGTTCCTAGACCTTCTAGATGACTGTGACGACGTTCAACAGGTATACCACAACGGCGAACTATAATTCGGTTCTCCAGTTGTAAAAAAGGCTTCCCGAGGGAAGCCTTTTTTGATCGTGTTGTTTGTCTTTTTTATTGTGACTAGCGTTTAGGTGTTTCGGTACTTGGAATAACACAGAGACATGATCACACCAAAACAGATGCCTTGGGTTAGCATCGCAGTACCACCGTAGCTAAAGAACGGTAGTGGACTGCCCATTACTGGCAACAAGCCGCTGACCATGCCTGTATTGATAAAGGCATACAAAAAGAAGCTCATTGCGAGTGCGCCGCTAACTAGACGGCCAAAGAAGTGCTCAGATTGGCATGCTAACAGCATCACACGCGCTGTAATGAACAAATACAGGGCCAATAGCACCACACAACCAATAAAGCCCCACTCTTCTGCATACGTCGAAAAAATGAAGTCAGTATGACTTTCTGGAATAAAGCCTAATGTGCCTTGGGTGGCGTTCATCCAGCCTTTGCCTTTCATACCGCCGGAGCCAATCGCAATCAGTGATTGAATGATTTGGTAACCTGAACCAAGTGGATCTGATTCTGGGTCTAAAAATTGAGTCACTCGTGTTTTTTTGATACGCTTCCATTACGAAGAACCACAAAATCGGCACAAGCGTTAAAATACTCACCACAAATCCACCGATGATTTTCCAGCTCATGCCTGCAAAGAACAACACAAATAAAGCATAAATGACGGTAAATATCGCGCCATCTAAATCGGGTTGCAGAGCGATTAAGCCGGCAGGAATACAGGTGATCGCTAAACACAATGCAATTTTTCGAATGTCAGGTCTGCCGCCTTCGATGTGCAGTATCCAAGCAATCATTATTGGAATCGATAGTTTAATCAGCTCCGATGGCTGAAAGCGGAAAAACCCGATATCTAACCAGCGTTGAGAACCATTGGTGCTGTCTCCAAACAATGCGACGGCAGCCAACAAAGCCACGGCAACGAAATAAAGATACGGGGCTGAGCGCTGGTAACTGCTTGCCGGTATTGAGGACATGACCAAAATACACACCAGAGTTAACGCACAACGCGCCAAATGTTTAAACAGCATAGCTTCACTAAATCCGCTGGCACTCCAAAGAGTCAGTGAACTGAGAAGCATGATTGGAATGATCGCCATAAGTAGTGGCAAATCAACCCTAGGATAGAAACGCTTATTCATCTTCTACAACCTAATAACGCCCTGATATTAGGGCGAAAACAACCAGAACTTGATAAGTTCAATCTATTCCAATGCTAAGGATCCAATTGGGAAATAACAGACGCGACGCAAAGGTGAGGTAGAAAAGAAAGAGCGATGCTATCTGTTATGAGCAAGCAAGTCGGAAAATAGTGGGATGGATATACACTAGGCTGAAGATTTGCGCCACACTTTTTATAGGATCGTCTCGGATTTTGTAATAAACCGCGCAGCCAAGATGGGAAAGGCATACAGGAAAAATGCCTCAAATAAGCGGGTATTTGAGGCGAGATATTAAGCGATTTTATGGTGTGTAATCCGATGCAAGGCATAGAGGATAAATAGGGTCATCGTTAACTCCCAAGCACGCAGAAAAGTGCTTTCTAGACCAAGTTCATTGCTCGTCATATAAAGCTGAATCGGCAGCATGGTTGCAAGCAGAGCATCAGCATGAATATCTTGGCTGGCCCCTTCGCTTTTGCCATTGATGCGGTAATCATAAAGGCAAGCAGACCTAATACGATGGTGTAGTAACCGAACGTGGACTGATGCCCAGCCATCAACAAGGTGAACACTACAGCTAATGCACAGCCGCCCACCTGAGTTTGAAAACGGCGGTCAACCACGTCGATAAAGCTTTTGTGTGTGGTTTGTGTTGCGGCGGCAATCACTGGTACCAAACAAAACGTTGCTGAGATGATGTCGATAATCATCAAGAACGCCACACCAAGACCAATCAACGCGAGTGAAATCGCTCGGTTCTCAAACGTAGCAGGCTCTTCTTCAAATGCTGGTGGCTTGCCGCCACGTTCAACAGGGAACAGAGTCACCATGGTTTTTGCGACGACCATGGTAATCAGCATCGATAGCAGTATTTCATGAATGCGCATTGGCATGTCCATGGTGGTATGCTGAGCAAACACCACAATCAGAATCCAGTTGAAGGTTGGCATTAGCATCTGACCTTTCTTCAGCGGCGTGGTGGCTCTGCGGCGCATGAAATCGAAGAAGAACAAGCTAATGGTCCACACCACAAACGGATGCTGCGAAAACACTTCAGTTACCACTAATGCTGCACTTGCTGCTAATAACGTAGGTAGCAAAGTGCGAAGCAGACCAAGCCAAGAGTAGTCTTTGTTCTTGGTCATGATGATGGTTGGATACAGCGCCAGATAAACTGGAGAATCAAGGTTCAACAGTTTGCCCAGCACCATACAAATCGTCACAGTAAGGGCTACACGCAGCGCTTCATTGCGCTCAGAACGGTTTTGAAACAGGCTTTCGAAGGTCCACATGGTTCACCCCTAGTAGATGTAGCGGAACATCGCCACCAAGTGGATCCAAGCCGAGCTAATCGCGTCCATGAGTGGGTTGCCGTTTTCCACGATTACACTGGCGCGAGATCCAGAAATCATTGATGGATCGAGATCGTTCACCGAAATGCGGGTACGCACTTTCTGTTGCTCACGGATCCAGCGAGTATCATTGGTCACGCTAGAAAGCTGGCCGTTGGCATTGTTGGTATCGTAAATCGCACGCTCTTGGCTGCTGACTTCACCAGTAAACACTTTGCCTGGTAGTGCATCGAAGGACACCAACACTTCGCGACCATTAGTTAGCTTATCAATGCCTTTTTCGTTGAAGTCTGCACTGATCCACGCATGAGCTTCGTCCACCAGCAGCAACGAAGCTGTGCCTTGTGTGATGTAGCTGCCTGATTGCAGTTGCAAGTTAGTTACCACGCCTTCGGTTTGCGCCACGATTTGGGTGTGGCTTAAGTCGAGCTCTGCACTGGCAAGTTTTGCTTCTGCCAATTCAATAGCTGCCGTACGGTCTTGAGTAGAAAGCTCTGCCTCAATACGTTTCACTTCCGCGTTCGCCGCTTCAACCGCGCTGCTGGCGACTTGTGTATTGGTGATCGCGTCATCCAGCTCCTGCTCAGTTGCTAACCCTTTGTTGCGCAGTTTTTGGTTACGCGCCAGTTTTTGCTTGGCGTTGTGGTATTCGAACTCGCGTTGGCTTTGGGTTTGTTTCGCTGCTGCCAATTGTTGCCATTTCGCGGAATCTGATTCACGTGCTTGGCGCAGTTCGGCTTTCGCTTGTGCCACTTTCAATTGGTAACTGCTGGCATCGATAGCAAACAGTGGCTGACCTTTTTCAACCAATTCACCGTTGTTCACCATCACATCGGTGATCACGCCAGATACCTCCGGCGCAATGGTTGCGACATTACGATGCAGTGTCGCTTGGGTGGTGAAAGGGGAAACATTGTCTGAGGTGACTAAAAAAGCGGAGAACAAAGCTGCCGCTGAAAAAACAGTGTATATCGCGTATTTATAAAAACTTTCTTTCACGTCTGTACCTAGTATTCATTCGTTATTAAGCGCCGCGTTCACGGCATATTCGGGTCTCTTTTCTAAGTGGGCTAAGTTATACTAATCTAAAATTGGAAAAAATAACCAATGGGAGAAGTATGAATTCCATATTTGGAAATATTGATGATTTTTACCTGTTTTGCTCAGTGGTTGAGCAAGGCTCTCTGCTCGCAGCGGCGAAAAAGCTCGAACTGCCAGTCTCTACTATGTCTCGTCGTTTATCGGCGCTGGAAGCGCGTCTAGGGCTGAGATTACTCGAGAAGAAAGGTCGTGAATTGGTGGCAACCGAGACAGGCTTACAGGCGTTTGATCAGCTCAGCAGTGCGATGTCTCAGATTGAATCCGGCATCTTGCAGCTCAACCAACAAAGCCAAGAAGTGGAGGGGCGAATCCGGTTGGTGATGCCAAGCCGCTTTTACAATGACTTAGTAGACAAGGTGGTTGAGGATTACATCAAAACCTATCCAAAAGTGACCATTGACCTTCTGCTTAGCCAAGTGAATTCGATTCCAGAAACCGATCGCGATCTGGTGGTGACATTCGAGTTGGACGGGTTAGATGACATGATCGCGCGTCCGTTGTTTAAAGCGGAGCACGCCTTTTTTGTTAGCCCAGAGTACTTAGCGCAAGCGGGCGGCAGCATTGAAAGCTTAGAGGACTTAGCCAAGCAAGATTGGGTTGCCAGCACGCACACCACACAAGTGCCTATTTACCAACAAGACAAGCTGGTGGACATGCTCAACTGCAAGCCGCGTTTGGTGGTCAATGACATAACCGCAGTGATCAAAGCGGTGGAAAACGGCTTGGGGATCGCTTCGATTCCCATTCGTCATGTGAAACCTGAGCTGAATCTGGTGCAAGTCGCGCAATCCTACAGCCGTGGAGATCGCCAAGCCTATTTGGTTTATCGTCAGCGTAACTATCAGCCTAAAGCGCTGACCTTAATGGTCGAAGCGATTTTGCTGGCTTCAGAGGAGCGAAACCATTCATCCTCTCTCAATACCATTCACTCCACATAACTGCCATTGGTCGCATGCAAAAGCAGCGTGCGATTTTCTCCCTTAATCTGAAACCATCAAATCACGTTCAACTAAGGACAGTACATGATGGTTTCTCAATCTCGCTCAATTAAAGCTCTTAAACTGGCAAGTACGTTTATCGCCGCATTTGCACTTAGCAGCAATCTGGCTCTGGCTAATCCAAGCGAGCGCACACTCAGTCAATTCAACCAAGCTGCGCAGGGTGACTCTGGCTTAGTTGATACCGTTTACGGCGAATTATCCAAACAACTCGAAGAGCAGGGCGCAACGCCGGTGACCTTGGTTTACTTGGGCAGTGCGGAGACGTTGCAAGGTCGTGAGGCGTTTATGCCTTGGAACAAGATGAAGTTCACCGAGCGTGGTCTTGCCACAATCCAAAAAGGTTTGGACCTAATGGCGAATCAGCCAGTACCACTGTAAGAGCAACAACGCTTACAAGGCTTACCTGAATACCAGCTAGCTACCGCCATGGCAGCCACTACGTTTACCTCTCTGCCAGACATGTTCAATCATTTTGAGCGTGGCTACGAGCTGTACCTTTCTCTGCTCGATGAACCGAGTTTTAGTCAGCAACCTTTTGCGGCTACTTCGTGGATTTATCGCTACGCCATTGAAGCAGCGCTGCGCGCTGAAGACGTTCAACAAGCCAAAATATGGTTAGCGCAAATGGAGCAGTTGGGTGACAGCAATTTAGAAACGCAAACCGCAAAAGCGCTGCTAGCGAAATATTAGGGAGGAGTCATGATCGTTTTTAATCAACTTAGCCGCGATTACGCCCTTGGCAACCAAACGGTGCGTGCATTGCGAGACGTGTCTGGTGAAGTGTTTGCTGGCGAAATGGTGGCTCTGTGTGGACCGTCTGGCTCAGGCAAAAGCACCCTACTTAACGTGCTTGGTATGCTGGATACTCAATACCAAGGTCAGGTGACGTTTGCAGGCAGCCCATACCCAACCGGGCAAATGAAGGCGGCGAAAATGCGTCGTGAAAAGCTTGGTTTTGTGTTCCAAAAATTCAATCTTGTCCCCGTGATGACGGCGTTAGAGAACGTGGCTTATCCGCTACACCTCAACGGTTTTTCAAAAGCAGAACAAACCGAGCTCGCCACACAAATGCTAGAACACGTTGGCTTGGGTGAGTTTATTCATCACATGCCCGATAACCTATCTGGCGGTCAGCAGCAACGCGTGGCAATTGCTCGTGCGTTAGTGCACAAACCAGCGTTGGTGATTGCTGATGAGCCAACCGCAAGTCTTGATAGCCAAACTGCCAACAAGGTCATCGACATTATGAAAGGACTTGGACACGAGCTTGGTACCACTTTTATTGTCGCTACACACGACCCTCGTATGGCATCCCGTTGTGATCGCACCATTGAATTGGTGGATGGAAAAATTACCCAAACGCACGCAAGTGGGGAGGAGGTTTCATGGGCAAGCTAATTCCAGTTTCCGTTCGCCTTGCTTGGTTGAACCTGCAACGCAATCGCCGCCGCAGTTTGTTGTCGATGCTGATCATCGCCATTGCCGTGTTTGCGTTAACCAGTGCGGGCGGTTTTGGTCTGTACACCTATGACAGTTTGAAAGAATCGACAGCGCGTGACACGGGGCATCTGACGTTAACCACGCCAGGTTACTTCGCTAAAGAAGAAGAGATGCCGCTGAGTAACGGGTTAACTCATGCAGACGACATCACCAAGCAATTGATTGGGTTGAATGAAGTGCGAGGCGTGCAGCCACGAGTTGAGTTCAGCGGTTTGATTTCCAACGGCAACAAGTCCTCGATCTTTATCGGTATTGGCGTGAACGAACGCGAATTCGATATGAAAGGACCGTTTTTGGATGTGGGCGAAGGGCAGACGCTGTCCAACATTCATGCATCGCGTTATGACCCAGCAGAGCCAGAAGTGATGCTCGGCGTTGATTTGGCGAACAACTTAAGCGTGCACGTTGGCGATTGGATTACCTTGCTGGCGACCACAACCGACGGCGCATTGAACGCGTATGATTTCAAAGTACGTGGCATCTATTCAACTGGCGTGCCTGAGCTTGATAAACGCCAGCTGTACGTGCACATCAACAGTGCGCAATCGCTGCTCGGTTCAGACAAAGTCAGTGCGTTATCTGTCTTCCTGTTTGATACCAGTTTAACTAGCCAAGTCGAGCAACAAGTGGCTTCGGTTCTGAGTAAGCAAAAGCAGAACTTTGGCGATCAAGATATTGAGATTACGCCTTGGCAGGAACGCGCGTTCTTCTATCTCAAAGTGAAAGATTTGTACGACCGCATCTTCGGCATCATGGGTGCAGTGATGGCGCTGGTGGTCTTTGTTGCGCTGTTCAACACCATGACCATGTCGGTGACCGAGCGTACACGTGAAATAGGCACTTTGTCGGCTCTTGGTAGCTACCCTCGCGAAATCATTGCTGGGTTCTTGCGCGAAGCAGGGTTACTTGCGGTGATTGGCAGCTTAATCGGCGCTTTGTTTACTGCGTTAGTGACCGTCTTACTGATGGTCGTGGATGTGCAAATGCCGCCACCGCCAGGACGCACGGAAGGGTATCCATTGACGATTTACTTCTCTTGGGAGCTGGTGGCAGTCGCAGGATTTGCAGTATTGATGATTTGTTTGGTTGCGGCGTTTTTCTCAGCGCGCAAAGGGGTGAACAAGCCAATTACGGAGGCACTGATTTATGTTTAATTTCAAATCACTATTACCAATTGCATTGCTGACGGTAAGCGGCGTTGTAAGCATCAATGCCAGTGCGAATGAATCAGCGTTAGATGCACAGCAAGTCGCGCAATTGATTGAAAAAGCGGACAGCTATCGCTTGCAAGATGATTCCTCCAAAGTGGTGTCTCTGGTGCGCTTATATCAAGACCAAGAGTTAGATAAAACCCGCCTTTACCACGTGTACACGCGTCCAAATCGTGAATCGCTGGTGGTGTTCAAATCGGCAGTCGAAGCTGGGCAAAAGATGTTGATGATGGGCGACAACTATTGGCTACAAATGCCGAAGAGCCGCCGTCCGATTCGCATTACGCCAATGCAGAAGCTGCTCGGTGAAGCGTCTATCGGCGACATCTCAACCCTGACGTGGAGCCAAGATTATCAAGGTGAATGGAAAGCGACAGAAGCTGTTTCGGTGAACGGAGAAAGTGTCGCGGCTTATCACCTTGCTTTAACCGCGAAAACTAGAGGGGCGAGCTATCAGAAGATCGATTTGTGGTTGTCTGAGCAAGATGCGTTTCCAATCAAAGCCGATCTTTACTTACGCTCTGGTAAACTCGCCAAGCAAGCGCTATACGGGCGTGCAACCGACAACGGTGAAGACTACGTCAGTGAGATGACCTTGCTTGATAGCATTCAGCCGAGCAAAACGACCGTTATCGAGTACCAAGAAATCGTGCCTTGGCAACTGGATAATAAGTTCTACAACCCAAGCTATTTGCCTAAAGCCAATACGACTCAGCTTTAGCCTCAACTCTGTAAGTAGATCCATGAAAACGAGCAAGGAAGTGACATGAAATCGCGTCAGCCTAACCTTAACAAAAACACCAGTCTGTTGATTGCTGCGTCATTGTGTGTGGGCAATGCAGCCCCAGCTTTTGCCAATGATGAATTGAGCTTTGAGTGGGATTGGGCTGTCAGTTACGAAACGGCTAAGCAGCGTGATAGCGCATTTATGCAGGCGCAGAGCAGTTCTCGTGATTCACTCAATGCGTTGTTGGATGTGCAGGTCAACTATCAAAACTTCAGTGGCTTGTTTGCTCTGTACAGCCAAGGTTTGTACCTCAATCAACAAGGAAAGAGTGATTGGTGGAGTGAAGCTGATAACCGACTGCTGATTCGAGAGCTTGCTTGGCTAGGGGAGTGGCAAGTCGGTGATACCACCCTTGATGTGAGTTTGGGTAAGTTGCGCGTGGATTGGGGCGTGGGTTATGGCTACCGACCTTTGGATCTGTTTAAGCCTTATCGACAAAACCCTGTTGGCTTAGTCGCAGAAGAGGGGGCGGGTGTGTTTTCACTTTCACACTACGATATGGCAGGCGAGTGGACGGTGATTGCAACGGATTCAAGCTGGGGGCAACAAGACCAAAGTGCACTGGATCAAGCCGTAGAGCAACAAGGTGTTGGTATTCGTCGTTATGCGCTAGTGGGTGACACAGAATATCAGCTGATTGGTTATTACGATGATGTGCGCCGAGGTTTACTCGGAGCCAGTGCCATTGCCGTGTGGGATGAATCCATCGCCATGCACGGTTCCATGCTGTGGCAAAAGCAAAGTGTTGGCTATCAGTTTCAGCAGGATGATCTTTACCGACCCGTTTCGGTTGAGGAGCAGGGCAGTGCATTCCAAGCCTTAATTGGATTGAACTGGGCAAACCAAGCCGGACACAACGTGATTGCTGAATATTGGTACGACAGCCGAGCATGGTCGAAAAGCGAATGGCAACAAGCAATAGAGCGTGGCGAACTACTCTCTCAAACCATTAACCCCCAAACATCTCTACTTGCAACAAGCTACGCTCAAGGGTTTCAGAACGCCAATATCGTTCAGCATAACGTAATGCTGCACTGGAGTTGGGATGTGGAAGCGTGGGCAGCATGGAACGGCAAAGCGGATATGGGCTGGTTAAGCGATATAACACCCACGTTAGATGTGATGCTGTCGCCGCAAGATGGCGGTGTGATTGTCACGCAGTGGCTTAACTACCAATGGATTGATACCGGCGATCAAAGTGTAGAAGTGGAAGTTGCCGCACGCTTTTTAGCTGGAGACGACCAATCTGCTTACGCACAAATCAATGATAAGCATATGATTGTATTTAATATCAAAGGGAAGTTTTAAATGTGTTCAGCAAAATCAGTAGTTGAGAATGTGTGGTTACGTAGTTTATTAGTGACCACGGCATTTTGTCTCTTTATCTCAGCAATGACGTTCTCGGTTTGGGGCGGTCCATTCTACATCCATGTGTTGGTTAGCTTTGGATTTGGCTATTCGGCTATCTTCTTCTCATGGTTTGTCGATCGTTTGTTTCCTACCATTCCTCGTTTGGCGGAAGTGGCTATCTCGCTGACGGCTTGCTTATTGTTCGGTGTGGTAAACGCCCAGTTCTGGCTCGGGGAATATTTCGGCATTTCAGGTATGCTGTCAGTTGGACTCATGGGGTTATTGTTCAGTGCCATGTGCTTTTTCTATTTCTACTCACGAGAGCAACATGCGATCGCTCAACGAGAGTTGGAAGCCATCAAGCGCGAGAAAGCAGAGCAAGACCGTGCGCTGTTACTGAGTCAGCTTAAGCAGATGCAAAGCCAGATTGAGCCCCATTTCCTATTTAATACCTTGGCAAATATCAGCGCGCTCATGTCGCAAGATGTCGATAAAGCCAAGCTGATGCTAGAACAGTTAACCGCGCTGCTGCGTGCAACGCTTAAAAGCTCACGCGAAGAGCACACCACCATAGACAATGAAACGGCGTTACTTGAGGCTTACTTAGGCATCCAACAAACCCGTTTAGGTGACCGACTCAGTTACAAGATTGAGGTGGAAGAGGGATTAGGCAGAACCGAGCTACCGCCGATGATGCTTCAACCCTTAATCGAAAACGCCATCATCCATGGTATTGAGCCAAAGCGAGAAGGTGGTGAAGTCAGCTTGCTCATTAAGCGCGAACAGCAGAACTTGAAGATTGAAGTCAGAGACACAGGTGTTGGCTTGAATCACGTGAGTGGTCACATGGGCTCTGGCGTGGGTCTAAGTAATCTCAAGCAGCGAGTTGAAGCTTTGTTCGCAGGGCAAGGAGAGGTTTCTATCAGTGAGTCTGCTCAGGGTGGCGTATGTGTTCGCATGAGCTGGCCAATGGAATCGTAATCAAGGAAGAAAGGAATGAATACAGGGTTTACTGCCATTATTGCTGATGATGAACCGCTATTGAGGCGCCATCTTGATAAAAGCCTAGCTGAAGTGTGGCCAGAGCTAGAGGTGATAGCCAAAGTCGCGGATGGTGAACAAGCGTTGCAAGCCATTGAGCAAAACCAACCTGACATTGCGTTTCTTGATATTCGTATGCCAGTTCTGGATGGCATGACACTAGCGCAAAAACTCAATCAACTCGCCAATCCACCTTTGATTGTGTTTGTCACTGCGTACGATGATTACGCCATCAAAGCCTTTGAACAAAATGCCGCCGATTATTTGCTCAAGCCTATCTCGGATGAGCGCCTGCTGACGACGTGTGAAAGAGTGAAAGCACGCCTTGCTAAGCGAGAGCAAGAAAGCAGTAATGTGCAGATGAGCAGCCTGTTAGAACAGTTACAACAATTATCCGCGCCACAAACGCCGCAATATCTTCAGTGGATCAAAGCGACGCAAGGGGAAGATATTCATCTGATTGCTACGTCTGATGTGTTGTATTTCAAAGCGGAAGAAAAATACGTTTCTGTATATGCCCAACAAGGACAAGGCAAAGTGCAGGAGTATTTGATTCGCACCTCGTTGAAAGAGTTGATAGGGCAGCTTAACCCAGAACAGTTCTGGCAAGTGCACCGTTCAAGCGTGGTGCAAGTGTGCAAAATTAGCAAAGTAAACAAAGACTTTGCAGGCAGAATGTTTGTTCACGTCGGAGAAAACAAGCTCGCTGTGAGCCGTGCATCTCAAAGTTTGTTCAAAGGGATGTAATCGCTAGAACTGCTCACTCTTTACACTGTAAACTCGCTGCTCTTTTTTTCAGCAACAAAAACAAAAAGCGCCTAATTCATAAGACATTAGGCGCTTTTTTCGTTTTATTGCGACGATTTCTACCAAGAGGCGAATGGGCTTATTCGCTGACTGTCACTTTCTCAATAATGATGGGATCGCATGGCACATCATCGTGACCAAGCTTAGAGGTCGTTTTCACTTTCGCGATGCGGTTTACGACATCCATACCCGCGGTCACTTTACCAAACACCGCGTAACCCCAGCCTAGGTTAGTGGTTGCGGTGTGGTCTAGAAAATCATTGTCTTCCAAGTTAATGAAGAACTGAGCCGTTGCAGAGTGCGGTGCATCGGTACGCGCCATTGCGATAGTGCCAACAAGGTTCTTTAAACCACGGTTTGCTTCGTTCGCGATAGGGGCGCGTGTTGGCTTTTCTGCCATGTCTTCGGTGTGACCGCCACCTTGGATCATAAAACCATCGATAACGCGGTGGAAAATGGTGCCGTTGTAGAAGCCATCTTCACAGTATTTTTTGAAGTTCTTTGAGCTAACTGGTGCTCGTTCTAGGTTCAGTTCAATCTCGATGTCACCGAAATTGGTGGTCATAATAATCATCTTGTTTGCCCTTGTGGGTGCTACGTTGGCGGCATTATACGCGGCCGCATCAGTCAAGAATAGCTATAACCAATGTTATGCATGTGAATTGTCGATGCTTAAATGTAAAAAGAGCCACCGATGGTGACTCTTTTTGTCTTGGGAGTAGGCTGCCTACGGTTCGTGGTTAAAACACCCGTTGTTTTGTTAGATACACTGCCATGGCGCGAATTTCTTCATCGCTGAATGGCTGCATCGCCACCTCCATAGGAATATACAAGCCGTTTTTGCGTCGCTTCTCTCGATAGTCGATCATTTGATTGTAGAGGTATTGTTCTGATTGACCGCCAATTTTTGGATACAGTGGCATGACTGGTTCATTACCCGATACGCCATGACACTGTCCACAACCTCCCCTCCCAGGATTGATATAGAGCGCTTCCCCTTGATCGTAGACTGGATCACTTTGAGCATGAGCCACAGACAGCGGAAGCAAGCTGACGGCGATGAACGCCATTATATGATTAACTTTCACCGATATTTTCCTCTAAGCACAGCAGCCATTGCTGATAATTCTCCATCGACTCAGCAAGGTATCCATTGCCAATGTATCGCACCTCACCTTGGAGCATGATTAAGGTGGCAGGTAATCCGTGAATCCCGATCTGGTTTAACTGGGAAAAGTCATCCATATGGCCTTGATTGAGTTTGGTTGCGCCAAGTGTCTCTATGGTGTTGGTCACTTGCTCGTTCATCGCTCCAACGTGGATAGCACTCAATGAGACATTATCTTCTAGAGCGCGATGCAGTTCCACCAGCATTGGCAGCTCTTTTCTGCATGGTGCGCACCATATTGCCCAGAGATTAACGACACTCACTGGCGAATGGATTGGCTTTTGTATTGCGTTAGGTAAGTTTTCCGATGCAATGGTCACTGGCGTAAAAGGTGCTGGTGTTGGGCACTGGCTGGCCAAGCTGTCAGTATTAACGCCAAAAACCGAAAGCATGATCAAGGTGAACATCGCATAAGATCGTTTGAGGTTTTTAGACATACAAGTTACTTCGCTGGCAGTTCTTTGAGCATGGCTTTGGCGATTTTCTCGGAGCCATCACCATAACCATAAACATCGATCAACTCACGATCTGGTCCATATAAGTACAGATAAGTTGAGTGAAAAACTTCGTATAGCTCCGGTAAAGGGGCATAGACGGGCTTTCCATCACGAGAGTAGCCGTAAGTTGCACGCAAAGATTTTGCGACGGCTTTGGTTTGTTCCTCGTTGCCCACTAAACCAACTAATTTAGGGTGAAAATACTGTACGTATTGTGCCAAGTTATCGGCCGTATCGCGGTTAGGATCGATGGAGATAAACAGAGGAGTGACCAACTCTGCTTTGTTACCGAGCCGATGCATCACGCCTGCCATATCGAGCGCGGTGGTGGGGCAGATTTCTGGACATGAGGTATAACCGATTGCCACAAAAAGGTATTGATCTTTATAGCTTTCTTCCGTTACTTGTGTCGTAGTGCCTTGTTTTGATTCACTAAGGGTGAATGTGAGTGGCGCGGCATAGGCGTTGATGGCACTGAATGCTAGCGATGTGGTGAGAATGAAAGACGAGATGAGTTTCATGGTCGCTCCTAGTGACAAATGGTGTTAGTTAACCCCATCGCGATGAGGTGTGGTTTTTTCAGACCAGTTTCTAGCGGTGCAAGCAGTGTTTCTTTGCGTAGATCAAGAACCAATAGCGCGCTGCTGTTACCTTGGGTGGCAAATAAGGTTTTGGAGTCCGCAACTACTACGACGTCTCCTAACGGTGCATTAAGCGCAAAGTGTTTGGTCGGTTTGTCATTGGTCAGGTTAAACACGTTAACGCCACTTTTTGTTGCAACTACGCCGATGGACTCAAGCCAGCCAGTACGGATCTCGGTGGTTTGATCTTTAAAGTCGATCTTTTTCACCGTTTGGCCACTCCAACTGTTCACTACTAAACCTTGACCGTTCTCAGCGGCTAAGATCATGTGCTCGCTGTCTGAACTCACATACGGACGCCAAGGCGTATCTTCGAGCGTGATCTTAGCGAATTCTTGCTCCATAAAGAGATCCCAAACCGTCACGGTGTTTTTGTTGAGATCTCCGACCATCACAAGGCGAGCGTCAGGAGAAAGGGTCACTTCGGATACTTTGCCACCACTGCCCAGTTGAATTTCTCGCGTTGCGGCATCGTGCACGCGCCAAATGAGTGTGCGTCCACTGTTTTGTTCAGTGATGTAAAGGTTATAGCCACCGGTGTCGAAGTTGACGCTGTAAGGCTGAGCAAGGTTGGGAATGGTCTCTAAGTAACGGCCAGTCAGTGGCTCGATCATGATGATTTTATCTTTTAACGCGACGGCTAAACGTGCGCCATCTGGAGCAACAATTATTGCCTCAGGTACGGACTCGACATCCATGCTCCAGTGTTTTTTTGCCACCAAATCATAGACGTAAACCTTAGCCGTTTTGCCGTCGATATACAGCAACATGTCTTGTACATCAGAGACTTCCATCATGGTTGGAATCACTTGCATGGATAGGGTGTCGACATGAGCGTGTTCGAATGTATCGACGACCGCCACTTGGTTTGATGTTTGGTCAGTAATGAACGCCCAACGAGCACCGTCATCGTAGCGACCTGGTTCGTCAGCCAAGCTGGTGGTACTCACAGTGCTAGCGAGTAGCAGGGTGCTAAATAGGGAAAGTTTGAGAGCCATATAGGTGCCTTAATTAGAAACTATCTTCATGAGAAACTATTGCGAAAAAGCAAATGCCCCCAGAGCGGGGGCATTGTGTGGTTATGGATTGCGAATACAGCGAGCGTAGAACTCAACATCTTTGCTCATGCCAAGACCTGAGCCGATTTGGTAGCCTTGCGCCCAGCCTTTGTTACCTTTATCGTTTCGATGATCAAGCATTTCTGGGGTTTGATCTTTCTTACGTGGCGGTAGAGGACGCACAAACAGCGTTGGCCCCGGTAAGTCGGTTGAGCTACTCCAGAAGAAGTACTTAATCGGCGTATTCGGGAAAAACTCTTCATCAATGGCTGGTGAGGTTTTGTTGTAGTTTACAATCGACACCAACTCCTTAATGTTTGGCAAGCGCCAGTCGTTATAGCCTGCGTAGTCTAAGTTTTCACAGTATTCGATCGAGTCTAACCAGTTACGGCGCTTGTAGTCGATCTTTTGTTGCCACATACGGTCGGTCACTTTTTCTGTTACCGTACCGTCACCATTATCGACATAACTCATGTTGTGGTATGCTGCCCCGTTGTCAGCACGTACACAACGAACCAGTTTTGTAGATGCCGTGTGTTGGCCCATGATGTGACCCTCAGGGAAGCCAATGTGCCAAGCGTGATCTGGATGGTCACTTACTGGGAAGCCCCATACACCCGAGCTTAAGCGTGGCATGTTTAGAAATGCCTCAGTGTTGATCGCAGGGCGGAATTCGCCTAAGTCTGCGATACTTTGCAGTTCTTTCATTAGTGGGTAGCGCCAATCGTCGTAGCCATCTAGCTCAAGATCCGCACAGTATTGTTCACCTTCTTTTGCCGTCATCCAAAGGCGAGAGGAATCGCGCTCCCAGACCAACTTGGTGTTGTTGTCGACCACGGTTTTGCCTGACTCACTGATGGTGTAGCTCATCGGGTTTTGTGGGTAGTCGTTGTCTTCACCGTGCATGTCGATGAAGTTTTGGATTTGGCCTGTGTCTGGCAGTACGAAGCCCTCAACGGGTGGCATGCCTTTACCTGTGATGAACTCTTGGCGTTCAATCGGGGTGTATTCCATTCCCGTTACGTACGCCACGATATCTGCGTAATCGTCTTCGCTGAGCATTTTGGCAAACGGTACCATGATAGCCGCTTGACGGTTGGTGCGCTTGCCATCGCGGTATGCGGTCATTTGCTCAAACACGTAAGCGGGCATCTGACCTTTTAGTGGTGGGTAAGCCGGATTAGTTGAAGCGCCTTGCTCACCGTGACACATTTTACAACTGGCATCGTATTTTTGCTTACCACGAGCATAGGCCTCACTTTTCACCACATCAGAACGAGGATTCCACTTCATTTTACGTTCGCTAAGTACCAGAGATAAGTCTGCGATCTCTTTTGGTGGGATCGTGTAAACGTACTCTTTCATCTGAGATGAGACCCCAGCTTGGCGCTCCATGTCCATATCGACAAATTGGTTGTAGAAGTACTGTGGGTCAAAACCTTCTAATTTCGGGCTTAAGGTTTCTGGCACTTCTTCAACGGCTGGGCGGTGACAGCCTAAGTAACAAGCATAGATGTTACGGTTAGCCACTTGGCGTTCTTGCGCGGTAAGGTCTGCAGGCGTTCGACGAATGGTGTAATCTTCATAGCCGTTGTCGATATCCGTTACTTTTGTGCTTTCTGCGACGGCACCGAATGCCACGGCCCCCAATGCCAGTAAGCTGATGGCAAGTTTGTTTGGTTTGAAGCACTTATCCATTGTTTTCTACTCCAAGAAGTGTCGCGATATCACGCATACGTTCTTCTTCTCGTAAGCGCATTTCGCGTTTTAGGCCAGGATGGGCAATGTCGTAGTGGCAGCTAGAGCATTGCCAGTTCGGATCACTGTCTTTACGTGCAAATGCCATTGGTGGGTTTGATCGGAAATTGGTGATTTGCTGGTGGCAATTTCTGCACGATCTTCCAGTGTCTTATGGCAGCTTTCACAACCGGAGTCGAAGACATATTCGGTGCGTTTTGGATGCAGTTCATCGTAGTCTAACGCTTCCATCTGCAGGACGTATTCGCCGAATAGGTGACGCATGCCAGACGTGCCTTTTACCCACAGTTCATCGACCACATTGGAATCTGGTAGGTGACACGAGACACAGTCAGCCACAAAACCTTGGCTGTTATTACCGCCATGGATACTACGCGCGAATGTTTCAGCCGCTGGTTCCATGGTATGACAAGTGCCACAGTACTCATTGGTGCTAAAAGCGTGCAGCACTTCGCTGGCAGGCAGAGAGGCCAATAAGCCGATGCCTGCGCCAGCGGTGACTAAGGTCGCAATGACTGCGCCACGTACCGTGCGGATTTGTTTCAAAAGTGATTTCATTTTTGCGCTCCTTGCGCTAACTGCGCGGACGTTTTGACCACCGCTTTACACGTCGCTTCCGGAGCGAATGCTAACCACAGCTCAACATCGTACTCTTCACCTGCAACTGGGCGCTGTTTTAGATCGAACAGCATGACATGATGGCCGCCTGGCTTGAGCGTGACCGTGCTGCCTGGTTTAACAGGAAGTTGAGGAATGCGCGTCATAGTCATGACACCATCAACATGCTTCATATCGTGCAATTCGGTATGGCTCGTCAGTTGTGGCACGACGGCACCATACAGGGCTTCAGGGGCTGGCAAGCGAAGAGATTGGGTTTCTTCATCTGGCTGGTAGGTCAGTGTGAAGTAAAGCCCAGTTTTGTCTGCTCCTGGAGCGGGCTCGCGGATCACACAGTCACTGACGGTGACCGATGCGCTTGCCATGGTGCTACTCAAACCCAGCATGAGGGCGAGAAGAGTACGTTTCATTGTTGAGGTCCTTACAAGGGATTAGAAAGAAACAATCAAACCTAAGTTGACGTTGTCGCCTTTAGCGCTCGTTTCAGGGGCCGTGTTCTCTTCCCCGTAGAAAGCCGTTTCCGCAAAAACAGAGAAGTGAGCGTTGAATTTATGATTCACGTTGGCGATCACCAAAGACTCATCATCGCGATTAGCGTCTTTCCAATCGGCGAATTGGTAGCCCAAACTCATTGAGGTATCACCATAGGTGTATTTACCGGAAATGCCGTATACGTTGCGTTTACCAAACGGTGCGTCATAGTCAAACTCTGCAACTGCTCCTAGGTAGAGCTGGTCCCAGTTGTAGCTCGTCGCCACGATCGTGCGTTGGCTGTCTTCTTCTGCACCACCAAGCATCTCTTTAGAAGTCAGCGATTGGTTTACAACAAGACTAAAGTTGCCTTGGTTGTATAACGCGCGAAGGCCAAGAATGTCAGCATCTTCATCGTTGTGTTCGTCAGGAGAAACGATCGCCGCTTTAAAATGGAAAGGACCAAAATGAGGAGTGATTAATGCAAACTGATTGGTCGAGTAGCGTTTACCGCCAAATAGGAGGTTATCGCTATGGCGTTCCATGTTGTTGCTTTCAAAAATGTCGATTTTGCTGTAAAGGTCAGCCCAAGTACCGGTTGTACCTGAACCAATAAACGTTCCACCCCATTTTTTGCTCATCATGATGATGTTTGCTTCACGAACAATCAGATCGTTGTCGTCAGCTTTTTCGCCTTTTGCATTAAGTTTTGGCATTGATTCTGAATATTCCGCTTCCAGTTGGTAGCGCAAATTAAAATCATAAACGGGTACAAAACCGACAAGACCCGCTTCCGCTTGGTAGATATCGGTGGTGTAGTCATTGCCTTCTTGAAATGCCGCTTGAGCACGTACAGAACCGTAAAATTCAGGTGTTGAAATTTCCACTGCTTGAGCTGTTGCGCTCAGTGATAGACAACCAATGATGGCTGCACTGCACATATTTATTTTCATATTTTTGTCATAAGTTGTAATAGTTTTTCACGGGCGAGTATATGAATGACAAATCGTAAGGAAATGACGCTTTGTGCATCGCTCTTATTTAGAATCTGCATAAGGTGATGTTGGTTGAAGTATTTTCTTAAATTTAGAAAGTGGATTAGCGTTAACTTATTGAATAAATTGGTTTTAACTTAAATTTAAATAAATGGTAGCAAGCTGTTATCTTTAATGTCTTTTTGTAGTTTGACGTTTATCTGATAGAGTTTTGCTTTCTTTTCTTACTCATTTCTCCCATGTCGTTACAGCTCGATACTTTACGAATGTTTTGCTTATTGGCAGACAAATTAAGCTTTACCGAAGCGGCCGATGCGCTCAACATCAGCCAGCCAACGCTAAGCCGGAAAATTAGTCAATTAGAACAGTCGGTTAAGCTACGATTGTTCCATCGAGGAGGGAGCCAGATTCACCTGACGCCTCAAGGCGGGGTCTTCCTGGAAACGTGTCAGCGTATTTTGCAGGATCTCGATAACACCGTAGACGGTCTTCACGATACGTCAGATTCGATTCGCGGGGACATTTCGATTGGTTTGCTTCATCCTATGGCTCGCTGGTTAAGCCAAGGCTTTTTTAGAGAATTTTCCCAGCGTCATCCTAATATTCGTTTGCATTTGACTACACTTCATCCGACGTTATTACGCGATATGAGCAAATGCGACATCATGATCTCACCACTGCTTCCTGATGATTTGTCATTGATCGCGAAGCCTTTGATCAAGTATCGCCGCATCTTTGTCGCTTCGCCGGAATACATTGAGCGATTTGGTCGTCCTCGTCATCCCCAAGAGCTGTCGAAACATCAATGCATTACTAATACTAATTCGCCAAAGCCTGAATCCAGCTGGTACTGGGAAGGAGAGGCGAAAGAGTGTGGGTTGGTTGAAGTCAATGGTGTTATTTCCACCGATTCTGTCGATGTTGCCAGTAATCTTGCGATGTCTGGGATGGGGATTGCGTTGGTGCCTGAAGATCAAGTAAGGGCTTATATCTCGGAGAATTACCTTGTAGATTTGTTTGATGGGCATTACGGACAGTGGGGACAAATGTATGCGGTATACCGTTCACGTCAGTACCTCCCGTCCAGGTTTAGCGTATTTATGGAAGAATTAAGACAGTTCTTAGAGCGTGCAGATGCCAGTTATTTGGTGATTTGGAAAAGCCAGTTTTCGCTCTTGAGTACAAAAGGGACCGAATAAGTCTGCCTATCTGAAACTCGTGTTCGGAATGGTTACTCTTGAATGTGCACTCTTGAGACGTCGTTTTTATCCCTATTTTCGCGAGAACTATCACTTCAACATCCTGCTAATAAGCGTTTGCTATGGTTACGATAAACCATTGAGTTTGTTTGCCTTTAAATGACCTGTGTACAGTTCGCCCTTTTGTTCTCTTTGAACGTTCAGAATGCGCATTGACCGTGGGGTAAATGACCCTGCCTTTATTCATGATTTCACTGATTCGTGATGTCAACGCTGCTTAAGTTCTGCTGTCTGTCCGGTGTTAATAAAGGTTATTCATGAAAATTAGATTCTCTCTTTTACCGCTTGCGATGGTTTCATTACCATCGATGGCTAATTTGGCAAGTGCTCCTGGCCTTAGTGGTGAAGTATCTGCAAGCATCGGTTTTAGTCAAATTAGCTCCAATTTATACACTGGTGGCGATAAATCGATTTCTAGTCCATATCAGCGTGCGGGTGATAAAAATAATGCGTTTCTATTTCCGCTAGGTAATGCGGCGTACACTTTTTCGGGGCTTGATAAGCAAGTTTACTTTGGTGTATCCCGTGATGACTTAGCCGTAGGTGATTTGGCGATTGAGCTGGGTTACCGTCAAGCATTGTCTGATGGTATGGTTCTGGATCTTTCTATCTTACCGACCCTTGTTAATAAAGACGTTTGGGCAGATCCTTACGCGACTAAAGTAAATCGTTCAAAAACGGAAGAGTCTGGCAACGCTTTCCGCTTAAAGTTAACCAATGTCAACGGTACAAATTTTAGTCTTGATACTGCTTTTGCAGTGAAAGATGTAGAAAATGAGAAATCGGGACAAGGGCTAGGTCTGAGTGAGTCACAACGAGATCTTCTCTCTCGTGACAGTTCTTCATTCTATCTAAAAGGCTCTTACCAGCTTCAGTTAGACAAAACGTCATCTTTACGTCCATCGGTAACGTTAACCAAAATTAATGCTGACGGTGATGCATTCTCTTCGAGTGGTCTAGGGGCGGAAATTTCTTATTTTAAAGTGCTTAACGAGCATCGATTTGCATTGACGGCAAAATACACCAATCGTGATTACGATGAAACCAACCCGCTCTATGGCGTTAAACGTGAAAATAGTGAAGCGGGCGTGTTCTTTGCGTATGAGAAAATTGATTTTATGGATTGGAATGATTGGTCACTTGTTGTGCTAGCGGGTTTTAACAACAATGATTCCAATATTGATTTCTATGACGTTCAAGAGTCTTTGATGTCTGTGGGTATGAACTACCGTTTTTAATTATGTAGGTAGGCGACATTAAGTCACTGACAATTTTGGGGAAAGTTAAAGTGAGCGGCTCAATTGAGGCGCTCTTTTTTTGGCTTGAATATGGCGTTGTTCTCACTAGAGAGAGCCATTAAATCAAAGTCTCTTGGGTAGCTAATAATATCGAGATTTATTTATATATGTGGTGAATGTCACTGAAATGAGGAAAATTATCAGAGATATGATATAATTCGGTTCCGTTGTAACGAGATGACTTGTTACAAGCTTGAGTATTTCCCGGGATTCGGCTCGTTTTAATCACCATGAGTCAGAGTATGTAAACTACGATGGGATACAAGCAAATCGAGCTGTTAGAGCGCCATTTTGGCGCTCTAGTCGTTATAACGGGAAAGGAACTTTGTCGATAGTAATGACGTTTTCTGTTTAAGTAAGGGAGCCCGATAGTGGCTCAGAAAGCGTCACGCGAACAATACTCACAACATTATGTCTATCCACAACAAGCCGTCATTTTGCTTTGGATGTGAAGACGACAAGAAGGAGCTGGACAGGCTCCTTTTACATTTTAGGGCTTGCGAATAGCGCTTAAATAAGAACACCGCTTAACGACCGTCCCTTAAACTAGCCTAAGGCGCATTTACACAACCTTTTGAGTATTTTCGTAGAAATATAGCGCTAAAATTTGCTATTGAACGAAGGTTAAACTAACACTCAATCATTACGGAGGATGAAGAGAACAATAATAAGAGGCGATATGAATCATTTAATATCTGTAGGTGCACTGGAGTCCTTTTTGGTTGCGATCAGTGTGCTTTTCCTGGGGCATTTCATTAATGCTAAGCTACCGATCTTAAAGAAATTCAACATACCTGAGCCGATTGTCGGGGGCTTGATTGTTGCCTGCATCATTACTGCTCTTCATTTTAACGGGGTCGATCTGGAGTTCGATTTACCGTTACAAAATACATTTATGCTGATGTTCTTTGCGACTGTTGGTTTGGCCGCAAACTACACTCAGTTGATGAAAGGGGGCGCGAAGGTCTTTATCTTCTTAGCGGTGGCGTCGTTTTACATCATTATTCAAAATGGCGTTGGTGTATCACTTGCGGCGGCATTAGGATTGGATCCACTGATGGGGCTTATCGCTGGGTCGATTACGCTATCTGGTGGGCACGGCACTGGCGCGGCATGGTCACAAACTTTCCAAGACGTTTATGGACTACATAACGTATTGGAAATTGCGATGGCGTCAGCGACATTTGGCCTGATCATCGGTGGTATCATCGGTAGTCCGGTTGCGCAGCGTCTGGTCGAAAAGAACAACATTGAATCTGAGTATGGTCGTGGTGGTCGAGATGCTAAAACTCACGAGAAATTCCCAGAATTGGTCACATACAACGAGTACGAAGAAGACAAAGTAACCGCGAAAAAAGTGGTTGAGAAATTGTTCTTCCTATTGATCTGTGTAACAGGTGCTAAGTACGTAGAGCAATGGGTGAGCACTTACGATATTCAATGGCTGATGATCCCTGACTTCGTGTACGCGTTGTTTATCGGCGTGATCATTACCAACTTCTTGGAAGTGACCAAGATTCGTAAGTTGGACGCGGAAACCGTCGACATGTTAGGTACGGTGTCGTTATCTCTGTTCTTAGCGATGGCTCTGATGAGTTTGAAATTGTGGAACATCTTCGACTTAGCAATCCCATTCTTGGTGATTCTAGGCGTGCAGTCAGTGATTCTGGCTATCTTCACCTACTACGTAACGTTCAAGGTGATGGGTAGCAACTACGACGCTGCAGTTATCGCAGGTGGTCACTGTGGTTTTGGTTTGGGTGCGACCCCAACGGCAGTAATGAACATGGGTTCTATTGTTAATCGCTTTGGTCCGTCGCCACAGGCATTCATGGTGGTGCCGATTGTGGGTGCATTTTTCATCGACATCGTTAATTTGATCATTTTGCAAGGCTACATTTCGTTCCTTGGTTAAAATGATATTGCTTTAAAAGTAAAACGGTCACAACTTGGTTGTGACCGTTTTTTTATATCTTGATTGTCAACTTAAGTGACATTGCCTCACGAAATAGTGCGACTGAACTTGATGCTGGCTGTCCACGCCATCACCCCAATGAACATGTAAATGCCTACATTTGTCCAACCTGCCTCAGGAATGGCACTAAACGGATTCGATGCTAGTATCGCATGCAGCGGTAGGGAGAAAATCGCCGAAAAGAATTGGTCTAACCCGTAGAAGTTGAACATCGCAATCGGCATCCAACGCAGTGCGTAGATTCCAATCAGGATAACCAATAATGGTGAGTTTACTTTTTGTGATATTGCCATTGCCGTTAACGCTAGTGGTAACAACAGCACCCCTGCTACCATCATTCTCAGCAAAAACTCTATCCAGTGTATCAGTACATAACTTAGTGAGGCTTGGCGAGACAGCACTTCAAATTGATGGTCTGTGACGGTATTGAGTACCCACAACATGGTATCGGTTGCCAATACAAGGGGCGAACATACGAGAGGAATTACCAGCAGACCAAATGTCAGCTTCACTAAGTGGGTTCTTACATCACTAATAGGCATACTACGCCAAAACATGATACTACCCTCTGAGCGCTCTTTACGGAGCGTTCTTGGGAAGTATTGTGTACCAAGCAAGATGGATAATAATCCTATCCCGCCAAACACCAATGTATTGATGCCATTTCCTAGATCAGTATGAATGTCACTCACATCACCACTGATGCTCATTTGGAACAACACATTATGCTGTAGGGATGCACTGCTGATTAAACTGACGAACAGCAGCACGCCACAGCCAAACATGAACAGAGGTATACGGATAACGAGCGGGTTTTCTATCCACTCTCTACGTAGCATCGTAATAATAGAACGCATCACACGGTCTCCTTTTGAAGTGCTAAAAAGAGATCCGCTAGCGTCGCGCGTTGCACGTTACCTAGCCCAGCGATGTACTCTGCGTATTGCGATGATAGCAACCACTTGGTGGTTCCTAACCCTTTTTGTGATGAAAGGGGAGATATAGCCTCTATTTGTTGAGCTTGCTGCTCATTGGCTGTCTCTAAGATGAAGTAATCGTTATTCACGTCTTTCATTGAGGTTTGCAGGACAGAACGCCCCTGTTTGAGTATCAACACATCTGTGAGCAATGGCTCAATTTCTGCCACTTCATGACTGGTGATGATCATCGCTCGCTTGCCATCTTGAAACCATTCCAAGAGTTGACGATAGAATGTGTCACGATAAATCAGATCTAAGCCCAATGTTGGTTCATCCAAAATGAGAATCTGAGTATCGGTGGCGATCACGATAGCTAAGTGCAACTGCACTTTCATTCCTTTGGAAAGGGACCGGATGCGAGCGCGAGGCTTGATGTCGGTTTGAAGCAACATCGTGTCCGCTTTTCGGCGGTTGAAACGTGGATGGACGCATTCGGTGTAGCTAAGCAGTTGAGCTACCGTCATCCAATCAGGTAGCACGTTAACATCGGAAATGTAAGATAAGCTCTGCATGATTTTGTCGCGCTGTGTCATTGGCTCAAAACCATTGATACGAATGGTGCCTTGGTAATTATGCGCACCAAGCAGGGCATTGATTAGGGTCGATTTACCTGCGCCATTGTGACCCAGCAAGCCAAGTACTTGACCTGAATGTAGTTCAAAACTGATGTCGTGCAGAGCTTCTCCCTGCTGACGATACCGCTTTGATACGTGTTGTACGCGGACTAATGCGCTCATTGCTCACCTTAATATGTAGCCAGAATAGTTAAAATATGAGCCAATCTCACTCTCTCTTTTTGGCAGAGTGTATTGGCTTAGCATCTTTGTCAAACTGGACGTGAGTTAGGAGGGGGAGCGCACCATGAGTTCTTATCAAACGAGCTATTACAAACAGGGCTATTACAAAATGGCGTCAACGGATTATTTGCCACTTTTGCTTACCTCGGTAGTTTGTCACGTGACCATCTACATCGATGGTCATCTAGCATGGTTTTTGCCAAGTCTTTGCAGCGCAATTTCACGTAAATTTAGAGCGCAATCGCATGCGCATTGACCAAACGATTTTGACTTAAAAATGTCCACTTCTCACGAGTTAAGAATGCTCTAAAAATCAGCAAAAACGTTTGTTAAAGAAGTGAATAAAAGTATTTTTATCACAGAGTGAGAATTCAATGAATGAAAATATCACTCATTTCCCGTTAATTGAGAATGAAAGGGTTTTGTAGCCTAGAAAAGTACACGCACAGTAGGCACTCTGACCTGCCTAAATACCGCTCAAATGTTGAGTTGCTACTCATCGGATGAGAAAAAGGAAGCAAAGAGGTTTTATGAATCAGGTTATTTCTGTTGGCCCACAAGAGTCGTTTCTTGTCGCAATCTGTGTGTTGTTCTTGGGGCAATTCATCAACGCTAAACTGCCAATTTTAAAGAAATTCAATATTCCAGAGCCGATCGTAGGTGGTTTGCTTGTGGCTTGTGCGATCACGGCAATGCACTTTAATGGTGTAGATTTGGTCTTCGACTTGCCATTGCAAAATACATTTATGCTGATGTTCTTTGCAACGGTTGGTTTAGCCGCAAATTACACGCAGTTGATTAAAGGAGGCGCTAAGGTCTTTATCTTCTTAGCCGTCGCTTCGGTTTACATTCTTATCCAAAATGCTGTGGGTGTTTCTTTGGCAACAGCATTAGGCTTAGATCCGTTAATGGGACTGATCGCTGGTTCGATTACCTTGTCGGGTGGTCATGGCACGGGAGCTGCGTGGTCACAAACGTTCCAAGACATGTACGGTCTGCACAACGTGCTTGAAGTTGCAATGGCTTCTGCAACCTTTGGTTTGGTTGTCGGTGGCATTATAGGCAGCCCTGTTGCACAACGTTTGATTGAAAAGCGTAATTTGGAGTCGGACTATGGGCGTACCAACCAAACACATGAACGATTCCCGGAATTAGTCACGTACAACGAGCACGAAGAAGATCGCGTAACGGCGAAGAAAGTTGTCGAAGGTCTTTCTATCATTTTGTTGTGTGTGACTGGTGCTGGCTACGTTGGTGATTGGGTTAGTTCGCTAGGCATTAAATGGTTAACCGTTCCGGATTTTGTGTATGCCCTGTTTATTGGTGTGGTGATCACCAACATCATGGAAGTGACCAAAGTTCGTAAAGTGGATGTTGAAACGGTCGACATCCTAGGCACAGTATCACTTTCGCTGTTCTTAGCGATGGCACTGATGAGTTTGAAACTATGGAACATCTTCGACTTAGCAGTGCCGTTCCTTATCATCCTCGCGGTGCAATCAGTGATTTTAGCGGTATTCGCTTACTACGTGACATTCCGTGTGATGGGCAGCAACTACGATGCAGCGGTGATTGCGAGCGGTCACTGTGGCTTTGGTCTGGGTGCGACACCAACCGCGGTAATGAACATGGGATCAATCGTGAACCGTTTTGGCCCGTCTCCACAGGCGTTCATGGTGGTGCCAATCGTAGGCGCGTTCTTTATCGACATCGTGAACTTAGTGATTTTGCAAGGTTGTATTTCGTTTATTAAATAACTTTAGCTCAAGTTTATTGATACCTCTCTGAGGGTTAACTCCATCACTCGTTTCTAGCTAAGCCAGTCCAATGTGACTGGCTTTTTTCTTTTGCAGGCGAGATTTCAACACTTTTCTACTTCCATTACTTGAGTTGTATCGAGTACTTCAAGCCCTGAAATCTATGCGATAATATCATTCCATCTTTGGTTGTAGCGGGAGACATGGAACGTGTCTGAAAAAATCTCAACATCAGCATTAGCAAAGCGGCGCCAAGTTGAAGCAAAGCAGCTGTTTGCTGATCTCAAACGAGCGGGTTACATCACTCGCCAAGAGGATAACTGGATTCTCACGGAAGAGGGCATCAAGTTTGGTGGTGAGTATGTTGAGCACTCTAAATTTGGCCCGTTCATCGTCTGGCCGACCACGTTACACATCGAATTGTCTCTTTCTTCTGGGCAAACATTCAGTGCTACGCAATTAGGCGACAAGCTTAATCTCAATGCGAAGCGGATGAATCAATTACTCAGTGAGCTAGGTTGGATCAGTAAATCTGAAGAGGGGTGGACACTAACAGAGGCCGGAATACGTGCAGGAGGCCAACAGAGAGCAGATAAAGCCTCTCAGAATACCTTTGTCGTTTGGCATGAGATTGTGCTGCGTAATAAGCGTCTGAAGCAGTCTGTGGTGGAATTCTTAGGGCAAGACGCTGAATCCCATTCAACTGATAAATCGTATTCCAGTTTTCGCCAGAAGTTTGAGGCTAAGCATCGAACGTTGGATGGACATTACGTTCGTTCTAAAGGGGAACTGTTGATCGACAATTGGCTCTATCTTGCGGGTGTCGTGCACGCGTATGAGCGTCAGTTGCCAATTGAACAAGATGTCATGAGCGATTTCTACCTGCCAGGTGGCAAAGTCTATTTACAATTTTGGGGTAGCGACACCGGCGAGATGTTAGAAGCGGAGCGAGAGAAGATTCGTGCGGTGTATGAGCAGCACAACTTTAATCTCATTGAGGTCAAACCCAGCGAGTTAGATAAGCTCGATGAGGTATTACCAAAACGTCTACGCCTGTTTGGTATACAAGCCTATTAAACGCTGAGTTAACGATTTTTAAATCCCTAAATCTTCAATAACGAAAAAACCCGTGATGACTCACGGGTTTTGTGTATTCAGCGTTTATCTTTGGTTGCCTCCCGAGGGATTAGAAACCTTTGATGTTTTCCGCTTCTAGCTCAGAGAAGTATTTAACAGTCTTCACTTTAAGTTCTTGTTGTGAAGGCTCGTCACAAACAATTACCGCTTTAGGGTGAAGTTGAAGAGCAGAAACCGTCCATAGGTGGTTTACGCTGCCTTCTACTGCTGCTTCTAGAGCAAGTGCCTTGTTGTGACCTGTTACTAGGATCATCACTTCTTCTGCGTCTAGCAGCGTGCCAACACCGATCGTTAGTGCGTATTTAGGAACTTGGTTGATGTCGCCATCGAAGAAACGAGAGTTCGCGATACGAGTGTCTTCAGTCAGTGTCTTGATGCGAGTGCGAGAAGACAGAGAAGATGCTGGTTCGTTGAATGCGATGTGACCGTCGTTGCCTACGCCGCCCATGAATAGGTTGATCTTGCCGTAAGACTTGATTTTGTCTTCGTAGCGTTGACATTCTGCTTCGTGATCTTCCGCGTTACCGTTAAGAAGGTTGATGTTCTCTTCTTTGATGTTCACGTGGTTGAAGAAGTTGCTGTACATGAATGAGCGGTATGATTCAGGGTGATCCGCAGGAATGCCGATGTACTCATCCATGTTGAATGTCACAACGTGTTCGAAACTCACTTCACCCGCTTGGTAAAGTTCGATTAATGCTTTGTAAGTTGCTAGAGGAGTGCCACCAGTTGGTAGACCCAGAACGAAAGGACGCTCAGCTGTTGGTTGGAAGTCGTTGATGCGCTTAGCGATATGTGCTGCTGCCCACTTGCCTACTTGTGCTGCCTGAGCTAACGGGATAAGTCTCATTTTGTGCCCCTAGTTATTGGAATTTAGAATGTGTTGAAACATTAATTCGCATTATAAAATAAGTATTGTTGAACCGCCATTGTTTTAGGTCAAAAAATTGTGTTTTCTTTAACCAATGTCGTTTTTGTGACCATTTGTGACGTTTGCTTCAAACTTTTGTCGTCTCGTTCATTCAAAGCGTCTTCTTATATTGACAATAAAATTTATCACTGAAATTAAGTTTCAAAATGAGATTTGATACCTCGGTTAAGAGGGGGCTGTACCTTCGAGATGTCGCACTTCGAGATGTCTCATTCCTGAACAAATCCGAGTGTGAATGTGGCATGGATGGGGTCTATTAACCATACTTACTGTATGTGTACTATGGAGGGACTTGCGATGAAAAATGAATTGGATCCAAGCAAAGTACTGCAAGCGTACGAATGCGTTATGAACAATGGCACACCAACCGAATTTGGCAAAATCTTTGAGGGGGTAGAAGCGTTTTCTGATTATGATGGATATAACGTATTTCTACGAGGAAATGGTGTCGAATTGAAAGTAGGTTTCCACAATACCTATCACTTGGAATACGATCAAGAGCACTTAAAAGAGAGCTTTTTGAAGAAAGTTGCGATGCTGGCTAAATAGAGCGTGTTAAACGTAGGGCATATTAAAACTTGCTTTTCTCACTCGTGCTCTGAGTGAAGAGAGAGCCTGAGTCCACAAGTGCTTTTGGCGAGTTTGAGTATCAACTAAAAAGCCCTTAGGGTAGGTCCTGAGGGCTTTTGGAAAAGAAAGGTTGTTCGCGTCACTCTTCAAGAGCGAATCTTTGTTTGTACAAGCGTAAACGCTCAGACATTATTTATTAATCGTCTTCAACCAAGGTCTCTTCTGCATAGTCATCCGACGCTTCAGGTTTGTTGCGGCCGTTTAGCGTATGGAAGCGTTTGCGACCTCGAGCCAGTTGAGTGTATTTCAACCATGTGCGCTCAATTTTTGTTTTTGCTTTGCCTGGGTTTTCTAGAACTTTTACGAAGTGTTTTTCTTCGCTGTTCTCAGGAGTCAGCTCGCCTGTTTCTAGGCCGAGCATAGTATCCCCATAAATTGTTAGGATTTCCTCTTCTGAAAGAGTAAAATCGCCAGACTTTGCAAAGCCGCGTGGGAATTTTACGTTGTCGTAAAAACGTTTTTTGCCATGACGAAATTCAGTGTCAGACATATCAACAGCCTCTGTAACCGTTATTGATGAATGTGGTGAATTACGGCAGAAATTAGGCTCAAAGTTATCAAAAGAAAAACAAAACTTTTTTGTCGTCAAGATTTTAATTAGTTGTTAATCTGGTTTTATATTAACCAGGAGATGGTTTATGGATGTAAAGGTCTTTCGAACATTTTTAGAGCTGGCAAAGGTTCGGCACTTCGGACGAGCTGCAGAGAACTTGTATATTACGCAAGCTGCGGTGAGTGCTCGTATCAAACAGTTAGAAAGTTATTTCGATACGCAATTGTTTATTCGTGATCGGAATAACATAAAATTGACTTCTGCTGGTGAGCGTCTCATCGGTTATGCAGAGGTAATGGTAACAACTTTGCAACAAGCAAAGCTCGAATTGTCACTTGAAGATGGTAAGGCTTTGCAGCTTACTATGGGGGGTACACCAAATATTTGGGATGCGTATTTGCAAAATTGCCTGAGCGTGGTCACGGATTCATTTGGTGGTTATGGCTTCATGGCGGAAGTCATGGGGCGTGAAATGCTCAGCCGCAGCCTTTTAGAGCGCACATTAGATATGGCGTTTGCTTTCGATCAGATTAAAGCGGATGAGCTAAATTGTAAGAAAGTTGCTGATGTGGTCTTGGTATTAGTATCTACCGAGCCTGATTCTCTAGATACGGTGTTTGATAAAAAATACGTATACGTGGATTGGGGGACGCGCTTTGCATCAGAGCACGCAGAACGTCATCCAAAAATTCCAGCGCCATACCTAAGAACATCGACTGCACGTATCGCGTTAGATTTCGTTTTGGAAAAGGTGGCAGTGCTTACTTACCAGCGTCTTTGGTTGAGCCATTTATCGCAAGTGGGCAGCTCTACAAGGTGTCAGGCATCGAAGATTGGTATCGTCCTATCTATTTGAGCTATCGCAAAGCTAGCACGTCTGTAGAAGCAATTAAGCAGGTAGAAGAAATTGTAAAAGATATCGACCCACTTACCGCTTACAGCTTGCAGCAAATTGCCGATATCCCTGCAGATGAGTAGAAACTGAATGCAAAGAGTAAAAAAGAACCCCTTGGTTTAGTGCCAAGGGGTTTTCTTTTATGGGGTACAGCTAAAGTATGAGAGAAACCAAGACCGTTTATAAATTCATTAGGCTTTCTAGTGATTCTTCTACGCAGTTGTAGTGGTAGGTTCGAATGTTTTTGCCATCGGTAGTGTTGATCTGAATTTCAGAAACTTCCTTATCAGAATCGCGCTCGAGAATTTCTATTGAGTGCTCCACCGATTTGCTGGTAATGACTTTCTGATTTTTTAGAACGATCACGCAAGTATGTAAGTCCATGCCAATTCCTTTTAGCCAACGTTGTTGTGTTTTTTCCAATATAAAATTGTTTTTTTCTAAATTTAAACTTAGCGTACTGAGTGATGAAAGCCAAAATTTCGCAATATTGATTTCCGAAAATGGCCAGCGCACGCAAAGCGGTCATTTTATACTCAAATGACATTCTCATCGTAAGCTGCCATGTCGAATACTTCAACCGTCAATTGTGATAGTTAAGTCAGTCTTTATAACTAGGAAGTTGCGATAGTTAGTTAAGTTGCAATGGTTGGTTAGGTTGCAATAGTTAGGTAAGTTACTACTGTTAGGAATATTCGATGCTCATTCATCCTCACACCATGCTGACCTTTGAACAGTGTCAAAAAGCACGAATAGCGCGTGATAGCCGTTTTGATGGCCGTTTTTATGTTGCGGTAAAAACAACCGGGATCTTTTGTAGACCGATATGCCCGGCGAATATACCCAAGGAAGAAAATGTCGAGTACTTCACTGATAAAACTCAAGCGCTGAAAGCTGGGTATCGTCCGTGTTTGCGTTGTCGTCCTGACAGTGCACCAGGCTCTTGGGCGTGGAAAGGGGTGGAGACGACATTTCTGCGGGCGATAAAGTTGATCGATCAAGGGGCGCTACATCAGCAGTCTTTGGTGGCATTATCAGAACGATTAGGGATAACCGACCGCTATCTACGTATGCTGTTTGAAAAATATTTGGGGATGGCGCCTAAACAATACGCACAGTACCAACAATTAATGTTTGCTAAGCAATTGTTGCATTCGAGCACAATGACAGTGACGGAAGTGGGTTTTGCTGCGGGATTCAATAGTACGCGTCGTTTTAATGATGCATTTCAGAAAATCCTTAAGTTGACGCCATCACAAGTGCGCAGAAAAGAGTTTGATGGCCTAGGAACGAATCGTATTGCGTTGCCATATCGAGGCGAATTGAACTGGCAGCATATGCTTAGCTTTTATCAACAGAGAGCCATCGAAGGAATGGAGAGGATTACCGAAAGTTCCTATCAACGTTATGTTTTGATTGACGATTGTAGAGCGTATTTCGAGGTCACTCAGAAAGATGGTTATTTGGAGATGGGATTTGAGATTGATGATGTAGCCAAGCTACAGACTTTGGTTTCGGGCGTACGCCGAATGTTTGATCTTGATGCGGACATTTCCAATATCGAACAGCACCTTGAGTATATTGCACCAGGCTTGGTAACAACGCGAGGAATACGCATTCCCGGAGTGTGGAACCCGTGGGAAGCCGGAGTTAGGGCGATACTCGGCCAGCAAGTTTCTGTTAAAGCTGCAATTGGGCAACTTAACTTATTGGCAGAAACGCTGAGTCACGATCAACCAGTGCGTCATTTCCCTACATCGGAGGCGATTGCTAATGCGGATGTTTGTTTTTTGCGTATGCCGCAAAGTCGCAAAGAGACCCTTGTTCGTTTTGCGCAATTTATGTTGCAAGAACCAGAAAGCGATCCGCAAAAATGGCTTGCTCTAAAAGGAATTGGCCCATGGACTGTGAGCTACGCACAGCTGCGAGGCGAATCTCAACCAGACTGTTTTTTAGATAAAGATCTCGTCGTTAAGAAAGCGATGCAAAACTACCCGTCATTGAATGCGCATACTGCGGCGCCTTGGGGCAGTTACGCGACTTTTCACCTATGGAATCAATCATGAAATCACGTTATACGTTAATGCAAAGTCCGTTAGGCGCAGTGACCATTCAAGCTAATGAGCAAGGGTTGCTAGGAATTTGGTTTGAAACTTGTACCACCAAACCAGAGGATTTGGGAGAGCGCGATGATCAGCATGTCGTGCTTCGCCAAACGGTGACCCAATTGAAAGAGTATTTTGCTGGGCTGCGTAACAAGTTTGATTTACCGCTAGCGGCGACGGGCACTGCTTTTCAAACCCAAGTTTGGCATGCGCTGACCACTATTCCTTATGGCGAAACATGGAGCTATCAAGAGCTTGCTAATGCCATCGGGAATCCTAAAGCAGTACGGGCCGTCGGCCTAGCGAATGGTAAGAATCCAATATCAATTGTGGTGCCTTGTCATCGTGTGATTGGCAAAAGTGGAAAATTGACCGGATATGCGGGTGGCGTGGAGCGCAAGCAGCGTCTGCTCGCTTTGGAGCAAGGCAAGCCCTTGTAAGTTGAGGCCACTCCCAGAATCCGGCAAGAGTGGCCTTATTTTCTTAGATTTTATGTAGGGTATAACAGCGATTCAGAGTAATGAAAAAGGATAATAAGGATATGTCTTTCAATACGGATTTTGATGCATTCATTAATCAGAGTTGGCAGCAGCACGAAGCGCAGCCACAACAAACATACAATCAGTTAGAACAAGCGCTTAGCGAGGTGAAAGATACTAGCCATGCTGAGCGCATCTTGCCTTTAATGCTTCACACCGCCATAAGTCATTTACACGATTCAAATCTATTTCTTTTGAGTTTAGATAAGCTCGAAAATGGTGTTGCAACGCAATGTCTTGCGCGTAAACGAGCTAAATCGGTAGCACAGTACTTTGTTGATCAAAATATGGAGCATATTGCTGATCTAGGCGATGTCGATCAGCGTAGGGTATTTGCCCAAATTGCTAACGAGCTGTCGGCGATGAACGAGCTAGAGCAAGCTAGTTCATGGTTAGCGAATGCAGCGGATAGTATCGACTCAAGCACGGTTGCTGAGCCGTTAGCGCGTTCAATTGCGATTACGGGTAACAACCTTGCTTGTCAATATGAAGAGCTTGAAACGCGCTCCGAGGCGCAAGTAGAACATATGCTAGAGGCCGCGACATTGGCACTTGAATATTGGAAAGTCGCTGGGGGGTGGATGCAAGAAGAGCGCGCAGAATATCGACTAGCCATGAGCCTACTTAAAGCGGGTAACCCACAGCAGGCCAAAGTGCATGCTGATTGCTGTGAGGCAATTTGTCGACAAAATGGTGAAGACGCCTTTGAACTCTTCTACGCTCATGATTTATTAATGCTGGTGCACTATCACTTAAGCCAAGTGAGTAAGCAAAGACTGACGGCGAATGACCAGAAATATTGTGAGAACTCGCCATTGGCGTAATCTTCTCGCTAGCGAACTAGAACGAACACAGAGCCCCGAGTTAATCGATCGGGGCTCTTTGTTTTTAGATTTAATTCAACGAGATTAAACAGCCTGTGGCTTCGGCTGATAGCGCCCAGGTTTGTGGTTCATCGCTAATATTAAGTTGGTCGCGATCGCACCAAGTACGGACAGTGCAATTAAGTAAACATCGACGATAAACAGCGACATGACCACGATAGTGCAATCAAGACCCATTTGTACTTTTCCTGCTCGAATGCCAAAGCGTTCTTGGAGGTAGAGTGCCAAGATATTGAATCCACCCAAGCTCATTTTATGGCGGAATATGACGAGCATCCCCATGCCAATCAGTCCGCCACCAAGTAGGGCGGCATACACTGGTTCAATACGAGAAATTTCAATCACATGGTGTAGGTGATCTACCGCAAAAGAAACGATTGAAACGGCGATAAAAGTATTGATGGTGAAGCGCCAACCCATGCGCATTACAGACAGAATATAGAAAGGTAGGTTCAGTGCGAAGAACACCTGACCAAAACTGAAGTCGCTGATTTTGGTGAGGAAGATTGCCAACCCCGCCGTACCGCCAGTAAGTAGTCCCACCTTGTTGAAGAAGATAACCCCAAGTGACACCAACGCGCTACCGAGCGTTAGCGCTAAGAGGTTCTCTCTAAGGCTATGATCTTTATCCATAAAGTATTTTCCTTGGTTTTAAAAACGTGTTAGCTGCGAGCACGCAACCAAAACGGATGCGGTTAGCAAAACGCCAACCAAAGAGGTGCCCAGTCGCCAGAGGCTAAATGGGTTTAATCGCTGAATAAAATGTCGTGAAAATTGACTAATGTCGAGTTTTCAATTGAGATTGCGCAGATGTTAACTGTTTAACACACTTTACACATTACGTTTTAAAAATAGATAAAAGGAGAAAAGGGGGGATATGGATGATGTCACCACCATCCATTCGGAGCTAAAAGGTTTCGACTTAGAAGTTATTACGCTATCTAAGTGAATAGGCTACCATTCATCCATAGATGCGCAGCAATGCTGGCGATATACCCAAGTGCAATCACAGGTGCCCACTTTAGATGGCCAAAGAACGTGTATTGTCCTCTTGCCGCCCCCATTAACGCAACACCTGCTGCCGAGCCAATAGACAGTAAGCTACCGCCAACCCCTGCGGTTAAAGTAACGAGTAACCAGTTGCCCATTGACATGCTCGGCTCCATGGTTAACACGGCAAACATGACGGGAATATTATCGACGATGGCTGAGAGAATACCGACCATCACGTTGGCCCAAATAGGGTTCCACTCGGTATACATCACGTTAGAAACCAATCCGAGGTAGCCAAGTAGACTAAGCCCACCGACACACATTACCACGCCATAGAAGAACAGCAGAGTGTCCCACTCGGCACGAGATATACGATTGAAGACGTCAAATGGCACTACCGAGCCTAGTCGTTTCAACGCGTAATCATCCCCATTAGCAATCGCCATGGCCGCTTTTTTCGCCAGTGAGTGTTTGAGGGTTTTCCGCAGGAAGTAACCAAAGAATTGTAAGTACGCCAACCCCATCATCATGCCAATCACAGGAGGGAAGTGAAGCACAGCATGAAAAGAAACCGCCGTTGCTATAGTGAGGATGAACAGACCGACGATGCGTCGTGCCCCTCGTTTTAGCTCGATGTGTTCGTGAACTGTGTTGGGTTTAGCATTGGGGACAAACATCGCCATAATGAATGCAGGAATGAGGTAGTTGATCAGTGATGGCACAAAAAGAGGGAGAAACTCAATAAAGTTGACGTGCCCGGCTTGCCAAACCATCAGAGTAGTAATATCACCAAATGGACTGAACGCACCGCCGGCGTTGGCTGCAATCACGATGTTGATGCAAGCAAGGTTGACGAAACGAGGGTTGTCGCCAGAGACTTTCATCACCACCGCACACATTAACAGTGCTGTTGTTAGGTTATCTGCGATTGGGGAGATAACAAACGCCAGTCCTCCTGTTATCCAAAATAGTTTTTTGAAATTGAAGCCTTTTCCCACCATCCAAGCCTGTAAGGCATCAAACAGTCGACGCTCTTCCATCGCATTGATGTACGTCATCGCGACGAGTAGGAACAACAGCAGCTCCGCATATTCGAGTAAGTTATGTTCTAGTGCCGCCTTGGCTATTTCAGCTTGGTTGTGTTGAGCGAACGTATAGCCAATCAGAATCCATATTAACCCCGCAGCAAGCAATACCGGTTTTGACTTACGCATTTGTAAGTACTCTTCAAGCATTACCAAGATATAGGCAATCGTAAAGAGTATGAGTGCGGCATAGCCGACGGTTGAATTGATAAGGTTGAGGTCACTTGAGGTCGCTGCAAAGCTCGAACTTGAAACGAACAAACAGCAAAAAGCGACAATAGGATAGATTGACATAGACATTTCTCCTTGTCTGGCTGGAGAAATAGTAGTCACAAATTAGAGGGTTAAGTGTGAGAGAGTTCGAATTAACGTGAGGTGTTAGCGATAGATTTGAGTGTTTGCGATAAAGGTAGCTTGCGCCACTACTTTCTGAGTGACGCAATGCTCGCTGCGCCAAATAAAATCGCTGCAGCGTATAAACCGTAAGTTAGCCAGTGGCTAATTTCTAAAAAAGGAACGAGTCCTTGACCTGCCCACATACTGCCTCCGTTTAATGAGCGGTTATTCATTAAGATTGAATCTAAAGGAAATGAACATTGTTTTTTGTGAGTGAAAGCAAATTACAAAGTATTAGAGATAGGAATATTTGTGACTGAGATAGATGTCTCATTTTTAGGAGGCTTGCTCTAACTCGAAAGAGTTAGAGCAAGTGGAAATAGAAACTGAATCGATTTAGCGAAGCCATCTTGCTTTGTAAAGTAACAGCTAGCAAAGCAAGAGTCAGTAAACTGATAGCTAGTAAACTAATAGCGATTAAATCAATAGTTAGAAAAGTAATAACTAGCGAAGTAGAAGCTTTTTCAACGGCGTTGCTTCAATACCTTTTACAAGCAGTAGGGTGACGATGATGGTGGCTGGGTAGATGAATGCATCTTTTGCGAGCTGGCTTAGTCCAAGTATTCCAGCGACGTTCATCATCATGATAATGACTAATAAGTGACTCACGTAAATCCCCAAGATGCTTGGTGACCATTTGAATACCCATGGCATATTGCCAAAATTTGGATGAGCCAATAGCCACATAAATACGCCAAGCGCCCAAATTACAGTACCAAACAAAAAGTCATGCGAGTTAAAGGCAATGTCGTAATTCATCAGGTAATACGCTTCACCAAAATGCAGTGCCATGCCAGCAAGAATGACGCGAATGGTATTATTACGTGACCACTGCCATTGATGTGCTCTCGCTAGATAGCCTAATACCACTAACAAGGTACTGAAGAATGGGCCATTACGGGTAAAGAATGGCGTTGGAAGTTCCGTTATCGTGATGTAACTGCCTGCGAACACACCGTAGAGGTAAAGTAGTACTGCGGTTGGTAGCAGCAGCTGCGCCATACCCATACGCACTAGAAATGCGATTATCGCGACCGCAATGATCAACGCAGGTATAAACCATAAATGCACCAACCCACCTTCTAAGAGTGAGTTAAATGGGCTTAACATCAAGTAGTCCCAGTACGCTTGTCGCTCGACAAGGTAACCAGACTCTGCCACGGCTTGCCAACGAAACGGCACGAGCAAACAAATTGCGCTCCAGACTAGCCAGATTTTAAGTAGAGGCTTAGCATAGTTTTTGAGTGTTTCTATTGGATTGGCACTAAGTTTTGGCTGGATTAAAAAACCAGAGATAAGAAAAAACAAAGGAACAGCAAAACGAGCCAACTGGTTTAGCATATACCCGACCCAAGGAACGCCATCCCATTGCCAATAGGTGAGTGCCATTTGGCAGTGAAGACCGACGATCGCGAACATTGCGATGATGCGGGAAAATTCTAAACTGGCAATTTTATTTGTCGTTGCCATAAGTGCTTACCTAAATAAAATGAAAAATCGCAACGAACCTAACAGTTAGCGGCTTGGTTCGCGCAGGAAAAAATCAATTCATGAGTGATTGAGAGTGTGCAATTTCTCAAATTCAGACATAGGTCAAATTTCGAAAACGTCAGTGTATTTTCGATTTCAATGTATTGAGGCCTAAAGGAGTCATTAAGAATTATTTTCGTTAGCGGATAGAGATAAAAATGGTCTAGTTACGGAATTAATTCTTGAATAAAAGCACGATCGTGCTAAAAATAATGTTATGAACAAAGGAAAAGTAACCAAAGAGCTAATACTGCAACGCGCATTTCAGCTTGCAAGTGAAAACGGCTTAGAAAGCCTTACCATTGGTGAGCTAGCCAAGCAGTGTGGTATGTCGAAAAGCGGTTTATTTGCACACTTCAATTCCAAACTGAATCTTCAGCTTTCGGTGCTGGAGTTTGCCAATCAAGTCTTCGCAGAGCGTGTTATTGCGCCTGCGCGTGAGCTCGGTGACAGCAACATTGAACGTAAACTACGTGGTTTGTTGGACACTTGGATGACGTGGAATCACTCATTTCAAGGCAGTTGTATGTTCCTCGATGCGTGGAATGATACGGCGGACGAAGATTGTGTGTTGCAAGCTGCATTACGTAAATCGATTGATACTTGGTTGAATTACCTAGAAATTCAGTTCAAGAAAGGCAAAGAAAACCAAGAGTTTGTCGCGGGTTTAGATACGAGACAAGCAACTTTTGATTTGTATGGGCAGTATTTAAGTGCGCACGTGTTCTATTCAATCAAAGGTAAAGAGGAAAGCCAGAGGTTGTTCTGGCAAGGCATTGATAACTTGTTTCGTCGATGCAAGCGCTAGCCCCACTGTAACGGGTATAGTAAAGAATTCATAACAAAGAGCGACAAAGAACGCTCTTTCTTATCCGCTAAAAAAGCACGACCGTTCTATTTTTGTATAAAGCGATTTTGTGTCAGCGGATAGATAAGGAAATGATCATGAGTGAGAAAATCTATTTTAATACTTCACAGCGATTCAGCGTCAAGCGCAGCTTGGTTAACATCAGTACCCGTTTGCACCACACGCTCGCACCATCACACGCGAAAAATACCGCACGTAAGTTGCTACTCACTCCTGTACGTACCCAGCCGAAAAACACAGAACCACAAGGGCTTATAAAAAGTGAAGTACAAGGCCATGCAGGAGCAATTAAAACTTACCAGCTTGGCAGCGGCCCTGTATGGGTTTTGACCCATGGTTGGTCAGGGACAGCGAGTCAATTCTATCCCTTAATGGAACACATTGCAGCCAGTGGCTACACGGCATTGGCTTATGATCATCCAGCGCATGGTGAAAGTGATGGGCAACATGGGCATATTCCAGCATTTGTGTGCGGTCTTGAAGATGTATTGGATTCTGTCGATGAGGTTGCAGGTTTGGTGGGGCACAGCATGGGCACCGCTTCAGCGCTAGAGTGCCGCCACAGTAAATTAGAGAACAAGCCGTTGCTGCTGATCGCGCCAGTGCTTAACTACGTTGAAAACTTATTTGGCAGCATTGCGCGTTCAGGCTATTCAATGAAGTTATTCAAAGCCGTGGTTTCAGAAGTAGAAGACCAATTTAATTACCCGCTTCAGTCGATTGACCCAGAGAAACGTCTAGCGGAACGAGATGCCAAAACCATTATTGTTCATGATGAACAAGATAAATTCACAAAATATAGCGTGTCTGCAAAAGCGGCGGATGAGATTGAACGAGTGGAACTGGTGACCACGCAAGGTCAAGGTCATGGCCGAGTGATGAAATGCGATGAAGTATTTCAAAGCTTTGATCGCTTAATTGAAGCAAGTTGATTGTTGCAGTGAAGCTTTTCAGTAGAAATCATTAGAACTAGAAAGGACAGCCGAGGTTGTCCTTTCTTTTTTTACTATCGAACAATAGGCTCGTAGTGCTTAGTTACAGTTTGCTGGGCCAACTTCTTTCCAAACGCCCCACTCACCAGATTTACTAGGATCTTGACCTTGAGTCCACCACTTAGCTTCCCAAGTTTTACCTGCGAACGTTACTTGGTCACCACCGGTGTAAACAGCCGTTGCATCCCATGCGTTAGTACAAGTGTCGCCGCCCGTGCTGTGCTTAGCTACAACAACCGTTGCACTTGCTGAAGACGTAGCCTGACCATCATTTACACTTACTGTGAAGCTTAGGCTTGTGTCTTGTGGGTATTCTGCTGCGGTGAAGGTCACTTTCGCGCCGCTAACCGTAGCGTTTAGACCTTGAGGTAGCGTCCAATCAAACGTGAGCGTGTCGTTGTCAGCATCGCTAGAGGCTGAAGCATCAATCACAACTACGTCGCTAGCTTTCGCTGTTGCAGGTGCAGAAACCTGTGCAATTGGCGCTGTGTTTGGTGGGTCAATCACGCCTGCTGGCTTAACTGTAACTACAACGAGATCAGAAGCGGTTGCGCCTACGTTATCGGTTACCGTTAGTTTGAACGTTAACTGCTCTTCTGCAGTCACTTCTGCTACATCAAAGCTTGCTGTCGCAGTGTTTGTGCTAGACAGAGCAACTGCAGCACCGGATACTTGCTCCCAAGCGTAGTTTGCGATTGTGCCATCAGAGTCAGTTGAGTTGCTGCCATCAAGAACAACACTTGCAGGCCCAGTTACTGCTTGATCTGCACCAGCTGCAGCCGTTGGCTTGCGGTTTGGTGGAACAACCACACCACCAGCCATGCCTTCGTGCATCGCGTTAAGGATGTCGCCGTTATCTGCATCAATTTCCCAAGAGAATAGACCCGCTAAACCCAGAGATTTCGCGTAGTTGCCTTTTGCCAATACAGAGCGGTGATCGTCAAATGTAATCAGTTCACCCGTTGAACGGTTCCACACCCAAGGTGCTTCTGCTAGTTCGTCGTAACCATATTCAAAGCCGTTGATGCCAGCGTTGTTCGCACCTAGCATGAATGACTTAATACCTTTGTAGTCAATCACGCCATCTTCCCAAACGCCTTGGGTCGTGCTGCCTTTCAGTTTACCTGTCGCAGTACCTGTCATTGGGTCGTTTGGATCCGTTAGCGTATCTGGTGTTACACCTTCCCAGCCACGACCGTACATCGCTGTACCGAGAACAAGTTTGTTCGCAGGAACGCCTTGCGCGAGTAGAAGTTGGATGCCGTTGTCAGCCGTGTAAGCTGGGCCTTTGTACGGTTCGCCGTTTTCATCAATGCCGCTACCATCACACTGACCAGGACGCATGAATGAGCCACAGTAAAGTGCTGTTTGGTGACCAGGAACGTTGTTCCAACCGCCGTAGAAGTCGTAAGTCATCGCGAAGATGTAGTCCATGTACTGCACAGCATCTGCGTAATCAACGTCTTCAATTTTGTCGTAACCAACGCCAATTGCTGAAGTTAGCTCGTAGGTGCGGCCTGTTTCAGCTTCTAGGTCATCCAGCATTGCACGCAGTTCACGCATCAACGCGATGTAAGCTGGGCCATCGTTCACTGGGTCGCCTTTATCTGCTGCAGCACCACCGCCACCAGGGAATTCCCAGTCAATATCCACACCGTCATAGAACTTCCAAGTTTTCAGGAATTTCTTCACTGACGCGACAAATGTGTCACGATTAGCCTTATCTACGAAATCAAAGAATGGATCAGATAGTGTCCAACCGCCGATAGATGGGATGATTTTTAGATCTGGGTTACGTTGCTTCAATGCCATTAGCATAGCGTAGTTACCCTTGATTGGTGTGCTGTATTCATGACCAGCTTGTGCGAAGCTCTTTTGGTACGCCGCCCATGGATCGTGGATAACCACTTCGTAGTCATTCACGCCACGACAAGCGGTTTGCAGTGCGTTGAAGCTGTTACCGCCAACCGATTTCACTGACTCATTTGGACCACAAATTGGGATAAAGCCATAAAGGATGTGAGTCAAGTTATCAACAGGCATGTTATCAACCGTGTAATTACGGCCGTAAATACCCCATTCAACAAAGTAAGTACCCATCACAACGCTTGGGTCTGTGTTGTAGGTTTTGTTGTTCGGGTCAACATTCATGGTTAGAGGCGGCAAGTGAGAACCGTCGGTATCCGCGATAGTGATCTCTGCTGGTGCGCTCTTAGCACAACCCGTTGCGTCACACGCTTCGATTTCCATTTGGTACAAACCACCCTGGCCGTATTCAAACGACGCCGTGGTTTGGCTACCAGTGATAGGGCCTGTTGCTACCTTTACACCATCAAAGTAGATGTTGTAAGTGTCGCCAGACGTGCCACTCCACTGATTAAATTTTACGTTGATCTTAGCTAGCTCATGGTACTTAACCATGTCGTTGTAGCCGGATGTGGTTTCCATTGCCAATTCAATTTTAGAAAACTGCAGGTTGTTGGAACCGTACATATCGATACTTGGTGCGGTAGGCGCTGCATTTGCCGCGCCAGTTAGTGCTAGGGCAACCCCAGCTGCACATAGGTTAAATCGAATCATAACTTATCTCTCAATCCTTGAATTCGTACTCCACGGTGAGCACAAACTGCTTTTGCAATAGAAAAAAAGGTTGCGCAAAAGCATCGCAATTAGCATTTCAGAGACTTATTTATTTTCAAAAAAAAATGAACCAAGTTTCGATCTTGTTGCGCAAATGTAACGCAAGGTAACATTTGGTTTCATTAGAAATGCAATACCGAGTCAATAATTTATAAATTTTCGGTGCTACCCTAATTGTTCGTCTATTTAATAGCGTATGAGAATAGTGTGAAGTCGGTTGCATTTATAACTCCAATCGTCAGTTATTGCTAAAGTGTTCACTTAGTGCCGCACGTCTTTTTGAAGCAGAACCGACGTCAGAACCTTGTACCGTGTGCTCGAATCCTTTTAGGACGAAGCGTTGATCTGGGAGGGCTGGTTTAATTCGTCGAATTTGTGGCGAGAGGTGTGAGCCAGAGATCTGATATTGTGTGAGACCTGCACCTGTCGCAATAGAGATATGCTTACCATCGAATTCAAACTGAGTTGAAATTAGTCGGTGATTACGAAATACGCCATCTGGCGTAAAAGAAAGTTGTTCAGTTTTATAAGGTGGTGCACCAATTTCGAACCAATCACCATAAACGTTGTTCGGATCGATATAGTTGAGGTAAGAGGCATGGAGTTGATAAGCAGTAACAGTGATGAGCGTGCAGCCAAATAACACAAAGCTGCTTTTGATTATTTTTAGTTGATGGCGACGCCAAAATGATGGTTCTTGTATTGGTTTGCGTGGTTTGCGCCTTTTTGTGGTCATAATCTTTGTTTCACTTCCTTTTTGCTTATGGTGAAAAGCTTCTGCTGTAAAAACAAACAATCTCGACATTGACGCTGTCAAACTATGATCTGATGTCCACTTTTTACAATCCGGAGCAAGGCGGTAAAAAAGATGAGTACACGATTGGAATGGTATAGATACTTGAGTCGTAGAAAGAAACAAGGTAAAAAAGACCGGAATTTTGATAAGGAAACCATGAATGAGTATTAAGGAAAACAGTTATTTTGCTGGTGGCGTAAAGTCATTGGGTTTTAACCAACAAGGACAGGAAGTGAGTGTTGGCGTCATGTTGCCTGGTGAGTATACCTTTGGCACTCAAGCTCCGGAGCGTATGACTGTGGTAAAAGGCGCACTCATCGTTAAAAAAGCAGGTGAGACCGATTGGGCGACATACAACAGCGGAACGAGTTTCGATGTTGATGGGAATTCATCGTTTGAATTGCAAGTGAAAGACGCCACGGCGTATCTTTGTGAATACTTGTAATTTGCGAAAGTGTGACCATTACCAAGACGTGTAAATCGCAGCGAATGTTCCACTTTCAAGCCATATTCTATTAAAGCCACTTTCGAGTGGTTTTTTTATTCATATCATTTAAAAACAAGGACTTTTCTCCATTTACATAAAATCGAGTCTATACTTATCGTAGGCATTACAATCGATTAAGGAGGAAAAGGTGGCCGTTCAACCTAAGCATACTGACCTCCCCCCACGTTATGAGGCACCGGACTTTACGACCGATCAACGACAACGTTTTACCACGGTTGCAAATGCCGCGGAAAAGCGTCGTGATGTTTATCGACGCGCACTCGAAAAAAAAGGGCTCGTTGAGAAGATGACACAGCGCGCATTGACGCCGGTTGTTCGTTCGAGAGCAGAAAAGCCTCGAAAAACACGTCAAGTGATTTGGCTAATCACGTTCCTTATTGCTGGCTTGTGGGCCATGTACATGTTTGCATAAGCAGTTATATTTTTTGACACACCCTAAGCTCACTCCACCTCTCTACTCCTTTTTTCGTTCTGAAGAAAGTTATTTCTATCGCTATGAAGTTGTAAATAACTTACAACTTATGAAATATTTCAGGATCGTGAAATATTTCATGGTGTGATGGTTAAAATGCCCAGATTGATTCATTTTTAACGTGACAAAAATTAAACAATTTCGTGAAATGAAAGCGATTTCAAAATCGTTAGTCAAATCTGATGGTATATATGTAGATGATTAATATCAATTTTGTTGAATTTCACTTTCATGCGTTGTTTCATGACATTGTTGTGTCCGGTGGTGTGTGAACTAGCGTCCGATTTTCAAGCCTTTCATTCCTTAATATCCCTACAGCAATAACAAAACATACAAAAATTTAGGGATATGAAATGAAAAACTTGAAAGTTTTACCTCTCTCTCTTGCAGTGGCCGCTTCGCTTGCTTCCATTCCATCTTTTGCTGCAGATACAGATGTTGCAGCGCTAGAAAAACGCATCCAAGAGTTAGAAACCAGAATTGAAACGGGTTATGTCTATGACCAACAGCCAGCGGTTCTAACTTCTGAAACAGAAGTACCACTTGGTATTGTTTTCTCTGGTTACGCTCGTTACGGCGCACACTTTCAAGGCAGTGATGCGCAAACCGTTGGCAGTGCAGGCGCACTAAACGCGAATGCAACCGGTCGTTTGGGTAACGAGGGCAACGGTGGTGAATTCCAGTTAGCGAAAGCATTCAAGAGCGATGGCGGCGCGATTTGGGATTTAGTCTTGATGCTTGACCACTGGTCAGATGCTTCTTGGGCAGATGACGGCGGCGTCAACGTGAAGAAAATGTACGCAGGTGCAGCAAACTTATTTGAATCTCAACCAGACCTCTACGTATGGGCAGGCCGTGACTTCCATCAACGTCCGCAAACCGATTTGAACGACTACTTCTGGATGATGCACGATGGTCAAGGTGCGGGTTTCTATAACCTAGACTTAGGCGGTGTGAAGTTTGACTTTGGTGCCGTTGCACAAGTTGAGGGTGACATGGTGGGGGACAACGGTCGCTATGCAATCACCAGTAAACTGCATGGTATTCAGCTGGGTGAATCCGCTAACCTAAGTCTTTACGCGAACTACGGTTTCACATCAGATAAAGTGAAAGATGAAGACATCAGCAGCGTAAATTCATACCAATTGGCGGGTGAAGCGTCGATGGCAGGTCAGCGCTTGATAGTTCGTTACTCTGATAACGCGAAAGACAGTGTGTTTGATTTAGCGAAAGACCAAACTGCGCTATTAGTGAGCTTTGACGGCAGCACAACGCTGACAGACAAAGCGGGCATTCAGTACCTAGCGGCTTACCAATCATTAGAAGTGGATGGTACGGACAGCCGTGCGAACTACAACGTGATTGTACGTCCGACTTACCAATGGAATGACATTCACTCAACTTGGATTGAGGGTGGTTACAGCGTGGTGGATTACGATGACTTCGATGCAACGAACAGCTCTTGGAAAATGACGTTGTCTCAAAACATGGCGATTGGTCCAGAGACGTGGTCACGTCCGATGCTGCGTTTCTACGCGACAGTGGGTAATGCAGACAACGAATACACAGGTTTTGACTCTGTGACGGGCGAGAAGATTTCATCAGACGTCGATACTGTAACGGTCGGTGCAATGTTCGAAGCTTGGTGGTAACGCCCCCTAGTTAATTACTGTCCATGTTATTGTGATAGGTACTTAAGGCAGAACCATCAAGTACTTATCACTGTTAAATCTTGACTCTATAGTAGTGTTTTGGCCTCCATCTTGGAGGCTTTTTTTATTTGTTTGGAACGTAACTCCGTGCTTCATGAAACTGTTTCATGAAAAAAGTCTTTTCTGCCACTAGCCTCATTGTTTACCTAATTACTCAATAGAGCCCGCAGTCTGTTGTGATGCTACTCACGCTAACACTCACATGAATAGGGAATAATCACTTTCATGAAAGCGGTTTCGTGAAAGTGCGAAACAGACGTTTGTAGTCAGTGAAGAGGTTTCTTGTGGCGACAATTAAAGATGTATCTGAATACGCAGGCGTTTCTCAGGCGACCGTTTCTAGGGTCATCAATGGCACTTGTCGAGTAAGCCATGATAAGAAACTTAAAGTTGAGAAAGCCATTAAAGAGCTCGGTTATCGCCCAAACTCGATCGCACAAGCACTGGCATCGAGCCGCACTGGTAGCATTGGAATCATTGTTCCTGAGTTAGGTGGTCCATTTTACTCTGGCATTTTACACAGCATTGAAGAGCGCTTACGCCGTATGGGGTATCACGTCGTAGTGACAGCTGGTTCAAATAGTGAGCAAAGCCAGCGTGAATCGGTCGAGTTTCTGTTAGGCCGCCGCGTTGATGCGATGATTCTTCACACACAAAGTCTTTCTGATGATTACTTAATCGATCTCAATGATAAGGGTGTTCCAGTGGTTCTAGTGAACCGTTATATCCCAGAAATGGCACACAGCTGCATAGAGATCGATAACGAATTTGGTGGCCGTATGGCGACTGAATATTTGTTGCGAATGGGGCATCGCAACATTGCATGTATTACCGGTCCTCTGGACAGATCTGATGCACGGGGGCGTCTACAAGGTTACCGCAAGGCTCTTGAAGAAGCGGAAATCGAGTATGACGAAGCATTAGTGTCCGAGGCCGGTTTTACTGAAGAGTCAGGCACCAGAGCCATGCGCAAGTTACTTAAACGTGAATGCGCTTTCACTGCGGTATTTGCTTGTAATGACCATATGGCCTTTGGTGCTTATGAAGTATTAAAAGTAGAGGGAATGCAAGTGCCTGAACAAGTGTCATTAATTGGCTTCGATGACATTTTGTTTGCGCGCTATCTCACGCCAGCCCTTACCACCGTTAACTTTCCTATAGAACAAATGAGCGCAGAAGCCGTTCAACTTGTTATTCAGGCGCTTAACAAAAATAAACGTGATGTGAACTTCAAGCTTACACCAACCTTGGTGCCAAGAAGTTCGGTCAAGGAACTCCATACTCTCTAGAACAATAATTAAGGATACAACATGAAACTGAAAACTTTGACGCTTGCCATGACCGCTGCACTCGGAGTTGCAGCAACGGTAAACGCTGCGGATGAGAATAAAATTCGCTTCGATGGCTTCCCTGATTTTGACAGTAGCTTGAAAGTCTTGCTACCAGATTTTGAGAAAGAAACGGGCATTAAGGTTGATTACTTAATGAATAACCACGGGGATCATCATACAAAGTTGACCACCAACTTGGCGACAGGCTCAGGTGCTGGTGATGTGATTGTTGTTGACGTAGAGAAGATTGGCCCATTTGTCGCATCAGGCGGCCTAGTTAACTTATCTGAAAAATACGGCGCCGATAAATACGCGGAGAGCTTTGCACCTTACGCTTGGGCGCAAGGTAAAGGTGCAGATGGTGATGTGTACGGTATGCCGGTCGATCTTGGCCCTGGTGTAATGTACTACCGCACTGACATTTTTGAAAAAGCGGGCATTGATATCAATGAAGCGATCAAGGATTGGGATTCTTACATCGCAGCTGGTGAAACACTGAAAAAACAAAACGTGCAGCTTATTGCTTCGGCAGCAGACGTTGCACAGGCAATCATCTTTACAACGGTTCCCGAGGGTGAGGGGTTGTACTTTGACAAAGATGGTAACCCAGTGGTGACGTCAGAGCGTTTTGTTCATGCGTTTGAAGTGGCAAAAGAGATCCGAGATAAAGGTTTGGATGGCCGCATCTTGGCATGGTCTAACGAATGGTATGAGGGTTTCCGTAACGGGACGTTCGCGACTCAGTTATCGGGTGCCTGGCTGCTTGGTCACTTAAATAACTGGATTGCACCGGAAACGGCGGGTAGCTGGGGCGTATCTCACCTGCCAGATGGTATTTATGGAAGCTGGGGTGGTTCATTCCTGTCTATCCCAACACAATCTCAGCACCAAGACGAAGCGTGGAAGTTGATCGAATACATGACAACGAAGCGTGATATTCAGCTTAAGCACTTTGAAACCATTGCGGCATTCCCTGCGAACACCACCACTTATGACGACGCAATGTTTGAAGAAAAAGTGGAATTCTTAGGTGGCCAGCAAGCGCGTTTGTTGTTTGCTGACGTAGCGAAAAATATCAAACCGGTAGCACCAGCGAAAGGTGACCATGTTGCACGCTCAATCATTCTTGAAAATGCACTGATGGAAGTACTGGATGAGGGTAAAGACATTGAGACTGCGCTGAAAGAAGCAGAGCGCATGATCAAACGTCGTACACGCAATTTGTAATTTTTGCCAATACTTAAGGCATGAGGGGAGCATCGTCTCCCCTTTAGGTAAGAGGTCGTGACTATGAATCATGCAGCGAGCAAGGTTATGGATACTCCAGAGCGTAAGAGCATTTTTTCTCGTCTAAATTTGAAAGCGCTTACACCATATGGGTTCCTACTGCCGTTTTTGATTATCTTTTCAGTATTCGGAATATTTCCGTTACTGTTTTCTATTTTTCTTTCTTTCCATGAGTGGAACCCGGTTGAGGGGTTAGGCGCAATGGATTATGTCGGTTTTGAGAATTACCATATTGCTCTGACCGACCCGTGGCTATGGCGTTCATTGAAAAATACGTTATGGCTAGCCATTACATCAGGTGTAGCACAACACTTAGTGGCATTGCCTGTTGCCTATATTTTGGTGTCTCTTGGTGATCGTTTCCGTCACTGGCTCACATCAGCTTACTTCCTGCCGTTCATCACATCTACGGTGGCAGCATCACTGATCTTCTTTAATATGTACTCGCCAAACTCGGGCATCATTAACCAAAGCTTGATGGCACTGGCAGACAGCACCTTGTTTGGTTGGGCATTCTCTTGGGTGAATGACTTCCAACCGATCCGTTGGTTGGACGATGCGACCATGGTGAAACCATCCATTGCGATCATGGTGTTCTGGAAATACACCGGTTTTAACATCGTGCTTTACACGACAGGTCTAATGACGATTCCAAAAGACATTCTAGAAGCGGCACGGATGGATGGCGCTAACGCATGGCGTCGATTCTGGAGCATTTCTTTGCCAATGATTCGTCCATTTATTTTCTTTGCGGTCACCATGACCATCATCGGTAACTTGCAGCTGTTCGAAGAACCATTCGTTCTAACCCGCGGTACAGGTGGCACAGGTCAGTCTGGTTTAACCATCTCGATGTACCTCTACAAAGTGGGTTGGGAATGGCTAGAAATGGGTACTGCGTCAGCGATTTCATGGCTGCTATTTACCTTGATTGCAGGCTGTACAGCGGTTCAATTCTTCTTCTTCGGTAAGAAAGGTCTAGGGGAGCAATAAGATGAGTACTAACACTTTACCTGCGGCGCAGCGTTGGCGTCCAAGTGATCGCAGCATTGAGATCTTTACCAAAATTTTAATGGTGATGCTCGGCTCCATCTTGGTTGTTTCCGCCATCATGACGGTATTCCCGTTCATTTGGTCGGCGTTACTTTCAACTCGTGACCGTACGGAAATTTTTGGTACAGGTATCAGCTTTGCGATTGGTGACAGCCTTGCTGTGAACTACGCCAAGCTACTAGAAATCATGCCTTTCTGGCAGGCGATGTTTAACTCAATCTACATCGCGTTTTTAGGTACCACGATTTCATTGCTGTTTTGTAGCATGGGCGGCTATGCGTTCGCGGTCTACAAGTTCAAAGGCAAAAATGTACTGTTTGGTATGCTGGTTGGTTCGATGATGATTCCACCCGTGCTGAGCTTGATCCCTTACTTTATGATCGTGAAGTTCTTAGGTTTGCTCGATAACCATTTAGCGGTTTGGCTACCGTTTACCACCACGCCATTTGGTATTTTCTTGATGCGTCAGCACGTGGTGGCTTCCATCCCTAAGGAGTTGTTAGAAGCGGCGAAACTCGATGGTGCGGGTGAGTTCCGTACTTACTGGAGCGTGGTGCTTCCGCTGATGAAACCGGCACTTGCGACACTGGCTATCGTGCAGTTCGTCTTCTTCTGGAACATGTTCATGCAGCCACTTGTGGTGCTAACCACACCAGAAAATTACGTGATTACCCAAGCTTTACGAAGTGTTCAAGGCATTCCAAATACGCCTTGGGGGGCAGTGATGCTCGGTACGACAATCTCCATCTTACCATTAGTAATTACTTACTTATTTGCTTCAAAACAGATGATTAGCGGTCTGACGTCAGGCGCTGTGAAAGGTTAAAAGAAATTTAAGGCATACAAATATAATGAATAAATTCCAATTACCCCAAGATTCTAAAATGCGCCGTCCAGAGTTTGTTTTCGGTGTGGCAACGTCGTCTTACCAAATCGAGGGAGGCGCACAACTTGGCGGACGTACACCATCGATCTGGGATACGTTCTGTAATAAACCGGGTGCAGTTGATAACGGCGATAATGGCGATGTTGCTTGTGATCACTTCCATCTTTGGCAGCAAGACATCGAGATGATCCAAGGCCTTGGTGTCGACGCGTACCGTTTATCGATGGCATGGCCGCGCATCTTGCCTGAAGATGGCAAAGTCAATGAAGAGGGGCTGAAATTCTACGAGCAAATTATTGATGAATGCCATGCTCGTGGGTTGAAAGTATTCGTGACGCTTTACCACTGGGACTTACCTCAATATCTAGAAGGCAGAGGCGGTTGGCTTAACCGTGAAACGGCTTACAAGTTTGCAGAATACGCGGATATAGTTAGTGCTTACTTCGGTGATAAGATCGACTCTTATGCAACGCTGAATGAACCGTTTTGTTCCGCTTACCTAGGCTACCGTTGGGGTGAACATGCGCCGGGCATCAAAGGTGAGCGTGAGGGCTTCTTGTCTGCACACCATCTCATGTTGGCTCATGGTTTAGCGATTCCACACATGCGTAGAAACGCACCTAACGCGATGCATGGCTGCGTGTTCAATGCGACACCTGCCTACCCTTACACAGAAGCAGACGCTGAAGCGGCAGAATACAGCGATGCAGAGGGTTACCACTGGTTTATGGATCCGGTCTTGAAAGGTACATATCCAGAAACCGTACTCCAGCGTCAAGCGCATAATATGCCGATGATTTTGGCAGGGGATCTCGACATCATTCGTACCGATCTCGATTTCATTGGCATTAACTTTTACACCCGTTGTGTCGTGCGATTTGATGCTAATGGCATGCTAGAAAGTATTCCACAGCCAGAAGAAGAACATACCTTTATTGGTTGGGAAATCTATCCACAAGCGTTGACAGACTTGCTACTGCGTTTGAAAGCGCGTTACTCAAATCTACCACCGCTTTACATTACTGAAAATGGTGCCGCGGGCGATGACCATCATGTTGCGGGACAAGTGAATGACGAGCAGCGTGTGCGTTACTTCCAATCCCATTTAGAAGCATTAAACAATGCCATCGAATCCGGCGTTGAAGTAAATGGTTACTTCGCCTGGAGCCTAATGGATAACTTTGAATGGGCATACGGTTACAAACAACGTTTCGGCATCGTACATGTTGACTACCAAACCCAAGAACGCACCTTGAAGCAGAGTGCGATTGCGTACCGAAATATGCTGCTAGAGCGAGCGGAGGAGAACAAATAATGGCTAAAGTAGAATTCAAAAACATCAAGAAATCTTACGATGATGTCGAAGTTGTGAAACATTTTGATTTTACGGTTGAAGATGGCGAATTTGTGGTTTTCCTTGGCCCATCAGGCTGTGGTAAATCGACGACGTTACGCATGTTGGCGGGTTTGGAAAGCATTACCGCCGGTGAGATTTTTGTTGGCGATAAATTGATGAACAAAATCGACGCGAAAGATCGTGACCTAGCTATGGTGTTCCAAAGCTACGCGCTTTACCCACATATGACGGTATATGAGAACATCGCTTTTGCGCTTAAATTGAAGGGTATGCCGAAAGATCAAATCGACGTTGAAGTACGTAAAGCGGCGAAAATGTTGGAGTTAGACGCACTATTGAATCGTAAACCTAAAGAACTGTCTGGTGGTCAACGTCAACGTGTGGCTATGGGCCGTGCGATGGTACGTACTCCTAAGGTGTTCTTGTTTGATGAGCCACTATCTAACCTTGATGCTAAGTTACGAGGCGTGATGCGTGAAGAGATCAAACAACTGCACCGCGAACTAAAAACCACGACGATTTATGTTACCCATGACCAGATTGAAGCGATGACCTTGGCAGACCGCATCGTGATTCTAAAAGACGGTTATGTCGCTCAGGTCGGAACACCAACAGAAGTGTTCCAGCGCCCTGCAAACAAGTTTGTTGCTCAGTTCATCGGCAACCCGTCTATGAATATGCTCGATGCAAAATTGGTTGGTGAAGAGGGCAACTGGGAAGTAGAACTAGGCGATGTCCGCATTCCTCTGCCAGAGCGTTTTAAAGCGCATGCGTCTAAGAACCTAGCTTTGCATTTTGGCGTGCGTCCGACCGACGTTCATCTCCGTGCTGAGCAAGTGGATCATGATCGCGTGTTGCCATTCCCGGTAAAAATTAAAGACAAAGAGCTGTTAGGGGCAAGTATTTTGCTTAAAACTGAAATTGCAGGTCAACCTTTGATGGTCGAAACACAAGCAGCAGAAGTGGATGTGAATTCATTGACACTGTACTTAGATTTAGATGCTATCCACCTATTTGACGCGTTAAGTGAAAAGTCACTCGCGACGTTTTAATAGTCTCAATGAGGGCCAGTACTGGATGAGTGCTGGCTCTTAGGCTTATTTAACCAGCCTAACTTCAAAAAGAGCCGCGTTGTGTTTGCTTATTCTGCTATCAAATCAGGGATGGTGCTCTGATTCCAACCATTTAACGTTATTTGAGAATATCAGGTATAAAGAAACGTTATTGTATGGCCCAATTTAGTCATTTATATTCTTGTCATTAGCTTGCCTGCTGGAACCGTGAACAACGATGAAAAAGAAAAAGCGCTCTTCTTCTATTTATGATGTGGCTAAACTAGCCGGTGTGTCACCTAGTACAGTGTCGCGCTTCCTTAATCGAACGACCTTTATTTCTCAAGATAAGACATTGGCGATTGAGAGTGCGATAAAAACGTTAGATTACAAGCCAAACTACCACATGAATCAGGGAACCAATAAACGCTCCATGACCATTGGTGTGTTGGTACAAAATCCTGATAGCCCTTTTACTAGCCGCATTTTTAACGATATGGAACGTTGCCTGGGGCCCAAAGGTTATTCACTGATTATTGCCGCAGGCTATTGGCAGCACAGCATGCAACTTCATGCCCTTGAGTATTTAGCAAAGAGTAATGTTGATGGTGTGATCGTTGTGGCGGGCAGCCTTACTGAAAAAGAATTGTCTGACTACTCGAACAAAATACCAGTGGTTGCGGTAGGGTATAACTACATTAGTGACAAACTTAAATCGGTGAATATTGACAATACACTTGGTGGCCATATGGCGACTTTGCACTTATTGCAACAAGGGCATGTCAATATTGCACATATTAAAGGTTCACCTAACCAGCCGGATTCTGTTTCTCGTTATGACGGTTATAAAAAAGCGCTGGCAGAGGCGGGAATCAAAGTACGTAGCAATCTAGTTAAGCAGGGGGATTTTAGCAGTGAACTTGGTTACCAAAGAACCATTGAATTAATTGAGTCTAAGGTACATTTTTCAGCGTTGTTTGCTGCCAATGATCAAACGGCGTATGGCGCAATCAAAGCGTTGCATGACAAGGGATTGAAAGTGCCAGAAGATGTTTCAGTGGTGGGCTTTGATGATTTACCAACCTCAAAGTTTTTTACCCCCGCTTTAACGACAATGCGCCAGCCTGTGGAAGAGATTGGTGCGGTATGCGCGCAGACAATTTTTAGTCTGCTGACCAATGAAGAATGCTCTCCTCGACTCCCGCCTATCGATTTAATTGTGCGAGAGTCGACTATTTCAAAGTTTCGCCCTAATTAACGTGATTCTGTCGAACACTCGCCTAGTTCTTGTTTGTTAGGTAAAAGAGGTGATTGATAGCCAGTCAACTCAATCGGCAAGATTGGATTGGTTAATTGAAAAACTCGGCGCTGATTGAGCTTCGCTGCTTGTACATCAGGGCCGTATACTTTTTCAAATAGCTGATTTAATTGACCGTTTTTAATACTTTCCTCTAAGCCTTGAGAAAGGCATTGTACGAGTTCGTGCTGCTTTGGATGGCAGTAAAAAACCAGCGGAAAAGGGTAGTAGAGCAAAATCGTGGGCTCCACAGCCAAGTCAGGAGTGAGGTGGGCATATTGTTTAACAACAGCAGATGCCTCATTTGCTCCCAATGCCATGTAATCACATTCCCCATTTTGTACGGCAAGCAAGCGTTCTTCTAAATTGCCTTGCTCTATCACTGTATACTGATTCGCACGAAACAGATCGGCATCAGCCCAAGTGGCAGGAATACCAATGCGTAATTGCTTAAGCTGTACTTCATCGAGTTGGTAAAATTCCTTTTGTCGTTCTTTATGCGTAATCAATATTCGGCAACCTAAGAGACCATGACACAGTGGCTGTGGGATCATTGTGTAGCTGCCAGCTGTAAACTTTTTATTTCCTGCCACTGTTACCAAAACATCGGCACCTTTTGAAAACACCAATCCCTCATCTTTTGCGCTTGGGTAATCAGTTAAATCATTGTTTAATTGGCCTTTTGTTGTGTGATCTTGTAGCGCGATTTGCAACGCTTGCCATTCAAATTTTTGTCGAATAGTGGATTTATTACCATTCCAGAATTGGATCATGTTGCCTCCTATCATTCGTTTCTCTGTGTCATAATTTCACTTGTAATTCTCAAAAGAAAGCGCTTTCTTTTGTTTGATTGCGATTTTGTGTCAGCGCGCACGAGATAGTTGATAAATAAAAAAGAACTGGCATTCTGTTTTAAGATGAATCATCAGACGGTCAAACTTGTTCCAGTTCACAAAATACACAGTGCTTCTAGATTGTATAAGTTATTGATTCATAGTGGTTTAAAAATATCTTGCGAAGTTGATCGTTTTTAAGCGTATGAATTTATTAGTATTGTTTTGTTGTGATCGGCGCTTTGTTTTAACGCCAATTAATTGAATCCCCTTTCTATTTCTATGATTATCTCACCATAAAGAAAGCGCTTTCTTGTTTGTGGTATTGAGCCCATTAGTAGTGAATATTCAGTTTGCTTTAATGAAACCACGCAATGTCATCGCTTTATTTTTTGACTTATCAAGAAAGCGCTTTCTTTAGGTATCCAACTTAAGTATCCAACTTAAGTATCCAACATTATATAAGGACAATGTGATGCATAAGAAAACTCTGCTCGCTACATTTGCTGCCACTCTGATGCTTGCTACTACTGCACAAGCTGACACCATTAAACAAGGTGGCACGCTTACGGTGCCAATCATCAACACCGGTTTTGTCGAAAACTTTAACCCGTACACGACCAAAGATACGTTGCATGGCATCATGTTTGAGCCATTGTTTGTACTCAACAATATGACGGGCGAAACGCATTACCGTTTGGCGGAGTCGGTGACTTACTCTGACGATCTAAAAACCATCACGTTAAAATTGCGCGATGGTTTGCAGTGGTCTGATGGTGCACCGCTAACGGCTGAAGACGTAGTATTCAGTTTTGAGCTAACAAAAAAAGCACCGGCATTCGACGTGAAAGCAATTTGGCCAACAGGCAATTTACAAAGCATTAAAGCGGCGAATAAGCAGACTGTTGTGTTCGATTTAGCTGAGGCTGATTCAACATTCTTATGGAGCATTGGCGCTTACCACATTGTCCCTAAACACACTTGGTCACAAGTAAAAGACTTCACGACATTCACCAACCCTAATCCAGTCGGCAGTGGCCCAATGACAACGGTAAAGTACGTCAAGCCACAGCAAATGGAATTGTGCCGTAACGACAATTACTACCTTGAAAACCGTCCTTACCTAGACTGTGTGAACTTCCGTTCTTACAACGATAACTCGCAAATCCAGCCGGCATTGATTAAAGGCGAGATCGATTGGGGTTCAAACTTTATTGCAGACGTTGAGTCCACATTCGTTGGTCAAGACAAAGAGAATAACCACTATTGGTACCCAGCGAATGACGCTATCCACCTTTATGTAAATACCAAGAAAGCACCGTTTGATGACCTTCGTGTACGTCAGGCACTTTCAATGGCACTAGACCGTGAAGCGATTGTTGATATAGCCGCGTACGGTTACCCAACAGTGAACTACAACGTGGGTGGTATCGCAGAACTGTACAAGAGCCATATCGATCAAGACGTGAACAAAAAATACGGTCATTTGACTCAATATGATGCAAGTAAAGCGAAAAACTTGCTCGATGAAGCTGGCATCGTTGACCGCAATGGCGATGGCTTCCGTGACAATGCGGATGGCTCAACAGTTGAGTTCGATATCGAAGTCGTAAACGGTTGGACTGACTGGATCCAAGTCGTGCAGATGGTGACAGAATACTTTGCTGATGTCGGCATTAAAGCGAACGTGAAGACGGTTGACTGGGCGGTTTACGATAAAAACTTGAAAGACAGTGCGTTCACGATGTCTATCAACTGGTCAATGGTATCAAGTAACCCAATTTTGGCTTTCCAAGAGTACTACCACACGTCTCGTATTGGTAAAGGCTTCCATGCTGGTCACGGTGTTCACTCACCAGAAATCGACAAGCTCATTGAAAGCTTTGGCAAAATTGGTGATGCAGATAAACAAGAAGCGATCATCTCTGAACTGCAAGAGTTTACTGCGCAAAATATGCCATTTATCCCACTGTTCTCAAATGCGACTTGGTTCCAATACAGCACGAAAAACATCGTCGGTTGGCCAAGTGAAAAAGACCCTTACATTCAACCGGTTTGGTATGACGGCGGTAAGCGCGTCATCATCCTAAACAATCTACACCTTAAATAACCGTTACCTTAAATCATAGGTACGTCTTTTCGTTAACATCGGAGCCACAACCGTAATCGCAAAAATAACCGCGTGTTGTGGCTCGTAAGTTAAAGGTTTGATATGTCGTTCTTAGCTCGCCGATTTGGTTTTTATTTTACTGCCTTTCTGATTGCGATCTCGTTCAACTTCATGTTGCCCCGTTTAATGCCGGGTGACCCAGTTGATGCTCTGTTTGCGGCTGCCCAAGGTCGAATGGACCCAGCACAAATGGATGCGGTACGTGAAATGTACGGTTTTGTAGATGGTAATATTTTTGTTCAATACATTGCATACATGAAAAGTGTCTTCACTCTGGATTTAGGACCATCGGTTTTGATGTTTCCAGTGAGTGTGTCTGAAGTGATTGCAATGGCACTACCATGGACTATGTTCCTCGCGCTTGGTTCATTGATTGTGGCACTGATCATTGGTGTCAGTATTGGTACTTATGCATCGTACCGTCGTGAGGGCCTATTTGGTCAAATAGTACCGCCTGTTCTCGCTTTCATCAGTAACTTCCCTTACATCGTTACCGCTTTGTTGCTGTTCTACTTCTTTGGTTTGAAGTTGGAATTGTTGCCATTGGCTTACACTTATGACCCATCTCTAGAGCCTGGTTTGAATTGGGAATTTATTAGCAGCGTAGCGAAACATGCCATCTTGCCGATGGGCTCAATGGTGGTTGTCGGTATTTCGACTTGGGTCTTTAACATGCGTAACGCCATGATCAACGTATTGGGTGAAGACTACGTGACAATGGCAGAGGCGAAAGGTTTAAGCAGTCTTAAAGTGATGAATCGTTACGCGGGTCGAAATGCAATCTTACCGGTTGCGACTGCGATTGCGATGGCGATTGGTTTCTCATTTGCAGGTTCAATCATGACAGAGGTGGTGTTCAACTACCAAGGTCTGGGCAACATCTTGTTGAAAGGCATTGTGGCGCGTGATTACCCATTGATTCAAGCGATCTTGCTTATTTTGGTGACGGCAGTGTTAACGGCGAACTTTATTGCCGACCTGCTCTACGTATGGCTTGACCCACGAATTTCGAACTAAGGTGCATCATGGAAAAACTAATCAACAACCCAACGCCTTCCCAACACGATGAACTGATGACTCGTGAGTCGAAATTCTCTTGGAAGCGCATTAAAAAGAGCTTTGGCAAAGTTTACGCTTTTTTTTACGGTAACCCACCAGCCATTATCGGTGGATTGCTACTTTCGATTGTTCTCGCGGGTGCTATTTTTGCCCTGTTCTATCAACGCACGATCCGGACCGTCGTGTTGCACGACCTCACGTGGCACCCAATTCGGAGCACGTATTAGGAACAACGCGCAGTGGTCGTGATGTGTATAGCCAAGTCTTACATGGCGCAAGAAAATCGCTAACCGTGGCGATCTCAGCGGGCATCATTGCGATGAGTTTAGCCGTGATTATTGGTGTGTCGTCAGGCTACTTTGGTGGAAAAATCGATGAGCGTCTTAACTTCTTAACTAACGTATTCTTAGTCTTTCCTCAGCTGCCTTTGTTGATTGTACTTGCAGCGTTTCTTGGGCAAGTGGGGTCCCTCGTCATCACCATATTGCTCGGGATAACCTCCTGGCCCTGGGGCGCGCGGGTTATCCGTTCTCAAACGATGGCAATAAGAAACAAAGAATTCATTATCTCGGCAGAAGTGATGGGAGAGTCAAAAATCCGCATCATATTGGTCGAAATCTTACCAAACCTAGTGTCGATTGTATTTGGTGGTTTCTTAGGTACGGTTATCTACGCAATGGGCTCTGAAGCGGGCCTCGGAATTCTTGGCTTAGGCGATGCAACAGAAGTGAGTTGGGGTTCGATGCTGTACTGGGCTCAAACGTCTTCTTCTCTTTACACCGGTGCTTGGTGGGAAATGTTAGTACCCGCAATGGCATTGGCGATTACTGGTGGTGCGTTGGCATTGATCAACATGTCTATTGACCAAGTGAGTAACCCGAAACTTCGTACTGGTCCCCATATTAAACTGTGGCACAAACTGAAAAAAGAAGCAGATAAGCGCCGAGGTCTAAGATGAGCAACTTATTAGAAATTAACAACCTTTGCGTAGACTACGTGTCACCAAATGGTGTGGCCCGAGCAGTGAATAACGTCAGCATTAGTATTGCTCCGGGTGAAACTCTGGGGATTGCCGGAGAATCCGGTTGCGGTAAGAGTACATTGGCTTTTGCTATCTCTCGTTTGCACAAAGCGCCAGCGTTGATCTCTGAGGGGGAAATCCTCTACAAAGGCCAAGATGTGCTGAAAATGAATGACCGACAGTTACGAAAATTCCGTTGGAATGATGTTTCTGTGGTGTTCCAAAGTGCAATGAACTCTCTCAACCCAGTGATCACCATTGGCGAACAGCTAACGGATGTGATTCTGGCTCACAGAAACATTCCTTACAAAGAAGCGTACGACAGAGGTGTCGAACTACTCGGTGTGGTCGGGATTCACGGTGATCGCATGGCCAGTTTTCCTCACCAACTCAGTGGTGGTATGCGTCAGCGCGTCGTGATTGCCATTGCACTCGCGTTAGAGCCAAAACTGATCATCATGGATGAGCCGACAACGGCGTTGGATGTAGTGGTTGAGCGTGAAATCCTTAACGAATTGTACGAGCTCAAGAGTAAGTTTGGTTTCTCAATTTTGTTCATCAGTCATGACTTGAGTCTGATGGGGGAAATTGCTGACCGAATCGGCGTGATGTATGCCGGTAATTTGATTGAGTTGGGTGACGCGAAAAATGTATTTGGCGATCCTCAGCATCCATACACCAAAGGGTTAATCTCATCATTCCCAACCATTCATGGTCCAAAAGAGCGCTTGTATGGTATCCCGGGTAACCCAGTTAACTTACTTAAGATCCCGCAAGGGTGTAATTTCCAAGCTCGCTGTAACGAGTGCATTGCTGCGTGTCAGAAGAGCGATCCAACCTTGGTGCCAGTGAGCAACGGCAACCTTGTGTCTTGCCATTTAATGTAATTGGGAGAGAAGAATGGACAATGTAACAACCCCTGAAGTGATTCTCTCTGTAAAGAATCTGGTGAAAGACTTTCCTCTTGGACAGTCATCTAAGAGCAACCTAATGCGTGCCGTGAATGACGTTTCATTCGACTTGCGAAAAGGTGAAGCACTCGCGATTGTGGGTGAGTCTGGATCCGGTAAAAGTACGGGTGCACGCATTTTGACCCGCATTTACGATAAAACCGATGGAAACGTGACTTTCAAAGGTCAAGATTTGGCGGAATACATCAAAGAGCATGGTGAGTTGGAATACGCTCGTCAGGTGCAGATGATTTTCCAGGACCCGTTTGGCTCATTGAATCCGGTTCACACCATCTATCATCATATTGCGCGTCCACTGATGATCCACAATCGCGCAGAAAAACACGCCATCCCTAAACTTGTTTATGAATTGCTTGAGCTCGTAGGGTTGTCTCCAGTGAAAGAGACGGCAGAAAAATACCCGCATGAGCTGAGTGGCGGACAACGTCAACGTGTGGCAATTGCCCGCGCAATTGCCGTTGATCCTGAAGTGATTTTGGCAGATGAACCGATCTCAATGCTTGATGTATCGGTTCGCTTAGGCATTTTGAACTTGATGTCGGATCTCAAAGACAAACACGGCATTTCTTTTATGTACATCACACACGACATCGCGACGGCCCGCTACTTTGCGGAAAAAACGGCGGTGATGTACGTGGGCCACATGGTTGAGTGGGGTAATAGCGATAATGTGACGCAAAACCCACAACATCCTTATTCTCAGTTGCTGCTTTCTGCGGTGCCAGAAGTTGGGAACTCTGGTAAGCGTGAGCTTATGGCGAAGAAAGGCGACATTCCGTTGTGGAAACCAAGTAGCGTTGGCTGCCCATTTGCAACCCGCTGCCTAAAAGCGACAGAGGTGTGCACTCGATCTGTTCCTGAAGCGACAAAAATTGCCGACGAACATTACGCACGTTGCCATCACCTAGGATAACGAACACAAATCAGTTTTAAAAAAGCGCTTCAAGAAAGCGCTTTCAAAAAGTATTGGAAGAACATTATGACTTTTGAACATTATTCTTGCCCTGAAGTAGAGGGAAGCTTCGTCGATTTGGATGGTGAGCGTTACTACAAAATTTCACATGTCGACCAAATGACCCCGTTTTTCATCAGCGTGGTATCTGCCAGCGATCATTGGTTATTTATCTCTTCAACAGGCAGTTTGTCGGCTGGACGCATCCGCCCAGAGAATGCGTTATTTCCGTATAAGTCCGTTGACCACATTCATGAAAGTGCAGAAAACACTGGCTCAAAGACGATTATCAAAGTCGCGGGTGAGCAAGGCATCGCAATGTGGGAACCGTTCAACCGCCACCACGATGGTCTGTACCAAGTTGAACGCCATTTATATAAAAACACCATTGGTGATAAAATTGTTTTCGAGGAGCTTAACCACACGTTAAGCCTTAAGTTTCAATACAGTTGGAACACCAGTGAAGCGTTTGGCTTTGTTCGTCGTTCACAAATTACAGACCTATCAGGTATGACTCGAGAGATTGAGTTGATTGATGGTCTGCAAAACCTATTGCCATCAGGTGCACCGTTGTCTGCACTGCAAACCCGCAGTGCATTGGTGGATGCGTATAAATGGAACGAGCTGCTTGATGGCAGTTCACTCGCCCTGTTTACCATGTATGCCAAACTGAGTGACCGTGCTGAACCTGCAGAATCTTTGCTCGCCACTACGGTGTTTAGTGTCGACAATGACTACGGCCAGCGTTTATTGAGCAGCGGACAAGTCAGTGCATTCCGTCAAGGTCGAGACATTACCAGCGAGACATTGACGAAAGGTGTTCGCGGTAGCTATTTAATTCATAAATCTATTAAGCTTGATGCAAACCAAAGTAAATCATGGTTGATCGTGGCGGATATTGATAAGGACCATCGTGAGATAACGGCATTGCGCAATCAATTGGCGTTGTCGGTTAATATGCAGCAGCAAGTTGAGCAAAGCATCGCGGCAAACCAACAAGAGTTGATTGGTTTGATGTCTGGTGCCGATGCATGGCAAGTGACTGCGGAAGAAGCGACGAGCGTTCACCATTACGCAAACGTGTTGTTCAATAATATGCGTGGTGGCGTGTTTGAGAATAACTACACCTTAGACAAAAAAGACGTACTCGCCACTATTCGTAAAGCAAACCGTCGTGTATTTGACCGACATACGGGGTTATTTGCTGATTTACCAGAGCAGTTTACCCATGCCGAACTTGTCAGCCTTGTCAAGCAGAGTGATGATGCGCAGTTGATCCGTTTGAGCTACGAGTATTTGCCGCTAACATTTGGTCGTCGTCATGGCGATCCAAGCCGTCCGTGGAACCATTACGAAATCAAATTGAAAGACGAAAATGGTGAGCGCTTACTTTCCTATCAAGGAAACTGGCGTGATATTTTCCAAAACTGGGAAGCCATTGCATTGAGCTACCCTGGCTTTATCCAATCTTTCTTAGCTAAATTTGTAAACGCATCAACAATGGATGGCTATAACCCATACCGCATTACAAAAGACGGCATTGATTGGGAAATGCTTGAGCCAGAAGACCCATGGAGCAATATCGGTTATTGGGGTGATCATCAGATCATCTATTTGCTCAAATTTCTTGAATTGGCGGACAAATATCAACGTGAAGACTTATTAGCATTGATGCAGTCAGACGTCTTCAGTTACGCCAATGTGCCTTACGAGTTGTGCAACGTAGAAACGTTGTTTGCGAATCCAAAAGATACGGTGACGTTCAATGAAGCGTTGCAACATCGAATTGAAAAACGAGTGGATGAGTTGGGTAGCGATGGTCGTTTAGTGCTTGGCAGCAACGATGATGTTTATATGGTAAACCTGACGGAAAAAGTGTTGGTTCCGTTATTGGCGAAATTGAGCAATTTAGTGCTCGATGGCGGGATTTGGTTGAATACTCAACGTCCAGAGTGGAATGATGCGAACAATGCTATTGTGGGCAATGGCTTGTCTATGGTTACGCTTTACTACATGCGTCGGTATGTTGCGTTTCTTCAGAAGTTACTGGCTGATACGCCACACTCAGTGAGCATGTCTAAAGAGGTGTTTGAATGGCTACTTTCGACAACCCGTATTCTTTCGGAAGCCGCTAAAGAGATCCGCCAAGACACGGTGACTCGACAAACTCGTAAAGCGATTTTGACTCAATTAGAGAAAAGCGCTGAAGATTTCCGTCAACGTGTATATCGTGTCAATGGCTTCTCGGGCAAAACCACAGTTGAAGCCTCGGCAATCCAACAGTTGCTTGAAGTTAGCCTAACGGTATTGGATGCCAGCATTGCGAGCAATTTACGGGAAGATGGCTTGTTCAATGCGTATAACATCTTGACGTATTCTGCAGAAAACCTACAAGTGGAAGAACTGTATCCAATGCTAGAGGGGCAAGTCGCGGTGTTAAGTGCTGGGGTATTGACGCCTGCGCAAGCGGTGACGTTATTGGATAATCTTTTTGCAAGCGAGATGTACAGAGCAGATCAGCACAGCTTCATGCTTTACCCAGACCGTGATTTGAACACGTTCATGAATAAGAACGGCATGAGTGAAGAACAAGTGGCTGAAGTCTCGGTATTAAGCCGAATGGTTCATAACGGCGATCAGCGCCTGATTAATGTTGATGAACAAGGCCTTTATCATTTCCATGCTAGCTTAGAAAACAACGGCTATTTAAAGGCTCAAATTCAGAAACTGCGCAGTGATTATACTGATGTGGCAGAAGAAGAGTGGCAAGCGGTTGCTGATCTTTATGAGCAAATCTTTAACCATAAAGCGTTTACTGGACGTTCAGGTACCATGTTCGGTTATGAAGGCTTAGGTTGTATCTACTGGCACATGGTGTCTAAGTTGTTGCTTGCTGTCCAAGAAAACTATTTGGCTTCCCGAGCGTTGGATGCAAATAGCGAAGAGACGCAAAAGTTAGCGGAATACTACTACCGAGTGCGCGCTGGTATCGGGTTTAATAAAACACCAGACAACTATGGCGCATTCCCAACAGATCCATATTCACACACACCAAAACATGCCGGCGCGCAGCAGCCAGGTATGACAGGACAGGTGAAAGAAGAGGTGATCACGCGCTTTGTCGAGCTTGGTGTCATGGTTGAAGAGGGCAGTATTCATATTGATCCTCGATTACTCAATCGCACAGAGTTTCTGACTGAATCCGCACCATTCACCTGTTTGAATGTGGCAGGTAATACGCAAAGTTATGTGATTGAAAAAGATCAACTCGCATTTACATTGTGCCAAGTCCCGTTTGTGTATCAACTCGTCGATTCTGATCTTCAAGCGGGAATGGTAGTGACACAAGCCAATGGTGAACAAACGGCGGTAGAAGGGCTGAATATCCCTAAAACACTGAGTTCTTTATTGTTCTCTCGTTCCGGTGAGATAGAAAAAGTGATGGTATCGATTCCTGAATCGTTACTAAGAGCTTGAGTTGGTCACGAGTTTAGACGATAACACAAACTAGCACAGCAATATTCAAAGGCCCCGAGTGATATCGGGGCCTTTGTGTATGGTTTGATTGTGAAAATATACTGAATAACGAACGTGTGTGCGTTAGGGGGCTAGTGTTTACCGACTGATTCGCGAACGAGCAACTCTGGAGTGAGCTTATGTTTTAACGGGTATTCATGTTTTTGCACCAAAGCCATGACTCCTCGCGCTGCTTCACAACCCATTTCACGTACCGGGAAGTTAACCGTGGTGAGTTTTGGCCTAATGTGCTGGCTATGGCTGTCGTTATCGAAACCTACGACGGCAATGTCTTTGCCAATTTCGAGGCCGCGCTCGTAAGCGATGTCATAAACGGCCAGTGCGATGTTGTCGTTATGACAGAAAATAGCCGTGATTTCTGGATCCCTATCTAACAAACGACGTGCACAGGTATGGTTGAGCCCTCTGTCTTCATGGTCAAAGCGTCCTTCAACAATCAGGTTAGTGTCATACTCGATACCAAATTCTGACAAGGCATTGCGATATCCTTGCAGACGGTCACGACTGTCAATTTTGCTTAACTGGCCAGTAATACAAGCCACTTTAGTGTGTCCGTGCTCAAGCATGTGCTTTGTTGCGAGGTAACCACCCAGTTCGTTATCAATGTAGATACATTTCTCGGCCACTTCCGGTATGTAGCGGTTAAGCACAATAGTCGCGGGGGTTTTCTCGATGACCTCAATCAGTTCGTCATCAGACAACATATCTGAATGGATGATCAGTCCGTCGACTTGTTTTGAACGTAAGAAGTTGATCGAATCAATTTCTCTAGCGTGTGACTCTAAACCGCTGGTAACAATAAGGTGATTGTTATTGTCACGTACCGTATTTTCGGCATTGTGCATTAGGGGGCCATAAAACGGACCATCTAAAGAACCAACTAGCATACCAATGCTGTTTGAACGACTTGATGCTAATGCTTGAGCAAATGCGTTAGGTTTGTAGCCAAGCTTCTCTATCGCATCAAATACTTTCTTTCGGTTGGCTTCTTTAACCGTAGGGTGGCCATTTAATGCGCGAGAGACGGTCGATTGAGACACGTTAGCCAACTCAGAGACTTCTTTAATCGTGATCAATGTGAAGTACCTTATCCATTCGAAATATTCAACTATGTTACTCGTGGTTCCGTGTTCCTCATAGGGGAAGCGTCACATTTGTCGACCCGGTCGTTGTATGTGCCGCTATCGCTTAATAAGGTTTTAGAAAAAGAGCTAAAACCAGCACAAAATATAGATGCCGATTTTCATTACAATTGATTATCCTCTTTTTTCTCTGACTCATCAAGAAAGCGCTTTCTTTAGGTGGTGGCTATGTTGTTTTTAGGAAGAAATATCCATTGAAATTGGTCTGCTTAGACGGGGTATGTGCCCAAAATGGTCACTTAATATGCAATGTATCTGACATTTTCGCACAAAATGAGCCATCATCGACGATGAGAGAGGTTATCTGCTTGTGTGATCCATTGCTCAACCTAATAATTTCTTGTCTCAATGATGTGATCTGTACACTAAGAAAGCGCTTTCTTGGTGAGAGTGATCACTTTTTAGCTCGGTTTTTATCCATATAATGCCGTCAAAAGCGCAAGAGAATAGTGGTTCGGTTCTTGTTTTGGTGATTTCTGTCTTTATTCCAATGCATTTCCGAAATTTTACTGTTTTAGCAAAAAAAAATTTGCCCTACAAAGAAAGCGCTTTCTTTTGAAGCAATATAATAATGATGGAGTTATCATGAACAACTTTAAAGTCTTACCTCTTACACTTGCAGTGGCCGCTTCGCTTGCTTCCATTCCATCTTTTGCTGCAGACACAGATGTTGCAGCGCTAGAAAAACGCATCCAAGAGTTAGAAACCAGAATTGAAACGGGTTATGTCTATGACCAACAGCCAGCGGTTCTAACTTCTGAAACAGAAGTACCACTTGGTATTGTTTTCTCTGGTTACGCTCGTTACGGCGCACACTTTCAAGGCAGCGATGCGCAAACCGTTGGCAGTGCAGGCGCACTAAACGCGAATGCAACCGGTCGTTTGGGTAACGAGGGCAACGGTGGTGAATTCCAGTTAGCGAAAGCATTCAAGAGCGATGGCGGCGCGATTTGGGATTTAGTCTTGATGCTTGACCATTGGTCAGATGCTTCTTGGGCAGATGACGGCGGCGTCAACGTGAAGAAGATGTACGCAGGTGCGGCAAACTTATTTGAATCTCAACCAGACCTCTACGTATGGGCAGGCCGTGACTTCCATCAACGTCCACAAACCGATTTGAACGACTACTTCTGGATGATGCACGATGGTCAAGGTGCGGGTTTCTATAACCTAGACCTAGGCGGTGTGAAGTTTGACTTTGGTGCCGTTGCACAAGTTGAGGGTGACATGGTGGGTGACAATGGTCGCTACGCAATCACCAGTAAACTGCATGGTATTCAGCTGGGTGAATCCGCTAACCTAAGTCTTTACGCGAACTACGGTTTCACATCAGATAAAGTGAAAGATGAAGACATCAGCAGCGTAAATTCATACCAATTGGCGGGTGAAGCGTCGATGGCAGGTCAGCGCTTGATAGTTCGTTACTCTGATAACGCGAAAGACAGTGTGTTTGATTTAGCGAAAGACCAAACTGCGCTATTAGTGAGCTTTGACGGCAGCACAACGCTGACAGACAAAGCGGGCATTCAGTACCTAGCGGCTTACCAATCATTAGAAGTGGATGGTACGGACAGCCGTGCGAACTACAACGTGATTGTACGTCCGACTTACCAATGGAATGACATTCACTCAACTTGGATTGAGGGTGGTTACAGCGTGGTGGATTACGATGACTTCGATGCAACGAACAGCTCTTGGAAAATGACGTTGTCTCAAAACATGGCGATTGGTCCAGAGACGTGGTCACGTCCGATGCTGCGTTTCTACGCAACAGTGGGTAATGCAGATAATGAATACACAGGTTTTGACTCTGTGACGGGCGAGAAGATTTCATCAGACGTCGATACTGTAACGGTAGGTGCAATGTTCGAAGCTTGGTGGTAAGCCAAATCCTTTATTCTTAACTCCGGTGCGGTTCTTGGGGGCTGCACCGAATTGAATTAGCAATAGGCGAGAAGATAGGGCCAATTAGCGGATGAATTATCTGAGTTTTTGCGCACTAACGGGGGAGCTCGATTATATTGCAGTGAATGTTTTCTCATTCATAACCGCTCATTGAGCGGTTTTTTTCGTTTTATTGAGACAAAACTTGGCATTCGAAGATAGCGCGAATGAAAGAAAAGGAGTTTGATAAATGAAAGCGAAAATTAAACCAATCACTTGGCTTGTCGCTAGCATCATTCTTATTGGCTGTCACACGACGACGACCTCAATCACTTATGCTGTCAATCAAGATACATTAGCACGTACTGGTAAAGTGAATACCACTGATGTGCCGCTTTATGGCGCTGAAGTATATAGCCACGATAAAGTCACTTTTGGCAAATTTGTAATGCGTATGAAGATGGTTTCAACCCCTGGGGTCGTCTCTTCGTTTTTCACTTACGATAATCGCTCGTGGCAAGGGGGAATTCCTTGGCGGGAAATTGATATTGAAGTGATTGGTAAGTCGCCTGATCAACTGCAAACAAATTTGATTACAGGGGAGCTAAATCGACGCATTCACTCTGAAAACATGCACACCGTAGCTAATATTGAACAATTTCATGAGTACACGTTAATCTGGACACCGGATCATATTACTTGGCAAGTGGATGGAGAGGTACTTCATTCAATATCCGCTTCAGAATCTCAGCAAGTGATTGATATGCGAGATTCACCACAGAGTTATCGAATGAATTTGTGGATTTCAGAGGCGGCTGAATGGGTAGGCAGATTCGACCAAAAGGATTTACCCCTGCATCAGTATGTTGATTGGATGGAATATCATCGCTATGAAGATGGTCAGTTTAAGTTGGAGTGGCGAGACGATTTTACGACGTTTGATAGCCAGCGTTGGGGTAAAGGTGATTGGGGATTCGACAGTAACTTGGTGACGTTTACTCCAAAAAATGTGGCCATAAAAAACGACATGTTGGTTTTGAGTTTAACGGCTAACTGATGGCGATGATTCTTTGCTTGTCGTTCCTTTGCCAAACAGTTGAGTTTTACGATAGCTTCGTGGACTTTGTTGGAACTTCTGCTTAAAGCATTTTGAAAAATAATTGCTATCGGCGAAGCCACATTGTTCAGCAATGTACTGGACTGAGCGTTCGTTTTCTTCACTTAATAATTTTGTTGCGTAATTGAGCTGAACATCTCGCAAATATTGATTAGGAGAAGTATTTAAAAACTGTCGAAATAACCTTTCTAACTGTCGCTTACTGATGAATGCGGCTTTGGCTATCGTATCGCTGCTCACTTCAACATCGCTAAAGTGCTGTTCAATAAAGACAAGTGCGCGGCTGAGTGCCAATGTGGTCTGGGGCAAATCTTCACTTTGATCTTGGTACATTCGTGCCAAGGCAATCACTAATTGCTGCATTAGGCTTGTCAGCATGACTTCAAAGCCCGGTTGCGCCTTTTGATATTCACTTTTCAGAGCTGCGAGCAGGTGCTCGATTTCCGGTTGTTGTTTTCGATCTAGCGTAAGTTTTGCTTTGTACTCAGTGGTCTGGCGTGCAATCGGCTCAACTTTAAACATGGCTTGATAGCCGGAAAGTTGGCGCATTGATGGGATTTCAAAAAAAGGCGTTTGGGAATCAAACATTAAGTTGATGATTTTGAGTTTATTCACATCCCGAAAACCATGTTCAATGTCTCCGTTTATGATGAATACATCGCCTTTCCTTAACGGGTATTCATAGCCAGAAACCGTGTGTTTACCGCTGCCACTGACGACTAAAAATAGCTCAGAAAAATCGTGTTTATGAGCGGCAAAGTCACAATGATGGTGGCCATCTACGTAAGCAAACTTGAGATGAGTATGCTTTTGATGTGCTTTGAGTTGGTAGGTGATACTCATGTCGCGATATTCCTTTTTATTGTCGCCATTTTGGTAGAATGGCGCACTGGGTCAGCATACTATTTCCACATAGAAAAACGAATAATCATCGGTGATTCTTAGCTGTTTTTGTCGCGCCTGTAGCATTTTCAACGTGCGCAATCTCGACAGAAATGGATGAGAAACGTCAATGCCAATTATGGTGACTTTCTGACAGTGTCGTCATGGAAGCTCACGTTCCAATCTGAAACAAAAGTGAATCGTTGTGTGGTTGTATATGAACAATAATCAAATTAGCCAAGCGCAAAAAAATCTTGCCCCTGTGAGCAGACAAGCGGCAGCAGAAGGGATTGTCCTACTTAAGAATTCCGACGCAGTGCTACCGTTTCGCCCTCAAGATACGGTTTCCCTGTTTGGTCGTTGCCAAATCAATACTTATCGAAGCGGCACAGGATCGGGTGGTGCGGTAAACGTACCTTACGCGATCAGTGCGTTAGAAGGATTACGTGCCAACGGAAAGATTCGTCTGAATGAAGACCTTGTTACAACCTATCAAGATTGGATTGCAGACCACCCGTTTGATGATGGCGGCGGTGGTTGGGCGGCTGAACCTTGGTTCCAAGAAGAAATGCCATTGAGTGATGAGCAAGTGGCGAAAGCGGCGGCTCAATCGAACAAAGCCGTGGTTTTTATCGGTCGTACTGCTGGAGAAGATCAAGACAACGCGGATGAAGCGGGCAGTTACCGTCTGACTGAGAAAGAGTTGGACATGATCGCGAAAGTGAACCGCCATTTCTCAGACGTGATCGTCGTTATGAACGTGACCAACATCATGGACATGGCTTGGTTAAATACGGTGGAAAACAATGGCTCAATTAAAGCCGTACTCTACAGCTGGGCTGCGGGTATGGAAGGTGGCCATGGTCTTGCGGATGTGCTTTCTGGCGATCAGTCACCAAGTGGTCGATTGACGGATTCAATTGCGTATCATCTTGCGGATTACCCATCGTCTGCAAACTTTGGTCGAACTGATCGCAACATCTACGCAGAAGACATTTATGTTGGCTATCGCTACTTTGAAACGTTCAACCCAGAAGTAGTGCAATTTGAGTTTGGTGCTGGCTTGTCTTACACCGAATTTCAACGCGAATTAGTGACGTATAAGATCGAAGGTGCGGGAGCTGATGCGGTTATTCATTTTGATATCAAGGTGACCAACCTTGGCAAAGAGTTTGCGGGTAAAGAGGTTGTTCAACTCTATGTTGAAGCACCGCAAGGGGAGCTCGGTAAGCCATCACGAGTACTTGCAGGCTTTACCAAAACACAAATTATTCGACCAGGTGCGAATGAGCAAGTCCGAGTTTCTGTGCCGGTTGCGTCCTTGGCCTCTTATGATGATAGCGGCGTGACGGGGCATCGCAGTTGCTACGTTTTAGAAGCGGGGACTTATCAGTTCTGCTTGGGTGACAGTGTGCGTCATGCTCAAACTATTGCAGCAACATTGGATCTAGAAGCGCTGTTGGTAATTGAAGCGCTAAGTGAAGCTTGTGCACCTATCCATGAGTTTGAACGCATCAAGCCAGCACAAAAAAAATGACAATGGTGTGTTCCAAGTGAGCTATGAAGCTGCACCACAACGTACGGTGAATTTGGCAGAACGTATTCAAGCTAATATGCCTCGCAGCCTAGAAATGACAGGCAATCAAGGCATTAAGCTGATGGATGTAAAAGAGGGCAAGGCCAACTTAGAAGCATTCATTGCTCAAATGACACCGGAGCAGCTTGCCACGATCGTACGTGGTGAGGGGATGTGCAGCCCGAAAGTAACTCCGGGAACGGCGGCTGCATTTGGTGGTGTGTCCGATAGCCTATTTGAAATGGGAATTCCGGTCGCGGCGGCGGCTGATGGCCCGTCAGGTATTCGTATGGACAGCGGTCACAAGGCTACGCAAGTACCGATTGGCACCTTGTTAGGCTGTACTTGGAATGAATCGTTAAACGAAGAGTTGTTCTACCTTATCGGCGAAGAATTACGCGCTAACCAAATTGATACGTTACTTGGCCCTGGGATCAATATTCATCGTCATCCGTTAAACGGTCGTAACTTTGAGTATTTCTCTGAAGACCCATTTATGACGGGGGTGATGGCCGCTGCGCAAACGCGTGGGTTAAGTAATGCCGGCGTGTCTGGGACGATTAAGCACTATGCGGCGAACGATCAGGAAACGGCTCGCGTAGATGTGGACAGTATCATGTCTGAACGTGCGCTGCGTGAAGTGCATATTAAACCGTTCGAAATGGCAGTGAAACAAGGTCAAGCCACAACCATCATGACGTCATATAACCCTGTTAACGGTCATTGGGCAGCGTCGAACTATGACTTAAATACCACGATTTTGCGTGGAGAGTGGGGGTACACTGGGATCGTGATGACGGACTGGTGGGCGAAAATGAACGATCCGGTGCAAGCTGGCGAAGAAAGCAAAACGTTCACCTCATTTATGGTGCGAGCGCAAAATGATCTTTATATGGTGGTGGGAAATGACGGCGCAGAAAGCAATGCGATGGGTGACGATACACTTGCTGCTCTGGAAAATGGCACGTTGACCATTGGTGAACTGCAACGCAGTGCGATGAATATCTGCCGCTTTATTATGGCTGCACCAGTGATAGATCGCCCTCTGAAAGCTTATGAGCCGATTAAGACGTTTGTTGCATTAGACGAAGCTCCGAAAGAGCATGTGCGACTTATCGATCAGCACATTGTCTTGAATACCAAAACTAATGCATCGGTCGTGGTTGAGGTGAGTGAGTCTGGTGTGTATCAATTTGATGGTGTAATGAAGTATGAGCGAGATTCGTTGGCTCAATCTTCGTGCAGTTTGTTCCTAAATAGTGAATTTAGTATGACGCTAGCACTGCACGGAACGGATGGTGAATTGATTACGGTAGAGGGCCTACAAGTGAAGCTCAATCCAGGGTTTTATACATTGGATATTGACTTTGTGAAGCCAGGCCTTGAGCTAGAAAAAATTATTATGACGAAGCAGTAAGCAGCAAAGAATAACTTAAGCTTATGGATTGTTTCTTGATGGGATAATACGAGCAAATTTTTATCGGAATACCCATAAAAGTAGCGTGACTTTGCGAACAAAAGTTATACAATCCGCGCAGAAAATCAGTCAATAATGCAAACTGCTTCACAGTTCTCTGTGGAGCAGTTTTTAGTTTTAATAAAGGTCAGAAAATGCCGAAGAGCCAACACATCAACCAACGCATGTCCATTGTGGCGTTGGCTTGGCCGATACTTGTAGAAATATTGCTAAGGACAGCGTTAGGAACCAGTGATGTTTTCATGCTGAGTGGTTATTCCGATAAGGCCGTATCGGCGGTCGGCGTTATCACTCAGCTTACGTTTTTCCTGATCATCGTTTCGACGTTCGTCAGTAGCGGAACGGGGATATTGATCGCTCAGTACAATGGTGCGGGGCGGGAGAAAGACTCGGTCGACGTTGGTGTTGCCAGTATTGCTTTGTCTGTGATCATTGGTGTCTTGCTTAGTGTGCTTGCGGTAATTGGTGCGTTATTCTTCTTGCCTTACTACGGTTTGGAAACGCAAGTTGAGCACTACGCTCGAGAATACTTGCTGATCAGCGGAGCGATGACGTTTAACGTCACCATGGGCATTGTGTTTACCACAATATTGCGTAGTCATGGTTATTCTCGTTCTCCGATGGTCGTGAACCTGATCAGTGGTGTGTTTAATATTATGGGTAACTACATTGCTCTGTATCAGCCATTTGGTTTACCTGTATATGGCGTGCAAGGTGTGGCGGTGGCAACGGTGGTGAGCCAAGTGATTGGTACGATTATGCTTGGTGTGATTTTGTCACGTAGTAGCATTGAAGTGCCGATGTCTAAGCTCAAGCAAGTTCCGGGCGATGTGTATAAGAAAATACTCAAAATCGGCGGTATGAATGCGGGTGAAGTGCTGTCATACAACATGGCGCAAATTTGTATTGTTTATTTTGTTGTGCAGATGGGCACCTCTTCATTGGCGGCGCTGACGTATGCGCAAAATATCGCACGCTTTTCGTTCGCATTTTCTTTAGCGATTGGTCAGGCAGCACAAATCCAGACCGGCTATTACATTGGTAAAGGGTGGGTGACAAGCATTCTCAAGCGCGTACAAATTTATTTTGTGGTGGGCTTTATTGCTTCAACCACGGCAACCACGTTGATTTATCTCTTTAGAGACGACATATTGCGTGTGTTTACCGACCAACCAGAAATTTTGGCTTTGACTGGTTCCTTGATCATGGGCTCGATTTTGCTGGAAGCGGGTCGAGTATTTAACCTGATATTTATCTCTGCGCTGAAAGGGGCAGGAGACATTAAATTTCCGGTACAGATGGGCATCTTAAGCATGTGGGGATTCGGCGTATTGTTCTCCTACATCTTTGGTATTCATATGGGGTATGGCGTGCTAGGTGCATGGATGGCAATGGCCTTGGATGAATGGGTACGTGGCATCATCATGGCAAGACGCTGGCGCTCGCAAGTCTGGACCAAGTTTAAGGTTAGCTAAGGCGGATCTGACATATAAAACGTTAAAGGCACTGAAGTTCAGTGCCTTTTTTGTCCCTGTATTTATGTCTCTATACACCGGTGTGACTATATGTCTGTGTATCTATGGATACAGAATTTATTGAACGGAGTTCACGTCTAAATAGGCTTTGGATGAAATGTCCGTCCAAGCACGAATTTTGGTTAAATACTGTTGTTGCGATTCAATGATTTCTTTGGCTAAAGGATCATTGCTCGCTTGTTCTTTCAGCAAGGCTTGAGTTGCATTTTGCATTGCGTTGAGCACTTCTGGCGGAAAGTCACGAACTTTAATATCTGGGTATTCTGCGTTCATGGTTGCCCAGCTGTTTGCATTTGCGTCCAACGCTTGGGTGTACATATCAAAAGCCGCAACACGAAACGCCGTTTCGAGGATAGTTTGAAGATCGGCAGGCAGCTTTTCCCATACTTTTTTTATTCACGAGAAACTGAGTTTCAGATCCTGGTTCATGCCATGCGGTGTAATAGTAAGGGGCAATTTTTTGAAAGCCCATTCTTAAATCGAACGCAGGGCCAACCCACTCCAACGCATCAATCGTTCCGCGCTCTAGAGAGGTATACAATTCACCTGGTGCGATGTTTACTGGCTTCGCGCCGACTTTTGCCATCACTTCTCCGGCAAAGCCAGGAATGCGGATCTTGAGACCTTGTAAGTTATCAAGTGAGTTGATTTCTTTCTTAAACCATCCACCCATTTGGATATCTGAGTTACCGCCCGGAAACGACAACAGATTGTGGGGAGCGTATACTTTTTCCATCAGCGCCATACCACCGCCACGATAAAACCATGCGTATTGTTCAGTTGAGATCATACCAAATGGCATCGATGAAAAGTAAAGCGTGTTAGGCACCTTACCTTTCCAGTAGTACGAACTCGAATGGCCTAGGTCATATTGACCTGATTTAACCATATCAAAAATACCAAGTGGGGCTTTATGCTTATTGGCCGAATCAATACGAATAATGAGTCGACCATTGGACATTTCATTTGCGAGCTTGGCCATATTTTTACTGGCATCACCTAAAATGGGCGTATTGGGACCCCATGTTTCGGCCAGTTTAAGGCGGTAGACTTTTTCTGAAGCGGCGGTAGAAAAAGTGCTTAAAAGAAATGCGAAACTGAGGGCGGCAGAAAAGAGTAAGCGTAAGGTGGGCATGGCGGGTTACGTCCTTATAATTAGTGTATTTTCCCGACCAGATTTCAATGTGTTGCTTTTTTAGTCAAATTTTGGGTTGGGTTTTCTGTACTAGAAAATAAGACAGAAAACCCAACCCAGAGGTGGATGTTAGCCAATTTGGCTAGTAAGCAATGATGTTTACATGGTAATGAAACGTTTTAATGCCTTTGTTTAGTCAATAGTCATCATGCTAAAAGTGCCATCTCGGTCACGATCCCCAACGTTTAAACAGACACATAATGCGTACTTTGCTGTTACGGTTTCGTTAGAACTCACACTCAGCTAAGAAGCGCATGCGCTCTTTGCTGTAAGGGTGGTCTAACTCTAACATCTCCGCGTGCAGGTGTAGGCGGTTTGCTTTTTCACCATACAACCCATCACCAACCATTGGCATGTTTAGGCCCATATGGTGCGCGCTGTGGACACGAAGTTGATGGGTGCGGCCTGTTTTTGGGTACATGTAGACTTTGCTACGCCCGTCTTTTACTTCAATAAGCTGCCAGTAAGTTTCCGCGTGCTTTCCGTGCTCGAAGCAGACCAGTTGACGGGGGCGGTCTTCTGGATCGCCACGCATTGGCAGTGTGATTTCACCCTCAGGTTCTGTTAACTCGCCCTCTAGCATTGCCATATAGCGTTTTTGCACACCACGCGAGATGAACTGTTTTTGTAAGCTTTTATTTGCACGTTTGGTTAAAGCGAACACTAAGATGCCAGACGTCGCCATATCAAGACGATGGATCACAAAGGGGCCCTCAACGTTAGGGAACATTGTTTGTAAACGCGTGTATGCGGAATCTTTGATGGTTTTCCCCGGCACAGAAAGTAGACCTGATGGCTTGTTTACTATCACCATTGCGTCATCTTGATAAAGAATGTCGAGTTCTTTATCTTCTGCCCAGTTTTCTTCTAGTGGATTTGGCTCCACATTCAAGCCTTGCATCATGTGGCCTAATATCGGTTGGCATTTACTATTGCAAGATGGGTAAAACTTTTTGTGTTGGCGGACTTCCGATTTTGGTGATGCTCCCCACCAAAACTCGGCCAGAGCCAAAGGGATGAAGCCATGTTTGTATGCGTAATGCAGCAATTTAGGTGCCGCGCACTCGCCAGAGCCTGCTGGTGGTACGGGATTGGTCGTATGAGCAAAAATATCCACTAAATCACGTTCTGCACCAAGTGCATCGAAAAATCGATATTGCTTGTGCAATTTGTGTTGTAGCGCGTTGGACAGATCTTTACGTTGCTCTTTCAGCGTAGCCAGCTTTTGTTCTAGTGTGGCTAGACGCACTTCTTTGATCGCGAGTTTCTCATCCCAAGCTTGTTTAAGGTACTTAAGGACGTTTTTTTCTGCCACACTCTGTTTGGCCAAATCATCTAATAGCGTTTTTAACTCTTCTGTACTAAGGTTTTGCTCGCCTTGCTTACGCTGTTGTTTGCGCTCGGCTCGGTTTTCAATCATCACTTGTCGGTGTACTTGCTCCGCCTGCAGATACGCCGCGCGGTCGGCTTTAATGTCTGCTTTAAGCTGTGCAATTTCTGGATTGGCGGCAAACGCTTTGTATTGTGCATTTACTGCATTGATCGCATCCGTTTCGCGACGGAAAAAACTCTCTTCTGTTAGCATATCGAAGACGGGCGGAACAAAGCCCGGCAGTAAGTTTTGATCGGCAATTTTGCCAGAGAATGCACTAAAAAATCCAAGCTGACCTAGCGGGCTTTGTACCAGTAATACACCGAACATTTTGCCGCGACCGTTCTGTTCATCACTCAAACCAAATTCGTGCTCGAAATCAGTTTGTGTCATCAGGTGCTGTTGTAATTGCTCAGCAGCTAAGACACAAAGAGGGTGAGGTGTATAGTAGAACGGAAACGTAAACTGCGTTGGCAAGTCGTAACCAGAAATGTCCGCAGTAAACTGAGTAAAGCAATGTTCAGGCGAGTGCATGAGTGTGTGTCCGCGCGAAATAAAATTGAGGGGCGATTGTACCTATTTTGCTTTGGATTGCTATCTTGAGGCTTGATGTTGAGTGGGATTTCGATTTGAGATTCATTCAAGATCTTGTACCTTAATGAAATTGCACGTATTTTTTATCGTTGTTATTTGTTTATAATTGTTATTTGCAGCCGATTTTCATTCAATGAGTGACTTGCGCTGCATCCTTTTGAGCAAGAGTCATGTCACAAGCTAGCATTAAATTCATCGCCGCCGATATGGATGGCACTTTACTCGATCAATATGGTCGTTTGGATCCTGAATTCTTTGATCTGTTTTTGCAGTTAGAAGAAAAGGGCATCATGTTCTCGGCAGCATCTGGCCGTCAGTATTACAGTTTGCGCGATACGTTTGCACCAATTCAGGACCGAATGATCTACGTTGCCGACAATGGCACAATGGTGATGTATCAAGACAAAGAGCTGTACAGTTGTACGATCCCAAACGTTGAGATTGACGCACTGGTCAAAGCGGTGCGTGAAATTGATGGTGCATACTTTGTTTTGTGTGGTAAGCGATCGGCATATATTGAAACTCAGGAGCCAAAAGCGCTCGAAGAGTTTCAAAAATACTACCATCGTTGTGAATACGTGCCTGATGTCCTTGCTGTGGAAGATGAGTTCATTAAAGTGGCGATTTGTCATTTTGGTGGAACGGAAGAATTGGTTTTTCCATCAATGCATGCGCAGTTTGGTTGCACTCATCAAGTGGTCGTGAGTGCTAAGATTTGGCTTGATATTATGAACGCTGAAGCATCAAAAGGCGCGGCGATAAAGCACTTACAAAAGACGATGAACTTTGGACCAGAAGAAACCATGGCTTTTGGCGATTACTTTAATGATATCGAGATGCTCAAAGTCAGTGCTCACTCTTATGCAATGGAAAATGCCCACGAAGCCGTGAAGAAAATCGCGCGTTTTTCTGCACCAAGCAATCGCGATTCTGGCGTGATGAAAGTGATACGAGAGAAAGTACTTAAGGCTGATTGATTTTCATCGCAAATATTTTTAAACGAGAATATGCTTTAAACATCAATATGCGCTAAACAAAGCCCCGCACTCATTGCGGGGCTTTGTTTTTTGGACGAGATAGGATGGAAGTATTAGCGCACGTAACTGGCGTTGGCACTGATTAACCAGTGTTGCAATGTACCGTCCGGTTTCTGCACCCATAAGTCGTTGTGGTAGCGGTAGATACGGCCATTAACGGTTAGTGCCAGTGTGTTTTCTCCCGTTTTCTCCATACGAATAAACTGATCAGAGGTGACTAAGAACGGTTCGAGATCTTCCGTATTTTGTCCTTTACTTACCACAAAGTAGCCAAACATATTACCAGCATCTGGATCTGTCGAATGTATGCGGTGACCGATTAATGTGTAGTTATCGTTGAGTGCTTCTTCTAGGGTTTTGCTTCCCATAGTTTCATGAGATGGGATGAACACCCAAGCCAATACGCCAATGGCAATGATAAGCAGTAATAGAATCGCACGAATGAAGTTTTTCATCATGGTTATCCGTTTAACGTTGGAATTTCATTTTGTACATGCGCTTATCCGCTATATTGATCAGGAAGTCAATATTGTCGGCATCATGTGGGTATCTTGCGACGCCGAAGCTGGTAGATAGGTGGCGAACGTATTGAGAATGCTGAATGGGTTTTTCAAACACCGCATTGATATGGTGAGCCACCTCATCAATTTCCTCTTGTTCACTTACATTGATGACAATTGCAAACTCATCACCGCCCATACGATAGACACGAAAATCGTCCAGCGCCATGTGTCTTAAACGATCTGAAACTTCAATTAATACTTGGTCCCCAATCTGATGCCCCATGGTGTCATTGATGTCTTTAAAGCCGTTTAAATCGAGTAACAGCAGTGAAAATGGTGTGCTGCTTTTCTCGCGCTGATGCAAATCGATAAACAGTGCGCTGCGATTGGCGAGGTTAGTAAGAGGATCACTTAGAGCCTGCTTGCGATGGAATTTGGATTCACGTTGATAAAAGTAGGTGAGCATCGCGACACTCAGCACGAAAATGCCTAACAATATGTATTGTGCTTGAAGTAACTGGTAGGCCTTTTGCTGCTGTTGCTCGTACAGTGGGCTGGCAACTCGAAAGTTTAGGGTGACGTAATCAATCATTTCAAGATAGAGATTTTGAGTAGCGCGATAGAACTGGTTTGCCGCGACACTACTGCCAGTTTTGGCTTCCACTAGAATGGGCTCCAATTGATTAAACTTATCAAACAGTGAAATGAAGTACTGACGCACCTCTTCGCGAGACAAGAAAGAATCTGCTTCTTTGTTGTTGATAAGCAAATCAAACCGACTCCAAGCCAGTTCATATTGCAGCACTGTATCATCAATGTTGATCACACTTTCGTTTAAGCGTCGAGCTTCTCCGACGAGTTCGGAAAGTTCTTTTGAAAGGTGGAATAAAAACCATGTGGCTTGGTTTTGTTGATCAGAATAAGTTTGTGTAAGCGCTCGAGTCTCTTTTAGTAAAGCGATGTTGGCGAGCAGTAATGCTAAAGCGAAAGCGACTAATAATGCTTTGCTTCGCGTTGAAATTGGTCCTGGGTTGAGCGTGTTGAGATTGGCCATCTATGGGTCTTCTTCTATTTTTATACGAGTTATTTTTATACGACTGAGTTGCCACACCATTTGAGAATGGTAGTGGCTGATATTTATTTCTGGGTATTCAGCTAACGGGTAGATCAGCCAGTAAGGCCCTTTGTGTCTTATTTTGATGTAATGATCGTTTTGCTTGTATGCCACTATCGGTTGATATTTAAGAATGTCTTGTTTGGATAGATAGGCGTGGTAATCGTTTAACGCTCTGAGTTCTACTGTATTTGGCACTTCACCATAGGCATTAACGAGTAATGTACTGAGCTTAACCCCCATAAATTTTTCAGGGCGTTCTAGCCAAGGAAGTGATGTGTGGTATGTCGTTGCAGGAAAAGCTTCTAAATCGCTTAAAGATAAGATGACATCGGAACTTTCAGGTTGACTAAACTGTAATGTGTTCGCATAAACCATAGGGGTGCACAAAGTCAAAGTGAGTATCGTTTTTTTCATTTATTGCGCTCTGGCTACTCCTCTTTGATTTGGTACAGGGATGAAAATGCATTTTAGAAAATGCTTGAGCTAATCTATAGATTTATAGAATTCAATTGGAGTGGAAAATAACTGCTGAAAGATTGTTCGTCAAGGCTAAAAATATATACAAGGAGAGACTTGTGTTTGATTGGTATTATAAGGTTATCCTCAATTACACCATGTTTAGTGGCCGAGCTAGACGCTTGGAATATTGGTATTTTACCTTAGTGAACGTATTGGTTAATTTAGTTATGGCGATCATTGACCGACTGATTGGCCTCGTTGTTCATATAGATAATTTTGGCTTTTTTGGCATGATCTACGCACTGTTTATCATGATTCCATCCATCGCAGTGACCGTTCGACGCCTTCATGATTCTGGTCGAACAGGGTGGTGGGCACTGATCGCGTTGGTGCCAATTATCGGCATTGTTGTGCTGTTGTACTTTCTTGTTCAAGATAGTGAGGAGGGCTCGAACCAGTACGGAGCGAACCCTAAAGCGTGATGACGAAGTGTTAACTGCTAAATAAACATCAATTTCTGTAACTATTCATGGCCTAAAGTAAACCATGGCTTAAAGTAAATTACGATTAAAAGCAGATCACGACTTCAAGCAAATGAGCCTTTACCTCAAACAAATAAGTGCTTTGCGTGGAAGCTGAGATGATCGGCAATGAAAGTCGAGATAAAGAAGTAGCTGTGGTCATAGCCTGATTGCATGCGAACTTCTACTGCTGAATCGTGTGTTTTAGCTGCGGCGATTAACGCCTCTGGCTTCAATTGCTCAGCAAGGAAGTTATCCGCATCACCTTGGTCTACCAAGATTGGCAACGGTGATTTCGCTTGCTTTAGCAACTCGCTTGCGTCGTATTGCTTCCAGCTTTCAATATCCGTGCCTAGGTAAGCGGTAAACGCTTTTTGGCCCCAAGGACATTGTATTGGGTTACTGATTGGGCTGAACGCTGAAATTGAACGGTACTGATCTGAATTTTTCAGACCAATGGTGATTGCACCGTGACCACCCATACTGTGACCCGAAATCGACTTCACATCTGAAACAGGGAAGTTGTTTTCAATGATCGCAGGCAATTCTTTGGTGATGTAATCGTACATATGGTAGTGACGTGACCATGGCTCTTGAGTGGCGTTTAGGTAGAAACCTGCACCTTTACCCAGATCGTAGCTTTCGTCGTCTGCAACGTCGTCACCACGTGGGCTGGTATCCGGTGCCACAATGGCGATACCTAACTCAGCCGCCATGCGAAACGCACCGGCTTTCTGCATGAAGTTCTCATCGGTACACGTCAAGCCAGACAACCAGTAAACCACAGGCACTGGGTTTGATTTGGTTGCATTTGGTGGCAAGAAGATCGCGAAGCGCATGTTGCAGTTCAAAGCGCGAGATTCGTGAGTGTACTGTTTATGCCAACCACCGAATACTTTGGCTTGGCTTAGGCTTTCAATGGTCATGGATAATCTCTCGATAAAACAATGTTTAGTTAAAGTAATCTTTAATTAAAACAGTGAATATTTAAAACAATGATTTTTAACGGCGGACAAGACCGTTAAAGACAGCGGATGGCTCTCTTCCCAAAAGAAAACGTGTTCAAGAAAGAAGAGAGCCTATTTCAAATTTTCAAATATCAGTCACATTACGTGAGCAGTTATCTTGGACTATTTATCCATGTGAAGAACAGTACGGATAGATTCACCTTTGTGCATCAATTCGAATGCTTCGTTCACGTCTTGCAGACCCATAGTGTGCGTGATGAATTCTTGTAGACCAAACTCACCAGCCATGTAGCGGTTTACGATTTCTGGAAGCTCCGAGCGGCCTTTAACGCCACCGAAAGCAGAACCACGCCATACGCGACCAGTGACTAGTTGGAATGGACGAGTTGAGATCTCTTGACCTGCACCAGCAACACCAATGATGACTGACTCACCCCAACCTTTGTGACAACACTCAAGTGCTTGACGCATCACGTTTACGTTACCGATACATTCGAATGAGTAGTCAACACCACCGTCTGTCATCTCAACGATAACGTCTTGGATTGGTTTGTCGAATTTCATTGGGTTGATGCAATCAGTCGCGCCAAGTTGTTTTGCTAGTTCGAACTTGCTCTCATTGATGTCTACACCGATGATCTTGCTTGCACCAGCCATACGCGCACCGATGATTGCAGAAAGACCGATACCGCCTAGACCGAATACAGCAACAGTGTCGCCTTTTTCAACTTTAGCTGTGTTTAGTACCGCACCCATACCAGTGGTTACGCCACAACCTAGAAGACAAACTTCTTCAAGTGGTGCTTCTTTGTTTACTTTTGCTAGTGAGATTTCTGGAAGAACCGTGTACTCAGAGAAAGTAGAACAACCCATATAGTGGAAGATTGTCTCACCATTTACAGAGAAGCGGCTTGTGCCGTCTGGCATTAGGCCTTTACCTTGAGTCTCACGAACTGCCTGACATAGGTTAGTTTTGCCAGATTTACAGAATTTACACTCACCACATTCAGCTGTGTAAAGAGGAATTACGTGGTCGCCAACTTCAACGCTTGTTACGCCTTCGCCAACCATTTCAACGATACCACCGCCTTCGTGACCAAGGATTGAAGGGAAGATACCTTCTGGATCGTCACCTGAAAGTGTGAATGCGTCTGTGTGACAAACACCCGTTGCTACGATGCGAACAAGAACTTCGCCCGCTTTAGGAAGTTGTACGTCAACTTCTTCCATTTTTAGTGGTTCGCCAGCTGCCCATGCAACCATGGCTTTAGATTTGATGTGAGTTTGACCTGGTTTGATTTCAAGTGCCATTGGATGTTTCCTTTATATTCTTAATATAGGGAGTGACGTCATAAGCGTAGTTGAGGTTTTCTTACTGCGCTGCGTCGTTTTGTTGGTGCCCATTTTAGGTATTTATAGAAAAATGATAATCCGGCTAAATTGAAAATGATTTTTACGCATATGTAATAATTAGTGTAATGCGCCATTAATTTGTGCGACTAAGATTAAGAAGTAAAAGAAAAGTCACTTTAGGATTTGACCTTAAGTATGGTTGAGGTTTTATTGTGTTGGCCACTGCGAAGAAACATCGACTTAGGAACAGCATGAACAACACGGACTTACAGACTTATTTAAAGAAACTTGGCGTTACACAGTCATTGGATGTCAGCGTTGATACGCTTTTTTGTTTGCACAATGCTCAGCATCGTCGTCTGCCATTTGAGAACTTTGATATCTCATTAGGTAGAGGCATTTCGATTGCTGAACAAGACATCATCGACAAGCTGGTTTACCACGAGCGCGGTGGTTACTGTTTCGAACTGAATGGTCTGCTGTTAAGAGTGCTACAAAACGTTGGCTTTGACGCAAGGCCCCTCTTAGGACGTGTGCATTTATCGGGCACACCATCGGGCAGAACTCATCAGTTTACTTTGGTGACGCTAGGGGAAGAAAAGTGGATCGTCGATGTGGGCTTTGGTTCAAATACACCACGTGCACCATTGCCATTTGTGCTTAACCAAGTCATTCATACCGATTTACAAACGTTCCGTATAATTGAAGATGAACGATTGGGTTACATGTTACAAGGTCAATCGCATGAAGACGCGAGTCAATGGTTAAACCTTTATAGTTTCGATTTTGATTATGTCTTTGATGGTGACATCGCGTGTGGCAACTATTTTGCGTCGACGTCACCGGATTCGCGATTTACCACTAATCGCGTTGCGGCGCTGGCGACGGATTCCGGACTTATCACCTTAGCAAATTTCATCTTGAAGCAACGCGTGAACGGAGACGTTGTGGAAACATTATTGGCTGACGATGCATCTTATTTACGTGTAATTAAACAGTACTTCGGTATTGAACTTGATTCCGCCTATCAAGATTTAAAACTCTGAGACTAACGAATAACTTCTGCTGTTCAGGCAGAGATATTCAACGAACAAGTGCTTCCTAATGAACAAGCGCGACCTAATCGTTCTTAAATGAGTTTTCTCGGCTTAAGTGTTTATGTGAGAATACACTCAGAATAACCGTCCAAAGGAATTTAAACATGGCGAATTGGGAAGGCGTTAGTGAATTTGTCGCCGTGGCAGAAACCAACAGTTTCACCGGTGCAGCAAATAAGTTGAAAACATCCGTTGCACAGATCAGTCGTCGCGTTTCAGCACTAGAAGAACGACTCGCTGTTAAATTGTTGCACCGTACCACTCGTCGAGTCTCGCTTTCAGAAGCCGGTCAGCTTTATTACCAACAGTGTAAGCACCTGGTGGAGGGGTTAGAGCTTGCAGAATTAGCGGTGACACAGATGCAGGCCGAACCAAAAGGTCTACTGAAAGTAACTGCGCCTGTGACCTATGGTGAGATGAACCTAGCGCCATTATTGCATCAGTTCATCGAGAAATACCCGCAGGTGAATCTTGATTTGATTTTGACCAACCAAAAACTGGATTTGATCGAACAAGGCGTGGATGTGGCGGTCCGTTTAGGGCGCTTGCAAGACTCTAGCTTGATCGCTAAGCGCCTGTCATCTCGTCAATTGTACGTGTGTGCGAGCCCGGCTTACTTAGAGCGATTTGGTGAGCCGCATACTCTGTCTGAACTTAGTCATCACCAATGTTTAGTGGGTACTGCCGATTATTGGCATTTTAAAGAGAAGATGCGCGAGAAGTCTTTGCGTGTCTCTGGCCGTATTAAGTGTAACAGCGGTTTTGCTTTGGTGGATGCAGCGAAACGGAGCTTAGGCTTGGTGCAATTGCCGGATTATTATGTACAAGAAGCGCTGGATAATGGTGAATTGGTCGAAGTGCTTACCGATTACCGAGACGATCGTGAAGGTATTTGGGCACTGTACCCTCAAAACCGTAACCTCTCTCCAAAAGTTCGATTACTGATTGATTTTTTGGCTGAGCACCTTAGCTGAGTTGCGGATTGTAAGTGTAGGATAAGCCAAGTTAGCTATGTGCGACTTGGCTTATTTATAGTAAGTTAGAATGACGAGCAAGTTGGAATTACTGCTCGTTTAACTCCGCATCTTTTTGCTTAATCGCTTTGTGCCCATCTTCTGCCACGCCTTGTTTCCAATAGCTGCTGATGTAGATGTTTTCGCGATTAACTTCTTTCTCGTTACGGAAGTACTGACGCAGCGCGCGCATTGAATCGAATTCACACGCACACCATACGCCCACTTCGCCCTCTTGCCACTCAAGTTCGCGAACTTTATCGACGAGAGATTGTTCTGTTACCCAGTGGATTTTCATTCCTGCTGGTGCATCTAAAGGTTGAATATCGGCTTCCGTAATAACACTGATCACAGCGTAGCCTTTCGAGTCTTCTGGTAGATTACGGATCTTTGCTGATAACGCTGGTAATGCGGTCATATCTGCTGCCATGAAGAACCAATCTGCCTCATGATTGAGGTTAGAGATACTACCAGGACCTGCGATGTTAATCGTGTCCCCCTCTTTTGCTGACATCGCCCAGCGCGCAGCGAACCCGCACTGCAGGTCTTCTGTTATGTGACGTACAAAGTCGACTTCGATGGTGCAGGCTTGTAAGTCGATACGGCGAATGGTGTAGGTACGCATGACAGGACGGTTGTCTTCAGAGAAACCTTGAATTTCAGTGCCGCCTTTCTCGTTGAATAATAGTTTGATGTAACTGCCCTCGCAATCCAGAGGGAATTGACCTAATGCCTCACCTTGCAAAGTGAGACGCTGCATATTTGGCGTGATAGCTTCTGAGCGAATTACGGTAAGTGCTTTTGGCTGTGGTTTTTTTTTCGTTTTATTTTGCATTTTCATATCAACCTGATAATTATTCTCTTTCTCATTTAATGGTATCAACATACTAGGTGAGAGGGTAGCGTCTTTATCTAAATTTACACTGTGAATTGAGATTGAGCGAAGAATCCAACGTATTTTTAAATATACTAAGTCGCTAAGGTCGTGCAGAAGTTCTGTGTGAACCAGAGAGGCAATTGGGCAAATAGATACAAATTAGGGCACATAAGTGCCCTAGATTGAAAAGAGATTCAAGTTAGGGCTACTGCTTTTGCTCAAGTAAATGCATTTTGAGGAAACGATCCATCGCTTGGTACCCTTCAAGGCGATTCTCTAGCGAACGGAATCCATGTCCTTCATTTTCTTTGACGATGTATTCCACTTCGACACCACGCTCACGTAGGGCATTCACAATTTGATCTGATTCGCTTTTAACGACGCGAGGATCTTTTGCCCCTTGCAAAACCAACAATGGTGCTTTGATTTGATCGACGTGGAACACTGGCGAATAAGCTTTCATCATCTTCGCGTCTTCGGGGTCATTTGGGTTGCCCACTTGCTCATGTAACATAGCTAGGAATGGTGCCCAGTAAGGGGGAATGGCATCCATAAAGGTGAACAAGTTCGATACGCCCACGTAGTCGATACCACACTTGTATAGGTCTGGTGTGAACGTCACTCCAGCTAGTGTCGCATAACCACCATAAGAGGCTCCGTAGATACACACTTCCCCCTCTTGTGCGTAGCCTTGGTCAATTGCCCATTTCACGCCGTCAGTGATGTCATCTTGCATCGACTGACCCCATTGCTTAAATGACTTCTCCCAGAACTCACGACCATAGCCAGTTGAACCGCGGAAGTTCATTTGCAGTACAGCAATACCGCGGTTTGCAAACAATTGAACCTCAGGTTGGAAGCCCCAATGATCTCGTGCCCAAGGCCCACCATGAGGAAGCACGAGCAGTGGCAAATCGTTCGCTTCGCGACCTTTTGGTAAGGTTAAGTAACCATGAATGGTCTCGCCATCACGCGCAGTGTACGTAATCGGCTTCATCTGCGCCATGTCTTCTGGCTTATGCATGGTGCGTTTTCCGCTAGTTTCTCCAGCTTGTCTGTATCACGATCGTAGTAATAGTAATTCGGACGGTCGATATCACTGTAGGTCACAACAATCATTTTGCTTTCGTCGCGAGTGGTATTGTTTACTGAGATTTCTACGCCCGGTAGTTTTTCTTTCAGGCGTTCGAATGTCGCTTGGTAGGCGTCATCAAGAAAATAGTATTGACGCTTAGCCGTTACATAAGAGATAGACGCTAACTTATTTTGTGCGTTTGAATAGTGCGCATTGGTCACGTCCACTTCTGGGTGCGAGAAGATCTCACGCACTTCTTTATTGGCTTTAACATCGTACTCAATAATGGCAGATTTATCACGAGTAATGCGTGAAGCAACGTACAGGTTTTTATTGTCTGGAGTGAAGGAGATCGGGGTAAAGCTTTCTTTAAAAGTCATGCTCTTTAATGGCTTAAAATCCTCATCAACCGTATCACGGTACAGCACCGCCGTATTCACACCATCAGACGTGGTGATCACTCGAATATTCCCATCGTGGTCGGTCCCCCAATCTCTGACATTCCCTGGGTTCTGCGCCACCAACGTGTTTTCACCCGTTTTTAAATTATGACGGTAGACATCAAAAACTTGCGGATTTCTCTCGTTCGTCGAGATGAGAATGTCATCAGGCTGGCTTTCTAATGTGTCAATCACGAAAGCAACGACATCCGATGTTGGCGTGATGGTTTTCTCTTCACCGGTTTTTACGTTAACAGTAACAAGGTAGAAGTTTTCGTCACCGCCTGTATCGCGCGAATAGATCAGCGTATCATCACCAACCCAATAGTAGTATGCGATGTCCCGTTCGGTAATCGACGTAATGCGTTTAACGTCCTGCGGTTTTCCAACGGGATGCACAAACACATTTTTACGATCTTGCCACGGTTTTAACATTGAAATGTAGTCGCCAACAGGGGATATCTGGTAGCTAGACACTTCCGCATTTCTGAAAAAGTAGTCGACGGGATACTCTGGTGGGATGGCTTCGATATTTGCTGTGTTCGTCTGACTACACCCTGTGAGTAGTAGACCAAAAGCAGTAGCCCAAATAAGCTTGCGAGTACGCATGTATAACGCTCCTTGTGTGACGGACCTGTTAGCATCGTGCTTGTCGGTCAGAGTGAATGGTCTTATCGCAACTGAGAAAGAAAAGCGACAAAGCAGTGAAAGAGCAACCAACATCGAATGTATCGACAAGGTTTATGTTTGAGTTTTTAATATTCTTGTCACTGCTATTTCTACTATGACCTAATCCTCCATTGAGATGGTGATTAATTGCACTTACCGAACGAAGGACTAACCAAAATTTGGTGTAAATCACAATTGGTCATGGCTGTTTTGCCATTTATATCATTGGGATAGTCGACAAAAGCAAGAGTGTAGCCATGCCATAGTTGAAGCTTTTTACTCGTTTTGTTGTGGTTAGCCAACGCTGAAGTTGCATGCCCGCTGCTGTCCAAAAAGTGACCGATGGTAGGTTTGCCACACAGAAGATGCCCGCGATGAAAGCCAGCTCCAACCCAGTCCCTCCATTGCTAAAAACCGTGATAGCCGTTAGTGCCATTGACCAACCTTTTGGGTTCACCCACTGAAAAGCCACCGCGCCAAAAAAGCTCATTGGGCGGTACTCACCTTTAACTTCTGTTTTGCTGCTGGTAGCAATTTTGTACGTGAGATACAACAAATACGTCAAACTTATGATTTTGAGAATGTTGTGTGTGATGGGATAAGCATGAAACAAGCCCATTAAGCCGACACCAACCAACATCAGCATTGCCGCAAAGCCAAGTATGATGCCTAACATGTGTGGGATAGTACGTTTAAAGCCGACATTCGCACCAGAAGTCATGAGCATAATGTTATTTGGGCCAGGGGTGAACGTCGAGACAACCGCAAACAGTGCCAAAGCACCAAGTTGGTGGTATTCCATAATGGGTTCCTAGATTTCGGTTTTGCCTGTTCATTGGTAGGCAAAGGGTTACGTTTCTGACCGGTCGAGAACAATGATAGGTAGAAGTGTCATCAATTTTGTGTTTTTATTTGATGAAAAATCACACACTAAACAACAAAAGGCTATTATGGATAGGTTTGATGAAAGGATATTGCAATCGCTTAAATCGGACGGAAGAATCTCCAATGTAGAGCTGTCTGAGCGAGTAGGATTATCTCCATCTGCGACTTTGCGTCGAGTGCAAGATTTAGAGCGTAAAGGGATTATCAAGGGCTATCGAGCGTTACTTGATAATCAAAAAATGGGGATTGGGTTCATTGCTTATGTATCGATTGGATTGGCTTCTCACTCTAAAAAAGCGCAATTGGGTTTTGAAGAGCATGTGCGTTTTGTCAATGAAGTGGTGGAGTGTCATAACATCACTGGAGCCAACGAGTATTTGCTTCGAGTAGAAACGCACGATCTTGCATCCTACAAAGCATTTCATGCGGATGTTTTAGGAGAATGCGAACACGTCAAAGCGATCACGACCATGGTGGTCATGGACACACCAAAAGATGGACGTTAATTGTCCAAGTCTACGATTTTGTAGCTCATCAATTTGAACTGACTCGAAAGACTCAGTTGAGTATGAGGTCAGTGTACACGAAATGCTGGAAAGCACTCATCACTCTGACAATGTCAGGATTAATTGTGACCATCTAAATTAATTCATCCTGCTAGCTTTTCTTCACTGCTATGCAGTTATTAAGCAGTAACTCAATGAATTTAAGGATGAATAATGAAATCTTCTATAACCTTTCCCCTAGTGGGCCTAGGCGCAATTGCAGTCCTGAGCTCGTTTAATGCCCATGCCCATGGATGGGTGGAGTTTCCAAGTGCGCGTCAAAATACTTGTTATCTAGATGGTGGTTTCTGGACGAATGAAATTCCTAATCAAGCTTGTCAGGCCGCTTATGACGAATCGGGCGCTTATCCATTTGTACAGCGTAGTGAAGTCGCAGCGAATGTACCTAATTATCGAGATATGGCGCATGTCCAAGCGATTGTACGTGACGGTGAACTCTGCTCCGCAGGAGATGCAGCAAAGCAAGGGTTAAATATCCCATCCCAGCATTGGCAACGTACTAATGTGACGCTAAATGAAAATAACCAACTTGAAATGGTATTTTTTGGTAAAGCACCACATAACCCCTCTTATTGGGAGTTCTATCTTTCCAAACCCACTTATGATGAGTTACAACCTCTAACTTGGAATGATTTAGAGCTGATTGATACGGCAGGTAATGTACTTGTGGATAGCGAAAAACGTTATCGAATTCAGGTTACGTTCCCAGCCGAGCGCTCAGGTAACGCCATATTATATACTCGCTGGCAACGTATCGATGTCGCTGGTGAAGGTTTTTATAACTGTAGTGATATTACGCTCGTTGGTGATGGTATTACCCCGCCAACAGAACCGGTTGATCCAACCGAGCCTGGTAACAATCTTACTGCATTGGGCTATTTTGTACCTCAAGGGTTTGGCCCAATAGAAGTGGGGGATACGGTTCGTTTTCGTACGTTCGATGTAACAGGCGCAGAGATTGTCGATGTTTCACTGCCTATTAGTACCAATAATACCACCACATGGGCAGCGGAGATTGCCGATCACTTTAACTCACAGCAAACTGGTGATTGGTATGTTGGCTTTTGGCACCAAGAAATGAGTCATTACATGTTTGATACTAATAATGTTTACTCGAATCAAGTGCTTGCGCCAAGTGGAGATTATAGCTACGCATTGTCGTTGATTAAGGCTGAGACACCGCCACTCATTGATCCCTCGAATCTATGGAGTAAAGGGGCCGTTTATACTAAAGGCGATGTTGTAATACACGATGGTCAAGAGTGGACAGCACAGTGGTGGACCAGTGGTGAAGAGCCCGGAACCACAGGGCAATGGGGAGTTTGGCGTTAAGCTTTGCTGTTTCTAAACTAAACTCTATTTTCTGAAAGAGACAAAGCCTTTCTTGGTACTAAGAAAGGCTTTGTCATTTTCAAAGTGTGGATTTTTAATGCAAATGTTTTCGGTGCAACGCTAGCCATTATTGATGTCGCACAAATTACTGTTGCTTGACCAAGGTTGCCAATTCATCATCGCAATATCAGCAAGTTTGAGCATAGGGATGTCTTCGTGGGTATCACCATACGCATAAACAGTGCAGTAATGGCTTAGATCAAATGTGGCGGTGACTCGCTCGGCTTTTCTTTCTGAGCTGCAATCGCCATATCGATAAAGGCCACTCATTCGTTTGCTGTCATTAAGCACTTCACTACACAGCAAGTGGTAACCCTGAGCATTACACCAAGGTTTTAAGTAAGCGTTAAGCGAGGCTGAGACAATCACAATGGTATCCCCTCGACGTTGATGCCAATCGAGCTTTTCTTTTGCTTTTGGGCGAAGATGGCGAATGATCACGTCACGAGCGAATCTCTCACCTAATACTTTGACTTGTTCGGTGTCTCGACCTGAGAACGCAATAACGCTCGCAATGGGGCGCATGCGACGTGCTGGAATAATGCCGGCTTTGTATAACATATAGAATGGCGTGATCACGATCTTACCAAGCCATTTTCGTAAGCCCGTCGCCGAATAGTTGAGGAATAGACTGAACATATCCTCATCAGTGATCGTGCCATCAAAATCAAAGAGTGCGAGAGCTGGTCTCGTTATTTCAGACAATCTATAGCCTTGGTATTAATGTACGTGTCCATGTGAGAAGTTTATCACCATCACACCTGCAGCGATAAGTGCCATTCCAACCCAAAGGCTAGTATCCATGTGTTGGCGATATACTAATTGAGATATTAAAGTTACCGATACAATCGCCAAACCAGCCCACAACGCATGAACAATCCCGACAGGCATTCCCCCTTTCATGGCTTGCGCTAAGCAGACAAATGCGGCTAGGTGACCGAGTAAGACAAGTGTTGCCGGGATAGGTTTACTAAAACCATCCGTTGCTTTAAGTGCTACATGTGAAAGGGCTTCCGCGCCCACGCCTAAAAGTAAGAAAAACCAGCTCATTTTATTGTTCGCCATCGTTTGTTGAGGGAGGCGTACATTATAATTTTGTTTTTATAATTGATAATCTAGGCAAAAAGAAAATAACCATTACATATATGTAATAGTGAGGGCGTCTCTTTATCTGAATTAGCTGAAATAGGATTTCGCTAATTCACTGCACCATGCAACCAGAGCTTTTGTCGTCGCTTGTTGTTCATCACCAATGGGGTGAAATAAACTAAAAGGCATTTTGACGTCATTGGCCAGAAGAGGCGTAGGTAATTTTTTAAGGAGCTGTTTCTTGGCGTAGTATTCCCCCAGTGGAACTGGGAGCAGCGCCCATCCTTCATTTTTGAGCATTTTTACCAATAAGGTATGGCTGCTTACTGCTCGGGTGTGAGAGGAAAATGCTTGTATCATGCCATCGCTGTTCATGTTGTTGAACGAAAGGTATTGCACTTCTAATTGTGCATCTTCGATTGTAAACGCAGCTCTTTGAGCTAACGGACTTTTCGCTCCGACATAAAGCCCGTAACTGATATAACCTAAGTGTTTAAATATAAGGGGATACCTAGGTGAGATCCCTCCGATTGCCGGTAAAATGGCAAGATCGAGTTCACGCTCGGACACTTGCTTTAATGCGTTGTCTCGATGCGTTTCAATCCATTGCACTCGTACTTGAGGAAAGAAAGATAAGCAACGACGTTCAAGTTCAGTGATAAAATCGACTGGGAAATCAATGTCATAACCAAGCTTTAATTGTGTTTTTGGCTCTTGAAACATGGCATTGCCAAATTCGAGTAATTTTCGGTTTTGTCTCAATACGAGTTTGGCTTGAGGGTACAGTTGTGTGGCTCGTTCTGTTGGAACGGCTTTGCGCCCGATGATAGTGAAGAGCTCAAATCCGAGAATATCTTCATAAGCTTTAACAAGCTCGCGTACAGTTGTTCTATCCTTATTTAATTCACGACCTGCAGCACTATACGAATGGCGTTCGTACACCGACACAAAAGCATAAAGTTGATCAAGAGAATGCAAAATACCTCCTTTAGTTTACGAACGTAAAACCCCTGCAAAAGTGGTTTTTAAGATAGTAAATTCCCATTCATAATGGGTGCAAATATCATCATCAATTTTGCGAGTGAGATGACACTAAGTTCGGTGCCCAACCTTAAAAAGCAATCCGCCATATTTAGTCCAGAGTTATTTAAAGTGATTTTGACAGTGGCTATTCCGGTCACACTGCAAACCATTTTATTTTCCAGTAAAGGCTTAATTGACCTCGTTATGATTGGTCAATTAACGGAGCAAAACATCGCTGCAATCGGCGTTGCGAGCCGAGCTTTGTTTGTCGCGACGATCTTTTTAGCGGGTGTGACAGCTGGTGGAGCAATGCTCACCGCTCAATATTTTGGTGCGAAAGACCAGGTAGGTGTGACGCGAAGCACGGCGCTGACGTGGGTGATGGCGACTGGCGCGGCGTTGATTCCGTTATGTGCATTTCATTTCTATGGTGATGGTATCATGGGACTGTCAACGAGCTCGCCTGAGATCATTGCCCTAGGTCATCAGTATCTACAGATTTCTGGCTGGAGCTTATTTGCGGTCGCCTATGTTGGCAGTATCGCTGCAGGTCTGCGTGCTATGCACCAAGCCGCCGTGAGCACTTGGTTCAGTGGGTTTGGTATTGCGCTGAATGTCATGTTTAACTGGGTGTTGATTTTTGGGCAGTTTGGGTTTCCTGAACTGGGTTTAAAAGGGGCTGCGATTGCGACCTTACTCAGCTCACTGCTGGAAGTGCTTGCGATATATTTGTACCTTAAAACGAAAATGCATCCTCTACGATTTGGGGTTCAAGCATTGAAACAAGGATTGCAATGGCAGCATGTCCGCCCGTTCTTTTCCCTTTCAATGCCAACAACACTGAACTTTCTTGCTTGGTCTGGAGGTTTATTTGCTTATACCGCGATCATGGGGCAAACCGGAGAGGCGGGCTTAGTTGTCCTTTCAGTTATCACGCCGATAGAGGCATTTTCACTCAGTTTTTTAACGGGTATTGCTAACGCTTCTGCCGTGATTGTCGGCAACCAATTAGGGGCGAATAAGCCTGAACTGGCCTATGCACAAGCGAAAGGGTTTACCGTAATTGCTGTTGGCGTGACGTTGCTAGTTTCTGTATCACTATGGTTGCTTCAATCGACAGTGTTGGATTTATTTACGGCCCTTTCTTTAGAAACCAGACACTTGGCAGAGCAGTTTTATTTGATTTTGTGTTTTGGCATTTTACTGCGCTCTTTACCGACCTTGATGGTGGTCGGTGTATTACGTGCAGGTGGTGATGTGAAATTTTGTCTGTACCAAGACCTGTGTACTCAGTGGTTGTTTGGTATTCCTTTAGCTGCGCTTGGTGCCTTTGTGTTCGGGTTTTCTGCGCCAGTGATATTTGCGATGTTCTTTTTAGAGACTCTATTTAAGTGGGGCGCATGCTTGTATCGGTTCCGCAGTCGAAAATGGATGAATTATTTGATTACAGAGGGGTAATAACAATGAACTTACTCAGTGTTTATGAAGCTTATGGAGTGACGATTGCGGTGATCGCTTTTGCTATGGTGTATTTGTTTATTCATGTGAAATACATTCGCCATCATGCCATGCATAAGCGATTTTTAGCTGCATTGTGGGAGTTAATGAAAAACACCATTCATGGAGAGCATATTCGTACCATGGGCTACAAACATGAAAAGGAAACAACAACGTCAAAAAATAAAAACAGCGTCAAAACATAATAATGGCTTAGGAACTCAATACCTAAATGCGTTCGACAAACTTGGTGCAATGGTAAAACAGAGAAGCCAGTTTATTGATGTCATTTGGGTGCTTGAGCTGCTTCGATACAAGTCTAGAGCGATTCCGCTTGTATCGCTTAGGGAAAGGGTCAAACACGCTTTCCCATTTTTTTTGGGGCTTTAGGTATTGGGGCAATCTCTCTATTTTGTTCTCGCATTTAAGTTATCACACAAGAGCCAAAGAGCAGGGGCATTACTGCTATTGATAAAATACGGCCAACCAAATGGTTTCTTGATCGGGGGCGGTCCAACTCACTCGATGTTTAGTGTGAGCAGGAATGTTAGTGTGATCGCCGACTTCCAAATGTATCACGCTACCATCTTCATAAGTCAGTTCACCAGCACCTTGTAATATCAATACCCATTCGTGATCTTCCTGATCATACCAATCCCCCTCTGGTGTTGTTTGCCCTTTAGATACAATACGTTCAATACGCAGCTGTTTGTGACTCAGAATATCGTCAAATACTTCTTTGCTTAAATCATCAGGTAAGTCTTTCAGTAGATTCATGTGTCTTCCTAGATAATGATCAACCCAAAAGGAGAGAGGAGTGCTACCAGTTGTAGATCTTAATGCGGTAGTGCTGAAACGATTGGTAAACAATAACCTCTCACACGCACATTTCGCATTACAGGATTGTATTCGATTTGCATGATTTGTTGATCGGTTTGGTGTTTATGTATACAAAAAATCGATAATTTTCACAAATTGATTTCCATCAAAATAGTAGGGTTTCTGTGTGATAGATTGCGCGCAGCTCAAGAAAATATCGATACTCACGTGCTACAACGTTCTTGATTTTACAGAGTAAGTTCTGTGGTTTAGTCAAATGCATAGCTGAGTACGCCTTAAAAACAAAGCCCTACAAAAGGAAATAACAATGAAAAATACAATCTGCAGTTTAGCAGTGGTTGCTGCGTTAGTGTCTCCAAGTGTTTTTGCTCATAGCGAAGGAGACTTCATTTTACGTGTTGGTGCAGCATCCGTGGTACCAAACGACAGCAGTGACAAAATTTTAGGCACACAAGAAGAATTAGAAGTGGATTCTAATACTCAACTTGGTTTGACGTTTGGCTACATGTTTACCGATAACATCAGTTTAGAGTTATTAGCCGCAACGCCATTTAGTCACAATATATCAACCCAACTCGGCGGCTTGGGTGATATTGCGGACACAAAACACTTGCCACCGACAGTGATGGTTCAATATTACTTTGGGGATTCACAAAGTAAGCTTCGCCCTTATGTCGGCGCGGGTTTGAACTACACCATCTTTTTCGATGAAAGTTTTAATAGCAAAGTGGATGGTGTGTTATCTGACTTAAAACTGGATGATTCATTTGGCTTGGCTGCCAATGTGGGTGTGGACTACATGATTAATGACAACTGGTTCCTAAATGCATCGGCATGGTATGCCAACATTGAAACAAAAGCGACGTATTACGCGGGCACCGACAAACAAAAAACGGACGTTAAGATCAATCCTTGGGTATTCATGATCAGCGGTGGTTACAAGTTCTAAATTCTAAAACGACAAATTTTATTGGCATGATATTTAGGGGCAATATTCGGGTATTGCCCCTCTTTTTTTGTGTCATTTTCGTCTGTCCTAAGTTAAAGAAAATGTCTTATTTTCTTGGTTCTATTTTTGGTCTGCTGGTGTTTTTTTAGACACCTACAAGCGTCATGATGAAAAGTTGGATTATCTATTAATTCTCGGTTGGTGAGAAAACTGGAAAATTATCATAGTTAGGTTTTGAAGTTGTTCTGATAGATTCAATTTTAATCATTCGGTTATTTATTGAACGGGTGATCAAATATAGATACAGAATCAAGCTAAGGATTGGCTGACGAAAAGAACAAAGTGAGAGAATTTTTGATTAACTCTTACTGAAACTTTCCTGTTTTGCAGTCTTTAGCTGAGAAAAATATCTTTATATTTCAATCGGTAGACAGGAAGAACTAAAAATGAAAGGAACCACACTCATTGCAGTATTTGCTTCGGCAATCTCGTTATTCTCATACAGTGAGAAAATAAGTGCGGCAGAGAAATTTATTACTATCGGTACGGGTGGCCAAACGGGTGTGTATTACGTTGCAGGCCAATCTATTTGTCGTTTTGTAAACCGAGGGGCCGTTGATCACAGTATCAAATGTAATGCCCCTGCCAGTGGTGGTGGTGTCGCTAACGTTAATGGTTTGCGTAGCGGCGAATATAACTTTGGTATCATGCAATCTGACCATCAATACAAAGCCCTTGACGGTGTGGCACCTTTCCAAAACAATCAACCAATGTCTGATATTCGTGCGGTATTTTCCTTACAAAGTGAGGTGTTTACGATTCTTGCGCGCAAAGATGCAGGCATCACACATTTTGAAGACCTGAAAGGGAAACGCGTAAATATCGGTAATCCAGGCTCAGGTCAGCGCGATACGTTTGAACAGGTAATGCAAGCGAAAGGTTGGTCTTCAGACGTATTTAGTTTGGTTTCGGATTTGAAACCAGCAGAACAAGCGTCAGCAATGAGTGATAACAACATTGATGCGATGAGCTATTTTGTAGGGCACCCAAACGGCGCAATTCAGGAAGCGTCAACAACAACCGATGCGGTACTTGTACCAGTGACAGGACCAGAAATCGATAAACTGCTTGCTGAACGTGCATACTTCACTAAAGCAACCATCCCAGGTGGCATGTATCGCGGCAACCCAAATGATACCGCGTCTATTGGTGGCAAAGCGGTACTATCAACCACAGCAGAGGCCGATCCTGAGTTAGTGTATCAACTGACTAAGTCTGTTTTCGACAATCTCGACCGCTTCAAGCGTTTGCACCCTGCGTTTAAAGACCTAAAAGAGTCAGAGATGATTGAAGTAGGACTGTCTGCTCCGCTGCATGACGGCGCGGTACGTTACTACAAAGAACGCGGTTGGTTATAACCAGTTAAATTCACCTGTCATTTGCGACAGGTGAAGTTCCCCCTCCTATTTTATTTGCAAGCTCTAGGCCGTTTAGAGCTTGCTTCTCTGCTGTTTGTGAGAAAATTATGGATAAGACGATCTCCCAGTCCAATGCAGGCTTACACTCTGATGAGTTGTCTGCAGAGGAGTTGATTGCCCAAGATGTGGGTGCTCGCCTACCGACAGGTATTATGGAAAAGCTGATTGCGGGCTTGGCACTGCTTTGGTCTTTGTTTCAACTTTGGATTGCTTCTCCGCTGCCGTTTATTGTCGGCTTCGGTGTAATGAATGACACTGAAACGCGTGCGATTCATTTAGGCTTTGCCTTGTTACTGGCTTTTTTAGTCTTCCCTGCTTTTAAGCGCTCTCCACGCGATCGTGTTCCGGCGTTCGATATCATGCTGGGGTTGGTTGCTTGTGCGTCTTCGCTTTACCTTTTTGTTATGTATGAAGCGCTAGCACAGCGTCCGGGAAGTTTAACGACAGAAGATTTCGTTACGGCGTTGATTGGTCTGCCTCTATTGCTGGAAGCCGCTCGCCGAGTACTTGGCCCTGCTTTACCTCTGATTGCATTGGTGTTTGTTGGATATAGTCTCGCTGGCCCATGGATGCCGGGGCTGCTGTCACACCGTGGTGTGCAATTAGATGCGCTCGCTAACCATCAATGGATTACCACTGAGGGGGTATTTGGTATTGCGTTAGGCGTTTCAACGAGCTTTGTTTTTTTGTTTGTGTTGTTCGGAGCGTTACTTGAGCGTGCAGGCGCGGGGCATTACTTTATCCAACTCGCGTTTAGCATGCTGGGGCATTTGCGTGGTGGTCCGGCAAAAGCGGCAGTGGTTGCCTCCGGTTTAACTGGTTTGATCTCGGGGTCCTCGATTGCCAACGTCGTGACAACAGGAACGTTTACCATCCCGATGATGCGTAAAGTCGGCTTTTCTCCTGAAAAAGCCGGCGCAGTGGAAGTGGCTTCTTCAGTCAATGGGCAAATTATGCCTCCGGTCATGGGGGCTGCGGCATTTTTGATGGTGGAGTACGTGGGTATTCCTTATGTTGAAATTATCAAGCATGCGTTTTTGCCTGCCGCGATCTCTTATATCGCCTTACTTTATATTGTTCACCTAGAAGCGCTTAAACTCGGTATGCAGCCGATTGATGCGGCACGTTCTAAACCATGGCTTGCTCGACTGACTGGGTTTGCTTTTGGTGCGGTGTTGATTTGTGGCTTATCCATTGCGGTATATTACGGCTTAGGTTGGCTCAAACCTGTATTAGGTGATTTCGTTCTGCCGGGAATGGCATTGATTCTCTCTGTGGTTTACTTGGGATTGTTGAAAGTGGCAGCAAGCAATGAACCGTTACCAGAAGAAGATCCTGATGCACCGTTAGAGCAATTGCCAAATACACGAGCAGTCTTGTTGTCTGGTCTCCACTACCTATTACCTGTTGTGGTGCTTGTGTGGTGTTTGATGGTTGAGCGTTTATCTCCGGGATTATCGGCTTTTTGGGGGAGTGTGATTCTTGTTGTCATCGTCTTGACTCAACGTCCGTTATTGAGTTGGATGCGAAAAGACGGTAAGCACGATTACGGTAACTTCAAAGATGGCTGTGTTGATCTAAGGGAGGGGTTAATCGCCGGTGCTCGTAACATGATAGGCATTGGCATAGCGACGGCAACCGCAGGGATCATCGTCGGTGCGGTTTCACAAACCGGAGTTGGCTTAGTGTTGGCAGACTTGGTAGAGATGCTCTCAATGGGTAACTTGTTACTCATGTTGATGCTAACCGCCGTTCTGAGTTTGATTTTAGGCATGGGATTACCAACAACGGCAAACTACATCGTTGTGTCGAGTCTCCTTGCGCCGGTGATTGTCACTCTTGGTCAGCAACATGGATTGATCGTACCGTTAATTGCCGTGCATTTGTTCGTGTTCTATTTTGGCATTATGGCGGATGTGTCACCTCCGGTCGGTTTGGCGTCGTTTGCTGCCGCTGCGGTATCGAAAGGCGACCCAATCAAGACGGGTTTAACGGCGTTTTACTACAGCTTGAGAACCGCCGCGTTGCCGTTCTTATTTATCTTCAATACTGATTTACTGTTGATTGACGTAGATTGGGCGCACGGCATCGCCATCTTTATTATCTCAACCATTGCTATGCTTATTTTCGCCGCAGCAACACAAGGTTGGTTCCTGACCCGTAACCGTTGGTATGAGGGCGCATTACTACTGCTCGTGGCATTTACACTTTTCCGCCCAGGCTTTTGGGTCGATATCGTGGTGGATCCTTATCAGTCGAGTAATCCTGCTGAACTTGCCCAAACGCTAGAACCATTAGAAGCGGGGAGTGTCCTCAGAATGCGAATTAGCGGGGAGGATGCGGTCGGAAAAATGCGAGAGTTCTCTGTGCTGCTTTCTGTGCCAGAGGGGGAAACTGGGCAAGATAAGTTAGATGCGCTAGGCATTGCCACTTATCAGCAAAGCGAACAGACATTGATAGATATTGTGTCGTTTGCGAGCCCTGCAGAAGCCGCAGGTTTGCAGTTTGATCAGCAAATTGTGGATGTTCGTGTTCCGGTTGAACGTTTTCCCAAAGAGTGGATGTGGTTGCCTGCTATGTTGCTGTTTGGCTTTGTGGTTTGGTTACAACGCCGAAGAGTGACTGTGCAGCCTGCTCTGGTTCATCAGTAACAATTTTTTTCAACAGCGATAAAAACGGTGATTAGCCCCGGGAGTACGTGTATTCGCGGGGCTTTTATCATCGACATCAATACGCTTTTTTATCTCATCTAACGTATCGAATGAAATCATTGTATTAATCCGGGCCATTACTTGAGGAGCGCTTGTATGTAAGTCACCTCGAAATGCTAGGTTCAGCGAGAATGATTTGGGCATATTCTCTGAATTTGGCGTTAACGTCTCCTATAATTTACGCAACATAAGAGAGTGAATGTTTTTGCGCATCCTTTGGGTGATTTATCAATGCTCAAAATTGGATCTTAACCTTTCAGATCAATTGATTGTTCGGCTGCGGAAAAATCCTACACTGATCACAAAATTGAACATTTGGACAATATAAATGAGTGATGAAACCGCGAAGACCTCTTCTTTGAAATCAAAACTGACCAAAATCCTTTTTCTTCTCGTTTGTGCTATCGCATTTGGTGCGATGTATTGGTCTTGGCAATATTCCGATGGACATCCCAGCACGGAAGATGCGTATGTAAGAGCAAAAATCCTTTCGGTTGCTCCTCAAGTTAAAGGCCAAGTCGTTTCTGTTGAAGCCAAAGATTTTCAAGTCGTGAATAAAGGCGATTTGTTACTAAAAATCGATTCTCGCCCTTACTTACTTGCGGTTAAGCAGGCGAAAGCGGCTTATCAACTAGCGGTTCAGCAGCATGATGTCGCTGATAAACAAGTCACTGAAGCGGTTGCAGGATTGGATGCTGCGCGTTCAAACCTTACAGAAGCTCAGTTGGAGTACAAACGCACCAACTCGTTAGTTAAGCGTAAGTTAGCTTCAGCGCAAGATTTAGACACAGCTAAGAATAAGCTAGCAAACGCTCAAGCAAGCCTCGAACAAGCGCGTGCAACGGTTGAAAAAGCCATCGCTAACCGTGGTGAAGAGGGGGCTGAAGCGGCGGTGGTTCAACAAGCTTCGGCACAACTTGCACAAGCAGAATTGAATTTGAGCTATACCGACATCACGTCACCAGTCGATGGTATTGCGGGTGAAATCAATACCCATGCAGGTTCTGTTGTTGGCATTGGTCAAACCTTGTTTCCGGTGATAATCAAAGACAGCTACTGGGTTCGCGCAAACTTTAAAGAGACGGACTTAACTCACATTAAAGCAGGTATGCATGCAGAAGTTGTGATTGATATGTACCCTGATGTGGTTTGGAAAGCGACAGTTGATGAGCTGTCACCTGCGAGTGGCACATCTTTCTCATTGATGCCTCCAGAAAATGCAACAGGTAACTGGGTTAAAATTAAGCAGCGTTTTCCAGTACGATTAACATTAGAAGTTCCAGAGAGTGCACCACAACTACGTGTGGGCGCGAGTTCCGAAGTGACGGTTGATTTGCAAAGTAGCGCGAAATGAGTAACGAAATTACGGCTGACAAACGGGGAATTGCCACCGTCGCCGTGATGCTTTCTGCCATCATGGTGTTGATAGACATGACCGTTGCTAACGTGTCGCTCTCACACATGATGGGAGCACTAGGTGCAACGGCAGACCAGATCACTTGGGTGTTGACTGGCTACAGCATGGCAGAAGCGATCTTCATCCCAATGACCAGTTTTTGGGTTTCACGTTTTGGCGAACGTAAAGTCATGCTGGTGGCAGTGATTGGCTTTGTGATTGCCAGTGCGCTGTGTGGTCAAGCTAACTCGCTAGAAGAGATGGTGGTATTTCGTATCATTCAAGGTGCGTTTGGGGCCTCGGTTATCCCACTTGCACAGTCGACTTTGGTGCAGATTTATCCATCGGAGCAAAAAGGTAAAGCGATGGCGATCTTCTCCATCGGCATCTTATTGGGCCCCATTCTTGGCCCTGTCGTCGGCGGTGTCATTACCGACAACATTAATTGGCGCTGGATTTTCTACGTTAATTTACCGTTTGGGCTAGTCTGCACGACATTGATCTATCGCTATATCCACATTAGCAACAAATCTAAGCCAGATTTTGATTGGTGGATCATTGGTTATATGGCACTTGGTGTTGGTGCTTTGCAGTTTGTTCTTGATAAAGGCAACGATGAAGACTGGTTTAACTCTCGTCTGATTCAAACCGCCATTTTGCTCGCCGTGATGGGGCTGATCATGTGGATCTATCGCAGCTGGAAGACCAAGAGCCCAATCGCGCCTCTATGGCTGTTGAAAGACAAAAACCTGATGGTGTCATCCTTGATGATGGCGGTGGTCTCGATGGCGATGTTTGGCCTGACTACTCAACAGCCGATGCTTTTAGAGGGGCTACTTAATTACCCAGTTTCCACAACGGGTATGTTAATGGCACCACGGGGCCTTGCCTCCGCCGCAATGCTGATATTAGTGATTGTGATAAACCCACAATTTGACCCTAGGTTGAAGATCGTATTCGGTTTATCGTGCATTGGTCTCGGTAGCTATTTGATGACCTTGTATTCCATGGAGATTGATACATTTTGGATTATCATGCCGAGTATGATTCAAGGTATGGGTTTAGGGTTAACGTTCTCAACGCTGTCAACATTGGCTTATATGACATTACCCAAAGAGCAGTCTGTTGCGGGGGCCAGTATTTTTAATTTGTTCCGCACAATCGGTAGTTCTTTTGGTATTTCGATTGCGACAACGTACCAATACCGAGATGGTCAGCAGCAGTGGCACGCACTCAGTGAGGGATTCAATATTTACAATCCTGCACTTCAAGACTGGGCGGCAAAACAAGGCTTATCGGTAACGGATCCGGCAGCGTTAGAGCAATATCAAACGATGCTTCATCAGCAGTCGCAAATGGTCGCGTTTGTTCATACGTTCCAGCTAGTGGGAATCATGTTTGTTATCATGATGCCGATGCTGATTTTTATTCGGTCGAGATAGTGCTCTAAAGCGCCTTAAGCTGTGTAGGTTAGCAGAACTGAACAGGTTAACGGCGCTTTTTATATGGGCGCTTTCAATGTTGGTATTTGCTATATAAGTACTTTTTTTAGATAGATACTTTCTGCCGTTAGGTATATTTTTATAACGTTAATTTAAGTTCTAAGCCGTGCGCTAGCCAAAAGTCACGTCGCTAAAATGCGGGTTTTCTTGAAGTGCTTTCATTGAAATAAGTTGTTCAGTAGGAAACGCAATGTGCTCCCCCTCAACGTCTAAGAACAAACATTCTTGTCTTTCCATATCATAGCCAGTATCAAGCGCCTTACCTTGATGCTGCTCGCCGTTTTTCAGCGTGATCTCGATGAGAATATTGAACATGCAAGCGAGCTCAATAAAGTCGTATTGGTTGCAAGTCACCATGATCCATCTCCTTTCATGATCTTAATTTAGCTAGATTTTTGTTGTTTTAGCTCTACTACATTTCCCTCAGGGTCGGTGAGGTATACGGAGCGGCCAAAACCTTGTGCACCATATCGCTCAGTAAACTCAGCTACAGGGACATGATGTTTTGCAAATAACGAAGTAGGTCAGCTTCGTTAAAAGGGGCGATTTGGAGACAGAAATGGTCAAGATTTCGTCCGTCTTGTTTTGGATTCCCACCGCCAAGTTGACCGAGTTCACTTTCAACGGTCACGATATCTATCAGAGCGTTACCGGCTCGCAACTGCGTTAATCCCAGTTCTGACAATTGTCTTTCAATTGGACAACCTAAAATTTGCTGGTAAAAGCGAAGCATGCGCGATAAATCGCGAGTCCTGAGTACTATATGATCGAGAGCTTTAATTTCTATCGGGTTATTGTGAATGGTCATTCCCAGAAATCCTTGCGAAGTTTCACTACAGTATATACCCAAGTGACAGATTCTGAGCATAGTTACAAATTCAAGTGTCAGGAAAGACACAGCGCGGAGTTGTACGTTATTTCGTTGATTAAACTACAAGACTGATGGCCAAAAATAACATAACCCAGCCAATAATGAATTCCAGTATTTGCCAGGAACGAGCATGACGAAATATTGGTGTGAGGTATTTTGCCCCATAACCTAAGCTGAAAAAAAATACGAATGAGGCAGTGAGAGCTCCGGCATAGAAATACCATTGGTGGGGATCATACTGTGTTGAAATAGAGCCAAGAAGAACGACAGTATCAAGATAAACATGTGGATTGAGCCAAGTGAACGCAAGGCAGAATAACGCCGTTTGCCATACTCCTTTACTTGTATTTCCCTCGGGATTCATAACATGACGTTGTGTTAGTGAAGAATGTAAGCTGCTTAGTCCATACCAAACTAAAAATAGCATGCCGGCATATCGCGCTATCGTTTCGATTAACGGGAACTGTTTTACTAAATAGCCAAAACCTAGGACACCAAAAGAAATCAAAATAGCATCGGAGAATGCGCAAATGGCACAAACTAGAAATACATGCTGTTGCTTAATGCCTTGCTTGAGAACAAAGGTGTTTTGGGCGCCGATAGCAAGTATGAGCGTGATACCTAGCGTAAAACCGGCGAAATAAGTCGGCATTGTTCGTCTTCCTTGAATGGCTGCGTCATTGAGTTTCAAACTCTAGACGTCGGAGTATTAGCTCGCAAGAAAATGGGGGACTAATCACATTTTGTGCAGATGAGTTCATGAATCAACGCTCTTTAACCAAAAAATTGCCTGTTACGGACAATTTATTGCTGTGTTGTATTTGTTGTGCTTATGTTTGTTGTTTTTATTATTGGTTGTGATGGTTCGTTGTTTTAATTCTCAACTCACTAAGTTGTTGTTTATAAAAAATTAAATTAAATATATTTGTTATCAGGAGCATATTTTATTTATAGATTAATCAATGGAATCAAATAAAATGTTTGCGGATTTATAACTATACAAATGTGGAAACGACTGTGTTTTGGCAAAAATTAAAACGTGAAAATGAAGAGCTAAAGAGTGAAATCGCCACCTTGAGGGCTAAGTATGATGCGGATATGCAATCTATGCGTCAGCAGCTTGACTCTGCCTTACAAGAAGTACAAATTTCGCGAGAAAATGAAGAACTGAACAAACAGGTTACGCTTTCAAGCCTTGAGGGGAGCTTGATGCTTGAAACCATTCGTACGCAAATGGCAACAAGTGCGGAATCTTTGCAAGCGGAGAATGAAGAGTTAAAACTCTTGGATGAAATGTTTGCTCAAACTCATCAAGCGCTTGCTCGTTTGGAAAGTCGAGCAGATAAAATTAGTCATCATGCCGGCAGCAGTATGGCGGCGGTACAAAGTTTGGATAGCACTGCGAACTCAATCACCCAGTTTGTATCAACCATTAAAGAGATCTCAGACCAAACAAATTTACTTGCTTTGAACGCAGCGATAGAGGCTGCAAGGGCTGGGGAAGCTGGTAGAGGCTTTGCTGTCGTGGCCGATGAAGTCCGAGGCCTCGCGGCGAAAGCACATGAAACAAGTGGAAAAATAGACCAGCTTGTTAACCAAATCGTATCTCAAGTTTCTGAAATAAAAGAGGCGATCTCAGAGAACCAAAGTTGTGCGGAAGAAGTGTCGGCTTCATCATCGCAAATTGGTTGTATCGTAAATGAGGTCGTAGTGAAATCTGGGCACATGCAACGAGTTATTTTCTTAGCATCAACTCGCTCATTCCTTGATACAGTGAAACTCGATCACGCGGTATGGAAGCAGAACTTATATAAACTTGTTGAAGCAGAAGCGTTTGATGAACATGTTTCGGAACATACCGAATGCCGACTTGGTGAATGGTATTATCGAGGTTCTGGCAAGCAATATGGGCAATTACGTAGCTTTGCGTTGCTTGAAGAACCGCATAAAGAAGTTCATGAATACGGTAAAAATGCTCTTAAATTTGGTAAGAACTCCGATATTCACTCGATGATTCAAGCGATTAAGGCGATGGAGAAAGCGAGTTGTGAGGTGGTGTATCAGATTGACTGCTTGATGGACGAGATCACGAAAGCGAAATTCGGATAACTTATTGTCGCTATGCAAATAAACATGCGAGTAAAAAATAAGTAAAAGGGTTGGCTTTCAGCCAACCCTTCTTGTTTCTATTGAGTCGGATTATTCATAATCAGACGCGTAAGTTTCTTCGTAAGTGTGCGAATAAAGCTCAAATAGCGTGCCAAACGGGTCTTCTAGGTAAACCATTTTTGCTGGTTTGCTGTCGTCTTCTGGGTGGTAGCGCATGATGTCCATACGTACTTTACCGCCTAATTCTTCAGTACGTTTTATCACGCCTTCAAAGTCGTCGGTTTGTAGAGAGAAGTGGAATAAACCAATGCGAGAGAAATCAACGATATGACGCTCTTCGTGATCAACCATCTCAAACAGCTCAAAGCCAATACCATCTGAGGTGACAAGGTGTGCGATGTTGAACCCTTTAAAGCCTTCACCGAATACGGCAATACACATTCTTCCGATTGCGGTTTCACGTTCTTCCACGACTTTGGTGTTGCCCATTACAACTTTTAGACCGAGTGCTTGAGTGTAAAATTCAACCGCTTTGTCCATGTCACTTACCATAATGCCGATATGACTCATTTTCATAATTCTACTCCAAATCTTGATGATTGATTGGTTGTTCGTTTCGATGAGGAGAGTATAGAAATAAAGGGTGATTACATGAAATTATCAATAATTTTCAAAATAATAATTTTTTGTTATTGAAAGTGTGGCGTTAGTGAATTAGTGAATTAGTGAATTAGTGAATTAGTGAGATAGCGCTTCTATGGCTTGCTGAACCGACGAAAAGTGAATTTTAATGAGGCAAGTTTGTGCCTGACTAAACTCGTGCTTTTGAATGAGCGTCGTCACTTCTTGTAAGTTTAATCTTTGAGGTAATGGTCTTAAACTCAAGGACAGGTCAGCACTTACTTGTAAGGCATAGCACTGACCTTTTGCATCAATCACCACGTCATCTTCGCTCCAAATCAATGCTTGGCATTCAATATTCAATGTTTCTGGTGAATCTAAATAAACCAGTTCATCGTCGCCATCGAGCTTGAGTACGCAAGGCCATGTGATCATTGTGAAACCTTATAAAATTTGAGAAACATACATTACATAACGCCTAAAAACTAGAATCGGGTAGCTGTAAAAACGCTTTCTCTTCTTCTGTGCTGTCACGGCCTAATATTGCATTTCGGTGTGGGTAGCGACCAAAACGATCAATGATCACTTTATGCTTCAGTTCGAACTCATAGTTAGACTCTCGACCCAGTGTTTTAAACAGTTTCTCGGCCTCTTTATGAATCAGTTGAGATTCACTGTGCATAAATGGCATGTATAAGAAGCTGCGCTCAACGTCATTCAAATCTTGGTCTAAACCCAAACGAATCGCTTCTTGGGCAAGTGCGAGCGCGAGTGCATCTTGAGCAAAGGCGTTTGGTGTATCGCGGTAGACATTGCGAGAAAACTGGTCGAGTACGATGATTTCTGCAAGGCGACCTTGTGCGGTATCGCGCCAACTAAATAGCTCTGATCGTGTAGCCCGCTCCAAAGTCGTCAGAAAGCGATTTTCGATTTGTTTGTCGACATCGGCATTGCTAATAAACCAATCTTTTGGCTCCAGTTCTTCAAACCAGAATGTGAGTATATCTTGGTACATGTGGCTTTCCTGAAAGAAAAAGTCTTGATAGAAAAAGATCCGGGATAGGCATGCCGGATCTTAGTTTCACTTATCGGCCGTATGTTTGTTCAATATAACGCTCAAATTGATGACACATTTGGTCGTCCGAAATTGTGTTGTTGGCGAGTTCATGTGTGCCATCCACGACTTTTATGCTGGCATTCAAAGAGGCGACTGGCGCACGTTTACGAGTAGTTAATGAGTCGATTTTTTTCTGTTGTACTTCCCAGGCTTGCTTTGGTGATAAGTTGCACACGTCAGCTAGGTACTTCGCGTTGAATCCCTCACCCGTTAGACTAACGATTGTTTCGTTGTGTGACACCTGATTACCGGCATGCCAGTAGTGTTTTGCGAGTAGCGGACCAATTTCGGGGTTGTCAGTAAGGTAGCCAAACTTATCAAGGAAGTAGGCTCGTGTTTGGTAAACCGCCATGTGCGCGAGTAAGTAGCCATGGTAGGCACAAGCTGCTTCATCCGAAATAAGATGCGGGATGGCCATGAGCGGACGCGGACTGCATTCCAAGCCGAGAATTTGCTTTTCACAATCACGCGCCAGTTTCGTGATACGCTCTGGTGTCAGTTCATCATCGCTCAGTTGGTACAATGCTTGCTCAAAGTACGGCACAACTAAAATGCTTCTTTCTTCATAGGCTTTAAACGGTTGACGGCTATTGATCATTGCTCGAATGATGTCATCTGGCACTGGATTACCCTCGGCATCCAGAGCGTACTGTTTGAGCCAATCAGCATCAGTCAGTAAGCTATCACAAAACATTGATTGTGTTTCAGCATACGCCATTGAAGTTGGTGCAAATTCTTGTGAAAAACATGGCGCATTCATTTTAACGTTGGCAAAGTGTGCGGCATGACCTCCCTCATGGAAAAGCGTATTGATGCCATCGTAGCCGCTACCGACTTGGTCTGGTTTGGCGTTACTCGTGAAGTTTACTTGCGCGGCAACCCAATCACCTTGGTTGTAGAATGATGGAACGGGTCCATGACAGAAACCATTCGGGTATTTGCCCTTGCGATCGAGAAGATCCAGCTTCAACTCTGCTTTAGAGTAGTCAATATTAAGACGTCCAAACGACTCTACCCAACGGCGCAGCGATTTTGAAAATGGGACATATGGGTCGAGGTCACGCATCACATCTCCCGCAAAGGAGTATATGAAGTTGTAACCCGTTAGTGAGTTTTGCCCTTTGTCCTGAGCGAGTGCTCGTAAGCTGTTTAAGTGGGCGTTACGTGTGCGTTGTTCAAAATCATTTAGGATGTTAAACAGTTCGTCGGAGGTCATTTTTTCTGTTTTTTTGACTGAGTAATCAAAAAACGTTTTGTAGCCCAAAGTGCGTGCAAATTGGTTGCGCATTTTGATGAGTTCAATGAAACCATTTTTTAATAACCACTGTTCTAGATCGAGCAGAGTTTGATGGGCTGACTGACGAACTGTCTCATGATTATTGGTTCGGATCGTAGAAGCTAATACGGGTAGGGACCCCTCGACTTGCTCACCATGCTCATTGATGAATGTGAGTACGTGTTTTTGTTTTTTCTCGAACAATTCAGCTTCGAAAGCGATAAGTGAATTTTTTAGTGCTTGTGCTTCTTGTCCTTCAATTGCGTGCGCTTCAAATGTGGCTAACCAACCTTGTAGGCCAGTTTGTGTTTGCTGTTTTTCTTGCGGATCTGTAATGGCTTCAGCAGAGACAAGTTGTTGCTTAATGGCTGTAATTTGCTCTGAATTGCTTAAAAAATTGGTCCAAGCGGTTTGTGCTTTGGTTGAGCCATCGTGGTCGTCGCTGTTACCCATATAGGTATCCCAAAAGAAATCTTCTTTAGTTCGATGGATATCGAGGTAACGTTGGTTAAGGGTATTGAGGTATTCCGTCGCCGTCATTTTGTTCCTTCAAATGGTTGCTTTATTGATAGTTTTAGTGATGTTTGATTATGGCATGTTTAAAGAGTGCTTAGGAAAGTGAAACCTAATTATTCGAAGTGATGCTCTTTTTAAAGGACTCAAAGCATAAATTGACGAGAAGCAGTAGCCGAGTAATGAGCTTACTCGGCTAGATTAAATAGTGGTTACTCTTCAGGGTATTCGCCTCGACCTTGATCTTTACCTTCCGCTTTCCAATGCTCGTTTGGATCAAAGGCTTCGTCACAAAGATCAACGGTATACCCCATTTCAGTGACTTCTTTTAGGGTGAGATTATCTGCAATTTTTGCCGTGTCACCGCTTTGTTACGCAGTTCCATATTCATTCCCTTTGGTCATAATTTCAGATTGTTACCCACACAACCTCAAGAAGATGTTCGGTACTGACTATGCGTTTCGCGTAACGATCACCGATAAACCAAGCTTCTAGAGATTACCTGTTGTAAGTATAGAGTCCTTTGCCTTAGACCGTAAAAATATGACCTTATTTTTTGTATGTGATTCCTGGGTGCGAATATGTGGAGAAATGCTGTCTGAAAATATAAAAAAAGAGGATTTTTGTGTGCTAGAGAGTACAATCGCGCCCCTCATCTTTTTTTGGAGCCGCATGATGACCATCAAACCAGACCGAATGACCGCAATGCGCGATATCATTGCGCAAGTGAAAGCTGAATTACCGATTTATGAGCCGGAGACGTTCGTTTGTGGGCCAGAGGGTAAGTGTATTGGTTGCCCTAAAAAATTGTTGGAAATGGTGGACTCAGAATTGACTTACTGGGAATCGGCTCTGGATCGTGGCATTACTCCTCAGTTTGATGAAATTCGTCGATTTGGAAAAATGTGTACGAATGTACGTCGCGGTTTGATCCGCAATAATGTCCCGTTATTGAACGCGTAACCGATAATTGTTGAGGCATTCGGTGTTTTTTAAACCGTAGGTCCACGGATAGTAATTCGCCTCAACGTTATACATCTTAACATATTGAGATAATTCCAGTTTTTGATACACGTTGTAGTTCATTTCATTGTAATTGCATTGTGACTCTCAATGTCTAATGTCGCCAGTACTTTTCCTATCTTTCCCTATTTATCTTCACAAAATCAAAGATATATTGGTTTCGCGCTCCAAAAAAAGTGAGCGTTTTTCATCCCTATTAATCTCAAGGTTCTCTGCATAGCAGAATCGCTTGGCTTATCGATGCCGCGATGATTTGAAGATCTTATCGCTGTGAATCTTGCACCTTGAAACCCATTGGGTATGTACATTTGATTGCCTGAGTTGAGATAAAAAAGTGAAGCAAAAAGGATTCACCTTATTGGAAATTTCCATTGTCATTGCAACGCTCGGTTCGATTGCATTGGCGGCTATGCCGGTTTTACTTGATATTCATCGTCAAGCTTACGCGGCAATGTTGCAAAGCTCCCATTCTTCCTTGAATACCGCACTCAAATTTTTTCAGGCCAGAGTGGTTATTGATGATGCCGAAAACGAACGTCAGATCATTTATATCGATAGAAATGTAAAAATGCGCAATGGGATGCCTGAGGCCAGTGCGGATAGTATCAGAGCCTTGTTAGAGATTGATCTTCCAGTCGTAGGAGGCTCTCAGATAGATAAGCCCTGTAAAGGCAGTGATTTTTGCATTGTTGGGCAACAATATCCAAATAGTGCCAATTTTGTTGATATTCCTGACTATCAGTTTTCCGACTATTCTGGTTTAGACCGCGTCGTTTATGTCTGGCCTCAGGGGTATACCCTCGCTAAGGAAGAGTGTTACTTTTATTATGTTAATCAATCATCTACAGAATCGGTGGTAAAAGGGAGTGTGACAAGCGGTTGTTAATGATTCGATTGGACTTGTTTCATTGTTTGTTATTTTAACCCGTATAAAACATGCCCAAATGTTGGTTCGGGGCATGTTTTGTCAGGTATTTAAAGTTACATCGAACATTTCCAGATTTATCGTATATTCGAATTTTTTCAGATACTCAAAGCGAAAGCTTTGGGCTAAATTAAATGTATGATCGGTGGACTTTTTTTTCAGAATTTTCTTGTCAGTAAGCAGCGCTTTAGTTCCATCTTTTGGCTCATGACACGCTTGCCATTTGCTAAAGTGACGACGCCTAATTCTCCACAATGTTCAAAGTTAAAACGTTCATATAGCGCGATAGCGGGAAGGTTGTGCTTGTAAACATTGAGCATAATAGTGTCAAAACCATAATCCCATCCATGTTGAATAGCGATGGCGAGAAGCTGTTTACCAAGCCCTTTATTTCGATACTGATGATCGATATGAATACCAAGAATACCTGTGTGGATAAATTCCTCACCCTCATAACCACACATGCTGGCCGGAAATATTTCGACGCTACCAACCAAATGTTGTTCATCAAACGCGACGAACTGGGGAATGGATTCCTTTTCTACACGCGTTAACACCTCGGTCACCTTGCTTTGTTCTGGTGCGGGTGAGCGTAGATATTCACCTTCCTCATACACGCGATTCCAAAGTACGATAAATTGGTCAATATCTTCTATTTTGATCGGCCTGATTTGCATCTGTCTTTCCTGCACTATAGATGAATTTTATACATAAACACCAACTCCTTTTCATTTTGAAAGGTTTGGAAATTCATGGTTTAAATAAGCTCGGATAAGCAGTGGATTTGGTGAGGTATAGACTGCTCAGGTGCAGTTAACTGTTTAGGGTTGAACCAAATCGTGTTTAACCCAGCCTTCATTGCTGGATAGATATCTTTCTGGGGAAGATCGCCAACCATCGTAAGTTGCGTTGGTTTGACTTTAAGTTGCGCTGCAATCGCTTGATAGAAAGCGGGGTGGTTTTTCTTAACGCCAAGGTTCGCATAACAAAAATAGCCAGAGATGAATGGATCGAGTTCGACACGCTGGAACGCTTTTTGTACATCTTCTAGTTGTGAATCGGATGCACTGGTTGCGATATAAATAGAGTGGTTCTGTGATAGCTCCGAGAGCATTTCTCTTGCTCTAGGGATGGTTTCTACGTGCTCCCAATTGCACATTTTTCCTTGTGCGTGGGGAAAATCGACCATTAAGGTGTTGCCCCAATCGAAAAGATAAATCATGTTCGAATCTCCTATATGAGAACATCCTATCGCTTTTTATCACTGAGAGCGCATGCTATTGGGATAAATGCGATTCACGTAGCTTTTCGTTATTTCCATTAAATTCTTAGTAGCTTGATGTGGAGTAAAGTTGCAGATTTTCATACTTAAGAAATCTCTAAAAATAGTCATAGCTATTGATCCAATGCGTTCCTTAACGTTTCTCGAGATCGATATAACTTTCAGGTTGAGATCAACGTCTCGTATTGAGAACAGCTCATTTCAGAATCCAACCCTAAACGCCAAAGAAGCCAGAAAATTGCTGGCTTCTTTTTATCTATTTTTAAATACTTTTACTTGGTTGCTAAGGCAACGAAAGGTGCTCTTTTAGTAATTTGAAATGTAGGCAGTAAGGTAAATACCACCGCGACAAACACCACTGAACCAATCAAATCCTCAATTCTGTGCATGCCGAGCCACAAACGACTGTACGCGACGCCTATTGCCCACCCCCATAAGGTAGCAGCAGAGAAATAGCACTTGTTCTGTAAAAACAATCCACCAAAGAAAGCTAAACAAATAGAAACGAAAATCGTATGACCAGATGGGAAAGAGTAGTCTTTTTCACCTTGCCAGTGGCGAGTGCGCCATTCGCTGACTTTCTCTGAAATCTGTCCAATCACATTCGCTTGCTCAGCGGTTTCTAGTTGATAAAACGTTTCTGGATGTTCAATCAATTGTTCTGCTGCGAGTAACTCCGTGTAGGGACGTGGACTTTCTGTCATGAGCTTTAAGCCGGTTTTACTTACAAAGCCTATCACCAATAACAACCCAAGCATGGAGAGTTTTTGTATCCATTCTGCCTTTGTTGGCTTGAAACGATACAGTGACAGAATTAATAGTGTCAGGGTAATCAAAAAGCCTTTACTACCCGCAGAGTCCGTCAACAATGTAATTAAGATGCCGGTGCCATCAGAAACGTGAGAAGTAAGATCGTGATAAGAGGCAAGTAGCGAGAGAGGAAATATGCCTGCGACGAAAAAGGTCAGCATCATCAATCCGTATTTTTTGGTTTTCATTACGTATTTTGGGGTTTTCATTAAGAGTTACGCAGCAGTAAAAATCAGGTCGCTATCTTACGATAGCCGATGTGAAAAACTCATCAACGCTTTGTCAATTCAACCGAGAAAATTGCCGGAGAGGAAAGAGGCTATATGATGTTGGAATATCAAGGCGTTAATCCATAAACGCCTTGAAATAAACATGATGGAATCTTAGCTCATCAGGCTTAGTAGATATTCCGACGCGGCTTTTGGATCTTCCGCGTGGCAAATTGCTGAAACCAAAGCCAAGCCATGAACACCAGTGGCGCTAAGCTGCGGAATGTTACTTTCGTTAATGCCGCCAATGGCAACAATCGGTAGTGAAGTCGTCTCTAACGCCATCTTTAAACCATCAATACCCCAGTGCTTTTTTGTGTTGGTTTTGGTTGGTGTTGCGAAGATGGCACTAAGACCAATGTAATCAATCGGCAAAGAATCTGCTTGTGCAAGCTGCTCTTTATTTTCGATGGATAGGCCGAGAATTTTGTTTGGTCCAATTAACTCACGAGCAACGGTTGCTGGCATATCTGATTGTCCGAGGTGGACACCATCAGCATCGACAGCCAGCGCGACATCAACGCGGTCATTGATGATCAAAGGTACATCGGTATCTTTGAGGATTGCTTTAACGGCTTGAGCGCGTTCGATAAATTCTCGTACATCACCGTGTTTTTCGCGGACTTGTACCATGGTCACGCCACCTTCCACGGCTTTTCTCACAACGCGCTTTAGCGTGGCTAAATCTTGTTGGTCATCGGTGACCAAATATAAACGATAGGCGTTCATTTTGTTTCCTTTGGGCCTCTCATCTAGATGGGATGAGAGGCCGGTATTTGTTAGAGAAAAGCTTAGCTAACTTGCAGTTTTAGGCGTTTGGCCAGCGTTTCTTCATCCAACTGGTAAAGCTCATCCAACAGGTTCATTTGCAGGCTACCTGGACCACGAGCTTGTTCCGCTGCAATCTCGCCAACAACGCCCAGTACCGCCGCTGCGGCAAGCCCGGTGTTATCACCAACAGCAGCAAAAGCGCCTGTTAGAGCCGTTAGTGTACAGCCCATTCCGGTTACGTATGGCATCATCTCGTGACCGTTGTTTAGCTGCACAGTTTGCTCTTTCGTGACGATGTAATCAGTCTCGCCAGAAATCACCACACTTGCACCATACTCTGCGACTAAGAAGCTCGCTGCGCCAAGTGCTGCGTCGCTGCTGTCTAACGCATCGACGCCTTTGCTTTGTGCTTGCTCGCCAGCGAGTGCAATGATTTCTGAAGCGTTACCTCGGATGATGAGTTTGTCTGCAAGGCGCGCGATTTCACGTGATGTCTCGGTACGTAGTGAGCTTGCTCCGCAACCGACAGGGTCGAGTACAACGATTTTGCCATTGGCATTGGCTTGCTCTACGGCATAGCTCATGCGCGGTGTCCAAACGCTGTCTAGGGTTCCAATGTTGATAACCAGTGCGCCAGCGAATGACATCATTTCTGCCATTTCCTGCTTGGAGTGTGCCATGATTGGAGAAGCACCGATAGCCAATAGGGCGTTTGCTGTGTTGTTCATCACCACGTAGTTAGTGATGTTGACGACTAACGGCTTTTGCTGGCGTACTGCGGTTAATGCTTGGGTGATTTGTTCAATTAACATGAGATTCTCCGATTAATCTTGCTGAGCGTTCAGACCTTGTTGCCAGAATGCCACTTCCATGCGCGTTGCAGTTTTGAATACCTGAATCAGGTTTTGACCGCGTTGGCTGTTGATATCGATTTCCGCCAATAACTGGTTAAAGTGTTCTGTACCTTTTGCGACACCAGATTGGAACTCTTCACCTCCGTAGAGGTTGAGCCAACTTGCGTATGGGTTACCCTCGATTACGGTCTTTTCATCTTCAATCAGCATCTTACCGATTACGGCATAACCGATAGAGCAAGGAGCAAGTGCGGCGTAAAGATCAACAAGATCGCCCGTCATGCCAGCATCTAATACGTAACGGGTGTAAGCCACAGTGCCGAAATCTTCTGGCTCGTTTTCTAAGTCGGATTCTGTCAGTCCCCATTGCTCGCAGTAAGTCACGTGGTGGGCGATTTCAGAATCGAGCAATGCATGTACGCTTGGGAGAGCGCGGCGCATGTCATCCAAAGTACGCGCTTTGTAGATCGCTAATGCGTAAGCTCGTGCGTACTGTTTTAGGAACAGAAAATCCTGTTTTAGATAGTGCAGAAAACAAGGTTGAGCCAAAGTGCCTTTCGCCAGTTGCTGCACAAACGCATGCTCGGTGTACTCTTGCCAATCTTGGTGGCAAGCGTCGATCAAATCTTGGTATTTCATTATGGGTATCTCGTAATCGTTAGACCTTAGGCTTTGAGCCTAAGGTCTTTAGCATTAGTCAAAGCTCGGCACGTAATCTTTCGCTTTTGGCAGTGTTTCGATGATTTTTTGTGAATACATGAATTCGGCATAATCATCGTAGCGTTTCAGATCTACAGCGGACGGGCGAAGAGCGAAACGAGTTAGTGTGTCGTTCCAAGCACGTTGGTTAAGCTCGTTGTTGAGGGTGTCTGGTGAATAAGCCACGAATTCTTTCCAAGACGCTTTTGGATGATTAACGATGTAAGTAGTCGCTTGCTCTAGCGCTTTGTTGAATGCCTTGATGGCTTCTTTGTCGTAGGTTTTTGCATTGGCTACGAAGACCAACTCGTCATACGCGGGCACACCGTGCTCCTCTGGGAAGAAAGCTTTGGCTTTGTAACCCTCTAGTGCAAGCTGGTTAGTTTCGAAGTTACGTAGACCGCCCCAAATCGCATCCACTTTGCCAGATGCGAGAGATGAAGACAGCGCCCAACCTACGTTGATGATTTGTACGTCAGAAAGCTTCACGTTCTCTTGAGCTAGCATGGTACCGATTGTCGCTTCTTCGTTACCGGCGATAGCAATACCGATCTTTTTGTCTTTCAAGTCACCAAGGTTTTCGTTCTTACCGTTATCCAGCACCATAAGTGTGTTGAGTGGTGTTGCAATCAGAGTTGCAGAGCGGATTAACGGTAAACCAGCTGCGACATCAATAGTCAGGCTTGGTTGGTAAGAAATCGCCATGTCAACTTTACCCGCCGCAACCAACTTAGGTGGTGTGCTTGGGTCTGCGGGCTCTTGAATGTTGACTTTCAAACCTTGCTCTTTGAAGTAACCACGCTCTTTGGCGATCACGATAGGACCATGGTTTGGGTTGACGAACCAATCCAGCATTAGCGTCATCTCTTTTTCGGCACCAAGAACGTTGGTTGATACCACTGAAGCGAGTAGAGCAGCAGCGCTCATAAGTTTGTTTTTATTCACGAGGCTTTTCCTTTATTTCCCAATTTCCTTTGGTTATTTTCTGCAATTACTTGCTTTCCCAAGGGATGGCTTTTTTCAATAATTTATCGGTGATGAAGTAGAGTGCGATCGATAAAACAGCGAGGATAAACAGCGCCGCAAACATTTCATCAATGATCATGCGAGCGTTGGCTTGTAACATCAGATAGCCCAAGCCCTCACTTGAACCAACCCATTCACCCACAACGGCACCAATTGGTGCAATAACCACGGCGACACGAATGCCGGATGCCAGTGTTGGTAGAGCAGCCGGCAACTGGATATGACGCAGCAATTGCCATTTCGATGCACCCATAGTTTTAGCAAGGTCGAGATAACCGGTTGGTGTATTTCGAAGACCGTCATAACAACATGTAGTGACTGGGAAAAAGATGATGATCGCCGCCATCACCACTTTTGAGGCAATGCCATAACCTAGCCAAAGCATGAGCACAGGCGCGATCGCAAATACCGGAATTGCTTGGCTGGCAATCAGAATGGGTAGGAGCCAACGTTTGAGTGGTTCGAACATCAGCATTTGTAATGCGAAAAACAAGCCCATTGATAGCCCAAGCACCAGACCAAACAAGATCTCTTGAGCGGTTACCCAAGTATGTTTGAGCAATACGTCATAACGAGTCACTAATTTGTCCAGAACTTCAATGGGCGAGGGTAAGATGAAACTTGGCATATCGAACACGACAATAGTCAGTTGCCATAAACCCAAGATGACCGCCGTGCTGATCACCAAACGAAGTGCTGGATGAGTCACTCGCTCCTTTTTACCTATTTTCGTTGAAATGGAGTTGTACTGAGTCATGTCACTCATAGTCTTTCTCCAATTGATCCAAGATGGCTTGTTGTAAAGCAGCACATTCACCGTCGAGCACGCGCGGTGGCTCAGTGTTTGGAACAACAAGATGCCGGGCTTGCGCAGGCGTACCTTGCAATACATAGAGTTGGTGAGCTAGTCGCACCGCTTCTTGGGGATCATGAGTGATCAATACGACGGTCTTATCTTTTAGTAATTCGGCAGATAAGGTTTGCAGTTTATGACGAGTCACTGCATCAAGTGCCGAGAAAGGTTCATCCATTAGAACCAAGGGCTTGTCTTGCATTAGAGTGCGGGCAAGAGCGACACGCTGTCTCATGCCGCCAGACAGTTGATCGGGTTTAGTGTTTGCGTATTCTGCCAATCCAACTTGTTTTAATAAGGTCAGCGCACGTTGCTTGTTTTGTTCGGCCCCATGAGGCCTTGTTGAATGAGAAAATCGTGAACTTAGGCAGACGTTGTCTAACACGTTCAACCATGGCAGTAATAGGTCTTGTTGCGCCATGTAGGCAATGCGATCACGCAAGGCGATACCATCCGTGGTGGTTAGGTCACCATACCAATCAACCTTGTCATCCAGCAGACCCGCGAGATAGCGCAGGATCGTCGTTTTACCACAACCACTGCGACCAAGTAAGACGGTCCATTTGTCCGCAGGGATGGTCATGCTCAACCTTGCTAACGTGGGGGTCTGGCTGTCTTTGTATTGTAGGCCGGCGTGCGAAAGTTGAAGACCTAGAGCTTTAACGTGCATTATTGTTGTTGCCAAAGTTTGGACCAGCAAAGAAATGATGCACAGGGCCGTGACCTTGACCGACATTTAACTCATCGGCATGAGCAATAGCTTGGGTGATGTATTCTTTACCCAAATGTACGGCTCTATTTAGACTATTCTCTTGGGCAAGGTAAGAGGCGATAGCGGATGAAAGCGTGCAGCCAGTACCGTGTGTGTTTTTGGTTGGGAATCGTTTCGCACTGATGAGTTCAGCACTGTCTTGCAGGATCAAGAGATCGTTACTGTTTTCATCTTTTTCTAAATGCCCGCCTTTTAACAGTACCGCTTTTGCACCGAGAGCGCGTAAGTCGGTAATCATGTCATTCATCGCAGACTCTGATTGAGGAACCGCCTTACCCGTAAGCGCTGCACCCTCTGGTAAATTTGGAGTAATGATGTCAGCGAGCGGAATCAATGCTTCTTTCAATGTGCTGATTGCCGACTGTTCCAATAATAGATCGCCGCTGGTGGCGACCATTACAGGGTCAATTACGAGATGCTTTGGCTGGTATTGTTTAATTTTGCTGGCAACGACTTTGATGATGTTGGAATCGGCTAACATACCTACTTTGACTGCAACGATGTTGAGGTCGGTAAAAACGGAATCGAGCTGGCTTTCAACATGATCTAAAGGTATCGGGAAAATAGCGGAAACACCCTGTGTATTTTGCGAGGTAATAGCAGTAATCACCGAACAGGCAAAGCTTCCGGTTGCGGATATGGCTTTGATGTCTGCTTGAATGCCTGCGCCGCCGCCACTGTCCGACCCTGCGATCGTCAATACAATCGGGGTGGTTGACGGTACTGTCGTTTGTGTTTTCGACTCTGCGGATGGTTGTTCTTGGTTTGATTGCTGCGCCATGGTCGCTCCTATTAAAAGACGTATAGGAACTGACTTTGGTTCTCGCAAGGGAAGATCGGTGATCGGATCCGTTGAGGCTAGCTAAACTGATGGATATTCAAGATCGGCTAGTGGCAAAGTAATGATAGTTCCCTACGTCAGTACTAACTGAATCAGGTTCAACGGGTCTCTATTTTGATCTCAGCCGATACAATTACTGCATTGGCTCCCCGACTATTTCGCTAGGATAATAGCAGTTCACGAATAGTAGATGTATGGATTTTTTCGTTTGAATCAAACAATCGATAAATTTTGAGAAGTCCAACTCTGTTTGATATCGGTATTGAGTATTTTTATCTCTGTTAATTGAAAATTGACTGGAAAGTTCTTGGAACAAATGATGTTTTGCATTGAAAGTGGTAGAGAAAGACTCCATTTATTATTGATTGTTCGACATATTACATAACGAATCGTTGTTTGATTTAGCAAGGATTAGCACAAAACAAGGTTAAAAAAGTGTTAAAGTTTAATGCGTTGCCAATATATCTTTGAGTTCGTTTGGTATCACCTACCAGGTTTGCTCAAAGGTCAGGACGGCGAGAACGATCAACGAGCAAGGAGATTTCATGCTTAATTCTGTAACAGCGAAAGCGGTGATCGATCATGCCCTCTTTTTAGGGGCTGATTTCGCAGAGCTATTCGTTGAACACCACCAAACCAACACTGTCCAGATTGCATCCGGTGAAGTGGATAAGGTTAATTCAGGTATCGATTTTGGTATCGGTATTCGCCTCTTTTTCGGTCATAAGGTGCTTTACGGTTACACCAACAGCACAGATGAAAAAGAGCTAAAACGCGTCACCTCATTGCTTGCAGCAAAAGACAAGCGTGAGCAAATTGCCTCAGTAGGTTCTCTCAATCTGAACCGCTACCCAATTCAACATGGTTGTCGTATGCCACTTGGCAAAGACGCCAACCTAGATTCTAAAATCGCTTTTTTATTGAAAGTCGATCAAGCAGCACGCGCAGAGAGTGAATACATTAGTCAGTTTATTGGCAGCGTACTTCAGCGTGAGCAGCGAGTGTCCATCTTTAATTCACAAGGGCTACACGTTGACGATACTCGTCATTACATTCGTGTTGCTGGTAATACAGTCGCTCAAAAAGGTACTGAGCAGTCTTCAGGTATGGAAGGTCCTGGCGCTCTTGCTGGTTGGGAGTTAGGTGAACAACTTGATGCGAAAGAGCTAGGTCAAACTATCGCTCAACAAGCGTTAGTAAAACTTGGCGCGGATGCGTGTCCATCGGGTGAAATGCCAGTGGTAATTGGTAACGGCTTTGGTGGCGTTATCTTCCATGAAGCTTGTGGCCACTTGCTCGAAACCACTTCAGTTGCGAAGAAAGCGTCCGTATTCCACGACAAGATGGGCGAAATGATTGCTCACACCGCAGTGAATGCTGTCGATGATGGCACCATGACCAACGAATGGGGCTCGATTCATGTTGATGATGAAGGCATGAAGACTCAGCGCACTCAATTGATCAAAGACGGTAAGCTAACCAGCTTTATGGTCGATAAAATGGGTGGCATGAAGACAGGTTATGAACCTACGGGTTCTGGTCGTCGTCAAAACTACAAGTTCGCACCAACCTCGCGTATGCGTAACACCTTTATCGAAGAAGGCGAGCATTCACTTGATGACATGTTGGCTGGCATCGAACGCGGTATCTATGCGAAGAAGCTGGGCGGCGGATCGGTTCAACCGGGTACGGGTGAGTTCAACTTTGCCGTTCGTGAAGCTTACCTCATTGAAAATGGCAAAATCACCAAGCCTCTGAAAACAGCAACGCTGATCAGCACGGGTCCAAAAGTGTTGAAAGAAATCAGTATGGTCGGCAAAGACATGGCGCTTGCCCCGGGCATGTGTGGTTCCGTGAGTGGTTCAGTGCCAACAACAGTCGGTCAGCCAACGCTGAAAGTAGATAACATTCTGGTAGGAGGCGGTAACTAATGAGCCAAGAACAACAACTTCTTAATGCGGTTGATTACGTCCTATCAGAAGCAAAACGCCAAGGTGCAGAAGCGGACGTCATTGTAAACCGCAACAGCAGCTTTTCTTTGAAAGCGAACCAAGGAAAGCTGGATGAGTACAAAGTAAGCTCAAGCCAAGTTCTGGGTGTTCGTGTTGTGAAAGATGCGCGTGTTGCAACAAGCTATTCTGAGTCGTTAGAGCAACCAAGCTTAGATTTGATGCTGACCAACGCACTGCAAAGCGCTCGCTTTTCCAAGCAAGATGAACATCAGACGATTAGTTGCGTGAACAGCCAAATTGCGACTGATGTTGCTGAGATTTCACAAGAAGATACGACTTCTGTTGATGAAAAAATTGAACTGTCTCTCGCACTTGAGCAAGGCGTAGTCGCTCTACCTCACGCTTCTAGCGCACCTTACAATGGTTACAGCGATGGCGAAACACAACTAATCATTGCCAATACTCAAGGCACATTGTGTCAACACTTCGAGCGCTCGTTCACTTGTTACGCGTATACCTTGTTTGAAAAAGACGGCAAACAGTCAATGGCGGGGAGAATGTCACTTGGTCGCCGTTTTGATGAGTTGAATCCAGCTTACTGTATAGAAGGCGGTTACAACCTTGCTCGAGATCTTCTTGAAGGTGCACCGGTTGCGACGGGTAACTACCCTGCTATCTTCCATATCAATGCGCTAGCAAGTTTATTCGGTGCTTTCGGCAGTGCTTTCTCTGGCGTAAGCGCGATGAAAGGCATTACGCCACTGGGTGATAAGCTTGGTCAACGTGTTGCGAGTGATTTGATTACCTTTACTGATACGGCTTACATGCCAAATGGTATGGCAATCGCAAGTTTTGATAGTGAAGGCTTTGCTACTCAAGACAATGTGATGATTGCTAATGGTGAGTTGAAAACCTTGCTACACAACAGCCAGACCGCAAGTTACTTGGGTGCAGTCTCGACAGCAAGTGCCGCTCGCGGTGCAAAATCGAGCCTAGAAGTATCAGCGAATCACAAAGTGATTGCGACAGGCAACAGTAGTGCGTCAGAAGTGAAAGCGGGTGAGTACCTAGAGTTAGTCGAACTGCAGGGTGTTCACTCTGGCGCGGATGCGGTGAGTGGTGATTTCTCGTTTGGTGCGAGTGGCTTCTTGTGCCGTGATGGTGAGCGCATTCAACCAGTGCGTGGTATCACTGTAGCGGGTAACTTCTACAAGATGCTGCAAGAAGTTGAGGCTGTGGGTGATGCTCAGTTAATTAACGATAGCCGCACTTTCTTCTCGCCAGACGTTCGCTTTGCTCGTTTGAGCATTGGTGGTAAGTAAACCTAGAACTCCTATAGAAACAAAAAGAGGACTCAATGGAGTCCTCTTTCTTATATCGAATGATTAACTCGCGAGAATTAAAATTCGCGAATGTCCAACTCATTGTGGATCAATACCACACACTGGGAAGCGAAAAGCATCTTAGGACCTAAGCTGATCTTCTCTGTGCCAAGGCGCTTTAAGCTATTGAAAGACTTTTTCGGCATCGGGATGTGGTCAGTTAGCAAGAAACATGGGTTTCCACCGATTTCTGCATCACGAACAAATTCGCCTTTTTTATCCAACATATATAGTTGGTGATCTTCTGCCAGTTCTTGCACTAGGCGTTCAAAGCTGACGGTACGAACGGTGATCCCAGGTTCGACTTCACGAAGCTGCTCTTTACCCATGCCCACTGATGCGTCCAAAGCACGAGCCACTGCTGCAATTAGTGTTGACTCATGGAAGCCGCCAATGTTGGTGATGTCGTTGGAGCGAATAGTAATGGTACGTGAGAAATCTTTTGTGCTTTCCAAAACCAAGTGTACAACCACATCTTCACGGTGCGATTGAGCAACGAACATAGTGTTCATCATGGTATGAGCAAGAATCTCTGTATGCGCTTCATTACCAACACCTTCTAACAGTGCCTTGCTGGTGGTGGGCGCAGCGCGAGCTCGTAAAACAAAAGAGCGCATAAATGTAGCCTCTATATAGAAAGAGTGAATGCGCGGAGTATATACCTAAGTAAGCGCAATATGCTAGGTCCAGAGGTAGCGTTGATTTTGTGGTTAGGTAATCATTGGAATCCAATACACCGAAGCCTATCGCAATAGAGAAAGGGCAGGCTGTGAGCTTAATAATAAATGTGAACTTATTTACAAAGCTTCGATTGTTGTGTTGAGTGTGCTCGTTAGAATAGAAGTAATTTATTTAGGAGCGGTATATGGAAATTAGAAAAATAAACAAACAAGTTTATAGAAAGAAAGTGAATCTCGTCATTGGCGGCTTTATAGCACTGCTTGCGATATCAACTCTTGCATTTAGTACAGTGTTGATCGTTTTATTTGGAAATACAGACATCGTTCCTAATCAATCAACGGGAAACTTTCACTGGAACTTGATTGGTGTGGTTCTCGCGTTCGCAACGTCACTCTCTTTACTGAATAAATTTAAAACTCGGCCATACATGGAGGAAGTGTTGTATGTATGGCAACTCAAGCAGCTGCACAACAAGATCTTCCGCAAACTGAAAAGCATTAAAGCCGCTTCTTCTGAGTATGATGTAAAAGCGCTGACGATCCTTAAGTTCTACTATACGACTCAAAGTCAGGTGTTTGAGTTAGACAACAACACATTGACGATGAGCAGTGTAAATAAAGAATTAGAGGCTATTGAGAAAATCGAAGCGGAGAAGTCACTGAATCTTGATATCACAAGCTTTGAAGAGTCTTGGGTAGATACATATTGATTGCCTATTTGCTACTTGAAGTTAACAACTGAGTGCTAAAAACAAGCATTTGAGTGAGATTTCATCACTCGACGCTTTTTTTTAAGTTTTTTCTAAAAAAGGGTTGCCAAGAAAAATCATCTCCCTATAATGCGCATCCGTTGTCAGGGCAAAGCGGAAACGCAAAAGCGGTTGGCAACGAGGCGAAAGAAAAGCTTCTAAAAATTAATTTTAAAAAGTGTTTGACACTAAGAATTAATTCCTTAGAATACGCCTCCGCTTCGATAGTAAAGCTTACGAAGCAATGCTCTTTAACAATATAGACCTATCAATCTGTGTGGGCACTCGTTGATGATAATCCAAATTAGAAGCTTCGGCTTCAAATTAGATTTCAATGAAACGAAGTGACCATTGAATCGAAAGATTCAGCACAGTCAATTCAAACATTACTTCTGCTATTTATTAGCGAAAGGAATGTTCAGTATTCATTGAGTCGAACAAAATCTTAAATTGAAGAGTTTGATCATGGCTCAGATTGAACGCTGGCGGCAGGCCTAACACATGCAAGTCGAGCGGCAGCGACAACATTGAATCTTCGGAGGATTTGTTGGGCGGCGAGCGGCGGACGGGTGAGTAATGCCTAGGAAATTGCCCTGATGTGGGGGATAACCATTGGAAACGATGGCTAATACCGCATGATGCCTACGGGCCAAAGAGGGGGACCTTCGGGCCTCTCGCGTCAGGATATGCCTAGGTGGGATTAGCTAGTTGGTGAGGTAAGGGCTCACCAAGGCGACGATCCCTAGCTGGTCTGAGAGGATGATCAGCCACACTGGAACTGAGACACGGTCCAGACTCCTACGGGAGGCAGCAGTGGGGAATATTGCACAATGGGCGCAAGCCTGATGCAGCCATGCCGCGTGTGTGAAGAAGGCCTTCGGGTTGTAAAGCACTTTCAGTAGGGAGGAAGGTTCATGCGTTAATAGCGTATGGATTTGACGTTACCTACAGAAGAAGCACCGGCTAACTCCGTGCCAGCAGCCGCGGTAATACGGAGGGTGCGAGCGTTAATCGGAATTACTGGGCGTAAAGCGCATGCAGGTGGTTTGTTAAGTCAGATGTGAAAGCCCGGGGCTCAACCTCGGAATTGCATTTGAAACTGGCAGACTAGAGTACTGTAGAGGGGGGTAGAATTTCAGGTGTAGCGGTGAAATGCGTAGAGATCTGAAGGAATACCGGTGGCGAAGGCGGCCCCCTGGACAGATACTGACACTCAGATGCGAAAGCGTGGGGAGCAAACAGGATTAGATACCCTGGTAGTCCACGCCGTAAACGATGTCTACTTGGAGGTTGTGGCCTTGAGCCGTGGCTTTCGGAGCTAACGCGTTAAGTAGACCGCCTGGGGAGTACGGTCGCAAGATTAAAACTCAAATGAATTGACGGGGGCCCGCACAAGCGGTGGAGCATGTGGTTTAATTCGATGCAACGCGAAGAACCTTACCTACTCTTGACATCCAGAGAAGCCAGTAGAGATACAGGTGTGCCTTCGGGAACTCTGAGACAGGTGCTGCATGGCTGTCGTCAGCTCGTGTTGTGAAATGTTGGGTTAAGTCCCGCAACGAGCGCAACCCTTATCCTTGTTTGCCAGCGAGTAATGTCGGGAACTCCAGGGAGACTGCCGGTGATAAACCGGAGGAAGGTGGGGACGACGTCAAGTCATCATGGCCCTTACGAGTAGGGCTACACACGTGCTACAATGGCGCATACAGAGGGCAGCCAACTTGCGAAAGTGAGCGAATCCCAAAAAGTGCGTCGTAGTCCGGATTGGAGTCTGCAACTCGACTCCATGAAGTCGGAATCGCTAGTAATCGTGGATCAGAATGCCACGGTGAATACGTTCCCGGGCCTTGTACACACCGCCCGTCACACCATGGGAGTGGGCTGCAAAAGAAGTAGGTAGTTTAACCTTTCGGGGAGGACGCTTACCACTTTGTGGTTCATGACTGGGGTGAAGTCGTAACAAGGTAGCGCTAGGGGAACCTGGCGCTGGATCACCTCCTTATACGATGATTACTCACGATGAGTGTCCACACAGATTGATACGGTTTATAAAGTAAAAGAGACGAAGATATCCCAATATCTTCAATCCAGTGTCCCGTTCGTCTAGAGGCCTAGGACACCGCCCTTTCACGGCGGTAACAGGGGTTCGACTCCCCTACGGGATACCATTGGGTCGTTAGCTCAGTTGGTAGAGCAGTTGACTTTTAATCAATTGGTCGCAGGTTCGAATCCTGCACGACCCACCATTTCTTTTTTAGAAATGACTCTCAAGATGGGGCTATAGCTCAGCTGGGAGAGCGCCTGCCTTGCACGCAGGAGGTCTGCGGTTCGATCCCGCATAGCTCCACCATTCTTGACGTCTACCACGAGACGTAAAACTCATGTGGGCGATTAGCTCAGTTGGGAGAGCACCTGCCTTACAAGCAGGGGGTCACTGGTTCGAGCCCGGTATCGCCCACCATCTTTAAGCACACTTTCTTTGAAATAGAAAGCAGAGTGTTTTTAAAAATGGTTACTTCATGAGAAGTGATTAGCTCTTTAACAATTTGGAAAGCTGACAAAACAAATCTTGTCTTAAATAGATAAGCATTTGTTTGTAAAGTTCTCAAAGTATTCATTTCGATGAATACACAAAAACACATTCAAGTGTTCTTGGGTTTTGCGAAAGCAAAACATATTTGAGTCCGGCAAAATCGATAGCTATCTCGCTCATTCAAATAATGAGATAGCAACTTTGGTTGTTTAAACAACAAACTCAAGATTTCTTCTGAAACTCTTTGGGGTTGTATGGTTAAGTGACTAAGCGTACACGGTGGATGCCTTGGCAGTCAGAGGCGATGAAAGACGTAGTAACTTGCGATAAGCCCAGATTAGGTAGTAACAACCATTTGAGTCTGGGATTTCTGAATGGGGAAACCCACTAGCATAAGCTAGTATCATTAACTGAATTCATAGGTTAATGAGGCGAACCGGGGGAACTGAAACATCTAAGTACCCCGAGGAAAAGAAATCAACCGAGATTCCGAAAGTAGCGGCGAGCGAAATTGGACTAGCCCTTAAGCTTTATATGCGTTAGACGAACGGTCTGGAAAGTCCGGCGATACAGGGTGATAGCCCCGTAGTCGACAACGCACATTCAGTGAAATCGAGTAGGGCGGGACACGTGATATCCTGTCTGAATATGGGGGGACCATCCTCCAAGGCTAAATACTACTGACTGACCGATAGTGAACCAGTACCGTGAGGGAAAGGCGAAAAGAACCCCTGTGAGGGGAGTGAAATAGAACCTGAAACCGTGTACGTACAAGCAGTAGGAGCAGGCATTGCGTCCTGTGACTGCGTACCTTTTGTATAATGGGTCAGCGACTTATATTCAGTGGCAAGGTTAACCATCTAGGGGAGCCGTAGGGAAACCGAGTCTTAACTGGGCGTTCAGTCTCTGGATATAGACCCGAAACCAGGTGATCTAGCCATGGGCAGGTTGAAGATTGAGTAACATCAATTGGAGGACCGAACCGACTAATGTTGAAAAATTAGCGGATGACTTGTGGCTAGGGGTGAAAGGCCAATCAAACCTGGAGATAGCTGGTTCTCCCCGAAAGCTATTTAGGTAGCGCCTCGGACGAATACTACTGGGGGTAGAGCACTGTTAAGGCTAGGGGGTCATCCCGACTTACCAACCCTTTGCAAACTCCGAATACCAGTAAGTACTATCCGGGAGACACACGGCGGGTGCTAACGTCCGTCGTGGAGAGGGAAACAACCCAGACCGCCAGCTAAGGTCCCAAATTATTACTAAGTGGGAAACGATGTGGGAAGGCTCAGACAGCCAGGATGTTGGCTTAGAAGCAGCCATCATTAAAGAAAGCGTAATAGCTCACTGGTCGAGTCGGCCTGCGCGGAAGATGTAACGGGGCTAAGTAATAAACCGAAGCTGCGGCAATGAAGTTTACTTCATTGGGTAGGGGAGCGTTCTGTAAGCCGTTGAAGGTGTGTTGTAAAGCATGCTGGAGGTATCAGAAGTGCGAATGCTGACATGAGTAACGATAAAGGGGGTGAAAAACCTCCTCGCCGGAAGACCAAGGGTTCCTGTCCAACGTTAATCGGGGCAGGGTAAGTCGACCCCTAAGGCGAGGCCGAAAGGCGTAGTCGATGGGAAACGGGTTAATATTCCCGTACTTCTTACAATTGCGATGGGGGGACGGAGAAGGCTAGGTGGGCCTGGCGACGGTTGTCCAGGTTCAAGTGCGTAGGCTTAAGAGTTAGGTAAATCCGGCTCTTTCTAAGGCTGAGACACGACGTCGAGCTACTACGGTAGTGAAGTCATTGATGCCATGCTTCCAGGAAAAGCCTCTAAGCTTCAGATTGTAAGGAATCGTACCCCAAACCGACACAGGTGGTCGGGTAGAGAATACCAAGGCGCTTGAGAGAACTCGGGTGAAGGAACTAGGCAAAATGGTACCGTAACTTCGGGAGAAGGTACGCTCTTGATGGTGAAGTCCCTTGCGGATGGAGCTGACGAGAGTCGCAGATACCAGGTGGCTGCAACTGTTTATTAAAAACACAGCACTGTGCAAAATCGTAAGATGACGTATACGGTGTGACGCCTGCCCGGTGCCGGAAGGTTAATTGATGGGGTTAGACTTCGGTCGAAGCTCTTGATCGAAGCCCCGGTAAACGGCGGCCGTAACTATAACGGTCCTAAGGTAGCGAAATTCCTTGTCGGGTAAGTTCCGACCTGCACGAATGGCGTAATGATGGCCACGCTGTCTCCACCCGAGACTCAGTGAAATTGAAATCGCTGTGAAGATGCAGTGTACCCGCGGCTAGACGGAAAGACCCCGTGAACCTTTACTACAGCTTGGCACTGAACATTGACCCTACATGTGTAGGATAGGTGGGAGGCTTTGAAGCAGGTACGCTAGTATCTGTGGAGCCGTCCTTGAAATACCACCCTTGTAGTGTTGATGTTCTAACGTTGACCCCTTATCGGGGTTGCGGACAGTGCCTGGTGGGTAGTTTGACTGGGGCGGTCTCCTCCCAAAGAGTAACGGAGGAGCACGAAGGTGGGCTAATCACGGTTGGACATCGTGAGGTTAGTGCAATGGCATAAGCCCGCTTGACTGCGAGAATGACAATTCGAGCAGGTGCGAAAGCAGGTCATAGTGATCCGGTGGTTCTGAATGGAAGGGCCATCGCTCAACGGATAAAAGGTACTCCGGGGATAACAGGCTGATACCGCCCAAGAGTTCATATCGACGGCGGTGTTTGGCACCTCGATGTCGGCTCATCACATCCTGGGGCTGAAGTCGGTCCCAAGGGTATGGCTGTTCGCCATTTAAAGTGGTACGCGAGCTGGGTTTAGAACGTCGTGAGACAGTTCGGTCCCTATCTGCCGTGGGCGTTGGAGAATTGAAAGGGGCTGCTCCTAGTACGAGAGGACCGGAGTGGACGAACCTCTGGTGTTCGGGTTGTGTCGCCAGACGCATTGCCCGGTAGCTAAGTTCGGAATCGATAACCGCTGAAAGCATCTAAGCGGGAAGCGAGCCTTGAGATGAGTTCTCCCTGATACTTTAAGTATCCTAAAGGGTTGTCGGAGACTACGACGTTGATAGGTCAGGTGTGTAAGTGCTGTGAGGCATTGAGCTAACTGATACTAATTGCCCGTGAGGCTTAACCATACAACACCCAAAGGGTTTTGATGGACTCAAAGCAAGAACAAGACTTGATTGTGTAGAGAACACAGAAACAGCTTTCCAAACTTTTTGTTTTCACTTTTTAAAAAAAGTGGAAGTAAAAAGACAGAATTTGCTTGGCGACCATAGCATTTTGGACCCACCTGATTTCCATTCCGAACTCAGAAGTGAAACGAAATAGCGCCGATGGTAGTGTGGGGTTTCCCCATGTGAGAGTAGGACATCGCCAGGCTTGCTTACTGTTTTTAGATTTTAAAAAATCTAAAGGCAAAACTGAGATTTAGCATCATTAGTATAAGACTAAATTTTAGTAAAAATTTGCGGAGAGATGGCTGAGTGGTTGAAAGCACCGGTCTTGAAAACCGGCGTACGTTAATAGCGTACCTAGGGTTCAAATCCCTATCTCTCCGCCACTATTAAGAAGCCTCGCTAGAAATAGCGAGGCTTTTTCGTTTTAGTCTTTTAGGTCAAGGCACATTACGTGACGTGCAAGAATTGACTAAATCCCTAGTTGTGTCTAACCCCATATAGGTCTCCTCGAACTCCAAAACTACGCAGAAATATGGCTTAAAATTTCTTCAGTTTTCGCATACCAGTTGATATTGATGTAACGCCACCTGACACACCACATATTTTAGCGAATAAGGTTGCGACTCTAGATGTAGATGGCGTGCATGCCGATGATTTTCTCATGAGCTCAAATCGTACTTTGTATAAGATTACTCTGAATGAAAGTGAGTTTTTACCTGGGTGTTCAGATCCGATTGCTCACAGTATTATCCGAACAAGTAATATTGATGGATTGGTACGAATCTGGAAGAAAACACACAATACTGTTGAATTTATCGTGGAAGGTGGTTATCACGCACCTATCGTTGGTCACTGGAACTTTGAACTTGACCCAAGTACCACAACGCTGAATAAAACACTGTATATCAGTACGCCTGTTCAACATTAAGCGCATTTCTTTGAAGTATAAGCACTCGTTCTCGAGTGCTTTTTTGTATCTATCATTTTGATTAAAAATAGGATGTTAGTTATTCAAGTATAGAAAATAATTCGATCTCTTTTGAACAGTATTGACGTCAATGGACTTGTTAAAGCCTGTGATGGTGTCATGATGATGCTTCTTGTGTATAAGGAAAAGTACATATTTATCAGGCTAAGGAGAAACTGATGAAGTGCGAGTTTGAATTCATTTGTGATAGAGCATGGTCAGATTTGGAGGATATAGGTAATGATAAGATGAAGTATTGTTCCTATTGTCACCAACACGTTTATCTTGCTGAAAATAGTGTAGAGTTGGAACGGCTAGCAAATAAGAAACGTTGTGCTTATTTTCGGCCGGATCATCAAGATGGTAATGATCAAACAGTCTTGAGATTTCTTGGTCGTGTAGTAAGTAAATAATCGACGTACTGGCTAAATACTGTTTGCAAGGAGGTTACTAGTGCTATGGATTGCGATTAAGTACCTGACAACTGCTGCGATTGTTGTGCTTATTTCTGAAGTCGCAAAGCGAAGCGATAAGTTAGGGGCGTTAGTTGCCGCTTTACCGACTGTCACAATACTGGCTTTGATTTGGATGCATATCGAGGGGCAAGGGACAGAAAAACTCTCCAACCATGCGTTTTACACATTTTGGTATGTGTTGCCTACTTTACCAATGTTCCTGATTTTTCCTTATTTGCTGACTAAGTACCCTTTTGGGATCACTTTGCTAATCATTTGCGTAGTGTCGATGGTTTGTTTTGCTGTCACCAATTTTGTGTTGAAACAGTTTGGTGTCAATCTATTGTAGACAAGGAATTTTCTTATCAAAGAAATTGAAGCGGTTTGTAGGGTTATAGTTTTGGGGGGTTATAAAAGTAAAAAAGCCCAAGCGATTTACTTGGGCGATTAAAATACGCAGTGTTACTGAGCAATTAGAATTCTTTTGGTGCAAAGCCCGTCATTGCGTCTAGGCGCAGTTCTTTACCCATTTTCGTTAGAGGGTGAACAATCACTAGGCCACGAACACGTTTTTTAAGCTTGCCGATATCTGCTTGTTCTTCTTTAGTGATTTCACGAGAGAATGGCATATCAAGTAGACTCTTACGTTCTTTGTTTACTTCGTAAGCTTGCTTGTGTTTTAGTTGGTTTAGCTTTTTAGATAGCTCATCAACCTCGTTCGTGAATTTAGTAATCATTTCTTGATCACCACGAGAACGTGCCGCGTCAAGTTTACGCTGGCATGTATCTAAACGGTTGTGCAGCTTTTGAATATCAGTTTTTATGCTCATGGTAATAGGACTCAATATTTTTAAAGGTCGGGAGTATAGCATAGCTGAAATTCTACGCTCTACTATACTGCGAGATTGCTTGATTTAGTTAATGAGTTCGTTCCCTGATGGAACTCCTGATAAGAATGCGTCGACATTATTTAGCGTAACGGATGCGATGTTGTTGAGAGCTTCATGAGTTAAGAATGCTTGATGCCCTGTGAATAGTACGTTGTGACATGCCGATAAGCGGCGGAATACGTCATCGACGATCACATCGTTTGATTTATCTTGAAAGAACAAGTCTTTTTCATTGTCGTATACATCCAAGCCTAGTGCCCCGATTTTACCTTGTTTAAGCGCTTCTATAGCAGCAACAGAATCGAGAAGTTCCCCACGGCTTGTGTTGATTATCATGACACCATCTTTCATTTGTGAGAAAGCGTGCTCATTAAGTAAATGGTAATTTTCTTCGCTCATTGGACAGTGAAGAGATATGACATCTGATTTCGCGTAGATCTCTTCAAGTGAACAGTAGCGAGCGCCCATTTCTAATGCTAAAGGATTTTCGTACGGGTCATAGCAAAGCAGATCCATTCCTAGTCCTTTGAAGATGCGCATAGTGGCGATTCCAATTTTTCCAGTGCCAATGACACCAACCGTTTTTCCAAAGAAGTTAAAGCCAACTAAACCCTCAAGAGAGAAGTTCGCATCGCGAGTTCGCTGATAAGCTTTATGAAGACGGCGGTTAAGGCACATCATCATCCCGACAGTATGCTCAGCGACGGCTTCAGGAGAATAAGCAGGGACGCGCACCACTTGTAATCCTAACACTTTGGCGGCATTTAAATCGACCTTATCAAAGCCTGCACAACGCATGGCAATTAGACGTGTGCCGCCGATAGAAAGCTGTTTTAAGACGGGTTCTGATAGATCATCGTTAACAAAAGCGCAGACTACCTCACAGTTTTGTGCCATTTTGGCTGTCTTAGCGGTTAACCTAAAGTCGTGGTAATGGAATGTGAAATCTCTATTATCTTTTACTTTGTTGAAAGACGCTTCGTCATAGGACTTGGCACTGAAAAAAGCAATGTTTAACATAATTTCCTCTCCACATTTATGCCCCGTTATTTCAAATAAGCATTGCGTCTGAAAGCCACGTTGTTTTCGTAGGGCTAGGCTTTTCAAAGTAACTTGTGTCTATAAAATCATCTGCTTATAAAACGATTTCTTTATGACACTTTCTATTGCTACAGTAATTCACTCAGGACGCAATGGGTAGTTCAATTTTGTCACATTAAGTTTGCTTTACTATTACCATCTGACTAGCATAGCTCCTTTTGAATATTTCTTGTTTCGGGTAAGTTGGGTACTGTGTTGATGTCAATAAAATGGTTATCTTTAGTCTTGTTTTGTACGTTGACATTTGGTGCGCATGCTGCGGTCGATTTAGTCAAAGTGGACAAATCCAAACGTAGAATGTATTTGATTGAGAATGGTGAAGTGGTTAAGGAGTACCGTATCGCGTTGGGGGCAAACCCAAAAGGTCACAAGCAAGAAGAGGGAGATAATAGAACGCCTGAGGGCGACTACACTTTAGATTACATCATTGAAGATTCTGCATTCTATCGCTCGGTTCATATTAGTTATCCAGATGCCATTGATCGGCTTGAAGCCCATCGACGTGGAGTCTCTCCGGGTGGTGATATCAAAATCCACGGATTGAAAAATGGCGAAACGCGATCCGCTCAGTTTATTCAAAGCTTTGATTGGACGAATGGTTGTATTGCAATCAGTAACGAAGAAATGGATGAATTTATTGAGCTAGTCAAGATGGGAACCCCAATTACGATTGAGTGGTGATGATTGCTCTCATTGATTCCCATCTTTGGTTATAGAGTAACTATTCCATGAATCGACTCGGGTAGTCGCTAAAAATACCATCGAGCACTGGCAAGTGCTTTAGCTTGTTTGGGTTGTTCACGGTATAGCACATCACTTTAAATCCCGCCTGTTGAAGCTTAAGGATCTGGCGCGAACGCACCCAGTTAATGTTTAGATTACAACTGTAAGCGTTGACCTCTTCCAATAGCGCACGATCTTTACGTGTAAAAAATTCACTTAATACACCAAGACGATACCCTTTGCAGTTTTGATGCAGCGCCCGTATGACGTCATGGCTAAAGCTAGACAGTAAGATACGATCGTGACTTAGAGAGCCTTGTGTTAGGGTTTGCGCAAGTATCTGAGCAACTTGTTCAGCGGAATGGTGGTCAACCTTGACTTCGATGTTCAGATTGAGCTGATGACTGTTAGCGAGTTCAAGTAGCTCAGCTAATGTCATGATTGGCTGGTGTGCGAACTCAGGACTAAACCAACTACCGAAATCGAGCTCTTTCAATTCACTTAATGTCATCTGATCGATTCGGCCTTTGCCATTGCTACAACGGTCAACAGTATGATCATGACAAACGACAAGAATGTTATCTTTTGTTGGCTGCACATCGACTTCCACCCAATTTAAGCCCATATCAATGGCAGCTTGAACACTGATTCTTGTGTTTTCTGGGTATTTTCCGGCCACGCCACGGTGACCAATCAACAGCGTTTTCATTTCGTTTTATTACTCCAGTAACAAGTTGATGAGATTGTACTCTAATTAAAACGCGATGACAGAAAGTCATTGGAATATGAGAATAAAAGCAGTGGAATCAAGGCAAATAACGGTCACCAAATGATATGAGTACAATTAAGCAGAAAAACCACAAAAACTATGGTTGTTTAATTTGTAAATGAGTAATAGAATGCGAATTATTTACATTTGAAATGGTAATTGGAAATGTCACGAGTATTGATCGTGGACGATGACGTTCCTTTATGCGAATTACTTGAAGCGGTGTTGCAAGATGAGGGTTATACCGTCTCATCGGTTCATTGCGGTGAAAGTGCCTTGCAATACATGGAAAAAACGTCGGTTGATCTCGTTCTGCTTGATGTGATGTTACCGAACCTAAATGGAATGCAGGTTGCACGTCGGATTTGTCAAAGATTCGCTACGCCGATCCTGATGCTTACCGCATTGAGTGATGAAAACTCTATGCTTGATGGCTATCAAGCAGGGGCAGATCAATACATCGCAAAACCTTTTAACGTCGCAGAACTACTCATGCGAATAAAAGCGGTTCTTCGTCGTGTTGGTTTAGAGCGTCATAGGCAAGCAATGTGTGCCACTGTGCAAAATATCAGCGACCGCCTGAATAGTTTGCCATTAACAGAGACCGAAGCGGATTTATTGGGGTATCTGGTAAAAAAAACCGGGGCTAGTGATCTCGAAAGCCGAATTGCAAATTGAAGTGCTGAAGAAAGAACTGAGTCCATTTGACCGAAATCTCGATATGCACATAAGTAACATTCGTCGTAAGTTGGTTGAGGGTGGACTATCGAAGCAACATATAAAGACGCTTAGAGGTAAAGGCTATAGTTATATCGAGGCCGCTGCGGGGGCATGAAGTTTCGTTGTCCGTCGTATATATCACAACGAAAAGACAGCCTCGCATTCCAGCTTTTTAGCTACATGACGGCGATAGTCTTTAGTATTTTAGCCGTGCAAGCGCTCGCTGAGCAGGCGTTGGTGAAAGCCGTATTAAAAGTTCCGAATCACGTAAAAACAGAAATGTTGGATTTAGCCCATCAAGCTAATGTGATGATTGAATATGGTGATATGGATGAACTGGCCGATTGGGCCAATAGCCAGAAATACTATCTATTTGTGTTAGACGAAAATCTTCACCCTTTAACTCATCGGTTGATGCATCCGCATTTTGAATTCAAATTGCAATTCAAAAGGAGCCTTGATGAGCAGTTAAAAGGGAGAGTGAGCCAACCAATTTTTAGTATTCCCTTGGTTGGTAACAACAGCTTAGTGATTCAGTTGCCTCATCGTTTGCATCCGGCACGTGAGTTTATTCTCTATTTCAATGTGTTAAAAGTTGCTATAGCGGTTGTCATCTTGGCTTTGTTTTCATTGCTGATGGCAAGGAGTTTACAACAGCCTTTAGACAGATTGAGAGAAGCGAGTAAAAAGCTATCAAACGGTGATTTTAATGTCAGCGTTGTGGATGAATTGAAGTCCAATACTCGAGAGTTTAATGAGTTGGCTCAAGATTTTGATGACATGACGAAAGAGATCCACACTCTAGCTGAAAAACAGCGCTATCTGATCCGAAACGTATCTCATGAGTTGCGCACACCGCTTGCTCGTCAAAATTTGGTACTGCATTTACTGCGTAAGCGAGTGAGCGAGAGTGAACAAGGTCTCGTGACTCGGATGGAAGAAGAGGCGAATGAACTGAACCACCTCGTTGGCGAGATTTTAGAATTCAGCCGACTGGAGAATGCTCGCTACGATACCGAATTGAAACGTATTGATTTAGAAGTACTGTTGGAACCACAAGTTGAGCGCTGCAAGATTGATCTTAAAGTGGATCAGGAACTGATTTTTGAATCAAAGGCGCTGTTGAGTAAAGTGCAGTGTGACGATACTTTGGTGATCCGTTGTTTGAATAATGTTATTGGGAATGCACTCAAATACGCGGGTCCATCTGCAAAAATTGAGGTCTCTTTGGTTAATGAGCGACATGAACAGCAGAATTATTTAGCGCTTATCATTGGAGATAATGGGCCAGGCATTCCTGACAGTAAGTTGTCTGATATCTTCAACCCGTTTACGCGACTAGACCCATCACGTGACAAAAAGCTAGGTGGTTATGGCCTAGGGCTTGCGATTGTTAAGGAGTCGATGCGAATGATGGGTGGCAAAGCAAAAGCGACGAATCGCTCTAGTGGTGGGTTGGCAGTCACATTATTGTTCAAGCAGTGATGGTGCAAGTCTAAATCCGCAGCAGTCATTTCGAAATTTACAAAACTTTACGAATGCAAAGAATGTAAATCTGATGCAAATAGTAATAATTATCACTTATATTCACAGCCGAAATAATTAAGAGGGAATTACACAACATGTTGTGTGCCCCGAGAAATAGTCGGAGTGAAAGGATATGTTTACTAAGAGCCAACTGGCATTAGTGATCGGTGCGGTGCTAGCAGCACCTGCAGTGGCAGACGTTCAAAAAACAGATGAACACCTGGTTGTCGAAGGCCGAGAGTTTGGCTACAAAGCGGATACAAACAGTACAGCAATGCGCATGGAAATGACGCAGTTGGAAACGCCGGGACAAGTCGCAGTTATTGATGAAGCGGTGATCGATGAACAACGTGCTAGCACTCTAGGTGAGGTTCTACAAAATGACGCAAGTGTGAGCGCTGGCGGTACAAGCCGTAACCGAGAGCGCTTTTCATTACGTGGTTTTGAGCTGAGTAGCTCTGACGGTTTCCTAAAAGATGGTCGTCAACACTGGTCACATTACCGTCAACCAATTGAGCTTTTAGAGCGAGTGGAAGTGCTTAAAGGCCCATCCGGTTTGCTTTACGGCAAATCAGAGCCAGGTGGTCTTGTGAATATGGTTTCTAAGAAACCAACACATGAAACGCAAGTAAACCTTAGCCAAGATATTGGTTCAAATGATCACTCGCGCACCGTTCTTGATGTTAGTGGTGCGTTGAATGCAGAAGAGACATTGCGAGCTCGAGCTATTTTTGCAAAAGAAAGCTACAGTTCATGGCGTCGTTATGGAGATGGCACCAAGCCCCAGACGGATCGAATGGTAGGTGGATTGGTTGTCGAATATGACATCACGGAAAACATCATGGTGACTGCGCACTATGATCGGACCAAAGATGAAGGCAGCGTTGATTCGGGTGCTTATGTTGTCGATGGACATGTTGTCCGTGGTGATAAGTACATTTGGGATGCACAGTGGTCGAACATTGATAACGACGTAGAAAACTATGGTATCGATATCAACGCGCAAGTCACCGACAATGTGAACGTAAAAGCGGGTTACAACCGCCAAGACTTCAACCGTTTTGACGTTGAGTCTTACCCTAAATTCGACCAGTACGAAACGGATGGTACTATCCGACACAAAGGTAATGAGCGAACAGATAACTGGGTATTTGATACGGCTTATGCCGATGTAACGTCAGAGTTTTCGTTGTTTGGTACAGAAAACATCCTGTTAGTTGGTGCGAACTATCTGGATTACAGCTACGACCGCTTTATGGCATTTCATAAGGGTGAGTACGTACCTGCGGGTGAAACGGTCGTTAAGCCTGCTCCTGTTAGTTCAAAGAAATGGCCGACCAGTGAATATGATACTTGGGGTATCTACGTACAGAACATGATGACGATTAACGATTACTGGCAGGTATTGGCCGGTGTTCGTTACGATGAAAAGCGCAGTGATCAACTCACAGAAAGTCAGGTATCACCGAAGTTGGGTGTCATTTTCCACCCGGCTAGCAACGGTTCTATCTACGTTCAGTACTCTGAGAGTTTCATGCCTCAAGGTATGGTCAGTGATGACAAGTACACCAATGATGGTGAAGAGTTGGATGCTGAACGCGGCATTTCTTACGAAATTGGTACTAAGTGGGAGTTGTTCGACGAACGTCTATACCTCACTGGCGCGTTGTTTGATATTACGTTAGAAAATGTGCCCCTTGATGTAGAAGACGGCAAGAATGCGGATGATGAGTTGATGTACAAGCGAACCCAAGATGGTGAACAAGTGCACCGCGGTGCAGAGATTCTTGCGCAAGGTTTTGTTACGGATGCACTATCGTTGACGGCTTCTGCTATGTACCTAGACGCAGAGATCACGGAAAGTTCGACGAAGTACAAAGGAAATCGTCCGGCTGATGTGCCTGAGTTTTCGGCAAGTGTTTGGTCTAGTTATCACGTTCAGGCTAATACAGACCTGAACTTAGGCCTAATTTATGAAGGTGAACGCTACGGTGACGCAGCGAACACGTTTAAGAAAGATGGGTATGCACGTATTGATATGGGCGTCGCGTACACACACAAGTATGATGAGAACTTGGATATTGTTGCTCGCTTTAATGTTGAAAACTTGTTTGATACTGATTACCTAGGTGGTGGCGGTAGCACAAACAGCCAACAAGCTGGTGCAAATGGTGTAGTGGTCGGTGAGGGCCGAAACTACATGGCGACTATTCAGTTCAAGTATTGATAACAATATGATTTTAAAAGGGGAAGAGTAGTCTTCCCCTTTAGTCGTTTCAAGAATAAAGATATTTAAACTCGTATGAATCTAATGAAATCAAGTATCGCTCTGTTGATCTCATCGGTTTTGATTCCCGCATATGCGGATAATCTAAGCGATGCCCAGGCAGTGCAGAGTAAAACGAACCAAGCGTCGGCAGTCAGTCAAAAGCGAATCGACGCCAGTGCAGAGACTGCATTGACTTTGGAAGCTGAAATTGAACAGTTGCAGGAAGAAGTAAGCAACTTGAAGATTTACCGCGATCACTTGTCCAACCTTGTTGAAAGTCAAAACCAAGAAGTGAGCAATTTAAATGAACAGATCGTTCAGATTGCGCAAACTCGTCAAGGGGTCGTGCCTTTGATGTATCACATGCTTGATGGTTTAAAAACGATTGTTGCAAATGATAAACCTATTCGTAAAGCGCAACGAGAAGAGCGTATTGCTAAGCTAGATACCATGATGACTCGTGCGGATGTCGCGGATGCTGAGAAGTTTCGTCGAATTTTAGAAGCGTATCAAATTGAAATGGATTACGGCACGAAACTGGGCGTTTACCAAGGTAAAATTGCTCTGAGTGAGAGCGAACAAATTGAAGCTGACGTCCTTTATCTCGGTCGCGTTTCATTGGTTGCTCGCAGCTTATCGGGTGAACATTTCTGGAGTTGGTCTCAAGCACAGAGCGCATGGCTACCTGTCGGCAAAGAACAAAAATCAGAATTGGATAAAGCTTTTGCAATGGCAAACAAACAAATTGCACCGAGTATGCTTACTTTGCCTGTGTCTCTAAATATTGCGGAGGGCAAATAAATGATGAAAAAATGGCTATCGGTTGCATTGCTCTCTTCTGCTGCGCTTCTACCACACACCACACTTGCAAGTGACAACCAAGTTGCTTTAGATAAATCCTTAGTACAAAAAGCGCAGCAAGAGAACCGTCAACAACAGTCTCATAATACCGTTCGTGAATCTGGTTTTAAGCAAACACAGCAAGAACTGCAAGTGATGAAAAATAAGCTTGTTGCAGAACGTGCCGCGCTACAAGCAGAAGCTGACACACTGAGTGTGACATTCAGTGAAAATGAAGCTGAGCTAGCACAGCTAGAAGAAAAATTACGTTTAGAAACGGGCAGCTTGGGTGAATTGTTTGGTGTTGTTCGCCAAAACGCCAAAGAGCTAGAAGCGGAGCTAAAACATTCTGTCACGGGTGTTGATGCGAATACTTACCTGCAAAACATAGATGATATCGTCGCGGCAAAATCACTACCAACACTCACACAGCTAGAAGCCATGTGGCGTAGTATGGCAGAGCAAGTAAAAGCAAGTGGCGAGATAGCGAATGTGTCATTCAATTTACTGGATGGTGAAGGTCGAGAACAAACCGTTAATGGTATTCGTCTTGGCTCAATGGCGCTGCTTGATGATGCGGGTTACGTCAAATGGAATGGTCAACGCGGTGATGCGGTGAACTATTTACGCCAACCGGAACATGGCCCAACGGCGAGCACGTTGACCAGTGCACTTAATAGTGGCGACATGACATCGCTGGTGATTGACCCATCTCGCGGCATTCTACTTGAACAATTAGCCAACTCACCAACATTGTCTGATCGTCTAAATGCTGGTGGTGTGGTGGGCAATATCATTCTTGGCCTGCTGGCGATTGGTCTCATTATCGCCTTGGTTCGTGGCGTGTCACTGCTGATTGCTCGTCAAAAAATCGCGAAACAGCTAAAAGCACCGACTCAGCCAGGTGATAACCCATTAGGTCGAATTTTGGCGGTTTATCAAAAAGATAAGCACCGCAGTGTAGAAGCATTAGAGTTGCGTCTGTTAGAAGCAGTTGTTGATGAGCAAACCCATCTAGAGAAAGGCTTATCGATGTTGAAACTGCTTGCTGCACTTGCGCCAATGCTTGGTCTGTTAGGTACGGTAACAGGCATGATCGAAACGTTCCAAGTGATCACTCAGTTTGGTAATGGCGATCCAAAAGTCATGGCTGGTGGTATCTCTATGGCGCTAGTTACAACTGTTCTTGGTCTTGTTGCGGCAATGCCATTACTTCTTGCGCATAACGTATTGAGTTCACAAGCAGAAAATATTCGCAATATCCTTGAAAAACAAGGCATTGGTCTTGTGGCAGAGCAAGCTGAACGTGATATGGCGAAAAGAAATCAAACCTCTAATAAGATAGCGGAGCACGCAGCGTAATGGAGCAGATCCTACTCAACACTTTGGGTTTGATCAGTGAGGATTGGGCAACAACCTTGATTAGCTTTATGCAGCAAGGTGGCCAGATCCTGTGGTGGTTGGCAGCCGTTGTTGCGGTATGTTGGTTACTGGTTATGGAGCGTGTTATTTACCTAACAGCGGTATTTCCAAAGGTGAAAAAGCAGCTTTGTGATCAGTGGTCCGCAAGACCCGATCACCATTCTTGGTATGCACATCAAATCCGTGATGGCTGGATTGCGAAAGCACAAATTGAACTCCGCCAGCATCTTTCAACCATTAAACTGCTTGTAGCGATTTGTCCGATGCTTGGCCTACTTGGCACCGTAACCGGCATGATCACGGTCTTTGATGTGATGGCGACTCAGGGCAGCAGCAATCCCAAATTGATGGCTTCAGGTATTTCACTTGCGACATTGCCGACGATGGCCGGCATGGTAGCAGCTTTAGCCGGTATGTTTGTGCATGCTCGCCTAAGTAAAGTGTGTGAGCGTAAAGCTATCCAGTTAGAACAATCTTTAAGGAGTCAGAAGTGAGACTCGGACGTAGATCTAATCAGCAAGATGAAGCGCAAATTGATTTAACCTCAATGCTGGACATTGTATTCATCATGTTGATTTTCTTTATTGTAACCAGTTCGTTTGTACGCGAGTCCGGTGTGGAAGTTAATCGCCCACAGGCGTCGAATGTGGTTAGCCAAAAAGATGCCGGTATTTTTATTGCCGTCACTGCAGCAAACGATGTGTATATCGACAAACGTTTGGTCGATATCGAGCGTGTTGAAGCCACTATTGAGCATTTACTTTTAGAACAACCGGAAGCATCTTTGGTTATTCAGGCTGATGAGCATGCGTACAACGGTACAGTAGTGAAAGTGATGGATGCCGCAAAAGGTGCAGGCGTTAAGAGCATTGCATTGGCGGCGGAGAAACCTTAATGGGGAGGCTATTACTCGCACTACCCGTATCGTTGATGATCGCGGTGAGCCTGTTTAGCTTTATGGCGTGGATGGTCGACAAAGGCAATCAACGTGCACCAGAGTCATCAGAATCGGTACGCTTTGATATAGTGATGGTAGAAAATGATGCTGATGTGCAACGTCGTCAACGTTCTGTGCCAGAGCAACCTGATCCGCCAAAAGCTCCGCAGCCGATGGATTTGTCTCAAGCTGAAATGCAAATGGAAGCAATCAGTCCAGTCACGCCAATCAGTGCGTTAGGTTTAAACACGGCACTTGATGGTATCACGATCAGCGCCCCGAATCTAAAAGGCACCATTGGCAATCAGCAAGCACTTCCGCTATATCGAGTGGATCCTCGTTACCCAAGTCAAGCGCTTAAACGTAAAGTAGAAGGTTATGTGATCATGCGCTTTACCATTGATGCGACAGGTCGTCCTAAAGATGTCGAAGTGATTGAAGCAAAGCCAAAACGCATGTTTGAAAAAGAAGCCGTACGAGCACTGAAAAAGTGGAAATATCAGCCAAAAGTTGAGAATGGTGTGTCGATTGAGCAGTTCGGACAAACCGCTAGAGTGGAGTTCAAGTTAGCCAAATGATGAAGAAATTCTTACTCGGTGCGCTCTTGAGTTTGAGTGCTTTCGCATCGGTTGCCAATGAGCTAAGCCAATATGCAGCGACTCGCGTGCAGCGGGCGCATAACCTAGTACAAGAAGAAAAGCTCAAAGAGGCTATTTCGACCTTAGAGGCTTTAGAGCTTTCTCGTGGTTATGATCAAGCGTTTGTCGCTCGCATGCTCGGTATTTTTTATTGGCAGAACGAGCAGGTGACTTTGGCAATTAAACAGCTTGAAGTTGCCGTGAATAGTGGCTTATTAGACGATGAGCAAGCTTGGCAAACCCGGAAGATGTTGGCTGATATGTTGATCAATGAGCAACAATTCTCTAAAGCGTTGCCACATTACTATGATCTAAGTAAGTCGGTTCCTGAAAAACAAACCGCGCATGACATTTGGTTGCGTATTGCCCAGTCTCATTATCAGTTGAGTCAGTGGAGTAAAGTCCTGTCTGCGATGGGGCGTTATGAGCAATTTGGACAACCTGATGAACTGGCACCACTGTCCATTAAATTATCAGCAGAGCTAGAACTTAAAAGGTGGCAGCCTGCCATTGGGACGATCAAACGTTTGATTGTGATAGAGTCTGAACGTGTTGAGTGGTGGCGTCAACTAACGGCATTGTATCTTCGTGTAAATGATGACAAACGTGCGCTAGATTCAATGGCATTAGCGAAGTTAAAAGGGGTGGCATTGAGCCAAGAGGACCTTAAGCTGCTTGCTCAAATGTATGGTCGACGTGGTATTCCTGAGCGTGCAGCTATGGTGCTGGGGGAGCTGAAAGATATTGACTCTGACAGCAAACTTAAAGCTCAACAAGCGACGTATTGGCAGATGGCGAAAGAGTGGGATGAGTCCATCGAAAGTTGGCGTCTTGCTGCAAAGCTGGATCGTCAATATTACTGGAACCTTTCTCAACTATTAGTACAAGAAAGTCATTATCAAGAGGCACTTGTTGCCTTAGATAAAGTTTCTGGACGCAAAGCGGACGTGGCATTGGTTAAGACACGTGCTTACTATAAGTTGAAGCGCATTGAAGACGCCCTAGCGAATGCAAAAAGAGCGAATGAGATTGAACCATCTACGCAAGCCCAAAGTTGGGTGAAGTATTTAACGCAATTGCGCAAGGCGAAAGCGACGCAAAGTAGCTGAGTAGCTGAAAGTTGCTCTCGTTGAGCATTACATGAATAACTTAAATAACGAATGGAAAGGCTCGAGTGAATACTCGGGCTTTTTTTACTTTCTGAAAAGTTGTCTAATGTTCGGTTTCTCATAGATAAATACGCTTTGAAAAGCTTGTTTGAGCAAAATAAAACACTTTAGTTTGTTACCGATAAGCGCGCGTCAAAAACGTTAGACACCATTATTTAACCAGATAATGGATGGCTGCGGAAAAAGGTATCAAAAATGAGAAGCCACTCGCACGCTGGTACCTGTAACACGCAAAATGCTACACAAAAAATGAATGAAAATGAAAAGTTCACTTTTTTTATGTGATCAACGTTAAAAAAAAGTCACTAAAAGCAGCCGTTTGTCAGAAAGTATTTGTTTCATTTGTATTTCATTATTACTTTGTTATCTGTTCGTTGCGATCTATATCTAAAACTTTTGCTGTCGGAGCGAACCGGTACAAACAACTATATGGATGTTAACAATGAAAATGAAAACTCTAGCCGTTGCAGTGGCGGCACTAGCATGTGGTACACAGACTTTCGCAGCAGAAATCTACAACAATGATGGCACTTCTATGGCTATCGGTGGTCACGTTTCTGTTAACTTGAATGGTTCTGATGAAGGTAACACTGAAGTTGGTACTAACTCACCACGTATTAACATCTCAGGTAAGAAAGACATTGGACACGGTGTAACCGTAGACGTGAAAGGTGAATGGCAATTGAACTACCTAAACGGTGGCGAGAACTCATTTGCTACACGTTTAGGCTACCTAGGTGCGACGCATGAACAGTTCGGTCGTGTTGTGGGTGGTACGCAATGGTCTCCATACTACGACGTAGCAGGTGTTGCCGATTTACCAATCGCTTACGCGAATGACTTCCTTTACGACGATCACTATAACCTTGGTTCTGGTCGTGCGGAAAAAATGCTAAGTTACCGTAAAGGTTTTGAGTTTGGCGAAGGTTTTGGTTTCAATCTAGGTGTAGGTTGGCAAGGTGAACACGACATGTATGATGCACGTGGTCAAATTGCACTAAGCACTAAGCTTGCTGGTTTTGGCCTAGGTTACGTGTACAGCGGTGGTGATGTTACTATCGGCACTATGAAAAAAGATGCGACATCGCACATTTTCGCTGCTAACTACGGCGAATACGGCTCTGGTCTTTATGCCGCTATCGTGTACGGTATGAATGAATACTTCTATGACGATTTAGAAGAGACAGTCCAGCTTGAAGGTCTATTGGCATACGGATTTAACAATTTAACGCTGAGCGTGAACTACGAATCGGTAGAAAATGACAAAACAAGTAAAACACTATACAGCCAGTCTGCACTACAAGCGGAGTATGCAGTAACGCCATCATTCTACACTTATGCAGGTTACCAGTTCGACCTTGGTAATGATATTGGTGTAGCAGAAGATGATTCTTGGACACTAGGTGCTCGTTACTACTTCTAATAAATAGGACAGTTTCTACTGCCTAAACACGAATATTGTGTTAACGCCTACTTGTTATGAGTAGGCGTTTTTCTTTTTGTTGAGATCCTAAATGAGGTGGAAAACGTCTCATTAAAAATGCCCGCAAATGGCAGGCATTATGTTTTCGACTGAGTAAGAGACGCTTACTTGGTTTCAAGCAAATCTAAGAAAAACGCGTACTCTAGTGCATCTTCTTTTAATCGTTTAAATCGACCTGAAGCGCCACCGTGACCGGCTTCCATATCAGTTTTGAACAGCAGTACGTTGGAATCGGTTTTCAATTCACGAAGTTTGGCTATCCACTTCATCGGTTCAAAGTATTGCACCTGTGAGTCATGCAAACCTGTTGTCACCAACATGTTCGGGTAGTTCTGAGCTTTCACATTATCGTATGGAGAGTAGCTCAGCATGTAATCGTAGTAGGTTTCATCGTTCGGGTTACCCCATTCGTCGTACTCGTTGGTAGTAAGAGGAATCGACTCATCTAGCATGGTGGTGACGACATCCACAAACGGTACGTGAGCACCAATACCACGATACAGTTCAGGTGCTTGGTTAATGATTGCACCCATTAACAATCCTCCAGCTGACCCCCCAACGGCAAACACTTTTTCTTTTGCTCCGTACCCCTCCTCAACAAGGCCCTTTGTTACATCAATAAAGTCATTGAATGTGTTTTGTTTTGTCAGCTTTTTGCCGTCTTCATACCAAGGACGGCCAAGCATTTCAGATCCACGGATATGAGCAATCGCGTAAACGAAACCGCGATCAAGTAGGCTTAATCGGGTTGAACGGAATGTTGGTTCGATAGTGGCACCGTAAGAGCCGTAACCGTATTGGTAAATTGGATTGGTACCATCTTTTTTAAACAGGTCTTTGCGGTAAACCAGTGATACTGGCACTTGTTTGCCATCACGAGCGGTCACCATGATGCGTTCGGATTGATAGTTATCTGCATCAAAATCACCGAGTACAGGTGTTTGTTTCATGATTTCGGATTTGCCCGTATTGAGATCGAAATCAAAGTAAGTTCCTGGTGTGGTTAGGCTGCTGTAGTAGATGCGGACTTTTGAGTTATCTAATTCGTAGTTACCTGTCAGATAAGCAGCAAAAGCGGTATCGTTAAACTCAAGTGGGAACTCTTTGCCTGTTGATAACTGGCGAACCTTAACGGTTGATAAGCCGTTAGTACGTTGCTCATAAACGAGGTGATCATCGAATAAATCGAAATCGACAAGTTGAGTGTTGTTGTCTGCCGGGATGACATCGACCCACTTTGAACGGTCGTGCATGTCTTTGGTTTTAACTTTCATCAAACGGAAGTTCACCGCTTGATAGTTGGTGTAGATGTAGTACCAATCGCCCAGTTTAGCGATGCTGTACTCAATGCCCGTTTCTCGCGGATAGAATAGTTCTGCTTTAGCATTAGGGTTGTTGGCATCAATGACTGAAACGCCGCTCGTTTCTGTGCTTGAGTGCCAGATATAGACTTGTTCGCCATCTTTGCTTTTACTTAAGAAAGTATAGTAAGCGCTGTCAGTTTCTTCGTAGATCAGTTCATCGTTTGCTTGAGGTGTACCCAAAACGTGGCGATAAACTTGGTAACCAAGTAGTGTTTGTGGATCTTTCTTAATGTAGTAGAAAGCTTGGTTGTCGTTCTGCCATGCTATTGCACTTGAGGCGCCTTCGATTTCATCTTTTAGATATTCACCTGTTGTGAGATCTTTTATTTTGATGGTGTAAATGCGACGGCTCAGGGTATCTTCGCCGTAAGCCAAAAGGTTTTCATTTGGGCTGATATTTAACCCGCCAATGCTGAAAAATTCATGTTCTTTCGCAAGTTCGTTTACATCTAAGATGACGTGTTTATCTGTGCCAGCAAAGTCTTTAGCACGTAGGTGTACTTCATATTCATTGTCGCCTGTGACTTCATTTGAGTAATAGTATTTTCCCTTGCGCACTGGCACTGAGCTATCATCTTTTGCTATGCGACCTTTGATCTCCTCAAATAACTGTTCTTGCAATCTTTCAGTGTGCTTTAAAACGGTTTCTGCATACTGATTTTCTTGTTCAAGGTGCTGCAAGATTTCTGGATCTTGTCTTTCATCATCACGCATCCAGTAGTAGTTATCGATTCGTGTATCACCATGAATCGTCATTGCATGAGGGACTTTCTTGGCAACAGGAGCTTGAGTTTGTTGAGCAACGAGTTGCGATTGGGAGTATTCATTCATGGTTGGTATTCCTTGGTTGCTGCATCCGGTGATGAGCGCAGCCGAAACGGCCAGAGTAGTCAAAGTGAAGCGCATCTGTATGTCCTTATTTTGTACCTTACTCGTTTTAATGCCAGTATCCTTTTAATTGAGAGTTCAGGTACATTGGTTTTCTTCCAGTGATGTGTTTTATATCGGATACTGGCTCGATATGTATTTAAGCAATGGTTCTTTTATCAAATATTGGTAGGGATGTTAAATGCAAATACTGGCAGATGGGAGCTATTCGTGTCACAAAAAAGGGACATACTGAAAAGCATGTCCCTTTTGGGTAAAGTCGATACTTGTTTTAGATAGCCAATGGCATTTCGTTTGAGTGATCGTGCTTGCGATTAACCCAACGTAAGCCAAGCATTGCGATGATCGACATTGCCATCATCAAACAACCCAATGGCATTTGATCTTGTGCCGGGAAGAATGACGCTAATAATGTCGCGATACCCGCCCCAAGGTTTTGCATACCGCCCAAAATCGCTCCACCAGTACCAGCATGGTATGGGAATGGAGATAGAGCGCCAGTTGTTGCTGCTGGGAACAAAATGCCTGCACCCAAAAAGTAGATGGTTGCGCCGCCAACAAGTGTCAAAGCTGTTGTCATACCAAATAAACCAGGAATTAGGACAACGGCAGAACCAATAAAAATTGCGACCAACCCTACGTTCAATGCACGACGCTCAGAACGACGCTGCGCAATGTAACTTGATAAGCCAGCACCAACCAAATAACCAGGGATTGGCAATACGAAAAGCAAGCTGACTGTGGTTGCCGGCAAACCTAATACGCCGCCCAGTAGTACGCCTGCTGCCGCTTCAAATACTGCTACGCCCGCGAATGTTGCGACCAGCACCAACAAGAAACCTTGGAAGCGTTTGTCAGACAGTACGAATTTGTAGCTTTTTACGACCGATTCATGTTTGCGACGTTCCTTTGGTAGTGTTTCCATCATACTTGTCATCATGGTGATTACAACAGCGATACCAAATAGCGCTAAGAATAAGTAACTTGAACGCCAGCCAAACGCTTCAGTGAGGTAACCGCCAAGCACAGGTGCAATCAGTGGTGAGAAAATCACACACATGCTGATCAAGCTGTTTGCGCGGTGTAGTTCAGGACCTTCAAAGCAGTCACGAGTTAGAGTACGAGACATCGCTCCCCCACAGCCAATACCCAAACCTTGAATGAAGCTACCAGCTAAGAACCATTCGTATTCATGGGCAAACAACGCGACTAAAGTACCGAGAATGTAGATGATCAGACCAGCGATAATGATCGGTTTACGACCAAGGCGATCAGAAAGCGTACCGTATACAAATTGCGATAGACCGTAAGGGATCAGGTAACAAGCCATCACCGCCTGTAGTGAAGACGCTGATACCAAGAACTCCCCCGCCATATGACCGATAGAAGGCACGTACATCGTTTGAGTCATTTGACCTACGGCAGTCAGAATTGCGATTAAAAAGGTAAGTTTCGCTAATGGAAACGTGGCGGACATTTGCGCATCTCTCCAGAAATTTAAGACGTAAAAAGCCTTAGCGCTCCATATAGGAGAGCTAAATAAAGAAAGTGATTAGGGAATCTAGGCGCGAGATATTAGAGCTTGGCTGCTGACTTAGCAACCAAAAAGTGTGAACTTGAGCAAGATAAAAATCTATGATTTGGATTAGAAAAACTAATCTATTTTTTTGAATGTTGAATGTTGAATGTTGAATGTTGAATGTTGAAAACTAAAAAGGGAGCCGAAGCTCCCTTTGAAATTCTGTGCTCATTGAGAACAACTTTCGTTATTCACGACCTGAAGCGTATGCGTAAAGCAGTTCAAGAGCGATAGTTGCACCAGCTAGCGCTGTGACATCACTGTGGTCGTATGGAGGAGAGACTTCCACAACGTCCATACCCACGATGTTCATGCCTGCGAAACCACGAATGATTTTCAGAATTTTATCTGAGTTCAGACCGCCACAAACAGGTGTACCTGTACCTGGAGCAAACGCAGGATCCAGACAGTCGATGTCAAAAGTGACATACACTGGCTTATCCGCAACCGTGCGACGAACTTCTGCCAGAATTTCTTCGACAGACATGTCGTTCGCTTGCATCGCGTTGATCACATTGAAGCCGTGATCTTGTTGGTCATATTCAGTACGAATACCAATCTGAACTGAGTTCTTCGCAGAGATCAGTCCTTCTTTTGGCGCATGGTAGAACATAGTACCGTGGTCGTAAGAACTGCCGTTTGCGTATGTGTCAGTATGGGCATCGAAGTGAATCAGTGCCATTTGACCATGGTGTTTTGCGTACGCACGTAGAATTGGTAGCGTGATGAAATGGTCACCACCCAAACCTAGCATTGTCTTACCGCTTTTTAGAATTTCGCTTGTTGCCGCTTCTAGGCGGTAAGTGAAATCTTCCGCATCACCACAATCGAACACAAGGTCACCTGCATCGATCACTTTCAATTTATCAAATACGTTGAAGTCCCAAGGGAACTTCTTGCCTTCCCAAGCAAGGTTTACTGACGCACGACGGATCGCATCTGGACCCATACGCGCACCAGGACGACCAGAAGTCGCCATGTCCAGAGGAACGCCAAGCACTACAACGTCTGCGTCTGCCGATACAGGGTTTTTGATGTACGGTCGACGAAGAAACGACATAGAGTTGGAGTAAAGCGAATAATCGGTTTTAGTAAACAAATCATTCATATCAGAAGTCCTCTAAATAGGTGTAGCCTGCTAAACCTTGTTCTAGTTCAGCCAGGATTTGTTCTTGTTCATTGGCTTCAACACGCGCGGAAACCAATTGCTTGTAATTGTCACGAATCGCATCTACGTCGATATGAACGTAGCGCATCATGTCTTCTACGCTATCACCTTCGTTGATGTAACTGATCTCGAATTGACCATGTTCATCAACATTGACTACTGCACTATGGGTATCGCCAAATAGATTGTGCATATCGCCAAGAATTTCTTGGTATGCGCCTACAAGGAAGAAGCCCATTAGATACGGCTTGTCGTTGCTCCATGCTGGTACGGGTAGCGTGCTCTCGATACCTTGGCCATCAACATAGTTGTCGATAGCACCGTCGGAGTCACAAGTGATGTCCAACATCACCGCACGACGCTCTTCTACATCACCTAGTCCTGAAAGTGGAAGAACAGGGAACACCTGATCAATACCCCATGCATCTGGTAGCGATTGGAAAAGAGAGAAGTTTACGAAGAACTTATCCGCAAGACGTTCGCTCAACTCATCCAAAATTGGACGATGGAAACGGTTCTTTGTACTCATCTGGCGGCTTAGCTCGAAGTAGATGCGTAGTGACAATTGCTCTGCCCACGCACGTTGTTCAAGGTTCAACACGCCAGTTGCGAACTGCGAGTGTACCTCTGCTAAATCACTTTGGGTATCATTATAAATTTCGATCAATGCGCGAGCATCGGTGCCATCTTGCAAGTTCTCCCAATTTCGCCACATATTCTGTAACAAGATAGGGGCATCTTCAGCAGGTTCGAAGACTTCTTCTGGTTGGTAAGTTTCTGTACCAATCACGTTTGAAATCAAAACAGCATGGTGGGCGGTCAAAGAACGGCCTGATTCAGATATGATCACTGGCATCGGTTGTTCATACTGTTGACACACGTCGCCAACGGTATTCACGATATTACGTGCGTATTCAGCAAGTCCGTAGTTCATTGAGTTTGAAGATTGGCTACGAGTACCGTCGTAGTCGACAGCCAAGCCACCCCCAACATCGAAGTAATCAATGTTGGCACCCATTGCACGAAGTTCACAGTAGAAACGAGCGGATTCATTTACACCATTGCGCACGTCGCGGATGTTTGCCATCTGTGAGCCTAGATGGAAATGAACCAATTGCATGGTATCCAGTTTGTCTTCGCGTTTTAGGCGTTCGATCACACTCAATACTTGTGACGCTGATAGGCCGAACTTCGACTTCTCGCCGCCGCTTGCTTGCCATTTACCCGCACCTTGAGATGCAAGGCGGATGCGCAAACCAAGTCGAGGCGTTACGCCTAGGCTTTTTGCTTCTTCGAGTACTAGATCAAGCTCGGTTAGCTTTTCTAGTACGATAAATACTTTGTGGCCCAATTTCTCGCCGATCAGCGCAAGACGCACGTACTCACGGTCTTTATAACCATTACATACAATAACGGAGCTACCTTGTTGAGCCAGTGCCAATACCGCTAACAATTCTGGTTTACTGCCCGCTTCAAGACCGAGTTGTTTGGTCTCCAATTGAGCTTGGCTCGCAAGGATCTCGTCAACGACTTCGCGCTGCTGGTTTACCTTGATTGGATAGACAAGTAGGTAATTGTTTGGGTACTGGTATTCTTCAATGGCTTGGTTGAATGCTTGGCAAATACCATGCACACGCTGATGCACGATTTGCGGGAAGCGAACTAACACTGGTAGGTTAAGTTCTCTTGCTTCTAGCTCATTGACAATGGCACTGAAAGGGATTTGGTGGGCGCGGTCACTACGAGGTGATACATATACCTCGCCTTGGTCATCAATTCCGTAGAAGCCTTGGCTCCAGTAGTGAACGTTGTAGTCCGCACGAATGCGATCTAATTTGGATGCTTTTTCCACATCGAATCTCACAAAAATGTACTTAAGTCTTTAATTTAATAGAAGACAAAGTACAAAAAAGCAAATCATGAGGCATTAGCCTCATACCCCGACACGAACTCCGTGTGCGCGCATTAACGGTCAAAAGCAAGCGGGAGTCTAGTGATTATAATCTATCCTATCGACAATGGTTTGTTATGGATGTGTTCTGTAAACATTAATTTAACACAGTGTCCATTCTACTGTTATAGTTGGTCTGACCAGTTTTTGGTGTCTGTGGTAAATTGACGTTCACTACTTGGGAATATTTTCGCCATTTAAACATCTCCTATGACTAAGAAAACAAGGATACGTTTTGCAGTTACATAGAATCCAAGGTTACATTCAAACCATGTATCTTGCTGAGTATTCAGATAAATTGATGCTGCTTGATGGTGCTAGTCGAGCAGATATCCCGAATCTGAAAGACTTTATTGAACACCAGCTTCATCGCCCTTTCAGCGAACTCAAGTTGGTGGTGGTGACACATATGCATCCTGATCATGCTGGTGCCGCGCACAAACTGCGTGATTTAACGGGATGTAAAGTGTTGGCAGCAAAGCGAGAGCATCATTGGTATGGTGGTTTAGACGGTTGGCTTATGCACTTGACCGATTTGGTTTTGGCTCGGTGGATGGCGAATAGAATGCGAAAGATCAAGCGCAACTTGTGGTATTCACGAAAGCTTCGTCCTGATATCGAGCTGGTGGATGGCGACGTGATCCCCGGGTTTGAAGATTGGCAAGTGCTGGAAACGCCAGGGCATACTGATCGAGACTTATCCGTATATCACGCTGAACAAAACGTATTGTATGTGGCAGACTTAATGGTGAAAGTAAAAAGCCATTTGATTGCGCCTTTTCCTATATTCCATCCAAATCAGTATCGTCAATCGTTGTTGCGAGTCTTTGAAATGAATCCAGCGTGTTTGTTGGTTGCGCACGGAGGGGAGGTCGATTTCGACTACAATGCTTACCAACACATTATGAATACTGCGCCGACAAGGCCGATCACACATTGGCGTGTGACAAAGATAAAGATAAAAGGGTTGGTTCGCTCTCTATTAAGACGTAAGAAAGCCATTTGAATAAAAAGAAAGGAAATAAGAAGAAAGTAAGAAGAAAGAAAGTAAGAAGAAAGTAATTTCAAGAAAGGCGTAAAGAGCCAGATGAGCGACCGTGAAGTTCACTCATCTGTAGCTACGGGGATTATGGCGCCAGTAGGTGCGATTGGCTAGGGTCTACCAGAACTTTGTCTGCCATACCCTGACGGCCTAGTAACATCATGTATGTCATTTTGCCACGGTTTGTTAGCGTAATATCGATTGGCCATTCTTGACCGCCCATACGCAACATTGTCGTGATAACATAACGGTGCTCAAATGTGCCGTTTGATGATTTAACTTTACGATTTGCTTTAACTAGCGCTTTACAGCGAACCACTTGCTCTAAGTGGTAAACGTCTGGGTGCAAATCGAATTCAACGTAAGATTCACCGTCTTTTTCAAAACATTCAAGGTTATCTACGTGGATAGAAGAAGTCTGTGCACCGGTGTCGATGCGCGCTTCTAGGTGAGTAATCCCTAACTCAGGTAAGCAAATTGCTTCGGCGTTCCCAATGATCATTTTCTGATTCATAGTCTCATCCTAGCGATGGTTTTCAGAAAGAACCTCAAATTAGGCTCTTTCTGAAAGAATTATCAACCTTTACCGCGAGTACGGTTAGCGTTTGGTTTAGCGTTTTTCTCAATGAAATCGAAGATCATACCAGCAACGTCTTTCTCTGTTGCGGTTTCGATTCCCTCAAGGCCTGGAGAAGAGTTGACTTCCATTACAACAGGGCCATTTTTCGATTGAAGAATATCAACGCCACATAGATTTAGACCCATCACTTTCGCGGCGTTCAGTGCAGTTGCACGCTCTTCTTTGCTTAACTTAACCAGTTGAGCAGAACCACCACGGTGTAGGTTAGAGCGGAACTCGCCTTCTTTTGCTTGGCGTTTCATCGCTGCAATCACTTTGTTGCCTACAACAAAGCAGCGAATATCCGCACCGTTAGCTTCTTCAATGAACTCTTGCACCATGATGTTTGCCTTTAGGCCCATGAATGCTTCGATCACGCTTTCCGCTGCTTTGGTTGTTTCAGCAAGTACAACGCCGATACCTTGAGTACCTTCAAGTAGCTTGATAACCAATGGTGCGCCACCAACGTTTTTGATCACGTCTTGAATATTGTCAGGGTGGTGGGCAAAACCAGTACGTGGTAGACCGATACCTTGGCGTGAAAGCAACTGCATTGAGCGCAGTTTGTCACGTGAGCGACTAATTGCTACTGATTCATTCACACAGAATGTACCCATCATTTCGAACTGACGTACAACAGCTGTACCGTAGAAAGTGATAGATGCACCAATGCGTGGAATGACCGCATCGTATTTTGGCAATTCTTCACCCTTGTAACGAATCTTAGGGTTGTTACTCGTAATATCCATATAACAGTGCAGAGTATCGATAACATCAACTTGATGTCCGCGCTCTTCACCCGCCTGCTTTAGGCGCATGGTTGAATATAGATTCTCATTACGAGAAAGAATAGCAATACGCATGGCAATTCCTTAGTAAGTCAGTACCAAATTAAAAAAGTAAGTATAGAGTATAGTGAGTAGGTGTGAATGATGTGACAGAACCCACTCTCTTCAACGATTTAGAATTGTGGTTGGACAACCACGTCGTCAGAGGGCGAACCTTAGGGTGTTTTCTTTGATGATAAAAACTAAAAAAAATGCTCGACACGACAAAAATAATTTATCGAGCTCTCAGCCCTTGCAGCGAGCGTCTGTCAAGGGCTTGGAAAAGAAAAATAATGTGTATGAGCAAATTTTTTTGGGATGCATGTAACAAAATTAAAGCGCAATTTGACCTCAATTATTAAGTGTTTAGATGGTGACTCAAACAAACTTAGCCGTTTGGATGGCTGCTTAGAGCTTAGAGCTTAGAGCTTAGAGCTTAGAGCTTAGAGCTTAGAGCTCAGATAAGAGGTATTCGTTTCCCATAACCCCCAATAATACTTCTTTGATGGTCTGGTATCGCAGTGGCAGTGTGCGACTGCGTTTTCTCACCAAAAACAAATCTTCGTATACGGGTTGTTTTAATTCCGCCACATACAACTCTTCTCGTAAAGAAAAGCTCTCAACCGCACTATATGGTAGAACAGTAAAACCAAGTCCTTTACTGACAGGCAATAGGATTTGGCTTAATTGATTTACGTAGCCAGAGAGTGGCATATCGCTAACCTTAATCTCTTTAAGTAAAGGTTCTGCACATTGGTCGAAAAATAGCGTCATGTAGTGTTCAGCATCAGGGTGACCAACCACACCACAACGTATTAGGGCCTCAGGCGTTAGTGTTTTTCCTTGATAAGATTTCGGCAAGATCAAACACAAGGTTTCTCGGCCAATTTGCTCGCTCTGGAACACGCTTTTATTCGGTGAATAAGTCACGATACCCATATCAATGCGGCCATCGGCAACACCATTTAGAATAGATTGGTTGGGCGCGGCTTCTAAATGAATGGACAGGCTACGGTGTTGTTTTTGTTTCTCAAGTAGAGGGTCAAATAGCATTAACGCAAGTGCCCCAGAACAAGCCAGTTTACAATGGCCAGCAAAGGGGTCATCGAAGCTCAAATCTTCCAGTAGGTTTTTCTCTTTCTCTTCCAGATCTAGCGCGTAGGCATACACCATGCGACCTTGCTCAGTCAGCTCGAAGCTTTTGTTTTCACGTTTTATAAGGGGGTGCTGACACGCTTGCTCTAGCTTTTTAATGTGCTGGCTGACGCCGGGTTGGGTCATGTAGAGCTTTTCTGCGGTCTGAGTAAAGTGGCCGACTTCGACAAGGGTTTTAAATGTGTGTAACCAAACTGGATTGAGCATAGGGAATGTTTTGCCGTAAGCGTGCTAAAGAAGTTGTGGAAATAATAGCATGATGGAGAGTGGAACAAAGAGAAATGGCAGGCAAAATAAAACCCCGCCTGGTTTCCCAGACGGGGCTTATTCTTCTTCGCAGCAATCCGGCTACTAATAGGTGCTCCCTGCATCTATCCTTGATTGTGGCTAAATCCTTTAACCGAGTTCCTTGTTCATCGCCTTCCTAGCGGTGTCCATTCTTGCCCGTCATCCTGACTGGCGAACTCTATCCTAGAGTTTAACTACATCCTTGCTGATAACTCATCCTAAGCTACCAAATCTTCTTCCTGAAGATACCCAATCCTTTAGGCTTTTTCCTGTTCCCGCCAACATCCTGTCGACACATTTAGTATTGACGTTTTACTGATGGCTCTCAATTAGCTAGGCAAAGAAAAATAGAGATATCAATATGTGGATTTGCAATTTTTTCAAAAATATCAGTTAGTTATTATTGACTGTAATTCAATCTTAGATATTTTTAGTCGTTTGGCTTACATGTTTTGTAAGAGATCTCTTACAAATGAACTGGCTAATATCTTGTTTAGAGAGATTTCTAAATTCGCTAAAAGGTGTTTGAGATCACAGATTAAATGGATTCACGCTAGCAGTAAGTAAATTAAAATTTTATTAAAGGTGTTGCAGGGAACTTGATTGAAATTTTTCTGTCATAAGCGGAGAGTAATTTTACCGTAGCAACAAGATAAAACAGCTCAACTGGTCAAAAAATGACTGCAACGACTCGATTTTTATCATTATGTTGTGAAATTTGTCACGGTTAATTGACTCAATCCCCGATAGATTGGAGGGGAATAAAGCCTTAGACAATAAGCTCATGATGAGCGTTACCTATATAGATGAGGGAGATTACTATGAAAAAGATGAGAAAAGCTCAGTTGCATCGTGTTCGCATTCAATACTGGAAAGACACGAAAACTGAAATGTCTAGAAAAGCATAGTTAACCACACTTGAAGAAAGCGAGCTGGCAATGGAATTCATACCTTTCCCATTAATTGCCAGCTCTAAGAACCTAACACGACCTATTTACCCCCATGAAGCATAACAACTGCTAACCACTTTCTTTTCCAATATTTTTTCGCCTGAAATGCAAAAAAGCCAGTCCGAAGACCAGCTTTTCAATCATTGTTCTGACTTGCTAATTACAAGTAATTTGCGTCAACTAATGCGCCTGCTTGTGCGTTGCGAACTTCTGGGCGAGCTTGTAGCCAAGCGAGAACTTGCGCTTTCTGTTCTTCTGTCGCACTTGCGTAGCGATCTGTTGAACATAGGAAACCTTCGAATAGCTCAAGGCCGCCACCGCCGAAGCATAGGTTTAAAGTATCAATGTAGTCGATAAACTCATCAACGAATGCATCGTAACGGTCAAAGTCGTTGATGTCTGTTTCACAGCTGATCTCGAAACCCAGGATCGCAAATTCACCTAGGAACAGCTTCTTGCGAAGACGACGATTTTTGTTATCGATTTTATCTAGTTTCATGATTATTTCTCGTAGATGATTGAATATATCCGAGTAACTTTATACACCCTATTTAAGGTGAAACCCAGCGAAAATCGGCACTATCGTTACCGAATTTTGTTTTATAACATTCTGTAAACATAACTTTCATACACATCGAGTATTTCTGTCATTTTTCTCACTCACACTTCATCACGTCCAATTAATGGAAATACCATCTTCTAATAACGAACATGAATACTGGGAAAGCGACACCATGAGTAAGGAAACTTTTGACGCAACACGTTTTAACCAAAGTAAGAACAAGCCTTTTGAAGAGGTACTGGAAGCCAATCTTTCTCGACGCAGCATAATAAAAGGTGGCGTTGGGATCAGTGCAATGACGGCTTTTGGAGCATTTGGTCTTGCAGGATGTAACTCTTCAAGCTCGGATAATTCTGTCAAAGCGGCTTCTGGTGCAGCGGGTGCCGTATTGAATTTTGAATCCATTCCAGGCTCATTAACCGATGCGGTTGCGATTCCGCCGGGTTACACGGCCCAAGTGCTTGTTCCTTGGGGAACGCCTTTGAATGCGCAAGGCAATGACTGGAAAGACGATGGTAGTAATACTGGGACAGATCAGCTCAATGCGCTTGGAATGCATCATGATGGATTGCATTTCTTTCCATTGAATGACAGCAGTACCGATGGTCTATTATGTATCAACCATGAGTACATTGATTTGTCTGCTTTACATCCAAATGGTCCGACGGTTGAAAATGGTGTGCGTACGATTGTAGACGAGGTACGTAAAGAAATAAACGCACACGGTGTGTCAGTCGTTCGTATTCAATTAAGCGATAATCAATGGCAGTTAGTGGATAATGACCCGCTAAATCGTCGCTATACTGGCGCGACGGTTATGGATCTTTCTGGTCCTATCGCGCACACGAGCCTTGCCGTAACACGTTTTTCCCCTGATGGGAGTCAAGCGCGCGGTACTTTGAACAATTGTGGTAATGGTTATACCCCTTGGGGAACCTACTTGACGTGTGAAGAGAACTGGCCTGGTTATTTTGTTAATACTGGCGTTCGTACACAAGAGCAAGACCGTATTGGTGTCGATGATGAAAATACGCGATATTTGTGGGAAACGTTAGCAGGGGATGCAGAAGAGCGATTGGATGAGTTTGCACGCTTTAACGTCAAGCCAACGGGCAGCAGTGCGATGGATGACTATCGCAATGAAGCAAACGGACATGGTTATATTGTTGAAATTGATCCTTATACGCAAAATTCACGAGCGAAAAAACGCACCGCATTAGGTCGCTTCCGTCACGAGGGGTGCACGTTCGGTAAGCTTGAAGCAGGCAAACCCGTCGTATTTTATTCTGGTCACGACTCTCGATTTGAGTACCTATACAAATTTGAGTCTGCTGTGGTTTGGGATCCTGCAGATGCAAATCCATCAAATCGTTTGGCAATGGGCGATAAATATATGGATGACGGCATATTGTATGTTGCTCGCTTTAACGAAGACAGTTCGGGTACATGGCTTCCATTGACATTGGACAGTACAACGGTTTCTGGCGGGACACTAGCAGACAGCTTTACTTCATTAGCTGATATTATTTTGAACACAGCAGGTGCGGCTGATTTAGTCGGCGCGACACCAATGGACCGTCCGGAATGGTGTACAGTCGATCCATATACTGGCTCGGTGTATCTGACGTTGACTAATAACACCAGACGTAAAGATGAAACTAACCCTGCTAATCCACGTTTGAATAATAAATTTGGTCACGTTATCCGTTGGGATGAGGGAGAGGCTGCAACTGAGTTTACATGGGATATCTTTGTATTTGGTTCGCCGGCAAATGGTGATGCAGATACCAACCGTTCAAGCCTAACGGAGCTTAATCAATTTGCTAGCCCTGATGGTTTGGCTTTTGACCCTCGTGGTATTTTATGGATTCAAACCGACAACGGTGCAGACGAAGTAGAGGAATACACGAACGATCAAATGTTGGCCGTCGTGCCATCTAAGCTCACTGATGAAAATGGTAACCAAGCCACGATAGGGGCAGACAACCAAGCGGAGTTAAAACGTTTCTTTGTCGGTCCAAATGGATGTGAAGTCACAGGCTTTACCATCAGCCCTGATTACAAATCGCTATTCGTCAACATTCAACACCCTGGTAACTGGCCTTATAGTCATAACGCTGCGGAAGAGACGCCAGCAGGTATGACAGTCCGTCCAAGAGCGGCAACGGTGGTTATTCGCAGAAAAGATGGTGGCGAAATTGGCGTATAGCCTAGCAAAACTCACTTTCTCATGAGGTTATATTTGGTGAAATTAAGCCCTGCACAGACAGGGCTTTGTTGTTTTCTATCTAAATAAACATGCACTTTATATCTAGGCTTGTATCTAGATAATCAGCTTAGCTTTTTAATGAACCACCGGCAGTACGAATCACATCTTGGTACCAGAAGAAGCTCTTTTTGCGTTTGCGCTCTAACGTACCTTGACCATCGTTATGGCGATCAACATAAATAAAGCCATAACGCTTGCTCATTTCTGCCGTTGAATTCGCAACGAGATCGATAGGCCCCCAACTTGTGAACCCCATGAGTTCCACGCCGTCTAGCATTGCTTCATGAGCTTGCACGAGGTGGTCATTCAAGTAAGCGATGCGGTAATCATCTTGAATTTCACCGTTTTCATCGATTTCATCACGCGCACCTAGTCCATTTTCTACCACAAATAGTGGCTTTTGGTAGCGATCGTGTAGGAAGTTCAATAGAACGCGCAAACCTTTCGGGTCAATCAACCAACCCCATTGGCTCTTTTCGAGATATGGGTTTGGCACGCTATCGACGATATTACCGACTTCTTTTTGTTTTGGATCTGCACTCGCACAGCCACTGGCGTAATAGCTAAATGAGATAAAATCGACACTTGCCGACGCAATTTCTTCCAAGTCGCCAGCTTCCATCTGGATTTCAATGCCATTTTCTCGGAAGTAGCGCTTCATGTAACCCGGGTATTGCCCGCGTGTTTGCACATCACCGAAGAACAGCCATTTATTGTTTTCGTGCATTGCGGCAAGAACGTCATCAGGGTTACAGGTGTATGGGTAGTTGATAGCGCCCAGTAACATGTTACCAATTTTGCCGTTTGGTACGATTTGCTGACACAGTTTTACTGCTTTCGCGTTTGCAACCAGTTGGTGGTGAATCGCTTGGTAGATCTCTTGTTCATTGGCATCTTCTTGCAAGCCAACACCAGTAAATGGTGCGTGCAAAGACATGTTGATTTCATTGAACGTGAGCCACAGTTTCACTTTGTCTTTGTAGCGTTCTAGAACCGTGCGTGCGTAACGCTCAAAGAAATCGATAACGCGACGATCGCCCCAACCGCCATAGTTTTCAACCAGTGCGTAAGGCATTTCGTAGTGAGATAGTGTCACGAAAGGTTGAATATTGTGCTTAGCAAGCTCTTCAAAAATCTTATCGTAGAATGCCAAACCCTCTTCGTTTGGTTCTGACTCATCACCATTTGGGAAAATGCGACTCCATGCTAAAGAGAGACGCAAACAGTTGAAGCCCATCTCTTTAAATAGAGCGATGTCTTCTGGGTAGCGGTTGTAGAAATCGATCGCTACGTCTTTGATACCTGGAGTGCGTTCTTCACGGGTTTGATGTGGGCTCAGAATACCGTTTGGCAGCATGTCTGATGTCGATAACCCTTTCCCCCCAAGGTTGTATGACCCTTCTACCTGGTTGGCTGCAATGGCACCGCCCCAAAGAAAATGTTCTGGAAACTTAATCATGTTTCTCGCTCTTTATGGTTTTGAAATTATGTGTTTGAGAATAGTGTAGGTGAGAGTGCGATTCTTGTATTGAGATCGTATTTTTCCCAAAGCGTGAGGAATAATGGTTTTATTGATGGGATTGTAATCAATAATCTGAACGTAATTTGAGGGGGAAATCAGGATGATGCGGTTTGAAACAGCAAGTGAAACGTGAGACCTTGTTGTGGATTCGTTTTTACTGAAACACTTCCACCCATATCTCGCATGTTGTTTGCAGTGATGGCTAATCCAAGGCCTAGCCCTTTCCCAATTTTTTTTGATGTTTGGAATGGTTCAAATATTGACCCTAACTGTTCCTCTGGCACGCCACAGCCATTATCACTGATGGTTAATTCGATCTGTTTTCCCATTGGGTTAACAATAAGATTTAGCTGTGGCTGGTTGGTTTCTATCATGGCATCTAGAGCGTTAGATATAAGGTTTCCGATAACTTGGAGTAACCTTTGCTCTTCTCCTTTAATTGGTGGTAATTCATAAGGGATTCGTACTCGCACATCGATAGGGGCAAGTTGAGACTGGTAGAGACGTAATGTTTCTTCCAATGCGGCTGTAAGCGATATTGCCTGAAGGTTTTCTGGTTTGCTGTAAGCAAAGGTTTTGAGTTGGCGAGTCATACTTGCCATGCGATCAATAAGTTTTTGGATTAAAACATTATTGGCTTTTACCATATCCACCTCACCACGCTCGATGAGCAGTTCATTTGTGGTGAGCAAGGTGCGCAAACCTGTTAGAGGTTGGTTTAACTCGTGAGTAATGGCGCTCGACATTCTGCCCAAGGCTGCCATTTTACTCGATTCAATTAATTGGCTTTGCGCTTCTTTCAGGGCTTGCGTGCGCTCTTCTACTCGTTGTGCCAGTTCTTGGTTGATTTGCTGGAGTGATTGTTCTGCTTTTTTACGTTTGCTGATGTCGATAAGGGTCGCTAAAAAGTATTGTTCGCCATGCAAAGGGAAGCGGGTTAAAGAGAACAAGATCGGGAACACACTGCCATCACTTCGTCTGGCGAGGGTTTCTGCATTACTAATTTCAGCTAACTCTCGGTGTTTAGGTAAGTCCTTGAGTAGCGTTAACGTCGTTGAATTTTGGTTGCCTGCATTAAAAAGCTCCCAAGCAGATGTCTCACGATTGACGCTTTCAGGTAGAGAGAATAATCGTTTTGCCATCGGGTTAAGATCGAATAACTTGCCTTGTTCATCAATCAACAACAACCCAACATGAGTCTTGTTGATCATTTGCTTTAAACGGCGCTGAGATTCTTCCAGTAGTGCTTGAATTCGTCGTTGGTTGAGATTTTTTTGATGACGCTGTACACCGATAATTGACAGTAAAAGGATTAACAATAATAGGGCGACGACACCCCAGCCAACCATGTTGATCGTTTGCTGAACGGGTTTAATCGGAGAAAGGTAACTGACGTACCAATTTAAATCATCGAGTTTGACGGTGTGCGCAAAATATCGCTGTTTTTTTAGCGTCCAAACTCGAATAATCGTGTCATCGTAAAGACGTTGGGTTTCAACGTTAACGGTATTGTTTTGTTCGTTAAACCAGTCCGCGTTGTATGCGGCACTGCTTGATAAGATGAAGCGTTGCTGACGATTTTGCAAAGTGATGATGTCTTGACTGGTAAGAGTCTGATCGGTGAGCAAGCTTAAGTTTATTTGTACTACAACAACCCCCGCAATGTCGAGGCCATCATAAATGGGGGCCGCTAAATAATAGAGTGGACTAGACCCCTTGGTTTTATTGACCAAAGAAACACCGCCGCCTTGGTTATGTATTTGCTCAACGATAGCTTGGCGGTCCGGCAGACTAAAGCGCTCATCAACTAAGCTAGATACCAAGACTTCTCCCCTAGCGGATAGAATTAGCCAACCCTCTGTATTTGCCGCTTTATCGAGTTGTATCAGTTGGGCCTCAATCGGCTCGTAGTAAGTGAGGTTGCCTTTCACAAAAGCGATGGTTTCTGGATTGTTGGTGACCAGATAAGGCAGGTGATAGAAACGTTTAAGGGCACGTCGAACTTCACCAATATAATCAAGCAGTTTTTGCTGAGCATCGGTTTGTGACTGTACATTTAGCCATTGACGGGCAACTTCTCGACTGGTGGTGTAGCAGAATAAAATCAATACACTAGCAATCGCGATGATTAGCCATGTTTTCCTATTCTTACTGCGCAACATAAGATGGCTCCTTAACGAAACTGATACAAGATTGCGCTTAACCTTTTGGATGTTAAAGACTTGTAAGTGAGAAGTGAGATCCAGCTCCTTTTCTCTGTATGGTTTTTTGTTAACGTAAGCCAAGAACGATTGGCTCGCTAGCTCAGCGACAAAGCTATCCCTTACTACTCACGGTAGGCACTTACTTATGGCGTTTGATGATATCCCCAAGATTGCACTTATCGAAGACGATGACATCGTGCGGCAGGCAACAAGCCAATGGCTGCAATTAGCAGGGTTCGACGTTGCTTCATTTTGCTCAGGTTTGGAGGGGCAAGCGGCCATTTTGTCTCAAGATTTTGATGCAATTGTGAGTGATGTGCGCTTACCTGATACCGATGGCTTGCTTATTTTAGATACGCTAAGTCGTAATAAAATAAAAACCCCCATCATATTGATCACTGGCCATGGTGATGTCGATATGGCGGTAAGTGCACTGCAAAAAGGGGCCTTTGATTTTATCGAAAAGCCATTTTTGCCTGAACGTTTATCCGAGCGAGTTAAAGAAGCTGTGGAAACGTATCGTGCGCAAGCCTCAACTCAAGTTCGGCATGAGTACTTAGCCAGTGTCAGCGGACTTGAGGAAGTGTTGATTGGGCGAAGTCGAGCCATGCAACAACTGCGAGAGCAAATTGCAAAGTTGGCAAGAATGGATACCAACGTGATCATTTATGGTGAAACGGGCACTGGTAAAGAGCTCGTTGCGACTAGTCTCCATAATGAAAGTCGGCGTCATACTCACCATTTTGTTCCGATTAACTGCGGGGCAATTCCTGAAAGTTTGTTTGAAAGTGAACTGTTTGGCCATGAAGCGGGAGCATTTACTGGAGCGAGCAAAAAGCGCATTGGTAAGTTGGAGTATGCGGATAAAGGCACATTGTTTTTGGATGAAATTGAGAGTATGCCATTACCGATGCAGGTCAAAGTGTTGCGCTCACTGCAAGAGCATATTGTCGAGCGAGTTGGTGGAAATAAACAGATCGGGATAGATTTACGGGTGATCGCCGCAGCAAAAGAAGATCTTAATGATCATGAAGAGTTTCGTCAGGATCTCTATTACCGACTCAATGTTGGCCAGATTTATTTGCCGCCATTGCGAGAACGAGAAGACGATGCCTTGATACTGTTTGAACACTTTGCCGTTCAAAGTAATCCAGATTATCGTCCTTTAAGTAGCGCGGATAGAAAAGCTATTCAGACTTATGCTTGGCCCGGTAATGTACGTGAACTGCGTAACGTGGCGATTCGTTTTGCTTTGGATGATGCGATTTCAGTGATGGAAATTGTATCAATGCGTCCATCCTCTACGACAGAAGAAACCCAAACTGGTGTACCATTGGTTATACAACTGCATAACTTTGAACGTAAAGTGCTGCATGATTCATTGGTAAGACACCAAGGGCATATTAGTGAGGTCATGCTAGAGCTGGATTTACCACGTCGAACGCTGAACCAAAAAATGCAAAAATTTGGATTGAATCGGGGCGACTATACTTATACTAATCGTAGTAAATAACGGGTCATTCTAGCTTGTTATAATACTCGATAACCTCGTTGAAAATTTAGGCGGTAGAATAACTACTTATCGAAAATTTTAGCCTGGTTTTCAAGCGTTTTTCCTGCGCTAACTCTGATCACCGCAATAAAGCTCAACTCTAAAATAGCGATAAGTCGTTATGCACGTTGTTCGTAGAACGGTTGTTTAAAACTTGCTGTTTTAGCTGATAGCATGGTTACTCTGTCTCTACCTTGTTCTTTTGAATGGTAAAGTGCATGGTCGGAGCGAGAAATAACGTCGTGTAACCGCTCTCCCGATTTTATCTCAGCAACACCAAAACTCATGGTTATCCTTTTCTCTTTGCTGCCTTGACAGGATGCATTCTTGATCGAGTGTCGTAGCGTTTCAGCATGTTCTGCCGCCTGATGAGCGGTGTACTTTGGTAGAACGACCATAAACTCATCCCCTCCAAAACGTATCACTTGAGCCTCTTTGGGCAGGTTTCGACTCATGATATTGGCGACACTGACAATCGTATTGTCACCAGCTAAGTGACCAAACTCGTCGTTAATATACTTAAAGTTGTCGATATCCGTCATGATGATGCTTAGTGGTTCTTGCTTGGCAACGGTTTTGGCAACGAGATTTGGAATCACATCTTCCATTGCTCTTCGATTGAGTAATCCTGTTAGGGCATCTTGAAACGATAAGCTTCTGATGGATTGCAGCAGCCTTGCATTGATTAACCACAACATACAAAAGCTCATGGAGACAACCAAACAAATGCTAAATAAAAAGGTTAATTGATGAACTAATCCTGCCGTCATAAAGTTATAGAGCTCTGAGTCGAAGTAAGTCCACATGGTTCTTCCAATCATAAAAGTACTGAAGCCAAACAAGGAGGCGGCCATTCCAATCGTTGGTAATTGGAGATCACGATTTTTCCCTTTGAGCATGGCGTAAGCACTGGCAAAAGTAACGGCAGATAAATAGAGGCTCACAATAATGATACGACTACGAATAGAGGGAGAATGAAAAGTAAAGTAATAAATCCCCACGCTTGTAAATGGGAGAACCGCAGTGAGATAGCGTGCGATGTTGAGGGGAAAAGCACGAAATATACTCAACCCATATAATGTCAGCAGAAAGCCAATCAGAATGATCGTATTTGAAGCTGTGACGGTGAGCCAGTCTGACGTACTGTCTCTAAAACTCAACAGAAAAGGTCCGCCACCAATAAACAATAGCGAAATTGCAAAGCACGATAGTCCTGGAATTTTACGTTGATTGAATTGGTAGAAGATAAGTCCGATTGAGTAGATACAAGAGAAAAGAATAATTATGAAGTTGAGCGTTCTTATATCTAAAGAAAAGTTATCCATGTTGCCATCCTAGCATCCGAACTACTGGTGTATCGAGCCTTTACCTATCAATAGTAAATATGATTCATGGTAGATTAATTAATCTTGAATGTCTTGAATAGCTGATACTTTTCACAGTTACTAGACGTAGCCCACATTTGTGGGCTAATGCAATGAAACAGTCTCAAGTCGTAGAATGTTCGAAAACAAAGTGTCGCTTAGCTCTATAAATGAGTATCCCTAATATGACTATTATGATCGTTGGAACTATCCAGCTAGCAAAGTACTCGTATAGTGGCATGCTATTGTTTAGCCATTGGTTTGCCACTTCTGGCATGTAGCCGAGAATATGCAAGGCATCGATGCATCCAAAGGTAAGTGCGGTAAATGTGGTAATAACCACCATCATCTGAGACATCTTGTTGCGTACGGGCGCCATTATCATCAGTGCAATTGCGACGGGATGAAGGGCGACAACGGCTGGTAAAGTGATAGCAAGTAGCTGCTCTAGACCTACGTTTGCGATCAAACCCGCCAGTACCATCGTTGTGATCACACAACCTTTGTAGTTCACTCTGCTAAAGGTGCTGTCGTAGAACTCGCTGCCCGCAGTGGTTACACCGATAGCAGTGGTCAAGCATGCTAAAACCATGACCGCGCCTAATAGTAAAGCTCCAAAGGCACCAAAGTGGTTGAAAGTAAACGCTGTTAAGATGTCTCCACCATTACTGAATTCTGAGCCTAGATAAGAACTCGTTGACCCAATGTAAGACAATGATACATAAACAAATGTCATTGCAATTGCGTACATTAAAGCCGCGATAAGTGTGTACTTCGCCGTGGCTTTAGGACAATCCACCCCCATGCTGCGAATTGCGCGAAAGATAATCCAACCAAAGCCAATCGAGCCCAACGCATCCATTGTCATATAGCCTTGCGTTAACCCCTCAGCAAATGCCCCTTTCACGTATGGCCCCGTTGCTGATGTCAGTTCACCAGTAGGGTAAACCAATGCTGTGACTGACATGACCACCAAGATAGCCATCAATGCAGGCGTTAAGATTTTGCCTAGGTTATCAATGAGCTTACCCGGGTATAGGGCAAATAGAATGGTGATAACACAGAAAGCAATAGTAAAAGGCATGAGTGCCATATCACCAAAGGTTGGCGCAAAGCTGAATTGGTAAGCGACAGTAATCGCACGCGGAATCACGAATGCTGGACCAATCACGATAAATACCATCACCCAAAAACTGGTTGCCAAAGGTTTAGGTAGAGCAGCAGTTAGCTTGTCAGAACCATTAACAATGGCAACGATCACAAGTGCCATTGCAGGTAGCCCAACTCCCGTTAAGAGAAAGCCGGACATTCCACTAAGGAAGTTTTCTCCTGCTTGGTAGCCCAAAAAAGGCGGGAAGATCAGGTTACCTGCACCTAAGTACATGGCAAAAGTCATAAAGCCCAAAGCGGCTATATTGCGTGCGCTTAACATTGTTATTCCTCTTACATTTCGCTTGAAAGAAACAGAAGGAATAGGGGGAGGGTGGCATCATTCCGTCAGCTTCTAATCAAGCTGACAGAAATTTTAGATATAGCCTGTCAGCTCTGAATCAGTTTCAGAGAGAGCAGGAGGATCGCAGCAGCAACGCCAGATGGGCGTTTAAAAGCAAGTAGTAATTGCATTGTTGCTGACATAATTGATCCTTAATGATGAAAATACACCAAGGAATACGTTTGCCTTGGTGTGTATCTACACTAACGAACATGAGGCGATGGGGACAACCCCGAAGTGGAAAATAAGATGATAAGGTTGATGTTTGTTTTTGCAGTAGTGGATTGAACTTCTTTGTAAATTATAAATCAGAATAAATGACTTTTCATTTTATTAACACTTCTTGTTTTGATGTGTTTTTGTTCAATTTGTAGAGGTTTCGACCTTAATGTGCTGTCGGAAAAGTGAACGTTTTAGGGGGAATATTATTTTAATCTTACTTTTAAGATCGTTATGACGGTATTTGCATTCTTTGGTGATATAGGCAAAAACTTGCTCATTAGGCAATCAAGCGATTATTTTGTATTGATCACACTTTATTAACTTTTTGTGAGTCCATCGCATAAAAACCGTCTTTCAGATAAGCAAAAACTTGCTCATTACTTTGCTATTCAATCAGCATAATTTTGCTCAGATTCATCTTTTAAAAAATTAATGGCAATAAATACAATGACTTAATGTTTGGCATTTAAATTGCTCTAGCGTGTTTGCTGTTAAGAATAATTTAACACAATGTAAATCTTCGTCCGTGAGACGACTACATGGAGAGTAATAATGAAAATGAATAAGCTAGTTAAAGCTTTGGCTGTCGCTGTGACTTCTTTTGGCATTGCAGCAAATGCGGTCGCTGAAGATCGTAGCTATATTTTGGCGACAGCATCCACCGGGGGAACTTATTACCCAGTAGGTGTCGCGCTTGCTACCTTGAGTAAAGTGAAACTGGCACCCAAACATCACTTTTCTCTTTCAGCGATCAGTTCGGCAGGATCGGGTGAAAACGTCAAATTGCTTAATGAAAACGAAGCTCAATTTGCTATTTTGCAAGGTCTCTATGGCGCGTGGGCATGGTCTGGTGAAGGGCCATATGCTAAGAGTGGTCGTCAAGAGCAACTACGCTCTGTTTCGATGCTTTGGCAAAACGTTGAGCACTTTATTGTTCGTACGGAGTTAGCGAAAACGGGCACTGTCAGTGATTTGAATAACTTAGATGGGAAAAAATTCTCCATCGGTAAAAAGAACTCAGGCACAGAAAATTCGGGTCGTCAGATCATGAAAGGCCTCAATGTGAACCCAGACAAATTTAATTTGGCATTCATGGGCTACGGAGGCAGTGCAAGTGCACTTCAAAACGGAACGATTGATGGGATGAACACTCCAGCAGGTGTGCCTGTTGGTGCGGTAACACAAGCGTTTGCCGCTCTAGGAAAAGACATTTCGATTCTTTCGTTTACTGATGAGCAAATCAAAGAAGCGAATGGCGACTATAACCTATGGACGAAATATGAGATCCCAGCAAATACCTACCCAGGCTTAGATAAGCCAGTGACAACAATCGCACAGCCAAACTTTCTCGCCGTGCGTGAAGACATCTCAGAAGATGATGTTTACCAATTAACTAAAGCAATCTACGAAAACTTACCGTTCTTACAAGGTATCCATAAAGCAACCAAAGCAATGGCAATAGAAAAAGCGATTGCAGGACTACCTGTGCCGCTGCACCCGGGAGCGGTTCGTTACTACAAAGAGATGGGCATAGAGATTCCTGCTGATCTGATCATTCAATAGTTTGATCGTTGCCCTGAGTCATGGCTTGGGGCTTTTATTTTCTGATGGAACGAACAACGGCCGCGAGAGCTTGGAGTATAAGATGAGCGAGTCAATGGAAAAGGAATTGCAGAAATTTGAACTGCCTACACGCAGTGACTTTCCGTGGGTAACGACGACAATCACAGTGTTTGGAGTTGTACTGTCGGCTTTGCATATTTGGTTTAACACCTTGTCGACATTACCAGAACTTTGGATCTCGGCGACCCACTTTGCTGGATTTGCTGTGATTTGTGCACTTTGGTATCCCGCACATATCTCCTTGAAACAGAGTAAGTTTGCTCTCGCCGTCGATGTGTTAATCGCTTGTGGTGCCATTGCTTGTTTAGTCTATATTCCGTATGCCGAAGATGCGCTATACGAACGCGGAGTGAAGTTCGTCACCAGTGATTGGGTATTCGCCATTATGGCGATATTGATAGTGATAGAGCTCATCAGACGCACAATGGGATGGTTTATTCCAGTGCTTATCGTGGTGTGTTTGAGTTATGTCGTCTTGTGGGGGAAATGGGCAACCGGTATTTTTCACTTTCCTGGTTTGAGCATGGAAACCTTACTTTACCGAAGCTTCTATTCTTCAGAGGGCATGTTCGGTTCTATTTCTCGCATCAGTTGGACCTTTGTCTTTATGTTCATCTTGTTTGGTGCGTTCCTTGTGCGCTCTGGGGTGGGAGATTACATCATTAATGTCGCTCGTGCTGCGGCCGGGAAAATCATTGGTGGCCCGGGATTTATAGCTGTTATTGGCTCTGGTTTGATGGGGTCGGTATCGGGGTCTAGTGTTGCAAATACAGTATCGACAGGTGTGATTAGTATTCCGTTGATGCAAAAAGCAGGTTTCCCATCGCGCTTTGCGGCCGGAGTAGAGGCGGCGGCATCAACGGGTGGACAATTGATGCCACCAGTTATGGGCGCAGGTGCGTTCATTATGGCGTCTTATACTCAGATTCCTTATGTGGACATCATTGCAGTATCGTTTATCCCCGCGTTGATTTACTTTTTGTCTGTGGCTTTCTTCGTTCGTATTGAAGCAAAACGCAGCGGGGTCCAAAAGATCACAACGAGCGACGAGTCACTGTTCAAAGTACTGATCAGTGGTTGGCACAACTTAATTCCGCTGGTGGTATTAGTCACCTTGTTGGTTCAAGGCTTTACACCAACGTATGCGGCGGGCTTGTCGATCATTTCTGTCGTGGTGGCATCTTGGTTTTCGAAAGAGCACAAAATGGGACCAAAAGCGATCATTGAAGCGCTCTCTCAAGGTGCGAAAAACATGGCGACCACCGCAGTATTGTTGGTGGGCATCGGCTTGGTGATCAACGTGATTAGCACGACAGGGGTCGGGAATACTTTTTCGCTCATGATCGATGGCTGGGCAAACGGTGACTTATTTATCATGATTGTCCTTATTGCCCTCGCATCTCTCGTTCTCGGCATGGGGTTGCCCGTCACGGCGGCCTACATCGTGTTGGGTACACTGTCTGCTCCTGCCCTTTATAAATTGATAGCTGAAAACCAATTGCTTGAGCTTATGATGTCAGGTCAACTGCCTGAACAAGCGAAAGCCATTTTCATGCTCGCGGCACCAGATAAGTTAGATTTACTCAATGCGCCAATGGCATTAGAAACGGCAAAAGAGATGGTCGCGCTCGTGCCCGCTGATTTTATGGAAACACTTTTGGAGCAAAGCCTCGGAATTGAAGCTGTTGGCTTAGCTTTACTGGCTGCGCACCTGATTATTTTCTGGTTGTCGCAAGACAGCAATGTCACACCACCAGTGTGTTTGACTGCTTTTGCGGCGGCAACGATAGCGAAAACACCACCAATGCGTACAGGTCTTATGGCTTGGAAAATTGCCAAGGGTTTGTATCTGGTTCCGTTGTTGATTGCTTATACAGGATTGGTTAGTTGGGATGCCACATCTGTTATTACTGTTGGCTTTTTTGCCATCATTGGCACCTATTCATTGATTGGTGCGATTGAGGGCTATCTTGAGGGGCCGTTGAACATTTTATTGCGTCTAGTACTAGTGATTACCGGTACGCTGTTAGTTTGGCACGATATTCCAGTGCTAGTTCGCGTGGCATGCTGTGGCATTTTTGTCGCTATCTTTATTTACAGCAGTCGCAAGTTCAAATTGCAACAGTCTCCGCTATCGGTTTTATAAGGGGTGGTATGAAATCAGTCTATGACTACATCATTGTTGGTGGCGGTATCGTCGGTGTCTCAACCGCTTGGCAATTGCAGCAACGTCACCCAGACCGTCGCATTTTATTGGTGGAGAAGGAATCTGGTTATGCTCAGCACCAAACGGGGCATAACAGTGGTGTTATTCATGCGGGAGTGTATTACGCGCCAGGAAGTCTTAAAGCAGACTTTTGTAAACGTGGTGTCGAGCGGACGCTGTCGTTTTGTGCTAAGCACGATATTCCAGTGGAGAATTGTGGCAAGTTACTGGTTGCAACGAACGAGCAAGAAGTTGAACGCATGAATGCCCTCTATGAGCGCTGCCATGTCAACGGTATCGATGTCCAGTTATTAGATGAAATTCAGTTGAAACTTGCGGAACCGAATATTACTGGACTTGGTGCAATCTATGTAAAAGCGACCAGTATTGTTGACTATCGTTTGGTTACCGAGCAGATGGCGAACGAGTTTAAAAAAATTGGTGGTCAAGTTAGTTTAAAAACCAAGGTGATCGCCATTGAAGAGAATGATGATGGAGTTCAACTCACCTGCGTTTCAGATGGCCAGATAATGCAATTGAATACAAGATTTTTGGTCACTTGCAGTGGTTTAATGGCTGATCGAATGACGAAAATGATGGGTATTCCTACCGATTTTCAAATAATTCCATATCGTGGAGAATACTACCGCTTAGATAGCAAACATGATCAAGTGGTCAATCATTTGATTTATCCAATTCCTGATCCTGACTTGCCTTTTTTAGGTGTTCACCTTACTCGTATGATTGATGGTTCAGTAACGGTTGGCCCAAACGCGGTGCAAGGTTGGAAGCGTGAGGGGTATGGCAAGTTCAATATTAATTTACAAGATACCCTGCAGATGATCAGCTTCTCGGGTTTTTGGAAAGTGACGCAAAAACATCTAAAAACAGGCCTAGATGAGTTCAAAAACTCATGGTGGAAGCCAGGTTATCTCAAGCTCGTCAATAAATACTGCCCAAGTATCCAAGTGGAAGACCTTAAACCCTATCCTGCGGGGATTCGTGCACAAGCTGTACTCTCTGACGGTACCCTTGTGCATGATTTTCTCTTCGCTGAAAGTGCGAGAAGTCTCCATGTGTGTAACGCACCGTCCCCAGCTGCAACGTCTGCGATGCCCATCGGTGAATATATTTGCGATAAGGTCATCGACAAGTTACAAGAGAAGAAAGATAAGAATGAAGTCAGCGAGAAATAAAGATGGAGTTGCGTGCTCTAGTCCAAATTAATACTTCGCCACACATTTCAGGACGAGACACACCAAATCAGCGTAAAGGCAACTAAGTCAGTCGCCTTTACGCTTCTTGTTCATTAAGCTTCCTGTTAATTAAGCTTTCTGCCAATTCTTGAGAATGCCGTTATATTGTGGCTAGCATTTTGTGACTTGTATTGAATAGTTAAGTCTCTTTTGGACAAAGTGGGCCTTTCTTGGCATGGCGTTCGATCATGTAATCGCCGCGAGCACTATGAAATATCATCGCGTTCCAGATTTCGCCATCTTTAAATTCGAATTCAATGGCATACCTTGTTCCTGCAACGACTTGTGTTCTCACCTCATTAATTTGCTTAAGCTTGTCTAAGGCGTTCATTTGATGCAAAACCATACTGAGTGAGCGTTCTGCATCTGGTGTGACTTTAGAAACTTGCCATCCTCCAGCTAGGCCTTTTTCTGGCGCGCAAATGGCTTGCATTTTCTTCTTCATCTCTTTTGACATTTGCTTGTCCACGGCTAAGGCATGGGTTGCCATAGGTAGGGCAGATACAGACAGTATTAATGTCCAGAACATCCTCACATTCATAAAAGCACTCCGTTGTTAGTTTGCTGTCTTGAGTATTAGTTTAGTGGCTTAAGTATTGGTTAACTCGCTTCGTTTCTTTTCGCTTACTAGCTGAGCGTCTTCTCGCTTACTAGCTTAGATTATGGTTTGAGTATAAGCGTGGCTTGATTGCTTTACCTAATCAGCATACACACCATGTATCAATTTGTTTACGTAACTCAACATTATAAATGTTAAAAATGACCGCAACGTTCCCAATGGTTACAACATTCACTTGCGGTAGTAAAGGTTATCAACGGTCATAAAAGTAAAAACGATCGCTTTAGTGAGTCATTCGTAACACTCTTAAAGGAGGAGACGTTATGAGTCTGAAGCACTACTTTGAAAAGGTCTCACCAAAGTTTGAGCCTGGAGGCCAGTATCACAAGTTCTATCCACTGTTCGAAGCCGTTGAAACCCTTTTCTATACGCCCGGTAAGGTGAATCAGGGCATTACCCATGTTCGAGATAGTATCGATTTGAAACGCATCATGATCATGGTGTGGCTAGCCGTGTTCCCTGCAATGTTTTGGGGAATGTACAACATTGGTCAGCAATCCAGTGACGCGTTGTTCTATGGTCTTGAAAAAGCAGCAGCACAGCAAGCCATTGATGCCTCTTGGGGTCTGAGTTGGGTTTGGGGCTCAGTCGAAGCTGCTAGTCAAGCGGGTTGGGGAAGTAAGATGCTCGTCGGCGCAACTTATTTTCTGCCTGTTTATGCAACGGTGTTTGTCGTCGGTGGTTTCTGGGAAGTACTTTTTGCTATCGTCCGCAAGCATGAGGTGAACGAAGGCTTCTTTGTCAGCTCCATTCTGTTTGCTTTGATTCTGCCGCCAACCATTCCGCTTTGGCAAGCGGCACTGGGTATCACGTTTGGTATCGTGGTCGCGAAAGAGGTCTTCGGCGGTACTGGGCGTAACTTCCTAAACCCTGCGTTGGCGGGACGCGCGTTCTTATACTTTGCTTATCCTGCCAATATGTCTGGTGGTGCCGTATGGATTGCAGCGGACGGCTACTCTGGTGCAACGCCGCTTAGCCAATGGTATGAGGGTGGTCAAAGCGCTTTGATGAATAACATGACCAGTCAGCCGATTTCTTGGCTGGATGCGTTTGTTGGGAACCTACCTGGATCGATGGGTGAGGTATCGACTTTACTGATCGTGTTAACAGGATTGGTGCTGATCTTTATGAAGATTGCCTCATGGCGAATTGTCGCAGGTGTGTTGGTCGGTTTAGCAGTAACATCACTCATGCTTAATGCCATTGGCTCTAACACCAACCCGATGTTCTCCATGCCTTTCTATTGGCACTTTGTGATTGGCGGTATCGCGTTTGGTACTTTCTTTATGGCGACAGATCCAGTTTCTGCTGCCTTTACCAACAATGGTAAGTGGGCTTATGGCATTTTGATTGGTGTGATGACCATCTTTATCCGAGTACTTAACCCTGCCTATCCCGAGGGCATTATGCTTGCGATATTGTTTGCAAATTTGTTTGCTCCTTTGTTCGATTACATGGTGAAAGAGAACAACATCAAACGAAGAATGAAAAGAACGAGATCTTCATAAAATGAGGGGAGTCTCACTGAAATGTGACTGAAAATTGCACTATATTGAAAAGGTCAGAGACATGGGGTTTCTGGCTTTTCTTTTTATCAGGAGGGCAAAGACGATGAGAATTAAGGATATTCTCGATAGCCGTTTAGTGCTGTCATTCTGGTACAACCTAGATTACGGCTTATCGCTTCTTAACAAAATCTCTCCTCGTTAATTTCCTCAATGCACTCGCATTGAAAGCAATCTATCTATTTGATTTTTAGCCTTGCGCTTACGTGCGTATGGCCATGCGTATAAGGAAATTAATAATGAAACGTATCCCTGAACCGTTCCGCATTAAAATGGTTGAGCCAATCAAAATGACAACCTTGGCTGACCGAGAAATTGCCCTTAAACAAGCAGGTTTTAACCCATTTCTTCTTCGTAGTGATGATGTGTACATCGACCTATTGACCGACTCTGGTACGGGGGCCATGAGTGACAATCAGTGGGCTGGCATCATGATGGGTGATGAGTCCTATGCGGGGAGTCGTAACTATTACCACTTATGTGATGCGGTCGAACATTTCTTTGGCTACAAATTGACTGTACCTGCTCACCAAGGGCGAGGCGCGGAGCAAATCTTGTTTCCTGCTTTGATTGAACGAATGCGTCAGGTTCGCGGTGGTGAAACGCCAGTATTTATCTCCAATTACCACTTTGATACCACGGCGGGTCATATTGAGTTGAATGGTGGTAAGGCGATCAACGTGGTAACGGAAGAGGCGTTCGATACCACCACGCCATATGACTGGAAAGGTAATTTTGATCTCAACAAGCTGGTGGCCACGATTGAAGAGCACGGTGCTCATAATATCTGTGCGATCATCACGACGGTGACGTGCAATAGCTCTGGTGGCCAGCCCGTGTCGATGCAAAACATGCGAAGTGTGTATGAAATTGCGACTAAGTATGACATTCCAGTGGTGATTGACTCGGCTCGTTACTGTGAAAATGCGTATTTCATTAAGCAGCGTGAATCAGGTTACGAAAATACGTCGATTCTGGAGATCATCCGCGAAATGTACCAATACGGAGACATGCTAACCATGTCCGCGAAAAAAGATCCCATGGTGAACATTGGTGGTATGTGCTGTATTCGCGATCATCAAGAGCTGTTCCAAGCGGTACAAACACGATGCGTACCGATGGAGGGCTTTGTGACTTATGGTGGTATGGCTGGACGTGACATGGAGGCGCTTGCTCGTGGTTTATACGAGGGGGCTGATGAAGACTACCTCCATTATCGCATTAGCCAAGTTCAATATTTGGGTGAACGTCTACGGGAAGCGGGTATACCGATTCAATACCCAACGGGCGGGCATGCCGTGTTTGTTGATGCAGCAAAAATTTTACCTCATATTCCAGCGGATCAATTTCCAGCGCAGGTGCTCTGTAATGCGTTGTATTTGGAGGCGGGAATTCGCGCGGTGGAAATTGGTTCATTGTTGCTAGGACGCGATCCAGAAACCGGTGAGCAGAAAGCCTCAGAGCTTGAATTGATGCGTTTAACCATTCCGCGCCGTGTTTACACCAATGATCATATGGATTATATCGCTGATGCGATTATCGAGTTAAGAGACAGTGCCAATAAGCTAAAAGGCCTGACTTTTGAATATGAGCCACCGGTGCTTCGTCACTTCACCGCTCGCTTTCGTGAGATAGAGTAGCGCAAAATCCAATAGATATTACTGACAGAGGCAAGAAGTAAAACTGACAAAAGCAAAAGGCCGCGAACATTGCGGCCTTTTTGAATCAGACAAATAATCTAAGCCAAATCCAGCGTGATCCGCACGAATTGGTCATCTTGATACTGCACGTCATAATGGAATGTGTTGCTCGCGTAAATACTACCGAGGAACAAAGAACGTTGACTGAGTGGACCACGGAATAACATCGAAATCGGAGCGATGAGGGCATTATTATCATCGAAGTGTTGATTTAGATTCTCAGATAGCACGCACAGTAGGCAGCCATGTTGATCGTGTGACAGATCAACTTTTTCCGGACGAGAGAGTAAGACCGTCGTACCTAGCTTCTTCTCAATTTCGTTAATAAGCAGCAGGTAACTGTCGAGGTGAGGTTGAGGGTTGCTCGGCTTATCGGCACCTACACAGCGTTCAAGAAGTTTTTCTAGATTGCCGTTTTCCCCTTTTGCCTGTTGAGTCAGAGACTTTAATGGCTTTTTAATCAGTTTATAGCGATTACTTTTCAGCTTAGGTTTAAGCCATTTTTGCAGTAAATCGTTACGTTCTTTAGTCGGGAGATTACGCGGTGATGCGTGAATTTTGAAGTGCAGGTGTAATAGGGCGTGCACCGCAAGCTCGCTAAGCAATTGGTTAGCATCTGCGGATAGTTTAGCCTGCTTAGAACTTTGCATTACACTCTAGATTTCTTTAAGAAAGATAATGGTGCCGAGAGAGGGACTCGAACCCTCACACCTAAGGCACTAGCACCTCATGCTAGCGTGTCTACCAATTTCACCATCTCGGCATCATGATGCTCTGAATACTCAGAGGCTTCCTAAGAAGCGTGTTGGATTGTATATCCAAAATCCATGCCTTGGCGAGAGCAAAATGACAAAATTCTCTGTTTTAAAGGTTGATTGCACATTTATTGCTCAACTTGATGCTATTCATAGCGATGCCCCCCTCATAAACGCCCTTAGTAACCTCAATAATTATATGCGAATTGGTGAAAAACGATGTATTGATTGTTTTTTGAACGCTTGAACGTTTGCGTTAAAAAATGTGATGAAACTCTCGCTTTCTTGACTATACTTGCGTCCCGTTTAAGCGGGAGATAGGGTTCAGTTGTTCAGGGCCCTTACCCATACAAGCCGTCACATGGAGTGAGCTGAGTTTATAACTTGCTTTTATAAACTTGCTTACAGTGAATGACCCCACGGACCGGACCAGCTAAGTTCAATTGCTTGTATAAGGTAAAAATATAATGTCGAACTATCGATTCTGTCACCAATTTGGATCTCTGAGTGTTTCATCACTCAATACGTTGTTCCTTTCCTTTGCCAATCCCACTGGCGTTTCTTTTCTTTTCAACGTTCAGTAGGTCCAATTCATGAGTGTTCTATTTAGTTTATTTGGTATTGTTGCTCTGTTGGGCTGTGCGTTTTTGCTTTCCGAGAGTCGTTCTTCAATCAATTGGAAAACGGTTTCTCGAGCGTTATTGTTACAGATGGGCTTTGCTGCACTGGTTCTTTATTTCCCTTGGGGGCAAGCGGCATTGGCCAGTTTAAGTAGCGGTGTTGCGGGACTATTGAGTTTCGCCGATGAGGGGATAAAGTTTCTCTTTGGTGATCTTGCTTCTACTGGTTTTATCTTCGCTGTTCGTGTTCTTCCTATCATCATCTTCTTCAGTGCGCTTATCTCTGCCCTTTATTACTTGGGTATAATGCAAAAAGTCATTCAATTGATTGGTGGCGCTATCCAAAAGTTCTTGGGTACCAGCAAAGCAGAATCTCTTGTCGCAACGGGCAATATCTTCTTATCTCAAGGTGAGTCTCCACTGCTTATTCGCCCATTTTTGAAAAACATGACACGCTCAGAACTGTTCGCTGTCATGGCAGGTGGTATGGCATCCGTCGCGGGCAGTGTACTCGGTGGCTATGCTGGACTTGGGGTTGAGCTTAAATACCTGATTGCTGCAAGCTTCATGGCTGCACCTGGTAGTTTATTGATGGCTAAAATCATCATTCCTGAGCGTCAAACGCCAAGTGATTACAACGATATTGAGTTGGATAAGTCTGAAGAGAGCAACGTGATTGATGCTCTGGCAAGTGGTGCCATGGGCGGTATGAAAGTTGCCGTCGCAGTCGGTACCATGCTGATTGCTTTTGTGAGTGTGATTGCGATGGTGAATACAGGCCTAGAAAATCTAGGTGAGATGTTCGGCTTTGCAGGAATTACGCTGCAAGCTATTTTTGGTTACTTATTTGCACCTCTAGCGTGGCTTATTGGTGTACCAAGCCATGAAGTACTTGCCGCCGGCTCTTACATTGGTCAGAAGATTGTCATGAACGAATTCGTTGCGTTTATCGACTTTGTTCAACACAAAGCGGCGTTAACAGAGCACACACAAGTAATTATTACTTTTGCACTGTGTGGCTTTGCAAACATTGGTTCGATTGCGATTCAGCTTGGCTCTATCGGTGTGATGGCGCCTGAACGTCGTAAAGATGTGGCAAATATGGGCCTTAAAGCGGTAGCAGCAGGCACACTAGCAAACTTAATGAGTGCATGTTTGGCGGGTATTTTTATCTCCCTGTAGGATTTGATATTCATCATGACATGTAAGCCCGCCTAATTGGCGGGTTTTTTTATAAGGAAAATTTGTCGATGTTTGCTTTTAAGAGGGCGCTGATAAGTCTTTAATGTATCGAAACGTCAGGTTGATTCTTTCATTTTTGATTTTGGTTGTTTTGGGAACGGAATGCTTCCAATGATGCTGCAATTCTCCAGCCATAATGAGCAGTGACCCGTGTGATAGTTCAAACTCGATCTTAGTTTTACAATGTAAATTTTCTAATAAAAAACGACGAGTTTCGCCTAAATTGAGCGAGGCGATGATTGGGTTTTTACCAAGCTCCGGTTCGTTATCTTGATGCCACCCCATAGAATCTCGACCATCACGATACAAATTTGCCAAAACCGAATTAAATGGTGATTTGGCCACGTGTTCACATCGTTCTTTGAGAGATTTTAGCTCTGGAGTCCAAGGGTTTGGGGGCATCGTTAGTCCAGAATACGTGTATGCGGCATCACCGTGCCATGCTTGGAGACGGGGTTGAAGTACGGAGCGACCAAACATCATAATTCGCTCCTGTCGCCATGGTAGAGTGGATTTTAGGCGAGAAAAATAATCGTCCGCTTCTGTTGGAGTTAAAAAATTTGGTTGGAAGTAGAGCTTTCCATGAACTACATTTTCCCAATATGAATGTTCAAATAATTCGCCTTGGTTGTTCATATAGTCGCCTTATAAAAATATGAATGATAAGAATAATAAATAGAACTCCCGACGTCATTGGTTAGTTGTTGAACTAACACAAGAGTGTGAACCGATGGGAGACTTATGTCTTATACGCCTAAAAAGCAGCAATACTTTGTGCTGTTCTTTTTTATTTTTCTTGTTGCCTGTGTGGCCATTACGGAACTTTTACATCAAAATTTAAACTTGCTTCGCCAACAACATGCTCAGGTTCAAGCAAAAAATCAGCTCGCGATTCTGGCCTCTAACCTAGAAGCGTCGGTCATGGCTGATATTTATAAAGTCAGCACCTTGGCCACTATCATTCCTTTATTGTCAGCCCGCGACCAAAGTAAGTTGGATATGGTCGTCAATCAAACTTTAGAAAAAGGCCGACACATTACAAGTATCGGGATCGCTCCAAACGATGTCATCACACACGTATATCCATTGCAGGGGAATGAACGAGCTATCGGTTTAAATTATCGCTCATCACCTCAACAATGGGCTCAGGTACAAAAAGCAAAAGAGATTGAAGGCATTTTCATTGCAGGTCCAGTGACGCTGACACAGGGTGGATTTGGATTGATCGTTCGCGTGCCAATATTTACTGATTCCCCCAAAAACGCGCATTATTGGGGAATGGTCAGTGCAACCATTGATTTTTATGCATTACTTGAAGATACCGGTATTCGTGAGTTCTCTCAGGCCTATCATGTGGTGTTACGGGGATATGATAGTAGTGGCCTGCTTGGAGAAGTGTTTTTTGGTCAACTGCAACCGAATGAAACCGTCAGAATCAAAGAGCGCGTTAACTTTCCGTATGGTGGGTGGAGTATGGAAGTTCATAGCAGCAGTGAATTTGAGCGAGGGGTTCCTTGGTATATTGTGAATGTCAGTCGCTTAGTTGGTTATTCAATTTTGCTTGTGATAAGCATCGCGATGTTGGTTATCTACCGATTGTATCGAATTGCGAATGATCGTGCGCTTCATGATGAACTCACTCATTTACCTAATCGCCGCTATTTTATGCAAACGCTTAATCAACAGTTTGAAATCGCTAAGCGTTACAAAAAGCGTTATAGCTTTGCGTTGATAAATGTTGATCTTAATAAGTTCAAAGCAGTAAATGACAATTTTGGACACAGTGCGGGAGATGGCGTTTTGATCGCATGTGCTCAACGAATAAAAAAGAGTCTTCGACGCTCAGATACGGTCGCGAGAGTAGGAGGCGATGAATTTTTGATCCTTATTCATAACCCGGTGACAGAGTCGAATGTAAAGTTATTAATGGACAAGTTAAAGGTGGAAGTATTCTCAGACCCTGTGATTTATGGAACTGAGCATATTCGTTTTAATGCCAGTCTCGGTTATGCGATGTTTCATCCGAGTATTGCATCTCCGGAAGCGATGTTAAAAGTGGCTGATGATTGGATGTATGCAGATAAGCGGCGCTCGTGATAACAGGGGGCGATAGACAAGGCCTGTCTACAAAATCCATTCATGTGCTATGCATTGGCTTTTGGTTAGCGGTTGTTGAGAAAACAATAAGTAGCATTGCACCAAATGGCATATTTAAAAGAATTTGCATTTTGCAATTTCAAAATGCGAATGTGGTGTTTATTAAAGCAGCAATATGCATAAAAAATCGATTGTTTTTGGTGTTTTAAAGTTGGCACGCATTGTGCTTTATTAGTAGTGACCCTTCTTAAGCCGAGGGTCACCTAGCCAACTGACGTTGTTAGTGAACGTATTTTGTTCACACATATATACCGCCAATCACCTTTATTGTGGTTGGCGTTTTTTCTTTTTGGCCCCTGAGGTCGATTAGAGATTGATCGTCTGCAGTTCATCGTTCGCTTCTCCTGAATCCCCACACTTGCTATAACAACTTGGTTGCCTTGGGCATACCGCTCCTCTAGAACAAATTAATCTGGCTTGGGTCTGAATACCTCGTTCAATCCAGTTGATGTTTAGGATCTTAGCGACGGTTGTTAGGTCTTTTTTGATGCTTTGCGGAATCATTGCACTGCCCCCCGATTCAACACACAACGATTTGAGCTCTTGCGCAATAGCGATAGCATCACCACCTTGAGCTGAAATAGCAGGGTTAAGATCGATGCCCGCACACAGCACGCGATTGTTGCCTGCAGGGTCGAATACGTTGACCGACTCACAGCAGTAAATACGAGGTTCATCACCGACATTTAGAATCGATATTTGTGCTGAACTCGTATCAAGTGGTTCTGATAATCGACGGAAAACGGCCCAATGCTGACAAGGATCGTTAACCGTTCGCATGTTGCCCCAAGGGAGTGGAATGCCATTTCCTCGATAAACGGCTTTCAGTTTCCCGGGACCGTAAGCATCAAAGTAATGCCAATGAGGGTAGGGAGAGACAACGGTCATCCGACGCATCGCGACAGAGGGTGAGACTCCAGCTTTCTTATGAACAGAGATTTCGTACCCGGATCTATCCAGTAATTGTCTAAATGGCACTTTCGGGCACAACAAAGCTCCGGCGAAAAAGCTCGACTCAAAATCTCGCCATGCTTGAAGAATGTCTTGAGAGTTTAGCCCTGAGCTTGATGTTGGGCCATCGGTTTGTTCCCAGTTATTTTGTTGACCAATAGACAGCACATTGTTCATACCATCATTGCTATGCAGCACACGATGGCCTATGTAGACCGCGAGATCGTATTTTAAACGCGTTGGATAGTCTCGCATGCGTTTATTGAGATAGATGGTTCCCGGCGCTTCCATAAAAGAGGTGATGAGCTGTTTCGCGCTCACCCCCAGTTCATCGATCACATCTTGTGGAGCACGGTCAACCCAACGAATACTTAGCCCCATGCTTTTGGCGATGTCGATCAAATCCTCGACGGACAGGTTTAAGCGTTTTAAGCCCACTTCTTCAGCGGCGCGCTCTAAATCTGGAAAATGGTTTTGATGATTTTCTTGGTGAGCACGGATAAGCAAATGTGCGAACTGACGGCCAGTAATGCCGGTTTGCGAGAGCATCTCTGGAATCGCGATTTGGAGAATGTCATTCGAAAACAGAAAGCTAGGTTCTAGTGCCATACCACTAATGCCACCACGATTCCCTTTGTTGGGCGTGATCGCTTCAAGCTCTGGTTCATCGTCCAAAAACCAAGTGGGATCTTTTTGAAAAACTTCGGCGATGACCTCTAACATATCGATGCTAGGGACCCGCTTTCCACGTTCGATCATTGATAAGTAGGAAACCGATGGAGCGTACTCCGGATTTATCCTTACACAACGCGCAGATAAATCCTCCATGGTTAAATGGTTGTTTTTTCTTAGATTGCGAATTTTCGTCCCTAAGAAATGAGATTGACGAATAAGACTTTTTGACACAGGCATTTTGTAAAATTCACATTGTAAAATTTTTGTTGTGAAATTGTAGTCAATTATTCGCTAGTCTACATAATAAGCAGGCAAGAAAATTAACCATCAACTTCACAGATTTGCCTGAAACTTAAACAGAGGTTTTAAGTTTTTACTCTAAGTAGTAGGAAGCTACGCCAAATAGACTGTTTAAGGGCACAAGTAGAGTGTTTAGGTGCAGTATTTAGTTTAAGTACAGTAGGTAGTTTGAGTGCAGTAGAGTATTTAAGTGCGAGGAAACGACGATGAATATGCTGAATTTCGATAAAAAAGACATCCAACAACAAGAACGCCCATTTATCGCTGAAGCTGTATTTGCCGTCGAGGCGGTAAGTGCAGAACAGCAGAGCGAGAAGCAAATTAAGGCAAAACAGCTTCTAGACCGCATGTTCCCACTAGAGAACGGGTCGCACCAAGATGTATCAAGTTACGTGATTGATTACCGACATGTAATGGTTTACTTCAAAGACGGGACGCATAGTGGCCTTAAATGCCCTAAACACTTTGTTGCCTACACTGGTGAAAAGGAAGACCCAAAGTCGATTCTTTTTAAAGATGCATCGGGTAGCCATGTGGAAGTGATGTTTGGTTGTCATAAAGGCACAGGTTGCGTAGAACTTATGGATATTGATGATATTCAACTAGAAACTCGTACGACATTTAGCCCAGAGTTAACGGGCTACGCACCAACGGCAATGCGCCATTGGATTAGCCTAATTAAAGGTGACAAAAAAGGGAAACCGATGGCTTGCAGTGAGGACAAAGAGTACACCGCTAAGAATGGTGAAGACTACTTCTTAAGCTATTGTTACAGCGTTGATTAGCTACAGTGTTTACTAGTGATAGTGTTGACTAGCTTTTCATGAATTTAGAAATAACAAACCCCAAGCAGACGCTTGGGGTTTGTTCTTAGTCAAGAATTTAAACAAAGTTGTCATCCGTTATAACAGCTTGGGATGAGCTGTTTTATTACGGGTGGTATCAGACAGGCATAACCCGATTTCGACCGAGTTGTTTTGCCTCATAGAGTTGCTTGTCTGCTTTGTTGATCAGCGTTTCTAACGTATCGCCGACCTCGTATTCAGCAACGCCAAAAGAGGCGGTCACACTTTGCACTTGGGTGCCCGAACGTTTGTCTGTAACGTGCAGTTTTTCAATCATACGACGTAATGTGTCCGCATATTGACGAGCGATCCGAAGAGACTTGTTTGGGACGATTAACGCAAACTCCTCGCCGCCGAAACGATAGGCACAAATGCCATCACGACAACTCTGCTGCAATCGGCGTGCTATCCCTTTGATGACAGTATCGCCAAATAAGTGACCATAGTTATCATTGAATGCTTTGAAATGATCAATATCGAGCATAACCAGTGACATGCTCTGATTACTTTCAATTAGGACGTTTAAATCACTGTCGAAAGCGCGGCGGTTATACAATTTAGACAGTCCATCAAACAAGGCGTCTTTTTGAACTTCGGCGAGTTGGCTTTTTAGGCGGGAGATTTCTTCACTCGCGTTGGTCAGTTGATGATTGAGAAATTTAGTTGAGTGGCGAATTTCTCGGGATTCAGCAATAAGTTGACGAATCACGCTCATCACTTCTTCAATGCTTAAACTATTGTCTTCCACTTTTTCCAATTTGGAAAAGCTCTTATCGACCATGTCAGAGAATGAGGATGTATCGCTGATCGTGTCGTTCATAGAGCTTGTCAGCTCACACAATAGTACTTCGACATTTGTTTTTAATTCTTCTAAATTCGTTTCTGCTTTGCTTGCAACGTAGTTGTTATAGAGCTGTTTGTGTACGGCTGGTGGGCAAGTCTCGTAGTTTTCGAGGACTCGATCTAGCTCCATATTCAGCTCAGGCATAGTTTTATCGACGTAGGTATACCAAAGCGCGTAGTTCGCTGGTGTTGCGGCTACGTGGTTTTTGATCATGAGTGGAACGGCTTTTCTGAGGTTAGCGGCTGATTTTTTAAACTCGTCGGTCATCTATGCGGTATAACGTGCAAATAAGAGTATCTTTAGGTTAACGGATATAACGAGACATCGCTTTAAAATTTTGCCATTTTGAGTCAATAAACTTGAAAAATGGGTAAATAATCAAACAAATACTTCAAAAGTCTTAGTTAACTATGTTGAATTTATAAATTTTAGGTAATCGTTTGTTTGCTCATTTGGCTTCCATAAAATCGTCAGTTTTGATCTCATTTATCGACTAAGCGTAAGAATGGTTTAGATGACAACGAGTGTCTAAGAGGCTAATTTGAGCAGAAGAGTCGGATTATATTGGTTTACCAACGATCTACGAGTGCATGACAATTTGCTTTTGAGTCATGCAACGCAAGAGGTAGATGAACTTCTATGTTTGTATTGTTATCCATACATCACCCCTTTTTTATCCCATTACGCTCAAGTCTCCCAACTTGGACAAGGTAGGCAGCGCTTTATCAAAGATGCGCTTTTGTGTCTCGATACCTCTCTTCATTCTCTTGGGCAACGACTCACCGTTGTCAACCTCAGCCCCTTACCAGCTTTGCAACATGCGATTGAGCAAATAGGAGTAACGCATTTATTTGTCAATGCGAATGCGGGGGTGGATGAGCAAAGAGCGGTAGAAATAATTAAGAGACAGAATCCACACCTTATTGTTACCAAAAGTGAAATTTGTACATTGTTTGCCGAGGACCAATTACCGTTCACTTTGCGAGAGTTGCCGAAAACAATTACTCAATTTCGAAAGAGAGCTGAATGTCTGACAGTCTGCTCTCCAGTTGATAAAGTCCAAGTGTTACCTAGGATGGTGACCTACGAGCCAGAGGCTTTGTTGTGCCTGTCCGCATCAAACAAACATCGTTCTTTTTTTGGTGGAGAGAGAGCAGGACTGGAACATTGTCGTCAATATTTTGCATCAACACTAGCCAGTGAATATAAACAAACGCGTAATGGTTTAGATGGCATGGATTACTCGACTAAGTTTTCTCCTTGGTTAGCTAATGGGTGCCTTTCTCCGAAAACCATTTATGCCATGTTGAAACATTATGAAGCCGCGAATGGCGCAAATGATTCAACCTATTGGATTTATTTCGAATTGCTTTGGCGTGAATACTTTTATTGGTATGCCCGTCGATACAAACGACAGCTCTTTCGATTCGGTGGTATCCAAAATAAAGCCCCACTCACTAGCTTTTATGCCCACCGTTTCCAGCAATGGAAGAAAGGAGAAACCCCTTTCCCTATTGTTAATGCTTGCATGCACCAGCTAAACGAAACGGGCTATATGTCGAACCGTGGCAGGCAATTGGTTGCAAGTTGTTTGGTGCACGAGCTTGGCCTTGATTGGCGCTATGGTGCGGCATATTTTGAAGCACAACTGATCGATTATGATGTAGCATCGAACTGGGGAAATTGGCAATACTTGGCTGGGGTCGGAGCCGATCCTCGAGGGACACGACAATTCAACCTCGAAAAACAGACGCAGATGTATGACCCATATATGGAATTTATTGACCGATGGAAAGGACGTTGCGCAGGCGCACATTTGGATAGTGTAGATATGGTTGACTGGCCAATCATGAATGAACACGACTGAAAAGTCGTCATCGCAGGAGAAGTCATAATGCAATTTGGAACCCTACGATTGGTCTTGGGTGATCAACTCAACAGTGAGCATTCTTGGTTTAAAGAACCAGACGACCGTGTTCTTTACCTGATTGCGGAGCTCAAACATGAGAGTACCTACGTAACGCACCATATCCAGAAAGTGTGTGCGTTTTTCTCTGCGATGGATCAGTTTGCAAAAGAGCGTCAGTGTGAAGGTCATCAGGTTTTGCATCTAACATTAGATGACACTCAGTCGTTCGATGACCTTGAGCAAGTTTTGCAACATTATGTGAGCGAAGTGGGTGCCAGTAAGTTTGAATATCAACGCCCCGATGAATATCGTCTGCTAGAGCAGTTAGCCAAGATAAAGCTTGATGGTGTGGTGATGCGCTGCGTCGACTCTGAGCACTTTTTGTTGCCGTTTGAGGAAATAGAATCGCAATTTCCCCAAGGCAAACACATCATGATGGAGCACTTTTATCGCCGCATGCGTAAGCGTTTCGACATCTTGATACAAGACGGCAAACCCGTCGGCGGGAAATGGAATTATGACGCTAACAACCGTAATAGGCTCAAGGCCCAAGACATTGAACAACTGCCACAGCCTCTGATGTTCAGCACCGATGTACGTGGTATCACTGAGCGGTTGGCACGACACAACATCAAAACCATCGGAAACCTTGGGGGGGATTTGTTGTGGCCGATCAATCGCGCACAGAGCCTGTCTTTACTCGCGCATTTCTGCCAAGTTTGTCTGCCGCTGTTCGGCCGTTTTCAAGATGCCATGACAGGGCAGCACGATGCTCAGTGGAGCTTATACCACAGCCGAATTTCATTCTCGCTTAACAGCAAGATGCTGCATCCGCAAGAGGTGATTGATGCTTCACTTAAGGCGTTTCACTCCAACGCGGACATCGACATTTCTCAAGTCGAAGGGTTTATTCGTCAAGTCTTAGGTTGGCGAGAGTACATCCGTGGCGTCTATTGGGCGAACATGCCTCATTACCCGAAAAAGAACGAGTTGGGCGCAGAAAGAAAGCTGCCAGACTTCTTTTGGAGTGGCGAAACCAAAATGGCCTGTATGCGCAATGCGATTGGTCAGTCTCTCGATTACGCCTACGCACACCACATCCAACGTTTGATGGTGACTGGTAATTTTTGCTTGTTAACCGAGATAGATCCTGATCAAGTAGATGAGTGGTATCTCGGTATCTATGTTGATGCTATTGAATGGGTAGAAATGCCGAACACTCGTGGCATGGCATTGTTTGCTGACGGCGGCATTGTTGGTACCAAACCTTACGCGGCGAGTGGTTCTTACATCAATAAAATGAGCGACTACTGCAAAGGCTGCCATTACGACAATAAAGCGCGCAGTGGAGAAGGCTCGTGTCCGTTCAACAGCTTGTATTGGCGTTTTATGAACAAGCACGACAGGCGTCTCGCAACCAATCCGCGTATAGGGATGATTTTCCGCTCTTGGGACAACATGGAAGAACAACAACGGCAAGCGATACTCGATACCGCAGAACATTACATAGAAAACGTGGAGAAGTTGTGATGGAAATACTCATCGTCGGTGGCAATGGTGGAATTGGTTTAGCGATGGTGCAAGAAGTCGCCGCTCGCTTCCCTCAAGCCCGAGTGCATGCTACCTATCGTAACCAGAGACCTGATTGGCAACACTCTCATGTGACTTGGTATCATGCAGATGTGTCTCGTGATGGGCAGGTGAAAGCGCTTAGCGAGCAAATTGAACATGTTGACTGGTTGGTGAACTGCGTTGGTATGTTGCACACTCAAGGTAAAGGCCCAGAGAAAAATCTGAGCTCGCTTGATGCCGACTTTTTTCAGCAAGCCATCATGGTTAATACTTTGCCAAGCTTGCTGTTGGCGAAATACTTTACGCCCAAGCTCAAGCGCAGTGCAGCACCTAAGTTTGCGACCATATCGGCCAAAGTTGGCAGCATCAGTGACAATCAGCTAGGTGGTTGGTACAGCTACCGCGCATCAAAAGCGGCGTTAAACATGTTCCTTAAAACCATGTCGATAGAATGGCATCGAATGGTTAAACATGGCACGGTGCTTTCACTTCATCCTGGTACGACGGATACTGCCTTATCGGCCCCATTTCAGGCGAATGTGCCTGAGGGTAAGTTGTTTACACCAGAACGTGTGGCAAAGGATTTATTGCGCTTGATAGCAAACGCAACCCCTCAAGATAGCGGGGCATTTTGGGCTTATGATGGCACGTTATTAGCTTGGTAAAAGCTCAAGTCCTTTAAACGTTATAATCAGAAAGAGACGATGGGCTATTGCCCTACATTTTCTTTGTTTTTACTTCTTTCTTTTTACTTCCTAGCTTTACTTCTTCGACAACGCTCAGAACAATAAATGACTTCCTCCCAATTTCGCGCCCACTTCTTTCGCCAAGAAAATGGGCGCTGACAAACTGGACAAACTTTTATGGGCAGATCGGATTTAAAACCTTTCATCACTCAGATTGCTCATTCCTCTTGGCTTCACCGTGCTTGATATTGTTTGAATATTCGTTGAGTGTCGCTATTTGTTAGGTGTGAATATTATGTCGCATGGTGCTATTTATCGAATAAGTACAGGTAATCACCATAACCGAGGCTCGCCATCTTGTTGACAGGGATAAACTCCATCGCGGCTGAGTTCATGCAGTAACGTAATCCGGTCGGCTTTGGACCGTCTTTGAATACGTGACCAATATGAGAATCGCCAAACTTACTGCGGATCTCGGTACGCGGGTAAAGCAGTTTGAAGTCGGTTTTCTCGACGATGTAAGCAGAGTTAATTGGTCGAGTAAAGCTTGGCCAGCCGGTGCCTGATTTGTACTTGTCAGTGGATGAGAACAGTGGCTCTCCAGACACAACATCAACGTATATTCCTGCTGCTTTGTTATCCCAATACTTGTTATCAAAAGGGCGCTCTGTTCCCTCTTCTTGGGTGACGTAGTACTGTAGCTCGGTCAGCTTTGCCTTAATCTCTTTGTCGGAGGGCTTAGCGTAAACCTTTACTTTGGCTTGTAATTCCTTTTCATCAATAAGTTGGCGCAGTGTTTTGGGATTCTCTTGGCGATCGTCACCAAACACTTCGTCTAGGTATTTATCGCGGCCAGATGCGTAGCGATAGTACTTGTATTTCAAGCTACTCTTCTTGTAGTAATCCTGATGGTACGACTCTGCAGGGTAGAACTTCTCAAACTCGATCAACTCTGTTTTTAGTGGTTTTGGGTAAATCATCGCCTTGTCGATTTCCATCATAAATTGCTTAGCAATCTGCTTTTGCTCTGCACTATGGTAGAAAATTGCAGGACGGTATTGAGGACCACGGTCGACGAATGAGCCTTTGTCGTCAGTCGGATCAATATGGCGGAAGAAATAGTCCAGTACTTGCTCGTAGCTCACCACAGAAGGATCGTATTTCACCTCAATGACTTCTATATGACCAGATTTTCCCGAAGAGACTTGGCGATAGGTCGGATTGGCCAAATCACCACCTGAATAGCCAGACACAACGTCCAATACCCCCGGTAATTGCTCTAAGTCCGATTCAGTACACCAGAAGCAACCGCCCGCTAATGTCGCAATATCGATTTTGTTCGATGCGTCCATCTTATCCATGGTATCAGCGGTGCCTGTTTTACTTAGCAATATAAATAGAACAGGGAGTGTGAAAGATAACCCCACCAACAACTTAGATACATTCTTCATAACTTCCTCAAACGTCATTGTTCCAATGATTGTTACGTAAGAAGAAAGAGCAAAGAGCGAAAAAATTACAATAATCGTTAATTTTCATTTTCTCTTTATCTTCAAGAGGGCTACATTAACGGCAAGATATATGCGCTCATCAATGTCTTTTACTCGATGAGTCACAAGTAATCATGAGGAATATCATGCAAGCAGAAGTAAAATGGGTTGAAGGGTTTAAGTTCCTTGGTCAATCTCAATCTGGTCACTCAGTGGTGATGGATGGCAACGGCGGTGCAACAGCACCAAGCCCAATGGAAATGGTATTAATGGCCGCTGGTGGTTGCAGTTCTGTAGACGTTGTCGATGGTTTGAAAACGGCGGGCCAGAAAGTTACTTCTGTTAACGCGAAGCTTACAACGGAACGTCGTGACACAGCACCGCGAATTTTCACACAAGTGAATATCCACTTTGAAGTATCAGGGGAAGATCTAGACTCCGAAATCGTGGCTAAAGTAGCGGCAGATTCACTAGAGAAATACTGCTCAGTGTGCTTGATGCTCGGTAAAGGTGTAGAGATGACTCATAGTTGGGAAATCGTATAACCCTCTTTGCAAAATCACAAAATAGGAAAGAGAAAAGCGCGAGTTTTTCTCTTTTTTTTTAATAAACAAAAAGAACCAATGATGTTTCTTCACGCTTGCTTCACTTGTGTTTTATTATAATTAGCATTAATTATTAAGCGCAAAGTAATAGACATGAAGAATTTTTCAACTAAATCACTATTGGGACCAATGCGACCAGTTGTGTTGTTCTCACTTTTTTCTCTAGTATTTTTATCCGCTTCTCGCTTTCTACTGATGGTTTGGCAGTGGGACCGAGTTGAGTCATGGAATGATTTTTTTTATATTCTTAGTCAAGGTGTTCGAATTGATATAGCTACCTTGTGTTGGCTCTATATTTTACCGGGTTTAGTTTCAGCTTTATTACCCCTGAGCGGTAAACTTGGGGAGTGTTGGAAATGGCTCCTTCGTGTATGGATGGTGGCGGGGTTATGGATTATTGTCTACATGGAGTTGGCAACTACCCCATTTATTCAAGAATATGATTTACGACCAAATCGATTATTTGTTGAGTATCTGATTTATCCCAAAGAGGTTTTAAGCATGCTTTGGACGGGCTATAAATTAGAACTGTTTATTGGCACACTTGGAACGTTATTGACTTTAGTTTTGGGATGGAAGTGGAGTAAAGCCCTAGTTGATTCTTCACAACAGATAAAATGGCAATGGCGCCCGTTGTTGGCCATTATCGTCGTTGTGATTGGTGTTGCTGGTGCACGTTCTTCATTTGGTCATCGCCCGCTTAATCCTGCAATGGTTGCATATTCTACAGATCCTTTAATGAATGATCTTGTTCTTAACTCTTCTTATTCTTTGTTCTTTGCAGTGAACAATATGAAATCAGAGAAAAATGCAGAGCAGTTTTACGGAAAAATGGATGACAACACCCTCTTAGATTTGGTTCGTTCGTCTTCAAAAAAATCAGAATTTGATTCTTCATCAATGCCTACAATGAACTTCAATGTCGCGACTTATAAAGGAAAGCCTAAGAACTTAGTTATTCTATTGCAAGAAAGTTTAGGGGCGCAATTTGTTGGTTCATTGGGTGGGTTACCATTGACTCCTAACCTTGATCAGCTAATGTCTGAGGGCTGGGCATTTACACAAATGTATGCAACAGGGACGCGTTCGGTTCGTGGTATTGAAGCTGTCACCACTGGGTTTCCTCCATCACCATCTCGAGCAGTGGTAAAGTTAAGTAAAAGTCAAACGGGTTTCTTTACAATTGCGGATCTGCTGAAGCAAAACGGATATTTCACGCAGTTTATTTATGGCGGTGAAGCGAACTTTGACAACATGAAGTCTTTTTTCTTCGGCAATGGTTTTGAGCAAATCGTAGAAGAAAAAGACTATATAAAACCTGAGTTTGTTGGGTCTTGGGGAGTTAGTGATGAAGATCTTTACAACAAAGCAAATGAAGAGTTTGAGCGCTTATCAAAACGTGAACAGCCATTTTTTAGCTTGGTATTTACGTCCAGTAATCATAGTCCTTATGAATATCCAAACGGAAAAATTGAGCAATTTGATGAAGAGCATATGACACGTAATAATGCTGTAAAATACTCAGATTATGCGTTAGGTCGTTTCTTTGAAAAAGCCAGAAAATCGTCATATTGGGATGAGACCATTTTTATTGTCATTGCCGATCACGATGCTCGAGTTTTTGGTGCTGAGCTTGTTCCTGTGAAGCATTTTCATATTCCGGCAGTGATTTTGGGTAAAGATGTTTTGCCGAGAGTCGATGATCGCATTGCCAATAATATTGATATGCCGCCGACATTACTTTCTCTAATTGGTATTGATGCAAAGACGCCAATGATTGGCCGAGACATGACGAAGCCGTTATCACGCCAAGATGAACGAGCGATGATGCAATATGACAAAAATTTTGGTTACTTAACTCGAGACAATTTGGTTGTCTTCTCCCCTGGAGAAAAAGTGTCTACGTTAAAATATGATTTTACTACTAAGGAAATGACACCAAAAGAAGTTGATGACCATGTTGTCCAAAGGGCAAAGGCGCATGCTTTATTTGCGTCCAAAGCTTATCAAAGCAATTGGTACTCCAGTAGCGTGAGTCATTAGGGGGCGGAGCATGCTTCGCTCCCATACTTGTTGACTTAATACAGGAAAGAGAAAAGCGCGAGCTTTTCTCTTTTTTTATCGCTATTTTGCATTACTCTATTGATGTCAAAAGTTGTAGGAATAATCCAGTGACCGAGTTAGAAAAAATGATGTCCGGCCAAATCTTTGATGGTGGAGACGAAGAGATTGATGCGATTCGTACGAATGCAACCAAAACGTTACTCAAGTTGAATAGCAGCACTGATGCCGAAGAGCGTATTACCTTACAAGTAGAGCTACTAGGCAAGGTGGGAAATAGCTATATTCAACCACCATTTCATTGTGAATTTGGTAAAACCATTGAGATCGGCGAGCAGACGTTTATCAACATGAACGTGGTGATGCTTGATGGAGCTAAAATCACCATTGGTAGCCACGTCCTTATCGGCCCTAGTGTTCAGTTTTATACCGCTTCGCACTCTCTGGATTACCGCAGTCGACTCAAGTGGGAAACGTTTTGTAAGCCGATCACAATTGAAGATAGTGTCTGGATTGGTGGCAACTCGGTGATCAACCAAGGGGTGACCATTGGTGCTCGCTCAGTAATTGCAGCTAACTCAGTGGTAAACAGTGATGTCCCACCAGACTGCCTTTACGGCGGCACGCCTGCCAAGTTGATTCGTCGTTTGGATGAAGAGGATTAACTAAATAAAGGTTTTCTTCTACTTGTTTTTGATTTACAGAGGCCGCTTTTAAAAGCGGTTTCAAAATTATGTAGAACATGCGTTTTAGAAATATAATGCTTTGTAAATTTCTAATGAGTGATGACAAAAATGAGAAAGTTCTACGTAGTTGAGGGTGATATCAACGCCAAGAAAGCAAAGTTAGCTTATCCAACATTGGCTTTGTGTGAGAAGTGTGTCAGTCACTATGTCGTCATTAGTGAAGGCGAGAGAACATATCAAGAATGTGCTAAATGTGGTGCAGATAAGTCTTAAAGTCCCCCTGAATGGTTAAATACAAAAGCCACGATTTTATTCTAGAAACTCGTGGCTTAGAGATAGTATTGTGCAATTAATATGGAAATCAGTTAACTTTTACTGTTGCCCATACAAAGCGGTGGTCAGAAGAAATTTCTTTATCGGTGCCGCGAACCCCAACTCGAGGGTCATTAAATAACAAACGACCCTCTTCGCCCTCTGCTTGCCAATATACACCTGTATCTACCACATCAAGATCAGCAGATGGCACCGCGTAATCCACTCGAGAGCCAAACGTTGCAGTGCGTGTCTCTGGGTAAGGGTGGCCTTTACTGTTGTTTTCTTGCGTAGCCCCTGTTGATTCTGGTGTTTTCGGTTGGCCGACATGAGCAACGTCTTGATTGACTAAAGAATCGTTCATTAGCTCAAATACACCGTCGAATCGAGCATCCTTAGCATTGCCAAATTCAGCATCTGCGTTTAAGTCGCCCATCACGACGAAACTTTCACCTGTAAAGCCGCCGAATTTACCCGCATCATCATAAATCGCATCGTTGTTTTTAATGTAGTGATGCCAGAATACATTTTCATCGCTATTACGATATTTGTTGTTGTCACTGACCGAATCGAAGCCTGATGGAGTCGGGTGTGACATCAAAGCATGAATGATTTTATGGCCATTTTCAGTTGGGATGAGTATAGGTGCATCAACATGGTTTTTAGAAGAGAGGCGAACTTCGGCCCATTCTTCACTGCTATACCATGTGTCACCACATGCCATATTTGAAGGCATCGGCTTTGAACCATCACAAACATTGATTTCTGGGTTGACGGCGTTTGGTAAATCTTTGCGCTTGAACGTTTGGAATGTACGTGTATTCGCAGTATCAATCTCATATTTTGACATGAGTGCAAAGGCATAATGACCATGGTAATAACCAAAACCAAAGGCATCGTCAGGATCTTTCGGATCGATGTCGCCCGTATTGTCTAAATCCATATTAGAATGCAAGCCAGTATTAGTCGCATAGTTTTGCACGAATGGGTATTGAATAGGTTCTAACAAATCACCACCATCCACACTGTTCATACTCTGTGCTATGGATAGGTAGTTCTTCTGAAAGCCGTTTAGCGCTTCGTAGTTTTGGCCTTCACCATCGTTGTTGAATTCTGTAAGTAGTAATACATCGGGACGATTTTTTTGGATGATTGCAGCGATATTACGAATCTGAATAACGCGCTCTGCTAGTTTTTCATTTGCTCCGTCAGTTATCCCTTGCTCAAGGTTATCTTTCCACTCTTGAATTAAAGCATTTTGCTCTGAGAGTGAAAGGTTCATGTAACCAATCCATTGCTCAAAGTTTTCCGTTGAATCATTGTCATGGGCAAATGAAACGTTGAATGATGCAAACTTTACGTTTTCCGGAATTAGAACGGTGTCGTCAGAGTTGGAACCACAGCCACTTAGTAGTGCAGAGGCAACAAGCATTGCTAAAAATTTCGTTTTCATAGATATCTCATACATTCCGCCCATCAATTAAGGGCGGCGCATTCTAGATTAACAATTCTATCAATGTAAACGTTTGCGGTAATCGTTTAACTCATTTTTGGACAGCAGTTAACGAACTAAGAATGTGATTGCTTTTGACTCTTCCAATTTTCTTATTTTTAGCGTGGGTGATGAAAAGAGTCATGAATAAGAGATTTTCATTGAGAATAAGACCATCTAAACTACTCGCCAGAAAAGACCTTGATATTGGAAAGAAGAAAATGAAATACGATTGGATCTTGTTTGATGCTGATGAAACCTTGTTTCACTTTGATGCCTTCAAAGGTTTACAGCTGATGTTTTCTCGCAAAGGTGTGGATTTCACGGAGCAAGACTTCGTGCATTACCAAACGGTCAACAAGCCACTTTGGGTCGATTATCAAGATGGTAAAGTGACGGCAGAAGAGTTGAAGCATAAGCGTTTCACCGAGTGGGCTGAAAAGCTGAGTACGACGACGGCAGAATTGAACAGTGCCTTCCTAGAGGCGATGGCAGACATCTGTACTTTACTCCCGGGAGCAAAAGAGTTGATGGAAGCGCTGTATGGTAAAGCGAAGATGGGGATCATCACTAATGGGTTTACCGAACTGCAAGCGATTCGACTAGAGCGTACAGGAATGGCGAACTATTTTGATCATGTGGTGATCTCTGAGCAGGTAGGGATTGCGAAACCGGATTTAGGTATCTTTGAATACGCGATGGGTCAAATGGGCTATCCGTGTAAAACTCGCGTACTGATGGTGGGGGACAACCTGCATTCCGATATTCTTGGTGGCAACAATTTTGGCATTGAAACGTGTTGGTTGAATACGACCGGAGCAAGTGTTGATGACCAGATAGCACCAAGCTATACGGTTGCTTCATTAGATGAGCTAAAAAGTATCCTTGCTGCGTAAGTTTCGTAGATTACGTAGGTGACCTTGGCTATTTAGCATGCAAAGATTGTAATAGCATCCCAAATAAGTCTGGGTGACTGATTGAAAACACCATCGAATGCACGATGGTGTTTTTGTATTGTTCATTAACGATCTACTTTATTCATTAACAACCAGTTTATCCATCACTAAGCACTTTACTCATCAACAATCACAGCTTCGAGGTTGCCCCACGGCTCAAGCGCGATATCTTGCCCACCGTTCCAAATAATAATCGGTAACGGCTTTGGTTTTACATATTCAGCGAAAGTGGAGTCTGAAATCAGGTCTGTCGATTTTACAGGGAACACCAGTAAGTCAGCAAACATAACCTGTTGATCGTATTTCAGGATATCTGCCACTTTCCCCCAATAAACAAAATCATTGGCTTCCATCCATTCTATCGTGGGATTGGTCTTGAGCATTTGAGAGGCTGGTGGATACTGTATATCAACATCTAGCACTATTCCCTCTGTGTTGTCTCTCAACATGACTTGAATCCCATCGTTCATGTTCTCTGTATAGGTGAACTGATCGGATGGTGGCTCGATTAATTGCGCTAAAGTGGCCGGGTTAGAAAAGTCCATACCGGGTAGGTAACGTTCCAGAGCGATAATTGGATCAAACCCTCCGATGCTAGTTTGTGCCTCTAAAACACTGAATCTAGGTTTAGGATCGGATTCTTCTGGGTTGATGACATAGGTTGACCATTCGGCTCGATAACCATTGAGGTTTTGCCCCACCGATCGATAAATATTCAACGATACGGCGTAAACGGCTTTACGTTGCTCTGGATAAAAACGCATTTTGGCGAGTTTAAACGAGGGAGGCAAAAAGGCTTTTTCAAATGCGCGGATACGATTAGCGGGGATTTCAAAGTTAATAAACACCGTCTTTGGTGCGGTCAGTAGTGAGAAGAACATCTTCGGTTTTTCTATGCCATAAAGAATCCCCAGACCTTGGTAAATATCTAGTAGCGCATAATATAAGGTCGGTAGGGTTTGGGCCGGAAGCACAGTCGGTTGAGATTGAGCAATGCCAAACAGCGTTGCAAACACATCTTGTGGACTTTGTCCCTCTAGTACACAACCGATGAGGTGGCTGAAAAGCTCTGAGCTATTGCTCGATTGAGTCGTTAGTGCACAGGCTCTAACACCACCAGCAAGCACCTGTACGGGGGAAGTGACGGGTTGAACTAAGAACTCGCTTGTTTCTGCCAGTACAAATGCTTCTGGTGACCCTATAACGAATTGCCCCCATGGAAAGTCATGATGGATGTCGGCAGACTTTGGCTTGGTTTCGATGAACTTTGCACTGACTGAACTGCCATCGTAATAGTAGCGAGAGAGGCTACCCATTGGCCCTAAGACTTTTTCACTAGCATCAAGATACCACTGTGAAAAGTGCATGCGTTTGTTGATTTTTGGAATGTCAGCTTTTTTTGTTTTGAGCGGAACCGTCCAATGCAGACTGCCTTCATTCGTGAGCAGTGTGCCGGACCATTGTTGCGGCAATGAGATGAGTTGTATTTGCGCTGGTGTTAGATTGGATAATTGCAACAAGTCAGTTCCAGTCGTCGCTTTATAGCTGGCAAATCGATATAGATATGTGGTGTCACTTCCAGGGAGTTGAACAAACGTTTTTAAGTCGACTTTATAACCTTGCTCTGCACGGGTAGTGAGCCCGATATCCGCGACAACATAGAACCTTTTCGGGAATAACATCTCTCTTAACCGTTGCCATCCCTTTTCTTCAAGAAACTCCTCAAAGCGCGTTGCATCCATTGGAGAGCGATGAATGACGATCGGGTTAACGCTCGTAATCTGGTAGGGTGGAAAGACACCAACATTGCTTGAAAATGCGTGTATTTTGGCTGGGTCGAGCTCCCATATTATCAGCCCGCGATCATCTATCTCATAAGGGAATATGGGCGGCTCCTGCCCTGAGATCGTTGCTTGTCGAAATGCCGCATCTAGCCTTGCACCACCAAAGACGTTATTTCTAATTTCCATCAGTATCTGCTTTTCGTCTAATGAGATACGAAGTGCGGGGTTAGTGTTGGCATATGTTGTTGAGCCTATCAAAGTGCAGAACATCAGGCTCATTGCCATTGTTAGTCGAACGATAGCTTGAGCAATCATGGGGCAATCTCCCTGCCTACATTGGATGTATCACCAACAAAGTATAGTTAATCCATGGGAAGTTCATTTTCAGTTAGGGATATTCGCTACAATCTATTCGTTTGAGCATTCTGAGGTAAGCAAGGCATACAAGAAAAAGCGCCGAACCATCAGCGCTTTTAGTGGGGAAATTCATGTGTTTATGATTGTGGATCTTTTTCACCAAGTTTGAAGTAGAGTTTACCTACAATCACTTCGGAAATAAGAATAGTGAATACCACAGCAAAGAACGCAACGACACCATTCCAAGGACCACTAAAGTCAACTTTGTCACCAAAAAGAATATTAATTGCTTCTAGCATGACAAACTTGGATCCGACTAAGATAACGTAAGTTGAAATACCGCGATAAATTTTAGGTGCGGTGCCGGGTTTCGATTTAAAGTATTCGGCAATTTTGTGTTCAGCTTTGATCGAGAGTTTGAGTAGTAACTGAAGCAGCAATGCCGCCGCAAAAGAGATGGTAAATGAGTCAATGGTGACGAAATCCCAATATTCGTCGTAAAAGTTCAGTACCGTAAGGTCTACCAATACCGCCAAGGTATAACCAACAAACAGACGTTGTGGTGTGTTGAAACCGTAGACTTTATCTGCTGCGCTCATAAGAACCCTCAATCAATCGTGAACAAGTTTGCAAAGTCATGCTTTGCGTCGATGGGGTTACTATATGAGTTCTTAGAGTTGAAAAATTGCCATTTTACGCCATGTAAATCATTTCAATGAATGATTGTTTTGATGCGATATATTGAATTCAAATAAACGCGTTGAATTTGAAAACCGTCTACAAACGCGAGTAAAAATCGCGTTATCCTACAAACAATTTCCAAAAATCAAGCAGTAAGGACACATATGACAGACATCAAGCAGCTCGATAGCAAAGTGGTGTATCAAAACAAATGGATGACAGTGCGTGAAGATAGAATTTTACGACCGAGTGGAACAGAGGGGATCTATGGGGTGGTGGATAAACCCGATTGCGCTGCGATTATTGCGATTGATAATGACGTGATTCATTTGGTGCAACAGTACCGTTATACGATTGGTCAACGGTGCTGGGAAATCCCGCAGGGGGCGTGGGAATCAATACAGATGCCGATCATCTTGAGCTCGCAAAAGGTGAATTAAAAGAAGAGACAGGTATGCACGCCAATAAGATGGTGTATGTGGGGGCACAATTCATTGCGTATGGTTTTTTGAATCAAACGTGTCATGTTTATTTGGCCACCGAGTTATCTCAGGTTGGCAATCAACTTGATCGTGAAGAAGAAGACTTAATTACGCGTTCATTCACGGTCGATGAATTTGAACGAATGATGATTGATGGTGACATTAAAGATTGCGTTACCATCGCAGCATACGGGTTAGCTAAACTAAAAGGGCTCATTTAACCGCAATTCAGGTTAATCTAAGTCCGTACTTAGAGTTTGTTTCTCTTTCGAGGTTAAATTTTAAATCAGCTCGACGATCCACAGTCCCTAGATTTGCTAACGCCTCATTATTCCGTTGCGTTATTTTGTTGCGGCCAATCACGAACATGTACATCCATCTGCGGGAATGCAATTTCAATGTCATTCTCTTTGAACAATTTGTCGATATTTTTATTGATCAGGTGAATGGTCGATAGGCGATGATCGATAGAGTTAATGTGTACTCTAAGCTCAAAATCCAGACTGCTCGCACCAAAGGCAAGAAAGAACACTGAGGGTGATGGATCGTTTAGCACCAATGGATGTTCTTCAGCAACTCTGTAAAGCAATGCTTCTACTTTACTGACATCAGAACCGTATGCGACACCAATCGGGATCACGATGCGAGTAATGGAATCGGTTAAGGACCAGTTGATCAATTTTTCCGTGATGAATGTTTTATTGGGGACGACAATTTCTTTGTTGTCCCAATCGATGATAGTGGTCGCTCGGGTTTGGATTTTGCTGACGGTTCCCGATAGCTCGTTAATGGTAACAATATCACCGATACGAATTGGACGCTCAAACAGTAAGATCAAGCCGGAAATGAAGTTGGCAAATATCTCTTGTAAACCAAAGCCTAACCCCACACCAAATGCGGCTACTAACCACTGTAAGCGAGACCACTGAAAGCCGAGAATGGCAAATGCAGACAGCACGCCCGTCATTAAAATCAGATAACGCAATAAGGTAGTAATCGCGTACCCTGTGCCAGGTGAAAGCTCAAGCCTCCTTAAAACCAACAACTCCAATATTCCGGGAAGGTTGCGCACCCCGACAAAAGTGACAAGAAGAATGGTTAATGCATAGATAAGTGATTGCAAAGTCACATCAACGAGTGTGGAACTGCCACTGACTGCTTCGCTGACTTGCCATATAACGACGTTATCTAACCATCGAGTCATTTCTAATGCGCTAGACCACAGTGTGAGCACGGCTGCAATCAATGCGATCAAAGACAATCCACGCAGTAAAGTCATGGACTGCTCGCTGATTTGTTCACTACCGAGGCTTTTTTCTTCGACCTCAGGAAAATTCTCTCTGAGCTCGGCGAGTTCTGGTGGTTCTTCAGCTTGTTCTTGTTGCTGTGCTATCAGTTCTTCGCGGCGGGCCAGTAACCTTTGATAATTTAACTGACGGTGTTCGAGTTTGAGCCAGCGTTCGCCAAGTTGATAAATAAATAAAACACCCAGAATCACAAATAACGTTAACTGTTGGTAGAGCAACAGTAGCCAAGAAGCAATAAAGAGGCCGAGTATCGCCATGACGACAATGGCAAAGAAAGAGCCAAAAAGCAGTACTTTTAAGCTAAGTAACCCTAACCCTTTATTTATAGGGGAGGGGAGTGCTGCAGGGATGCGTTCTGGTTTGAGTAATGCAGCATAGATAAGCGCCATGGCAAGGGTTAGGACAAGGAAGAACATTCGCGAAATTTCGGCTTCTTGTTCTCCTGCAACCAAATCCGCAAAAAATATACACAATAAGAAAATTGTCAATGGAAAACGAAGTTTTCGGCTCTCTTTGTGCAGGTAGAGACAAACATGATCAGGCCAATTTAGATGCAAATTGAGCAGACCTTTTGTGGGGCTCAACGCATAGATTAACTCGAGAAAAAACAGTGCACCAGCACTGGCAAGTATCAACATTTTTGATTCGGTTGCGTTGGGTATCGGCCACACCCAAAAAAGAGACGAGGCCATCAGAATGAGCCCTAAAGGCAACACTAATGCTTGAATGGCGGCAATACTGAGCAGAGACATGGTGTTTTGAAAACGATCACGTAACGGGTGACCGAATGCTTTTTGATAGTCATGACGTAATTGAGTCGCCCGTTTTCTTAGTCGACCATGACCGTAAATCAGAACTACAGAGTAGATAACAAAAGCAATACCGATCAGCTTTAGGCGTTCTATATCGGTGCGTTCAATCATGGATTGCAAAGGTGTTGCGTCCCCAAACCAAGTAATTTTACTAAAGTCAGTCATGTGCTGCCAAAATGGCACATTGCTACGAGTCCAAAATTGTTGTTCCTTTAAAAATGAACGTGCACTGTCGACCTCTAGTGAATATTGATTGATCGTCAGTTGTAACTTTCCCAGAGCAATGATCAGCTTTTCGTAGTCGGTCGTTAACTGTTTTAATAATTCTAGAGATAAGGTGTTTATTCTGGTTTGAGTTTGAGTTTGAGTTTGAGTTTGAGTTGACGCTGCCAATTGACCTTTATTGTGAGTCGATTGAACGGCATTATTTAAAGCATGATCCGCTAACGTTTGACTTATTTCGTATTTGCGAATGTGTGCGGCGGCAATTTCATCTGGGATTGATTTGTCTCCAACTTGATTAGGAAGTCGCTGCAGCTGTGCACGAATTGACGCACCAAAAGCAGTGCTGTTTTTTAACCAAGAGAGATTGTCTTTAATGAGACGTTGTTCTTCGGCAAGGCTTCTTCTTTCTACTTCCAATTGCTGCTTTTCAATACGTGATTGTTCAATGGTTGCCAATATTTGCTCTAACTCATCCGCATATTGAGTGACGGTACCAAAGCTCTGTACCGCTATAAGGTCTGATGGTTCAATGTCTTTCTCTAATGAGCGAACGTCAGCGATCAGGTTTTTGACCGATGCTTGCTCGACGCGAGTCAACTTGTCTTGAAGTGTAATCAGCAAAGGGGAAGCGAGTTGGATTTTTCTGTCGAGCAGCTTTTGCTCAAGTCTTAATAGTTCGGTTCGCTCATCGAGACTTTGAAGTTCGGCAGCGGTGGCTTCTTGCTGTAGTTTTAGATAGGTTAAATTGGATAACTGCAGCCATTGTTCAATGTCGGAGCCGTTGTCGTTTTTGATGATCGATGCTTGCTCCAACTGTTGGCTGAGTTGCGCTAAAGATACGGGTAAGGTTTTACGATCTGCCGTGAGTTGAATGCTTATCTCTGCATTTGCTTTTGAGGTGTTGCTCCATTCGTTTATGGCCGCTTGCAGGGACGCGATAGATTGAGATAAATCGCTATAGCTGTCGAGTTGTTTTGTTTGTAATAAATCCAATTGCTCAGCTTGTTCAATTTGCTTTAGCAAGCGTTCTTTCTGCAAAGGATATTGGCTAACGATAGAGCGATAATCTTTGATCAAAGATCGTTGTGCATCAAAACCATCGATTTGGTTGAGCAGGGTTTGATATTGAGTCAGGAGAAGCTCATTTTTTGGCTCCTCGCTATTGAGGCGGGTTATTTCACTTTGGATAAACTGAGCGTTGGGCAATTCTTGTGCAAGGGTTTTTTCTGCGAGTATCAAGCAGGAAAAAATGATTAAATAACTTACTATCTTGCTAAAACTGATTTTGCAAAAACTACCATTCACAAGCTTGCTCACATCGGTCTCCAAATCATGCTTATTCAATAAAATTAAGTGTATACGTTAGATTGAAAGGGTGCTTTTTTTCTTGATTTGGATGAAAAGTGTGACTAGAGGGGCGTATATATCCTGGTTGACTTTTAAGATTGGAAGAGAGGCTTAAGTTTTATCTACACTCTACGTGGTTTAGGTTTAGGTTTAGGTTTAGGTGAAATGACGATCACAAACTCGTAGGGGGCAGAACTGCCTTTGTGTTAGCCTCTTTCTCTTAAACTCAGATGCAAAAGGTGAGTCATACAATGAAAGTATTCAGCAATTTTGACAGTGGCAGTATTCACGTAGTGAAAGCCGAGGATAAAAATGATATTCAGCTTAAAATCCCAAAAGACAATATGTCGGAATTCTACCAGTGGTTCCACTTCCGTTTAGAAACCGAAACGGAGCAGTCTCATACGATTAAGTTATTGGATTTGGCGAAGTCTGCATATCCAGAGGGATGGCAAGGATACGATGTTGTCGCATCGTATGACCGTGAAGAATGGTTTCGAATCCCAACAGAATTTGATGGTGACACCCTGACTTTTACGGTGATTCCTGAGCGCAGTTCAGTCTACTTTGCGTATTTTGCACCTTATACATATGATCGCCATCTAGACTTGTTACACATGGCACAAAGCGCTCATCATTGCCAACTTGAAACATTGGGTCATACTCTCGATGGTAATGACATGACCTTACTGACCTTTGGTGAGCCGGAAGAAAGCAAAAAGAAAATTTGGATGATTGCTCGCCAGCACCCTGGTGAGACAATGGCGGAATGGTTCATGGAGGGCATGATTCAGCGCCTTTTAGATGAAAACGATACGGTAGCGCGCGCATTATTAGAAAAAGCCGTACTTTATATCGTACCAAACATGAACCCAGATGGTGGCATTCGTGGTCATTTGCGTACAAACGCAGTGGGTGTAAATTTAAACCGTGAATGGCAGACGCCATCAATGGAGAAGAGTCCAGAAGTTTTCCTCGTTCGTGAGCGTATGCTAGAAACAGGTGTTGATATGTTTTTAGACGTTCATGGTGACGAGGCGATTCCTTATAACTTTGTTGCGGGTTCAGAGGGCATTCCATCCTACGATGAGAGTCTCGCAGAACTTGAAAATATGTTTAAAAGCGCGTTGTTGACGATCACGCCAGAATTTCAAGATGACGTAGGTTACGATAAAGATGAGCCGGGTAAGGCAAATTTGACCGTCGGTTCAAACTGGGTAGCTGAACAATTTAAATGCTTGTCATATACAATAGAAATGCCGTTTAAGGATAACAACAACCATCCAGACCCGTTATATGGTTGGTCTCCGGAGCGGAGTGTATTATTTGGGCAAGATGTGTTGGCTGCAACTTTGGCAGTATCGCATAAAATCTAGTTTTCCAAACAGCCTGTGATTTACAGGCTGTTTTTTCATGTAATTATTCCTTTTTAAATATGATGTAAAGTTTGCAAACGTTAACTTTTCTAATCTGAAAAACTCGTCCAACTAAAATGTCAATAAATTATTTTTATCAACTCGATAAGTAATTCAATTTAACTTTAATTTGATGATTCTGTTAGAGTTGTTTTGAGATTTTTGTCACAGAAATCATTGTGTTCCAATTTATCACAGTTTATACGTTCTAACTCGTGCTTATATTTAGCAGATCGAAGCCTAGTTATCTATTCGATAACCAGGAAACTTCGTTTTTGCTTGTGCCTAGTAGAACCAAACTTGTTAGTGGAATACTCATGCTCGTTATATGACTGAGGCCAGACGGTCTTACCATATGCAAGCATATCGCTTTGAACCTTTTAACGCATTATTAAGCTTAATTTCTTAATTGAGTTCAAGACGACAGCATAAATGCTGTTTATGACTTGATATTGTTGATGTGGTTCTAATCAAATAATAAAAACAGCGTAGGTTCTGGCTTTGTATTTTCCGCTTAGAGAGGTGGGTTAGAAAGTTGGGTCACTTTCGCGAAAAGGATAAATAATGAAAAAAATCGCTCTAGCAGTGGCAGCAGTAGTGGCTGGTCTATCAAACGTAGCAGTTGCAGATACTTACATGGGTGGCAAACTAGGTTACAACGCTCTAAATGATGCATGTCACCTAAATGCTCCTTGTGATGATGATAGCTTTGCAGCATCTATGCATCTAGGTTACAACTTCAACGAATACGTTGCAGCTGAGTACGGCGTTGATTACCTAGGCTCATTCAAAGCTAACTTTGATAAAGCTGGCATGAACACAGTAGACGGTGACCTATGGGCAATCACTCTTGCACCTAAGTTCAACCTACCAGTTACTGATTCATTCAACCTATTCGCTAAAGCGGGTGCAGCATACATGATGGCTGGTGACGAGAAAGATCTTGTACCAACTGGCTCTCTAGGTGCAGAGTACAAAGTAAACTACAACCTAAGCCTACGTGCTGAATACCAACGTTTCGAAAACATGTCTGATAACGTAATTTCTGACATGGATGCAAACTACTTTGGTCTTGGTTTCAACTACAAGTTCGGTTCAGAGCCAGTTGTTGTTGAAGAAGTCGTAGAAGAAGTAGTAGAAGTTCGTCCTGCGGCACGTATCGTTGAGCACGTGTACCCAGCTCAAGTGGAAACTGTTCAATTTGGTCTAGAAAGCGCAGAAGTTCAAGATGCATCTCGTCTATCTACAACTATCGAACTAATGAACACTTACCCACAAGCTCAAGTTGAAATCACTGGTTACAGCGATACAACAGGTTCTGAAGCGTACAACCAAGCGCTAACTGAGAAGCGTGCAGAAGCCGTAGCTGAACAGTTCAAAGCGGAAGGTATTGCAGCAGAGCGTATGACTGTAAAAGGTATGGGTGAAGCAAACCCAGTAGCAAGCAACGAAACTCGCGAAGGTCGTGAAGAGAACCGTCGTGTAGAAGTGGTTGTTCCTGCATTCCAATACAAAGAAACGGTACAAGCTCAATAATCTATTGTTGAAACCGTAACGTTAAGAAGCCAGTACTTTTGTGCTGGCTTTTTTGATCCCCTATATTCTCGTTTTCAAAATATGAGGATGCGATTGGTATAACATTCTTGCTCTTCCTTTAAATCTTGTTTGTAAACTCAGTGATAAACTGAGGCCTTGTTGAGTTTTTCATGCTTATTGCCTGCTCTAACCACTGAGCACGATGCTTAAGGAGTCGTATGGAAACGTTACAAGGTGGCCGAGAATGGGCGATCTATCGTAAAGATGATGTTGTACTTCGTCCGGCAAACCATTGGACGATGACGGTTCATCTGTTTCTAAAACATTTGCATTCAAATGGCTTTCACGCTTGCCCAAAACCGATTTCTATAGAAAAAGGTAAAGAAATACTGACGTATGTGGATGGGCAGTCATATAACTATCCTTTGAATGGTCCCATTAGTTCAATAATAGCGTTGAAATCGGCCGCAAAAATGTTGAGAAATTTGCATGATGCATCTGCCAACTTTCTGAACGACCATCAAGATACTGTGCTTCACTGGATGTTGCCCGAACGGCTTCCAAAAGAAGTGATTTGCCATGGTGATTTTATGCCATACAACGTTGCCTTGGATGGGGAGTGTGTTGTTGGCGTGTTTGATTTTGATACCATTCATCCAGCCCCGAGAGTCTGGGATATAGCGATGTCAGTTTATGGTTGGGCACCGTTTAAAACCAACGAATATGACAAATTGGGGACGTTAGAAGAGCAAATACGCCGAGCAAAACTATTCTGCGACAGTTATGGTTGTTCTCGCTTAGATCGAGAAGAGTTGGTTGAAGTAATGACGCTTCGATTGACCGCTCTGGTTAATTATATGCGAACTATGGCGACAAAAGGTGATGCGAGTTTCCAGGCAAATATGCAAGACTGCCACCACGATGCTTATTTACAGGATATTGAGTATCTGCGTAAACATCGACGGGTCATAACGCAAGGTTTATTAGATTAGGCATACAAGGCATCTCTGCGAATGAACGTTGATAGCTTTTGTTTGCAGATAGGTTTTGTTGATAGTTTTTGTTATTGATGGGTAAGAATCTTGCTGATCATTTGCGAGACTATTTGCCCAATAAGTAGGCAGTGGGTTTTTATTGGGTTTAAGCAGAGGTGTTTGATATTGCGCTGGCGATTATTCCATTGCTTATCTTTACAAACAGTGAGCGCTTGATGGGAGAGTTCAAAAACAGCAAGTGGGTTTCTTACTCTGGTATGGTTATCGTAACGTTGGTTTTGGCATTAAATGCTTATTTAATGGTTACCTTGATGGGCTAAGGTATTCTGAGTTGAGGAGAATGAATCCTCTTGTCGATAAAAAAGCGGAAGCCAATTGGCTTCCGCTTTTGTCTCAGAATAAGAGAGGAAATAGAGACATTAACTTTCTGCGTTTGCTTCAACCAATTCCATTTCTGCTTCGCTACGTTTTGCTGCTTCAAGCATTTTACGGATGATGAAAGAGGCTGCCAGTGCAATGCCAACCATCACAACCGCAAGAATAGTAAGTAGTTGGAAGTAATCACCATAGACGTGCTGAACGATTTCTTGTGTGATTTCTTGGCCTTTTTCTAGCGCAATGGTGGTTGAGAATGCAGCACCAACAATACCACTTAGAGCAATAGCAACAGAGAATAAGCTCACAGAGAAGTTCTCAATGTGTTTAGGCGCGACGGATAAGATGAATGCGACAACCATTGAGCCCACAATCACTTCTGCAATTGCTTGGAAGAAATGAATCACTAAGAAGACTTCTGGCATGATCACAATGTCGTCACCAACGGTAGTCACAGCAAAAGTCAGGATGCCAAATGCAATTGCAGTGAGTACGAATGCCAAAGCAATCTTAGTTGCAGTCGATAGGTGAATATCACGTTTCTCTAGCATACCAAAGAAACCAGCCACAATAGGCCCACCAACCATACACCATAGAGGGTTCATTGCCATTGCTGCTTCTGGTTCGAGCGGAATAAAACCGAATAGCGATCCTTTTAATGTATTGATTGCTACCATGTTCATTGAAGTCATCATCTGACCATAGTAAACGAAGAAACATGTGGTCAGGAATGTCACGATTAAGATCGTTCCCATCTTTAGTGATTCAGCTTTGCTTGCTTTTAGCATGAGAGAGACAAAGTAAAGAATCGCTGCACCACCGATTGCGTAAACAATGTTTTGGCCAATATCCATGTTAGAGAACATGAAGAACACTAGGGCAATCATTGCGACAGATATTAATGCAAAGAAAATCCAGTTTTGGATACTAACGGATTTTTTGTCAAGCTCAGAAGCAACACCGACAAGTCCTTTACGGAATGCAATGAGCATAATCAAAGCGGCAGTGGCCATGACGGTTGAAATGACAAAGCCACCATTAAAGCCGATAACAAGCACAAGCATTGGGAACAAGTACTGACCTAGAAAAGCCCCTACGTTGTTGACGGAATAGTTGATAGGGTAGCCTTTCTCAAAGTCTTCTTGAGAACGGAATGTGCGCTTATATAGGCTAGGGTAAGATGGCGACATCAAGCCGCGACCGTAACTAGCAAGGGCGATACCACACATAGATAGAGGGACGTTGGTTGCAGATGCCCCCAAAACGAGCAATACATAACCTGATGCGAATGCTACGAAGCTGATCGTCAAAGAACGGTAAGCACCTAAAAATTTGTCGGCAATGAAGCCACCAGCAATCGCAAACAAAGGACCGATAGCAGAAAAGGCACCCACGATCATCATGGTATCGGCTTCGTTGTAATTTAGATCTTCTAAAAAGAAACGCGTTAGGCTGACTAACACGCCATAAAATGATAAGCCAAACATCATTTGGCAGAACATCATAGATTTATTTAGTTTATTCCACATATTCTCATGCTCACTATTGCGAGGTGGGGATATTCAAATATCTAAATCACGCCCAGCAGAGTAGGTTCTGTTGGCGTGATTTGGATATCTGTCGTCATTATTGCTGCTAAAGGTTACTTAAACGCGATGTTACAGATTGAAACAATTGTCGCATAAATAGAAGGGAATGCACTATATTTTCTAATGCAAAACGTTTGCTTGGGTAATGCGTTGAGCTAGATCAATCAGATAATGTGAGTCTAAATGACTTTAAAATATAAAAAAAGTAGCTAATTATACTAAGATGAGAACTAAGTTTTTGAAGCGCCGATAAAACAATAGCAAACGAGAAATAGCATTGAGGTCATGCCTACACTCTACACTTCGGCGTATTGTTATAAATCTAAGTATTGCCGTAAATCGTAATGTTGGCGGAATACCTTCCGCCAACAATGAAAAATATTAATAAGCATGAGAATGGAAAGCGTATGCTATTCGCAAGGAGGGGCCATATGAATGATCGCTAACCCACCCAGTGAAGTTTCACGATATTTTTTGTTCATATCTTTTCCTGTTTGATACATAGTTTCGATAACTTTATCTAATGAAATTAGGCATTTACTTGTACGTTTTAGCGCCATGCGAGAGGCGTTGATGGCTTTCATTGCACCCATCGCATTGCGCTCAATGCACGGCACTTGTACAAGCCCGCCAATTGGGTCGCATGTCATGCCTAATGAGTGTTCCATAGCAATTTCAGCGGCAATACAGATTTGTTCGTTGCTGCCCCCTCGGAGTGCGGTTAAGCCTGCCGCCGCCATGGAAGAAGATACGCCAACTTCTCCTTGGCAACCGACTTCCGCTCCTGAGATGGAAGCATTGGTTTTGTACAATATGCCAATCGCACCGGCAACGGCGAGGAAATCTTGCAACTGTTTATTGTCGAGATCTTTAATAAAACGGTGGTAGTACATTAGAACCGCAGGGATAACGCCAGCTGCGCCGTTGGTTGGAGAGGTAACCACTTGTCCTCCGGCGGCGTTCTCTTCACTAACGGCAAAGGCGAATAAGTTAATCCAATCCATGATTTCCATCGGATCGTTTTCAATGGCTGCGTTTGCTTCCAATTTTTTTAGTAGGTTAGGGGCTCTGCGAGTGACATTCAATCCACCCTCAAGAATGCCCTCCGTATCGAACCCTCGTTGCATGCAAAGTGTCATGACTTTCCAGATTTGGTCGGCTTTATCGACGATCTCATCCTGCTCACGCAAAGCGCATTCATTTTGTAAGATCATGCCGCCGATGCTTAACCCATATCGCTCTGCTTTTTCCAACATCTCATCAGCGGAAGAGAAAGGGAAAGGCACTGAGACTTCAGTTTGGCTGCTGCCATTTTCTAGCTCTGCAGCGGTAGCAATAAAGCCGCCACCAATCGAATAGTAAGTTTCAAACTCGATTTGTCCTCCTGCCGCATCGAAAGCAGTAATCATCATGCCATTTTCATGCAAAGGGAGATTGTCGCTATGAAACACGATATCGTGATCGTAACTGAATTCGATTTCATGAATGCCCCCAACAGATAACGTGCCATGTTCCATTGTGCGTTGTAGGGCGTGTTTTGCACTGGTCATTTTAATGGTGTCTGGCTTGTTGCCCATCAGCCCGAGAACCACTGCTCGGTTGGTGTGGTGTCCTTTTCCGGTCAATGACAAAGACCCATACAGGTCAACTTGCACCTTATGGACTTTCGCCATAGAGTCGTTCAATAATTGAGTAAAGTGATAACCAGCAAGCATAGGACCATTTGTGTGGGAACTGGATGGGCCAACGCCAACTTTAAAAATATCGAAAATCGACAGCATGATTGACTTCCTGTATCTGTAGACTGAAATGCCCAAGTCCCGGAGCCGAATCTGGCGTCAGTGGTCATGGGTATACGTCGAATGTTTAAATGATGTTGTTAATTTATTGTTAATCAATAAATGGTATGGGTAAAGACAGTTTTTGTATACCAAATGTTCAGTAAAGTATGAGTAAATGAGAGCTATATAATGAAGTTGAGCAAGGTCGTTATTGTTCTTGGTAAAAGGTTGGTGGGAAATCAACTGACGGCGGAAGGGCGATCAAGAGTCGAGGCGTTGGTCGATGCTTTAGACAGTTTGTGTTTTTCCTCCACTGCGATTGTATTTTGTGGTGGCGTAACACAAGGAAACGTACTTTCTGAAGCTGACGCGATGCACGCCTATTTTTTACAGCTGATTTCTGCTAGAGGTATGACTTTTCCCCCGCAGCAGATCATCGTTGAAAACCGTTCGTTGAATACGGTTGAAAATATGCAAAATGCTGCTTTTGAGTTACACAAAAGTGGTTGGTGTAAAATGGGGCAATCAATCAAAGTGGTTCTGCTTTCTAGCCAATATCATCTAGAACGGATCATCGAAATTCAAACGTTGATGGATGAACAAGGGTTGTTACGTGTGCTCAAAATACACTGCGCGCAGAAGAACATTGAATTGGATATACCTTTAGTGATGCATGAGCATATCAGTGTGCCATACCCTCATACAGGGAAGCTGGCGGAGGCGTTCTTACTGTGTGATGAACTCACGACTTATCGGGTGTTCTTAGAGGGCGTAAGGCGCGGCGTTTTTAAGCGTGAGCTTTCAGATGTCAAGTCCAAACCACTCGCCATCGCTCTGAGGGCCATAGAAAAGCTTGAAACCTTAAGGTTGGATGAAAGCATTCAAAGACAAATTTCAGAAATGAAAAAGGCCGTTGAAGTCACGGCCTTTGATGATTCAGTGTTACTCGCGGAAGAAGCGCTATCTGTCTTTCATCCGATATTGACCGCATTAAATCAACAGCTTGATCCAGAGACCACCACGGAATGTCAGACGGAGTAAATACGGGTTTATTTTAGCGCTTGTCTAATTGTCTAACGAGATATCAGATCACTTACCGGTAAGTTCACGGCGAGTACGTACAGCACTCAACGCAATTAGGCTGTAACAAAGAAGCTCCATGCCCTCTTCGGAGATGTTTTTCACGTCACGTACATAGTGCTCGTTCATTACGTGTTGCCAGAAGCTGCCCATGCCGTAAAGGCGTGAAAATACTAGTAGCAAAACAACCGAACCAATAAGCAGTTTCATGTATGGTGATTGAAGAATCGTTGCCATTTCATTTACGGTTGCTTTACCACCTTGGTATGCTTTTGCACAAGCTAGAGCGGTAACTGCTAAGGCTGGGAATACCCAAGAACCGTGATGGATCATATCCATCCAGTAGTCCATTTCACGGATCATCAGTGCGGCGAAGAAACCAGAAATTAGGATTGCCGCATGCGAGACTTGAGGCTCTTGTTTTGATATACGATAGAATGACCAAGAAGCAACGGCTAGCATAATCAGTTGTAGAGTCTCAGTAATGGATGTTTCGCCAAGGCTCGACCCTAACAAAACATAATCAACACGAATACTTAGATTGACTAATATGCTAATAGCCACAATCGTCAGAGCACTTAACATTGATTTGTAAATTGTGCGCTTTGTCTCTTCGGTAATGACATTTAATTGTACCGAATCAGTTTGTTGGACCGTGTCTGTTTTCATCCTGACCATCCGCTGCAGTAAAAATGTGGAAAAAAAGTGAAAATTCGTGATGTGCAAAGAATTTTATTAACCACTTGGAAAGTAATGTCAGAGGAATGTCAGAAATAAAACGCCGTTCAATATCGTGCTTGAGTACGGTTAATGAAAAAAAAGAGGGGCTAAGTACAAGAAAGTTATTGGTTAATTGAGAAATAAAAAGGAGCATAGCGCTCCTTTTTTTGGGATTGTGAAATCTAAGATTGCGTGTTTGTTACGAGTTATCATCTTGCTTGTGATTTCTACGGTAGTATTCCCATTGTTCTACACGTTCATTCTCAGATAGCAGACAGTATGTTACGCGTTCACCATTTTCAGTGACCGTTTCTAACTCTCCACCCTGTTGAACACAATAAACGGCGGCTGGGTTGGCGGCTGATGTGTATTCATTAGAGCGAGTCGCCCCCTCATAAGTAGAACAACCTGCCAGTATGATCGCCGCTGCCATTGCTGTTCCTAACGCTGTCTTATTCATTCTTAATCTCCACATGGGATTGACGAGTAGTGTGTTGATTATAGGAGACTTTCAGCAAAATAATGTCCTATGTTTGTTAAAAGCTCGACCCGACGATGAATTTGTTACCAAATTTAGAATCTGCTCACTATTCATGCGTTTATGTTTCATTGGGCCTGAATCAGTGACAAGGCTCTGAATCCCGCACCTTGAAGTCACTTGGGTATACTCATAAATTTCGGTAGTATGCGAGCAAAATAATTACGGCGGAATCTGTGATGAGACATTTAAAAACCACGACGCACCCAGACATCGAACATTTGGATGACAAAATTATCGCAAAGCGGAATGCAGCACGTGCCATCGTATTAGATGGTGAAGATGTACTGCTTCTTTATACTGAGCGTTATCACGATTACACGCTTCCTGGAGGCGGTATTGATGATGGTGAAGATGTTATTGCGGGTTTGGTTCGTGAACTAGAAGAAGAAACGGGTGCGCAGAATATTCACAGCATTAAGCCATTTGGTATTTTTGAAGAATTTAGACCGTGGTACAAAGACGATGCAGATGTGATGCACATGACCTCATATTGCTACACCTGTAAAATTGCTCGTGAATTAGGTGAGACGTCTTATGAAGATTATGAAATAAAAAATGGCATGCGCCCAGTTTGGATGAATGTACACGAGGCGATTGCTCATAATGAAAAAACGATGGCGGAAAGTCCTAAAAAAGGCATGAGCATTGAGCGAGAAACGTTTTTGCTGCAACTTATTGTGAAAGAGTTGCTGTAGTTTTAGTTCGCGAATTTTTACCATTAAAAAAGTCCGAGCTCCCCCCCGGAACCCGGACTTATTCCAGACGCGCAAGCGAAGCGTCATCTTTATCATTTGGTATTTGTATCAATATGTAAATACAATAGCTGTTTTATATTTGCTGTGTAAATGCTTAATAGCATTTCAATGACTATTTCATACTAAATTACATCGACTACGCGATCTGCCTCTAAGCTATTTGCAAGTAATGATGATCAAATAATAAGCAAGTAGCACTACGTTTCTTATATTTGAGATAGGTTAACGTAAACTAAATGTACATGTTTCGAGCGATATCACGGTGTTGATAATTTTGAGATCAATTTGTGTGAATTCTAGTTGCACTGCATTTTATAAGTTTACGTGCACTTTGTAAGTATGAGTGTATTTTATAACTATGAATGGCTTGTAAGTGTTTGTGCGTTATCAGAACAATTTGTTATCAAAGCAATACGTGTTACCAAAGCAATCCGTTTTATAGCTCAATTAGAGGCGGTAATCGATCCTGTGCGATCAGTGGTTGCACATTGAAGTTTGAAGTTGATGAAAATAGCAATAGTGGTTGAAATGAGGTTGTCTTGATTTGCTTGAGGTCTATCAACTGCTCTAATGCGTAGAAACGACTAACGTACTGACGCGTTTCTTTAGGTAATACCAACTGAGAAAACTGTGAACTATCTGCCTTGTTTATCGCTTTCATCACACGTCCTTCCCCCGCGTTGTAGGCGGCGAGAGTTAATGCCATATCTTGACCAAATTTATTATAAAGGAATGTCAGGTAATCGATGGCTGCCAACGTACTGGCTCTTTCATCAAAACGTTCATCATATTCGGAAGTGACTTCTAAACCGAAGCGTATTGCTGTCGCTGGAATGAGCTGCCAAAGCCCGGCTGCATTTGCATGAGATAAGGCTTGAGAATTGTAAGAGGACTCTAGCATTGGCACTAACACGAACTGTTCTGGCAGTGAACGCTGCTTGAGATTCTTCAGAATATAGTTCACAACCTGTCGGGATGATTCGATACGCTTGGTAATTTGTTCAGAGTAAGGAGCGAGTACTTGATACTCCCTCTGAATATCCTTGGAATAAGGCGCAGCATAGAGAAAAGATGGGAATATCAGGCAGAAAAGCAAAAGCCAATTTACCGTACCACTTTTCAGTGGTGTTGCAATTTTCGGATGGGTCAGGTGCTGTAGGTGGCACTGATACTGGTGGCGGTACTGATGATGTCTAGAGTGTTCTCTCTTCATAGGTGTGCTGAACAGGTTGCTTAATGTGACTTATTAGCTCATGGAACGCCGCGGAGCTTTGACCATTACTTTGATTGTATTGGTGGCATTGCTTAACTAAGGATTCTAACTGCGTCCACTGCACTTTTACCTGAGTGCGAATGTGACTTGGTAAAGCATTTATAATTTTCTCAGCACCTGCGCTATTGCAAGGCAAACCCAGTGCTCGCATGGATTGGGTTCTTTCACTCGAAGAGCGATTGAGTTGATCGAGTATTGGCGCTTGTTGCTTAATATTATTACTCAGTTCTGAACCGTCAAAGCTCAGATAGAGTGCTTTTTGTCGCTGTACTAGAATCAACAATTGTTGGTATCGCTTTATATCTGCTGCAATTAAGCGAACAAAGTGTTGGATGTGCTGAGATGCTGCTGATGTCATGCTGCGTCCTAAATTGCGTTGTTACTCATGCCCAGTATGGAATTGCATGAGAGCTTTAGACAGTGCTTTCGTATCAAGGTTTAATTCACCACGAGCGAGTGCATTTCGGACCTGTTCGACTTTCGCCATATCCACATCAGGCAGTGATTGCATTTCGGCTTGAGCACGTTCCACGGCTGCGGTGTTTGCTTGCAGTGCTGGTTCACGGATTTGGCTTTGTGGCGCTGTCTCTGCTGGTTTGCGGCTAGATTGCTGCAACGTTGTGTATGAGACATGGCCGCTCGTCACTTTATCGATTTTCATGCTGTGTTCCTCAATCATCATGTTCTAAATCGAATAGGCGACTAGGTTGTGATGAACATTAAATTTTAATTTTTAGTCGATTTTGGTTCTGTTTGACGAGAAGAATAGTCAAAAAGTGATACGCTGAGTCCAAAATTAGAACTGAGTGTGAACTTGGTTCACCCCCGTAACGACAGCGCGAACTATTTTTCCAGAGCTTTGATTTTCGATTTCAATTTGATCTCCTTTTTTCCCATCTTCTAATGCGATGCCTTTGGTGCTTGCACGAAACCCGTTTTTGCTTGCGATAATAATGACTTCGTTGCCTTTCACTATCATTGGGCGAGCATTAAGAATACTAGGATCTACGATTTGACCGGCCTTTAGTCGACGTGACGTTTCTAAGCCAATCGCTTGATGCGCTCGTGTATAAAAATCGTCTTGTCGAGTGATAGTGCGGGTTTCCAGTTTGATATGTGAAGCTGCAATCGTCTCATTGCGATCAAGTGTCGTGGTAGCGACGAGCACGGGTAAGGTGAGCGTTGCTCTTATCGTGACATTAATTCGCCAAGGTGAGTCGAGACTTTCGCAACTCACGGCCCGTTTTAGGTTCCCGACTGGAATCAGTCTATTGTCTCTACTGCTTACCACTAAAGGTGTGTGACATGTCGGCAGATAATTGGCTGCACTTGGAGCCCAGATATTATATTCAAGATGGTGATTCTCCCATCCTCTTGCTTGCGCCGTTTTAGCGACTTCCTGTTCAAAAACTTGAGCGACAAACGTTTTCAAGTCATCGACAGTTAGTGTGCTTTTACTCGCGTTTGCAGGGTGGCTTATCACAAGGCATGCGATGCCAACCAGTGCCTTTATCGAGGAATATCGACGTTTCCTCTTATTTTTTTTCTTTCCGGAGAGCGGAAGTGAGCTTTCCCTGCTTGATAGTAATTCATTGATTTATATTGCTATTTTTTATGGCATGCATCTTGTTTGATCTTGGCGTATTCGAGCCGACTGTAAGGAAGATACATGGCGATCTCATTTGAAAATGCGTTAGGAGTACATCCTGAGGCCCTTAATTTTCGCGTTCAGCGTACCAAAGTCCTAGCGAGTAACCTAGCAAATGTTGACACGCCGGGGTACCTAGCAAAAGACCTTAGTTTTAGCACTGTGATGAGTCAGATGTCATCCACTGGCGTAAGTAAATCGGTACCTAAGTTTCAAATTGAAACACTGTATTCGGTTCCTTATCAAAATAGTAAAGATGGCAATACGGTGGAGCTTGGTGTTGAACAAGCCAAATTTACACAGAACAACATGGACTTTCAGACCAGTCTGACATTTCTCAACATGAAATTCAGTGGATTAGCAAAAGTAATCGAGGGACGGTAATCATGTCTTTTACTGATATTTATTCAATCACTGGCTCGGCGATGACGGCACAAACTGTACGTTTAAACACGGTAGCCAGTAACCTTGCGAATGCGGATGCGGTTTCGGCTAATCCAGAAGATGCCTATCAAGCATTAAAACCCGTATTTGCAACGGTTTATCAAAAGAGCCAAATGTCCACGGAAAATGGCGTCTATCCAAACGCAGAAGTACGAATTGTGGATGTCGTACAAAATGCAGGTCAAGCAGAGAAGCGCTTTGAGCCAAATAACCCGTTGGCGAACGATGATGGCTATGTTTACTACCCAGATATTGATGTGGTGTCTGAAATGGCCGATATGATGTCGGCAACGCGAAGCTTTGAGACTAATGTGGAAGTGCTAGCTAATGTGAAAAGCATGCAACAAGGTCTACTACGTTTAGGGCAGGGTAGCTAATGAGCTTGGCACAATACACCGCTCTATCGGCTGATACCCCTGTATCATCTGCGACAAAAGACACGGCAAATGTGGCTTCAAACCCTCTAGATTCTAACAGCGCGTCGTCACTGCAAAATGAATTTATCACCTTGATGGTGGCACAAATTCAAAACCAAGATCCATTAAACCCTCTTGATGGTACGGAATATGTCAGCCAATTGGCTCAGTTCTCACAAGTACAAAGTATGGAGAACATGTCTGGGTTGATGCAAAACAGTATGGTGCTACTTGATAACATGCAAGTACTGTCGACGGCAGGCTTAGTTGGACAAACGGTTTATGTTTCTTCTGATGAGTTTGAACTAGGCGAAAGCGTTCAAAGCGGCAAGATTGAGCTTGAACACAACTCTAACCAAGTGACCCTCGTGGTGAAAGATGAGTTTGGTCAGTCTACAAAAGTGCCACTCGGTGCACACGGTGCTGGTGACGTCGAATTCTCGATTAACCCAGAAGAGCTTGGCTTGAAGCCTGGCAAATACACGGTATCAGTCGAAGTTCAAGAAGGGCAAGCTAGCCCGAATATTTTGTTAGCTGGCAAGGTCGAACAAGTTCGCATTCCAAGTTCAGGTGGTGCAGCGCTGGTTAAAGTTGAGGGCGTTGGCAGCATTCCTTTCTATCAAATTTCACAGTTTGGTGCCTAACCGAGCTAAAAATTAGAGGTTTTTCATGAGTTTTAATATTGCACTAAGTGGCCTTGATGCTACCAACCAAGAGCTAAACACTATTAGCCATAACATCGCTAACGCGTCGACGTACGGTTTTAAGGGCGGTCGAACGGAATTTGCTGCGGTATACAACGGCATGCAACCAGGTGGCGTTGAAGTGGCATCGATTTCTCAGAACTTCGATAAAAACGGCTCTATCACAGGTACAGGCCGTTCAATGGACTTGGCAATTAATGGTTCTGGATTTTTTGTGACTCGTGATAGTGCAGGTCAAATGCTGTACACACGTTCGGGTGTTTTCGGTACAGATAAAAACAACTTTGTTACGTCGAACAATGGCGCAAAACTGCAAGGTTACAGTGTCGATAGCAATAACAACCTACAGACAGGTTCTGTCGGTGATATTCAGATTTCAACGTCTTCGCTAAAAGCGCAAGCGACAGATAAATTGGACTTTGTGGCGAACTTTGATGCGAGTGCATCTGTGATCGATACAGCGGTCACGCCATTTGATCCTGACGATCCAAGTTCATTCAGTTCTTCTTACACCACGAAAGTGCACGATTCGTTGGGCAACGCACACACGGTAACACAGTACTTCACGAAAACTGCTGATAACCAGTGGGAAGTGAATGTCAATGTAGATGGTGCGGCGACAACTCCGGCAACTAAGCAGACAGTGACTTTCAACCCTGACGGTACGCTAGCATCACCAACTGGCTCGTTTAATGTTGCATTCCCCGCTGCAGGTGCAGAGGCGATGAGCATTGACATTAGCCTTGCAGGCAGTACGCAATTTGGTGCGGCGTTTGGTGTGAGCTCTAACAACCCGAATGGCTACACATCAGGTGAGCTTGCAGGCATACGCGTAGAAGACAACGGTATGGTTTATGCGACTTACACTAATGGTCAATCTCAATTGCAAGGTCAGGTTGTGATCGCTGATTTTGCTAACGAGCAAGGGCTTGCGAATGCTGGCGGTACCTCTTGGACACAAAGCTTTAGCTCTGGCGCACCGATTCTTGGCGTTCCGGGTTCAGGCACACTTGGCAGCCTAACGCCGGGTGCACTTGAAGGCTCGAACGTCGACCTGACGAGTGAATTGGTTGCATTAATGACGGCCCAACGAAATTACCAAGCGAATGCGAAAACCATTTCTACCAGCGATAAGCTGACCCAAGCTTTGTTCAACGCGGTGTAATGGGAGTTCGGCATGGATAGCTTGTTATTTACAGCTACGTCGGGTGCAAGCCGTGTTCTTAAGGCTCAGCACGTACGTTCGAACAACTTGTCGAATGCGGATACTGCAGGTTTCCGTGCAGATATGGAGCGCGTTAGCAGTATCGAATTGCAAGGGGCGGGGTTTGATGGACGAACCATGGTCGTGACGAACTCCGCAGCAACGCGCTTTGACTCTGGTGACATTATGAAAACTGGTCGTCCACTTGATGTCGCTATCATGGGCGATGGTTATTTTGCCGTGGAGACGCCTGCTGGTGGGGAAGCTTATACCCGAGCAGGTAACATCCAAGTGGATACATTCGGTGCGATGTCGATCAATGGTTTTCCTGTGTTAGGCGAAAATGGTCCTCTTGTTGCGCCTGATTTTCAAAAAATCGAAATCAGTGAACGTGGGCGTGTCTCTGTCATCCCTCCTGGTGGGGGGGCCGAAGTGGAAGTCGGAACGTTAAAGCTCGTTAAGCCGCCAATGGATCAATTACAGAAAGAGAGCGACAGCTTGTTGCACAGTGCAGATGGCGCGCCTTTTCCAATCGATGAAACCGTACAAATTTCGCCAGAACATCTAGAGGGCAGCAACGTGTCCGCGATTGATGAACTGTTAAGTGTGATGTCTCTAACTCGCAACTTTGAAATGCAAGTTCGCATGATGAAAACCGCAGAAACACTGGCTCAAGCTGGCAATAAATTGATGGCGGCGAAGTAACTCTTTTTAAAGAGAGTTTCCGCCCAAAGGAGATAAGCAATGCATTCAGCATTATGGGTAAGTAAAACAGGTATGGCAGCGCAGGATACAAAAATGACTGCCATTTCCAATAACCTTGCAAACGTTAATACGATTGGCTTTAAGCGTGATCGAGTTGTTTTTGAAGATCTTTTTTACAGCATTCAGCGTCAGCCAGGTGCGCAGGTTGACCAAGTAAACGAGCTGCCAAGTGGTGTTCAACTTGGTTCTGGTGTGCGTGTAGTAGGAACGCAAAAAGTCTTTACTCAAGGCAACACTCAAAATACCACCCAAGAGTTGGATTTAGCCGTGATGGGACAAGGTTTCTTTCAAATTGAAAACTCTGACGGCCAGATCATGTACACACGTAATGGTCAGTTCCACATTAACTCAGAGGGCTTAATGGTGAATAGCCAAGGTCTTCCATTGGAGCCACAAATCCAAATCCCAGATAACGCGATTTCATTTTCGGTTGGTGTGGATGGCACGGTAACAACAACCTCTGCTGACGATTCAACACCACAGCAACTGGGTCAAATCACGTTGGCGAAGTTTATCAACCCTGCGGGCTTAGAAGCCGTTGGCGGTAACTTATTCCGCGAGACGGAAGCAAGCGGCCCTGCGGATGAGTTGATCGCTGGTGAAGATGGCGCAGGCAGTATCAAGCAAGGAGCTTTGGAAGGTTCGAACGTACAAGTCGTTGAAGAGATGGTTGAAATGATCACGACTCAACGTGCGTATGAGATGAATGCCAAAGTGGTCTCAGCAGCGGATGACATGCTGAAATTTGTCTCGCAATCAATGTAATAAAGAAGTGGTGATGATGAAGGATTACACAAACAAATGGCTAGCGAAGAATTGGGTCATTGCTGTGGTTTTATTGGCAGGTTGTGCTGGGCGTCAGGAATTTATTCCGCCAGAGCCAAACGCAGAAGAGTATGCGCCACCAGTGCTTGACTACACGCTACCGGATACGAAATCGGGCAGCCTTTATCGTCACCAATACACCATGACTTTATTCCAAGACCGCCGCGCATATCGCGTTGGTGACGTGCTTACGGTGCAGCTTTCAGAAGAAACGTCTTCCAGTAAGAAAGCGGGCACTCAATTTGGTAAGAACTCGACCGTCGATTTTGCCGCTCCGACGATTGGTAATAAAACTTACAATGAATTTGGCGTCAGTCTTGATGGAAGTCGCAATTTTGATGGCAGCGCATCCAGTTCACAAGGTAATAAGTTACAAGGTGCGATAACGGTCACCGTGCATGAAGTGTTGCCTAATGGTGTCCTCCGAATCAGCGGTGAAAAGTGGCTGCGTCTGAATCAAGGGGATGAGTTTATTCGCCTTACTGGGATTGTTCGTGTCGATGACATCAGTCGCAGTAACCAAGTTTCTTCTCAGCGTATCGCAGACGCTCGAATTACTTATGCAGGCCGCGGGGCATTGGCAGATAGCAATGCGGCAGGTTGGTTAACGCAATTTTTTAATAGCCCATGGGTACCATTCTAATGAAGCCAATAAATGCTTTTCTTTCTTCTTTCTTATTGGCATTAACGTTGGGATTGCCAATGACCGCTCATGCCGAAGTGGAAATTCCTATTATGGACTTGGTTGATGTGCAGGGTATTCGTGAGAACCAACTTGTCGGCTACGGTTTAGTGGTTGGCTTGGCTGGGCAAGGTGACCGAAACCAAGTCAAATTTACCTCACAATCTATAACGAATATGCTGCGCCAATTTGGTGTGCAGATTGATGACAGTATGAATCCTAAGTTGCGTAATGTGGCTTCAGTGAGTGTCACCGCTTCGGTGGACCCAATGGCGGGGCCGGGGCAGGCGTTGGATGTTGTGGTCTCATCTATTGGTGATGCGAAGAGTTTACGTGGCGGTACGTTGCTACTGACGCCACTTCGAGGTATCGACGGTGAAGTGTATGCCATTGCCCAAGGAAGTGTTGTGGTTGGTGGCCTTTCAGCAGAGGGTAAAAGCGGCTCAAAAGTAGAAGTAAACACACCAACCGCGGGTCGTATCCCTAATGGTGCAATCCTCGAACGTGAAATTGAGACCGATTTTAATGAACGAGATGAAATTACTCTGAATTTACGCAAGCCAAGCTTTACGACTGCGAAGAATATAGTACGAGAAATCAACAGTACATTTGGACCAAATGTCGCGGTCGCGATTAACAAAGCGCGTGTGGACATGCGTGCGCCTATGGATACGCAACAGCGCGTGATTATGATGTCGATGTTAGAAGAAATGAGTGTGGTTGAGGGTCGTAAGCCTGCTCGCATCGTCTTCAATTCGCGCACTGGTACCGTCGTTATTGGGAAAAATGTGAAAGTTGGTGAGGCGGCGGTGAGTCATGGCAATTTGACAGTCCGTATCTCCGAATCAGAACAAGTGAGCCAGCCGAATGCATTCTCTGATGGTGAAACCAAAGTGGTCAATCAATCCAAAATTGATGTGAACGAAGAGCAAGCTCAAATGGTGATTTGGCCTCCGGGGACTGAGCTCAACACGATCGTCAGTGCGGTAAACAGTTTAGGTGCAACGCCAACAGACTTGATGTCCATTCTACAAGCATTGAACGAAGCTGGCGCATTAAACGCTGAACTGATTGTGATTTAAGGATTGAGAGATGAAGTTAGACAATAGTGGTGACCAAACTCCACTCAACGCCATGCTTTATCATGACAATAATGCCCTAGCGAGCATCAAGCAGAGTCGTGATAAAGAGGGAGCGCTCGAAGTGGTTGCCGGCCAGTTTGAAGCCATGTTTCTGCAAATGGTACTGCGTCAAATGCGCAGTAGCAGTGATGTGTTAGCTCACAAAGACAGTCCATTTTCGAGCCAACAGCAAGGTGTGTTTCGAGATATGTACGATGGGCAACTCGCGATCGAATTAGCAAAGAAACAAAACTCAGGTATTGCTGATATGTTGGTTCAGCAGTTGAGTCCATCGATGCGAGAAGTCGCGTTTGATTCTACTCGTAACATATCGCCGGCGAATGACCACGATGACGTAGACTTTGAACGCATATCACAAGTTGAAAGCGAAGCGGCAATCACGCATCCCAATACGATTAATTCTGTTCAGCAAGCGGTCGCCTCTGTGCAACAGGTGCTTGGTGAAGCCGGTATGACAACCGCGTTTTCTCAGCCGCTGAACAGAAAAATGGAGCTGTAAATGAATCTTGTTAATATCGCCCTATCAGGCTTAAACGCTAATCGTGTTGCTCTAAACGTTACCGCACAAAACGTGGCAAACGTCAACACGCCGGGATACAGTCGTCAGCAAGCGCTGATGGCGTCGGTTGGCGGTAGTGTATCTAACTCATTAAGTGCCGGAAATGGTGTCGAAGTGACGAGCATACGTCGAGTTACAGACCAATATTTGGTTAAGCAAACATGGTCAACGAACAGTGCTGCATCTTATGCTTCGAGTTATACCGTGGCGATGAGCCAACTAGAAAATACGCTAGGTGCTGATGGCTTTAGTATTTCTGCGGGCTTAGATTCATTTCATGCTGCTCTTAACGACGCAACCGTTAAACCAGATTCAGTTCCATTTCGTCAGCAGATCATCGCAGAGGCTGAAGCATTATCTCGTCGCTTCAACACGCTGAATGAGTCATTACATAACCAACACAAAGACATGAGTGACCAGCGCACAGCGGCATTGGCGAGTGCGAACAGCCTGATGGCGAACATTGCTCAGGTGAATAAGCAGATCGTTGAAATGCAAGGCAGTGGCGGAAACCCTGCTCAGCTGATGGACTCACGTGATGCGTTGGTCGGTGAACTATCAAAAATTGTTGAAATTAAAACCACAGATCAGCCAGATGGAAGCCTGCAAGTGACACTTGCTTCCGGTCAGCCGCTGGTTATGGGGGCTGATTACGGAAAGCTGACGGCCACTCCAGATGTCAATGATCCTTACTTGGCAGAACTGAATGTCGAGTTTGCTAATCAAGAATTTGCGGTTGAACAATCTGTTGGTGGTCAATTAGGTGCAATTAATGATTATCAAACGGACGTTTTGAAGAAAAACCAATTCGCATTGGATGACATGGCAAAAGCACTTGCTGATGAATATAACGACGTATTGTCTACAGGCAAGGATCTCAATGGTAACCCGGGAAAACCACTATTTAGTTATGATCCTGCGAACCCGGCGTCTAGCCTCACTATCACTGATATCGATGCTGAGGAGTTGGCATTTTCAAGTGATGGTACACCGGGTAATGCGGATGTACTTAATGATTTGATCGCATTGAGCAACAAGTCCGTTGTCATTACAGGCTATGGCTCCTTAAGCCTTAATGATGCCTTTACCGCCATGGTCGGTGATGCCGCCGTTAAGTCTCGCCAAGCCGCTTCTGATTACGAAGCCAAAGCGGCCATGAACCATCAAGCTCATGCTGCTCGCGACAATGTGAGTTCAGTGAATAGTGATGAAGAGGCGGCGAACTTAATGACGTTTGCGAACGCTCACAATGCGAACATGAAAGTGATTAGTACGGCTAATCAACTGTTTGACTCCGTTTTACAATTGTTCTAATAGGAACTACAGATGCGTATCAGTGATAACCAATTTAGCCATATGATGCTTCAAAGCCTGCAAAGCAACAACGCAGGTCTTGGTTTAGTCATGCACCAAATGTCCACAGGTGAGCGACTAACAAAACTGTCTGACGATCCAATGGCGTCAATTAAATTACTTAACCTAGAGCGCGAAACTAGTGCGTTAGGTCAATACCAAAACAATATTGCCAATTTAAAAACCACACTATCTCAGCAAGAAGTTCACTTAGATGCGGTCAATGAAAGTTTAAAAAGCATGCGAGACTTGGTGCTCTGGGGGGCAAATGAGACCCTAACGGATGAAGACCGTACAGGGATGATTACTGAGCTAAAAAGTTACCGCGATTCGATTGAGTCGTCTTTTAATACGCAAGATCAGGAAGGGCACTACATCTTCTCTGGAACGCTTACTACTACGCCAGCCATTAATAGCTCAACAGGGAATTACGTCATTGATGGTAACAGTGATAAGAGAGTGGTGACGGTAGCAAAAGGCGTGACGATGGAAGCGAACATGACCGCGCAAGATATCTTGGAGCTGGGCGGCGGTGATAATGTACTTAATCAAATTGATGCTCTAATTGCAGAATTTGAGAATCCGAGTCCAAATTTTCAAGCTGAAGTAGGGGCTAGCCTAGAAGCTATCGATGCTACAATGGCAAACGTGCTAGGGGCGATGACCGAAATCGGTGGACGCCACAATAACTTAGATTTGATGGATAGTTCGCACAGCGAAAACCAACTGTTTGTTGATAAAGTGACAGGCGATCTATCAGCGCTGGATTATGGTGAAGCTTCTGTACGTTTGAGCGACTACATGGCGGCATTACAAGCCACCCAAGCGAGTTACGTAAAGATCAACGATCTTAATTTATTTGATCGTATTTAAGGAACACCCCACATGGTAATGAGTGCAGTAGAGGTTAGACCCCATAGCATACGACTTGGGGGGCAAGAACAAGCCTCTATCATGCCCACCCGATCAGCAGATTCAAGTGCTGCGATCAAGCCACGTCCGGTTACTGTTTTGGCTGATGCAGCGACATCAGCCTATTCAGTTTCTGGCATTCAACTCATGCAAGGGCAGCAGCAAGCAACGGCAGTTCAAATTGCTTCTAAATCCTTACAAGTCATAGGAAAAGAGCTGACTCTCATAAAGCGCGGCTTGTCTCAGGCTCTTCACCAAGGTGTGCAAAACGTTCCTGGCTTACAAGATTCACTCGTACGCTCGAAGAGTGGTATTCAGCAAGTTGTTGAGCAAGCGAGTTTTGATGGTAACAAAGTCATCGATAATGAACTGCACCTTAAACTCGATAAAGCAAACATACGTCGATTTTCTATTCCGGGATTGAATGTCCATCGTTTGAGCGAGAGAGCTGAGCAGATTCGTTTGGACTTTCCTCAAGGACAGTCGGTGATGATTCAGTTTGATGGCTTAGCGGATGGTGAGCGCACCGTTAAAATGCTTGACCGAAGTGTGATCGGATTGGGAATGCGAGCGTCACTCGGTGAAGATGGGTCTATTTTGTTTGAAGCATCGGAGACGGCTTACCGTCAAATGCAACAAAAAGTACTGGTCACGGGGGAGGGACATCGATTCCCAGCAGGCCAGCCGAATGTGCTTAGTTTGAAAGCAGAACCCGATGGTATTGCCGAGTTAAGTTTTGATCTCGGTTCGCGTGACGGCATTAAGCAATCTATTGCGAAAGTGAATCAACACTTAGGGCAAGTTCAAACGAGTTTAGAGCAGGCGAAAGACTTTCACAGTGAGTTGGGTGTCCAGATGCAATCTGTTCATAACAGCTCTCGTCAGCTTTCTGTTAGTGCTGTTAACGCAAAATTAAACAGCTTTATAGAGAGCTCTTCTCAATTTACGTCAACGTTTCAAGCCTTAAATGCGCAGGCGAATGTTCGTCGACATACCGTGGTGGCTTTGCTTAAGTGAACGATTGTTTTCATGTGTCTGTTTGTGCCCAAGTTCATAAAAGCAACTTGGGTATCGTATGTCGCTGAGATTGACAAACCATTTTTTAAAGCCCGAACTAATTGTTCGGGTGAGCCACAGAACGATGCAACTTCTGGAATAGCCACCCAAGCGCGATCAATGAAGCACCTAAACCCAAGAAGCTCATCGCTCGCCAGAACCCATCTAGTGAGCGGACATCCCACAAGAATACTTTGAGAGCGACACAAGCTAGCACAATCAGCCCAGTTCGTTGTATGACAGGTATCTTGCCTGTGACCCCTTTCCATGTCAGTACGCCGCCTATTAGTAATCCGGTCACCGAGTAGGTAAACATTTCCGCCATGCTAGTGGATTGGGCAAGTGTCATTGATGTCGTTTGCCAGAACTGGCGGATAGACATGCCTAACCAAATGGCACCTAAGGTGAAGCCGATACTCGTAATGGCTTTGGGTGGAATACGCAGAGTGTTCCAACGCTTATAGGCGGTCACGATAAGTATCGCAGCAGGCAATAGCCACCCCACTGACAGCATGTTAAATACAGGCATAGTCTGTGCAGATACGTTGTTCACTAATAGTGGTGATTCAAGGCTGTTAAGTAGTGCAATAAGCACAAGAAAAATGCACCAAAGCAGATAGCTGTATGCCTGATACATTCGCTCTAGTTGCTGGGCTAATTGACTGCGATAACTGTAGATCAAGCCCATCACGAGCGCTTGATTGGCAAAAACAATCGCGGAAGTGAAATCGACATGGCCAATATAGCCATATTGTCCAGTTAACCAGTAATTAGTTTGGGTGAAAAGGGCCATCAAGAAAACATGCAAAAACGCACCTTCAAACCAATTCGCGAGTTCGTTTTCAGAACGCTGCAATACACTACGAGCGTACGCGAGAATGGCCAGTGATGGTAGGTAGCTGATGATAACCCAAGCCCAATGCTCCGTATTGACGGGTTGCCAATCAGGAATGAATGGCAAAAGGGTCAATCGTACAACAAGAATGCTCATTGCCAGCTTGACAGCCCAACTCGCAGGTCGGAATAGGCTTGATTTAACCTGTAGTGCCATTACCGCAACTTGCAACGAAATCGCTGTTGTTAGCCAAGTGTCACTTAACCAGATGAAAGCGGTACCTGCAATCATGGTATGCATGATCGCAGAACACTCAAAAGCGAGATCTTTGTATCGCAAGCCAATCAGCAGGTAGTAAGCGGTAACTAACGCTGTAAATACCGTCCAACTGAGAACATGGCTTTCTACAAACTCATTGGTATAAAGCAATACCAGTAGCGTCATTGATGGCGCAAGTACAAGAAAAAATCCAGTTGCCATTTGTGAACGGTCATTGGCTAAGGTTTGGCAAAGCGTTCTTAGGGCAATCAAAGTAATGCAGATGCCCAGTGCGATGAGAATGAGAGTTTCGCTATTGGTCATGTAGAGCAAGTGAAGAGCGATGGATAACATCAGGGATGCAGCAAACACCACCAAGATAGAGGGCATATATATTCTGAGTGACCAACCTGTTCGAATTGCAGGGAGCCAAAGCAATATCACTAAGATCGCATATAAGTAGCTCATTTGTATTGGATTGATGCTTGGCAGACGCGCCAATGCGGATAAAGCCAATAACACAGTAGCTAATGCGAGGACTGTTGGTATGTGCGTCCACTTTCCTTGATTATGGCGAAAACGCGGGTTTAACATCCAGCCAAGCCTAGGCACCGCGAACAGTAAATATGCAGTCAGTGAAAGGAAAATTGCCAACCATGAGAACAACGTTTCTGTCGGGATGTTTTCGATTAATAATAGCATCCAGATTAAATGAGGGCCGGCAATACAGAGAGAAATCCATGCGTGTCGGGTCCTTTGCATCAGCAGCGTTGCTGCGATAGAAATGGCACTTATGTAACTGGCAAGTAAATAGTAATCAGGTTCTGTTCCACCAATCCATAGTGGTGCGGAGTAGCCGCCAATTAAGCCTAATAATGCCATCAATGGTCCTTGGCGTAGTGACAATGCCAAGCTAAAGAAAGCGGCGCTCGCTAACATAAGTAAAGAAGCGCCTGGCGTTAACATTTGATAGAACACAAATGCGAAGATCACCGTGCAGTAAATGCCAGTTAAACCTGTTCCAGAAATAGCGGCAGGCACATAGGTGAAACCTTGCGCGCGTTTGGCTCGATCTAGACTTTTTTGCTCACGACGATGAAACCACTCACCTAGCAACACCGTCACAAGGGAAACGGACAATGCAATGGATACTCGCATGATGGGTGAAAATTCGATATGGCTGCCAATGACTTGAACCAAATAGCCGCCACCCATCAGCATAGCTAATGCCCCAACCCAAACGAGCCAGTTTTCTTGAATATTGCTTAGGAGCTTACTGGCTTGTTTTTCAAACAATGTTTCACTACTTTGTGCCAATCCGGCGATATGAACGTCGTCTGTCGATAGAATATTGGGTTCTTCAAGTGGCGTTGTGTCGTTGGGTACTAATGGTTCATGAGGCTCATATGGGCCCGTGTTATCTGGTTTTATACTATTTGGTTCTGTGCTTATCGGTGTTCTTGCTGAGATGGATCCGACGGGGGCACTTGTTTGCGCGTTTAGGTTTAGAGAGTGCAATTCGGATTTTTGGTTTTTAACGGACGTGTTCTCAAACGGACGCGCTCGCAATTCCGACAACTCTTTTTTAAGGCTAGATAGGTCGTCTTCTAGCTTTGATATTCGATTCACCGCTTTTAACGTGATGAGCATGGCGAAAGTCGCCAAAATAACCGCCAGTGAAATAAACAACCGTTGCACTCCTTGTTGCTGTTTTGAATCCTTGACTTTGAGCAGCTTAGTCAAGTTTAGTTCACAGTATCACAAGTTTATGGGAACTATCTCCAAGTCATTTTCATTGAACTCCGTCTCTTGAGCTTACTTGGGTATAAACTATATTCATAATACTTTTCAAAATCTTAATTGGCGTAGAGTGAGAGCTTGGCCAAATAATAACAAACTAGGTGACGATACATGCAAGTTGGCAATGAAGCGCTGGTGCTGTCAGCGGTTGGGGTGATTGGCTTAGGGTGCCAATGGTTAGCATGGCGAATGCGTTTGCCAGCCATTTTATTTTTGCTTTTAGCTGGCTTAATTGTAGGACCGTTTCTGCAATGGCTTCATCCGGACGATATTCTCGGTAATCTACTGTTCCCTTTGGTTTCCCTTGCCGTAGCCGTGATCTTGTTTGAGGGCAGTTTAACGCTGAACTTTAAAGAAATTCGTGGGGTCAGTGGTTCGGTTTGGAGCATTGTTTCTGTTGGTGCCATTATCTCTTGGATCGCAACAAGTGTGGCGACTCATTACTTCCTTAATTTTACTTGGGAGCTAGCGATTCTGTTCGGTAGCTTAACCGTCGTTACTGGCCCAACTGTGATTGTTCCACTGCTTAGAACGGTGAGACCGACCTCAAAGCTTGCGAATATTCTGCGCTGGGAAGGCATTTTGATTGATCCGTTAGGCGCGTTGTTTGTGGTGATGGTCTACGAGTTCATTGTCTCGCATAATGCGGTGAACAGTGTTGAAGTGTTCGGCACTATTATTGCGGTCGGTTTAATGTTAGGCGTTGCGTCTGGGATTGCTGTGGCAACCGTTTTACGACGAGCATGGCTGCCAGAGTACCTTCAGCCGTTTGCAGTGTTAATGGTGGTACTTGGCGTTTTTTCTGTGTCGAATCAATTAGAATCAGAGGCAGGATTACTTACCGTGACGGTCATGGGGATGTGGTTGGCTAATGCGAAAGGGATCAATATTCAACAGATCTTGCACTTTAAAGAACACCTCACAATATTGCTGATCACAGGGTTATTTATCTTCTTAGCAGCCCGAATCAGCTTGGATGATTTTGCCTCACTAGGGATCGGAGCACTCATTTTATTTGTCTTCATGCAACTTGTCTCTCGTCCACTCTCGATTTTCATTTCGACTTTTAGAAGCAACTTATCATTCAAAGACAAAGTCTTTCTTTCTTGGGTAGCGCCACGGGGTATTGTCGCAGCGTCTATCTCGTCACTATTTGCCATCAAGTTGATGGAGTTTGGAATCAGCGAGGCAACCTTACTTGTCCCGATGACTTTTATGGTGATCATCGGTACTGTCGTATTGCAAAGTGCGACTGCTCGTCCAATGGCGTTAGCTCTTGGTGTGGCAGAACCAGCGCTAAGAGGGTTTTTACTGATAGGAGCGAATCGTGTGGCAAGGGAAATTGGTCAAGCATTGGCAAGATATGATAGACGAGTGCTATTAACTGATTCCAATTGGGACTACATCAGCCAAGTTCGTATGTCGGGAATGGACCATTATTATGGTAATCCAATTTCAAGCCATGCGGATGATAACCTTAATCTAATAGGCATTGGAGAAGTCGTCGCGCTGACGCCAGATCAACATTTCAATATTATGGCTTGTATGCAGTTTGTTAGCGAGTTCGGTGAAGATAAGGTCCATTGTCTGCAAAAAAGTAAATCGAACGGCAGTGAAAAGCATTCGGTAGCCCAAGAATATCATGGAAAATTACTCATGGGAGGCAATGTCAGTTACACACAATTGGCGAGTTTGCTGAGTCAAGGCGCAGAAATTAAGCACACAAAATTGAGTGATAGCTTTACCTATCAGCATTATTGGGAACACCACAAAAGTAATTTAGTAATACCTCTTTTTCATGTTGAAGAAAAAGGCAAAATTGAATTTTGTGATGATCCTGAACAGTTCGCGCCATCAACAAACAGTACAGTTGTCGCGTTAATTCAAACAGATGCCTCGGATTAGTTACAAATAAATGTGATGGGTGCCAACTCCCCCATACCCAATCACCTCTTACGAAACGGTCATTCTGACACATCAGAGTGGCCGTTTTTCTGTTTATTCCCCAAGCTTATATAGAGCTTTCATCGTGGTGTTTAAAACGTACTTAGGTTTGATTCCTATCGGGACGATTGTGTTTTTCCATCAACGTAGAGTTCGGGAAAAAATTGATACATTTCTGAATTTTCGCATTGACGTTAATGGCAAGGATCGCAATACTGCGCCACTGTTTGACTTTAGGGTGACAATATGGCTTCGCAATTCAATCGAAAAGACCTGCATCTTGACGCTGTTTTACATCATGATATGAGCATGAAAAATAAAACGGCGGGCTTTGAGACCGTCGAATTTGAGCATTGTGCGTTGCCAGAATGTGACTTTAATAGCATTGACCTTTCTAGCAAGTTTCTCGGTCATCAATTGAAATTACCATTTTTGATCAGCTCGATGACAGGCGGAGCAAAAGATGCAGAAATCATCAATTGTCGTTTGGCAGAAGCGGCAAGTGAGATGGGCATTGCGATGGGGGTGGGCTCACAGCGCGTTAGCCTAGAAGATAGCCTGCATTCGGGTTTGGGTAAAACCATCCGTGATCTTGCGAAAGGTGTGCCGTTGTATTCCAATTTAGGTGCAGCACAACTTCGAGACAAACAGCGCCTTGATAATGCACAGCGCGCCGTTGATTTTATTCAAGCAGATGCGTTATTTGTGCATCTTAATCCAATGCAAGAAGCCTTTCAGCAGAACGGCGATCACGACTGGGTTGGTGTGCTTAAGTCGATTGAGCAACTCAAGCAGCGCGTGAATGTTCCTATGATCATCAAAGAAGTGGGCTTTGGCATTAGCGGTTCGGTTGCCAAACTGCTTGTCGAAGCAGGCGTAGATGCGATTGATGTTGCAGGAGCTGGTGGCACAAGTTGGTCTGCTGTAGAAGGTTATTGCCAGGCTGATAGCAAAATGCAGCGCGCAGCAGAACTGTTCCGTGATTGGGGCATTCCGACCTCTATGTGTTTAGAGCAAATTCGAGGGTGTTATCCAAATCTGCCTTTAATTGCTTCTGGTGGCGTTCATAATGGTTTGGAAGCGGCAAAAGCGATACACCTTGGAGCGAATCTCGTAGGGCAAGCTGGCGCGGTCCTAAAAGCAGCGACCATCAATACCGAATCAGTAATCGAACATTTTGATCAAATGGCGTTGGAATTACGTTTAGCTTGTTTTGGCACAGGTTCTGCGCATCTTCAAGCATTGACTCAAGCTCGTCGTCTCTAATCTAGTCTCTAGCGCTATTCGTCTTGGTAGCGGTAATGTTCCGTGCAGTTTTATTTGAAATATTAGCGTTCAGTTCATCTATTGTTGGACTGGTCCTGTTCACTGAACATGAACTCAGTGCAGTTAGGTTGATTTTAAGACAATTCGTCGCTTTTATAGAGTATGAGTCTATAAATTGTCGGAGAATTAACACTCGGACCAATATTTTGGGTATATTCTCTTCACTGTTTGTAACTAGGCTCTGGAACTTATGAAAAAAATCGCAATGCTACTATTGGCGGCAACTGCATTAACCGCTTGCTCTGATGAAGTAGGCACTGAAAGCTGGTGTACCAAAATGCGTGACAAGCCAAAGACTGAATGGACAACGGATAACGCTTTAGATTTTGCTCAGCACTGTGTACTGCAAGACGGTGTTGGCAGCGAGCAATGGTGTAACGGCCTGAAAGAAAAACCAAAAGGCGAATGGACGGCGAATGAAGCGACAAGCTATACCAAGCATTGTATCTTCTAAACACACAGTTTTTACTGATGGTTGTATATTCTACAAACCGAGCTTTTGCTCGGTTTTTTGTATTTGAATGATTCATTACTTGTATGCGTTTTCTAACTCAATATACTGGCAATGAATTTAACCAAATTGGCATAAGTGCTTTGAGAATGAAAATGAAAAAAACGATATTAACACTTGGTTTGGTGACAGCTTTGTTTGGCTGTGAAGATGCAACAAAGGCCATTGATGAGGCGCAAGCCGCCGCAAACAAAGCGATTGATTCGGTTCAAGAGCAGATTGAATCGGTTGAATCTGCTTTTAATATTGATCAATTTCAAGGTGCGGCTGACGCTGCGCAAGAGCTCGCTGAATCAGTAGAAGAAGCAATGAATGTGGACTTTAGTGATCCTGAAGCGCTGGTAGAAGCAAAAGAACACATTGCCAATGCTTATGCCTGTTTAGTTGATGCCTCAACGGAGTCAACGGTTGAAAAAGTCATGGATAAGGTGATGGCATCAATTGGTGACGAAGAGACGAAATCCTTAATTGAAGAAGGGATTGAGAAAGCACAAGCAGCAAAAGAATGCGTCATGTAAGTTCACGCTTTCTTGAAAGCAGGGGGATCTTCGGGTCCTCCTTTTTTATGTCCGTCATTTGTCGCTACAAGTGGATGGATAATGGCTTACTTTTACCAAATACTTCAAATTAAAACTTATCTCAGTCTTTGTTTTTAGCCCCTTTTGATTTGATGAACTAAAATTTCATAGTGTTCACGAATAGGGATATAGGTTCAAAATGAAAAAAACATTTTTTGCAGTGATAATGGCCTTGGCGTTGTTTGGTTGCGAAGACGCGAATAAAACCGTCGATGATGCTCAAGAGGCCGCAACAAAAGCGATGGAGAAAGTTCAGCAAACGGCCGACGATGCGACAGAAGTCGTGCAAGAGCAGATGGACAATATGCAAGAACAAGTTGATTCAGTCGCATTTGATTTTGACCAGTTTTCTACCACATCTGAGATGGCAAAATCGTTTTCTGATGCAGTAAAAGAAGCGATGAATGTAGATTTTAGTGATCCTCAAGCTGTTGAGGATGTAAAAATAAAATAGCGAACAGCTACCAATGTTATGTCGAGGCAACATCTGAATCAGAGGCCGACAGTACGGTAAATGGGATGATGGCGTCAGTAAGCAATGATGAAGTGAAATCGTTGATAGAAACAGCTATTGAGAAAGCAAAAGCAGTAAAAGCGTGCGTGATGTAAACGTTTATGGTCAATTGGGAGAGGGGCGTGTTTTTACACTCCCCTTTTTTGTTTCAAGCAAATGTTCTAAAGCAAAATGTTTCAAGCAAGATGTTAGACCAAAAAGAAGAAATACAGAAAACAGACAAATGCTAATAATGTCGCAGATAAAACAGGATAAATGATATAAGCATCCTGGTGGTTGGTGCGTTGGTAGCACAGAGAGACGAGCAAAATGTTGTACACCACAAGCAACAGGCTGATCATGGTTCCACTGTTTAGGTTTAGCGTCGATAACTGCGAGAGAAAAAACGCCAACAATAGGTAGTCGAAAATGATTAGCCAGAGAAAGGCTTTTTTTATTGGATCATTTTTGGCTTTATTGGATGCGGGTATGGGCATAGTGAACTCAACTGAACAGGCTCTGCAACATCAATAGCTTATGGATAGATTAGGGTCACCGAGGTAGGAATGGTGACCCCTCAAATTAGAGGTTTTGAATTTTGGCCTCTTGTGAATCTGAGTCCACAGAATAGCGGATCACTTCTTGCCTGATAACAGGTTGGTTGAACTGCGCTTTTTGTTTTGCTTTTTGCAGTTCGCTATCCGCTTGGTTACCAAAAAATGTTTGAAGCACTTGTGCTGCTGGTGTGGTCAGAACAAATAGCTCGATACGACGATTTTCGCTTGAGTCTGGATCCTCGAAGTTAAGTAATGCTCGGTCAGACATGCCCGTGACTTGCATTACTCGATCGTCGGGCATTCCTCCCTCTACAAGGGTATTTCGAGCCACGTCAGCACGGCTTGCCGAGAGTGCCCAGTTTGATTGCCGACCGTAGCCTTGTTTAAAGGGCGTAGAGTCAGTGTGACCGCTGATAATCAAAGGGTTACCTATTCGCTGAAATACAGGAGCGAGTGCTACTAATAAATCCTCGAAAAATGGTGTTAGCTTCACCCCGCCACGAGTGAACATATGCTGTTTATAGTCATCTTGAAGAACAATGCGCAGACCTTGAGGGGTAACAGTAACGTTGACATTCCCTTGTGCACTGATTTGCCCAACCACCTCGTCAATGACTTTTGCAAGTAAAGCCAATTGCTCTTGCGTATCGAAGTTGCCCGGAATTAGGGAGTCGATTTTTGGACCATCACCATCACCTTGGAAAAACGAGCTGACGATGTGATTGGAATTGTGCTTACTTGGCACAGAAGAGTCCTGTGCCAAGTCGATAGGAGAGATACTTTGCGACGAATCAAATGGGTTACCAAAACTTTTGTCGAACACGCTCGCACTATGCAAATGTGCCATGATGGCTTTGCGTTCTTCTTTGTCGACCACTTGCATGACCCAAAGGACGAGGAACAACGCCATTAGAGCGATCATAAAATCGGCAAATGCGACTTTCCACGCACCACCATGAAATTCGTCATGATCATGTGCTCTTGCACGTTTGAATACCACATGCTCTTGTTTTTGCATTATCCCTCCTGTTCAGTTAGCCACTTCTCCATTTGGTTAAAAGTAGGTTTGATGTCTAGCTGAATGTGTTTACGGCCAGCATCAATTGCAAGCAATGTCGGTTTTTTCGCCACGTAAGCGACCAAGGTCGCGCGTACGCATTCGAATGCCGTCATATTTCGTTTGACTCGCTGGGCCATGGCGTTACTCAGTGGATCTAAACAACAGTAACAGCCAAAAATACCAATAAATGTTCCTACTAGGGCTGCAGCAACGTGGTAGCCGATCAAAGCAATTGAACCGTCAATGGCTTGCATGGTGATAATAATGCCGCCGACGGCTGCCAAAATACCAAAGCCAGGAAGTGCTTCTGCCGTTCGTTGCATTGAGCGCGATGGCAATAGCATTTCAGTTTGGATCGCTTCGATTTCCTGTTCTAACAGTCCCTCTAATTCATGAGGCGACATTTGTCCCATTGCCATTAAACGTAAATTATCGGTAATGAAAGAAATTAATCGATGGTCTGTGCTGACTTTAGGGTACGCTTGGAAAATTGCGCTTTCTTCTGGGGATTCGATATGTGAATCTAAGAACTTGAAGCCTCGGCTTCGTGCTGTTTCGAGTAAATGATTGAGTAATGCCATAAGTTGCATGTAGTACTCATATTCTTGCTTTGGTCCAGAGATGGTAGCGCGCACCTGTTGGCGCATTTCTTTAAGGACTTGAGGCGGGTTGCCGATAATTAGCGACCCGACGGCTGCTCCTATGATGATCAGAAATTCCGCAGGTTGCCAAATGGCTCCGAGTTTGCCGCCCGCCCACATGTATCCACCAAAGACACATAACAGAACGGTAATGGCTCCAAAAAACTTTTGCATTGTGTGATTCCTAAGAGGACAGTAATTGATTGAGTTGCTTAAGCGCTTGTTTGTGCAGTTGACAGATCCGTGGAGGTGTCAGATCGAGCACAAGGGCGATTTCATGTAAATTGAGTTCGTGTTGATAAAACAGAGTCAGCAGCAGTTGATCTCGTTTGGACAACTTGTTTAATGCAGTTTCCAAGCTTCGACGGATATGTTCATGTTCCATACCGTCATATTGACCGCCAAACTGGTTGTCGTTACCACTTTCCATCAGTTGATCAAGACTTTGCATTTCGCCCGCTAATGCTGCATTTTGCCTATTGTAATAATCTTGTTCATCGGTCCCCAAAGCGTTGATGATTTCGGTATCGGTAGGTAACCGTCCCAAAGCACGTGTAAGATCGCGGGTCACATCATTGAGCTCGTGAGCTTGTTGACGAGTTTTACGAGAGCGCCAGTCGAGACGTCGTAGTTCATCCAAAATCGCCCCTCGCACTCGGCAAACGGCAAATGCAGGAAAATGAGGGTCGTCTACGTCACCATAGCGGCGTCCCGCTTCGATAAGCGCAATTAATCCGATTTGCTGCATGTCTTCAACGCTGCAATGAGAAGTCGCGTGTATTCGCAATTGATTTACCACTCGTTTAACCATCACTTGGTGGCGTCGTAGCAGCGCATTTTCATCGATAGCACGAGAGGCCGTGTGAGCTTCGTCTGCTGAGGTATAACTTTCCTGTAAATTCATCTCCAACATAGCTGTACTCCGCTACTGCACAACATATTTGGTGAGCAACACATCATCAATATCATCAACGATATCCGTCTCGGAAAATGCCACAAGCAGCGTGTCTTTCACTTCGTTTTGAAGCGCATCAATAGCTCCGGTTTGCTGTAACTCATCAAATGTTTTATTGCTGAATAGCTTGAGTAGTGAGTTCTGGACAACAGGCATATAGTTGTCTAATTGTTGAATGCGCTCAGGTCGGCGAGTTTCAATGGCAAGTTCTAGCATCACGAAGTGTGTTTGCCTTTTTCCTTTGACAGTCAAAACAATCTTATCTAGAGGATGAAAGCTAGGGTGCTCGTTCTTTTTGTCTTCTTTACTTAGAAAATTGAAAGAGAGGTTGTCGAGTAGAGAGGCTGAGTTACTCGGTGATGTTTGTGTACTTTTATTCAGATACCAAATACCGCCTGTGACGGTGGCGGCCGAAACGAGGGCACTGGTGATGATCATAGTGGTAAATAGCGCGATCATGTTTTTCTTGGTCATAACCTTTTTTTCCTCGATGTGCATTAGGCTTGAGTATTTAGCCAATGCTCTGAATAGCTTGGTGTATTAGATTGAAGTGAAAGGACTTCTTTGGCAGAAAAGATATTTGTATCTTCTTCGTATTGCTCTTGTTGTTGAGACCGTTGACCTTGTTCCGAGCCGACATTCACATCAACGTGAACAAAGTTCTGTTCTTGTAGTTCGGCGCGAAGACGTTCAGAGACTTGCATGAGTGCTTCACGAGTTGCTGCAGTGTTGGCATTGATTTGCACACTCAGACGATCGCCCTCAACACGGACTAAAACGTCTAACTTCCCGAGATCGGGTGGGTCTAGACGAATTTTGGCTTCCTGCACATTTTGTTGAGCTTGAAGTGTCACGCGGTCATGAAGCACTTGCATCATTTGCTCACCCCATTTAGCCGCTGAGGTGTCTACTCGAATAGGGGCCCACTCAGGCTTGGTGGCTGTCGAAGATTCAGTAGTGGAAGATAAGCTTTGAGCTACCTCACTCACCATCGCTTGCATGGTTGGAGTTTGCGTCACGATAGATTGAGTAATGGCAGGCGTCTGGTGTGGCTGAGTGTGAACCGATGTCGCTTCTATTCCGATCATAGCGCCTGAAGACATTGAACTCGAAGCTGAAGTGCTGCTAATTACTGCCGATTCGCGTGAGGTCGCCTCATGGATTTTCGCGGCCATAGAGGATGGCAAATCTCGACCAATACGATGTTCATTGTGCAGCGCTGTTGAACCGCCGAACGACGCTACGTGTTGGGAGGGTAACATGCCAAGCATTGTCTCTATGGACATATCCATGCTGACGTGCGTGAGCGTTGATGCCATTGGCGAAGATGGATCTGCCGCTTTTCCGTCTTGAGCGCTTTGCTGTTCAGTGCCGGCAGGCTCAGTGTGATCAAATGATGGCGTAAGGGGATCAAAGACATTCTGCAAATTAAACGATTCTGTCGTGTTCTGATGATTAAATCCATTGGCGACAACCACGGAACTCTTCTGTGCCAATGCTTCGCCACTCGCTAAGCCGGATGGCTGTTTCATTGCATTTACTAGCATCTGTTAGTACTCCATCGTCATGGCAAGTTGGTAAGCTTGAGCTCGTTCTTGTTCTGATTGCATGTTTTCTAACTTCTTTTCTAGCTCACAGGCCGCTTTTTTTAAGGCACAAAAAGCCTTACGGTGAACAAGTTTGAGCTGTTCAATATCGGGACGAAGTGCTCGTTCAGTGAGACAGTTAGGATGGCTCCTCAAGATATTTCCCATGGTCATATCAAGTTGTTTAAGCGCATCCCAATTTTGCTGCTCGGTCGCTTGTTCGATGCAAGTTGTCAATCGCTTAAGGAGAGCGGATGTGACTTTAGGCGAGCTTTCCAAAACCTACCCATCCTTCTCGAATGTTGCCCATAACGCGTTCAACGTTAGTGAGTTTGTCTAAATCGTTGTGTACGCTAGCGTTAAACAGCTCTAGTTGGCAAAAGTCATAGAGTTGATGCAAGTTTCGGCAATCTCACCGCCGTTTTCCATATCTAGCGCACTGTCTAAGCCCACTAAGATATTCATGCATTTATTGATGCTTGCCCCTTTTTGCGCCAGTCGTCCTGCACTCATGTGGCCGCGGGCACGTTCCACTTCATTAAGCAGTCCGTCTATCAGCATCACTACAAGTTGGTGTGGTGATGCAGCCGCAGCCTGAGCATTCAAATCGACTTGTTGGTACGAATCGTACCCAGAATCTAAAAACATATAAGTTTATCTCCTAGCCAAATAACGACATGTTTGAGTTCATTTGAGTAATAACGGCGTTCATTTGCGTAAACTGTGCAAGATATCGGTTGTAAGACATGCTGTATTTACGATCGAGTTGATCCATTTTGTCGTCAATTCGGCTGACATTGTTCTCTAATGTCTCTTTCTTAGTCGATAACATGCCGCTGCCCGTTTGGATGTAAGGTTCCATGACCTTTTCCATCGAGTCGAGTAAGCCTCCGTCACCGTTAAATAATTGCTCTAATGCGGCGCCACCATTTTTTTGTGCTTCAGCGAACTTTTTGTCATCCAATGCTAACTTTCCGTCGCTGTTCATACTCAGTCCAACAGTGTATAAACTGGTGCCACTAAACTCGGTTCGAATCATGTTCGAAAGTTGGCTTTTAATTGAACGCATGGTTGAATCACTTGCAAGAGCACCTCGTTTTTGGTCTTCCCCCCCAATAGCCATATGTTCGTTAATGGTCGACATGACATTGTTAAAGGCATCGACAAATTTCGTAATTTGTTCTTTGGTTGCTTCGCTGTCTGGACCTACAGCCATACTAATTGGTGCGTCGTCGACGGTTTGCGCTTTGGTTACTGTGATATCAACACCCTCAATCACACCTTCAAACGTGTTGCTTGCGTTAGTCAGTTTTAAGCCCGTATCTTTTGCACCTAGCCAGATAATCGCGTCTTTAGGTTCTGAGATGGTGTTTAGATTTGCGCCAAATGCGTTAGAGAACCAATCGTCTGTGCCTGCAGTGGTGCCAGTTACTTCAACCGCAACCTTGTTCGCTTCGCCGGTCTCTGCAGAGGCAAACATCAGGTGTGTTTCACCGTTAGAGCGAACCAGTGTTGCATTCACGCCGGGGTTGTTCTTGTCATTGTTAATGGTATTAACCAGTTCGGACATGGTTGCTTTACCATACCGTCGATATCGACGGTGGAAAGATCGACAATTAACTCTTCACCGTTCACGGTGAATTTCATTTCGCCAGTGGTTGGAATTTCCGTATCAGCAGCGATTGAAGTACCAGAAAAGTTAGCCGATGCTTGGTGGTTAGTTGCCACTTGTTCAACAAAAATTTGGTAGTTCCCACCAATAGCGTTAGCGTCAACACTGGCACTAAAGAACCCATCTTCTGAAGTACTTGCTGAGTTGCTGATAACACTGTTACCAAATCCACTCATGCTCGTGATAACACTTCTAAATTCACGCATTGCCGATTCAACTTTGCCGATCGCGCCAATTTGCGCTTGATATTTATCCGCCTGCAATTGGTAGCGATCTTGAAAAGGCTGCACTTCATAAGTGGCTAGCGATGTAGCCATAGTGATTGGATCGATCGAACTCATTTCTCGTTTCCTAAAATTGATGAACCCGTGCAATGATTACAAAAAGCAAAAAACGATCCATTATTTTTGTGTAATTAAAACAATGGTTTGACTGTTGTTTTGCTTTTTATAAGGAAGAAAATGTTCCATGTGGCGCTTCCTTCTTTCCTTAGGAAATCTTTGCTTATACACAGTGTTAAAGGCGACCAAATAGTGGAAATAATTAACTGGGAAAGTGATGAATATGAAATGCGCCCCATGCTTGGCATGAGGCATGAGTCGATGTGATTAATGTGCCGTATTAAGGATAGGCACAATTTCGTAGCGTAAAATGTCAGCAATGTGAGTGAAATCGTCATTTTTGCGTGCTTCACCGACACGACTGAGCACTTCGAGAACAAAGTGTTTCTGTTCATCGACCTCAAAGAGTTTAGCGATTAACAAAGAGCATTGACTCAGCAAAATATCGCCAGTGATGTGGTCACCATAGGAATAAACGAGCGATGCTTTTAAAAAAAGCGCCTCCAATGGACTAGTTTGCATGTTGATCTCCATCTAATTCATCAAGGTATGACGCGCCAATCACTTTGGCTCCCATTCGACTCATGTTGTAAAAACGAGTGTCTGGGGCGGCGCTGATGAGGTTTTCTACACCAGTGGCAAACATTCGATACGTTGGTGAAGTTTTGATCATTTGACCGTAACCATTTTCGGTGACGGCTGTCATGGTTGAATTATGGTCGTTTGCATCGTTATCCATTGAGGCGTGGATAATTTCACCAGGGAAGCCAAAGTCACAACCAATTAGACGAATGTTTTTTGCCCCTTGAATCAATGTAGTATGGATTAATGGGTGAATGACAGAGCCGTACACATAAGGACGGAATGCCGTTGGTAATACATTGTTGATTCGGTCATAAGTATGATCGGCAGTATGCAAGTAGTATTTTTCACCATGCCACTGGGTCAAATGTCCTAAAGGTAAACGACTTCCCGCGATGAGTATGGTGTTTTGCGCGATATGAAAGGGGATGTAACTTTCAGGGATATTAATATCGATGGCATACACTACATCTGGTTTAATTCCGTTTTCTAATAGGCACTTACATGCGGTAGCCGCAGCGATAAATCGAGGTCGTGATTTTTGATGGTAAATGGTTTTGAGCTCTTCAATGTGATGGGTAAGAGAAGGGCCCGCACCGATACATATCGCGTCGTTGATTTTGTATTGAATAAACGTATCAATCGATGGCATGCGCTTTAATTGCGACAGGTTTTCAGCTTCGCGTTGCAAAAATGCGTCATCATTGTCGAGTTGGTTGCGATGCACGTGTTGCATGGTCAGAGTATTTTCCATACGGAAAAATAGCCATTGGTGCGTGCGTTTAGATATAAACTTATCACCAGTTAAAATGATACAACCACAGTCAGTCAAGCCACGTAATTGTTGTGTAATATTGTCTGAATGCTCATTCACATAGTGAAGAGTTACGCGCGTATCACTAAGCCAAGGATGAGGTACTAGGGAAAGGACTAATTTGGCCAGTTCAAGATTGTACAGATAGACATGGATGGATTGGCACTCTTTATCCTGTATCAGTAATGATTGCACATTACCCATCCCAATACCCCAAACATGGTAATTATTTCCGGATGTGAGACTACGATACTGAAACGCTTCTTCTAGAGGAGCGTAAGCACTAGAAAGTTGCACACCGTTCACTTTGAGCGTTATGTTAGTTTTTTCAACGACTTCGAATTCGAGTTCGTCAAAGCTGGCTTGTTCTAATGCACTGGCAACGATAGGCCAACGTTTACTTATAATATCAAGGTGTTGTTGGTAGATAGGAGTCATCATGTACTGCTCATAAAATGAAAAACCCCACCGCAATGATGGGGTTGTTGAACTCTCTAGATTAACCTAGTAGAGACATTGCCATGCCAGACATCTGCTTGGTTTGGTTTAGCATTGATGTGCCTGCTTGCATCAGCATTTGGTTCTTAGTCATGGTCGCAGACTCTACCGCAAAGTCTGCATCCATGATGCGACCTTTCGCTGCAGAGGTGTTCTCAGACATGTTACCTAGGTTGGTAATAGTGTGCTCTAGACGGTTAATGTTCGCACCCAATTCAGAACGAGCAGTACCGATATTGCCTAAAAGGCCACCGTTACCATCTGTACCAGTTAGCTTATCAAGAGCTGCTTGAGCAGCAGTTGCGGTAGCAAGGCTGCCAATTGCTCCTGCGCTTGCACCAAGAGCTGTATTGATTGCGCCAACAGCCGTTGCTACCGACATGTTAAGTTGATCGCCTTTATTCGTACCGATCTGAATGTTTACGCCAGCAGTCGCCATGAATGCGCCACCCGTTGCTAGCAATGTTTTACCACCGAAGCTGGTTGAGTCCATGATGTTGTGTAGCTCAGCACCCAGTGCTTGGAACTCTTCGTTCATTGCTTTTTTATCTGTCGCAGACGCCGTGTCATTCGATGCTTGTAGTGCAAGGTCTTTCATGCGGTAAACGATGTTGGTCATTTCATCCATCGCGCCTTCAGCGGTTTGCGCCATTGAGATACCGTCTTGTGCGTTACGCATTGCGACAGACATGCCGCGTGTTTGCGCTTCTAGACGGCTTGCGATCTGTAGGCCAGCTGCGTCATCTGCTGCAGAGTTGATGCGGAAACCTGTACTAAGACGCTCCATCGCAGTGTTCATCAGGTTGCTTGTTTTGTTTAGCGTGTTTTGAGTAACAAGCTGTGTGTAGTTAGTGTGCATTGATAAAGCCATCTTAGGACTCCTTGGTAATTTAAGTAACTAGGCTATGGGTTTCCCCTTCACACTAACTAGAGGCGGTCATTCAAGTTTGATGATTAATCTAAAATTTAAAAAATTACCCCAAATAGTCAGAATTGCTTCAATTTAGTGAGATTCATTCCAAAAGTTTAGGTTTTAGCTCTTAACTCTTAATTCTTAACTCATAACTCTTCTCAGGGATAAATCGGCGTGAATTGACAACAAGGCAAGCCAAGATTCGCGTCAATTGGATGGGCTATTCTTCTTCGAATGACTTAAAAGAGAGTGACGTGGGGATATCACTGAAATATCCAAAGTAATGACTTGCACCTAATAATCGATAGCGATTTAACTCGGTTTGACTTGCAACCCGCCCTGCAACCCAAGCATAACGATGATTGCGTAAAAATCGAGCAAGAGGTAATAGGTTTTGCTGTTGCTGCTTATCTTCTAAGGTTGCAGAGAGCTTGAGCATATCTGGCTCAAATTTGGTGATGTGCTCAAAGTGTACCTGAATGGTGGAGAGCTCAAACCACAAAGCATACGCATTCTCTTTTAATTGTTCGGCTAAGGGAAGAACGCGCTCATGTAAGCACAGTATGTCATCCCCTTGGAGGGAAGGGATGACATGCTGGAAGCTTTCTGAATGAAATTGCATCATCTGTTTTAGAAGATGGGCACCTGCTGGCCAAAGGAGAGCGTCGATATGAATAGGAACCACAACATTACTGATCAAATCCGGATGAAATGTTTCCAGTTGAAATTGTGTTTGACGCAGAGCTAAATACAAACTGAATAGATCTAAGCAGTATTGCATGTGTGTCGATAGAGTAAATTGATACACGCTTTGCTCGCCACGAGCACCAAATCGCAAGGTGAGATGCTGAAATTCCACCTCTCCTGTTTTGACTTCGCGAATGGCTTGGCAAGCGTGTTTGATATCGTTGTACTTGAGTGCATTAAAGACAAGTTCATCATCATCTGTTTCGATGTGGGCTTGCGCTAGATCGCAAATATATTTGTACATTGCTTGCTTAGAGATCAAGTTAGCCAAGGTTGCCTACCACGTTGATTTGTTTGTTTTCTGGGATTTCGTTGTATGACAGCACGGCCAACCCTTGTGTAAAGGTGCGTGCGTATCGAGCCAATAGCGGGCGCAGTTGCGGCATCACCAACAAGATGGGAGGTAACCCTTGCTGCTTTAACTGTTGGCGAATGAGTGGCAAGTTTTGCTGGAATTGCCCAAGGATATTCGGTTCGATAGGAAAGCTGTCTAACATGACCGCGCCAGATGCTTGTGCTTGTTGGAGAGAGGTCATCAACATTTGTTCAAGCTCATCTGATAGCGCGTAAACGTTTAGTTCGCTCTTTTGCCCTGCAATCAGATTGACTAAGGTGCGCTTTAAAGCACAGCGAATGTCTGCAGCTAATAAGATCGGGTCCTTGGTGTTCTCCGAAGATTCCAGCATGGTATTCGCGATGGTACGAATGTCTTTTAATGGAACTTGGTCTAACAATAATTGACGGTATACCTTGAGCTGTTGTGCTGGCGTTAATGCCGATGTTAATGCCTCTGACAATTTGGGCGCTTGTTGCGTCAGACGTTGATTCATCGCTTCTACATCGTCATGAGTAAACAGTTCTGCGAGATTCGTTTTCATGATTTTACTGATGTGCGTAGCGATCACGGTACCGTCGTCTACCACTTGGTAGCCCATATTGAGTGCTTTGGCTTTTTCAGTGTGCTCGATCCATACTGCAGGAAGTTGGTAGGCAGGATCACTTCCTAGAATGCCATCAATTTCGCCATAAGTTTCACCGACCGCAATGGCCATGAGACGATCGGGCTCAATAAAGCCTTGCTCAATGATCTCTCCGTTTAGGGAGATAGTGTATTGATTGGGTTTGAGGCTTAGATTGTCACGAATGCGTACTTCAGGCAGTAAAAAACCGACTTGTTCAGATAGGTTGCGTCGAACCCCCCGAATACGTTGCGCTAATGGTGCGCCTTGGTCTTTATTGACAAGATGTACTAAGCGGTAACCGAGCGCGAGCGATAAGGTATGCACATGCGGAATGTCATCCCAAGTCAGTGGAGCTTCTTCTTCCTGCATAGCGTGAGACAAGGTTTCAACTTGCTCGATTTGCGTATCTTGTGTTGGTGTTTTATGTTGGCGCCAACCTGCAAACCCTAATGCTGCTGCGAATGTAAAAAAGGCGAGGTGTGGCATGCCTGGAACCATGCCAATCACCGCCATAATCACGGCGACAGTAAACAGAGTGGCAGGTGTAGCCAATAACTGTTTGCGCATCGTCTCTGACATGCCGTTATCGCTGTCATTAATACGAGTCACAATAATCGCGGCAGCGGTTGCCAATAGTAATGATGGGATTTGTGCGACAAGGCCATCACCAATGGTCAAAAGAGCATAAGTTTTGAAAGCTTCTGAAGCTGGCAATCCGTGCTCAAATACACCAATGCTGACACCACCGATGATGTTGATAAAAAGGATCAACAATCCGGCAATAGCATCGCCCCTTACAAACTTTGAAGCACCGTCCATTGAACCGTGAAAATCCGCTTCATTGGCGACTTCTTTACGGCGAATACGTGCTGTTTCTTGGTCGATGAGACCCGCGTTAAGATCGGCGTCTATCGCCATTTGCTTACCAGGGAGTGCATCTAAGGTGAAACGTGCAGAAACCTCGGAAATACGCTCGCCACCTTTTGTGATCACCACGAAGTTAATGATCATCAAGATGACAAAGACCACCATACCAACGACGTAGTTTCCCCCGATCACTACCTCACCGAATGCTTGAATCACTTTACCTGCGGCATCTCCGCCATTATGTCCCTCAAGTAAAACAATTCGGGTTGATGCAACGTTCAGTGTTAAACGAAGCAGCGTGGCAATCAGCAGAATCGTTGGGAAAATTGAAAAGTCTAATGGGCGTTTAGCCGTCGTGCTCACTAGCAGCACTAAAATGGCAAGTACAATGTTGAATGTAAACAAAGCATCCAGCAGTAATGGTGGCAATGGTAGGATGACCATGGCCAACACCATTAGCAATACGATCGGAATGCCAAGATAGCCTTTTGTGGAGGTTTGAAGTTGCTTTAACCGGGTAAACATACTCTCGAATCCTTGGATAAACGCGGGTTAATCAGTGCTGCAAATGCTTTGGAATAGAAAAATGAGCAAAGGCGTAGGCTTATTCCCACTGCCTTTGCGGAATGCTTTCAATTGCAAAACGTAAGTAAGAATGTGTGCGACCGCGATGTATAGCTGGCTAGGAATAGCTTGCTCTATCGCTGTGGTGTAATAAATGGAGCGAGTCAACGGTGGCAGGTTAATGATCTCGACCTTGTTCTCACGCGCAATACGCTGGATATGCATTGCTGTTTCATCAACGCCTTTTGCGACCACAAAGGGGGCATCAGAAAGCGATGGGTCATACTTAAGTGCAACTGCATAGTGAGTAGGGTTAGTGATCACAACGTCCGCAGATGGCACCATCTTGTCAATTTTTCGACGGGCGAATTGTTGCTGGATTTGGCGAATTCTTTGCTTCACCTCTGGACGACCTTCGTTGTTTTTGAACTCTTCTTTCAGTTCTTGCTTGGTCATTCTTAGCTCTTTTAAGTGCTCCCAATTTTGGTAAGGGATATCGATCGCACCAAACACCAGTAAGGCAACGCCCATGAGAAGAATGCCTTCGAAAAGAGTGGACATAACCATGACAAAGCCTTGGCTCAAAGAGAGTTGCTGCATGCCTAAAAGCGACTGTAAGTTATTGTCTAGATAAGCATACAAAATGGCGAAGATGACGGTCACTTTCACTGTTGATTTGACCAACTCCGCAACAGAGCGTGTCGAGAAAATACGTTTAATGCCGCTAAGCGGATTTAACTTGTTCAACTTTGGTAGAACATTGGCGGGACGGAACATCCACCCTCCGAGTATCATGCTGCTCGCCGATGCACCAATAATGATGACGGCAAACAGTGGCAAAAGCATTTCTATGATGATGCCCAGGCTGTTACCGACCTGTTCTATCGTTTGCAGTGGGTTTTCTAGGTCAGCTTTGGTGAGGGCCATGTTATAGCGAAAAATGCCGGAGATTTGCTCCCACATCGTGTCGAATTGGGCTTGAAAATAAAGCACTACGGCGAGAAAGATAACCGCTGCAGTAAACTCTTTCGCACGCGGTATTTGCCCCTCTTGACGTGCTTTTCTGACTTTCTGAGGAGAGGCTTTTTCGGTTTTGTCCTGTGACGATTGATCGCTCATGCGCCCCCCAGCATAAAGTTGTTCAGGTGGCGAATGGTGTCATGGACTAGGTTTGTATAGCCACTTGGGACACCAGAAATAGAGATAAGCACACTAAAGAGACCAAGCAACATGGTCATAGGAAAACCCAAAGCATATACGTTCAATGAAGGTGCTGCTCGGTTCATAACACCAAAGCTGATATTCGCCAGTAGCATTGAGACAATGGCTGGCAGTGCTAAAGCCAGCGATGAAGCAAACATCCAACCGAAGATATTGATCACCCCTTGCAAAGACATCGATGTGATTCCTGACCCAACAGGCCATACGACAAAGCTTTGAATGACAATATCGATAACAAGCAAATGCCCTTCTAGTGCGAGGAAAAGCAGCGTAGAAAAAATTAGGAACATACGCCCCAAAATGGCAACCGAAAGACCATTAACAGGATCATTCATCATGGCCATACCTAAGCCCATTTGCAGTGATACCGTTTGACCTAACATACTAAAAACATGGAATAGCATGTGAAGAATCAAACCAAACATGAGTCCCCAAATGGCTTGTTCAAAAGCAAGAAACAGTGACGTTAAAGAGAACAACTCGACCGCTGGCATCGTCGGCATGAGTGGGGCAGTAATCACGACAATAGCCAGTGCAAGTAGGCTACGAACCCAAACAGGAATCAGTGCATCGCCAAAAAATGGCATGGAAATAAAAACAGCGCCCACTCGAAAAAATGGCCACCATAGTTGGCCAAGAATAGCGGAGAGCTCTGCAAATGTGATGGCCATTAACCGATCATCCCTGGAATGGCGTGGAATAGGTAATCAAATAGTTCCATGATCTTGCGTAGCATCCAGTGCCCAGCAAAAATGACCATGAGTAGAGTCACCAGCAAGCGAGGAAGAAAACTCAGGGTCTGCTCGTTAATTTGTGTCGCGGCCTGAAAAACCGCAATTGCTAAACCAACAACCAGGCCGGGTAAGACCAACACGGCGACCATGAGGATGATCATCCATACCGCATCAGAAAAAAGCGTAACGGTGAGTTCGGGTGTCATGATGAACTCCTGTTAACCAAAGCTGGCAGAAAGAGTGCCAACTGTCATTGTCCAGCCGTCGACCAAAACAAATATAACGAGCTTAAACGGTAGGGAGATAATCAGAGGCGAGAGCATCATCATACCCATTGCCATCAAGACACTCGCGACGACTAAATCGATGATCAGAAAAGGAATAAATAACATGAACCCGATTTGAAACGCGGTTTTTAATTCACTGATGACAAATGCAGGAAGGACTATCGCAAAAGAAATATCTTCTACATTTTGGTCAAGTGGTTCATTAGCAATCCTAAGCATTTGTTCTAATGAACTTTGATGAGTTTGCGCCAACATGAAGTTTCGAACAGGCTTTTCTGCTACAGAAAATGCCTGCATCAATGTGATTTCACCGTTGTCATAGGGCTGGAAAGCGTTCTCATAGATATCGGTCCAAACCGGGCGCATGATGAGTAGCGTTAACGCCAGTGCAATACCGACTAAAACACGGTTTGGCGGGCTTTGCTGTAAACCAAGTGCCTGACGCAATATGGCTAATACTACGATGATACGAGTGAAGCTGGTGGCCATCAAAATGAACGCGGGAAGAAAGCCAAGCGCCGTCATAAGAAGTAAGATTTGCAGTTTGACACTGTATTCTTGCTGACTGCTGCCATCAGTCACAGACAAAATAGTTAAACCGTTTTCTGATGCTACGCTAGGAAACGCAAATAGAAATAACGCTAGGCTAAACAGCATTAATGGTCTGCTGATAAAGCGTGGCGTTACAGGTGCGAAAAATTTCATTGTGATGCCCATCAAGGTCTATCTACCTACACCACTTAATGCAGAATCAAGAACATCAATCAAACGAAGACCGTATTTGTCGTTGATGACGACCACTTCAGCATGACCCATTAGTGACCCGTTGACTTTCACATCGAGAGGCTCACCGTTGAGTTTATCAAGTTCAATCACCGAACCTTCGCCAGCTTTCATTAAGTCTCCGAGAGCGATCTCTTTACTTGCTACTTCCAACGTCACCGTGACCGGAATGCTTTTAAAAAAGCTTAGATCTCGTTCAACAGATGTCTGTGTCTGGAATGACGATTCGGTTGAGAAGTCTTCTAATTGAAAATCATCAAAGTTCAAATCATCGGCATCGAATGCCGTTGGTTGTTGGGCTTCACTCATCGTTGCGATTCCTTATCTGAATTAATAATCAAAACTAATTGGCCGTCTTGGTCTGCAACCCGACCGGTAAACAAAGATTGGTTTCCAATACTGATAGGAACGGTATTGAGAAGATCAATGGGTAAAATGTCGTTGGCTTTTAGGTTAATAACCTCACTTAGAGCCATTTGCTTTTTACTGAGAACAGCATTGACTCGAACAGGGGTTGATTCCAACGAACGACAAAAAGGTTGGTAAAGATCCACATCAGTTTGAAGCTCAAGCTGCTCAATCAGTGTTTGAATGAAGAAACTATCGAGTTTGATGTGAAAAGTACCTTGGAATTCATCAAATGAGATCGAAAGTTCTGCGTGCAGTCCAATACCTTGAGGAGCCTCATACTCACATGTACACCACATGTTCTTTGGAGCAAGCCAGTTGGTAATAATTTGCCCAACTCTTTCTTGTAAGCGAAGATCGCTCGCACTCAATTTGGTCGACGAGCGCTCCATACTGGCACCATAGAAGCGATCTGCAAGTTTGATAAGTACACGAGCATCACCATGGAGAAACACTTTGCCTTGTTCTAAATGTTGATATGTGGAAGTGAATTCTTTGTCCATCAAATTTGGTTCGAACCGATGCAGGTCAACAGAATGTAATTTTGCTTCAATCTTGTTGGTGCTTAACCAATTTTGCAGCTCGTTGCTAAGGTAAATACAAGATTCTGAAATCAAACTTTCGAGTCTTTCACGAATGATATGAATAGGTTTGCCTAATAATTCAACATCAAGTGTTTTGATGCCGTAAATAGGCTCTTTGACTCTGCTTTCCATTTATATTTTACCGTGCTCTAACAATCGAAGTTGTTTTAACTTAATGGCTCGTAGTCTACACAGAGTTCTTTAATAACCTTTAGTTTCAACTTTAAATAATGTGACTTTAGTTCATATGTTGATTTATCAAGAGGTCGATGCTCTTTTCATGAAAAATAAAAAGAGTTAGCTTTGCGGCATAAATTAGAAAATAAAAATTAGCTCAAAATTTAAACCGGACCATAAAAGTGATTGAATTGTGGTCAATTTTTAATGTGATGCGATGCAATCCTTATTTGGTCATGCATTTTATTCAGAAATTGTCGAAAGTAGACAGATAACAATTTTTGTATGTTTATTGGCCTGAATCGTTTTTTGAACAGGGAATCGATATGATTAACTATGCCTTTTACCGTATGACAATGGCATATTTGATTAAGCACTCTAAGTCAGAGCTGTGTAAAAAATACTTAATTGATTGTTGCGTTAGATTAACGAGTGTATTTATTTGTTTTATTTTTTTTACAAGTTCTAAATTATCTCTGGCAAATGAGTTTGTCACCATTCCTATGGATCTTTCTACTTGGGAATATAAGTCCAATCATCTCGAATGTAATTTATTTCACATGGAAACTTCCTATGGGAAGTTTTATTTCCGCGCTGAGCCAAATGAAAAAATTTCTTTTGTTGCGGATGTTCAATATGACGATAACAAATGGAATAGAGCTTCACTTCAAAGCCAAAGTGCACCATGGAACAACGTAGTCGCGACCAAGCACTACGATTCACAACAGCTTTCTGGTTTGGAACAGCGATTCGAATTCCAATCAGGCATAGATGCCCTTTTAGATGATGTGTCATCGGGCAGTTGGGTTACAGTGTCACTAGGTGGAAGCGTCCCTTCCTCTCTTGCCGGTATCACATTGCCCACCATAAAAACGCAATCAGCGCTATCTGAGTTCAACGCTTGTCGAGAGCGTTTACCTAAGCTGTCTTTTTCTCAAGCTCGTGACGTGGTCATTCCATTTCAGTTTGGGCAAAAAAGGCTAGATGCTTCTCATATGGCAACGTTAGGAGCGTTATACAGTTATGTTTCTGTGGATCCTCGGGTAACAAAAATTCTGATTGATGGCCATACAGATAATGTGGGCTCGGATGTCTCCAACTTGGTTGTTTCTCGTCAGCGAGCAGAACAAGTTAAACAGGTCCTTATTCGTAAAGGTGTCGATGAGCAAATGATCGAAGTGAGGGGGCATGGTGCCCGTTACCCGATTGCCAGTAATGATACCAACGAGGGACAGGCTCGAAATCGTCGCGTGACGATTAGGCTTGTGAGAGATGACGAACGCATCGTCGCTAAATTGAATAACGAAATGAAACAAGACATACAGCAAAACAAGGTTAAGGTTCAATGATGACAAAAACGGATATTTTGCTGGTAGAGCCAAATGAAAATCTTGCTCGACCAGTTCTGGATGTGTTGGAAAGTGCAGGCTATTGCGCTCGACACTCTCGCACTGGGAGAACGGCTTTGCTCGGAGAAAGTGCAAGCATTACGTTAGTCAGTTCGACCTTACCCGACATGGGTGTCCGTGAATTTGTTGCTTGCCATCAAAAGAGAACAAATTCGGGGATCGTCATTGCTATTGTGGATCAAGATCAGGGCATTCTTGCCGCTGAGACCATGAAATCAGGCGCGACGGATTATCTGTTACGCCCATTTGAGTCAAACCAATTATTGAATTTACTTAAGCGTGTTGAAGCATTAGGTAAGCCTCTCGCCAATATTGTGGCGGAATCCTGGCGTAGCAAACAAGTGCTTCAGCTTGCTCATCGTGCAGCATGCACGAGTGCGAGTGTGTTGATTACAGGGGAATCAGGAACAGGTAAAGAAGTATTAGCTCGCTATGTACACGAGCACTCCTCTCGCCTCAATGGTCCTTTTATTGCTGTGAACTGCGCGGCAATCCCTGAATCCATGCTCGAAGCGGTATTATTCGGTCATGTTAAAGGCGCGTTTACCGGTGCTACGGGCTCACAAAGCGGTAAATTTGAAGAGGCAAATGGTGGCACGATTTTACTTGATGAAATTGGTGAAATGTCTCCAGCGGTGCAAGCTAAGTTGCTGCGAGTATTGCAAGAGCGCGAAGTCGAGCGTGTTGGTAGCCACAAAGCCATTCAATTAGATATTCGAGTGATTGCAGCAACAAACAAAGACTTACGAGAAGAAGTCCAGAAAGGTCTGTTCCGTGAAGACCTTTATTACCGTCTTGATGTTCTGCCGCTGCATTGGCCTCCGTTACGTGAACGTAGAGAAGACATTCTACCTATCAGTCATTTCTTTATTGAAAAATATCAAGAAAGCAGTCGATGCCGACTGTCTCAAGATGCGATTTCCGCTCTTAGCCAATACCACTGGCCAGGGAATATTCGAGAGTTAGAGAATGTGATTCAACGTGCTCTCGTCATGCGACATGGTGATTACATCACTGCACAAGACTTGATGCTTCCTGTTGAGATGTCATCTCCGGTTACCGAACCTGAATTTTCCTCAAGCTTTAATCATGTAGAAGCGAAGAAACAAGCGGAATTTCAATTTGTGTTAGATAAGTTACGTCAGTTTGGTGGCAATCGGACTAAAACGGCAAACGCTTTAGGGGTCTCGACCCGAGCATTACGCTATAAACTTGCAGCCATGCGTGAGCACGGTATCGACTTACAGTTGGCACTAGGCTCAGCTGCCTAAAAGGAGAATATGAATGAACAATCAACCTATAAATGCAGCTTCAGCAGAGCAACTCATGCTATCGAAAATGGAGGCAATGCGAACGCAAACTCAGTTGCCAGACTTTGTCGTGAGTCCAAATCCTATTGACAACCAAGCTTTGAATGCACCGTTGTCTTTTTCTCAAGCGATGACCAGTGTTTTGGATACGGTTAACCAGCACCAATCTATTGCAAGCCAAAAAATGACGGCGGTAGAGACAGGAAAAAGTGATGATTTGGTTGGCGCAATGGTGGCTAGCCAAAAGGCCAGTCTCTCTTTTAATGCTTTGATGCAGGTGCGCAATAAAGTCGTTAGTTCTTTTGAAGATATTATGAAGATGCCGGTGTAACCCATGTCAGATCTTACTCCTCAAGTTGCCGGAGCAGCGACCATGTCTGCCGGAACGACACACAAAGTAGCTTCATCTAAAGGGATGGAGGAGCTCAATCACAAGATAAAACAGCTTTGGTCGAGCAGCCAGCGCAACTTAGTATTGTCAGCGGTATTAGCCGCCATTGTGGCAGCCATTATTGTGGTGGCACTCTGGAGTTCCTCTCAAAGCTATCGCCCTCTCTATAGCCAGCAAGAGCGCTTTGACATTGGTGAGATTATCTCCGTGCTTGAAAGTGAGGGTATTGGCTATCGAATGCAGGAACAAAATGGCCAAGTGCTGGTTCCTGAGGGTGAGGTTGCGCGTATTCGTATGCTTTTGGCAGCCAAAGGCGTGAAAGCCAAATTGCCAACGGGGTTAGATTCTCTTAAAGAAGACAGTTCATTGGGTACGAGTCAGTTTATGGAAACCGCTCGTTACCGGCATGGCTTAGAGGGAGAGTTAGTACGCACTATCATGTCATTGAACGCTGTGGCAAATGCGCGCGTCCACCTTGCCATTCCACGTCAAACACTATTTGTTCGTCAAAATAGTGAAAATCCATCGGCTTCAGTGATGTTAGAACTTAAACCCGGTGAAGATTTAAAGCCAGAACAAGTGGAAGCGATCATTAACTTGGTGGTAGGTAGTGTTACCGCAATGAAGCCGGAATTTGTATCTGTTATTGATCAATATGGTCGATTATTGAGTGCTGATGTGGCGTCATTAGAAGCGGGTAAGGTGAACGCAAAGTATCTCGAATATCAAAAGAACGTAGAGAAGCAGATCATTCAGCGCGCAGCAGACATGCTGACTCCAATTGTCGGTCCGAGTAACTTCAGAGTGCAAGTCGCTGCAGACATGAACTTTAGCCAGGTAGAAGAGACTCAAGAAATTCTAGATAGCACACCTGTCGTTCGAAATGAACATACCATCCAAAATAGTTCGATTGACCAAATAGCACTAGGTATTCCAGGTTCTCTCAGTAATCAGCCTCCTGTTACTGGTGAAGAGGCAGATAACGACTCGCAAAATACCAATGCTCGATCAGAGGTGAATCGTCAATATGCGGTGGGCAGTAGTGTCCGTCGGACTCAATACCAGCAAGGACAAATTGAAAAGTTAAGCGTATCTGTATTGCTTAACTCGCAAGCATCTCCTGATGGTGTTGCGTGGAGCGAAGCTGATAAAGCACAGATTTCGACCATGATCATGGATGCCGTGGGCCTCACAGCAGCAAGAGGTGATAGCTTGAGTTTGATGAGCTTTAACTTTACACCTATCGAAATTGATGCACCACCTGCTTTGCCTTGGTGGCAAGACCCGACGGTTCAGCAACCTTTGCGTTATGTTATCGGTGGCTTGTTGGGACTGGCAATGATCATGTTTGTGCTTCGTCCTCTTATTATGCACTTAACTGGGGCGGATAAGCGTCCATCTGAGCTTGAGTTGCTGAGCCATCAGATGAACCAATCTACGATAATTTACAAACACGAGAAGAGCGGGAACATGAAGAATCGCTCAACCGTCGCTTGTCCGAAAAAGGCATTGTCTGGTCATCAGGTTTGGATGTGAACAGCGACATGTTGCCACCTCCGGGCTCTCCTCTAGAAATTCAACTTAAACACCTACAGCTTATCGCCAATGAAGAGCCAGAGCGTGTAGCCGAGATATTGAAACAATGGGTAAACATCAATGAACACAGCACAGTCGACATCAAAACAGGCGCTTAGTCATGTAGAACAAACTGCGCTAGTGTTGCTCGGAATGGGTGAGGATGCTGCGGCAAAAGTGTTGCAGCATTTCAGCCGAGATGAAACACAGCGCGTTACGCGTGCAATGGCTAAATTGAATGGCATTAAGAGTGACTCTGCACGTAATGTCATTCAGCACTTCTTTGAAGATTTTAGTGAACACAGTGGCATTCGCGGTGCGTCGAAAGAATACCTTGCCAACACGTTGCGTAAAGCACTAGGTAATGATTTGGCGAAAGGTCTGCTCAACAACTTATACGGCGATGAAATTCGCAATAATATGCAGCGCTTACAGTGGGTGGATGCGGAAATACTTGCTCGTTTTATTGTGAATGAGCACCCGCAGATGCAAGCGATATTCTTAGCTTATCTTCCTGCGGATAGTTCTTCTTCGGTTCTAAAGCACCTTCCACAGGATTACCACGATGAGATTCTGTTTCGCATTGCGAGGCTGCAAGATATTGATCAACAAGTCGCGAACGATTTGCATGACTTGGTAGAACGCTGCATTGAGAAAGTGTCTGTGAGTCAAAGTGTTCCACTATCAGGAGTTAAGCAAGCGGCAGACATCATCAACCGTTTTGAGGGTGACCGCGCTTCGTTAATGGAAATGTTGAAACTTCATGATGCTGACGTAGTGAGCGAAATTGAACAAAATATGTTTGATTTCATGGTGCTCGGTCGCCAACGCGAAGAAACGATGGATATTCTGGTTCAGCAAATTCCTCTAGAGCTTTGGTCGGTGGCTTTAAAAGGCGCGGAAATCACGCTTCAGCAAGCCATTAAGCGTTCAATGCCTCAACGTATGTCTAAAGCATTAGAAGACGACATGGAGTTGCGCGGCGCAGTTCCGCTGAGTCGTGTTCATCGTGCACGCAATGAGGTCATGCAGATGGCGCGTGAACTCGATGAAGCAGGTGAGATCCAACTTGTTCTTTATGAAGAGAAAACGGTGGAATAACCTATGACTGAGAGAAATAATACCATCATGCGCTTACCACCTAGTGGTTATCGCTTGCATCGCTTTCCACCTTTAGCGAAACCAGTCAGCTATGAGAGTGATGTTTCCATAGAGCATTCAAGTTGGCAGGAGTCACAAGTTGACATTCAGCAACAACTTGAAGCTGGTTTTCAGCAAGGGCTTCAGCAAGGTCATGAAGAAGGTTTGCGTCAAGGCGTCGAGCAAGGTAAGCAGCAAGGTCTCTTAGATGGGCAAAAAGAGGGGTTCCAAAAAGGATTTATCTCTGGCGAACAATCAGGTAAACAAAGTTTTTTGGAGGCAGTGAAACCGGTCAATGAGCTGTTTCATGCGCTTTCTCAATGGCAGAGTGAGAAAGAACAACAACAACGCCATATGATTTGTGAGTTAGTTCAGAAAGTTGCTCAGCAAGTGATTCGTGCAGAACTGACACTGATGCCTCAACAGATACTGGCTCTCGTTGATGAAACATTATCGGCGATGCCAGGGAAATCAGAAACCGTCACAGTACATTTGAATCCACAAGACTTAGAACGAATCATGCAAATCAATGCCGATTTACCGTTGTCTTGGAAACTGGTTGCTAACAACGAACTGCCTGTGGGTGGGTGCCAACTCGTCACGGATGATGCAGAAGCTGACGCAAGCTGTGATTCTCGTCTTCAAGCCTGCATGGATAATGTGAAACAACATTTGCTTGATGAAGTGGCACAGCCACCAGTAGAGCTAGAAAATGAGTAGTGCCTTTAGCCACGATCTGCTCAATGAGCGTTTGAGTGATGCAATCGCGTCTCTGGATTCTATCCCTGTCGCACGAGTGACAGGGCGGCTAATTAAGGTCAATGGTTTGATGCTTCAAGCCGTTGGGTGTCGATTTAAATTGGAGCAGCGCTGTTTGGTTGAAACGGCGGAGGGCGACATGATTGAAGCCCAAGTTGTCGGTTTTGAGCACACTGTCGCTTACTTAATGCCAATTCGTCGTCTCGGGGGACTATTTGCAGGCGCAAAAGTGATTCCCTTAGAGGGAGACAGCACCGTTCAACTCAGCTCACAATGGCTAGGCCGTGTGGTTAATGGATTAGGTGAGCCTTTTGATGATGGCGCACCGTTGAAAGGGGGAGATCGCGTATCTCTTGAACCAAAGCCGATTAATCCACTCAAACGTAGACCCGTCGACACACCACTGAATGTGGGTGTTCGTGCGATAAATGGCCTACTTACAGTAGGTAAAGGTCAACGCATTGGTCTTATGGCTGGCAGTGGTGTAGGTAAGAGTGTGTTAATGGGGATGATCACTCAGAATACAGAAGCTGACGTTATTGTGGTTGGTCTCATAGGAGAGCGAGGACGAGAAGTTCGTGAGTTTATTGAGCGCAACCTCACACCAGAATCACGCCAGAAAGCGGTAATTATTGCAGCACCTGCGGATGAATCACCTTTAATGCGTTTGCGCGCCACTTTGTTGTGTCATCGAGTGGCGGAGTATTTTCGCGATCAAGGCAAAGATGTCTTGCTGTTAATGGACTCGCTGACTCGATATGCCATGGCGCAACGAGAAATCGCGCTGTCACTGGGTGAGCCCCCGGCATCTCGCGGCTATCCGCCATCGGTATTCAGCATTCTTCCTCAGTTACTAGAGCGGGCCGGAAATAGTGAAAATCCATTTGGTAGTTTAACGGCAATTTATACCGTGCTAGCTGAGGGGGATGATCAACAAGATCCGGTAGTGGATTCCGCTCGAGCGATTCTTGATGGTCACGTGGTGCTCTCGCGTCAATTGGCCGAGCAGGGACATTACCCTGCAATTGATATCAACGCGTCTATTAGTCGTTGTATGAGTGCCTGCACAAATGAGGCTCACAGCACAATCGCCAATCAATTCCGTCAACTGTATTCCAATTATCTTCAAGTAAAAGAACTACTGCCTTTAGGTGGGTATCAACCAGGGCAAGATCCAGAGTTGGATCGCGCGGTATCCATGTACCCTCAGTTACGCGGTTATCTACAGCAATCAGTTAATGAATCGGTAGATTACTCGGCGAGTTTAACGTCGCTCGCACAGATGTTTCAAAACGGATAGGCAAGACAAAACAGATAGGTAAGACAAAACAGATAGTAGTTAACGTTGATAAAACGTTGGGAAAGATTAAATAGAGGAGTGCGACAAATGGATGGAAAGCTAAAAGCGGTCGGCAAGTTGCAGCAATTGGAAGAAAAGCGCCGTGACCGAATCGGTCAGCAGCTTGATGTGATGCGACAGAGGCACGCCCATTTGTCTGACCAGTTGAGTCAGTTATCTGCTCTTAAAGCTCATACAGAACAATCTGTGCTATTAAGGCCTAGCCTCAATAGCGCAACGTTAATGAACCTCAACAGTGTCGATCAAATGTTACAAAAAATGCTGCACCATCAAGAGCAAGAGCAGGCAGTGATGCACGCTGAGTGTGTATCTATGCAAAAAGTACTCGCCAGCAAACATGCTCGAGTGCAGGGGTTAGAAAACGTATTGGAACGTTGGCGAAAAAAACAGAGTTATGAGAAAGCCAAAAAAGAACAAAGGCTCATTGAAGACATCATTAACTCACGTTTTAAGCGAAAAGCTATATAAGCGAACCCCGTTATAAACAAAACCCCATGTAAATTAAAAGGCTCATAAGCTTGATAAATCTTATAAGCTTTATCAGCGCCATTTTCTTCTTAAACCCACCAGGGCACCAAGAGCGAGCGTTAACCAACCGAGGCTGCCGCCACCGCTACTACCACTGTTGCTCGATCCGGAGTTTGGGGGATTACCACTTCCAGTATTTAATTCTGGTTCGTAAAGTGTTGTTTTTACGGGGCTAGCACCAGAATCACCTACGCTGTGATAATCTTCTGTAGCCGCAAGAGAGGCATCATAGCTGGTTTTTATGCCGTTGCTCGTGACTGCTTCAATCCACGATGTATAGTTTAAGATTTCAGTAAACACGCTTGGTATCGAGGGTGAATCACATACCGAAGAGCCATAGCTGGTTAGGCCAATTTGCTGGTACTCACCATTGTCATCTTGATAAGTGAGTGGGCCTCCAGAATCCCCTTGGCAAATCCCAGTATACGCACGGCCCTCAAATCCATTCGCACACAAGGTTTCTTGTGAGTGGTAGCCATTAACAAGAGATGAACATTGCGCATCAGACAGAGGCTGAATTTCAGCCCAACGTAGAAAGTCTGGCCCTGATTGGTTATTGCTTGAAGTCAACCCAAGGCCGAATATCTGATACGTAGTCTGATCACTGTAATCGCCAAAATCTTGCGGAAGAGTAATGGATTGAACGTTATCGGTGATTGGGTAGGAGAGCTCAATCAGTGCGATATCATTAATCCAAAGATCATTTTGGACATATTGAGGATGAATGGTAATAGTTCGAACATCTTTGAACTCATCAATAAAGACATCAGCGGTTGATGGATTTTTTACAAGGACGCGAAGATTATCAATTGTCCAACCGTCGGTGTATACCTCAGACTCGACACAATGGGCTGCGGTCATAATATAGCGGTCGTTGACGATGGAACCACCACAAAGATTCACATATTGACTTGTTCCTGGGCGGTACAAGATCACACGTGCATAGAACGGTATCTGATTGGTTGTCGTTGGTTGTCCTCCCACAATAAATGCTGAAATATCAGGCGCATTTGTGGAGGTTGGGCTTGCCCATCCTATCATTGGCGCAAGCAGGCAAGCGCTACTTAATAGAGTTCGATACGAATTCATATAAACGTCCTTGTTAATCCATTTGCAACTTTACACTCGTTACATTAATAACCCATACCAATCTTTTTAACAAAAACAATCTTCTAGCGTGTATGTTTATTGCGACGTGTTCACTCAAGTGCTTATTTAAGTTTACACAACTGGTACAATTTAGTGAGAAAATTTCGAGTTCGTGTCCGTCTTGTAAACTAAGGTTTAGGCCAGGGTTCGGCCTTTAACGTATGTAAAATCACAAAATACCGGGACTTGCGTATACAATAATCAAAGATGCGCACCAAGAGAGTTAACGATGAAATTTAAGGTAGACACCCACACTCATACGTATGCCAGTGGTCATGCATACAGTACGTTGATTGAAAATGCCAAGTTGGCCAAAGAAAACGGCTTAGATATGTTCTGTACCACCGACCACGCGGAATCTATGCCAGGTGCCCCTCATTACTGGTTTTTCTCAAATCAGAAAATTCTGCCTCGCTTTTTAGATGGGGTAGCGATTATTCGCGGCGTGGAATCAAACATTCTCAATACAGAGGGAGATATTGATATACCGCCTAGTGTTGATCTCAACCTTGATTGGGTAATTGCCAGTTTCCACGAACCTGTATTTCGTCCTGCTAATAGTCCTGCCCATACAGAAGCGCTAATCAATGTGATCAAAAGTGGCCGTGTTGATGCGCTTGGACATCTAGGAAACCCAAATTTTGACTTTGATTTTGAAGCCGTATTAATGTGCGCCAAGCAGCACAATGTCGCGATTGAAATCAATAACACGACATTAAAAGGGAACAGTCGTGTTGGTAGTGTGGATCGTTGCTATGAAATCGCGAGAATTGGTAAGCAACTTGGGGTTTACTTCACGACAGGCAGTGACGCGCACTTTTGTCATGATGTTGGTAATCTGAGTTTAGTCAGTGAGTTAATGGATAAAGTAGGCGTTGATAGCAATAAAGTAATCACTCACTCTACGAACCAATTTTTGTCATTTCTTGAACTAAGAGGTCGTGAACCCATTGTAGAATATGACGAGATTCGCAACGCATAAACTTAATTACATTTTTGGTTATGGACTTGTTAAAGGTTTGTTTTACACTGCGTGTCAATACTGATTGATTTGGATATTGGTATTTACCTAAGTATTTTAAGATAGCTTAGGTATAAGAAGCCGACTCAGAATTCGGCATAACATGGAGAAGTAAAGATGTTACGTCCTCTAGTGCTTGGGTGCATAATCGCGTTAGGCTCTACACACGCAATGGCAGAAGCCGTCGATTTAAAACAGAACATGAAGCAAATGAAGATGGATTTCAAACAGGCGGCGGAAGCGTCTGATGTGGAAACCATGAAATCCGCCATTGATAGTTTGCAAGCGATTGTCGAGCAATCGAAACGTGGAAATTACCCACCAGAAAAGTTCGACTTATATCTAGAGGGCTTTAATAAGTTAACGGCGACTCTCGATGAAATTGAAGCCGACCTTGACGCGGGGAACTTGCAAGAAGCACAGCAACAACTGCGTGAAATTGATAGTCTGCGCGAAGAGTATCACGATAAACGTAATCCAAGCATTTGGAGCAAGCTGTTTGGCTAAAGATGAATACTAAAACCCGCAAACCTGCGGGTTTATTTTTATTAGACTATATACCTTTTGACACTAAGTGCTCATTAACGAAGTCGATAAATACCCGCAAGCGAGCAGGCATGTATTTGGTTTGGGCGTATTGCATTGCAATCGCGCCATGGTAGTTACTTTTGATCATCCAGTCAGCCAGCACTTCGACCACTTCTCCACGTTTTAACGCATCTTTAATCACAAAGTTATGGAAGATGCCAATCCCCAACCCAGCTTTCACCCCATTCAGACGCATTTGCGAGTGGTTGACGGCATAGCGACCACGAACAGCGATAGAATAAAATGCTTCGTCTTTAAAAAAAGACCAAATGTTATCCCTGTCGTTTTCAGCAAGGTAAATGCAGTCGTGTTGCTCTAGCTGTGTTGGATGTTCGGGTATGCCATTTTTGACAAGATAGTCAGGCGATGCGCACAGTACAAGGTTCGTCTTACTGATTTCTTTAACGACCAGGTTTTCATCGGGTTTGTCGGTAAGTTTGAATGCGACATCGATACCCTCGCGAAACAGGTCAATCTCGCCATCAGCAGCGCGCAACTTGAGCTGAATGTTAGGATAGCGCTGTAGAAAAGGCAGCACAAAGGGTTGTAATACCGAGTTAAGAAAGGCCTCTGGAGCGGCAACCGTGAGAGCACCAGTAGGTTCTGTATGATCTTCAGCCGACAGCTCGACGGCTTGTTGAGCCGAATTCACCATCGCGACGCTTTGATCATAGACTTTTTGTCCTGCTTGAGTGATGAGCAGTTTGCGCGTAGTGCGTTCAAACAACTTAACAGAGAGCGCTTTTTCTAGCCGTGTGATCAGCTTACTTAAAGCCGATGGAGTCACGCCCAGCTTTTTAGCTGCCGCAGTAAAGCTGCCTTCATTCACCACTAAGATAAATGAAGCGAGATCAGGAAGTAGGGCGATGAGTTTTGGGCTAACCATAAAATGTTCAGTCTTTTTAGCGTAATCAATGTATTGTCTGGCACGAGGTAGATTGGCGCAAGTGTGCTTCTCTCGCTTTAGCGATATTTTGTAAGAAACGCCTCTAAAATGGGCAAACCAGACTTGCCAGAGTGGTATTGTTTTAAGCACTGATAGATGGCAGTTTCGTGTTCTGCAATGATCTGAAATGCAGTGTTTTCTGAATTTGAGTTCGGATCGAGATCGGCGAACTCTTGCGCATTCTTATTCCACTCACGATATTTGATTTCATATGGTTCAACCCAAGACTGCAGTGTGCTGATGAGATCATCCCACGGCAACTCAATCCACTTCTCTGCATCAAGACGTCCTTTTTCTTGCATCTCCTTATTCCGGCTTTCAACATCTATGTCATGCATGATTAAGACTGGTTTTAGCTTTTCTGCCGTCAGTATTTCTACATCTATTAGAGTTTGCCATAACTCGGTTTGCTGGGTGTGTGAGTGGCGTTTTAAGTACTGATTGAAGAAAGCGATGCCATAGATTTCGCCATAATAGGCAGACAATATGTGATGAATCATGGTGAGCGTCGTCATGGAAACAGGATGTGATGCATTTTAGGAAAGATGGAAACTCAGCGCAAATCGTAGAGGTGAAGTAAATTGCTTGGAAATTGTGAGAATTTTATGAGAATTCGATGAAGTCGCTGATAGATTTGCTCGCCATTCTTAGAGACACGAACACGAAATGAGTCCAAGTCATGAGGTAACGGCTTATGTGCTTTGGCTCAATTGACACTCTCATTAAAGGATGGAATCACAATGAAAAAACGCACTCAACTCGGATTTGTCATGTCGGCAGCGGCTTTGGCTTTTGGTTCTGCATCAGTGAATGCTGCGGAGCTAGAAATTACGGTTACTAACGCAACCAAAGGCATTTATTTTACCCCTCTCATTGTCGCCACTCATGACTCTGACTTACACATGTTCAGAACGGGAGAGTCCGCCACGCCAGAACTTGAAGCTATGGCTGAGGGCGGCGATATTTCAGGCCTTGCAAGTTTGATTGGTAATGCTGGAGGTGTCGTTGTTGAAAACCCAGCTGGTGGCATTTTAGCCCCTGGCTCAGCAACTACGTTTATGATGAACAGTGGTGATCATGGCTATCTGTCCCTTAGTGCGATGCTGCTTCCGACTAACGATGGCTTTGTTGGTCTTGATAGCTGGAAAATTCCAACTGAAGCGGGGACTTATAAAGCTACTTTAAGAAGTTATGATGCAGGGACTGAAGCGAATGATGAGTTGGCATCAAGCATGCCAAACCCTCCGTTTATAACCTTTGGCAGTGGTGGCTCCGGAGTTGAAACTTCCGTAACGAATGACAAAGTGCACGTGCATCCAGGCAATTTAGGCGATAGTGACTTGGCTGGTGGCATAAGCGATCTCGACAACAGAAGTCATCGTTGGCTAAACCCTGTGGCAACGATCACCATTGTTGTGAAATAAGGAGAGCGCTATGAAAGTCAGAATCTTACTTGTTGCCGCCTCTGTGGGTATTCTTGCTGGGTGTCCTAGCGATGACGATGATAGTACCGTGATGAAATCGTACCGATATACGGTGAATGTGTCTAACTTAACAGCGAATCAACCTTTGTCTCCGCTTGCAGTGCTGGCTCACAACGAGGACTACTATTTGTTTCGCGTTGGCCAGGCTGCATCGGTTGAGTTAGAACACTTAGCTGAGGGCGGAAGCAATACGGAATTAATTGCATTGATGGACAGTTATAACAGCGTTCACCAAGGGGTATCAGGGAATGGATTGGTGCTGCCCGGCGAATCTGACCAAGTGACGATTACGGTTGATTCAAGCCGCTACGGTTACCTCTCTGTTGCTTCTATGTTCGTTAACACCAATGACGCTTTTGTGGGCAAGACCGGTTTACCACTTAAATCTCTTGCCGTTGGCGAAAGTTATGAGATGAACATGAATGTGTGGGATTCCGGAACCGAACGCAATGATGAAATGGCGAGTACGATACCGGGGCCTGCTGGTGGTGGCGAGGGCTTCAATGCTACTCGAGATGATGACAGTAACAGGGTTGCATTTCATGCTGGTGTGATTAGCCAAGACGATGGATTAGCGAACTCAGCGTTATCTGCAAACCATCGTTTTTTGAACCCGGGTGCGAAAGTGGTTATTACGCGAGTCGAATAGCGATTTGAATTGAACATACTGAAAGAAATCATGGACTGTTCCGGTCATGTGCAGAGAGATGAGACTCCGACGCAGGGACAGTACCATGGAACAGCAAGTAATCCATTTAGTTGCGACAATTTTGCTCGTAGAAGACGATGACGATTTGGCCGAACTGGTTCAAATGCACCTTAAATTTCAAGGGCACGAAGTGTATCGGGTAAACAGCGTCTCGGATGCAAAAGTACAATATTCGCAACAACATTTTGATTTGTTGATTCTTGATCGAGGTTTGCCTGATGGGGACGGGCTCGATATTTGTCATGAATTACGTCGTCGGCAAGATTGGATACCAGTGCTGGTTTTGACAGCGAGGGATGGTGAACTGGATAAAGTGGATGGATTGGAAGCGGGGGTCGATGATTACATTACTAAGCCGTTCAGCGTATTAGAGTTTCAAGCAAGAGTAAGAAACGTACTTCGACGAGTGAGCCAAACACTCGACGTTAAACATGATGTTAGCCCTGTGCATGATTCTATGAACTTTGGCGTGTTGACCATCATTCCTGCACTGCATCAAGTGTCAATCAATGACAAGGATGTCAGTCTTACCGCTACGGAATTTTCTCTGTTGCAGTTTCTCGCGACATGCCCCGGTAGAGTCTACAGTAAAGACGAATTGCTCGATCATGTATGGGAGACCTCTCATTCTGGTTATCACCATACGGTATGTAGTACCATTAATCGCTTACGCAGCAAATTATCTTTGTCTGACTCAGGGCATCATTTTATACAAACGGTGTGGGGAGTAGGGTATAAGTTTCAACCGCAGCATTAGTTTTTGTTCTTCATTTTTTGCTGTTTAAGGAGGCGATAGGATGAGCTTCAAATCACGTTTGGTGGTGTTTACGTGCTTATGGTTTAGCTTAGCAACAGTGGTCATTGCCCTTACTTATAATTGGCAGAAAGAAACCATTGAGCAGCGTACAAAGCAAAGCTTGCACAAGGATTTGGCAAGTCATATGCGCGATGACAATCCCTTGATGATTGGTACGGATTACAACCCGAAAGCACTTAAATCCATCTTTCATACGTTGATGCTTATTGGCCCTGATTTTGAAATCTATTTTCTTGATAGCCAAGGAAACATTACAACCCACGCAGCCCCGGACGGAACGGAGATCATGGGAGCTGTCGATCTCAAGCCAATTCAGCAATTTTTAAGCAATGATCCATTCCCAATTTTGGGTGAAGATCCACGCAATCGAGGCGAGCACAAAGTGTTCTCCGTTGCAGCGATTAAGGAGTTCGGTTCGACGGTGGGTTATTTGTATGTCGTTATTGGTAGCGCGCGTCATACTGCGATTGCCAATGCTCAAGTGGATACCCCTTATCTTGCCCTTGCCGGCTTGGTATTAATCTCGATACTTGGCTTTGCCTTAGGGGCCTATATGTTAGTCAAACGCAGTTTACTCGATCCGATTGAACGGGTGACAAATCAACTCCAGCAACAGGCAGAGCAAGATTTTAGACTGCGTCCGGATTTTACTCGCCAAGTGCCAGAATTAGTGCCCATTGCGCATTCTTATCAGTTAATGGCAAAGTACATTCAGCAGCAGTTTTTACAGCTGGAGTATCACTCTTCTCATCGTCGACAAAGCTTATTGCAACTGAGCCATGATCTAAAAACACCGCTATCTAGTGTGCTTGGCTATTTAGAAACGTGGCGTTTACAGCACCCGAAATCAGATCCATTGATTGATGTAGCTTTCCGCAACTGTGAGAAGCTTTCAATTCAATTACACTCATTGCTAGATATGGCGCGCAAAGAAGCACCTACGCCAAATTATCAATATTGTCCGGTCGATCTTAGCCGCCTTATTTCTGAGTGCGCAGAGACAATGCACAGCCAGTTTGTACGCAAAGGGGTAGCACTGAGAATCGATGTCGATCCATATGTTCAAACGGTAGGGGATAAAAGTTTACTTGAGAGGTTGATACTGAATTTGTTGGAAAATGCACTGCGTCATAGCCCCACAAGATCTGAAGTGTATGGCCAAGTTCAATTGAATGAAGACAAATCTCGCATTCATTTTGTTTTCATCAATAACATAGAAAAAGATGCGCCGAGCGGAGCGTTAGGCATTGGAACGAAAATTGTTCAATCAATCTTAATGCTGCACCATAGTTATTTAGAAACTCATGCAACTGCAAGCCAGTATCAGCAGAAGTTTAGCTTGCGGGCTGTCTAGGTAGGCCAGTTACACTATTTGAAGAATGACTCTTGTATGTTATTTGACCGTGTTTATTGTCTAATCTAAAATCGAAGCTAGTGCCTGTATGTGCCAGAGCAATATTAGTATTTACAAAATAAATACTAATGTTGCTTAATTATATTATGAACGACATGGTGTCATTTTATTTTATGAATTTGGTTGTTTATGTGTGCACTTTTAAGTTGTCGTTTATATCACCAAGTATTATAAAAATTTGGAACTAAAGTCACTTTATTGCGGTAGAAAAATCTACCCTATTGTTCGAGTCGGTAATATTGCTTAAGTAACATCATGTTATTTATTTTACATAATGTTATGCGGGTGATTTTTATTCAGCTAAAATTCCGACAAGGATCGAAAATATGAGTGACAAGGAATTAATTCAAGCCAATCTAGGCCGCCGCAACTTCCTTAAAGGTGCAACGGGTGCCGTTGTTGCTGGTGTTAGTGCTTCCGTTTTTTCAGGAACCGTACAAGCATCAGAACAGAATATTGATTGGAGCTCTGTCTCTCGAAGTGGGAAACACGATAAGCACTTCTGGCGTAAAGTTAAAAAGCAGTTTGTTTTGGATAAACGAACGACCTATATGAACATTGGCACGACAGGTTCGATGCCAAAACAGGTTCTGGATGGTTATGAGCACAATAATAAGTTGGTTGCGAAGTATCCTTGGGACATGAAAGGCAAGTTTGGTAGCTTTCCATATGTATCTGATATGATTGCAGATATTGCTCCAGGTTTTGGTGCAAATGCGGATGAACTCGTTCTAAGCCGTAACACGACCGACGGATTGTGTTCTATCATCAATGGGCTTCATTTTGAACCAGGTGATGTCATCTTAACCACACACCATGAGCATGTGGCAGCCACCTCGCCATTGAACGTTGTTAAACATCGTTTTGGTGTCGAAGTGGTAGAGATTCAACTTCCAGTATTCACAGGCACAGAAAACGTCACTGAGCAAGATTATGTTCAAGCTTTCCGCGATGCGATTGAAACCCACCAAAATGTTCGTCTTATTGTCTTCTCCCATATCACCTATAAAACGGGCACTACACTTCCTGCAAAGGACATCTGCTCTCTAGCTAAACACTATCATATTCCGACACTAGTTGATGGTGCGCACACTGTTGGCATGTTTGCATTAGATTTGCATGATATGGATTGTGATTTCTATACAGGTTCTGGTCATAAGTGGCAGTGCGGACCGGGTGCTACAGGTATCTTGTATGTACGTGATAATGGTAAGCGCCTGAACGAGTATTGGAGCGATCGTCAGAACCCATTATGGATGATCAATTCGTCGTTATCTCATGCTGATTACTTAGGAAAGCAACTGCAAATGCAATATGTTGGTAACGATAACTATCCAGCAAAACAAGCATTGGCTGACAGTTGTAAAATGTGGGATGAAATTGGCCGTGAGCGTATTCAAGAACGTGTTTTAGCATTAAGTCACCAATGTAAGACGTTGCTTACGGATGCCTTACCACATTCAAAAATGTACTCACCAAACGTAGAGGGGTTAGCAAGTGGCTTAACGACGTTCAACCCATTTAATGATGTCACTGATGAAGAACGCTTAACATTGTTCCGTGATCGTCTTCGCGAAGAGTACGGTTACATTATTCGTACAACGAGCTTTAAATTGTACAAAGATGATGCTTATGAAACGCATGCGCTTCGTATTTCAACTCACTTGTTCCACGATGAGCAAGATGTTGAAGGGTTAGTAGAGGCAATTGAAGACCTTTACTACTCATTCTAACACTGATAGCGATCACCAAAGCGCCCACCTATTGGGCGCTCTTTGAAACAGAAGGAATTTGACTATGCTATGTATGTCCTTTAAGCAACGTCTTGCGACGATGGTGATGTGTGCAACGTCACTGTTCTCTTTGAGTACTTTCGCCAATGACCTTCAAGAAATCAAAGATGCTGGTGTGTTGCGTCATCTTGGCGTGCCTTACGCAAATTTTGTTTCGTATATTGAGCAAGGAGAAGTGGCGACGCTATCCGGTTTAGATGTTGAAATCATAAAGGGCTTTGCGCAATCTCTTGGCGTTCGATACGAATATGTGCCAGCACAGTGGAACAATGTGGTTGGTAAATTGACGGGGCAGCAGGTCGCCTACAAAGATAACCAAATGATACAAGGTGAGAAGATGCCCATCGAGGGTGATTTGATTGCCAATGGTGTCACGATTCTTGATTGGCGAAAGGAAGTAATCGATTTTTCAGAAGACTATTTTCCTTCAGCGGTATGGCTTGTGGCTCGTACAGACTCTTCTTTGATACCAATTGAGCCTACAGGATCAATAGAACAAGATATCGTGAAAGTAAAATCGCTTATTAAGGGGCGTGAAGTACTTGCTATGGAACACTCTTGTCTTGACCCTAACCTCTACGATCTTTACGACACAGGAGCAACGGTAATTTTGCCTGATGGTCAGCGTCGATTAAATGAAATGGTTCCCGCAATCATGAAAAATGATGCTGAGAGTACGTTGCTCGATGTTGCTGATACACTCATCGCGCTAGAAAAATGGCCGGGTGAAATTAAAGTGATTGGCCCAATATCTGAAAATCAAAAAATGGCCGTTGCATTTAGAAAAAACTCACCTGAACTAAAAAACGCATTCAACCAATACTTGCGTTCAATTAAACAAGATGGCACCTACCAATCCTTGGTAGAAAAATACTACCCATCGATTTATTATTTTTATAATGACTATTTCTTAGCAGATAGTAAGAAACATTTATGATTAAATCTGCAAAAAAAATCTCAAGTAAGAAAATTATTACCGTATGTGCCATATTGGTTTCGCTTTATTTGGCGATGATTATTACGGTAACAAGTTTAGGTCAACATAAGTTAAAAGACTCTCAATACAGGGAGCTTGATTTAAAAGTTAAGAGTTATGCCGGTACGTTAAATAATCTATTTACTATTGCCAGTGAAGATATAGACCATTTATCAACGGATAAAACCGTACAAACGTTTTATGCCAATCTTGCCTCGGGCATGTCGATGGAGTATGGGTTAGGGGCAAGTCTGATTAATCTAAAAAGGAAATTAAGCGAAAAAGCAGAGACAAGGTTTGCGAATGACCTCGATATTTACAAGAGATTGAGCCTAATCGGCTTGGATGGGAAGCTGATTGTGACAACCGGAGCCCCTACCCATGCACGTATTGATGTCGCAGGACTCATGAATGATCATAACCATGATGAAGAAGTCAGGGCGATACGTGAAAATGGCAATGTTATTATTCAAGTCATTAAACCGGTGCGATTTTCAGGAAAATCGGTTGGTTATTTAATTGCGGATATAAACAAAGATGTCGTGATATCACAGCTAACGAATCAAGAACACGAGGGCAGTTACAGCCGTATGGTACTTGAGATCAACGATATAGAAATGGTCGTTTGGGATTCCATCAGCGGTAAATTAGAGCAGGAAAACAATTTCACGCCAGAAGCACTTGAAAATGAGCTTCAGCAAAAAATCTATTTTGAAGTTCCGATTGATAATCATCATTTTAAATTGATGGCTTGGTTTGAGTCACTCAGTGAACGCGACCTTTATACATCAAGAATCTTTATCTCTGGGTTGAGTGTGCTCGCCATCATGATCGTTCTGGGGTTGCTATACGCGTTTAATCTTAATAACACTCGAGTTGGACTAAAAATAAAGTTAGAGGAAGAGCAGAAACGCAAAGAGTTTTTATCCCAGCAAAACCAGCGATTGACGAATGAAATAGAGCGACGTCGTTCGTCAGAAATGGAGCTAGAGTATCAAGCAAAACATGATGCGCTGACAGGGTTGCCAAATCGTTCTAACGGATCTGAGCGCTTGGAAGTCGAATTATCAAGAGCGAAGCGAGCAGGAACGAATGTGCTAGCCATGTTTATCGATTTGGATCATTTTAAGCAAATCAATGATTCCATGGGGCACATGGTTGGTGATGAGATTTTAAAACTCGCCGCTGATCGCTTGCATCAAACCGTGCGTAAATCGGATCTTCTAGCTCGAATTGGTGGTGATGAATTTTTGCTTGTGATCCCTGACTTACGTGATAAGGAAAGTGCTAAGCGTGTTGCATCAACCGTTTTATCCGTGTTTAACGAGCCGTTTAGTTGGCAAAATCAAGAATTCTTCCTATCGGTCAGTGTAGGTATGTCGATTTACCCTGATGATGGTCATAACGCTCAGCAATTGTTAGCGTCTGCTGATATGGCGATGTATCGCGTTAAGCAAGATGGTCGCAATGCTTTTTGTTTTTATGATCAGAATATGAACCAAGACTTACAGAGATTTTTAGATTTAGAAAGCCGCTTGCGTCATGCCATTTCACATGATTTGTTGGAACTCTACTATCAGCCAATCATTGCATTAGAAACTGGACGTATCGTGGGAGCAGAAGCCTTAATGCGTTGGAATGATGAAAAGTTTGGTTTTGTTAGTCCGGATGAGTTTATCGCGATTGCAGAGAAAAATGGTCTGATCCATCAACTCGGTGATTTTGCGATTCGTCAGGCTTGTTATCACGCTGCGCAGTGGCAAAGCATCGCACCACTCGTTGTATCAGTTAACTTCTCTAGTGTGCAGTTCCGTTATTGTGACCGATTGTTTGATCAAATTAAGCGCTATTTAGACGCATCAGGTTTACCGGCAGATAAGTTTGATATCGAAGTGACAGAAAGCTTGTTGTTTAATCATAGCGACGAACTGATGGACTTGTTAGAACGCTTGAGAGCTCTTGGTGCGAAGTTGACCATTGATGATTTTGGCACAGGGTATTCTGCATTGAGTTACCTACAGAAATTCCCTTTTGACCGCCTTAAGATTGACCGAAGCTTTATGCAAACCATGTTTGAGAATGATTCCGATCGAGAGTTGGTTAACGTTATCATTGCAATGGCGAAAGCGCTTAACTTGCAAATTGTCGCTGAAGGTATTGAAGAGCAGCGACATGTGGATTATTTAACAAACTTAAACTGTGAATTTGGGCAGGGCTTCCACTATAGCCGTCCTTTGCCAGCGATAGAATTTGAGTCACTTCTTAAACAATCATTATTGTTATAACTTTCTTTTTCAATCTCTTAGTAAAGCATTAGTGTATTTATTCCTCAGGTTCACTAATGCTTTTCCACCTTGAGGGATAATCGTTTTTCTTTCCTTGAATTACACTACACTTAAATGATGTGTAATAGTCTGTGACTCCCGTCACATAAAGGCTTACCCTAATTCAAAACGAGTAAAAACTCGACACTATAAACAGGAAGGAATTACGAATGTCTTCTGCATTTTACCAACAGATCCAAGAGCAAATCGAAGAAGTAAAGGCTGAAGGTCTTTACAAAGCAGAACGTATTATTACGTCGCAACAGCAAGCTGCGGTAAAAATCTCTACGGGTGAAGAAGTTCTTAACTTCTGTGCGAACAACTACCTTGGTCTTGCAAATCATCCTGCGCTGATTGACGCTGCAAAAGCGGGCATGGATGAACACGGTTTTGGTATGGCATCAGTACGTTTCATTTGTGGTACTCAAGATAGCCATAAAGAGCTTGAGCAGAAGCTTTCTAAATTCCTGGGTAAAGAAGATACCATTCTTTACACGTCTTGTTTCGATGCAAATACAGGCCTGTTTGAAACTATTTTAGGTGCAGAAGACGCGATTATTTCAGATGCGTTAAACCACGCATCAATCATTGATGGTGTTCGTCTGTGTAAAGCGATGCGTTTTCGCTACTCAAACAACAACATGGAAGAGCTAGAGCAACAACTGATCGCCGCAAAAGAAGCGGGCGCACGCCACATTCTTATCGTGACAGACGGTGTGTTCTCTATGGATGGTGTGGTTGCGAACCTTCCTGCTATCTGTGATCTTGCAGATAAGTACGGCGCACTAACCATGGTTGATGATTCTCACGCAGTGGGTTTCATGGGCAAAAATGGCGCGGGTACTCATGAATACCACAATGTGGTTGATCGCATCGACATCATCACAGGTACGTTAGGTAAAGCAATGGGTGGCGCGTCAGGTGGCTACACATCGGGCAAAAAAGAAGTGATCGACTGGTTGCGTCAGCGTTCTCGCCCGTACCTATTTTCTAACTCTGTTGCACCAGCAATCGTAAGCGCATCTATCCGCGTTCTTGACCTACTAGAGCAAAGCGGTGACCTACGTGATCACCTATGGGAAAACGCAGCACACTTCCGTGCACGTATGGAAGGCGCGGGTTTCACAATGGGTGGTGCGGATCACGCGATCATTCCTATCATGCTTGGTGATGCAAAAGTAGCGGCAGAATTTGCTGAACGCGCGCTAGAGAAAGGCATCTACGTAATTGGTTTCTCGTTCCCAGTGGTACCAAAAGGTCAAGCACGTATCCGTACTCAAATGTCTGCGGCGCACTCACGTGAGCAACTAGACCGTGCAATCGACGCGTTTATCCAAGTTGGTAAGGACATGGGCATCATCTAAGCCCTGTTGATACCAAGAACGAATTTCTTGCCTCGCCGTTGCGGGGCAATATTAGGTAACGATTATGAAAATTAAAGCACTATCAAAGCTAAAGCCTGAAGAAGGCATCTGGATGACTGAGGTTGATAAACCTGAAATGGGTCATAATGACATCCTGATCAAAATCAAGAAGACTGCGATCTGTGGTACAGACGTACACATCTACAACTGGGACGAATGGTCACAAAAAACCATTCCTACGCCAATGGTTGTTGGTCATGAATATGTGGGCGAAGTCGTTGCGATTGGTCAGGAAGTTCGTGGCTTTGAAATCGGTGACCGCGTATCTGGCGAAGGTCACATCACGTGTGGTCACTGTCGTAACTGTCGTGGTGGCCGTACTCACCTATGCCGCAACACAATTGGTGTGGGTGTAAACCGTGAAGGTGCGTTCGCAGAATACCTAGTAATCCCAGCATTTAACGCGTTCAAGATCCCTGAGGGCATCTCTGACGATCTAGCGTCTATCTTTGACCCGTTTGGTAACGCAGTACACACAGCGCTTTCTTTCGACCTCGTAGGTGAAGACGTGCTGATCACAGGTGCTGGCCCAATCGGTATCATGGCAGCAGCCGTAGCGAAACACGTTGGTGCTCGTCACGTTGTGATCACAGACGTAAACGAATACCGCCTAGACCTTGCTCGTAAGATGGGCGTAACACGCACAGTAAACGTAGCTGAAGAGAAACTAGAAGACGTCATGTCTGAGCTAGGCATGACAGAGGGCTTCGACGTAGGTTTAGAAATGTCTGGTAACCCATCAGCATTCAACTCAATGCTTAAAACCATGAACCACGGTGGTCGTATTGCGCTACTAGGCATTCCACCATCAGACATGGGTATCGACTGGAACCAAGTTATCTTCAAAGGCTTGGTGATCAAAGGTATCTACGGCCGCGAAATGTTTGAAACGTGGTACAAGATGGCAAGTCTTATCCAATCAGGCCTAGATCTAACGCCAATCATCACACACCACTACAAGATTGACGACTTCCAAGAAGGCTTCGACGTCATGCGTAGCGGGGCTTCTGGCAAAGTTATTCTTGATTGGGAGTAATAGATAGCTCACATCTATGTGACTTTTTAAATGCCTCAAGAGTTTCTTGAGGCATTTTCCTATTCAACATCGTCAAATGTAAGCAATGCTATTCACTGGTGATAGTTACGTGAGGAAACGCAACCATACAGTCTCTATTCTGAATGCAAGTTTTCGATTTTTGTTGTTCTTTCCTCGTCATTCAGGCTCTTTTTCTTTGCTACAGTTCCTGTTTCAATCCGCTAACTAAAGTTAACGATACCATCTAACTGTGAATAGGAATTTGATTTGCATTCAAGGAACTCAAGACCCCATGGTTCAAAATAACGATTCGATCTACTTGGTTTATCGTTTCAGGCCTGTGTGCAACAATAATTCTAGTCATCGTCAGTGACTTAATGTTTTTACCTATATTCAGCTCGTTTTGAACATCAAGATGACTTGTTGCTTCATCCAGGAATAAGATTTTTGGCTCTTTGTAAAACGCTCTAGCAAGCAGAAGTCGTTGTATCTGTCCTCCAGAAAATTGACTTCCCATATCGCCAACCAACGAGTTATATGCCATTGGCATAGATGTAATATCGACATCTATTGCAGCTTGATTGGCTGCCTTTTGGACCTTTAAGAGGTTTGGTTCAGGATCGAAGAATGTAATATTATCCAATACGGACCCGGTTAAAAGAGTGTCATCCTGCATCACGGCGGCGATTTGTTTTCTATACTCGACTAATCCAATGTGCCGTACATCTTTCCCATCGATTAAAATGCGCCCTTCATTAGGCTCTAGGAGTCCAAGCATCAGTTTCATTAAGGTGCTTTTTCCACAGCCAGAGTTGCCAATAATTGCTAATGACTCACCAGACTTAATCGTTAGATTACAATTTTTCACAATCCAAGGTTGGCTATTTCCGTATTTAAAACTCACATTCTCTAAGCGAAGTTCTCCTTTTATCTTACCAAGAGGAAGTTGGCCTTTACGGTTTTTTTCTATTTCAGATAGTGCGATATCGGAAATTCGCTCTAAATGAAGCTTCATCATACGAAAGGATATAATTTGCTCTACTAGTGTTACGATATGACTTGTAAATTGGCCTTTATATGCCATAAAAGCAAGTAACATTCCAACTGTTAAAAGGCCATCCATAACTAGGAATGCTGAAAAGTAAACAATAGCGATGTTTTCCAAGCCAAACAAAAAATTATTTGCTGCTTTAAAACTAATATCAAGTTTGCCTAACCTTATTTCGGCGTTTATCAATTCGGCATAGCGGTTTTGCCAAAGACTCTGTCGCATATGTTCATTGCCATGAAGTTTAATCGTTTGAATTCCGCGTATTGTCTCCAAAAAGTTACTTTGCTCTTTAGCGCCTGATTGGATCATTTCTTCTGTATTCCGTTTGAAACTTGGATACAATAAAATTCGAAGTAGTATGTAAATAATCACTGTGAAAATTACCACAAGGGTAAGTTTTGTTGAGTATACAAACATCATTGTCAAAACGGTTATAGACATAAAACCGTCCATAATAGTTTCCGTCACTCCGGTGGTTAACCGCTCTCTAATTTGATTTAGCGAACTAAATCTTGATACTAAATCTCCAATATGCCGCTTTTCAAAGTAGCTCATTGGTAATTTTAATAAGTGTCTCAAAAGATTAACACCCATTTGCATATTCAGCATGCTAGAAAGTCTCAATATTAGATAGCTTCTGACCGCCGTTGAAAATGTATTAATAATGGTAAGAAGGGCGAATCCTATTGCCAGCACCATTAGTAAAGGTTTATCTTGGCTTAATAGAACTTCATCTATCACCCATTGCATATAGTATGGATTCGTTAATGCTATAAACTGTAAAACTAAAGAAAGTGCGAGTAATGAAATTAGTCCAGACTTCAATCCTACGATTTTTGTCCATAACTGAGAGAGACGCATGCTCTCTCTACTATCACCTTTTTTGAAGTTGCTTGTTGGAATTAATTCTAATGCAACACCTGTATAATGGTCACTAAATTCTCTTAACGTAAGCTTACGTTTTCCTGCAGCGGGGTCGTTTATATAAATGCCTTGTCTTGATACACCAGTAAGTACAACAAAGTGGTTAAGATCCCAGTGCAGTATACATGGGACAGTTAACTTACCTATATCTTCTAGTTGGCATTTTAAAGCACGACAGGATAGATTTAAATTACTTGCTACCGAGATCATTTGACGGAAGTTCATACCTCCAAAGCTAGCTGTATAGGAGCTCCTCAACGAAGCAATATCAAGCTTGTGGCCATAATAACTTGATACCATAGCTAAGCATGCTAAACCACATTCTGCAATTTCTGTCTGCATGATAATGGGTAGCCGACGCTTCCCCGAATACTCAAGTAGATCCAATGGTTTTTGCATTAACCGACTCTCCCTCGTAAACTATAAATAGGATCAAGCAGCCATTGGAAAAGTGATCGTTTTTCAAGAATAATATCAGCTTCCAACAACATTCCAGTTTTCAATGGGAACTTTTCTCCATACGCTTTGATTGATTGCCTTTCTAATTTAACTTGCACACGATAAACAGGTTCATCTAGTATAACTGGAACATCAAGTTCGTTATTTACGACAGTTGATTTGTCAATCCTCGTTACCGTGCCAGTAATAAAACCAAATCGCTGGTAAGGAAATGCTTCAAATCTCAATCTAGCTTCGTCATTCTTTTGTACAAAGCCAGCAGATCGAGTTGGGAAAAATAATTCTGCCACTAACTCTTCGTCAATTGGAATTATACTTAATAATGGCCGGTTGATTGATAAATGCTCACCTTCTTTTGCTGAAATAGCGGTGACTACACCAGAATCTTTAGCGATAATACTAAAAGTATAATTATTTTTTGCCTCATTTATTTTCCTGTCCAAAACCGAGGTTTCTTTTAATATATTTGTAATTCGTAGTTTCAATTCATGAGGTATTTTATCAATATTATAATTAATGTCATTTATCTGAGTTAACATAGATAATTTGCTAGTGACGGCATTTAATAATGCCTCTTTTGAGTGTAATAATTCTTGTTCCTTTTTTTGAACATCAATTTTTGATATGAAGTTTTTTTTTGAAAGGTGTTGATAATGCTGATACTCGTTACGATGAATTTGATGCTTTCTTTCTAATAGTTGTATTTTTTTGTCCAAGTTTTCAACTGATGATTGAAGATATTTATGCTTTGTTTTTAGTGCCTTAACCTCTCTTTTCATTAGTGATTCGGTCTCTTTCAAATCACGATTTAATAGTTTTACTTGTTGTTCAAGTGTAGATATTACGTTCTTGCTCAAATCAATTCCGTTAACTTGAGGGCGACTTAAAACCACTTTTGCTAATATATCACCTTTTTTAACAATTTTACCATCACTAATAAATAGAGTGTCTAAAGTCCCTGAACGGTTTGGATATATCTTTATCAGCCCTGAGTTTGGGACTAAGTAGCCTTTAACAGTTTCTTTTCTTGAATAATTAGAGTTAAAAAGGAATATTAATAGTAATATAATGAAAGTAAGAATAACTAAAACAGGAGTGTAGATTGAAAATGGCTGAGTTAGTGATACTTCACCTAGCAACTTTTTTCCATGATAGTCGATTGCTTGTTTTCTAAACATTATTATTTTCTTGTTAAAAGCACATAAAAACTTATGTGCTTTTCAGTAAATTAAATTTTTAGCGGTTTTCTATGTGCAATATAAATGTAATTCCAATATTGCTTTACGGTTGTTTGGATTTTTTCTTTAGTGTGCGAAAGATAGAAAGTGTTGCAGTTGAACTAAATCCAGCTACAAACAAACTATGGTGAAGAAGTATTTCTGTTGGGAATATATATATATATATATATGTAGAAAAACTCCGACAATTGCTCCCAAAAAAAACTGAAAAAAGACTAATCCATTTATTCATAGAAAAATTATTTCTTGGCAGCATTTGGCATGACGTCATGGCATACTTTTGTTATAGCTCCGCCAGCAACAGCTCCACCATAGGCTCCACCATAAGCTCCAAATGTCGCACCAGTAATGGCTCCGCCGACTGCCGCTCCTGCAAAGCCACACCCACTCATTCCTCCAGGAGAAAATATATTACTTATACCATACACTGCCATTCCACCAATTGCCCCAACAATAGCGCCACCAACGTGATGTAAACCACCTCCATTGATTTGTTCCATTTCTTCTATAGTTAGCTCTTGTAATGTATAACTCATTAAAATATTCCTTATCTTGTTTAATTGGTATGTTTAAATAGATGGAATAAAGTTTTTAGCTATTGTTTTACGTTATGTAAAATGATTTTTTTACCTTGAAGTCGGTGTGCGACCGCCTTAACATATTGACTAAATGTAAATGTTGATTGGGTATGTGTTGCTAGGATTTACAACATCTCACAAAATAGTTATTTGATATTTATGTTATTTGGTAAGTAATGGGTAAGAATCCTTGAGTACTAAGAGGCTATATAAATAAGCACTTGATTTCAGTTATGCGAACTAATTTCAGGTGGTAAAACAGGCTTGGAATCCTACGGCATCAAGAGTGGAGTAGGCTTAGAAATGGTCGTATTTGATCTTTCACACCTTTAAATAGCGGTTTTGCGTGCATAACACGATATCAAACAGAGAAACAGGTATGATTGAATCTACTCAACTTGACTCTATTGCTTAATTTATGTAGGGAAAAACACCGGACAGTCTAAGGTGATATATATCAGAAATTCACAAATTCATCCAAGAGCTGTTTCTGATTTCGAGGAGCCGACCTGTGTGTCGTCTAATGAATTAATTAAGTGGCCCCAAGAAGTTCTCGGGGCCACTTTGACGGGTGGATAGGATTATCAAATCTGGCTTATATCGAGCTCTATGTTTAGCGGAGTACTTGGCAGCTATTCCTTATCCCACATTACATCGCACTTATCTCGTGAAGCAGCGCTGAGAAGTTCTATCAATGGAAGCGCTCGGTTTTTTAAGCTAACGGCATTTCCCATTACATCTTCATCATCTTCAAAGCTTTCAATTTCAGGCAGATCGCTTTCATGTTTCAAACTTTGCTGCAAATGTTCGAGTGCGCTCGGTACATCTTCGGCCTCTATAACGCCAGGAATGTTCGTACTTTGCCCCATCATCTTCAACATATGCGATGCAATATCGTGAAACATGATGATGTTTGAATATGATTTACAGCTGAATTTAACAAGCATGGCAGGCTACCTTATTGATTGACTGAACAAATTTATACTTAATCTTAGACCATAGGTTGCATTTAGAGTATGACGATAAAGCCAAACTCACATTTCATCTTCGTACATAACTGTAGGCACGGGCTGTTAAGCAAGGAATAAATCTAAACAGGTTATAATGCTCCCTCGTTATCTTGCATCACTTGTGTTGAGCCTTGCAGATCTTGCACTAACTGCACAGGATCCAATTTGAGTGTTTGAGTCGGGAACGCGATATCAGCGTCATGCTTTTTAATGATGGCCATGACTTGCAGTAGCACATCTTGTTTAACTTCATGATAGCGGATCCAGTTGACGGTCTTAGTAAAGGTGTAAATGAAGAAGTTTAATGATGATGCACCAAAGGAATCAAAATTCACGATTAAGGTTTGGCGGGCATCAATGTCTTTGTGGTTTTTGAGCATTTCTCGTACTTCATCAATAATAGCTGGTACTTTATCTGCATCATCGTAACGTAAGCCTATCGTCTCAAAAATACGGCGGTTGAGCATGCGTGACGGGTTTTCTACCACGATATTACTAAAAACAGAATTTGGAACATACAACGGGCGTTTATCAAATGTACGGATGCTGGTCATACGCCAACCAATGCGCTCTACCGTTCCTTCAATTTGACGATCTGGCGACCGAATCCAGTCTCCAACTTTGAAAGGTCGGTCGAAGTAAATCATCAATCCCCCAAAGAAGTTCGATAGCAGATCTTTCGCTGCTAAACCGACAATTAAGCCACCGACACCACCAAAGGTGAGCAAGCCAGATAGGCTGAGACCAAATGCTTGCATCACGGTGAGTACGCCAATCACAATGAAAAACAGGCGAGCAACTTTGGCTATGGCTTGAACAGTCGTCTCATCACGAGTTTTTTGCTCTAAAACGTAGTCTTCTACATTTGTGATGAGGCGCATGACTATCCAGACAAGTACGCTGATCACAAGGATCAGTTTTAGTGTGCTTAGCCAGTTAAACTTATTACCCAATTCACTTTGTAAGACGATTCCGAGTGATACGGTTGCTGGCCAACACCAAATTAACGTACTCACAGGGGTCTTGAGCGCTTCAAGTAACAGATCGTCCCAATGGAAAGGGGTCTTCTCTACCAGAATGGATAAGCGGGAGTGCAGCACTCGCCATGCAATCCAAGCAAAAAAGCTGGCAATGGTGATAAATAAAACGCTGCTGCTCCACTGTTGATGGTGAGCCAAGACGTAATTTTGAAGCTCAGTAAGCCACGGTGACATAAATAAGGTTTCTTACAAAAGGACAATAGGTAAAAGGTAACAAAAATTCGGCCTTTGCCCTAGTGGAATCATTGACATAGCAGAAACGAGAAGTTTGTTAACCATAGTGTTTATCTATCCGTTATTGATGTTTGGAGTGCTGAGAGCGTAAGAGATTCAATGAATGAATTGTTTGTACTCTGACTCATCCCTAACATTTATCAGACTCTAGTGTGAGAATGTATGTGCAGAAAAAATAACGGAGGAAAATATGGAACTGACAGAGCTGGATCGAAATGCGCTCTACGACATTTGGATGTCGCAAAAAGCAAAAATGCACATGACACAAATGGAGATGGCAAAGCGACTTGGCTTAGGGTTGCATGAGTTTACTGCGTTATTGCGTGGCAATGCGCCTTTGACTTTAACGTTCGTTAACCAATTATGCGAACAGCTACACGTTCGCCCAAGTCAGGTTATTCCCTCTTTTTTTGAACGCGAACTGGTGGCGCCGGGAGCGGTATATTTGCAAAATCGTGTGATGGTGGATGGTGAAATTCGAAATGTATTCATTGAAGGCAACCAAGTCATTATTGAGTATGAGCACCAAATCAGTTAACCCATGACTGGGTAGTAGACTGCGAGTGTTTTAATGCTCGCAATCTTAGGCTTCTCTGAGAGATTCGTTTATTAAGCATTGGTTTGCTTGATAGGCTGTTTACTAAAAGTGGCGAACTAAAGAGTCACTCGAGAGGTCGGAAATGGTTTTTGCTCCCGTCAGCGTCATGGCAACACGCATTTCCTTATCGTAAAGATCGAGCAAGTTTTCGACACCATCCCCACCTTGTGCTGCGAGAGCATAAACAAACGATCGGCCAAGTAATGTACAATCTGCGCCTAATGCGAGCATGCGTACGACATCCAAACCAGTGCGTATTCCGGAGTCGACGAGGATTTTGATGTCTCCTTTTACAGAATCGGCAATGTTAGGTAAGGCTCGCGCAGTAGACAGTACACCATCTAATTGACGACCGCCGTGATTAGATACCACAATACCATCGGCTCCGAAACGTACCGCATCTTTAGCGTCTGCTTCATCTAATATGCCTTTGATGACCATTGGTCCATCCCAAAAATCACGAATCCACTCGAGATCTTTCCAAGAGATGGATGGGTCAAAGTTTGCGCCTAACCAACCGATGTAATCTTCCAATTTAGTCGGCTCACCACGGTAGGCAGAGATATTGCCTAAATCATGGGGTTTACCTAACAAACCCACATCCAATGCCCAGGCTGGGTGACGCATGGCTTGAAATACACGACGCAACGCGGCATTTGGCCCACTCATTCCAGACCGCATATCACGATAACGAGCCCCTGGCACCGGCATATCAACTGTGAAAACGAGGGTAGACACCCCAGCAGCTTTTGCTCGTTCTAAAACGTTTTTCATGAATCCGCGATCTTTGAGCACATAAAGTTGAAACCACATTGGGCGTGTGATCGCTGGTGCCACTTCTTCTATCGGGCAAACGGATACGGTCGACATTGTAAAAGGTATGCCTTTTTTCTCCGCCGCTTTTGCGGTTTGAACTTCTCCGCGTCGAGCGTACATACCCGTTAAACCGACCGGCGCCAGCGCAATAGGCATCGCGAGTTTCTCTCCGAAGATTTCAGTTTCTAGGCTGAGATCGCTCATGTCTCGCAGAACGCGTTGACGCAATGCCACATGGCTCAAATCTTCGGTATTGCGTTGAAGCGTATGTTCGTTGTAAGAGCCGCCATCAATATAATGAAAAAGGAACGGAGGCAGCTTGGCTTTCGCGGCGGCTCGATAATCAGTAGAAGCAGAGATAATCATGATGGTGTCCTGATTCGTATTCAAAGGTTGCGTTTCAATTCATCCCCGACAGATAAGAGGGTTGTAATTAATTTGTTTTCATTTTGTTAACTTATCTCTTTATTTTTTATTAATATAGAGAAATAATGAAATTGATTTTTTCCAAAAGTGACCTAATCAATGCGTGCAGATGACCTAATACTCTTTTCTCAAGTCGTAGAAATGGGCAGCTTCAGTAAGGTGGCAGAAGAAAATAGCCTGACAAATTCAGTAGTTAGCAAAAGAATCGCGCGGCTCGAAGAAGAGATTGGCGTTCAACTATTATATCGAACAACGCGCAAATTAACGCTGACTGAAGCAGGGCAAGCACTATTGCACAGCGCTAAAAATGTGAAGCAAGCAACTCAAGAAGCGAGGGATGCGGTTTCGGGTTTTGGTGAGAACATCAGTGGTCATATCAAAATGTCGGTGCCCACCATCTCTGGGGATCTCATTTTAGCGGATGCTGTGGCTGAGTTTTGTAATATGCATCCAGGCTTAACGGTCGATATGTCACTGGATAATCGATTTGTGGATTTAGTTTCTGGTGGCTATGATTTGGTCATTCGCACTGGTTATTTGGAAGATTCTAGCCTTATTGCTCGACATATTTTGGACTCTCAATGGGTTGTTTGTGCTTCCCCCTCTTATATCGCCAAAAATGGCAAGCCGATACAGCCGCTCGATCTGATTGCTCATAATTGCCTGCAGTACGCGTACCAAACGACAGGGGCGACAGACTGGCAATTTAAAGGAAAAGAGGGGAACTATATCGTCAAAATTTCAGGCTCATTTTCTACTGACAATGCAACAGCACTGAGAAAGGCCGCACTAGGTGGTCATGGTATCGCTTATGTTCCTCGTTGCTTGGTGTATCATGACATTCGCAACGGTCAACTTGTGGACATTTTTCCTGAACTCGTCGGCAAAAAATTGGGTGTTTATGCGGTTTACCCATTTACTCGCCAGCCGCCAAATAAAGTCAAATTACTCATTGAGCACATTCGTGAACGGTATTTGACGATTTCACATTACTTTTGAGTCGTACTAGGTTTGAGTTGAATTGAATTGTTTTTTAGTTGAATGAGTTTTGACTTGTATCTATCTCGTCTAGATGAATCATATATTCACTAAATGTTTCAATCTTTAGGTTGAAATTCCGTACCTACGCCCTAAGGTAGGTATTGAGAATAAATCTCAACAAAATAATAAAAGAAAGTACTAGCAATTAATGACTTCAAATGGAGCAACACGGACGTTATGCATTATCCAAAAACTCGTAAAGATTCTGTCGTGGACACCTATTTTGGACACGACATCGCAGACCCATATCGCTGGCTAGAAGATGATCTTAGCCAAGATACCGCAGAGTGGGTTACTGGGCAAAATTCAGTAACTTTTGACTATCTCGGTCAAATCCCTTTTCGTCAACAAATTCGCGACTTGGTGGCAAACAGTCAAAACTATGAGAAGTACTCGCAACCTTTTGTTCACGGTGACTACACCTATTTCTATAAAAACGATGGGCTGCAAAATCAGAGCGTGCTTTATCGTAAAAAAGGGGATGAAGAAGCGGAAGTTTTCTTAGATCCCAATACCTTTTCTCAAGAGGGGACGACTTCGCTTGGAGAGGTGAAATTCTCTAAAGACAATCGCTTAGTGGCCTACTCAATCTCTGAGGGTGGCAGTGATTGGCGTAAGATTTTTGTTATTGATACTGAAACCAAGCAGCAAATAGAACCTGAAATTGTCGATGCAAAATTTACTGCGATTTCTTGGATTGGTAGCAAAGGCTTTTACTACTCTAGCTATGACAAGCCAAAAGGCAGTGAACTGTCTGCCCGTACAGATCAACATAAGCTTTATTATCATGAGCTTGGTACACCGCAATCTGAAGATAAAGTGGTGTTTGGCGCGTTGGAATCTCAAAAGCACCGTTACGTTTCAGGTATCACGACGCATGATGACCGATTTTTGGTGATTACTGGAGCAGAATCGACTTCAGGAAATCGACTTTTTTATGTTGATTTAGAATCCCAAAACCAAGCCGTTATCTGTTTGCACGATACGACCGATGGTGATACTTACCTGGTTGATAGCCAAGACAATACGATCCTGTTTTACACCAATCTAGATGCACCCAACGGCAAAGTAGTGAGTTATCATACTCAAGCGCAGCAATGGGATGTTGTTATTGCGGAGCAAGATCAGCCATTGGAAATCAGTAAAGGTGGTGGTTCTCTCTTTGCGACTTATATGGTCGATGTGCTCTCGAAGATACAGCAATACACATATCAAGGTGAGTTAGTGCGTGAAGTTGCGCTTCCAGGTCAGGGCACTGTTTATGGTTTGCAGGGCCGAATAGAGGACAAGACGCTTTATTACACCTTTACTAATTATGTTACCCCTCCAACCATTTTTTCTTTTGATGTTGATACTGGAGATTCTAAACTGTATCAAGAATCGAAAGCCCCATTTGAGCGTATGAACTACCAATCTAAGCAAGTGTTCTATACCTCGAAAGATGGTACCAAAGTGCCGATGATCATCTCGTACAAAAAAGGCACCAAGCTAGATGGCAGCGCACCGACAATGCTCTACGGATATGGTGGTTTTAACATCAGCCTGACGCCTATGTTTTCCGGTAACGTTGCGAACTGGTTGGAACTTGGCGGTATTTATGCGGTAGCGAACATGCGTGGAGGTGGCGAGTACGGTAAAGCATGGCACAACGCAGGCACTCAGCAACAAAAGCAGAATGTGTTTGATGACTTTATCGCAGCTGCAGAGTACTTAATTGAGCATGATTACACGAGTTCGGAACGTTTAGCGATTCGTGGAGGGTCAAACGGTGGTTTGCTTGTTGGGGCTTGTATGACTCAACGTCCAGAGTTGTTCAAAGTGGCGCTGCCTGCGGTGGGTGTTTTAGATATGCTTCGATACCACACGTTTACCTCCGGTGAGGGATGGAAGTATGATTTTGGCACATCAGAGCAAAGCGAAGCAATGTTCCAGTATATTCTGGGTTATTCACCAGTGCACAATGTCAAAGAAGGAGTGGCTTATCCTGCGACGCTAGTCACTACTGCCGATCATGATGATCGTGTAGTACCTGCCCACTCATACAAGTTTATTGCTGAGTTGCAAGACAAGCATCGCGGAGACAATCCGGTGTTGATTCGTATCGATGTCAATGCAGGCCACGGTGCTGGCATGCCGCTAAGTAAACAGATTGACCTGACAACAGACTTGTATGCTTTTACATTGTTTAATATGGGGATTGAATCTCTGTAGTTTGCATTGCTGAGTTTCAACCATAAAAAATGCCGCGACTAAAATCGCGGCATTTTTTTATGGCTGGTGGGAACTCAAGGCATACGTCAGGTTGACTAAGCCTGACTCTTGAACCAACCAGTTTCGGCGGCCAAACCGAATGGCAGCTATACCATTTTCTTGGATGTGGTAATGAATTAAACCACATCACTATTCTAGTTTACTCATATGAAATTGTGATGAATTAACGTGAATTTATATAAATGTAGGCTCACTATGTGAGATAGCGCATTTAGCGCTGCTTAACATTCATTATCCATCTTCCTAAAACTTGATTGCGACAAATATTAAATGATATTGATTATCAATTGCAAGTTTATTTTTCCTATTTATTCGCCAAATGGCTGCTCGTAAAATGTTCGAACGGACTGGTGTGGAAGATAAATCACTTAAATTTAAACAAATAATCTCTACACTGAGATAAAGACAATAAGAAAAAGGAAATGAATATGGCAGTACAAAGATTGGAAGCAACACAGCTGTATTCTGTCGCTGGGCTAGAAAATATGCCATGTAAGTCGACCAAGGAATTAGCCCCAATTGATGAAATCGTTGGTCAAGAACGCGCACAAAAAGCGGTAGAGTTTGCGATGTCGATCAAGGAGAAGGGCTACAATATCTATGCCATTGGTCAAAATGGTTTAGGTAAGCGTACGATGATTTTACGCTACTTAAATCGTCATCAACACGATGATGCTGCCCAGTTTGATTGGTGTTACGTTGCAAATTTTGAAGATACGCGAACACCAAAAGTGCTCAAATTGCCTTGTGGTATCGGCAGTAAATTAAAAGTCGATATTGAGAAGTTGATGGGCAAGTTGCTCAATGCGCTGCCACTCGCCTTTGACAATGAGATGTACTATAGCCGAGCTGACCGTCTTAAAAATCAGTTGGCAAATAAACAGCAACTTGAGCTGGATAGCATCAGCAAAGAGGCGAAAGAAAAAGGCATCAGTTTAACTATTACAACTCAAGGCGATTACCAATTCGTCGCGATGAATGGGGAAGAACTTCATACTGAAGAGTCATTTGATGAGTTAAGTAAGAAAGAACAAGAGTATTTCAGTAGCAGCATTGATGAATTAGAAGTGAGCCTAAGGAATATGATTCGTGAGCTTACTGAATGGGAAGATTCATTCAGTGAGAAAATCAAAAAGCTCAATGATGATGTTACCCTCGATGTGATCACTCACTTCATTAAACAGTTGAAAGTGGATTACGCTGAGTATCCAGAAATCAAAACCTACTTGACTGAATTGCAGAGAGATATCGTTGAGAATGCGGATATTTTTCTTGAGCAAAGTGGTGAGCAAGGCGAGATTGCGACAGCGTCACTAGATAAAAAATTACCACGCCGATACAAAGTGAATGTCTTAGTGAATCGCAGTCATTGTGACTTTCCAATTGTGGTGGAAGAAAACCCCAACTACCACTCGTTATTCGGTTCGATTGAGACAGCAACGTTTAAAGGAACGGTGTTTACTGATTTCTCTTTAATTCGTGCGGGCAGTTTACACAAAGCTAATGGTGGCGTGTTACTAATGGATGCTCAGAAAGTTCTTGAGCAGCCTTATGTATGGGATGGTTTAAAGCGTGCTTTGCGTTCTCGTCAGCTGAGCTTCACCTCGCTTGAGAAAGAAGTGACTCTGACTGGTGCGGTATCATTAGATCCTGAACCGATCCCATTGGACATCAAGATTATCTTGTTTGGTGATTACCGAACTTATCAATTGCTGCAACATTACGATCCAGAATTTGGAGAACTATTCCGAGTAACGGCTGATTTTGAAGATGAAATGAAACGTACGCCGGATTCAGAGCTGCAATATGCACGCTTTATTTCAAGCGTTGTACACGATAACAATTTACTCCATTGCGATAGAAAAGCCATTGCTCGCATTATTGAGTACAGTTCTCGTTTGTCAGGCGATCAAACAAAATTGTCTTTGCATTCTGCCAATATTGCTAATTTACTTCGTGAATCCAACTACGTTGCACGTCAGGCAAATTCCAACATGATTCGTATTGGGCATGTAGAGGAAGCATTAAAGAACCAAGAGATGCGCGTCAGTCGCTTACAAGACAGTGTGATGGAAACATTCGTGAATGGCACAACGTTAATTCATACAGAGGGTTCTGCAGTTGGTCAAGTCAATGCCTTATCGGTACTGAGCACCAGCGATCATATGTTTGGTGCACCAAACCGAATCACGGCCACAACCTGCTATGGTGATGGGGAAGTGATTGATATTGAACGTAGTGTCGATCTTGGTGGCAGTATTCACTCAAAAGGTGTGATGATCCTGTCGGCCTATTTGTCTTCGGTATTTGGTAAAACGGCACGTGTCCCACTGACCACTACGATTACGTTTGAGCAATCTTATGGAGGTGTAGATGGTGATAGTGCAAGTATGGCGGAGTTTTGTGCCGTGGTTTCTGCATTTTCTCGTCAACCAAACCGTCAGGATATTGCGATTACCGGTTCAATGAACCAATTTGGTGAAGCGCAACCTATTGGTGGTGTTAACGAAAAAATTGAGGGTTTCTACGACGTTTGTGTGATCAAAGGTCGTCATATTGGACAGGGGGTCATCATTCCTCGTTCAAATGTCCATAATCTTATGCTTCGTCAAGATGTGGTTAAAGCGGTAGAAAGAGGTGACTTCCATATTTGGGCGATCGATCATGTCAGCGAGGCCATTGAACTCTTTACTGGTAAACCAGCGGGAGAAGCAACGGATGAGGGCACGTATCCGATTGATACTATCTTTGGGTTGGCTCAAGCAAAACTGAATGCTCTTCGGAAATAGCGCGTTTATACCCTCCTGATTCGTCATAAATTAGTATGGCGGCAATATTCTGTCCAATGACAAAATATTGTCGCCTAAATACATGAATTTATGGCTGTTCTATACTAGACAAAAGTGTGATCAACCTCTAATATTTGCGCCCCTTGTTGCCTGCATCATTGTGTGAGCTAGCAACTAGGCCGATACGCAAAAATTAGAGGTTTACCATGCAGCTTTCACTTAAAAACTTGTCTGTTCGTACACAGGTTTTGATTCCCGTTTTATTTACAGCACTGACGGTGTTTATTGGTTTGTGGTTCGCGAAGAGCAATCTTGATACCGAACAAGCATTGGTGACTGATAATTCCAATTCATTGGTGTTCTACCAAGACACGATTTCTCGAATTGACGACAACATTTACCCATTACGAATCAGTGCGGTTTACGCAATCTATGATGCATCACGTCGTGAGAGCTTTTTAAATGAATTGAAAGCGGGTATGCGAGTGATTGATCTTGATCTAAATAAGATCGAAGCGCGTGGTACATTCCGTACCGAGGCGACGGAAATTCGTAAAAGCATTGAAGCGTACGTGGACTACTCAATGCGTTCAGTGCAAGTTTTTGACCGTCATGACAAAGGATTAGTATCGGATCAAGAATACCATTCTTTCGTTTCCCAATACCGTATTGTTGGTAACGAAATGATTGAACAAATTAACGGACTTTCTCAACGTTTAAACCAAGTTGCAGCGCAAGCAAATGAGACAAGTACCCGTCAAATGAATCGTGTTGAAACGAATGCTATGTTGATTATTGCCGCTGTATTCGTGGTTTCTCTTGTGGTGGCTTGGATCCTATCTGGCATGATCGTCAGCCCAATTAAAACGTTACAATCGACTATGCGCCAGCTAGCGGCGGGTGATCTATCTGTGCGTGCGACGGTGGATGGCGAGAATGAAATTGCTCAACTGAGTAAAGACGTTAACCAAACGGCGGTTCAACTACACGGTACGGTTGAGCAGCTAATGCGAATCAGTGAAGAAGTTGCTTCTGCGTCGACAGAGCTAGCAGCGGTAATGACTCAAGCAGAGGCTAACGCACAACAAGAGTTGGCGGAAATTGAGCAAGTTGCGTCAGCGGTGAACGAGCTAGCATGTACGGCGGATAATGTCAGCGATAATGCGCTTGCAGCGGACTCAACGGCTCGCGAAGCTGATGGTCTAGCGCAATCTGGCCTAACGATTTTCCAAGAAAGTGCTCAAGCGAGTGAACAGATGTCGGGCGCTCTTAATGATGCAGCACAAGTGGTACTTCGACTAAAAGAGCAATCTGAGCAAATCAGCAACGTGATTGAAGTGATTCGTGGCGTTTCTGAGCAGACTAACTTGTTAGCGCTTAACGCAGCGATTGAAGCGGCTCGTGCCGGAGAATCTGGCCGTGGTTTTGCAGTCGTTGCAGATGAAGTACGTATGCTTGCGGCAAGAACGCAAGATTCGACTCAAGAAATTCAAACCATTATTGAAGAGCTTCAAGCTCAATCTGGGTTAGCAAACGACAGCATGCAAGTGAGTATTGAAATGCTGGGCCGAAACAATGAGTTGACTCAGCAAGCAAATGACGCGCTTGTCGGTATTACTGAATCAGTTGTTAATATCAATAATTCAAATACCCAAGTTGCGACTGCCGCAGAACAGCAATCTCAGGTAACACAAGACATCAACCGCAATGTGGTGAATATGTCTGAACTTGTAAACCAAAATGTTGCAGGCATTAGCCAGAGTGCAAGCGCGAGTGCCGAGCTCTCTCTGCTTGCAGAAAAACAGAAAGAGCAGTTGAGCTTCTTTAAACTGTAGTTTTTACGCTAACCGCATAGTCGGCTACGGCTTACTTTCATGCGTTGAAATAAAATTAGCAGAGACAAAAAACAGAAAGGCACCATCGGGTGCCTTTTTGCTTTTTCATATTTATCACCCTATTTATCGCGTCCATTGTACTGTCAGCGACTTTTGGGCTAGTTCTTAAGTTTGAGTTTTACACCATCAAACTTAAGCTGGCTCAGTAGATTTTTTGCGTTGGCTTTTCCTACATCGTCAAACTCAACACCGTAACGAGCATAGTGAATAGACTTTTGTAAGTTACAAATACGTCCTTTTAGTGGTGCTAATATTTGGCCATGAGCCGGCAAAAGTAAGTCTAAAGTGATCTGATCACCAACCTGAAGCGGGCGACTCATTGGGGAAATAACAAAACGACAGCCACTGCGGGACAAATCTCGAATTTCGCACTGTGCTCGGTAATCATTTATTTGAAGTCGTGAGTTAAGGTTCACATCGTAACGCACTTCTTTTCGCAGCTGATAAACTTGCATTGTGTTCGGTAAGCTCAATACCAACAAAGGGTATGGCTCAGATAAGCGATATTTCAATTGTGCTCGAAACGGAATAACAGCACCTTCTCCCCGATGTGAAAATGCCTTTACGTTTATCCAAAACCCTTCCTGAAAATAGAACTTTAAGTCTTCATCAGAAATATTCGGCACTTCGACCAATGCTGTCTTGTTAGAATGACAGCCGACAAAGGTGCTTGTTGTAATACACTTAGTACCGACAGGCGTTGTAACATGCATCGTTACTTCACTGCCGTGCTCTATCATCGACATCGCATCTGTACTGTTTAACGTTGTAGCCTGACGTTCCTGTGCATTGTTTTTTGATTGAGGCGTGTTTTCGTTCCGCGCACTCGGTATTGAATTTCTCATTATAATTTTTATGCCTTTTGAGAATGTTGGATGCACATCAATATCTAGCACTAAAGTTCTAAGTATTAGATATGAGAATAATTCTAAGCAGACAAGGGACGTGTTTCAATAAATTCGCGGTTTTTTCAACATTATACTGATAAAAATGGGATATTGCTCAGAGTGACTTATATCTTAAAGTAGAGCAAATAGGTGCATTTATTTGCGAGTGAGACTTAAAAAAGAGTCGCGGTTTTGTGGCCGGTCGGAACCGTGAGCACAGGAAGATAAATGCTTACACTAAAGCGCTAACAACACGTGCTCTGGATTAATTTGATTCTAAAGCGAGGCGCGTGAAGCATTTAGAAAGGGTTCTTGCTCTAATTCTTTGGTTTTCGAATACGAGCCATATAGTAAGTATTGATAAATTCACCATCTCTGAACGATCCATCGACAGCTTCGCCTTCAATTGTAAATCCATGCTTTTTGTATAGGCCTATCGCGGCTTCATTGTCTGCATTTACTTCTATTTGAATACGTCTGATATTTAACCATTTATCAGCTAACTCTGTCACCGTACGAATCAGGGCACTTCCCACACCGAGCCCATGAAATTGATCGTGAACACCAATCCCAAATGACGCCGTGTGTGCGGTTCTTGGGTTCTGTGAATGATGAAAGCCAATATTTCCAACAACCTTGCCATCAATCTCAGCGACATAACGATAAACCCCAGTAGGTGTGCTCGACAATCGTTCAACCCATTTTGCGAGAGGTGGGTTAGGGAGTTGCAGGGTTTCTCTTTGTGCTTTGCTTTGTGAATAAACTTCGACAAGGGCTGCTGCGTCTTCAACCGTGGCTGGTCGGACGATGATCTCCATGCTTCTCTCCTTTGGTTTATTGGAATTTACTTTAATTTAACGAGAGAAAGGACGCTTGAATAGTTTTTTTACTTTTTTTGCATTTAAACTACTTAAAAATTAGTCTCTTACAGGAGTGCTAATGATGATTTCTTTAGTTGATTATCGGTAAAATCGGGCAGAAGAACGGTGGGTTGGCGAAATAATGCACTAAAGACAATTCATGTTCGAGATGAAAATGGTGAACTTTATTTTCGATAAGTGAACGATAAAGAAAAAGTGTGAACTGTGTATCTGCAACGAGTTGATTTTAGTCAAGGTAGACTCTACTTACCCCTTATTGGGTATGTGGCTGACATTTTTTTCGCGCTATCTATGCTTAACTTGATATAGGTGCAGTTGAGGGAATACCTATGAAATTCTCGTCGTCAAAAATCTCACAAAGTCGTCGTCGATTCTTGCGCGATACCGCCCGCACCGCCGCAGGTGTTGGAGCGGCTGCGTGTGTACTGGGACTACAGTCTTTGCAAAGCCAAGCAAGAGAGACCAAAGGCGTTCCAATTCGTCCACCAGGTGCATTGCCAGAGGGGGATTTTGAGTCGGCTTGTATTCGATGCGGCTTATGTGTTCAGGCTTGCCCTTACGATACGCTAAAACTCGCCACGTTACTTTCTCCCGTTGCGACAGGCTCTCCTTATTTTACTGCACGTGATATTCCTTGTGAGATGTGTGAGGATATTCCTTGCGTGGTCGTCTGTCCAAGTGGCGCATTAGATCATGATTTAACAGACATTGATGATGCCAGGATGGGAACGGCGGTTCTGATTGACCACGAAACTTGTTTGAATTGGCAAGGGTTGCGCTGTGATGTTTGCTATCGCGTCTGTCCTTTGATTGATGAAGCCATCACCTTAGAGAACATTCGTAATGACCGCACTGGGTATCACGCAAAGTTGATCCCAACGGTTCATTCTGATGTATGTACCGGCTGTGGTAAGTGTGAACAAGCTTGTGTGCTCGATGTTGCTGCTATCAAAGTCATCCCGACGGATCTAGCAAAAGGTAAGGTGGGCAGCCACTATAACTTTGGATGGCAGGAAATCGACAAGCCGCTAGAAAACGTTCTACCAGAAGAAAATCCAGTGCCTAGTGGTGCACTTGAATCGCTGAAAGGAGGTCGCTAATGGCCAAAAACTTAGCGCAAGATGCGGGCAAAGAAGCGACAGAAAAGTTGGGCTGGTGGCAAGCACATCGTTTTTTGATTTTGCGTCGATTGTGTCAATTGACCATTGTTGCACTGTTCATGGCAGGGCCTACCTGGGGGATTTTACAGGGGAATTTATCTTCCAGCATGTTATTTAATACCATTCCTTTGAGCGATCCTTTGATTGTGTTGCAATCGCTCGCGACAGGACACATTCCAGAATTCAACGCTCTGCTCGGTGTCACTCTGGTTGCGTTGTTTTATGCCATTTTGGCCCCAAGAGCATTTTGTGCTTGGGTGTGTCCGCTCAATATCGTAACGGATGTTGCTGCGTGGTTGCGTAGAAAACTGAACCTTAAAGCGAGTTATAGATGGTCTCCGAATATTCGCTACTGGCTAATTCCCGCGTTAATGCTGGGTAGTGCAATTTCTGGCTCGGTATTGTGGACGTGGCTTGATCCGGTTGCGGCTTTGCATAGAGGGTTAGTGTTTGGCATGGGGGCAGGTTGGGTGCTTATCTTGCTCGTGTTTATACTTGATCTGCTTTTAGTGGAACATGGATGGTGTGGCCATTTGTGTCCTCTTGGTGCAACTTACGGTGTGATTGGTAGTAAGAGTTTACTGCGTATTACGGCGGTACAGCGAGAAAATTGCACCAAGTGCATGGATTGTTTTTATGTTTGTCCCGAACCGGAGATTTTGCGTCAGCCTTTAAAAGAGGGAGACCGACGCGTAATGGATCAAACGTGTATCAGTTGTGGGCGCTGCATTGATGTGTGCCCTGAACATGTCTTCAAATTTGAAAATCGACTCAAGGTGAAAAATATCGACTGATATCATTTGAGCGACGTAGCGCACGTACTCTCATAGAGAGTGATTCTAGCGGAGAGTTATCCTTGCTGATAACTCTCCTTTCAAATAGCTACTCAATTAGGAAGTGATTTACGTAGAAAGCTAAAAGCTATTCGTGCCAATGGCTATTCATGCAAATAGCTATTCATTTAAATAGCTATGGCTTAGTGTTCAAATGCGATGCTTTTAAGCGGGATTTTTCAGCGTTAATAATTCCTGGATTACCTAATCTTACCGTCTGTAATAAATGCAGTATCCAAGTTGGTAACGATGGAGACAAGCGGTAGTGGATCCATAAGCCGTCTCGTGAGTCTTTTAAGAAAGTGGTATCACGCAACAACGCAAGATGACGAGAAACCTTAGGCTGGCTCTCGTTGAGAGCATTCTTTAGATCGGTCACCGTTAGGTCATGCTCGTCACCCAATAGCATCAAAATCTTTAAGCGAAGCGGGTCACTGAGCAGTTTAAAGAAACTACTTGGGTCAACGTTTGTTGTGTTTTCGTCTTCATTCAACAGCAAGAACAAGTTAATGCGATCGATGAGATCTTTTGCCGTCTTTTCAAATGGTTCTATGCCATCCAGAGGTTTAGGATCAAACAAGTTCCAGTGGATTTGATTAACTTCATCGGCAAATATCACGCACTCATCTTTGGCGTTATCACATAAGGTAATAACAAAATCGTAGTGCTTGTCTTGGACGTCGGAGTAATCTTTGGAGTAAAGATCATTACTGTTGATTGAACGTGCGTTGAGAACATCAAATACGCGTAGATCAATGTCACTTGGATTAACACCAGCACTGTCGGCATGAAAGCGTTCATTCGCCAAATGATTGAACAGCGCTTGAGCAAGCTGGGAGCGAGCAGAATTGCCAGTGCATAGGAAGAGGACTTGTTTTTTCATCATGTCTGATATGTAGGATTATGGCAGCACTAAACAAACAGTATAACCTCGCAAAAGAAGATTAAGAAGCCAGTGCCGGGTTGATCTCCTACAATTCGTTATATTCCCTTTAGTATGAACAGGATAAAGCAGAGTTATTCGTTGGGATGGTAATGTGAATTTATCGTATTTAGGTTATTATTGCGCTCTAATACCTTAAGGAAACGTTATGAATACGGCATCTAAAAGTTGGAAGACGCCACAAAACTTCCTCTTACTTATCTCCATTATTGTTCCAATTGCATTCTCTACATGGATGGCATTGCTTAATAACTTTGTTATTGAAAAAGCCAACTTTGATGGGGCAGACATCGGCTTATTACAGAGTGTCCGTGAAATCCCTGGCTTTCTAGCGTTCACGGTGGTATTCGTTCTGCTGTTTATTCGAGAGCAACGTTTTATGTTGGTTTCTCTTGCGATGCTTACTCTAGGCACGGCATTAACCGGTTATTTCCCCACTTTGTTTGGTTTACTTCTGACCACGTTGTTAATGTCGACAGGCTTTCATTATTTTGAAACGCTCAAGCAATCGCTCTCTTTACAGTGGCTTTCTAAAGAAGAAGCACCAGAGATGTTAGGGAAGTTTATTTCTGTTGGCGCGCTCGCATCGTTAATCACTTATGGCGCCATTTGGGTATTGCTAGAGCAGTTTAAGTTAGAATTTAAAACGGTGTACTTACTCGCAGGTGGTATAGGTTTTGTTTTAATTATGGTGATGGCCTTTACGTTCCCGGAGTTTGAAACCAAAGTTCCTCAAAACAAGAAGCTTGTGCTGCGTAAGCGATACTGGTTGTACTATGCATTAACTTTTATGAGTGGTGCGCGCCGTCAAATATTCACAGTATTTGCGGGCTTTCTAATGGTAGAGAAGTTTGGTTATTCTGCTGCCGATATCACCTTGTTGTTTTTAGTGAATTACCTGTTTAACTTCTTATTTGCAAAACGAATTGGTCGTTTTATTGGTGCGGTCGGGGAGCGAAAAGCACTGGTATTTGAGTATGTTGGCTTAATCTTTGTTTTTGTGGGCTATGGCCTTGTGCAAACGGCGGAGTGGGCGGCGGCGCTGTACATCATTGACCACCTGTTCTTTGCGTTGGCTTTAGCCATTAAAACGTACTTCCAGAAAATTGCCGATCCTGCCGATATGGCATCGACTGCTGGTGTGGCATTTACCATTAATCACATTGCAGCGGTGGTCATTCCGGTGACCTTTGGTGTGATTTGGTTAGTGTCGCCGTCGAGTGTGTTTTACATCGGTGCTGGCATGGCTGCGATAAGTTTACTGCTTTCATTGAATATTCCGGCGAAGCCAGATGAGGGCAACGAAACACGTATATTGCGTTGGAGCTAAGTCATTTTATCAATCACATAACTGAATGCTAGATATAAAAAATGGGACGCAGAGGCATCCCATTTTTGTTTTTGATAATGTATTTTTTGACACTTAGCTTGCTGATATCTAGCTCGTTGATATTTATCTAATTGGGGCTTAGAACGGATACCAGAACAGCTGAGAATCCAACACGCGCTTGCTGATCGCCGCGACAACGATCACAGCAATGCCTATCATGCACATCATATCTGCTTTAGTTAGTGGCTTTAAACTGTACCAAGTGCGTGATGAATGACGGCCAAAACCGCGTAACGTCATCGCATTTGAGATTTGATCCGCGCGGTCTAGGCTTGAGAAGATCAAAGGCCCAAGAATTTTCGCGACGTTCTTAATGCGAGTGAACAATGGTGCTTTCTTGCTGAGTTCAACGCCACGCGCTTGTTGAGCATGCATAATGTTAACAAAGTCCTTTTTCACTTCTGGCAAATAGCGCAGTGTCAAACTGACCGCATAAGCGATTTTGTAAGGCACGCCTAAACGGTTTAAGCTTGCTGCAAACTCCGTCGGATGCGTCGTAAAGACGAATACAAGTGCAATCGGGAACATGCTGAAGTATTTCAAGGTGACCGTAACAAGATAAAACAAGGTTTCTTGAGTGAGTGAGTAGTTACCCGGCAACGACAGCAGTACCGTAGTGGAGCCCATGTATTCAGAGCCTTGCTGTGGTGCCAATGCAAACATAAATAAGGCATTCATCATCAAGACGCTAGCTGTACCAATTAATAGCGGCTTGTATACGTGAAATGGCACCTTGGTCATTTTTAATAACCAAAGGCCAGTAACGATCAACACCGCAATGATGCGTAAATCAAAAGTGGTGAGTACAACCGTCACCCAAGCAATGAACATCAAAAACTTAGTAATGCCATTCAGTTGATGCAGTGGCGATTGGGTATCAATGTAGTTGATACCAAACTTCATCTTGTTGTCTTTCATGCCACTACGTTCTCAATGTTCTCATTCTCAACGCTTTTGCTAGGGAGCGTTGTTTTTGCTCGGTTGGCTTTCTCGGCATCAATAAAATGCTGCATAAAGCCGTTTGTGTCTTCGATACCTAATTCAATGGCTAGGTCGTACAAGCTGGTTGTAGTTAGGTTCGCTTGGTCTAATAATGTTGGGTTACTGAATACCTGAGTCATGGGCGCATCGGCAATCAGTTTGCTGTCAGCTATCACAATAGAGCGTTTGGTGTATTCCAACACCAAATGCATATCGTGAGAGATGATCATCACAGTAATACCCAATTCTCGATTCAGTCGTTCGATAAAGCTCAGCATCGAGGTATAGTTACGATAGTCTTGACCGGCTGTTGGTTCATCAAGAATGAGTAGCTCCGGCTCTAAAGCAAGAATCGAGGCAATTGTAACCCGCTTTTTCTGACCATAACTTAATGCTTCAATCGGCCAGTGGCGATATTTGCTCAAACCACACAGCTCTAGTACTTCGAGAACTTTGCGTTGTACTTGTTGCTCATCAACGTCACGATTGCGTAGGCCAAATGCGATCTCATCAAAAATCATGTGATGGGAAATCATATGATTGGGGTTTTGCATGACCACGCCAACCTTTTGGCTGCGTTCGAAAATGGTGAGTTCACTGAGATCTTGCCCGTTCAGCATCATGGTGCCGTTGTCAGGCTCTACAACGCCCATAACCAATTTTGTGATGGTCGATTTCCCAGAACCATTTTTGCCAAGGATAGAAACAAACTCACCGCGTTTTACGTCAAAACTCACATCTTCTAACGCGTTTTTTTCACCGTCGTATGAGTAGGTGAGATTGCGTACTGCAAGCAATATATCTGCTTGAGCATTTGATGGGACAGTTTGTGACGCTTCAAACCAAGCATTAACGGCAGGCTTGTATTGGTTCAATGGTAGTGTCGTCAGTTTAGATGGCTTTGCATCACATGCTATTGAGCAACCGGCTGTTTTTAGGGCCGATAGATAAAGCGGTTCACGAATACCATACTCTGCAAGTAACGGTGACGCTAAAAGTTCATCTGGCGTTGTATCTGCAATGATTTCGCCACTTTCCATCAAGATGACACGGTCTACTGAGCGATGCAGCACATCCTCAAGACGATGCTCGATGATGACGATGGTTTTGCCCGTTTCACGATGCAGGTCATCAATGATCTCGATGGTTTTTTTGCCGGTTTTCGGGTCAAGCGCGGCAAGTGGCTCATCGAACAGCAAAATATCGACGTCATCGACGAGAATACCCGCCAAAGAAACGCGCTGTTTTTGCCCACCAGAAAGATCGTGTGGGGAACGTTTTAGCATCTGGTCTAAGTCGACCATTTTCGCCGTGGCTTTGACCAACGGGTACATGTCGATGTTAGACATCAGCTGGTTTTCCAATGCGAATGCGATGTCTTCACCAATGCTTAACCCAACAAATTGGCTGTCAGTATCTTGAAGTACAGTGCCAACTTGCTCGGTATATTGGTGCATATCAAAAGGCGCAGTATCAAGACCGTTGATGGTCAACGAGCCTGTGACTTCCCCTTTGATTGCATGTGGAATCAGTCCGTTAAGACATTGGCCAAGGGTAGATTTCCCACTACCACTTGGACCGATGATGACGATTTTCTCTCCTTTCTCTATCCTTAGATTGATATTTTTTAGCGTCGGTTTGTCCAGCGACTCATATCTAAAAGAGAAGTTAGAAAATTCGATTGTCATTCGACATTAAGCCTCTGTTAAGTTGCGGCTTTGCTTGTTACGTTTGGCGACAGACTTAAGAATGAAGAAGCCAACAATTGCAATAAGAATGCTGTTACCCACGGCAATGATAGACAGTTGGGTAAATACTTTAGTAAACGGTTCTGCGTACAAAATGGTATCTAGGAAAGCAGAGCAGCCATAACCAAACACATTGCCTAATAGAGCAAGTATTACGAATAGCGCGAAATCTTTCATATTGAAATCACCTTTCTCTAGACGGTTGCGTGTGAGAGAAGGGAAAAGACCAATGATCAAACCGACAATGCCTGAGCCAAGTACCCATGTGAGCCAAACACCCCAACCTGCGAATAAGTCCGTTACCCAGTGGCCGATGAAGCCGACTAAGAAACCCACTAGTGGGCCAAAGAGTACTGAGAACAGTGCCAAGACCGCCATTGCTGGTTTTAGCGTTGTGTTTGCAAACACTGGAATACCAAACATTGGTAGACCACCGATACCATAAAGGGCAGCACCGATTGCAATAACCACCACGGTTTTAGCAGAAAGATTCATAGATAACCTCAGTTCATTGTCGATTTTAAAGAACGTTAACTTGCGTTTTTATTGCGCTGATTGAGTGACATGGTGCTTAAACAATCAAGTCGCTTGTCGTTTGCTCTGTTTTTTCTTAAGGGAATGCGAGAAATGATCTGCGCATTCTATTTACTGGCTTAATTTGTTAGCAAGCATCAAAAATAAGGCGCGCATTATACAGAATATAAATGAAAGTGGGAATGCTATCTGTCTGGATGGCTAAAATGAAATCAGGGGCTGACTGTCAGCCCCTAGTTACACCTTTAAGTGCGGTTTTTTCCATCAAATTAATGGTCTAGGTAAAGGTAGTTTTGCCAACTTTTCATGCGAATGAGGACTTTCCGCATGACTGAAACATGAGAGAAACTGTCTGAGTAGACGGCGACTTCAACGGCGGTCCCCATAGGTAGATGGTATTTGGTTAGGTCATCGGTAATTTTCAATGTCACAAAGACGCGACCACTTGTGCGCAGAGCTTCTGTGCCTAGTAGAGAACCACGAGCTTGGAATTGACTTTCACCAATCGCAGGTAGCACTTCAACCACTTCTCCTTTAAACACGTTACCAGGTAGAGCTCGGAACATAAACTCGGCTTCGAATCCAGGTTCAAGACGTTGTAATGAGTTCTGACGGAAAGCCGCGGTGTAGAGTTTCTCTTCGGTATGAACGAACGTCATTACTGGCGCGAGAGGCAAAGGCACTGCCATAACACCTGGGCGTAATGCCAATTGAGTCACATAACCGTCAGTTGGCGCTGTCACGACGGTTTGCTCAAGGTTGAACTCGGCTTTTCTTAGTTCTGCTAGTAATGATGCAACTTGGGTATTCTCACCACCGACCTCAGAATCTAAGGCGATTTTCGCTTGATCTTGTTTTGACTCAGCCACTTCCAGTGCTGCTTGAGCCGCTTTAAAGGCTTGTCGACGCGTGTCGAGTTGTTGTTCAGTAAACGCGCCTCCGTCAAAACCACGCTTGTAGCGATCGAACTCACGTTGTGCTTTGTCTCTTTCCGCCAGTGCTTTTAGTACCGCAGCATCTGCTTCTTGTAAGCTTGACTCAAGCCCAAGTGCACCTTGACTTGCTTCTTTCACTTTTGCTCGAAGTTTATCCACTTCCGCTTGAAATGGGATAGGATCGATTCGGAATAATATATCCCCTTTAGCTAGGGGCTGGTTTGGTTGAACAGGCACGTCGATAACACGACCTCGCACGCCCGACACGACAGGTGTTGTTGAGAACACTTGGTTACCAATTTGAGTGAACGGATGGTTATAGTTCATTAACAGGATAAGTGTACCAACTAACACGACACCACCAAGAACAGCAGTAGGCACCGTCCATTTATTGAGTGGGATGTTGAAAACTTTAAAAATAGCGATACAAATCGCAGCGTAAGTAAGAACCAGTAGTAAATCCATTATTGATCCTCCTTACCTTGTTCTTGTTGTGTTGTTTTTTGGCTTTTTAGTGTCGAGACTTCTTTTTTTAGCTCATTAACTTCATCAATAAGCTCTTCAAGGCGATGGTGAATATCATGAGTTTCTTGTTCAAGTTGTTTGAAACCCCAACCACGTTCTTTACGCCATAAGGTTGCCCATATCCATAGAAATGGCCATAGTGCGTGTAAAGTGAAAAGGCTGACCCAGCCAGCATAGTGAATTGCGTCTTGGTGAGGATGCTCGCGCTCTTTTGCTATTTCGTAAGGAATGTCGTGGATCACGATAATTCCGTAGAAGATAACCAAAGCAACGAATATAAGTAACCCAAGTGCAAAATAGTCTAGAAACATCTTACTTCCCTGTGTTTGTTGCCAAATCGAAAAACTTACGTAAATTAACTGTTTAAGTATTTAGTAGAACCATAGTCTAATCAAGTTATTTGTATCTTAAGCCATGGTAATTGAGATATACGGCATGGAATACGAGGGAGTAGAGAGTGCTATATTCTGGTGAAATCGCTGCAATTTGTGCAGCGTTTGTTTGGGCTATTGCGACGTGGATATACAGCCAATTTAGTCATCGCTTTTCGGCAATGCAATTGAATATAGTGAAAGGCATTGTAGCTTGCGCCATGATGCTTGTTGTGATGCCTTTTTTACCCCAAGAGTTTCCGTCGAAAATAGCGCCGCTTCACCTCGCGGTGTTAGCGGTTTCTGGTGTGATAGGCATTGCGATTGGTGATTCTGCCTATTTCGCAGCGTTAAAACGTATTGGGCCGAATAAAACGCTTTTACTGGAATCCCTTGCGCCCCCGTTATCTGGCGTTCTCGCTCTCATTTTTTTAGGTTCAGAATTAACACTACAAAGCTGGCTTGGTGTCATCGTCACGACAGCAGCGGTGACTTTTGTTGTGTTTCAACCCTCTTCCTCGGGTGAGGCTACTTGTTGGAGTGGTATTGGATTCGGCCTTTTAGCCAGCGTATGTCAAGCGTCTGGTGTGGTCATTTCCCACTATGCATTAGTGGCCGGTGATTTACCGCCTTTGCTCGGCGCATTAATTCGGTTGAGTATTGGTGTATTGGCTGTCGCTCTGGTGATTAAATTTGTCGAACCCGAGCCATTTAATGGAATAAAACGACATGTTTCAGAGATGGGGGAAAAGGCGTTAAGGTGGCTATTGATGGCGATTTTTGTTGGAACATTTCTTGCGCTGTGGTTACAACAAGTCGCGCTTAAATACGCTAACCCTGCGATTGCACAAACGTTGATCGCCACCAGTCCGCTTTTTATTTTGGTCATTTACATGCTCAAAGGTGAAAAGGTAGGGGGGAAGAGTATCGTTGGTACTTTAGTTGCTTTAGGCGGGATTTCGTTATTTTTCCTTTGAGGTGTTCGCTCACAGGATAAATGCCCCATAGACCATAGACCATAGACCATAGACCATAGACCATAGACCATAGACCTTGGGGCATTTTTAATCAGATGCTATTTATAGTTCACTGCATACTTGGTTACGGCCATTTGCTTTGGCTCGATATAAGGCCTTGTCAGCACGATAAAAAGTACGCTGAGTATTCTCTCCGTCGCGATGTAATGTAACACCAACAGAAACCGTCAATCCGCGCTCTCCGAGAATATCATGCCACGAAAATTGATGGATTTGTTTTCGATAGTTTTCCGCATGGACTTGTGCTTGAGCAAGCTCTGTGTTTTCGAGGATCACCAAAAACTCTTCCCCTCCAAAACGAATGCACGATGCGCCATGAAACTTGAAGTACTTCGAAAGTTCTTGCGATACCGTTTGTATCGCTTTATCTCCGACTAAATGGCTGAGTTCATCATTAATGGACTTAAAATGGTCGATATCAATGACCAACAGGGCAAAAGGTTTATCATTCAGTAGTAGTTCTTTGAGTTTTACCTCTAGCCATCGACGGTTGTGGAGTGAGGTAAGCGGATCAGTCAACACATCTTGTTGTAATTGTGCTACTGCGTTTTTATGCAGTTTTGTTGTTTCTTTGAGCTCTTTGTTTTCAATTTCGGAAATAATGAGTTTTAGCTGAAGTTCAAAGCGCGAAAGGCGGCGTAATTGAGCAGAACCTAGATCACTGATAGGGATATGTTTGATAAGATCTGACTCAATTTGAAATGCCCTTTTTTCATAATCGAGTGCAAGTTGAAACTTGTTCTGTGATGCCGCTATTTGGCTCATTGCATTGTAAAAGCGTATTGCGATCAACGGTGATGTTGCTGGGTTGATTCGTTTACCAATTGAGTCAAGTAGCAAGTTTGCTAGCGGATGGTGCCCAAATTCGTGTAAGCAATAGGCCGTTTCAATTTTTACCATCACAGATAACCATTGTGCATGCGCTTTGCCTGTGGCATATTGAATCCGAGAAAGCGCGACGATAGCCTGCTGGTGTTCTTTTTGTAGACGATGTAACTTTGATCGATAGAGGTGGATCTGACTTGTGAGATTTTTATCACTCACCAAGATACTCAGCTCTTCACATTCATTGAGTTGTTCGGTGGCGGCGCCAATACGTTGTAGGCTAATGTAACAAGACAGCATGTAGAGCTTATAGCGTAATCTGAGAGAGCGACTAGTGATCGCATGATCGATACTATCAATCTTCTGATAAAAGCGAAGCGCGCGGTTGTGATCGCCGTATGCATCACACAAGTTACCCATTCCGATGATGGCTATCACGTAATGATCGATTCGCCCATATTCCACCGCGATGTTGGCCGTTAAGACATATTCATTCAGCGCTTCACCATAAGCCCCTTTTTCTAATAAGCGCTCACTCAAACTGGCTTTCACTAACAATATGTCATCGATGTCTTGTGGTAACGATAGTAATTTAAGCGCAGCTCTGAGCTCTTCAATGCTTTCTGTGTGTTGAAGTAGCTTGGAGCGGTATTCTGCGCTAATGATATGGCAATGGGCTTTGTCAACGTTCGTTGAGGCAATGTATTGACGTATGTGCTCCCAGAGAGCGAGTGCTTCTTCGCCAGTAACCGCAGAGGGGTCCATACCTGCATTTGTTACTTTATTAAGCAATTGTTCCATGCTGCGCTGCCTTTGTATAATTTTCTTCCAATTGCTCAAGAGTGAACGGAAATGTGAGAACGTCTTCTAAATAAAGTGATGGTAATGTGTCATCTAGCCCGCGACGCTTCCAAGGGTAAAGTTCAATTATTGAACAAATGGTTTTATAGAGTACTTCTGCTGCTTGTCCTTTTTCGGCAATCAATATAGCAAGATAGTCACGGCTAAGTCGGGAGAGAAGATCATTAGATGTCGTGAGTGAGTGCAATAGTTCTGTGCATATATCAAGAATCGCGGCGTTGTCGTGCTGAATGATGATTACCGCATGATTTGATGTTTTTAGCTCTGTTTTGAACAACACGAGTTGTTCCCACCAGTAGGTTTCAGATACGACTTTAGAAAGCTGCTTCTCTGGCCGGTACTCATGCTGAGCTCGAATACGATTAATGAGTTTTCGAGATCGTAAGTCTAAGTTTTGCTTTGAGCTTTGAGCTTTGTCTAAGTGCTCTCTCTGGGTTTGCTCCTTTAAGATTTTAAGGGCGTACTTGCGATATTTTTGGAAAGCGTGCAATGCTGCTTGGTAATCTCCTTGCTCTTCTGAGACTCGAGATTGTTGAAAGCAAATTTGGCTTAGTAGTTCGCCGTTATCGAAGCTTTTTGCAGACTTCTCTGCGGCGAGAAGTAATGTTGTGGCTTCTTGGGTATTTTTGCGTAGTAATTCCAATCTTGCTCGACTGATGAATGAGTGCGCTTTCATCCATGTTAGGTCGTGTTCAACAGCAATGTTATAGGCTTTTTGAGCCGCGTTTTCAGCTGCGTCAAGTCGTCCTAAACCGAGGAAAGCCAAACCTCTAAAATCCCAAACTTCCGCACGCCACGTATTGTCATCGTGGGATTCCAGTATTTCCGTTACACCATCTAATACGGTTAACATCTCTGCATAATTTTGTAGCAGATAGAAATCCCACGCGAGCAATATTCTTGCTTTTCCCTCTAAATAGCTAATGCGCGCATTGTTTGCGACTTTGACGGCTAACTCATGGGTAGATGCTGCGAGCTTATATTCATTGGTGATACGCCAAACATTTCCTATGCCAACGAGTGCTTCAATTTGCATTTCGATGTTGTCGACGAGAGCAGACTGTTCTAACGCATTAATCCAGTACTGTTGAGCGGAGTAATACTTAGCCTGCCCCCAATATTGCAGAGCAAACAAGTGTAGGATATCAGGGAGGTGTTCATCGGTATCAAGTTGAGCTTGCTTGCTATACGCGTCTTTTACAAACTTTAGCCCTTGTCGATAGTCCATTTTGCACCAGCAGCTATGGGCCATAACGAGAAGCGCTTTAATTTCACCGTCAACAAATAGTATTTGTTCGGCGCGTATTAAGCACTGTTCCGCGATACGAAAAGTACGCTCTGGGTTAACTTTAATTAAGCCTTTAATGGCATCGAGTTCAGATTCAAGCTGAAATTGTTTTTTTTCCAACGTTTCCATCCATGACTAACGAACTGGAATTTACATGTAAAATAAGTGGTTAGATGTATTAATCTTCTAGGGGGGATGATATTACACCTAAACCAATATGTTTACCGTAAACATATTGGTTACTGTCAACATGTAAGCTACTGTAAACATATAACTTACAGTAAAAAAATAGGTTACTGAATGTATACCGCGCCCGGCCTCGATTTACCACTATTTATTGATTAGATTGTTAGCTAGTCATAGTTATTCATGACAACACAGTTATTCATGACAATACATAGCGACTTATGACAATAATTGCTTGATAGTGAGCGGAACATCGGTGACTTTCAATCGCTGCGCAGCAGTAAGCCCCTCTTTATCTTGGTAACATAAATTATGCCAAGCTCTGAATATATCTAAAAGCGGTAAAATCCCTGCAGGACGTAATTTGCGACGAGGCTCGTTAATGAATGCCTCAAATAATAACTGGAAACGGTTTTGATAGAACTGTATGTGACGAGTTGTTGCCACGTTGAGCCACGACTCAGGTTCATTCTTATCGCCAGCTAAGTAGCAAATGCCTTTTGTACTTGCCCCTTGATTGGAAATACCCCAGCGATCTCGCCACCAGCTCATATAGGCAATATCCACTTTGCCAAACGGCGCAGCCATATCCCAATTGGTATCTTCTTCGACATACATCAGGTCAACGCTTTTTTCTTGAATACGAGATAAGCAAACGCTCAATGCAGCAGATCGAAGCAGGGGGTCTTGAGGCATGTAGATAGATACTCGCTTTTCAGAGTTACACATATCCAACACATGCAAATAATGCGCGTAAGAGGTGTAAGGAGGGCGAATTAATGCGCCTTTTGATGGATAGTGGAAAACAGAAAAATTCCCTAACGGATCCTCTACGTTGCCACGAGCCAAAATCGTTTGGTATTTTTGGTCAATGCGTTCTCGTAACTTGTTGGATGGTTCTGGAGGCGCTTCACTGGCTTCTGCTGTGTATTCTTGGGATACGAAGCGTGATACTTCATCGTAAGGATTGTGATCGATATTTGCGACAGGCTCATCAACAACAGAATAATTAACATGTTGGCATAGGATATAGCCGGAATGCGCTTCTCCAGACACTATCCAATAAACACCATTATTACTTTTGGGTTGGAGAGCAACATAGTTCGATGCCAACTCGTAATGATTTGCATGGTTGACCCAGCGTGCATCAATCGTCGCGAGTTTACGGCGGCATCGGCTTGCAATATGGTCAACATGGTCATAAAACGTTTTTGGATTGATATTGAGCTTACGGCAGATCTCGCGAACAGAATAACCAGTAAACAGCAGCCCCATTAAATTTTCTTGGAACTGGAGCTTTTTATTGATTCCGGACCATTTGTCGACAAAAGTGCTTTGACACGCTTTACACCGGTAACGTTGGCGATCGCCACTGTAACCAAAAGCATGGTAGAGGTGTTTATGGGTATGAACAGAAAGCCCAAAGTTGTCACATTCATCATTGCGACAAGCCGGTAACCCGTCACTGTGGACGTGCCTCAAACGATGAAGTTCATTAACCACATCGCGGTTATTAAGTAAGGGGGGGAAAGCTCCACACTCACGGCATACCATCGCCGGACGTTTAGGGTTAGCATGTTGCAAAACGTATCGCTTTGCATCACTCAATCCAAAGTTGTCACACGCCAATGTTTTACAAAAGTTGAGTTGTAACCCATCTGCGTCCTTTGGCAGTTCGCCGTTAGACACAATCGCCCCCTCGGGATAATTCGAGCAGCCGGTCAGGCTCCGGCTGCAATTTACTACTTTACCCAAGAATCTCGGGGTTGCTTGGGTATATTTGTTTCTTAGATGTTGATTGCGGTTTCTAGAGCCACTTTCATCATGTCGTTGAACGACTTTTGGCGCTCTTCAGAGCTTAGTTTTTCACCACGGATGATGTGGTCAGAAACCGTTAGGATAGTTAACGCTTTCGCGCCTAGGTCTGCAGCTACGCCGTAGATACCTGCCGCTTCCATATCTACACCTAGGATGCCTAGTTTTTCCATCTTCTCGAAGATGTCTGCTTCTGGTGTGTAGAAAAGATCAGCAGAGAACACGTTACCCACTTTTACAGGTACGTTTTGAGAGCGAGCTTGGTTAACTGCTTCTTCTAGAAGACCGTAGTCAGCGATTGCCGCGAAGTCGTGGTTGTTGAAACGGATACGGTTAACTTTTGAGTCTGTAGAGGCCCCCATACCGATAACAACGTCCATCAGTTTAACGTCGTCACGTACCGCACCACAGCTACCTACACGGATTACGTTTTTCACGCCGTATTCAGCGATCAGCTCGTGTACGTAGATACAGCAAGATGGGATACCCATACCGTGGCCCATTACAGACACTTTCTTACCTTTGTATGTACCAGTAAAACCGAACATGTTGCGAACATCACAAACTTGTTTCACATCTTCTAGGAACGTTTCTGCAATGTATTTTGCGCGCAACGGGTCGCCTGGCATTAGAACGGTTTCAGCGAAATCACCTGGTTGTGCGTTAATGTGTGGGGTTGCCATAAGTGCTCTCCAAAGTTTTGTTCAGATAAAACGCCTCTAGTATAGGACGCTATTACCAATTCTGTTGAACTTGTTCGTTTTCGTTGAGGCAATAATATCGGGACTGCTAAAGGGTACTTGAGAGTTAAGTCACAAAATGGTTCGTTTTCTCGGTGGAATTCCTTGTTGATAACTAAATCTGTTGAAAGCGATGGGGCAATCGATTTGCTCGTGAGTCATTCAGTGGCTTTGTCGGCTTTTCTAGGCATGCCCATATTTTTAAAAATTTTCTGATCGAATCTAAGATGTGCTAGTAAAAGCTAGTGTTGTACAAATTAATATCTTGTACAAACTTATATCACTTGCTATAAGTTATACAACAAAACATTTTGTATAGGGATGCGTCATCATGGAATCATCAATCAAAGTAGGTATTAGTTCTTGTGTAATGGGTCAACGTGTACGTTTCGACTCAGGACACAAAATCAGCAACTTCGTTACTAAAGAATTAGATGGCTATTTTAGTTTTGTGCCAGTGTGTCCAGAAGTCGGCGTGGGTATGTCTGTCCCCCGACCAACCATTCGTTTAGTGAGTAACGAAGAGCGTATTGCATTGGTGGAAACCAAAAACCCTGAAAAAGACCATACCGATAAAATGCTGACGTATTCAGAAAACAAAGTGAACGAGCTTCAAGGTGAGCAGCTGTGTGGCTATATCGTATGCGCGAAGTCTCCGACTTGCGGTATGGAGCGTGTGAAAGTTTACAGTAAGAACAGTGCCGCCAAAGAAGGCATCGGCCTGTACACCAAGACTCTAATGGAAAAAATGCCGTGGTTACCCGTTGAAGAAGATGGACGCTTAAATGATCCAGTACTGAAAGAAAACTTCATTACCCGTGTTTACTGCTTAAATGACTTTTATGAGTCGATGGGTGGAGAGCCAACTCGAGGCAAGATCATCGAATTCCACTCTCGCTACAAGTTAACACTAATGGCACATCACCCAGAGTCATATAAATCGCTCGGTCGCTTGGTAGCAGATATCGCAAATTATGATATGGATACCTTTCACGGTCTGTATCGCCTAGGTTTAATGAAAGCGTTACAGAATCGAGCAAGCCGTAAAAATAACACAAACGTTTTGATGCACTTGCAAGGGTATTTTAAGCGCTCGCTGAATGCAGAAGAAAAAGCCGAATTGGCTACTGTGATCAGTGATTACCGTACAGGATTATTGCCGTTGCTTGCGCCTCTTACGTTGATTAAGCACTACCTTAATGCTTACCCAGATGAGTATCTACAAAAGCAAAAGTACATAGACCCACATCCACAGGAGATGAGATTACGCTATGGTTTGTAGCAAAGAAGAGAAATTATATGCTATTCGAGATGTTTCAGAGTTAACCGGTGTAAAGCCGGTTACGCTTAGAGCTTGGCAAAGACGTTACAACTTAATACAGCCACAGAGAACAGACAAAGGGCATCGCGTATTTCGACAGCAAGATGTCGATGTTATTCGTGAAGTACAAAGTTGGCTAGCGAAAGGGGTTGCGATAGGTAAGGTAAAAGACCTACTTGGGCAACCGATTAACACATCGTTACCTCTCCACAAGCAACGTTTAGAAGAAGCGGAATCGGTGCTAGAGGCATTGTCAGAGCTCAACAAAGGCAAAATGGAAACGTTGTTGTCACGAGTGCTCAAAGAATACCCCCTAGATATCGTTGTCGAACAGTTTATCAATCCAATATTGGACGCTCTTGAGCTCGTTAAAATTTCCTTACGATCGTTGCAAATGGGCTTGTTTCAGACTTGCTTGATTACACGGCTCGCGTATGTAGTGGAATCAGAGAACAAAGCGTCAACAAAAGGGAAGTGTTTACTTGTTAGTTTCGATCAAGTTCGCTCCACAGATAGCTGGATACAAGCAGCGAAGCTTTGCGAACAGGGTTATCACATCACTCTGATTGATAGAGTAGAAGATATATCAGGTTTGATTGATCACAAGGTAGTGTCTCGTTATCAGGTTGTGCATTTCTTCTCTAACAAAGCATTGCCTAGTAAGCAGGTGGAAGCGTTAACCACGCTACAAACACAGCTACCGGAAAAAGTTCAGTTCTCTGAAGTGATAGAAAAGCTGCATTTTACCGCCTAATCCTATTTTCGTAAGTAACCACTTTCTCGAAAATAACAGTATTGTCGTGAGTAACAGTATTTTTATGAACGAGCACTTTCTCTTAAGGAGTCGATATGATTCTGGTTTGGTTTCGACGTGATTTAAGAACCGTCGATCACACCGCATTGAGCGCAGCCCTTCGTTCAGGCGAGCCTGTTGTCGCTTGTTTTGTTGCTACGCCAGATCAGTGGAACCAACATCACATGGCACCAATGCAAGCTGACCTGATTGCTCGTCGCTTGCATTGCCTTAATGAGGAGCTGACTGAACTTAACATTCCATTTCTATATCAAGAAGTGTCGAGCTTTTGTGATGTGACTGAGACTATTGTGGGGTGGGGAACGTCGTTAGGGGTTAGCAAAGTGATGGTGAATATACACTATGAAGTGAATGAGCAATCGCTAGATAGAGAAGTTTCAAGCGCGTTGAATGCACAAGGTGTGGTGTTCGAAGCCTTTCACGATAAATGTGTGCATGCACCAACAACGGTCCTCAATAAGCAAGGGGAGTACTTTAAAGTATTTACGCCGTTCAAACGAGCTTGGTTGCAGAAGTTTAAAATGCCGATTGTGTTGAAGCCGCAACCTCAAGCGGCACTTAAAGAGCGTATATTTGGTCCTCTCTCAACAGACCGTTATCATGACAATGTTTCATTCAGTTATCCGCGCGAATCAAGTCAACAATGGTATGCATCAACCCGCGAGATTCTTCACCAGCTGCGAGCGTTTGTGCAAGAAAGAAGTGATGCGTATCGAGAGGAGCGGGACTTCCCAGCGATAGATGGAACGAGTCAGCTATCACCTTACTTGGCTATCGGTGCGCTTTCACCAAGGCAATGCATTGCAAGACTTTATGCTGAGAGGTCGATTCCAGACTTGTCCGATGGTAAAGCAACGTGGCTAAGTGAAATTATTTGGCGTGAGTTCTATCAGCACTTGCTTGTGTTTGAACCGAAGCTTGTCAAAGGTAAGGGATTCATTCCATGGGAAGAAAAGATCCAATGGTCTTACGACGAACAAGCATTCGAACGCTGGAAAACAGGATCAACCGGGTACCCCATCATCGATGCGGCAATGCGTCAGCTTAACTCGACTGGCTGGATGCACAATCGACTGCGCATGGTTGTGGCAAGCTTCTTAACCAAAGATCTTCACATTGATTGGCGTTGGGGGGAAGCGTATTTTATGAGCAAACTGGTTGATGGCGATTTTGCGGCAAATAATGGTGGTTGGCAGTGGTCGGCATCAACTGGGTGTGATGGTCAGCCTTACTTTCGTATTTTTAATCCCATTAGTCAGGGGCAAAGGTTTGATGCGGGTGGAGCATTTATAAGACATTGGATCCCCGAGCTTAGGGCTGTACCAAACAAGTTCATTCACAATCCTTGGCTTTGGCAGGATTTTTCTTTACTGGATTATCACAAGCCGATGGTTGATCATAAGGTAGAAAGAGAGATAACCTTACAACTGTTCAAAAATGCCAAGGAATAGAGAGAGATGCCTAGCAAAAAGCGATCAATGCATATCGCTAAACGTACCCTGTTATCCATTTCATTGTCTTTAGTGAGTGGTTTGTCATTTGCAAAAATGTATGAATTACCCGATGACGGTGCTCGTGTCATTGGTCGTATGGAAAACCATGTGGTGCAACATGGTGAGACGATGGCGAATATTGCGAAACAGTATGATGTGGGTATGTTAGCTTTGATGGCGGCAAACAAAGGCGTGGATCCTTTTCTTCCTAGAGAGGGGCATGTTCTTACTATTCCTACCCAATTAATCATGCCGGATGTACCTCATAAAGGTATCGTGATTAACCTAGCAGAGCTCAGACTTTATTACTTCCCTCCCAAAGAAAACATTGTGCATGTCTTCCCGGTTGGAATCGGACGTATTGGTAGAGATACACCGGTGATGACGACGAGCATCAGTCAGAAGCGACCAAATCCAACGTGGACTCCGCCTGCATCTATCCGTGCGGAGTACAAGGCGAAAGGCGTCGATTTACCTGCGGTAGTTCCTGCAGGCCCGGATAACCCCCTCGGTTTGTTTGCTTTACGCTTAGCATATGGTAACGGTGAATATTTGATCCATGGTACGAATAAAGACTTTGGCATTGGTATGCGCGTGAGTGCGGGCTGTATACGTATGGACCCAAATGATATCGAATGGTTGTTTGAGAAAGTACGTCGCGGAGAAAAAGTACGTATTATCAATGAGCCAGTAAAAGTGACGCTAGAACCTGACCGTAGTGTGTTTGTCGAGGCGCATGAACCGCTAACGCGTAGCAATGGTGAAAAAGATGATTTGTCTTTGCCAAAAGAGTTGGGCTGGTGGCTAGATGAATTTGGCTTGACGGATGTAAAAGCGAAAGCAACGATTGCTGCTCAAAATGGTGTACCAGTAGAAATTACCGCGCCTTAACAGCGGTTAAAGCGCGGTAGTAAGGCTATAACTTACTTAGTGTAAGATTGAGCGATGTTGTCGATACGCTCATTTGCACGTGCTGCTTCTTCTTGTGCTGACATTGCCGCGTTACCAGCAGCTTGAACGTTAGACTGTAGAGACTGAACGTCTTGGCTTAGTTGGCTAACTTGGTTGCTTAGCTCGTCTAGTTTTGCTGCGTTTGCCATTGCTGCATCATCAGATGAAGCACAACCAGCTAGTAGAAGTACTGAAGTTGCTGCAGCTGCGATCAACGTTTTGTTCATGTAAGAACTCCTTGCTTATAGTGAAAGTTCTACGCTATTAACAACATGTCATATAGCCGTAGAGTTAAGTGTGGATAAATTCTATCAGTACATGATGTAGCAAAAGTCAAAAAAATCCAAGAATTTCATAGGCTACTCGCATTTAATGTTTACTTGGACTTTACAAAAGTAAGCTCCGCGTCAAAAAAAACATTAAAAGCTAGCCTTACAACAGGTCAATTTGCCACTTGCCTGATATCAATAATTTAGACGATATTCCAATAAAATAAAGTTTCTGATGGAAAGTTCGTTGCGCGTGAACAATAAGTTTGTGTGATCTCTATCTATACTCATAGGATTTGCGGTACTATACCGAGCTTTTATTTTTTGCTGCATTTAAAGCGGAAATGACACTGAGAAAGCGCTGAGACGCTTATTGATTTATTGGAGAATACTTTGCAATTTAAAGATCTGGGCCTAGACAACCGATTGTTGAAGAACCTAAAACACTACGATTTTAAAAAACCGACTGACATTCAGAAGCAGGCAATACCTGTAGCGATTGCCGGTAAGGATCTACTGGCATCTTCGAAAACGGGTTCGGGCAAGACTTTGGCGTTTGTATTGCCAATGCTTCACAAGTCTCTTAAGACGAAATCTTTTTCTACGAAAGATCCTCGTGCGGTGATTCTTGCTCCGACGCGTGAACTTGCAAAACAGGTGTATGGTGAACTTCGTTCAATGCTTGCGGGCCTAACCTATGATGCGACTTTGATTCTTGGTGGTGAGAACTTTAACGATCAGGTGAAAGCGCTTCGTCGTTACCCTAAGTTTATCGTGGCAACGCCAGGACGTTTAGCGGACCATTTGGAACACCGTTCTCTTTACCTTGATGGATTAGAAACACTGATCTTAGATGAAGCAGACCGCATGTTAGATCTTGGTTTTGCTCCAGAGTTGCGCCGTATTCATAAAGCGGCTAAACACCGTCGTCGTCAAACGTTGATGTTTTCAGCAACACTAGACCACGCTGAAGTGAACGATATTGCAGCAGAGATGTTGAATGCACCAAAGCGCATCGCTATTGGCGTATCTAATGAACAGCACAAAGACATTGAGCAAAAATTCTACTTATGTGATCACCTAGATCATAAAGAAGCGATTCTTGAGCGCGTCTTAGAAGAAGCGGAATACCGTCAGGTTATTATCTTTACTGCAACGCGTGACGATACTGAGCGTTTAACCAATAAGCTGAATGAGAAAAAGCTTAAAGCGGTGGCATTAAGTGGCAACTTAAACCAAACGCAACGTAATACCATCATGAGCCAGTTTGAACGTGCAGTGTTCAAGATTTTGGTTACCACGGACGTAGCATCTCGTGGCTTGGATATTTCAACCGTTACTCACGTAATCAACTTTGATATGCCAAAGCATACAGAAGAGTACGTACACCGTGTTGGTCGTACTGGTCGTGCAGGTAACAAGGGCGATGCAGTTTCGCTTGTTGGTCCAAAAGACTGGGATAGCTTTAAGCGCGTGGAAGCGTACCTACAGCAAGATCTAAATTTCTCTGTACTTGAGGGCTTGAAAGGTAAGTTTACTGGCCTGAAACCTAAGAAACAGGATTTTCGTAACAAGAAAGCAGCAACGCCAAAAGCTCGTCCTCAAGCGAAGAAAGTTGCAAAAGCACCTGCTAAACGTGATAAGAGTTACTACCAAAACGTGGCTGTGGGTGACAACGTGTTTATTCCTAAGAAAAAGCCTGCAGAGCCAAGCGCTGAAGATTAAATTTCAGAACATTGCTCATCTATCTCAGAGGTCCGAACATATTGTTCGGACTTTTTTTTTTGCCATCAAATCTTAAACTTCTTTCTCGATTATCCTATCGACAAGCCCTAATCATGGCAGTTTTCTTGAGAGCGGCTACGCCTCTAAATCTCGACTTTGCACACATAAGCCGCAATGAGTTGAAAAAATAGGCGTTAAATAATAGCGCTCTTTAATATGTCACATAGGCTTCAACGAAGTGAAACACAACTGTCACAATAGGATTCTAAAGTGAGCACCGTTCAAGTGAAAAACAACGGCAATGAAGCCACTTAAAGGAAATTGTGATGAAAAAGACAGTAATCGGTGCAATCGCACTTCTAGGCGCAATGGCAGTGACTCCTGTTTCTGCTAAAGAAACTATCTCTGCAGTGGGTTCTAGCAGCGTAACGCCACTGATGGAAGTTTTCTCTGAAACATACATGAAGACAAACCCAAACGTATTTATTGAAGTTCAAGGCCCGGGTTCATCTGCTGGCGTTAAAGCAGCAAAAAACGGTTCAGCGGACCTAGGTATGTCTTCTCGTAACCTAAAAGACGATGAGAAAGAATCTGCTCTTAAAGAAGAGACAGTTGCTCTTGACGGTATTGCAGTAGTTGTAAACCCACAAAATAAACTAGCAGGCCTAACAGCAGACCAAGTTACGGCAATCTACAAAGGTGAAGTAACAAACTGGAAAGATGTTGGCGGTTCAGATAAACCAATCGTCGCAATCACTCGTGATACCGCTTCTGGTACTCGCGGCGCATTCGAAGACATCATGTCTCTAAAAATGAAAGTTTCTGGTATGAAAGTTTCTGCAATCTCTCAACGCGCTCAAGTTGCAAATGGTAACGGTGCATTGAAAACAATGGTTGCTTCTAACCCATACGCAATTGGCTACATCTCGCTGGGTACAGTAGATAGCTCTGTAAATGCGTTGCCAATCGACGGTGTGGAAGCATCAGTAGACAACGTGAAGAACGGTTCATACAAAGTGGCTCGTCCATTCCTAGTGCTTTACAAAGATGGTAAGCCATCAGCGGAAGCTCAGAAATTCCTAGACTGGATGCTAACTGATGAAGCGCAAGCTCTAGTAGACCAAAAAGGCTACATCTCAGTTAACTAATTCAATCGGACTCTATGTTTGCTCAGCCCACCATTTGGGGCTGAGCCTTTTCAATTCATCGAGCTCTATGGCAATGCCAAGAGCCGAGAGATTTATAAATGACCATCGCAACCAATAGTGAAAAGCTTATGACTACTGACGCAAAAGCGATCAGCAAGCCAGGCCTACGTGAAAAACGCCGCGTTGATTGGAAAGAACGTATCTTCCATGGCTTGTTCCTGACCAGTGCCGTTATCGGTATCGTATCACTAGCAGTTATCGCATATTTCATCGTTCGAGAAAGTATCCCTGCCTTTCAAGCAGCTGGTGTCTCGGGTATCGTTTTAGGCCAAAACTGGTTACCGCCAGCACTTTATGGTGTTGCAACCATGATTGTGGCATCCATCGTTTCTACGGCGGGCGCGGTGATTGTGGGTGTACCAATTGGTGTTTTGACCGCAATTTTTATCGCAGAAATTGCACCAAAACGTTTGGCTGATGTTATTCGTCCAGCAGTGGAACTACTTGCCGGGATTCCATCGGTTGTATACGGCTTCTTTGGCCTCGTTATCATCGTTCCCTTGATTCAAAATGTATTCAATGTGCCAGCAGGTAACACCATCTTGGCGGGTATTATTGTTTTAGGTGTGATGATTCTTCCTACCGTTATTACCGTATCTGAAACGTCTATCCGTGCAGTTCCTCGTACTTACAAAGAAGGTTCTTTGGCACTGGGTGCATCTAAAATCTACACCATCTTTAAGCTACTCGTTCCTGCTGCTCGTTCTGGCATTATGACGGGTGTGATCTTGGGTATTGGTCGTGCATTAGGTGAAACCATGGCGATCATCATGGTGATGGGTAACGCACCAGCAATGCCAGAGGGCATACTAGATTCAGCGCGTACGCTTACGGCTAATATCGCGATTGAAATGTCTTACGCAAGTGGTATTCATGCGAATGCGCTCTACGCGACAGGTGTTGTACTTCTGGTCTTCATCATGTCATTGAATGCAGTACTGCTGTACCTAAACCGAGAAAAAGCGAAATAATCGCTCGTTAAAGGTGACTAATATGGATCGCGTAAAACTTAAACAAGCACGTCAGTTCAAAGACAATATTTTTAATGCATTAGTTTGGACTTCGGCAGCACTTACGGTAGGTTTTTTGTTCTGGATTATCTGGTACATCCTATCGAATGGTCTACAGCACGTAGATTGGAATTTTATTACTGATGACTATACGCGCACAGGTGAAGAGCACGGCATCTTCCCAATGATTGTGTCGACGATTTACATGGTTATCGCGTCAATCGCAGTGGCAGCGCCACTCGGCATCATGACGGCAATCTACTTGACCGAATATGCGAAAGTGGGCAGTCGTTTGGTGAAAATCATCCGTTTCTGTACAGAATCATTGGCGGGTATCCCGTCGATCATCTTCGGTCTGTTCGGTATGACTTTCTTCGTGGCGATTCTTGGCCTTGGATTCTCGATTCTATCGGGCGCCTTGACGCTAAGTATTCTAATCCTGCCAGTTATCATCCGTACCACGGAAGAAGCGTTGATGGCAGTACCACAGACGTACCGTGAAGGCTCTTACGGCCTAGGTGCATCTAAGATTTACACTATCTGGCGTTTGATTCTTCCGAGCGCAATGCCAGGTATCTTAACTTCGGTCATTCTAAGTATTGGTCGTGTCATTGGTGAGTCTGCACCAGTATTCCTGACAGCAGGTATGGTTGCTCGTATTCCGGATTCTTTATTGGATTCAGGTCGTACGCTGACTGTTCACCTATACAAACTGACTACCGAACTGTTTACCATTGAGGAATGGAATCAGGCTTACGGTACCGCAACAGTGCTGATTGTCGTTGTCCTTTTGATCAACATGTTCACAAAACTGATTGCACGACGTTTTAACACAGCAACTTACTAACAAAATCAATTTAGAACGTAAGTAAAAAGACACGAATTCAAGATTTAAGAGATTAAGATAATGAACAAGTTTGATATTGAAAACCTAGACCTGTTTTACGGCGACAACCAAGCACTGAAATCAATCAACCTACCAATTCCTGTTCGCCAAGTAACTGCGCTAATTGGCCCATCTGGTTGTGGTAAATCAACGCTTTTACGCTGTTTGAACCGCATGAATGATCTCATCGAGGGGGTGAAGATCACTGGTAAACTGGCCATGGACGGTGAAGATATCTATGGCAACATCGACGTTGCGGATCTTCGTATCAAAGTGGGTATGGTGTTCCAAAAGCCAAATCCATTCCCGATGAGTATTTACGAGAACGTAGCGTACGGTCTTCGCGCACAAGGCATCAAAGATAAGAAGCACATTGATGAAGTCGTTGAACGCTCTTTACGCAGTGCTGCGCTTTGGGATGAGGTGAAAGATCGTCTTAAGTCTCATGCATTTGGTCTGTCTGGCGGTCAGCAGCAGCGTTTGTGTATTGCGCGCACGATTGCCATGGAACCGGATGTGATTCTAATGGATGAGCCGACATCGGCGCTTGACCCAATTGCGACGCACAAAATTGAAGAATTGATGGAAGAGTTGAAGAAGAACTACACCATCGTCATCGTGACGCACTCAATGCAGCAAGCGCGTCGTATCTCAGATCGTACAGCGTTCTTTTTGATGGGTGAGTTGGTTGAGCACGATGACACACAAGTTATCTTTAGCGAACCGAAAGATGACCGTACTCAAGGCTATGTCAATGGTGACTTCGGTTGATTTCAGTATTTACTGGTACAAAAAATAACTATAAGCGATGGAAATCTTGCCCCTCTTAATGAGGGGCCTTTTTTATTTGCAGTATGTAATTCTAATGAAACATCGGTCTAAAAATGTTGAAAGGCTCTCGATTGTGACATTAAGAGGACATTTTTTGCGAAAGACTTAACAGCTCAATTCAATTGCCATTGATTGCATATGTGTGCGTGAGTAGCTTTCATTCAAAGATAATGCGCTGATGGGGTTGGTTGGGTGAGTTTAAAACGTTTTACAAGAACCGTCTCTTCTACAAGAGATCATCGGTTGTTAGCTGAAGCGATATTCCAGTATTTAGAACAGCACTTTGGCCCTAGCGCAATCGCGATATTTGATGACCCATTAACCAGCCCATTAGATTCACTTCGATTTGTCCAAGGGGAATTTTATTCTATCCGTAAGTATCCAGAGTCCTTTTGGGAGTGGGCCAGTCAGTTTGATACTTCAGAGAGCATTATCCCTTTAGCTATTAATACTTGTAGTTGGAACCACACCGATGATCTGGGTGGGGAAAGCTACATTATGATGCTCGACAATACGCCGATTAAACGCACCTATTTACTCATTCAAAACGTTCATGAGCATACTGCCCATAATATTTATGAGCAAAGTTATGATGCGATGCAACTTGCGGCTTCTCGTTGGCAATGTATTCGTGCAGAAAAAAACGCATCACAAGAAATAAAACAGCGGGATGCTCGAGAAGCAAAATACGTTGATGAGATCAGTCAACGCGAGCGTTTTATTGATAATATGAAACTTGTTCAGCAAGTGGCATTAGACATTTCTAACCCAGACTCTCTCAAAGAACTTTATCTTAAAGCGGTTGATGCGCTACGTGAACGTTTGGGCTTCGACCGCTCAACGTTGATGTTGCTTGATATGAAAAAACGTAGCTTCAGCGGAACCTATGGTACAAATGAAGCCGGAGACACCATTGATGAATTTCATACACAGTATGATCTTCACCAGTTGAGTGAAGAATATATCGAAGCGTTATCAAACGTGGAATGCAACTTAGTCGTTATTGAACATACCCCGATTTATACGGCTGGAAAAGTGGTTGGCCTTGGCTGGAATGCCATGCTTATTTTGAGGGACAATGAGAAACCATTTGGTTGGTTTGCTCTGGATAATTTCATTCACCGTAAACCCATCACTGATTATCAAAAGCAAATGTTGGAATCGTTCGGTTCACTTTTTTCTCAAATATTCATTCGCAAGAGACAAGAGCAGAATGTACGAATGCTGCATTCTAGCATGGTAGAGCTTTCTCGCTGTACAACGGTTAGCGACGTATGTAAGTCAGCGGTCACTTTCGCGATCAACAATTTGGGCATTGACCGTATGGCGGTGTTTTTGACCGATGAAGACTGCTCATACATGAAAGGAACATGGGGAACCAATATTCAGGGTAAGGTTGTTGATGAATCGTATTTTTATGAGCAGACTCAAGATTTTTCGTTAATTAATTTAGCACGCTCGATGCCCAATGATGTCGCGTTCGAAGAGTCGGTGCCGATTTATCACAATTGCAATATTGTTGGCTTTGGCTGGGCAGCGATGACGGTGTTAACGTCTAATCGAGGTGTTCCGATTGCGTTTATTGCGGTTGATAACCTTTTGACACGAGCCCCATTGACGTCTCAATTACGTGAGGTAATTCGTATGTTTGCTTCGAGTTTGGTTGAGGTTCTTCAACGCACTCAAGCACAAGAAGCCATTCGAGCGTTGAACGAAAACCTAGAGCAAGAAGTCAATAAACGTACGAAAGAGCTGGAAGAGGCCAACCAGCAACTCGAGGTATTGTCGAAATTAGATCCCCTAACTCGCTTGGGAAATCGCCGTATGTTGGAACATGTCATGCAAAAGTATTGCACGTTCGACCACAATGAGGTGATTTCATTTGGGTTAATTTTGATTGATATTGACCATTTTGGTTTATTCAATAACCACTATGGCCATTTGGAAGGGGATATTGCCCTGATGCGGATTGGCAATATTCTTGAGCATCACACCAAAGATGAAGATGAGGTCTTTTGTCGAATTGGTGGTGAGGAGTTTGCGCTGCTGATGATTGGTGCAAGCTGTAGTGACGTAAAACAGCGAGCTGAGTGTATTCGCGGCAGTATTGCAAATGAAGCAATCAAACACTGCCAAAATCCAGAGGGAAAACTACTGACGGTCTCGGTTGGGTGTGCTTGTTATCAAACGTTAGGAAATGAGTTTAACTTTGACTACTTGTATCAACTCTCTGATAAAGCATTGTATTTGGCTAAACATAATGGCCGAAATTGTGTTTTCATGTGTAATTACGATGATCGAGAGCTTACCGAATAGCCGAATATTGGATTACCTTGATCTGTACTAATTTAGACTTGATAGCCATTGTACGCCCCTAATAATGAACAAGTGGTCGAGCAATTGGCGTTGAAGATATAAACTAAAATGGCAGCTCAGGGTGAGCTGCCATTTGTATTTTTCGCTTTTTCTTTTGTTTTTTCTTTGTGTTCGCCTTGTTATCGCGACTGTTTTGTCGCTACTTTAAAGTTTCTCTAACGGGTGGCTAGGTCGACTTTTCTTCCCCTTGGCCAGTTGCTTAATTTTACTCAGCAGATTGTCCGGTTTCCAGGGGTGTTGATTTGTACCAAAACGGGCCTGATTCATTATGCTTAATTCTTCTTTAACCGCTAGCACTGTTTTTGAAGATTGGTCAAAATCGTGTGTTTGAAGGTAATCATTAACCGCACGTTCAATTTTGGCACAATCACCTTGCCTAATGGTCTCTTCTAATTGTTGGAAAGAAAGTTGAGAAGTTGGGTTCTCGGCTCTTGTGTCACGTTTAGTGCCACGCTTTTTCCATAGAATGACCGCAATGGTGGAAGAGATAATCCATAACGAGCCAAATACAAAGGTGAGTGTCTGCCATAGAGAATCGACACCCGTGTGTGCGACCGTTGAAGATGGTTGTGTTGTTGGCTTAGCAGGTTGTACGTTATCTGCCAATGAGATCAACCCACTGTCACTTTTCTCTACGACAAGCTTAAGCTCGCCAATACTTGCCTGTTTCGCTTGGTCGAGATTACTGTCCCACCAATTTACGCTATAGCTTGGCAATGAGACTTCGCCAACTTCTGTAGGAATAATGACTTGTTTGACCGTCATGGTCACAATGCCATCTGTGCCAGTATTAAATTGCGGCTGTTCAGGATATACGCGCAACGAGTTAGGGTAGGCAATGTTAACGCGTGGCAAATATTCCTCTTGTGTACCTCGTGCTTTAATGCGTATGGTGCGAGTGATGGATGAGCCCTGTTTTACGGTGTTTACGGTATTCGCAGACAGAGAGTTACCTTGATCATCTTGCCAGCTTTGAGTGATTTCTAACGCCGAGGCTGGTAACCAGTTTCCTTTGATATCACTAGGAATTGGTTTTACGGTAATTGGCATCTGTTGCGCCGTCGTGTTAATTGGCATGACCTTAGTTGAGCCGGTTAAACTATCACCGTAGACGTATGAGCCAGTCAGTTTTGGACCATGAAGTATGTAAGTTCCTGGTTGCTCAGCGGTTATGCGGAATGCTTGTTCAACAATGGTAACTTCAAGGCCATCAATGACACGTTGACCTTGCTTCATTTCGCCGGTTGCTTCTAGCTTCATTCCGTCAATGCTAGGCGGTATGATTTGAGGGTTATCCAAACGACGAGGATCAACTTTGATCATCAATTGCATTCGGAGGGTTGCCGATTGCTGTGGATATAAAGTGTGGTTGTCGACACTCATATCGAAGTGGAATAAATCATCCAAATTTGGTTCGGCTTGATCTTTCGTCACTCGCAGTTGAATCGGCTCGGTTTTCATTCCATCAGCGGTAAAGCTCGGAATCGTCACGATGCCATTTTTCATTGGTGCAATTGAGATGCTCCATTCAGTTCGAACGGATTTGTGACCATTAATGTTGTTGCTTGAACGGCCATAACGAGGCTGCCCGAGAAAAAAGTCTTTTTTCAATACATTGAAATTAATCGCATCGGATCCTAGCTCAGTATCCGCTACTACCCTTAAGTTGATCACTTCGTTTTGAGCTACTTGTGTTTTATTCACACTAGCTTGAAGGCTTTGAGCAAAAGCCGAAATGCTAGTTAGTAGGCCGGCCATCAGAACAAAGACCAGTTTTGCGCCTTTTTTCATCATGACTTACCACTCCTTATTTGATTGTTGTGGACGTTGTTTTTGCTGAGCTTGTAACTGCATTTGTGCACGAAGTAAAAAACTTGGATCTCGTGCACTTTCTACGGCTTCAAGTCGGCGAAACTCAGGATCATCCTGATGGGTTTTGTCTGGTTGAGCCTGTGCTTGTATTGATTCACCTTTTTGCTCGCCTTGTGTCTCTTCTTGTTTCACTTTTTGTTGCTCAGTTTTTTGCTTTTCTTTTTTATTTTCAGATTTTTGTGGGTTTTGTGACTGCTGTCCTTGCTCTTGTTCAGTGTCATTTTGAGACTTTTGTTGCTGCTGTTGCTGCTGTTGCTGCTGTTGCTGCTGTTGCTGCTGTTGCTGCAGTATTTGATTTTCTTTAAGGAAGTTTTCTTCCTTTTCTGCTGTTGCTGCTTCAGTTTCTCCTCCACAACCGACAGATTCTTTTTAGCCGCCTCAAAATCAGGTTTTTCATCTATCAACTGCTTGTACAAATCGGCGGCGTCTTCGAGCTGGCCATTTTGAGCCAGTGCGTTTGCCAAGTTGTAACGTCCATCAAGCGTCTTATTGTTTGAAAAGGCTTGAATTGCACTTTCATAATCTCCCGCTTGATAGCTTGCGGCACCTTTCCAATTTAGATCGGTAAAGGCACTTTGCGCTTTTTCGTATTCACCTTGTTGGTAGAGTTGCTCGCCTTGTTGGTTTTGGTTTAAGAACGCATTTGCTTCCGCTTTTGGCGTCCAAGTCATTGGCAACACGGAGGCCAGCAGTACCCAAATCATGCCTCGACGAAAGAGCAGGGCTGCCGGAATAAGCAGTAAAGGCAGTAGCCAAAAACCGCCATTTAAGCGGGAATCCATTTTTACGTCTTCACTTTGCTTCGCTGCAAGATGACTACCGGCGTTATCTGTAAATGTCGCAATACTATCAACATCTCGGTTATTGTGTTGGACTGGCACAAATAGGCCACCCGTTTTTTTCGCGAGGGTTTGTAAATTCTTCAGATTGGTTTTAGCGACAATCGTATTGCCTCGCTGGTTTTTCATTTGCGCCCCATCAGGAAGGGCAATTGGCGCGCCGTCTGCTGTACCGATCGCGATAACAGACACACGTATGTCTTTGCCATTTAACAGGCTCAGTGAACGCGTAAGCTCACTGTCATCCAAATCATCCGCTAAAACCACGATGTCGCCTTGATTTACACCTGCCTGGGAGAACTGATCAAGAGCCGTTTCAATTGCTGCGGGCAAATTTGAACCTTGGTAAGGCATGAGCTCCGGAGAGAGATGCTCTATGATGCCTGCAAGCGTACTGGAATCCGTTGTAAGAGGGCTTAAAGTATACGCATCACCAGCATAGGCAACTAAACCTGTTGAGCCTTCTTTCCACTTAGGCAGTAGGTCTAGTGCTTTGTAACGAGTTTGCGTAAGTCGATTTGGTTTTACATCGGTAGCGTACATAGAACGTGACATATCCAACACCAACACTCGGTTCTGACTCAACTCAAAACTTGGACGGGTATTAGATTGCCAACTTGGGCCTGCTAAAGCGATGCAAGCCATTGCCCAAGCAAGTCCCCAGACGAAATAGAAATGCTTCACTTTTACTGAGTGTCCGAGCATTTTTGCTAAGTGTGGGGCAATTAATGATGATTTTTTACCTTTGTACTGGCTGTTGAGAGCAAGCACGACAGGGATAACGAGCAAGCCTAGCAACCAATATGGGGTTAGGAAAGTAAACTCAGCCATGTCTTCTCCTTAATACAAACAGAAACGCGGAAAGAACTAATGCTGCGCTCAGTGGGTAAGGGAACCACTCCGACTGAGGTCGCCAAGTTTGAGTGTCACTAGATACGGGTTCTAATTGATTGATGGTGTCATAGATCTTTTCTAATTCTTGGGCATTACGAGCTCGGAAGTATTGGCCTCCGGTTAGCTGTGCAATCTGGGTGAGTGTTTTCTCATCAAGATCAGATGCGGTGTTTACCTTGCGAGTCATAAAGAAGTCTTTCACCATCATCTCACCAGCGCCTACACCAACGGTATAAATTGTCGCGTTATACTTTTTCGCGATTTTTGCCGCTTCGATAGGATCTAACACACCCGCAGTATTGCTACCGTCACTGAGGAGAATCATTACGCGTTGAGGGGCGTCGCTATCGACAAAGGTTTTTGTACCTAAGCCAATACCATCACCTATCGCAGTGCGTTGGCCGACTAAACCTATAACCGTTTGGTTGATTTGTTGCATGACGGTCTTACGATCGGCAGTGAGTGGTGTTTGTAAGTAAGCATGATCGCCAAACAGCACAACGCCAAGACGATCACCATCGCGCTTCTTAACAAAGTCAGATAGAACTCTTTTTACCGCGGTGAGACGGTCGATATATTCGCCATTATCGTTCATGTCTTCTTTTTGCATTGAGCCAGATAGGTCAACGACTAACATCATGTCACGATATTTAGGTTGAAATTCAACCGGGTCGCCATACCAAACGGGGCGAGCGCAGGCGATAACTAACAATATCCATACACCAATAGATAGGGCTTTTTGTACCCACTGTTTTGGTTTATTGCTGTGTTTGTTATCTGGAAGATATGCCAGTTTGATTTCAGCTTGCTGAGTCTCTTCAGGGAAGAACTTATAAACCAGCCAAGGTAGAGGCAGTAAAAGTAGTGCCCACCACCAGACAAATTCAATGTTCGACCACTGAGAAAGGCTCGAAACGAGAGTTGTCTCAGTCACGAGTTTTTGCCTTTTTCTTTGGTGGCAATGCGGTTGCTATCCAGAAAGCACAATCATCGATGAGGTCTTGGTGGTGCTCTTGGCTAGACTTTTGATAAAGCGCGGCTTGCCATTGTTGTTGTTTGTCTACGAATCGAGTTTCTTTGGTATAACTGTCCAGAAACTCGTACCAAGCAGAGCCCGTCAATGGGGCAATCTCTGCACGAGGAAAATAACTCAAAGCCGCTTGGCGTAATACTTCTAATGCGGACGATGGTGTATGTGGTGTGATTGGATTGATCAATAGTTTCAAAGCGGTCTTTTTAGCTAAAAGGCGCTTGGAACGCCATCTCGCATAGATACAAAGTATGCTTATGATGAGTACGAGAGCACCAAGCACTGCCCACCATCCCCACGCTAGTGGGAACCAATCGGGTGCATTAGGTAGAATTAACGGTTCAAGGTTTAGGCTTTGGTTAGTTGTTGTCATTATTGTTACTACTGCTTGAATTATATGATTTATTTTATCTAGCTTAACTGCGGGATCAGCGGTGAGCCACTCGACAGACTGTTAAATGGAATGGCCATCGAATGACATTGCTGTTTGACGCTCTGTTGGCGTTTCAAAAAATAGGATTCCAGTTCTTTACGTTGCCCTTTCGAACCAAAGTTGAACCATTGGCTACGTTGACCGTCTGAGGCTTTAGCTTGACCTCGGTAATCCGTTTCACCTCGCTCAAGTGGATCGTAAAATTGTACTGCACGAACACTGTTGTGTTGCTTTAATCGACGCAGTTGCAAGAACTCTTTTTCTTCCATCTGTACAAAATCACTCAATAGAATCAACTCGCTACCTTTAGGTGCTAGATTGTGCAGAGCTTCAATTGCGCTCTCGTATGGAAGGTGACGTACACTTTCAACTTGTTGATTGGTAATCAATTGATTGTGAGTATTCACTATTGCATCAAGGATTCTTAGCGCTTGCTTTTGTAGTGATGATGGACGGAACTCAATGCATTTTTGACCATCATCAATCACTGCCCCAATACGATCCTTCTTGGCTAACGTCAGCCAAATCAGCACGCTTGCAAAGTGTGCCAGTTGAACCGACTTCAACACGTATTGCGATCCAAAATGCATGCTAGGGCTCAAATCGATGTACAAGATCACCGCTTGTTCTTTGTCTTCAGCAAACAATTTGGTATGCGCTTTACCCGTTCGTGCGGTGACTCGCCAGTCTATGCTGCGAATATCATCACCAGCTTGATACTGTCTTACTTCCATGAAGTCCATCCCGCGCCCTTTTTGTCTGCTCGTATGGTTGCCACTCATTTGTGACCAAATACTTTGGGCAGGAGGCAACCAACGAACAGATTGAGTACGGTATTGAAGCAATTCTTCGAGGTTTAATGTCACCCCATTTGCATGGGGTGGCAATAGTTTGAGTGCAGACATATTGCCACCTTTTACTTATGCGCTACCGACTAAGCTAAGTAGCTTATCGATCACTTGATTTGTTGTGATGCCCTCTGCTCGGGCGTGGTAACTCAACAATAAGCGGTGACGCAATACCGGGTAAGCCATCGCCTGTACGTCTTCGGGAGACACGAAGTCACGGCCTGCTAACCAAGCGTGAGCACGAGCACAGCGGTCTAATGCAATAGTGGCACGTGGACTCACACCCATCGATAGCCATTTTGCAAGCTCTTGATCGTATTCACTTGGCTGGCGAGTCGCCATAACAAGACGCACAATGTACTGCTCAATGGCATCTGCCATATGAATATTAAGGACTTCTTTACGTGCAGTAAAAATATCTTGCTGACTTAAACTTGGTCGCTCAGTCACCGCTTCGCCTTTTGCTTCTCCGCGGTTAATTCGTAGAATCGCAAGTTCGTGCTCCGCATCTGGGTAATCGACATCCAGATGTAATAGGAAGCGGTCTAATTGCGCTTCTGGCAGTGGGTAAGTTCCCTCTTGTTCAATCGGGTTTTGAGTGGCCATAACCAAGAATAATTCTGGTAAGGCGTAAGTGTGACGACCAGCAGTTACTTGTTTTTCTGCCATAGCTTCTAGCATTGCAGCTTGAACTTTTGCAGGGGCACGGTTGATCTCATCGGCAAGAATTAATGAGTTAAAAATCGGACCAGATTGGAAAGTGAACTCGCCGGTTTCTGGTCGGAAGATATCAGTACCCGTTAAATCAGCAGGCAGAAGATCTGGCGTAAACTGAACGCGATGGAAATCACCCTCAATGCAATCGGCAAGCGATTTTACGGCACGAGTTTTTGCGAGTCCTGGAGGACCCTCAACCAAAATATGCCCATCGGCAAGTAGAGCGATAAGCAGTTGTTTGACGAGATCATGTTGACCAATGATCTGAGACTCTAAATAGCTTTGCAGCGCTTCGAAGTTCGTTTTGTGCATTGTTGAACTCTCTGGGTATCCATTTGATTTTGGTTTTGAGTATTGGTCACTTTCTAGGAGTGAAAAGTTCCACTACGTCTGCGTAATTTATCTTTGCAATATTGGGGCTAAGAAATTGATTGCAAGGCGTGGAAAAGTTTGAATTTACTTGCCAAACAGCTTGTTACATCACGATTGCAAAATTATGTGAGAAATTTCTCTAGTTTTACCTGTTCTAGTCGATATAGATTCCATGCCGCGCATAAGAAAAATGTATGCGCAAATTTTCACGCCTTTGCGCAGAAGTTATCGTCATACAGAAAATAACGAGTGATTCTTTTAAGGTCCAGATATGTTCAAACCTAATTCTCTGAGTATTAAACAGAAAGTGGTACTCGGTATTACTTTTGCTGTTCTTGCATCCACCATCATTGTTGGCGTTATGGCGCAGCATCATGCCCGTCAGGTGCTTAGTCACCGTCTTATTGATATTGAATTGCCCGCCATGTTGCAACAAATCAATACAGAAATTGACCGTGAAGTTGTTCAGATGCAGCAAGCGGCTAAGCAACTGGCAACCAATGAATTTGTGGTTGAAGCGTTATCGAAAACCGATCGCAACCCAGTAGAAGAAGCACTGCTTGTAAATCAACTGAATAATGTAAAATCACAGTACCAGTTGAATGATGCTTCTGTTGCAAACCGTCAGACGGCGTATTACTGGAACCAAAACGGGTTCTTACGTCAGTTAAATCGCTCTCAAGACGGTTGGTTTTTTGGTTTTACGTCATCAGGACAAGGCATGTCTGTTAGTGTATTCCAAGAGACCACTGGTGAAGTTAAGATGTTTGCGAACTACCAAGACCTTGCAGGTATTTCGATGGCGGGCCTGTCTAAGTCAATGGATGACATGGTGAAGCTGCTGAATGGATTCAAAATTCAAGATACGGGTTATGTATTCTTAACCAATAGTAAAGGTGATATTCAAATTCACCGTCAGCCCGGCAAAAATAAAGCCTCTATTCATCAGCTATTTGGTAATCAAGCGTCTAAGTTGTTGAACAAAGACCGCTTTAATTTGGTAACGATGGAGTTTGAGGGACAAGAGATGTTTGTCTCTAGCCAATACGTACCATCAATGGATTGGTTTGTGATTGGCGTAGTGCCAGTCAATGAAGTTTTTGCTGATCTCAACGCTACCGGTGAAAAAATGCTAATGACAACCGTAATTGTTGCGTTGGTGTTCATTGCAATGGGCGTCTTGCTTGCGAATAGCATCACAAACCCGATTAAACAGATTGCGAACCGCTTCACGGATCTTGGCGAGGGTGAAGGCGATCTGTCTCAGCGTATCGAAATTAAAGGCAATGATGAAATCGCACAGCTTTCGAAAGGCTTTAATGGTTTTATTGAAAAAATCCATGCCACGATGAAAGAAGTGTCGCTAACCAGTGGTGCGTTAAGCCAAGCTGCGGAGAGTGTTTCGAGTAAAGCGACATCGACACACGATAATAGTCAAGAGCAACGCGATCAAACGATTCAGGTTGTGACAGCGATTAACCAAATGGGTGCAACGATAAGCGAGATCGCGTCCAATGCAGCAACCGCTGCGGATACGGCGAGTCAAGCTTCAAATAATACGGAAACAGGTCGCCAAGTGGTTACCCAAGCAAAAGAGGTGATCAGTCGTCTTGCGAATGATGTTGAATCGACAAGTATGGTAGTGGTTCAGCTTGCCACAACGACCAAAGACATCGGCTCGATCTTGGACGTTATCCGTGACATTTCTGATCAGACGAACTTGCTTGCACTTAATGCAGCTATCGAAGCTGCTCGCGCAGGGGAGCAAGGACGAGGCTTTGCTGTGGTTGCTGATGAAGTCAGAAACCTTGCCTCTCGTACCGCATCTTCTACAGAAGAAATTCAGAAGATGATTAATCAGCTGCAAAGCGATGCTCAAGATGCGGTTACCGCGATGGAAGCGGGTAAAGCGATTACCTTTGAGGGTGTGACATCAACAGATGAAGCGGTTGAAGTGCTAAAAAGTATTTCGGAACGAATCATGGATATTTCTGATCGCAATACTCAAGTCGCGACGGCCACAGAAGAACAGTCGACGGTGGTTTATACGATAAACCAAAATATTGAAGAGATTAATGCTATCAACGAGATGACCACGGCAACCGCAGAGGAGTTAGCAGATGCCAGTCGCGACCTTCAGGCATTATCCTCCCGCTTAGATAAGATGGTTGGTAGCTTCAAGTTGTAGAGTTGGATAGAATAGTGCTAATTGACAAGTTTCATGACTATAGATTAGGTAAATACTATGAATGACTTCGAAAAAGAACTTGAGCAAATTTCTCAAGAAGCCGCTCAAGAGCCAGAAGTAAAACTGCCATCACTAGAAGAGCAGAAAGAGATTGTAGAACAACTGAAGAAGCTTGAAGCGGAAGGAAATTTGACTCCGGAAGTTCTTGAACAGTACTTTGGTAAGTTCAATCAAAAAAATTCAGTGCCAGTGCACTAATTCACTTCCAGTGCATCAATATGTACTGATGTAAGTAATGAAAAGGGAGTATTCATACTCCCTTTTTTATTGTCGTTTTTATACTACTATCAATACTTGATGGCGGAGCCAGTTATACATAAGTACTACTATTTTCATACTTGACTTTAATGCCTATGTCATCGACCCTAATTATTCATGTCAGATATAGCTAGGGATGGGAGAAATATGGAAAATGATAATAAAAGGAATGTTGTTTTAATCACGGAAGACAGTTTGCAGTCATCCCTATTAAAGGACGTTTTGGAAAGTAAACTCACGATTAACGTTACTTTGATTGCTCCAGATAAACTCTCACCCTCTTCACACTCTTCACACTCTTCACACTCCCTCCCAGATTCAACCTCCGCGATATTGCTTGATAAAAGCGCGCTCAATGAAGAAGCATTCGATAACTACATGCTTGTAAAAGAGGAAAATAATAAAGATACGATCGAAGTCTTATTTAATTGCGATAAGTCTATTTCAACCCAAGAAACATTAGTATGGCCAACATTAGCCGGGATTTTTTACACGTCGGATGACATTGATACCCTGCATACCGGTATTGGGAAAATTCTACAGGGTGATATGTGGTTCAGCCGTAAGTTTTCTCAAGAATATATTATGCATCTACGTAGGCACGGCCGCCCAGTTAACAAGTCGACATCGGCAGTGCTAACGAAAAGAGAACAGCAAATTATGACTTTTCTTTCTATGGGGGCGTCCAATCAGCAAATTGCAAAGCAACTTTTTGTGAGTGAAAACACGGTAAAAACGCATTTGCATAATATTTTTAAGAAAATAGAGGTTAAGAATCGAGTGCAAGCTTTGATTTGGGTGAAAGATAACCTTTCTGACTTACCCGCAGCGGTATAAGATTTTGAACGATAAGAATGTTTTCATTTGCATGTAATATTGCGTTTTCTCACATTTTGCGAGCGTAGATTGTGTTTTCATTCGGGTTTCTTTTAGAAGTAATCATTGTGAATCATGAAAACAGAAAAGCAAAAAATGCTATCGGGTGAACCATACAACGCTTGGGATGATGAACTCTACCAAGCTCGAATTGTATGCCGAAAAACGCTACAAGCCCTAAACAACAGTATTCCAGACACGCAAGAGTGGCGACATGCTATCGACACCTTGATTCCTGATGCTCAAGGGGCCTATTTAGAACCACCGTTTCGTTGCGACTATGGATCGAACATTAAACTAGGTAAAAATTTTTACGCCAATTTTAACTGTGTCATATTAGATGTGGCAGAAGTTCATATCGGAGACAATGTTCTATTTGCGCCAAACGTTCAAATTTACACCGCAGGTCACCCATTGGATGTAAAAGGACGAGTAACGGAAGGCGTGGAATTTGGAACGCCAATTTATATTGGTGACAATGTGTGGTTAGGCGGCGGTGTGATTGTTTGTCCAGGGGTAACGATTGGAGAGAATTCAGTGATTGGTGCAGGTAGTGTCGTGACTAAAGATATACCACCTAATGTGGTTGCAGCCGGAAACCCATGTCGAGTGATTCGAGAAATTGAACAGTGATATATCTGATATGACTGATATGCCCATCACCCACTAGAGCCGATATCAATTCGGCTTTATTTTTATTTGTAGATTAATAAGTTTTGGTATTTACCTGAGTGATTCGCTCTAGATTGAGGATATCTTTCTTCTCATTACCGCCCTAAAATAGACGCCAGTTCAGTAAAATTGAGGCGTGGTTATGTACGACAATAAAGTGGTGTTAGTGACTGGTGGAAGCCAAGGGATCGGTAAGCATCTTGTACAGGCGTACCTCGATCTTGGTGCGACAGTCGTTGTATTTGATGTTGTTTCATCGACGAATTCAGACGTTGATTTTTACCAAGTGGATCTCGGGTGTATAGAACAAATTGATGCCGCTTTTGATCAACTTGAAAGCCGATATGGTCAGGTCGATGTTCTTATCAACAATGGTGCGATCGCTAACTTTACTAAGCCGCTAAGTACTCTAACATTTGATGAATTTTCGAGAGTGATAGATGTTAACCTTAAGGGCGCATTTGCATGTACTCGTCGTTTTATCGCGCTGAACAAGGGATGCTCTTATGGACGAGTCATCAATATAGGTTCGACACGTTGGCATCAAAACGAAGCGGGTTGGGATGCTTATGGCGCATCTAAAGGTGGGGTAGTCTCAATGACACACTCAATGGCTATTTCTCTTTCGGATACACCTATTACGGTGAATGCAGTGAGTCCAGGTTGGATCCAAGTCGAGAATTATGATGATCTAGAGATGTTGGATCATCAACAACATCCCTCTGGCCGAGTCGGAAAAGCAAGGGACATTGTTAATGCTTGCTTGTTTCTTACTCATCCCGACAACGATTTTGTGAATGGCCACAATTTGGTTGTTGATGGAGGGATGAGCAAAAAAATGATTTATCAGGATAGCTAAAGCTCTTGTTCGACCAAACGAAAGTGATTGCGCCCCTGCTCTTTGACTTTGTATAGTTCCTCATCTGCTATATTGAATAGGCTTTCAAAACTCGTTCTTACTGATGGTAATTGAGTAAAGCTAGTTGCACCTATTGAGAGCGTTAAGAGATCTGAGCAAAGAGACGAGGGGTTTTCCATCTTAAGTGATGCGATTCGCTCTTCAAGGTGTGTGAGTCGAGCCCTAATTTGATCACATGACTGGTTGATCGTAATGAGGAGGAATTCATCGCCACCATAGCGAAATAGATATTCCCCTTTATTGTTGAAGACGTCTGTGAGCACTTTTGCTACCGCTTTAAGCGCGAGATCGCCTTGCTGATGACCAAAGCAATCATTAAAGCCTTTGTAATAATCGATGTCGATGATCGCAATGGCGAAGTTCTGCTGCTTTGACTTGGCTCGTTTGATGAGTATTGGTGCGATTTTATCTAACTGATATCGGTTATATAACCCCGTCAGTGGATCCGTTTTTGATAACTTATCAAGTTGCGCATTTGCATGCTGTAAGTGCTGTCGTTGAACAAGGTTCTCTAATGAGATCGCAATGAATCCCGCCAGTTGTTCAAATAAGTAAACATGATGGCGTTGATACTGCTCCGGCAAATGATGTTGGAGTGACAATACACCTAGTGTTCGTTGACCAAGTCGAATCGGCGTTAATATTACAGAGCGTGCAACTTTACTGTTGTCGAAAATAACAAGATCGTGATCCCTACGTTCAGATAAAGGAACATAAGCGCTAATGGACTCTTCGGTGACATTGTTTATGTGGACAGTTTTGCCCGTAGTCACCACATAACTGCCTATATTACGGTCGGTTTTGCAATTGATGGTCAACGGAGACACATGTCCATCGCAATCGTAAAAGTAACGGTAATCTAGTAACTGACTCTCTTCTTCAAAAAGGGCGATACCGAATTCATCGGTTGGAAAAATCGAAGACACTTTTTCATAGATAAAGGGTAAGCTTTGTTCAAGGCTTTGTACGGTCGCAATGCTTTGTCCTACGTGTGTGATCGCCCCAACTTGTTCTTGGACTTGTTTTAGTAACTGGTGTTCTTGTTGCTCAGTAAGCTGGGCGATCTCCTGTTGAAGGTGCTCTGCTTCTTCATTTTGTGCTCTTTGTAAGCGGTGTTGAGTTTGTGCTAAGTAGCCTTTTTGAAAGCGTGTTAGGGTTTCCCACTGCTTTTGTTGTTCGTAAATGACGATTTGTGCTTCACAGTAGCGAGCATAAAATCCGAAATTGTTCTCTGCGTCTACCAATTTAGCCAAGCGATCACATATGTGTTGAGCATCATTGAATTGATGTTCTCTTGTTAAAAATTCGGCAAAGAACGTGAGATTTTCTTGGCTGTTATGCTGATCTTTGACTTGTTTGTATAGTTGGTCGGCCGCTTCAAAATGAAATCGAACTTGTTGAGTATTTGTTTCCCTTTGCTGCATCAAAATTTGAGCGATATAGCCATGAGCGATCGCTTCAATACGTTGATCGGGTATGGCTTTTGCGATGGAGAGTGATTGGTGGAAGTGCTCAAGCGCAGAAAGTGGATCACCAAGTTGACCTAAGCCCATCCCGACATTGAGAAGACAAATTGCTTCATTCACGGGGTTGCACACTTCTAGAGACGCTTTTGCTCCGAGTTGTGCTAGTTCAACAGCTTGAGAATACTTCTCTAATGAAAGGTACAAGTCACTGATGTTTGTATATGCCAAGGAAACGAAGTTGGTATCGAGTAGATGAGAATGGCTCAATACTTCTTGGTATAAATCGTACGCTTGTTGGTAATGCTCTCTATCGGCATAAATCGATGCTAGCAAAACATGGGTTTGAAAACGTAGGGCGATATCGATGGATGAGCAGGCCGCTAAACAAGCTTGATACTGCATGATCGCGGGATCAAGTTCATCATTGCGGTCATGCCTTAATCCGTTAACAAAGCATGTAAATGCTTCTGGCATGGTAAAATCAGTGTGCTGACAAATCTGTTGTATTCGACGTTCAATAAAACTTAACCCATCTAACCCTGGGTAATTTTGCACTCGGGTCAACAAAGCGATGATCTGCATATATGCAGGCGAGTCCATTCCTAGCTCCTTAATTGTCGAGCGCATTCATGCACCAATCTAAATTATTCTCTGAACACCCTGCATCGATTCATTGTTGGCAGCGCATATCGGGTTGTGAAAGAGCACTTCGAGTTGCTCTAGGTAGAGCTTTGCTAACAAGATGTACTTTGCTCAGAATAAACGCTTTGCAAACAATAAACTGAGCGTAAGACGCAGTTGATTTGCTGATTGGGTCTGGTATGAAGCGCGACTTATAATCTTTTCCTCAATATTAATACAGCGTTCGGTTAATGGCGACTGTTATCTTGTCATTTTTGCTAAACAAGTGCTGAGTTGCTAGATCGCTCACGGTGCAGCACTTAGAGTGAGTTTTGTTTTTGTTTCTAATTAATATAAATATTGTGATATTAGTTGTGCATTTTGCCTTTTGTGTATATTTTTCATTAAAACTCCTTTCATTTCAGCTACATTGAAATGTAAGGCACTCAAAGTATACCGTCTGGTTGAATATTCCTATTTCTCTGGCATCGAACGTGGAGAATTAGACGATGATGCTTACGATTTTGCTGCTCTTAGTGAAAAATTCAGAATGTTTGTGAGGATGTAGCATTCAATGCTTTGTGTGAATCTGAATGGAAACTGACAGAAACGTGACATATCGGTTACTTATATTGTCAAAAATATGGCGCTTGATTTTTGACGTCATTATTAGCTTCGAATTAAATCAATGAATAATAGTATTCCCAAGTCATTCTCGGTATGTATGTCGGTCGAGATTAGTTGGGTATGATCATAAAAAGTGGGAAAGTTCTGTGACCATCGTTCAACGTTATTTAGCCATATTCATGCTGACTTTTTTCGCCTCAGCCCATGCGATAGCAGCTAATGAAATAGACATTTCTTTTAGCCCTACGTCAGGAACCTATTATGAAAATGGGCAAGTCATTTCGTATTCCATTGAAGTAAGCAATACAACCGCGAGTATCCTTAGAGGCGTTTCGGTCACGAACGCTATTTGGGATGTTATGTCGGGCTCTAGCGCCGCATTTAGCAACATTTCGATAAGTGATTCACATACTCTTGGCTCTAATGCGGGGACTTATAAAGACAAGGATACGAACTTAGATGTCGTTGGAGCAAGCCTTCTCCCATTTGGTCGAATTACCTACCAGATCGAAGCAACGGTGGCCGATGATGCCGCTGGTGATATCATCTTAGGTGGAACGGTTGTAAAAGCACAGATTGCAGGTGTTGAACAAATCTATGAAAATAAAAAAGAAATCACATTTACACCTGCCGAGTATAAATACACACTCGATGCCATTGTAACGCCGTCCGAGTACGAGGTAGGGAAGGCATTGCGCTATACCTTAACGGCGACCAATACGGGGATATTTGCCGTTCGAGGATTAGATATCGAACAAGCGTTTATGGCTTTGACGGGCGAAACACAATCAGGCAGTTCCGCCTCGCCATTTAGTGATGTTTCTATTACTGCGGTTGCGTCTTCTGGTAGTGATCCGGGGTCTTATTCGGCGTCTGATAACTTATCTGTTAAAGATGCGACGATTTCAGTCGGTGGATACATTACTTATACCATTACCGCAACGGTCGCTAATGATCTCGTGTCGAATATTGTTACCAGTGCCACCTCGAAAACTCGCTCTGGAACGTTAGATAGTAACGAACTCAATACGCCCCCTGCGAGACCAGATATTGAACTGTCACATCGTTTACTATCAACTACGCCATACTTGATCAATGGTGTGGTCAATATCGAAGTAAAAGCAACAAACATCAGTGGCGGTATCGCGCATGAATACCACATAAAACAGAATATTCAGGACATTGTGTCAAGTAATGGCTTAGCGAATGATCTGTCTAACAATTTTGATCATACTGATGTTGATGGTAACCCATTTTCAACATGGAACGTGAGCGTCACCAATATCGGTGGGAAATCCCAATCTTCTTATCAAAGCGGTCCTCAAACAGATGTAGATTTTGATGATACGGTCTCCATTTATCCTGGAGAAGCGATTACTTACAATATTAAAGCGACCTTAACCCCAATTACCATCGGGACGCTGCAAGGTTTTACGGCGTCTGTTGTTGATGACGCAGGTACGATTGTTCAAACCACGACTGTCTCCGACACAGTGGAGGCAGAAAAAGTGCTCAGTGTCTCTGATTCTGATATCTCGATATCTAAAACGACGAGCGCAAGTGAATACGTGCCTGGTGGCGAGATTGAATATGAAATTACTGTGACCAACGGCTCATCAAAGTATTTTGCTAACAACCTTTTGGTACAAGACAACTTGACTTGTGTGATTACCGAGCAAGCGGGCGGTTCGGGTGATGGACAGGCCTTTGAAAAGTGGAAAGTTGATGTTATCTCCGGCCAAGATTCAAATGGCTCTGATCCAGGTAGTTTCAATTACGGAGCGTGGAGCTCTAGCCCTATCTCTCTTACTCCGGATATTGCGCCGGGGCAAACCATAAAGTACAAACTGACCGCAAAAACAAATGACAGCAGCATGGGCCTGATTTTGGACAATGACCCAAGCTGTTCAAGTGACAATGTCACGGAGGAGGGGTCTGGTGTTCAAACTCCAGATGATAACTTGCGTGCGGGTAAAGATGTCGATAGTCGTTTCTATTCCTCTGGGCAAGCGCTGACTTACACTATTACGATAACGAACGATGGCGATGGTTTTGCCGATCAAGTTCAAGTATTGGATGATTTATCTGCGGTTGAAACTCAAGATATTAGAGGCAATACGATTCCTGCATATTCTGATTGGACGATCACAGCCCATGCATATAAAGAGGATGGCAGTGATGCGACTGCCTCAGATACGGGGATCACGGGTGAAATCAAATACCCAAATAATCTCAATGTTATCGCAACACTTCAGCCTCACTCTTATATTGAGTACACCATCGTCGCTCAGACCGATCCTGTGGCGAATGGGCATATTCAAAACCAAGTGACCGTCGATGGGTCTGTTTATGCAGACCGAGGGTCAGATCCTAGAGATTTCGCGATCGAATTAGACAAGCGAGTAAAAACGAACACAGATACGGGTTTTCATGCAGAACAAACGGCGTATTCAAAATTAGATACGGAAGTGACGTATGAAATTCGGTTAAAAAACGCGAAAGAAAATGGTTACGCAACTAATGTCAAAGTGAAAGACACGCTATCTACGATTACGGCAGGTATATTGGAACCGGATGGTGTGACTAAACCTGTGTTTAAATCATGGCAAATTAGTGCAGAGATTAAGTCCGACGATCCAAGATTGGATGGTAATGGGACATACACCGATGTTGGTTCATTTTCAGACAACAATGATCTGGATACCACCGCGCAGATCCCACCTAATGTCGAGGTGGTCTATACGATTGTAGCGCAGATCGATCGTACTAATGAAGATGAAATCATATTCACACGGTTTAACAATACAGCAGAGATCAAAACTCCAGACTCGATCGTTCAATCCTCTGCGACCGATACTGCGGTTGTTTACCCGCATGATCCAAAAGTAATTGTGGCAAAAACCACATCGAATGATGAGTTTATTCCTGGGCAGTGGGTTAACTTTAAGGTGACCATTGTAAACACGGGACCTGGGTATGCGAATGAAGTGCGTGTTACCGATGATATTATTGGGCTTGGGGCTTTCTCTGAATGGACCATCACCTCTTATACAGACTCAAACAATTCACCATTTAAAACGGGCAGTAACGCGGGCTCGAAGCGCGATTATCCAGACAATGGCAACATCAATACACGCATCGACATTGACCCTAGAATAAATGGCACCGAGGGGTATGTCGTCTATGACATCAGAGGCAAAGTCAAAGCAGATTATTCACAAGATGAAATCTCGAATACCGCTGAAATTTATGACCCTGCTACAAACCTAAACCAATCCTCTTCTGCAGAAATTGGGGGGACATCAGGCGAAAAGCTGAATGTGTCCATTCTTAAAACGGCAGACAAAGTGCGTTTCTCCCCTGGTGATGACGTGACCTATGAAATTCGCGTTCTGAATAATGGCTCTAACCCAGAGACAGGCTTGAAAGTGGTCGATCTTTTAAATGAGATCCGTGCGGTGCTTGCTAATGACAAAGATGATCATTATGCCGATCTCTATGATCAAAAACCATTTGAGTATTGGCAGTTTGATTTTGGGTCAGGCTTCCAAGCTAAGACTAACGAAGATTTTGTTTATCCGCCGGGCAACGCCTCAAATACGATGACTCTCGATGCAGGGGAGTTGCGTACGTTTAGAATTAAAGCGCGTGTTAAGGATAACGTGATTGGCTCTCAAGATGCTGGAGGTAGCTTAAATAATAAGATTGAAAACGATGCGTACATCTATCGTGATATTGGTCAGGTAACAGAAGAGTCGCACGTTTCTCATCATGAAATGGAGCGTGCTGATAATGGCGGAGATGTGGTCCGTAAACTGCTTGTTAACGGCGTCGAAACTCAATTTTATTCTCCGGGCGATACGTTAACGTATCAAGTGACCGTATCTTCCCAAACCGGTTACGTAAACAATTATGGCGTCTCAGAGGATATTGAAAGTGTTAAGACGCAGCTTCTTGATGGAACACTAGCAACCCCATTCGAGACGGGCTTTACCGTTGATGTTTCTAAAAAAGATTCGAATGGTGGTCAAGGAACAACCGATGGCACATTAGATGGCACAGTTGCAGATAATCAGAATATTGATACAACAATCGATGTGGCTGGTGGCGATTCCGTAACATTCGAAGTTGAGGGCGTAGTACGAGAAGACGCGGTTGGAACCATAACGATTGGCGGTATTACCGTCGTTCCTAATAGCTATCATCTGTCATTTACCAAAACAGTTGACCAAGTAAGCTACGAGCCGAATCAGCCACTGGTATACCGCCTGACGATAGAAAATGACGGTAAAGGCAATGCCTACAATATCCCTGTGGTTGATAGTTTGTCGTCTATTGAAACCGATTTGATCGACGGTACACCGGGTAAGGCATTCGATTCAGGTTGGACGATTGATCAACGCATAGTCAGTGGCAGTAGTAAAGCAATCATGGATTTAGATGGTTCGATTGCAAATAACAAAGACATTCGTACGCACGCGTCGATCCCCATGGGGACCAAAGTTGAATACAAAGTCACTGCAAAGGTCAATGAGAAAGCGATTGGCGAGATATTGAACTTGTTAACCGTTGATGGTGATACCGTCAGTGCAAAAACAAAAGCTTCGGCAGAAAAGTTTAATTTTGCGAAACACGTAACGCGTATTTTTGATAGTAATGGTACGACCGAGTTGAATGGTGGGTATACACCTGGTGGCTACATTGAGTATGAAATTACGTTAAAGAATCTTAATAACGTCCACATCAATGATATGCCGATTAAAGATGAGATCAGTAAAATTCAAACACAGTATCTTGATGGTACGGTTGGAAGAGCATTTGATTCTTGGACGATTACAACTGCAGTCGATGCAAGTGGCATCAGTGATGCTGGGAGTGTAACAAACAGTAGTGATATTGATACCCAGTTTAACTTGGCGGCGAACAGTTTTGCTTCGGGTGACACTTTTGTTGTGTATACCATCAAGGCAAAAATCAGTGAAAAAGCAGTAGGCCAAATACTGAATATTGCGGTGGTAGATAACAAGCAAAATTTAGTTTCAGAACCCGTCAATATGCTTCCAGCTAAAATTACGAAGTTGCATAAAGCATTTACTGACAACTCGCTGTCTACTCATAAAACAACGTATAACCACACCAGTGATGGTAAAAAAGTGGTTTATCACTTGAGAATAGAAAATAACGGTAAAGGCTTGGAATACAACAAGTCTTTGCAAGAACTGTTTTCTAAAGTCAAAGTTCGTGTCGCCCAAAATGCAGCAGGTGAGGCAGATAACCAAACCCTACCAGCTTTTGAACAATATGGTTGGGATGTCACCGTTACAACGTCAGGTGAAGCAACGACAGACATTGGTGGTTATACCGGTGGAACAAACTCTGACATTGATATCCCGATATTGTCTATTGCCCCAGGGGGATGGATTGATTTTGTGATGGAGTCACAGGTCCGTTTTGACGCCCTTGATCAGATAGTCGCGAAACCGAAGTACAACGGTTCGAACTTTAGTGCGGCGAAAATTATTCCAGATAGTGCCAATTTGACGGTAGAGAAAGCGATCGTCTCGATAGCGGGTAAGCCATATGCTACGAATGATACTTACAAACCAGAAGATGAGGTGATCTACAAGTTTACTGTTGCCAATACGGAACCTGTTTGGCGCGATCAAACGGTGATTCAGGACATCATATCGAATGTGCGAGTTGAGGTAATTGGTGGCATGACGAAGTCGGCATTTTCCGATACCGATATCACTCATACGTTTACTTCATCAGGCACAAGTGGCAACCAAGATACTTACATTGGAGCTTATGACCGTTCTGATGATTTAGATCTGCTGGTGGATATTGCCCCTGAAGAAGTGATGGAATTCACCGTTAAAGGGAAAATTCGCCCGGATGCGCTTGGTGACATTGATGGCAATACCGGTAAAGCAGGGAATCATACGGATACCACGGAAATCATTCCACCAGTCGCTCCTGTTCTGGTTGTGACTAAAACCGTTATTGGTACTACCGCGGATGAAATTGGTCCAAGCTGTACGTTCCCGTCTGATACAGGTACAGACTGTCACTATAACCCTGGTGGGCAGGTTCAATATCAGGTTACCGTTCAAAATACAGGTGAAGGTATTGCTAACGATGTGAGCATCGTAGATAAGTTGAACGAAATAGATACATCCCTCGGAGGATCTGCGTTTACAGACTACAGTGTTGCGGTTGTTAGCGCTCCTGACCCAGATCGTTTCTCTATAAGTGGCCAATATCAAGGTAACGTGCCTCTTGATGCTACGTTTGACTTGATGCCAACTGATATTGTCGTATTTGAGATCGATGGTGTTGTAGCAACCGACGCGACAGGAACCATCACAAACGTTGCGACTGTCGATGGAGTGGATAGTAATGATGTTACTTTGAATCAAGGCACATCAAGCTTAACAGCTGAGAAGTCGACTACGACACCGACCTATACCCCCGGTTCTGAAATTGTCTATCAAATCCGAGTTCGAAATGAGACGACGAATAACGAGTTGATTGATATTCAAGATACGATTACGGCTTACAAGGTTCAAACAGCAAGTGGTAAAGAAGAGGTTGCGCTGAAAGATTGGACAGTTTCTGCGCAAATTGTAGATCCTGGTCTTGACGCTACTTTTACTAAAGTTGATTTAATTAATGCAGCACCCGCGGATAAGGACATCAATGTAGAGGATGTTCCCATGAGTGGTAAGGCAGAGATACTTATCGAAGTTGTCGGCCACGTCCGCGATGATGCTGTTGGTGAGTTCACTAACCAAATTAAAGGAAGACTAGCCTCTAGTACCGATTTCTATACATACAACTTACGTGAAAAGTTCATCTATCCAGAACCGGGAACACTTACAGTTTCGAAAGTCACCTCAACGACTTCTGCGATTTACCATCCGGGAGATACGATTGGTTACGACATTGAGGTGAAAAACACCGGTACAGGTTATGCGACCGATGTTCTGATCTCAGACCTTTGGAAGACGATTCGTGCTGAAAAAGCAGGTGTGACATTGCCTGTGCGCGCTTTTGATTCTTGGTCAGCTACGTCAGTGAGTGTTGATGGTAAAGATCCAACCCTGACTCAACCAATTTCGGGCTCTGAGGTGACTGGTGACAATGGTTATCAGATTCGTTACAACATTCACCCAAATCACACCGTCAAGCTTCATATTGAGGGGGTTGTTAAGGACGATCTTGTTGGCGACATCACTAACGTCGTTGAGGTCACGGATTCCAGTGGAACTCAAACTGCGGATGCCACCTATGTTGCGGCAACTGCGGAGTTAACCGTCTCAAAAGAGGTGGACAAAGCTCAATATGAATCAGGAGATTCACTCAATTACACCATTAAGATTGAAAATACCACGAACAACTGGGCAAATGATGTTGAAGTGAAAGACCTCGTTAATGACATTACTTCGACCAATGTGACAGGGGCGACGGTCATCGCGTTTGAATCGGGTTCAATTTTCTTTAATGCGTCATCAAAAACAGGCGAAACTAAATTCCCAGCAGCCACAGGTGAATTCTTAGATGGTAGCTTGGACATAGGCCCTGCAGATGTAGTCACGATTACCGTTGAAGGGCAACTTGATCCTGAAGTTGTCGGTGATGTGACGAACATTGTTGATGTGACTTATAACGGTATAAAGAAAACTGCGGAAGCGACCAGTACCGCAAAGATCCCAGATCTGACGTTTACTAAAGAACCGATGGTAGAGTTTTATAGCCCGAATCAATCTGCTGGGTACATTTTAAAAATTGTTAATGAGGGGAACAGCTACGCAAATGACATCAACCTCAAAGACGAGATTGGTGCATTATCGGTTGTGACGATTGACGGTTCAACGAATCAAGCATTCTTACAATGGGCGGTTCAGTATGTCACAGGCAGTTCATTAACCACGGTTGATAAGAACGAGTTAGTGGTGAATCAAAATATTGATTACAACATCGACCTTGCGCCTAGAGACACCATAACTTTGTATATTATTGGACTTGTTAATGGTGAAGCGACTGGCGATATCGTTAACCAAGCAACGCTTAATCATAATGGTAAAGACACAACGGCAACGGCGACGTTACAACCTTATCCTGGCGATATTGTCATCGAAAAAACAACGGATGAACGTTACTACCAACCAGGAGAGCTCTCAACATTCCGAGTTAAAGTGACGAACAATGGTTCGGGTTTTGCCGCAAATGTGCAGTTAGAAGATCTTATTTCCGAACTAAAAGTGGAGACCTCCGGCGGGGCAATAGAATCCGCGTTACGTGATTGGACAATTGTCACGAGAAAAGGCGATCCTCGTACAAATATCGAAAAAGTACCGGGTCCGAATGACAATATTGATACCCGTTTAGATATTGCGCCTAGCGATACTGTTGAATTTGCTATCACAGGTACGGTGAATAATAGTGCGGTGGCAAATATCGTGAATACGGCAAGTGCTGAATTCGGCGGTGCAATATTGGATGCGACAGCAACGCTAGAAACTCTCCCTGAAGAGGTGTGGATAGAGAAAACTGTCGAATCACCGACATATATTCCGGGTGAGAATGCTGTATTCCACGTTCGTGTTTATAACGGAACGGACGGCTTCGATAATGACATTAAGCTTGAAGATATTTTGTCCGGCATAAAAGCCATCAATATTCACGGTGTCAATGAGCGTGCATTTGAGAGTTGGACGATTGAAACCACTACGAATGACAATCGTACAACGGTTACACCGATGCCAATGGACGATCAAGATATTCGTTCAGTGATTGATATTGCGCCGCATGACATTGTTGAATTTACGATTACTGCAAAAACCAACCCATTAGCCGCGAGTGAAATTACCAATATCGCGACGGCAGATCTGAATGGTACAACACAACAATCTAGCGCAACCATTCAGCCTCAGTCACAAGGAATCTCAATCGAGAAAACGGCAGATACGGAATACTACGTGCCGGGAACTGAAGCGACATTCCGCGTTAAGGTCAAGAATGAGGGGACGGTGCCAGCAACCGATGTCGATGTTCAAGATGCGATCAGCAGCCTAGAGGTCTTTCGACTTGATGGTACTAGAGTCAAAGCGTTTGATTCTTGGCGAATTGACGTAAATAAAAACGATCCTGAAACAGAAATTACAAACATACCAAGTGTGAATTCGGATATTGAGTCTACGTTGATCATCGCAGCAAACGATGAAGTTGAGTTCGTTATCACCGGTCTTGTTAATCAATACGCGACAGGTGAGATTGAGAATACAGCGAGCGCGACATTCAGAGGCGAAACTCAGGACGCAACTGCAACGCTGTTCGCCATGCCGGAGTCTATCAAGCTTGAGAAGACCGTTGACGATGAGTATTACCGTCCAGGTGAAAGCGTGACTTATCACGTGGTGTTAAGTAATGAATCCGGCTCGTTTACCGAGGAGATAGTGCTCAAGGATCTTCTCTCTGAGTTGAAAGTGAATACGATTCATGACACCGAAGCCGAAGCATTTACCAGTTGGCGTATAACAAGCTCATACACTGACGATCGCACCATCGTGCTACCACAGATTCAAGGTGACAATCTGGATGTGAATAGTCGTGTAATCCTCGCGCCAAACGACAAGTTAGACATCGAAATTACAGGTGTTGTCAATGTGGATGCAATGGGGGAAATCACCAACCATGCCTATGCTTATGACAAGTCAGAAAGCGATGTATTGGCAGACGATTTCGTAACTATCAAACCACAACCTATCATCCTGTCGGTAACGAAAGTCGCGGATAAAGCAGAATACACCAACGACGATGATGAAATTACCTTCACAATGACTGCGACCAACCGAGGTTCTTCGGATGCAGAAAGCGTCAACCTGTTGGATGAAATCGACAAGCTGATTGGTAAAAATGGCAATCCATTGTTCACCACATGGAAAGCGATCATCACCGAGCTTAAGTCTGGTGTTGTGGTTTCTGTCGATTCAGATAGTAACGTCGATTCAAACCACACCATGAAAGCGTATCAAGGTAATGAATATGAAATTGTAGTGACGGGTGAAATCAACCAAGGCATTGATGACAACTTTACTAACGTCTTTACCGCAACAGCGTCGACAGGTGAAGTCGCATCCGCCTACGTCACGATCAAGGTTAAGAAGCAAGCCTACAACGAAGGCATGCTGAAAGTGACCAAGGTAGCGAGCAAATCAGAAGCAAGTGTTGGTGAAGTCGTTGAGTACGAAGTCGTTATCACCAACGAAAACGACAATCCATTCACGGGTGTGCGTTTGGTTGACCGCTACCCAGGTGGTTTCGTTTACCTCCCGGACTCGACGGAGATGGTCAATAGCGGCCCTGATGGTGTATTTGATACCTCGGATGACATCCAAATAACAGTTGAGCCAACGAAGACCAATCAACTGTTCTTCGAAGTGGGCGACATGAATATCTACGGTAAGGGCGATTCGAAAACCGCTGATGCTGTGCGTATTCGTTATCTGATGCGTGTGAGTGTCGGGGCAACGTTCGGTGTTTATACCAATACAGCTTGGGCTGAAGCGCCACCTGCAGAGATCTTTTCAGCACAACGTGCTACGACCAGTTATGTGGTGAAATCGAACCTTGCTAGTGCGACGGTAGAAGTGATGCCAGACAAGGTATTCGATACCGCTTCAATCATCGGCAAGGTGTTTGAAGATCACAATGGGGATGGTTTCCAAGCCGATGCGACCGCGGATGATATCTACATCGATATTGATCTTGCCGCAGGTGACTACATTCCGGGCTCAACTTTCATCACTCAAGATGGTGTTGAAACACAACTTAAAGACGTGAAAGCGAAACTGAAAGGCCAAGACGTCGTGATGTCGAGTGTGGACAAAGGTTATGAAGTCGATGAGCTGTACGGCCTGTCTCGTAACCGTACCCTCGAACACAGCAACAAAGTGGTGTTCCAGTTTAATACACGAACTCGCCAAGGTTTCTCGTTCAAGGTGACGACGGATAATGGCACGCATATTGAGTTTGATAAGCAAGGTCAGGCGATTACCAAGCATAAAGGAGATAAGAAAAAAGGCTTGTCGGCAGAGAACATCGACGTGGTGAGAAACCTCTACCGAGATGGTGACCATTACCTTTGGGAGATCATAGTGGAGAACAAGGGGATTTACGAGGATGGTATTCCGGGGGTTCGCTTGCTTACCGTCGAAGGCATCATCATCGAGACAGACCAATATGGTCGATACCATGTACCAGATCAGTGGGTGTTGAATAAAAAAGGCAAGCAGTTCCTCGTTAAGGTGGACACAGACTCCTTACCAACAGGCATGAAAGTGATCAGTGAGAACCCGAAAGTACGCCGAATCACACCAAATAAACTGACGAAATTCAACTTCAGCATCAAAAGTAGTGGGGATGATTAACCGTTCGTAGTACAGACGTAGGCTGTGTATCACGCAGCTAAGCACTCAAGCGGTTAAGCAGGATTATTATGATTAGATTTAAACAATCAAAACTGACAATGTGTATCGTGGCTGCGTTGCCAATACTTTCGTACGCGAAAGACACCAGCCAATTGGAGAAAATTGACAGTGACTCACTGGGTATTGAAGTAAAAGCACACGAACAAACGGATAACACGCGGATCTACCTCGATCAAGGGGCGATTTGGGTAAGCCGTGACATTATGCGATTTGATCCGGTGCTTGATTTGAGCATCAGTAGCGATGTTGAAGTCAAAGACGGCAAGCCGCTGCAAGAAATGAGCTTCGCGATTACCACCAACTTCAGTTACTACGTGGATCACTATCAGTTAGAAGTCTTTCACGGTGGTGACCGCGGTTTGGTTAATCCTCTAGCAGTGGTAGAAGGTCAGCAATTTGCTAACGATTTCAACATTGTTTGGGATGGCACGACCGACCAAGAGTATCAATTTGAATCCAACACGCAGCTGTTGTTCCGTTTAAAAGCCTTTGATAAAGACGGCAACATGGACGTGACCACGGTGGGTGTGATTGACCTTGTCGAGCCAGATTCTGAAGTTGATATCGACAAGAACGACGGTGAAGAAGAGCAAAGCCGCAAGTTAGGTAAAGCCCAGTTGATGCGTCACAACATTCCTACTTCTGCGGGTCTAGCAAGATTCATGGGAACGGGCTTAAAAGGCGTCGATAAAGTCGTGATTGGTGAAGATGAATTCGATGTCGAAGAGGGCGAATTGTACGCAGAGCAGTATTTGCCAGCCGATTCGTATTTGTTCCCAACTCGCGTGGTATTTGATAACGGTGAAGAGCGTCGTTATCAACTCTATGTCCGTATTCCAGACGAATACTGGGTGCAAGCCGGTCTTGCTGATTTCTACATTGGTAAGAACAAAGTCACCGGCAATTCAGCCGCCTTAGCAGTTGATGAACAATACCAAGATGATATCTACAATCAGGGCCGCTTAGCGTATTTTGGCCAAGGTAAGTTTGGTGATAAGTTAAGAGTCACTACTCATTTTGATACCAAAGAAAGCGATGTGCGAGATATGTTTAAGCACCCGTTTGCCTCAGATTCCTCCAGCGTATTCGATATTCTAGAAGATGACGACGAGATGTACTACGGCAACTATGGTGACAGCTCGAACATCTACAAAGTGGTGAACACCAAAGGTAAGGTTTACCTCAATGTCGAATATGATAAATCCAATATATTGTGGGGTAATTACAACACAGGTATTACCGGTACGGACAACAATGACTACAACCGAAGCTTGTACGGTTTCAAAGGGGATTTCCGTACACGTTCAACTACAAAGTTCGGCGAAGATCGTCTAAATATCGTTGGGTTTGTGGCTGAATCAGACTCTCTGTTTGCTCATGATGAGTTCTTAGGCACAGGTGGTTCGCTCTACTTCTTGCGTCATGGTGAAGTGGTGCCGGGCAGTGACAAAGTAATGGTGAGAGTTGTCGACCCAGACAGTAGCATCACTATTCAAGAAATGCCGCTTCAATCGGGGCGAGACTATGAAATCGATCCATACCAAGGCCGCATTATTCTGACTAGGCCACTGAATAATATCATCTCGGATAACTTTGGCTCGGTAATCAACGATCAACCCGCTTCGGGTTATGATAACTACCTCGCCGTGGACTATGAATATGTTCCTCAAGGTAGTGATGCGCTGGATGCAATGACCGCTGGTGGCCGTGTGAAAGGTTGGGTGAACGACTACATCGGTGTGGGCGCAAACTACCAAACTGAAGAAAAAGATAACCAAGACTACGAAGCCTACGGCACGGACTTAACGTTGCGTGCATCCGAGGGTACGTATTTGAAAGCCGAATTCGGACACAGTAAAGGTCGTCAAACCGATTCCAACTACGTTTCGTTCGATGGCGGTTTAACCTTCACTCCAATTGGCAGCAACGCGGAAGATCGTGAAGGTGATATCTACCAAGTCAAAGGGGTAATGAACCTTTATGATTTAGCACCAAACGTCTTCTCTGCGGTGGGTAACGATGTAAAAGCTTGGTACAAATCTAAAGACGCAGGTTACAGCTTTGCTAGCCAAGATGACGACCTAGAACAGGAATCATACGGTACCGAAATTCGTTTTCAAGCCACTGACCGAGTTGCTGTGAAGACGCGTTTCACCTCTATTGAAGAGCGCGAGTTAGATGGCGACTTGAGAACCGATACCCAGCAAGCGGAATTGGAAACCCAAGTTAAAGTCACCAAACACATTAAGATCTCGGCAGCAGGTAAACAAGTTGAAGAGCTAAACAACCAAGATGAAAAAGGCAAAGGTACATTAGCGGGTTTGCGTGCTGACTATATCTGGGACAGCGACAACAATGTGTACATCAAAGGTCAGAAAACCGTAGGCCAAACCGACGAATACGATGAAAACGATAGTGTCACTCTAGGTGGTGAAACGCGTATTCTCGAAGACTTTGTCGTTGGTGCGGAATACACCACAGGCGACCGTGGTGACGCCGCAGAAGCGAGTGTGACGTATGACGTAACCGAAGATTATAGCACTTACTTAACCTACGTAGACGACACATACGAAGGCAAAAATAATGTGATTGTTGGCCAACGTGCAGACCTGACTTCAACGGTCGATTTCTACCAAGAAAACCAATTTGTAGATGAGAACAACGGCAAAGGTCGTATTGACTCGTTTGGCTTCGGCTATGACATGAATGACGATATCGACATGGGGATTGGTTATCAAAAAGGTGAAATCGAAGATGACCAGAAAATCACCACTGAACGCCAATCGGTAAGTGTCAGTACGTCGATAGATGTGGATGATGTACTCTTTAAAAATAAAGTGGAATACCGAGTCGACAAAACGGATGATTCTACTGATCCCGATAGAAAACGAGTGGAACAATGGGTCACTACCAACCGTTATACGCACCATTTAACAGAAGAATATACCTTATTCGGCAAGTTCAACTACTCACGCTCTGAGAGTAAATCGAGTGATAAAGTATTGGCACGCTTTATTGAGTCGACCGCAGGTTTAGCATATCGACCAATCTATAACGACCGATTGAATTTACTATCGCGTTATACCTACTTGGTGGATTTCGACCAACTAAATCGAGATGTGGACTATAAAGATGAAGAAAGCCACATCATCGAGGTAGAAGGTATTTACTCGCTTGATGCGAACTGGGATCTAGGTGCGAAATACGCGTTTAAGAACAAGCATGAAATATTTACTCGTCAGTCAGGCGAAGATATTCCTGTCGATAGCAAAATTTCACTGTACGGCTTGAGTGCCTCTTATCGAGTAATGAAAGATTGGGATGTTACCGGCGAGTATCATTGGAAGACGGACAGCACCTACGATGAGCTAGAGCAGGGCGCTTTAGTCTCGGTCAACAAACATTTAAGCGACAACTTCAAAGTCGGTGTGGGTTATAATTTCTCAGGCTTTGATGGCAACCTAGCGAATGATGACGATTACGACGCATCAGGCGTGTTCATTAACCTAGTTGGTAAGTTATAAGAGGGCGATATGAAAACGACGATTCGTTTGTTAAGCAGCATGATTGCAGGGGTAATATTGGCAGGTTGTTCGGCGGATGCGTATGTAAGCCAAGAGAACCGAGAAAAGTTTGCCGATGTAAATGTCTCCAAGTTTTTGATCAGTGAATGTTTAGCACCGCAACGCGAAATCCATATTGCGGTTGCCGAGCATTTCGATTTCGATAAATCCATCATTCGTGAAGCTGATGCGGCAAGCCTAGATGCGTTTATCCGTGATATTCAAGGCTTGAGCGGACGCATCACGATTGTTGGTCACACCGATTTTAAAGGCTCTGACGAATATAACGAGAAGCTGTCTATGCGCCGTGCTGAATCGGTAGAAGCATATCTACAGCAACAACTCGACCCAGAGCAATACGATTGGGAAGTGAAACATTTTGGTGAGTCGCAACCATTGGCGCTGGGGACATCGGATCAAGCTCGCGCAGAAAACCGTCGTGCTTACGTGATGTTTGAAGAAGCGAAGAAGTACGAAGAAATGCCTTTCTGTGAGCCGCCAAAATCAGAGCGTAAGATCTACATGGCGATGACACCACACTTTGACTTTGATAAGTCGGAACTAAAACCGGAAGACCTTTCACAATTAGATGATTTCATCGCAAAACTGCAAGGTTTAGAGGGTAGCATTATGGTGGCTGGTCATACCGACCAAGTGGGCTCGCTCTCTTATAATGAACAATTAGCGGAGCGAAGAGCGCAAACCGTGGTGGCGTATCTCAAGACGAAACTCGATCCATCGCAGTTTGTGTGGGAAGTAAAAGCCTTTGGTGAGCTTCAACCTGTGATCAACGAAGAATCTCCAGAAGCGAATGCTTTAAACCGCCGTGCGTTTATCGTATTTAAAGAAAGCGAATTGGGACAACCCACGGAATAATTTGGTAAGGTTGTCGTCTCATGAGCGAGTCTCAAGTGTTAAGCCGCTAAATATCCAAACTAAACAGGGAGTCGGGTAATGGAGAAAGTGCAGTTAGTCGTCGATTTTCTTCTCACTCACAAAGTCGTTTTTTCCGCACTGATTTTAGTGTTTGTTATGCTTCTTCGCCGCTTTATTCTGTCAAGAATCCGTGGCGACGATGCCTTTATCACCGAAGAACAGCGCAACTGGATGTCGAGAACCAAAAATGGCACGTTTGCGATCACATTGATTGTTCTCTTTATATTATGGCAGTCTGAAATCAGTGAGTTTGCCCTGAGCCTTACTGCGATTGCAGTAGCCGTGGTGGTGGCTTCAAAAGAAATTATTCTTTGCTTTACCGGGTCCATTCAGCGGGCGAGCTCACGCTCATTCCGCATAGGTGACTGGATTGAAGTTGGAAAGTTATGTGGGGAAGTGATTGAGCACAATATGATGGCGACGGTGATTCAAGAAATCGACTTGCACCATGGGCAATACCACTTCACCGGTAAAACCGCGACGTTGCCTAACAGTATGTTTTTCACTTACCCAGTGAAGAACCTCAACTTTATGAAGCGTTACGTTTACCATGACTTTTCTGTTGTGGTGAAAGACTTCGTCAACCTATACCCACTTTTGCCGTTACTGACCGATAAGATTGACGAACATTGCAGTTATTTTGCCGATGTTGCGCACCGTTACAACGCGATGATCGAGAAGCATGCTGGTGTCGATCTTCCGGGGGCTGAGCCGCATATCCATATATCGAGCAATATCAATGGTGAGCAGATCGTGCATGTCATGATTTTTTGCCCAACAGATAAAGCCAATCATCTTGAACATTTGATTCGTAAAGATTTCATGGAGTTATATGAGCAAAGATTTCCCATCAATATAGAGCACTGATTTATATAGACAAATGCCCCCTCAATCCAGCGCAACATCCTTAATTTTAAATTGACGTGTGTTGTTATTGATATTTATTGTAACGACAACGAATTCAAATGGAACGGGGCGCATATAAGCGTTAAATTACTCTTACAACCCTCCAGTAAAAAATGAGCAATACCGTTTGCTTGTTATCCAAAGCTTTCAACTATAAATTCACACAAAGTGTTGGCTAATGAAGTGAAACACTGGGACTTTTTTTGAACTGATATAGTGAGGAAACTGGCTTCCATAGATGTGAACATATCGTTATTGCAGTGGTTGTATAAACAGCGGTTTTAACCGCAGACGAATTTAACACTTAGCAATAAGATGGCTCATGCAAACGCAATCAGGCTCAACATTTAACCGTTTACCTTTAAAACATTTTTCTGAGATTGCAAGTTCTTGGCGTGAGAGATCTAAATCTTACCTAACAGACCTAGCTTCGATTGCTCTGTTGCTACTTCCGCTCACTTTATCTAATGCATTGGCAATTTTTCTCGGCCACGTTTGTCGAGTTTCGGGGTTAACAGAGCTATCTCAATTGCTGTTCCATGTTTCGGATATTTTAATAAATCTTTATCCGAGTGCATTTTGTGTCGTTGCAGGCTACTACCTGTCGCATAAAACCAATGTATCTAGTGCCGTATTTATCATCTATTCGTTGGTATTGTTCTATTTAGTGTCGATCGAAAACGGTAGCTTATCAGCAACGTATATGCTACCGAACAATCCATTGATTGCGTTGTTAAGTGCCATGCTGACGTACGTCTATTGCACGACCCTTGAGATTCGCTTGTTAGAGCCTCAAGCGTTGGATTTTTCTTCGCGATTATTAAAACACGTTGCACACTTTTTCTTATTTGTGTTAGCGGCCCTTGCTCTATCTCAATTTATCTCTGTGGCTATGACAGGATTCGGTGGACTCATTGATGGATTAACTGTCGATCCTCTAACACTGCAAGGTGGGCTTATCTATCAAACCGTGTTGGGGTTACTTGGCTCTATTGGTATTAATGGCCACAACTTGCTGTTTAGCATTAAGCAACAAATCTATGCCGCGACTCAAGCGAATATGACCGCTTGGCAAGCAGGGGACGCTTCACTTAATGTTATTAGCCAAGGTTTTTATGATGCCTTTATGTCGATGGGAGGTTCGGGCAATAGCATTAGCCTATTACTGTGTGTTTTGCTGTTCGCAAGAGAACGTAATCATTTGATGTTAGCACTTGCCGCTACGCCTTTGGTTATTTTTAATATTAATGAAGTACTGTTATTTGGTTTGCCAATTATCTTCAATCCTCTATTGATAGTGCCATTCGTGTTGGTGCCTCTTGTCAGTTTTATTGTTACTTATGGCTGTATCTCGTCGGGTTTAGTCCCTCCGGTGGAAAACATTGTGAATTGGATGACGCCCCCTTTATTCAGTGGCTATGTTGCGATGGGAAACCAGCTTGAGGGTTCTTTGCTTCAATTGGTTATCATCATCTTGGGTGTGATGATTTATCGACCATTTTACTTAGCGTATGCAGGAAAGTTTTCAGCGCAGTTCCGAGCCAATAGTGCCTACACAGGTATAGAAACATCGCTTTTTAAAACGTTACTGAATAACGTTCGAGACTCGAACAATACAAGTATCAGCAAAGCATCGGCACAGAAACGCTTAACCAGCATTCTACGTGAGGGGGAGCTGGTTATGTTCTATCAAAAGCTGCAATCGACAAAAGATGTGAATATATTCTCTTACGAGGCTTTACTTCGCTATATCGATAAGGATGGGAAGTTATGCCCCCCAACTTTTATTGCAGACTTTCAGATGCTTAATTCAATGCCTTTGCTCGATAAATTGGTTATTGAAAAAGTGTTTGCTGACATGCAACAAATGACGTTGTCAAAAGATAGACGAGTAGCCATCAATATTTCAGTAGCGACGATAGAGCAAGAAGAATTTGTACCTCACTTATTTGCGAGGTTGGCACACTACGGTATTTCTCCTGAATGGCTCGAAATTGAGATAACAGAAGAAGCCATTTTGAGCAATAAGGTTTTTCTCATCAATACTATGGAAGCACTGCAAGCCAAGGGCATCCGTATCGCGATGGATGATTTTGGTGCGGGGTACGCCTCGTTTCCACATTTACTTAAATACCCATTTGATAAGGTCAAACTTGATCGCTCTTTGTTATTAGACGCGACAGATCAAAAAGGTAAAGATTTGTATGGTCTAGTTGCACAACTTGGCCATGTAACGCACTGTGAAGTTGTGGCAGAGGGGGTTGAAACCCTAGACGAATATCAGTTTGTAGAAGCATGCGGTGTGGATAAGGTTCAAGGGTACTATCTTGCGAAACCATGTCCGCTAATACAAGTCTTGTTAGAACAGTAACAGATCGTACCTCCTATATTTCCACAAAAAATGATTGGAAATAAAAACTTAGTCGCTATAATGTGCGCCCTTTTGCTTAGCACGTCATAATACTCTTTGGCATGAAGCATCAGTATTTCCAAAGTCTAAAAGAGGTGTACAGGTAACTGACACCCTTTGAATTAGGGAACAAACAACAAACTGAGCTCACTTAGTTTGTTGAGTGACTATTCGCAACGTTGAACGAACAACGCTTTGTTACTTGAATGATACCGTCTTTGACGTTAACGCCAATTTCTTTATATATTTGAGATTGTATAGGTGCTCACTGCCGATTGTGTCGCAATATTCCATCGTAAAACAACGAACGGAAACGACGCAAGCTTGTTCTCAGTGATATTACTCTGCAATAACCGACTCATTTATCAATATAGGCTTATGTCAGACACTCCCTCATTGTGTAACAAAATAAACGGATCTTAATTGCGGCGAACTTCCTGTGCGACTCTAATGATCGTACATCGACGGATAAAATGTGCCCAATGAACAATCGATATTTTAATCGACTTTTTACTGCAATTTCTTCCAATTTATATGTCAACGGACTGTGCAATGTCCTTGTAATGTTGCTGCCAGTTTCTTTGATCTCTGCTTTTAGTGCATTAATCGGTAACCTTTTGATGATGGCCGGTTACGCAAAGATGGGGGGAACGATTGCTACAGGCAGTGTGATTGTTTGGAAGCTATTTCCTATATTGCTGCTGGTCTATTTCTCTCAGTTTTTATCTTCTTTACACAAGGTATCACGCGTAAATGTTATTACACCGTCCTTGATGATCTATTTCATTGTGTGCAATGAGTGGGGATTACTGCAAGAGGGGACGGTGGTACCCAGTAATTATCCGCTAGGAATCCTTATTCCTATCGCAGTAGCGTGGTCTGTACGCTTTATGCAAGATCGTAAATGCTTCTTCGTATCTGACCTCCCTAATGTTGTTGATCAATCGTACAATTTGCTGATGGCAACAACGGTACTGGTGGTGTTTTATGCCGCTCTTGGTTATTTATTAGGGTGGGTATTTGATATTGCAGATGTCAGTGAACTTTTGTTGCCAGACCTAGAGCTTAATTCTTTGCTTGATGGCATCATCTATGAATTAGTGCGCAACTTGTTTTGGTCTATTGGTATTAATGGGCATATCATTTTTGCTTCATATAAAGCTGAACTATTTGAGATGACCCAAATAGCGCTGGAGAATCACGAACTGTTTAGTACGCCAATTCCAGTTTTAACCACTAATTTTTACGACTTTTACGCAGGGTTAGGGGGAGCGGGTAATACCATTTCTTTGGTTCTTTGTATGTTGTTTTTAACCAAGAACCGTAGCTATAAAATGTTGGGGGCCGCGGTGTTGGTATTGAGTATGTTTAACATCAATGAGCCGGTTCTCTACGGTTTACCCGTTATTTTTAACCCGGTGTTAATCGTGCCGTTTCTGCTTGCACCGGTTATCGGACTTATTATCGCCTATATTGCGACGTCAACAGGTATGGTTGCCCCGATATCAGAGATTACTGAGCTGGATGACCCCTCCTTTGGTTAGCGGGTATATTGCAACAGGCAATATGTGGACAGGCGCAGCGCTGCAATTGGTTATTATTTTAGTTGGTGTGCTTATCTACTACCCATTTTTTAAACAGATGGACAAAATTAACAATACCAATGTGTTGTTTGCTAAATCAATATCAGATGATTTTTTCAATTATGAAAACGTTGAGAGTGGCAGAGAAATTGGGGATTTTTTCCCTGAGATCACCTGTAAGTTTGCCGCTCAGAAACGCATCAGTGATTTGAGAAAAACAGGGGAGTTCGTACTCTATTATCAACCTCAGGTTGATACGCGAAGTGGTGTCATTCGTTCAGTAGAAGTGCTGATCCGCCACCGCTCAGTATCGGGAGAAATCACACCACCGACGTTTTTGACCGATTTTGCCAAACTTGGTTTGATGAGCGAGTTGGATTTATGGGTGGTTGAAACAGCATTGAAAGAGGTGGCTCCAATGGCTCAACATTCTCAATTTAAAGTTTCCATAAATCTCTCTCCAGAAACGTGTCTGGTGCCCAATTTTACTAAGAGTGTACTGAGTATGATTAACAAAAGTGCGTTGTCATATTCTCAAGTTGAGTTTGAAATAACAGAAGACATGTTGATTCAAGATGAGCACCGTACTTACCAAGTGTTGTGTTCCTTGAGAGAAGCTGGTATCAAAATTGCGTTGGATGACTTTGGATCTGGTTACTCATCCATTGGCTATTTATCCAAGTTTGACTTTGATAAAGTGAAAATTGATCGTTCGTTGGTGCTCAACCTCAACAATAAAAATGGTCGAGAGTTGTTTCGGTTGACTACTGAACTCATAAAAATCACCGGAGCAGAAACAGTGGCAGAGGGCATTGAAACTGACATTGAGCTTGCATTTATGGTAGATCAAGACATTAACTTGATCCAAGGTTACTATTTCTATAAACCAATGCCATTTTATGATGTCGTAAAATTGTATTCGAATAACGCGCAAAAAAAGTTATTAATGGATGACCATTATCTTAAGTGATAAGTGATAAGTGATAAGTGATAAGTGTCTGTTGTCATTGGTATAAATACCGAACGAAAGACATACAATAAAGGGAAGCCAATAGGCTTCCCTTTTTAGTTTAAACGGTTATGCGTTTATGACGTTGATTTTATATTACTTAAATTCGAACTTGCCTTGCATGATTGCCCAGTGGCCCGGAAACGAACAGAAGAATGAGTAATCGCCGCCGGGTGCCATATTTTCAGTACTGAAAGTAATTGAGGTACTTTCTCCACCACCAATGACTTTGGTAAATGCATATACGCGATCATCGTTTGGTTTTACGTAGTTGTTCTCAAGCCCTGCCGACATCCCCTCAGTTCCTACCGCTTGTAAGTTTGCCGTGTCTGCGATAACGACATTATGGCCCATAGATTGAGCTGGCATTTTCCCCGTATGGTTAAGAGTTAATTTCACTTCTTTACATGTCGCAGGGACACTCAGTGTTTTGGTCGAAAATTGCATCATGTCGTTAGCATCGACAGAAACCTCACATTCGGCACTTGCCTGAGCGCCAAAGCTCAACCCTACCATGGCGAACGTAGCGGCTAATAAACGTAATGACATATAAAACTCTCCTTGATTTCTTTAAGCTGACTTGGATTTAAAGGATCCATTACCCTCATTATCTTCAAAACAGTGTAAATAAAATGTGCTTCAATGCGTAAAATGACGTTTTGTTTCAAATTTGTAGTAAAGCATTCTTTAGAACTGTTATTCCGTCAGCTGTCTAATAGAGTTCAGTTTGATAAGTGATAACTGTGATCTTCTTCAAAATTTATTGGATAATCTGTTTGTTATATAAACGTGCTAAATTTCTTGTAAGGTTATTCCTACGTCAATATGTAAGTAAATATTTCTACTATTTTCATGTTGTAACTTTTTTGGTTTTATATGCACTTAAGATGTTGATTTGCAAATCTAATGTTTATTTATAATGATAATATGTTTTTGTTTAACCTAGAGCACATTTCCATAAATTTGAATTAGAGTCCCGTTTTTCAGTTTACTTATTGTTCATGTTCAATTTGTCATCATTTTGGCGCGAAAATGCGTTCTAATTTTGGCGTTTTTACACATGTAAGTTCGGTTACATTTTGTTACATCCAGTCGCTGCGATGCGAAAAAAGTTCCTGCCTATAATGCGTATTCATTCTATTGTTGTTTATATAAGTTCCTAATTATGAGAAAGAATACGCTCGCATTCATACCAAGTGTTTTGGCACTTGCGATCGGCATGGCATTGCCAGCAGCTCAGGCCGCAGTTAATACAGACGCATCCATCGTTGGTTCTGAGAGCCAATGGTGGAACACGTACAAAGTTACGCTAACTAACGACGGTTCTAAGCCAGTTGAACTGCGTGATGCAAAGATTGTGTTTGATACAAACATGTCAATGTCAACGCCGTCTTGGTCTGCACAAGGTATCAGTTACCCTGGTATGAAGTTCAGCAGCAATGCGCAAGGGAATGTGTTTAGCAATACGCTTGCTTTGTCTTTTGACAACGGCAGCTGGGTTAAGTCTCAACTTCAAGCTGGTGACAAAATTGAGCTAACACTTGGTGTGAGCGGTGTATTAGATCTTGCTCTTCTTCAAGATACCATTCGTCTGATTGCAGATGATGAAGGTGAGGTTGGTGAGCCAGAAATATCAATTCAACTGGCATCACCAGTGAATGGGGCTGAGTTTGTAGAAGGCCAGAGCGTTTCAATGCTAGCGAACGTAAAAGCAAGCAATACAAGCGTGAAAGCGGTGACGTTCTTTGTTGACGGTACACAAGTTTCTAGTGTGTCTAAAGCCCCTTATCAAGCAAGTTGGACAGCGGTAGGTGAGGGTACTCACACTATCAAAGCGCTTGTTGAAGACGCTTCAGGTCTGATGCAAGAACAATCAGTAAGTATTACCGTTAAAGCGAAAGAGATTGATCCACCAGTAGAACCTGAAGTTCATGAGTTAACGTTTGTTGCTCCAACTCAAGGTCAAGTTTTCACTGTTGGTGAAGAGACGGTTATTAAAGCTCGCGTCGATGGTGAGTTGATCACAAAACTTGAGTTTTGGGCTAATGATCGCAAGCTAGGTCAGCGTGTTATCAATGCTGACCAAACACTTTACTCGCAAAAGTGGACACCAAGCGAAATCGGTAATGCAAACCTTAAAATTGTGGTTCTTGACCAAGCGAACCAGATTGTTAAGCAAAACATTCTAACGGTTGCTGTAGAGTCAGAAGAGATATTCGTTGCGCCAGAAGTGAAATTCGTAACGCCAACTAACGGTTCAACAATCGATAAAGATGCAACGGTATCAATCTCTGTTCGTGCAACCGATGCTGACCAAGATCTATCTCAAGTTGTGGTTAAAGCGAATAACCAAGAAATCTGTTCATTTGATGCTAAAACAACAAATGCATTTGAATGTAACTGGAAAGCTAAGCAAGCGGGCAATGTAACGCTTAAAGCGATTGCGACAGACGCACAAAACCTATCTTCAACGGCGCAAGTGCGTATTACAGTTGAAGAAGAAACGGTTACACCACCACCAGTAACACCGCCAGGCGGTCTATGTGCGGATTTCAATGTTTATCCAGATTGGACTCGTGGTGATCACGCAACTGGCGGTGACGTCATGGTTCACAAAAACATCGCTTACTCTGCGATTTACTGGACTCAATCGGTACCAGGCAGCGATGCTTCGTGGTCATTGCACCTAAACTGTGACGGTACTGAGCCAGGCACAGCACCATTGCTATCGCTACAAAACCCAATGGACCCAGTTCGTCTAGAGGTTGCTGGTTGGCCAAATACATTTGTTGTTGCTAGCCCATCCACAGACGCGCCAGCAACAGTAACGATTGAAGCTGCGAACAGCGACGTATTAGCAAATGTGGATCAACTTACTCGTGCATTTGTTTCTATCATCGAACAAGCAGAGCTAGCTGGTACTTCATCGATCATCATCAGTAGTGATGTACTTGATCTAGCGACTCAAGATAAAGGTGCATCGATTGGTACGGTTGCGGTTAAACAAGCTTTGACGAACGCGATGGATATCACAGGTAGCCAAATTGACATCGAGGCGATTAATGCGCTGACGGATGATGTGAAAGGCTGGGCGCAAGCGCATAACCTAATCATCACGACGCTTGCTCCTGAAGCAACATTTGGTTGGTCACTAAGCATTGGTGATTTCGCATACGATACTCACTCTGGTCGTCAGTCTGTATGGGATGAAGCATCTGTATTTAGTGCTGATCTACTTGCAACGCTAGAGCTATACAAAGTGGATGCGGTAAACAAAGCAGACTTCGTTGTATTTACTAAATCAAGTGCAACAGATGCACTAACAAGCGAACAATGGCACAACGCGCTAGAGTACGTGAAGCAAGTATCTGACTATGTGAAGACACCAGCGATGCTGGCTAATATGCCAACAAATCAAACTGCAGGTTACTTCATGGGTGACACTGCGGGTAAACCACAATTACGTAAAGCGGCATTTAGCAACGTATTTGCGCTAACATTTGATCAAGATAGCCAAGAGCTAACAGCTAAGATTGAGCGTTACCAAGATGCGAAAGTACCACTGTACTACGTAGGTGAAGAGCTAGAAAAAGGTTCACTAACTAGCATTGAAGCGTTGAACCAACAGCTAGCGGCTGCTGAAAATGCGATGGATAACGAAGCGTTCCTATACGAAACACCAAGTAATGGCTGGGTGCCATCAACGGTGTACAAATGGAACGACTTCCTAGATGGTTTGAATGCGATGCACAACATCGGTGTTGCAGGTAACAAGTTCTGGTTGATGGATGAGAACGTTGACGATGCGACCAACATCAAATACGCAAAAGTCGCGATTGCAGCATTCCTAGCGCAAAGTATGCAGGAAACGATTCGTTACAACGCGTGTGATGAGAACAACTGGTCTGAAACCAAATACGGTGCGCCGGCAGATTACCCAATGACAGCAAGCTGTGGGCAGTTAGGTCAGAAGTACGCTGATTACGGTGTAAATCCAGTGTCTGGTCTGGATCACGCTTACTCTTGTCCACGTGATAACAAGATGGAAGTGAGCGCACTGACGCACGCGAAATGGTACGGTGCGCCAGCGCCAGTATTTGCAGCGCCTGATGCAGTGCTTGAAGAGCGTGGTCTGCTTGTAAATGGTGCGGCTGGTCGTTGGACAAACAACGGTCACTGTAACGACGTGCCAGAAAGCGTAGATACATCTAAGCAAGTTTGGGAACGTGATGAGTGTAAGACTTACGTTGGTCAAAAAGCGGGTAAGTTCATTTGGGACGGCAGCAGCCAAGAAAGCGTTGAAGGCTGTGGTTGGTGGGGCCGTGGTGTAATTCAAACCACTGGTCGTCAAAACTTTGGTACGCTTAACCACTACCTAGGTCGTTCACACGTTGATCCAGAGACAATTGGCAAAACAATTGATGGTGTAACGGTTGAAGCGCCACCGGCGAACCCGCTATACGCTGAGCTTGATTTCTGTTCAAACCCTGGTTTGATCTGTAGTTCTGAAGAGAACAAAGAGATTAAGTGGATTGCAGGTCTATTCTACTGGGTAACATCGGTACAGGCTTACAACGATGAAGGTGGTCAATACGCAGACTGGAACTACTACAACGAGATCAAGAAGTACGTTGATAACGGTATGAGTGGTTCTCAATTCATTGATGACGTTTCTGGTATCGTTAACCGTGGCTGTCCAGATCTAACTTGTTCGACAGGTGATGTTCACAACGTGAAAGAACGTCGTGAGAACTTTAAACTTGTTCTACAAAAACTGGGCCTTGATCCAAAATAAGTCGGTAAAGACTAAATAACCTATAAACAAAGCCATCACCGAAAGGTGATGGCTTTTCTATTTCGAGCGTTGAACTCGGTGTGGTGCTAAGAGGGGTAAATTGAAAGAAGTAAAAAGCAGAACTTGGTTGATGTGAGTATGGGTCTCTTTCACATTTTTCCGCTGTTCAATGAAATCATGTGAGTTTTTCATGTATTTTGTTTTTGATCTGATCGTTCCTACCAGGAAAGTCACATTTATAATTAAAGCCATCTACTTTTCAAAGGTCGAATTCGAACCTGTCCTTACTTAACGACATTTATTGGTTGAGAATGTTTGTCATGTGCACTTAACGTTCTATCCTTAACATTAATTGAACTTGTAGTTATTTAACTGCATTCAGGCTTTGTTATAGAGAATTAGGTGAATTTACTGTGAAAGAAGGCCAGCCGAAAGTTCTTCGAAATATCTTGTTGGTTTGTACGCTTGTCGCTGTGCTTGCTGCGAGCGGTTACTGGTATATTCTGCATCAAGATCAATACCCATCAACCAATGATGCCTATGTTCATGCCAATATCGTTTATATCTCGCCGCAAATATCAGGGAAAGTGCTCAGAACGAACGTAGAGGATTACCAGTTTATCACCAAAGGTATGCTGCTTGTGCAAGTCGATCCAACGCTCTTTCAAGCGAGGTTGGATGAAGCTCAGGCCACGTATCAAATGGCGATTCAAAGTAATGAAGCAAAAAACGATGCCATATTGGCAGCGAGTGCAAATGTACGTAGTGCTGTGGCTCAGCTCGCTGATGCTCAGTCAAGCTACCATCGGGTGAAAGATTTGGTCGGAAAACAACTGCTGCCAGCACAGCAGCTAGATGATGAAAGAGCGAAACTATCCTCGGCAGAGCAAAACGTGGCAGCGGCTCGAGCTAATATGGCTGAGCTAGTAAAATCTCAAGGAGCAAAAGGAACTGCCGCTCCTGAGGTGAAAAAAGCGGCGGCGGCGTTAAGTCAGGCAACACTCTCTCTTTCTTATACCAATATCTTTGCCCCTTTCGATGGTCACGTCGGAAAGGTCAGTGTCCATCCTGGAAGTATTATTGCAGCAGGGCAAGCCTTGATGCCACTGGTCGTGAATAATACATTTTGGGTAGAAGCAAACTATAAGGAAACGCACTTAAATCGAATACAGGTTGGTATGCCAGCACAGATTGTTTTGGATCTCTACCCTGATGTTGAATTCTCTGGGACAGTAAAAGCGATATCTCCAGCGAGTGGTTCTTCTTTCTCTCTTCTTCCTCCGGAAAACGCAACGGGTAATTGGGTAAAAGTGCCACAGAGGTTTCCCCTTTTAATTCACTTAGAAAAGCAAGATCCACATCCTCATAAGCCTTTGCGAGTTGGGGCTAGTGCCGAAGTGACGATTAATACCGTATCCAAGCCCCCTAAACCGTAGTGCTAAGGATGCGTAATGGAAGCGACGAAAAACACCACGCCTTCGATTGAGCTCTCTGATCAACAGCGGACCATTGTTACGATAGCCGTCATGTTATCCGCGATCATGGTTCTGCTTGATATGACGATTGCGAATGTTGCATTACCCAATATGATGGGGGCATTGAGTGCGACATCAGATGAAGTCACCTGGGTACTCACCTCCTACTCAATGGCTGAAGCCATCTTTATTCCGCTAGCGAGTTTTCTGTCATTAAAGTTTGGCGTTCGCAAGCTCCTTCTTATTTCTGTGATCGGTTTTATCGTGACATCTGCGCTCTGTGGTCAATCGGATTCTATGGCGGAAATGGTGACATTCAGAATTATGCAAGGCGCATTTGGCGCTTCTGTTATTCCACTTTCCCAATCGACAATGATTCAAATTTATCCAGAAAACCAACGCGGTAAAGCCATGGCGTTATTTAGCGTGGGCATTTTACTTGGACCAATTTTAGGTCCTGCACTGGGCGGTGTGATCACTCAGCACATGGATTGGCGTTGGATATTTTATGTCAATGTGCCCATCGGAATGATTTGTGTCACTTTGCTATTCTTTTTTGTAAAATTGGATGGGCGTGGGCAGACCAGTATCGATTGGCCAATGGTGTTTTCAATGGCACTTGGCATTGGGCTGCTTCAAATGGTGTTAGACCGGGGCAATCAAGAGAATTGGTTTGCCTCAAATATGATTCTTTTTGCTTCGATAATCAGCGCTATCGCCATCATTTATTTCGTTACGCGATCTTTTATTACCAAGGGGGAAATTGCCCCAATGTGGTTGCTAAAAGACCGTAACTTAGCGCTGTCTTGCCTCATCATGGCAGCGTTCTCTATGGGGATGTTTGGTATTACGCAGTTAAAGCCGATGATGTTGCAAGAGTTACTCAACTATCCAACAGAGATGACTGGATTTGTGATGGCTCCGAGTGGCATCACATCAGCGATAGTTTTGATCTCCATAGCTCGATTTATGGATAAATTGGACGCACGTATACTGATATTCATAGGGCTCGTTTTAAACATTATTAGTGTCTATTTGCTTACTCAGTATTCTATGGGGATTGACCTTTACTGGATATTATTACCAAGTATCATTCAAGGTGCAGGGATGGGTTTAGTGTTCGCTCCATTAAGTCAGCTTGCTTATGCTACCTTGTTGCCTAAGGACAGTGTGGGCGGGGCAGTGGTGTTCAACCTCTGCCGAACGATAGGGAGCTCGTTTGGTATCTCCATCGTTAATACTTACTTTAGCCAAACACAGCAACGAGAGTGGCACGCTCTTGGTGAAGGGATTACAAGGACAAATCCTGTCGTTCAGCAATTGGCAGAAGCACAAGGGGAGGCGGTAACTGATCCCAACTTCTTAATCAATATACAATCACTATTGCACCAACAATCAACATTACTGGCGTTTATTTATACCTTTGGTTTTATTTTGGTCGTGTATATTGTGATCATTCCACTTTTAACCTTGTTCAAGATAAGAAAAATGGCGTCTTGACCAGTTAAGTTAACAATGATGTACCGAGCGTGAAGATGTTTTTTGGTATTAGTTATTTTCGTTATAGTGCATCGCTTGTTCGGTCTTCCTTTGCTCTTTGTCACCCTGGTGTGTGGTTAAGTGGTCATTAGAATGCGGCTTTCGCTAGAACGATCAGCTTCATAAACTTTTGTATCATTAGAGGGTAATATCGTCACTAAAAATGGCTGCAAATATATATGGGGCAGGAAGACTAGTTTACCTAGCAGAAGTACTCACCTAACCAGTCGATATTTCCTTCTCTCAAAATTCTTGATTCAGTTTACTTATTGTCCCTCCAAATCATGGTAGCGACGACCATAAGGCCTACCTCCATAACTGGTTTAATTTGATTGATGTACGAACCGTAATCTTTCACTTTATTGCGCTTTTCAATGAAATGCATGTGAGTTTTCGTGTTTCAAGACTGCCAGAAAAAGTGGTAGTTAAAACTCAAGTCATTTTTTCAAGAACTAGAGTTCGATACCGCCTTTCCCGCTGAACTGTCTTAGAAGCGAATAAAAGATGACAGACGACAAAATTGGTTAAAGTTTAATTAATTGCGGAATATTTTATCAAAGTGTTAATTCACTGTCTAAAATTGTTAGGGAAAACCAATGACAGGGATATGAAATGGCAAACATAGACAAGACAACCAATAAAGGCATCAGCATCTTTGCTTTAGCGATGCTCAATATCGTGGCAGTGGTGAGCTTAAGGGGACTACCTGCAGAAGCAGAATACGGGCTGAGCTCAATTTTTTACTACATTTTTGCAGCCATCGTATTCTTAGTACCTGTTTCACTCGTCGCAGCAGAACTAGCGACAGGTTGGTCAGAAAAGGGGGGCGTTTTCCGTTGGGTTGGTGAGGCCTTTGGTCCTAAGTTAGCCTTCTTAGCGGTTTTTTTGCTTTGGATAGAAGTGACCGTATGGTTCCCTACTGTTCTGACCTTTGGGGCGGTGTCACTTGCTTATATAGGGCCTGATCAAAGTTGGGATCAGTCTCTCTCGGAGAATAAGTTTTTCGTACTTGCTATCGTGTTGGCGATCTATTGGTTTGCAACGTTTGTTGGCTTGAAAGGAACGGAAGCTTTCGCGAAAGTCGCTAAATGGGGTGGCTTGATAGGGACAATTATTCCAGGGGTAGTATTGATCGTATTGGGTTTTGCTTATTTAGGTGCAGGTAATGCGTCACAAGTCGAACTTGGTTGGAGTGAGTTAGTACCTGATTTCTCCAACTTTAATAATGTCGTACTCGCGGCAAGCATTTTCTTGTTTTATGCCGGTATGGAAATGAATGCCATCCATGTAAAAGAAGTAAAAGACCCTGGGCGAAATTACCCAATAGCAATAGGCATTTCTTCTATTGGTACCGTGGCTATTTTTGTGCTGGGAACATTGGCTATCGCATTTGTAGTGCCGCAAAAAGACATTAGTCTTACTCAGGGCTTGTTGGTCGCTTATAAACAGATGTTTGTCTGGGCAGGTATCGGTTGGGCATCACCCATTGTTGCGCTTTGCTTAGCATTTGGCGTGTTAGCTGGGGTTGTCAGTTGGGTTGCCGGTCCATCCAGCGCTTTGCTGGTAGTAGCAAAAGGAGGGTATTTACCGCGTTTTTGGCAACACACCAACGATAAAGGCATGGCCACTAATATCATGATAGCGCAGGCTGTGATTGTCACTTTCCTTTCCGTTACATTCGTTGTGTTGCCTTCGGTACAGGCCGCCTATCAAATTCTTAGTCAGTTAACCGTTATTTTATACTTAATCATGTACTTGCTGATGTTTTCTGCTGCTATTTATCTTCGTTATAGCCAGCCAAACCGCCCAAGAACTTACAAAATTCCGGGTGGGAATATCGGTATGTGGATCATCGGTGGGTTAGGTTTCATCGGCTCTCTAATTGCTTTTTTATTCTCTTTTATCCCACCCGCACAAGTTGCGGTAGGTAGTCCGACCATGTTTGTGTCAATTCTTGTGGTATTAGCGGCAATCTTTGTTGCTATTCCGTTCTTAATTTTTCGAGCTCGTAAGCCTCACTGGAAAGATCCAGAAACAACCGATTTTGCTCCGTTTACGTGGGAGCTGGAAGATATACACCCAGGCGTTGTGAATCACTCAGATGTCCATGTTCATAAACTGACCAAAAAAGAAGATTGATGGGAGCATTATCGTGGATAAGAAATTGAGTAAAGCCATTGAAGATGCGTATGAACGCTACAGAGAGGTTGATGATGGTGCAAATGCATCTTATATCCCTTTTCTAGCGAAAGTCCCATCAGAATTGACAGGGCTGTGCTTTGTGTCGGTATCCGGGCATATGCATGCCATTGGCGATACAGAATATAAATTTGCCATAGAGTCGATTTCCAAAGTGATGACGTTGGCATTAGCGCTTAATCAACATGGTAGTAAAGTGTTGCATGAAAAAATTGGCGCTGATGCAACGGGTTTACCATTCAATTCAGTGATGGCTTTAGAGCTTCATAACGGAAAACCGTTAAGCCCTTTGGTTAACGCAGGGGCAATGGCCACAGTAAGTTTGGTGAAAGCAACGGATGCAGAAGATCGCTGGAGCAAGATACTCGAGATGCAATCGGCAATGGCGGCGAGCAAGATCAAATTATCTCCACAAGTTAATAAATCAGAGCAGAATACGAATACGCACAACAAAGCGATTGCTCTGCTGCTTGAATCCTCAAAGTGCATGTACTCAGATCCTTTTGAGGCGTGTGATGTGTATACCAGACAATGTTCTACGCTTTTTAATTGTGTTGATCTTGCGACAATGGGAGCGTGTCTTGCCAACGGCGGCGTTAATCCTATTACGTCTGAAATCGTTTTAAAAAACTCATTGGTTCCTCCCTTATTGGCAGAAATGACAACAGAGGGGTTGTACGAACGCAGTGGGGACTGGGCATTTGAGGTGGGATTACCCAGTAAAAGTGGTGTAGGGGGCGGCTTGGTTGCCGTCATTCCTAATGTTGGGGCGCTCGCAGCGTTTTCTCCGCCTCTGGATGAAGCGGGAAACAGTGTACGAGGTCAGTTGATGATCAAGTTTGTTGCAAACAAAATGGGATGGAATATTTTTAATGCAGCTATAAATGAATAACGTCAAATATTATGTGTGAGTAACATTATCGATGGATAAATAATATGTGGAAAAAGTATGGATATATTATAGCTTCATTGATGGTGTTACTTAATAGTATATTAATCTTTGAAGTGGCTTTTGGTGCACGCCAATCTTTTGATATAGTTATTTTAATGGATGATATTTCAAAGTTTAACCTTGATAAGGTAAAGAACTTGCCTTGGTTATTGCTTGGCATCTTTCAATTGCTAAATTGCATTGGACTGTTTTTTAAAGCCAGAGTTGCATGGGCGATGAGCTGTATTTTACTGATCGTTTATATCATATTTACTGCCCAATACTTTCCTAATCTGACTATTAATTTTTCATTAGGTGTATTGACGTTGTTTGTGATGGTGTTTTTAAGAAAGCAATTTCATCATAGCAGTACAGCAGCAGGTAGTATCGTTGCTTTTATCAGTATTGTCATTCTTATTATCTATTCCACGTATGGCAGCTTGTACTTTGGCGACGGGTTTAAGCCCAAAATAGACTCGTTGACAACGGCGTTTTATTTCTCTCTGGTTACGATGACAACAGTGGGGTATGGTGACATTTTACCAGTAAGTGATTCAGCGAGGCTTTTTTCTGTCTCCATGATTACTGCTGGGATTGCCGTTTTTGCAACTTCATTGACCACCGTATTTGGCCCATTACTCAATAAAAGTTTTGGTAAGTTAATTCAGGGAGATAAAAAATTGATGGAAAGGAAAGATCATTTTATTATTTGTGGTACTTCAACAATGGCCATGAATACAGTGCTTCGATTAAGAGAGCGCGGTTTGGCAATTACAATTATTACGATTCGACCAACCGATGAATTTCAGCAAATTGAACAAAGCTTGGAAGGAAAGTACGACATTATTTCCGGAGACAGCTGCGATACGTCAGTGTTAAAGAGTGCGGGGTTAGAAAACTGCAAAGCGATTCTTGCACTTACTGATACCGATGCAGACAATGCATTTATTGTGTTGTCTGCAAAAGACCTTAATCCAAAGGCAAAAACGGTAGTAATTGTCAATGATAGCAAAAACATGAATAAAATAAAAAGAGTTCAGCCTGATGTTTTATTATCGCCACAATTACTTGGTAGTGAAGTACTCGCTCGGTTATTAAATGGAGAGAGTATGGATAGCAGCGATTTAATTTCTATGTTTCTTGACTCTGGAAAATAATAAACAGTGTTCATTGAAAGTTTTTGATTTTTGATGAAATCAGGATCATGCTAGTTCATATGAAAGTTACACTGTCCCTCGAAAAATTAGTAACTTGAGAACATTACAGCTCAACTCGTGATGGAAGAGTACTTGACCGTATTTAAGAGGTCCTACTTGCTTGTGAACGTTGGAGTCAGACCATGATTTTTCAAGCTCTTAGCATTTATTAATCTACAGTTGCTCGCTATCTAATAGATTATCACATTGATTTAGTCGAATATTCAGCATTTATCCTTAATATCGAGTTGTACTACCTCCTACTTTGCAGCCTAAATCTCAATCCGGTAGAGCGATTTTGGAACGTAATGAACGGGAAGTCGAGAAACAACGTTTACTTCAAGAATAAACGAGAGTTCCGGGAATCAATTGCTCCGTTTGTTACTGTAACTATTTCCAGAGATTTCAGGTTCACTGAAAATGAGAATTAATGATAACTTTGAGGTGTTCGAACTAGTATCCTCAAGTTGAGCGGGGTTTAGCGATGTCAGATAAGTTATGGGGACTTAACATTAACACCGCAAGTGAATTATGCCATACCGACTAATGGTTTGATGCGTTTGGGTTTAACACATTGTGAAGTGGATACGAGTTACTGAAGGTGTATTCAAAACGCGGTTTGCAATTCACACTTATGAGTTGGTGTGGGGTTAGTGTCTTATGCCTAGATTTTATTATTGTTACTCAGCCGTAATAGTTATTTTCGTTTTTAGCTGATTATCATTTATTTTATACCCAATATAATGCCTGCCATTCCAACGCATCGAATGCGTTTCGATTTCATATATAGATTGATGGTGACTGGAGAGCAGTATGTCGAATTTTGTTGTTGTAGGTGGTGGTGCTGCAGGCCTAGAGATGGTGACTCGTTTAGCGAGCAAATTCGCTGGCAAAGCAAACCATAATGTCACCTTAGTTGAACCCTCGTCTCATCATCTTTGGAAACCTCGCTTACACGAAATTGCAGCAGGAACTTTTGACACTGAACTTGATGCGGTTGCTTTTCGTCTTCACTCAGCGTGTCACGGCTATCAATATGTGCAAGGCAAAATGTCAGGCTTAAATCGAGCACAAAAATCGATAACAGTGACTTCGGAATCTGCGGCAGAACAAACGCTGCATTACGACTATCTCGTGATGGCAGTTGGCGCGATCAGCAACGATTTTAAGATCCCAGGCGTTAGTGAACATTGCTTGTTTCTAGATTCAGCTTCTCAGGCAGAGAAAGCGTGGGAACAAATGAAGCAACTTCTTGCGAATGGTGGTTCACATCGTGTGTCTATCGTTGGCGCAGGTGCTACAGGCGTTGAATTGGCGGCAGAATGGGCGAAAGTCAGTCAGCAATTAAACCGTTACCAAAATGGTACTGCGCTTTCTATTACATTGATAGAAGCTGCTGATCGAGTGCTACCTGCAAGTGCACAGTGCATGTCTGAAAAGGTAATGAAAAAACTCCAAAAACAAGGTGTTAACGTTCGTTTAAACACGCGAGTTCAGCGTGCAGATGCGGATCGAATTGTCACCGAAAATGAAGTAATCCCGGCTGATTTACAAATTTGGGCGGCGGGAATCCGGTGTCCAGATTGGCTGGCGAATCTTGATGGTTTAGAAACCAATCGAATTAACCAACTTAAAGTGCTGCCCACATTGCAAACCACGTTGGATGAAAATGTGTTTGTCATTGGTGATAGCGCCGAGTGTCCGCAAGATGATGGAACATTTGTACCGCCTCGAGCTCAAGCTGCGAATCAAGCGGCTGGTCACTTAGCGAAGCAGTTCGGTCGCTTGGTTAAAGGCAAAGCGCTAAAACCGTTTGTATTCAAAGATGGTGGTATGGTTGTCGCACTAGGGCATGATTACGCGGTCGGTGCACTAATGAATGACAAAGTCGTATTGAGAGGACGATATGTTCGTCGACTGTATGACACTATTTTTAGATTACACCAGCAGGTAATATTTGGTTGGTTTCGTGTATCGGCATTAGTGGTTCTAAAACGTGTAAAAAGTCTGTTGAACCCATACTACAAAGGATCTTGGTCCTAATTCGTTTCATCACTTGCTTTGGCATTTGACCTAACCCTCCATATTCTAATAAGCGCCCAAGCCCTTTTGGTTTGAGGCGCTAGGCTCTTTTTATGCGCAAATTGCAATTATCTCTTCCTGTTCAATTACTTATTTCAGCGCTTCTTGCGTGGAGTGGTGCTCAGTTAACTCTGTTCCTTATTGGTGACAATGTCGCGAATAAGGTGGATCTACTCTCGAGTGGTTATTACCAAACCCTTATGCTAGGTAAAACGATCTACTTAGGATTACTTAAGATGGTCGTAGGCTTAATGGTTCTGTTTTCCCTCGTTGAGGGTATCACCAATATTGGTTCAACGTTACGCTTGAAAGCACTGGGTGGCCGTACGTTGCTTTTTTATAGCTTTACGACGTTGATTGCAATCAGCTTAGGGTTGGGCGTGTCATTAGCACTGCCGGCATGGGAGCCATTGAGTCAGAATATTCCAATTGGTCATGATGTAAAGTTGATTGATGAACAGGCGTCAGGTGGGCCTGCTATCCTAGCAAACCTTGTCAAAATGGCTTTGGTGAATCCATTTGCTGCTATCGCGGATGGAAATTTGCTCGCGATTGTTGTTTTCTCATTTATGGTTGGAATAGCCTTACTGCTTTCTGTGCCATCGGATCATCCTTTGTTAGCGGTAATTTCAGGATTGAATAAAAGCATCAATACCATGATTCGAGGTATTGTTAAGCTATCGCCGATTGCGATTTTTGCTATCGTGTTTGATATCTCGTTTACTTCAAATGGGAGCTTGATCCAGCAACTCGCCTTGTTCGCGCTGTTAGTCTTCGCTTTGGCGATGGTACATGGTCTGATTGTGTTACCCGCTATTGCAAAAGTGATGACGGGCATTTCGCCTAAGACACTGTTTAAAGCCATATCAGCACCGCTAGCGATGGCTTTTGCGACATCTTCAAGTGCCGCAGCGCTTCCGATCGCCAAACAGAGTGCGGAAGAAAATCTCGATGTTTCACCAGAAGTCAGTAGCATGGTTTTGCCTCTTGGTTCGGTGATGAATATGGACGGAACCGCGCTTTTCGAGGGCGTCGCTGCCATCTTTCTCGCCCAGTTGTTTGGGGTGGATTTGACAACGACAGGACTTGTGATGATTTTCATCATGGCGATGGTTTCATCTGTTGGTGCACCAGGCATGCCATCTGGGTCGATGTCTGGAATGCAATTGGTGCTGCTCGCCGCAGGCATACCGCTCGAAGCGATTGCGATTTTGTTAGTGATCGAGCGACCGCTAGATACATTCCGCACTGCGGTTAACGTTGAGGGAGACTTAATTGCTACTTTAGTGATTGATCGTTGGCAGAAAAAGCAATTGGCATTACCTGGAACTGAACAAAGCGCAGAACTGTTAGTGAGCTAAAAGGGTCTTGATAGCTTGAATAGAAGTAGGCATCAATTGTAACGATAAAACGCGCTAAATTTTGGCGCGTTTATTTGGGTGGAGAGTGCAAAGTCAAATTTTCTTTAGATGAAGCAATACGTCGTGTAGTGACGGTAGGATGGTATGTCCAAATTGACGTACTTCATCGCAAGGCTCAACAAGGTCGGGCACTTGGTAAGTGATCATGTTTGCTGCGACGGAAGAACGAACGCCATTGTTTGAATCTTCAAATGCTAGACACTTGATAGGATTTACATTAAGTCGATTGGCGGCCAGCAAATAGATTTCTGGATCGGGTTTGCCGTGTGTAACCTCACACCCCGTGGTTAGGTTGTCGATATATTGGCTTAAATTGGCTAGTTCGAGTTTTTTATGGCCACTTCTTTTGCTGTAGAGGTAGCAACAGCGATAGGTACGCCTTTCTCTTTTAGCCATTCAAGCAGTTCAATTACCCCCTTTTTTACTGGAATCGCTTGATTTTTAACGACGGCATTGTAACGAGTTCGCCATTCATTATGCAGACGATCTAAGTCATTGCCATAAGCTTTTCGAAAAATAGCTTCAATGCCTGCCGCGTTGCGACCAATGATGGTTAGATAAACATCTTCGTAAAATGGTAGGTTTTGTACGGTACACGCTTCTTTAAAAATGCGCATGCATACTCGTTCAGTATCGAGTAGCAATCCATCCATATCAAAAATTGCAGCTTGAAAATTCATAGGTTTAATACTTATCGATTGAGATGCTGCATTTTGGCACAACGCCAGTTGCATTTCTCGATAAATCGAATGTGATCTGTGTATGGCTTTATTTTCTCTCTCAACCAAACCATTTCTTTTGTGTCAATTAACTGTCTTGAGGTGATCTGGTGAAACCCTATGAAACATTGGTGGCGTAAAGTAATACGAAAAGTGATATCAATATCAAAGGTTCGATATTGGTTTTAAAAAAGGTTGCTGTTTATACGCCTAGACTGCAAGGTAAACCAACACTTGAGATGCAGTAAGGATATACGCTAGTGACGGATTTTGTTCAGTTTATTGTGGGTACTTATACGGACTCGCCGAGTATAAGTGAGGGAGTTGAGTGTATAATGCTGGATCCCGTAACAGGGGAGCTTCATCGAGATCAGCGCTTCGTTCCTCAAAGTGTATTAGCACATTGTAACCCCTCATATATCACATCAACAAAGCACGGTTTGTATACAATCAACGAAGTCGAAAGAAGCAATAAGCCTGAACTTACATTTGTTAATACCAACGGCAGTAATGCGTTACCTATTAACGGTGATTATCCTTGTCATCTTGATGTGCACAATCGATTACTCGCCGTCGCCAATTATGGTTCCGGAAACGTGAGTATTTACCAATTGGATGAAATGGGAACCCCACTCGACTTGATGACGGAATTGTATGTTGAGGGGCAGGGGCCAAATCTGGGTCGTCAAACATCACCGCATGCTCATCAAGTGACCTTTCTTAAACATACCAATCAACTTGCTGTTGTAGATTTAGGTAGCGATCGGGTTTATCTGTATGATTACAATAAAGATCTCTCTACGTTTAGTTTAACGCAGAATATTGAGATGCCAGCAGGTTCGGGCCCTCGACATTTGATGTTTAATCACGATGAAACGCTTGCTTACGTCGTTTGTGAACTGTCTGAAACGCTAGTGGTTTTGACCAAGAGTGGTAGAGAGTGGAGACCAAGTCAAGAGCTCAAACTACTGGAGAATGAAACCACTCAGGAGGCGGCGGCAGCGATCAGACTCAGCCTTGATCAACGGTTTGTGTATGTTTCTTGTCGAGCTCAGAACAAAATTAGTGTCTTTAAAAGGCAAGGGGAGGAGTTAGTCAGGGCTGGCACATATTACAGTGGCGGTGCATTCCCCCGCGATTTTGTTCTTTCACAAGATGGTCAATGGCTTTTGGCTGCAAACCAACATTCTAATTCTATTGTGAGTTTTCGATGTGATAGAGAGACAGGAGCGTTATCTCCAAGTGGATACAGTTGTGAGGTCGGCTCCCCTGTTTGCTTGATAGAAAAACGAACATCATAAGATTAAGAAATCATGCCCTAGACTAGGCGAATGTTGATTAAGATAACTTTCAATCAACATAAAGTATCATAAGGGTGGCTATATTAATAAATGTTGATACTTAGTGGTGTTATTGTATTTTCTTGGGGGCGTATACTTACTCCAAATTCAAGAACACGAATAGGAACAGCATTATGAAAGCAATTTCTAAAACAGTATTGGCATTAAGTTTGTTGGCGGTAGGCTCTGCACAAGCATTCGAATTGACAAGCACCGATATTCAAGAAGGTCATCCAATGGCAAAAACATTTGAATACAATGCTTGGGGATGTGATGGAGGAAACCAATCACCACAATTGATGTGGAAAGATGCCCCAGCAGGTACTAAGAGCTTTGCAATCACGGCATATGATCCAGATGCGCCTACGGGAAGCGGATTTTGGCACTGGACTGCGTTCAACATTCCAGCGTCAGTAAATGAGTTACCACGTAATGTGGACATTCAAAAGTTAGGTGGTAAAGAGTCTCGTATTGATTATGGTACGGTTGGTTTTGGTGGTGTTTGTCCACCAAAAGGTGATGGTATGCATCGCTATCAATTTACAGTTTGGGCATTGCCGACGGATAAGTTGAACCTTGATGAGAATACAACAGCAGCTGTGGTTGGTTTTACGTTAAACAGTATGGCGCTAGGCAAAGCAAAACTAACCGCAACTTATACACGCTAACTGATTGACACCATAAAGGGGGAATGATGAGTTACCCATATCAAGTCACGATATTTCGTGCAGAGCAGTTACAAAAACTGCGTAATGTGAAGATTCATTCCCCAAGTATTATTCAGATTATTACGGGAAGTAAGCGACTGTATTGGAAAGAATCGACATTGGATCTTTCTCATTCCAAGTGGTTACTTTGTGAAGCTTCTGAATCACTGAGTTTCGAGAACTTACCGCAAAAAGGTAAGTTTCTCTCCAGAATGTTCAGTTTTCATTGTTTGCCAACAGAAGCAATGTTTGAGCTCAGTGAAAGCGTTGATGGCGGTGAAGAGAGGCCAATATTAGATGCCGATAAAGCCTTACAAGACACGCTCAACGCTCTGTTCTCGTTTGACCAACAAACCATGAGCCAAGAAACCCAAACATTTTGGCTCATGGGGCTGTATCAACAACTTGCTGAACGTGGCGTATTGCATCTTTTGTTTGCGAGTGCGAACACCTCATTCAGTCAGAAGTTGAGCCGTTATTTGTCGCATTCACCAGGAGATGATCACACATTAGAGCTAGTGGCAGAGCATTTTGCTATGAGTCGAGCGACGATGATTCGTAAGCTTAAACAGGAAAGAACACAATATAGAGAAGTGTTAGCGGAAGTACGGTTAAACCATGCCCTGTACTTAATGCAAAACGGTCATTACAACGTCACTATGCTAGCGCAGTTGTGCGGTTACCAGTCGGAGGGGCGTTTTAGTCAGCGTTTTAAAGGTAAGTTTGGTCTTACGCCGAGTGACTATATGAAAACCGTGTCTATAAATTAGGAATGCAAATGGCACGCCCATCGCATCAACGAAAGGCGTGTTTGAGTCGGTTTCTCTTGGTTACTTGTAGTATTTCTGCCTCATTTTGAGTGCGACGTTCACCAAAGCGATCAATACAGGCACTTCGATCAGTGGGCCAATGACACCAGCAAAAGCTTGGTCTGAATTTAAGCCAAACACCGCGATAGAAACCGCAATTGCCAATTCAAAGTTGTTGCCTGTTGCAGTGAAAGCAATCGACGCATTTTTGTCGTAGTCGATGCCCATTCTCTTACCCATGAAGAAGCTAACAAAGAACATCAACACAAAGTAAATTGCCAGTGGAATGGCTACACGGAATACATCCATTGGCAGTTCAAGAATCATTTCACCTTTCAAGCTAAACATCAGCACGATGGTCGCAAGTAGGGCGATTAGCGTAATTGGTGAAATGCGTGGGATGAACACTTCGTTGTACCATTGTTCACCTTTCGTAGCGACTAGCCATTTACGGCTTAGGAAGCCCGCTAGGAATGGGATGCCAAGGTAAATCAGAACGCTTTCTGCGATGTCTATCATCGAGATATCCACCACGAAACCTTCGTAACCAAAGACAGGTGGTAACACAGTGATGAACAACCATGCCATCACGCTGTAAGTCACGATTTGGAAAGCACTATTTAGTGCAACTAGGGCTGCGCCGTATTCTTTGTTACCGCCACCGATATCATTCCATACCAACACCATTGCGATACAACGAGCAAGGCCTATCATGATAATACCAACCATGTAGCCCGGGTGATCACCTAGGAAAGTCAATGCAAGGATGAACATCAAAATGGGGCCGACAATCCAGTTCATGACCAAAGACAGCGTGATTGCTTTTTTATCTTTAGTTACCGTGCCTAGTAGGTTGTAGTTCACTTTTGCTAGCGGTGGGTACATCATCAAAATTAAACCAATCGCTAGCGGTACGTTTGTGCTGCCAACTGACATTGACTCGTTCCACTCAGCAACTTGAGGGAATGCTGCGCCAATACCTACACCGATTGCCATTGCCACAAAAATCCAAACCGTTAGGTAACGATCCAAAAAGCGCATTTTGTCGCTGGCACTATTTAAAACTTGAGTAGTCATAGTGTTCTCTTATTCGTTTATCGTCGAAAGGCGATGCTTGAAAATATAGTTTATCTCTGCACGCCTGACCAGCGTGCAAAGGGAATTAATCAAATAACTTGGAAAAGCCTAGATTGAACTGATCAAACGCGTCGCGTTGAATGCGGTAACACACTTTGGGTGGGTTTGGCTCGGCGCTGATAAAGCCAGCTTGCTTAAGAATACGTAAGTGCTCGGAAACAGTAGATTGCGCAAGACCCAGTTCAGAAACCAAATCACTGTTCAAACAACCGCCCATAGTATCGAGAGTGTGCAGGATATGCAGAATGCGCAAACGTGCTGGATGGGATAAAGCTTTTGCTTGCGCTGCTAGAGTTTGTTCTTTCTCTAGTTGTTGTTGCGTTGTCTGAAAAGCAACTTCGCACTTGTCGTTGCATTTATCACTCATTCGCTGGTCTTAATAGTTAATCGTCGAATTGCGATTGATATTACTCCAACAATTTGGGTTAAGCAAGAAATAAAGCAGAACTTAAAACTTGATGGATATGAATTTAACCGAGCTTACAAAGCAATGAGTGAAACAGAAAAACAAATTGCAGATATGGGCATGGCTGAATTGACGTACATTATCGACCAGTTAGATAGAGAGATCTCAGGTGTTAATTGCGTTAGATAGATAATGAAATATCAGATTCAATATGACAAAGATAGAGCTTGAGGAATTACACGTAGAATGCAAATGCTGGGGAACCAATCCCAGCATCTGGAACACTCATTTACCTATGTTTTCGAACCGTAAATCAGTGTGTAGAGGTATTGAACCGAAACTTGTCGATTACGGATGGAATAATAACGATATTGAGTCAGCTAGGCCATGATGAGGGTTTTTAATGCTTTACGATAGACTGTAAATTATATTGTACACCTTCGGTGTTTCCTTGCCTTGCATCGATATACCATAGGAAATACAACGACCATTCTAGAATGAAATGAGCTTCACGCTGTTTGGTTAACTTTCAAAACTGTGCGGTCCCATCTAACTTTTGCAGTCATTAGTAGGCATGTCCGAATATTGATAACGCTTTTGCTTTTCAATTGTCCTGCTTATGCCTTACAATCATCCACGAACCAAATCCATACGGCAGATTGCAGGTAGACCACTTGCGAATACACTGATTTTGCTTCGAACCCAAAATAAAGAATTCAGTTTACCGACACTCTACTCGGAAATGATTCCCTATAATGTTTTTTCGCCGAAATTGATTAACCATCAATATTAGGCTTGACTTTTTGCACCCTAAATTTTGGTGTGCATGAGGGGGTGATTGCTATGGAACGTACTGAGAACCAAAGTGCGTGGTTCGTCTTAACCAAACGGATTAAATTTAGAGGTATTAACCGTGAATACAAAACTTATTGGCAGTTCTCTCATTGTTGCGGGGACGGCACTTGGCGCAGGTATGCTTGCAATACCGATGGTGCTTGCACAATTTGGCCTCCTTTGGGGCACGCTTCTTATGCTTTTCATTTGGGCTGGTACCACCTATGCCGCGCTCATTTTATTGGAAGCAAGTTGTAAAGTTGGTGGTGGAGTGAGCATGAATGCTATTGCTCGTGAAACACTGGGTAAAGGTGGTCAACTTATCACCAACGGCTTGCTTTATGCGCTACTCGTCTGCCTACTTATGGCGTATATCATTGGTGCGGGTGATCTTGTTCAAAAAGTCACGGCTTCGATGGGCATCCCTCTATCAACGATTTCTAGCCAAGTTGGCTTTACTGTGCTTGTTGGTCTGATTGTTTCCGCCGGTACGGGTGTTGTAGATAAACTTAATCGCGTTTTGTTTATTGGTATGATCCTAGCGCTTGTATTGACGTTGATCTCGCTTGCCCCTAATGTTTCATTTTCAGGGTTAAGTGAAGTGGTGAACTCCGATAAAATGGCGTTGATCAGCACGAGTTCAGTATTGTTTACTAGTTTCGGTTTTATGGTTGTTATCCCATCTTTGGTAACGTACAACAAAGACGCGAGCAAAACGCAACTACGTAATATGATCATTGTAGGCTCAACTATTCCACTGATCTGCTACTTGCTATGGTTGTTTGCGGTTGTGGGTAACTTGCCTCCTCATGAGCTTGTTCAATACTCAAACGTATCTGAGCTTATTTCTGTTCTTGGTCAGCAGTACAGAGGCTTAGAATTTATTCTTTCTATGTTTACTGGTTTAGCCCTGCTAACTTCTTTCTTAGGGGTGGCAATGGCACTTTACGACCAAAATGCCGATTTGCTAAGAGCCGGTAAACCGGTTGTGTTCGTGACGACTTTTATTCTGCCATTGCTTGGTGCTGTTGTTGCACCGGAGCATTTCCTTGCGATTTTAAGTTATGCAGGCATTATTTTGGTTTTCCTCGCGGTGTTCGTTCCGCTATCGATGACAATGAAAGTACGTCGCGCTCCTGCTGAAAATGATGAAGTATATGAAGCAGGTGGCGGTATGATAGGAATGAGTGTGATTTTCCTTTTTGGATGTTTCTTATTGTTTGCTCAAGCCGTGTAACTATCTAATGAAACAAATACAGCGAGCCTATGCTCGCTGTATTTTTATCTAGTTGATTTGAAAGGTTACACTTTAAATCGGTTCAGAATCTCTTCTTGTTCACTCACATTGTTGTATTGAGATTGCATCGCTTCGTTAGTGAGATTTGCAGAGTCTGCAACGCGAGTTGATAGGTCTTTGATGTTAACTGTATTGTTGTTGATCTCTTCTGCAACCAAGCTCTGCTCTTCCGCCGCAGAAGCAATCTGCAAGTTCATATCTGAAATGTGCTGAATAGCATCACGAATACGTAATAGAGCGTTATTTGCAAGTTCAGCTTTCTCCACAGCGTGCACAGCATTCCCTTTGCTTTGTACCATTGCATTTGCCACAGACGACGCGCCAGATTGAAGTTGCTCAATCATACTGCGGATCTCTGTGGTCGATTGTTGAGTTCTCTGAGCAAGCGTGCGTACTTCATCTGCTACCACGGCAAAGCCACGGCCGGATTCACCTGCACGAGCCGCTTCGATAGCCGCATTCAGGGCAAGTAAGTTGGTCTGGTCTGCAATATCATTAATGACTTTTAATATGCTTTCAATGTTCGCTGTTGCGGATTCTAATCCTTGTACTTCTTCTACCGCTTGGTCGATGCTGTTAGCCAGTAAGTTAATCGTGTCAGTCGATTCGCCCACGATAGAAGAGCCTTGAATCGTTGCATCATCGGCTTCTTTTGCTGCACTTGCTGCTCCTTGAGCATTGTTTGCTACATCCGTCGCGGTTACGGACATCTCATGCATCGCGGTCGCAAGTTGTTCAAGCTCTTGAAGCTGGTTTTGAATAGCAATCGCCGAGTCTTTTGCGCCCTCTGCGGTGACTTGTGTACCAGCCAGAATTTGATGTGAGATTCGTTTCGATTCAATCATCTGGTTTTGTAGGTTTTCCATAAAGGTATTAAAACCTTTCGCCAGATCTGAAAACTCTTGATCGGTATTGGTGTTCAAACGCTGTGTAAGATCGCCACTCCCTGTAGCAACGCCTTGAATAGCACTATTGAGTTCATCGAGTGGGCGAAGCAGGCGGCGAATAAGGAGAGTTAAAGCAACCAGTGACGCAAATACAGCGATGAGCGAATAGATAATTGCGTTATTGCGAAGTGTCGTTACCGCAGAGTATGCAGTAGTTTCATCAACAACAGCACCCAAATACCAATTCTCGCTTGGAATATGGGTTAGGCTAACCATGTAGCTGTCACCGCTCATTTCGATGTTCTGCATACCTTCTTTAAGATTCACGTTAGGTAGGTAACGAGAGAACTTTTCACCATTAAATTTACTATTCGGGTGAGCGATGGTCGTGCCGTCTGCTGTGACTAAGAATAGATAGCCAGCATCAAAAAGGTTGACTTGGTTAACTGATTTTGAAAGCTCGGTGAGATCCATGTCGTAGGACATCGCACCAATGAACTCTCCGTTCTCTTTTATCGGTACGCCAATGGAAATAATGACTTTCTTTGTAGAAATATCAACGTAGGGTTTGGTGATCACTAAGTCATTTTGTTTTTTCGCGTTAATGTACCAAGGGCGTTGGCGAGGGTCGAAGCTAGAATCCGCGACCCAAGCGTCGTCATTTTCTATGATCTCACCGCTGCTTTCGTAACCAAGCGCAATCGTGATAAAGCTTGATTTTAATGTTGGCTTTTCAATGATGTCTTGTACGAAATTTCTATTGTTCGAATCAATCTCAATGACTTCTGTTATAGATTGAGCTAAGTCTCTTTTTGCGTCCATCTCAGAATCAACTGTATTGCCAACGCTGAACAACATTTCGTTCACACTTGTGTCAATGTGATCTTGAATCTGAGTTCGGATTGTCATGACTTGCTGCGCAGAGAGCAGTGATACTGTAGCAAGCAGCAATGTTGAGGAAGCCCCAACAACCTTATGTCTAAATTTCATATGTATCTCTTATCTTCCTGATTTTTATCACTACGATTACATTTTTTGATCAGTGTTGGAGTAGCAATATCTTGTATGTATATATCGGCTTTTTTTCGTAAAACTTTAAGCGCTGTTTTTTGATTTTTATATAATAATCATACAAATTGACAGTGAATTGCTTAAATTGTGATTATTGTCTTACTCATTGAATTGGCTTGATAAGTAACAAAAAGAGGAGGGGGGATGTGTTGGAAGCTTATTTAGTTAGGGTTTATGAGTTGAATTTACAAAATTATTTTATGAAATTATAAGTTTTTTTATAAACTTAACATTCAGTTTTGGTGATTAGAGTGGAAATAAAATGGAAAATGTATAAAAAAGGCTCCGATGATTCGGAGCCAATTTAATATGATGTCACTTAGAAGATGAGATGGGCAACACCGGCAATGACAGGAAGCGTAATCAGCGTTCGCAAAATGAAAATCACAAACAGCTCTACGATGTTGACTGGGATCTTGCTGCCTAGTAACAGAGCGCCAACTTCAGACATGTAAATTAGCTGAGTTACAGACATCGCTGCAATCACAAAGCGCGTCATTTCATTATCGATAGACGCTGCCAAAATCGCAGGAATGAACATATCTGCAAAACCGACAACGATCGTTTGAGAAGCCGCTGCAGCTTCTGGAATATTAAGAAGCTCTAGGTAAGGGATAAATGGTTTACCTAGGATTTCAAATACTGACGTGTACTCCGCAATCATTAATGCCATCGTACCGAGGCCCATCACAACCGGTAATACACCGAATACCATATCAATCGCGTTGTGAACGCCTTCTTTAAATACAGACTGAACAGACTTAACTTGACCAGCACGCTTTAACGCAAGATCCATACCCCATGAGAATGTGGTGTGGCCCACAGGAACCGCATCCGCATCTTTCTTAGGCTTGCTGCCATCCATGTATTGATCTTTCTTAAGACTCAATGGTGGTAGGCGAGGAATAATGATTGCAGCAACAAGACCTGCTAAACAAATCGCGCCGTAGAAAGGCAAAAATAAGTGTTCGAGTTGAACTTGAGCAATAATAACAAGGCTAAACGTAATAGATACCGCAGAGAATGTCGTACCGACAACGGCTGCTTCACGCTGGGTGTAAAAATTGTTTTCGTATTGCTTGCTGGTTAGCAAGATACCAACACTGCCATCACCTAACCAAGATGCCATACAATCAATAGCACTACGGCCAGGTAGATTAAACACAGGGCGCATTATTTTACTTAGTAGAGCACCAAATAGCTCTAGCAAACCGAAGTTAAGTAGCAGCGGCAGTAACAAACCTGCAAAAATGAATACTGCAAATAGAGTTGGCAGTAGGCCTGTTAAAACAAGACCTCCGGTGTTCTCTTCCCAAATCGCCTGTGGGCCTACTTGGAAGAACGTCATCAAAACGGCCGCGCCACCAAAAAGACGCACAACCAACCACAGAGGTGATGGGTTAAAAAGACTGTTTAAGAATCCATTACGTAAAATCGCTGCTGGCTTGAAAATTTTACAAAGAAGAGAGCGCCGGCCATGAAAGCGACAATAGCGGTAACGACAGTTATCAACGTGTCGCCAAGAAGCGCAGGAATAACTTTTGCCATTACAGCAACTGGAATCGTTAAGTCACCATCATAAGAGATAGGTGCCATGAATAGTAGAAGACCAATAAGGGATGGGATGAAGAACATCCAAAAATTGCCCTTAGGTGCTTCAGCAGTATTGGTGTTGTTTTGCATAATTGTCTCGTGTTACTACTAGTCAATATTTGCCGTATCCCACGACATAAATATTCACTAAACATCCGTATTTAATCACAGTGAGCGGAGGTTACTCGCAAACTGCATCTATTGCAATACTATTCATTAAATACATTTAGTTATTCAGCCGAATTTTTGGATAAATAAATCAAATGCAGAGTCTTGTATATGAACATGTTGCTTGTGTTAGGAAATTGTAGCACTTTAAGGGCGTTATGCAGACTGCGGTAAGGAACCTTGTGATTAGGGTAATAAAAAGCCAAATAAATGTGATATTAGTCTCAATAAGTCGATGATGTGATTCATATAATCTGAACTAAAAAATGGCTTAGGCAAGCGGACCTAAGCCATAAATTGTGGTCAAGCAGAATGGATTCGGCTCAGTAAGAAGAGGTAGCCCCAGTAGGCAAAGGCAATAATGAATGCCAAAATCGCTGGAAAAGCTAAAGCATAGAGTTCGTAAACGTTAAAGAGTGCCGCTCCAGCGGTGCCGCCAAGTAAGAATCCTAGGAAAATAAATACAAAGAGTTTGGCTTTACGACGGTCGAACTGTCGGCCACGTAAACTTTCACCAATCATGATTCCTAAGTCAGTGATAATACCAGTCATATGAGTGGTACGAACAACTGCACCACTAAATGTAGTGATCATGGCATTTTGCAGTCCACAAGCCGCGGACGCGAGGTATTGTCCGTAAACATTACCTTGCACTAAAAAGCCAAGGCTTAATAGTAATAAGCTGCCCTCAATACAGAGCGCAACACCGTATCGACGTCCAAGTTTTAAAGCACTACTTTCAATAAAGAAACCACTGAATGCGGAGCCTATCAAAAAGCTGAATACAATAAAGAGCAGGTGGATGGTTGAATCCACACCGCTTAGTAAGCTGTTCCCTAGCTGAGTCACGGTTCCGGAAAGATGCGTTATCGCTTGATGTTGAAAGCCGAGGAGCCCCACGGCATTGACGCAACCCGCCAAGAGAGCAAGCAGAAATGCGCCATATTCCACCCAACGAGGAAGTCTGGAAATCACAATAAAACCTCACCAAATGTTAGGAGCAGATTATAGCGCTTACTACGCATAACGAAAGGGTTTCGCATGATACTCGGTTGATCATTCTCAATAAAAACTCAACTATTGTTGAGTGTACTCAAATAAATTAAGTTAGGCACAATCTTATCAAAACACGTTAGTCATTGTTGTGGTGATTTGTTGCTGTTTTATCTGATGTGTTTCTTTGTGCAGTCGAAACGCATCCAACCATGTTTTTTGAATTCATAGATTGAGATAGTAGGTTCAGGGAATTCCTGACCATGAAACAAACCCATTGGAATCACAACGTCTTCAGGGAAATCAGAAAGCACTAGTCGCATGGTCGTGCCGCATGCAGGACAAAACTCGTATTGAACTTGATTACCAGTATTACTGATACGGGAATAGCGAATGACGTCGCCATCTAAGATAACCCGGTCTTTGTGAAACCGTGCTTGAACACCAAATACGCTTCCGGTACGTTTTTGGCAATCAAAACAATGGCAGATCGAAGTGTTAATGGGTTCTGCTGTACAACGTATTTGAACCAAGCCACAGACACAATCGCATGTGTGGGTGATTTTTGTCATTGCTATTACCTATTTTGGTTACTCACGTTCTGGCATATCGCATATAAATACAGTTTAGTTTAATTTTGAAACACTTGAATTAACGTGCCGCTCATCGGGTTGCGGTCTTTGTGCGTAAGTTAGTATATACTCGGCCCTAATTAAGAGAACAGGAACGCAAGGAAGTCTTCATGGCTCGTAAGAAAATTCTACCCATTCCACTTATTCTTCTTATTCCAATCGTATTGTTAGCGGTGGTGATTATCGCGGGAATCTACCGCTTTAGCCTATCTGATGATGAAATCATGGCTAAGTTTCCGCAACCTCAAGCTCAATCCAATGCAATCGTATCCCAAGTCTTGGGGATTCAGTCGCGAAATCCATGGACAGTTCAAGTTCCTGAACAAAGCGCGGTGACTTTTCTTGATGAGTGGGATAAGGAACATGGTTTCCTTAAAGGGCAATACGATTCAGGGGCGACAAGAGGAGAGGTTCTCGTTCCTACAGCATTTATTGCGCAGCGAAAAATAGGTGATACGCCTTGGGTTGTTGCACCTTTGATTGTTACCACGCAAGGGTCGGGTGCCTTTTATTACTTAGGTTTGTTTAAATTTGACTCAGTGCCAAGTCGCGTTGTTCTTCTTAATAGTGTTTTCCTTGGAGATCGAATTAAGATGGCTTCATTAGAGTGGGAGACTGATACGCAAATTTCACTTTCATATCTTCAACATGGTGAAAATCAAGCGATGGCAGAACAACCAAATCAATTGATGACAGTAGAGATAAAGCGCATAGATAACGATCTTCTTATGCAACAGTAATTGAGTTTTTTCGGCTTATGTAAAAAATCGGTATTTTCTGCGCTAGATCGCACAATTTTCTAGTGATTTCTTATTTTGGAATGAATAAGCTATCAACCTTACAAAAAAGGAGATAGTAATTCCCGTGTCTACAAATGAAATTACAGCAAAACGGTTGCCGAACCTGACGAGTCGTAAAGCGCTGCTGTTGTACTCCTTGCCCGTTTTAGTAGCGATTGGTATTTCTCACTCTCTTCAAGAGTCTTCACTAACGAAAACGATCGCTCTTAACCTGCCTGAGTCGCAGGTTGTTGAAAAAATTCTTGATGCGAAAATGACCGACGTCGTTTCGCCCCCAAATTTCGAATATCAAATCCAAGCTGGTGATAACTTGAGCACCATTTTCAGTCAATTGGGCTTTGGTTACAGTTCACTGATGAAAGTGATGGAAACGGATTTGAACTTCCTCGCTTTAGATACATTAAAACCTGGCAACACCTTGCGTTTTTGGCGTGATGAATCAACTGGTGAGCTGGATAAAATGGAACTGCAGTTTTCCATTGCGGATAAAGCAGTCTACCAGCGTAATAGTGATGGTAGTTATGATTACTCTGATATATCAATCCCTGGTGTTTGGCATCAAGAGCCTTTGGTCGGCGTTGTGCATGGCAGCTTTTCATCGTCAGCCTATCGGTTAGGCCTGACGAATGCAGAAATCAGCCAAGTGGTCAATTTATTGAAAGAACAGGTTAACTTCGCCAAAGACCTACGTGCGGGTGACCGTTTTGAAGTTGTTCGCCGCGCTCAATCCATTGATGGGGTAGATACAGGTAAGAACGAAATTGAAGCGATTAAGATTTATAATCGAGGTCGTGAAATTACCGCTTATCTTCATAGCAATGGGCAGTTTTACAACGCTAAAGGGGAAAGTCTTCAACGGGCGTTCCAGCGTTACCCTGTTAGTAAAGGTTGGCGCTTGAGTTCTGGTTTCAATCCAAAACGCCTTCATCCTGTTACCGGCCGAGTAGCACCGCATAACGGCACTGACTGGGCTGTTCCGGTTGGTACACCAGTTGAGGCAACAGGGGACGGTACGGTGATCATGACTCGTAAACACCCATATGCGGGGAACTACGTTGTTATCGAGCACGGCAATAAATACAAAACACGTTACCTCCACCTGAGCAAGATTTTAGTCAAGAAAGGCCAGAAAGTGTCCCGTGGGCAGCGCATCGGTTTGTCAGGGAAAACCGGTCGAGTGACGGGCCCTCACCTTCATTATGAGTTGATCGAATATGGTCGTCCGGTGAATGCTATGCGTGCGAATATTCCAATGGCTAGCTCAGTTCCTAAGAAAGAAATGTCCAGCTTTATTGCTAAGCGTGATGAAATGGATCGTTTACTTAAAGAACAAGAAAAAGCAGTGCTATAAAAACGAGGTTAAATACCTCCAGCAATAAAAGTATTAAGACCAAACTATGTTTGGTCTTTTTTTTTATTCTTAACGTGCCGTGAGCTACCATTCTGTTATGAGGGCAGCGCAAGCAGAATAAATATATGGTAGAGGTTGAATCTGCTTGCAAAGGAGGGGCTCTCCTTTCTAAAATGCGCACCCAATTACGCTATCTCTTATACTGACATGCACACTTATTTACGTACATGTGAAGTATGAAATAGGTAACATCCGTTAATCGTTAGGTGAAATCATGCAACAAAACGAATTTGAAGCACTACTTAAAGAAATTGGCCAGCAAGAAAATCTACCAAAGGCTCTTGAGCTTTTAAAAGCATCAGAAGAGGAAGAGATAGCACAAGCTGCGGAATCGCTTACAGGTCAATTTGGTCTTGCTGAAGTTGATGGTGAAAAGCGTATTTACCACATCACAGTGCATCAAGATGAATCAGGTGAAGAGCAAGAGTTCGTTGAGCATGTGATGAACGAAGGCGATCATTTGATCAAATTTGCGGCTTGGTTCTTCGAGACATTCTTTGAAATCAAACAGAAAGACACCTACCAAGCTGCTGGTAAGACATACCAACAGCCTAAACGTTAATCATCAACATTATTCGCCAAGATAAAATATTTTTGTAACTAAATTACATTAAATTTGTGACCTATGTCTTGTTATTGGCGTTTTGTGGTGTAAGATTACTACATTGCCAGTTAACGACTTCTTAGGAGAAGATCATGGGTTACGAACTAGGTGGTATTTACATCGGTCAAATGATCGGTAAAGAAGCCATGCACAAAGCGCTTTACGGTAAAACTAAGAAAAAGAAACCTTCTTTGTTTGCGCGAATTGTGAAAAAATTAGCGAATTAATACGAAAAGCCCTGACATTAAAAATCAGGGCTTTTTGCTATTTAATCTCAATTCGGGTACTTAAATCAGTTGTCTATCAACTACGCCGATTGGTTTGGGATCGTTAGGACATTATCAGGAACTTTGTCGAGCCCTTGTTCTTCTAACCACTTTTCTAAGTTGTCAGCTCCGCCAATGTATTTACCATTCAACCAAATCTGAGGCACGGTTACTGGCGTCTTTTCTCCAATCATCGCTTTTACTTCTGGTATCATTCGATAAAGCGCGGCACTCTCTTTAACGACATCATGATATTGGTACTCTATTCCGGTTTTATCCAACAAGCTTTTCGCTTTCACACAATAGGGGCAGGTGGCTTTGCCATACACGATATTGCCCTTGAGTTGATCTCTATTCGCCCATTGAGCAATTACAGATTGTACCAATAAACCTCGGTTTAGCGCTTCCCCTTGGCTGATGACTTTCCCCTCGACCACAAGAATAGGAGCGTGCCAAGCACCAAGCTTAAGAGGTTCCCACCAATGTGAGAGCCAATCTTTTACTTCCAATTCGACAGGCACATCGGCCAATTCATTCTTAAAGGTATCCGTTAAAATATCTTTCGTGAGCGTACATTCGCCACACGGGATGTTGACTTTGAATGGTCCCCAACTGCCTGCCCAGCGATATAATGTAATTTTGATTGGCTGCGCCATAAGGTTATCCTCATCTTCTTCCTTGAAAATATAGAACTTAAAACGAATAGATTTCTTTCAAGTTATTTTTTCTTTTTTGCTTCCCAGTGCGTAATAAATGCAATCGAAGCAATAATGATTGCCGCACCCAACCAGAGTCGGCCTGGTGGAACCCACCCAAAGACTAACCAACCAGCAAAGACATTTAATGGTAATTTGGCATGATCAAATGGTTGGACAAATGACGCATCAGCCACCGCATAGGCTTTTACGATCGCCCATTGTGCGAGCGCTGTGAGTGCGCCTGCGACAAGGAGAATCGCCCACACGTTCCAATCGCTTGGCATAGAGAAGGTTGGCAGTGCCAGTACAATGTTAAACGGGGTGATAAGCAGCAGCAGATAAACGACCATCGTTGAGGGAGGATCGTTCACCGACATTTTTTTTACCATCAGCGAATATGCGGCCCAGAAAAAAGCAGCACCAACCGGTAATAATGTCGCCCAAGTAAAAGTGTCTGACCATGGCTCTAAGATGATCATGGCACCAATAAAGCCAGTTAGAGTCGCAACCCAGCGCGCTTTGCCCACGTTTTCTTTTAATAGTAAGCCTGATCCGATGGTTGCAAAAAGTGGGGAGGTCATGAGCAAAGCAATGCCTTGCCAAATTGGCACTGGGTACGCCAAAGCCCATAGCCAAAGTTGAATACCGATAACCGACAGGAAAATCCGGAATAGATGCCAACCAAAGTGCTGTGTTTTTAATGACTTTCGAATCCCCAACGTTCTGAGATACGGTAAGATGGCAAATAACGCGATCGCATATTGGAATAGTGCAAAAGTTGTTGATGGGACGCCAAAGTGGATGCTTGCGATTTGGGCAAAGTTATTCACTATGGCGAATGCAACACCTGCAGCGAGCATCCAAGATGCGCCTTGAATAGGATGATGATTCAATTGGACATGTCCGTAATTTTACATTGGCCGGAATCATACGTTCTTCTGTATAGGTAGCCAATAAAAAAATGCCTCCCAGAAAGGAGGCGACAATACCAATTAAAAAGGATGTGTCTACCAGGAGGGACACTGAACGAGAAGCACAAACGCTGCCATGCATTTGCTACTAACATATAGCAGTTTACATGCCAAATTATAACTTGTTGATTTTTAGATGATTGCTAAGTAATAAGTTAAGCGGTGACTACTAAATTGCACTATTGTTGGGAGCGATGGGTTAATTTTGTGCGTGACGAATCCCCTTGGTGAAATCGGGATGTTACGCTAAACAAAAAGGCCAATACGCTATGTATTGGCGTATTGGCCATGGATTGATTGTCGATGGATTTAGAAATCGTAGCGGACACCAAGACGAAGAGTATCTTCCCCTTCTATAATCATGCCCTCGTCGTTTTTCTCTTCGTCAAGTTGGTTCATGTAGTAAGACAAATAGGTTCGGAAGTTACTGTTTAGTTTGTAGTAAGCCACGAGTTCAAAACCACCTACAGCGTCAAATTTGGCAGCGCCATTAGGATCGTTTTCCTGATAAGTGTAGAGGCCTGCGATAGTAAATTTATTTACTTTGTAGCTGGCAACGAGTTCGTATGCAGTGAAATCGACGGAATCATTGATTGCACCTTGCGAATACGTACCAGCTAAGTAAAGGTTATCAAATGAGTACGCAACGCCACCTAGGATTTGATCTTCAGAATTGTTCTTATCAACATCGCCACCAGAATAAGCTAGGCCCAGATCCAATCCCATCGGCAGGGAATAAAGACCAGAGATGCCATATTTGTCTTGGCTATCGCCTGAATTTGCTTGGTAAGTGGCTTGAACTTGCAATGCATCGAATTCGCCGCGGTAAGCAAAAACACTGTCTTGTTTGTCTGATGATGCATCAATGACTTGTTGAACTCCAGAAAACTCAGTGATATCGGTCATGTCTGAAATGATCACAGCAGCCATATCTTGACGACCAACAGAGAAGTCACCAACCTCAGAGCCAACACCCGCATACATATAACGGTTTTTAAATTCGCTCTTACCCGTGCTTTGTTCTGCTTCGTAAACACCGAATGCAGATAGGCCGTTGCCGATGTCTGTTTTACCTTTAAGGTTTAAACGTGCACGTGACTTATCTTTCATCGAGCCGTCAATTTCTGCGCCACCTGAGCCAATGAAGTCACCACGAAACTCTACGCGACCACCTAGTTTTAATTCTGTTTCGCCATCTTTGTAAACGGTTGCTGCATAAGATGACGTTGATACCAATGCTGTAAATATTGCAGTAGAAAGTGCTGCTTTTTTCATTTTTTATATACCCTATTTGTTATCGATGGGCTTTCTTGCCCGCTGTATTGACGAGCCCTAAGGTAAACGGGAAAAATGAAGGATAAATTTCTATTAAGTTATGATTCTATTGCACTTTTATTTCGTATTTTTGTTGGTCTGGTGGCGGGAGGATAGTTGGTTGGGGGTAACTGTGTTGGTTTTAGGTTTTTTTATATCTAAATTTTTTCGATTTATATGAAAAAGTTTGTGAACATATTTTTATGTACGAATTGTAATTAGTGAACAATGTTGATGTGATTAACATTTGATTTTTAAATGAAATTTGAGCAATTTTAGAGCATGTTGTAAGGAGGTGTTTCTATTTTTATGTTTTTGTTGGAGTTTGTGGCACGTAATTGAGGTGAAAACGTTTGCGTGGTCGGTCTCATTTAGATTTTTTCACTCTGCTATAGGGAACTATTGAAATAAAGTATCACGCAGTTGTTAAGCAGAAGTGACTCGAAATTGGTGCGAAATATGTGCCACGGCGCTTTTGTATAAGACTGACTTATACACGAATAAATACATGGACTTTATAATGAATAAGAAATTCCTAGCAGCGGCTATCGCAGCGGCTACTTTTGGTACTCAAGCAGTAGCAGTAGAACTATATAATAACGAAGGCACAACATTCTCAGTTGGTGGCCACGTATCTATCAACCTTAACGGCTCTGAGCAAGGCGATACAGATGTGGGCACAAACTCACCACGTATCAACATCAACGCAACTCAAGACCTAGGCAATGGCTTCACTGCTGACGCTCGTGGTGAATGGCAATTAAATTACCTAGACGGTGGTGACAACACATTTAAAACTCGTCTTGGTTACCTAGGCCTAACTCACGATGTATACGGCCGCGCAGTCGGTGGTACTCAGTGGGCACCTTACTACGATGTAGCTGGTGTTGCAGATATGCCAATCGCGTTTGCGAACGATTTTATCTACGATGACCACGGTAACCTTGGTACTGGCCGTGCAGACAAAATGCTTTCTTACCGTAACGCGATCGAACTTGGTGAAGCTGGTAAGCTTGGGTTTGGTTTAGGTTGGCAAGGTTCTAAAGACAAGTTTTCTCGCAACGACAGCGACGCAATTGTTGGCGGTGCAGAGTACGATGACCGTATGCAACTTGCGCTATCATACTCAATTATGGGCGCGAAGCTTGGTTACACGTACAATACGGGTGACTTCACTGCATTTGGTTCTAAGAAAGAAACGGCTGAGTCTCACCTAGTATCTGCAGCTTACGGTTCTTACGGTAAAGGCCTGTACCTAGCGGCAGTTTACGGTTCAAACGAAAACATGAACTTTGATGGCAAAACTCGTCTAGCTGATAGTGATGTGTACGAAGCGTTAGTAGCTTACGCTCTTCCAAGCAGCCTTAACCTAAGTGTTAACTACGAAAAAGTAGAAGGCAAAGCGACTAAAGCAAGCTCGACTGGAACTGCACGTGACCAGATGGCGCTTCAAGCAGAGTACAACTTCACATCTAAATTTGTTGGTTTTGCAGGCTACCAGTTCGACCTAAACGATGCTAACAATCGTAAAACAGACGACAAATGGGCGTTCGGTGCTCGTTACTACCTATAATAGTAATTTGTCCTAGTTACTATGAAAGCCAGCCTCGTGCTGGCTTTTTTCATATTTACACTCAGAGATTTTTCAATTATTAACACTCATTCAAAACGGGGTGGATATCTAATTTTTGCTTGCTGATAGGATGATCTAGTGTCGTGTCGTCAATGGTTTAGATTAAAATGACGTCTTTTGTTTGCAGGGAAGAGCAATGAGTGTCATTCAGGTTGAAGATAAGAAAGTCAAAGTTGGCAAAATTCTTTGTGTCGGGCGTAACTACGTTGAGCACATCCAAGAGCTTAATAATGCAATACCAGAGCAGATGGTGGTGTTCAACAAACCGGCGACCTCTGTTTCAACCAAGCTAACCTCATTTCATCAAGAGCCTTTGCATTACGAAGCGGAAATTTGTTTCCTTATCAAAAATGGTCAGTACAGTGCGGTTGGACTCGGTCTCGATCTGACCAAGCGTGGTTTGCAATTCTCTCTCAAAGATAAAGGGTTACCATGGGAACGTGCCAAAGCGTTTGATGGCTCTGCGGTTTTCAGTCGTTTTTATTCCCTGCAAGGCATCGATATTGATGATCTCAATTTAGAGCTTTTGATTAACTGTGTTCATGTTCAAAAGGGGCATGTGAAACAGATGCTTTACCCGCCAATGAAAATTCTCGATGAGCTGAAGAGTTACACAACACTAGAAGATGGTGATGTGGTGATGACAGGAACACCAAAAGGCGTAGGCGAAGTGCACCAAGGTGATGTCTTTCTGGGGCGTTTGAAGTGTGGAGACATCACTTTATTAGAGATTGAATGGCTGGCCGCTTAGGGCATTGCTTCACCAATATCTTAGTTACGGTGTTGCAATCAAACTTGAATCGTTGGGCATATGAGCATACTCATAGTCGTGACTAGAAATATTCTTGATGAGTGGACATTATTCGTTCTCCAAACCATCAAAAATTCCTTGCCAAATGTGAAGCATCTCTTCATCGAACAGATAGAAGCTCATCTCTAGTTCACTATATTCAGGTTGAGAACACACCGATAATGCAACTGTTGCTGCTTCTCTTGCTGGATAACCATAAACGCCGCAGGAAATGGCAGGCAGGGCGATGGTTTTGCATTGATACTCAATAGCGAGATCTAAAGTGCGCTTATACGCAGACGCTAACACTTTTTCGGGTTCTGAAAATTTCGAATAGATTGGTCCTACAGCATGAATCACGAATCGAGCTTCGAGATTTCCTGCACAGGTGATTTTTGCGTCACCATATCCACAGCGCCTGCCATTTATTGGTTCAATTGTAAAACAGGCTGTAAGTAATTCAGAGCCAGCAGCACGATGGATTGCGCCGTCAACGCCGCCCCCACCGAGTAGCTTAGGGTTTGCTGCATTGACGATAGCGTCGACTTTGGCTTTGGTAATGTCACCTTTAATGAGGTGAATGTTGTTCATGGATGACGTTCCTATTGTGTTTATTATTGAAATTGAATGGACTAAGTCTCGTTAACAGTCTATCAGCTTTTGGTGTAAGCGATTGATTCTTTGTTTTTATCAAAGCAGTATTGCATGGGAAATAACGCGCTTAGAATGTAGCGCTTGCTATTTCTGATATAAAGTGGGGTGAATTAAGACGATTGGTCTGGTTGCTATGTCCTTATTGGTATAAAATCCGCCGCCTGTTTTAGAAACTACATACCATTTTATGATCGATTTTGCTGTACTTCCTGTTTATTTGACCGCTGTTATAGCCCTTCTTTTATTACCTGGACCAGACATGTTACTGATTGCCAGTTCGAGTATGAGCTATGGTAAAAAAGTCGGTTTGTTTGCGAGTTTGGGCAACGCGACATCTGGCGTGATCTTAACGTTATTGGCAGCAATGGGTGTATCAACCTTGATTGCGATGAGTCCAATCGCGTTAAAAGTGCTTCATCTACTGGGGGGCGCGTACTTGCTAAAAATGGGCTGGGACTGTCTACGAGCGGATGTTTCTGATGCACCAGAGCTTGATCAGAAAAACAAAATGGCATCGACTTACTATCAACGCGCTTTGATGAGTAACCTGCTGAACCCGAAAGCCTTGGTGTTCTTTGTGATGTTTTTGCCGCAGTTTGTCTCTAGCAACATCACAGCATCGTCAGGAGAGCAAATGCTTGCGCTTGGTTTGTTGTTAAATGTACTCGGTTTGCTATTCAATATTTTGTTAGTTGCACTGGCGGGCACATTGGGTAAAGGGTTGTTGGAAAACGATAAATTCCGTATGTACCAAGGCAAACTTATGGGCTTGGTATTCGTTATCCTTGCAGTATGGATGCTCAGTAGTTTTGTGATGTAACAACCTTAGACTCTTTAACTAAAGCCAGCACTTGCTGGCTTTAGTTGTTTTAAAGTCGCGAATTTTAATCCAATCCGGATTACAAGCTTTGCTGATGGGCTTCAATTAGGGCATTCATCTTCGCTTCCGCTGCTTGGTTTGCTTGCGCGTAATCCATATCATCAGGGAAATCGCTGATCACTTCGTAATAACATTTAAGCTTAGGCTCTGTACCTGATGGACGAACAATTACGCGAGATCGGTCTTCGAGGTGATAGATTAACACGTCACTTGCAGGCAAGTTAATGACTTCCGTTGAGCCATCGGACATCAAACGCTGTGAGCTCTTTAGATCCTCAATTACTTCAATATGTTTACCGGCGATCGTTTTCGGTGGATTTGCGCGAAGCTTATCACCAATAGGTGGCGATTTAGGATCAAGCGCAATGCTACATTGTGCATTGAAGTAAAAACCATGCTGACGGTATAACTCTTCTAGTTTATCCCAGATTGTTTTACCTTGGGCTTTCAGCTTACCTGTCAATTGGGAAAAAGCGACCAGTGCTGACAAGCCATCTTTATCCCACACCTTGTTGCCCACGGTGTAGCCTAATGCTTCTTCGTAAGCGAATAGGAATGGATGAGATTCGGTCTCTAAGTCCATCGCTACGTTAGTAAGCCACTTAAAGCCAGTCAGCGTTTGGTAGTATTCTGCGCCATGTGCTTTAGCAATGCTGCTCAATAGGCGAGAAGACACAATGGTGTTTCCAACGAGCGCGTTAGGTTGACTTTGTAGTAAGTAATCACCAAACAATGAACCCACTTGGTCGCCCGTCAGCATTTGGTATTCGCCATCAGGGCGTTTGACTGCTACAGCAAAGCGATCGGCATCTGGATCGTTCGCGCATGCAATGTCGGCATCTGCTGATTTACCTAGCGCCATCACCATGTCCATTGCACCTGCTTCTTCAGGGTTCGGGAAGTTTACGGTAGGGAACGTGCCGTCCGGTTCGCGCTGCTCTGGAACGCTTGCGACTTTTTTAAAGCCAGCGTCTGCGAGCAACGTCTCTGCCATGTCCGCACCGACACCGTGCATTGCCGTGTAAACAATGGAGATGTCTGTGTTGCTGTCCGGTGTTAGTAGGGCATTTTCATTCATTGTCTTGCGGTACGTTTGGTAGTACTCGTCTTCGAGCCAAACCAGCAAGCCTTTTTGCTTCGCATCGTCCAGAGAGATCAGAGGGAGCGGTTTTGTTGTTGCTTCATCGATTTTTGCTGCAATACCAGAATCGTGCGGTGGAATAATCTGTGCGCCATTCTCCCAGTACACTTTAAAGCCGTTGTACTCAGGCGGGTTATGGCTTGCAGTAACAACCACAGCCGCTGCTGCATTTAACTCACGAACACCAAAAGCAACAATGGGTGTTGCCGCTACTTTATAGGTTAGGTAAACCTTGATACCTAAAGCAGTCAGTACAGAAGCTGTATCGTGTGCGAACTGTTTAGAATCTGGGCGACCATCGTAACCAATAACAACACCGCGAGACGATGCGTCTTTCACTTGTTCAATGAGGTAGTGACCGAGACCCGTTGCCGTTTCTTGAATCACCAAACGGTTCATACGATTTGGACCTGTGCCGACTTTGCCACGTAGACCTGCTGTACCAAAAGCTAGGCGGGCACTAAATCGATCAGAAAGTTCTTGTTTGTTATTTGTATCGATTAGGTGCTGAAGCTCTTCACGGGTTTTAGGATCAGGGTCTCGTGCTAGCCATTGAGTAATTTGTACTGTCATATCCATTTTCCTTAGTAGGTTTAACCCATTTGTTTAGACACTTCTTCGCCAAAAGTATCTCAATATTTTATGCCAACAATCTAAATGGTTCTCAATTACATTTCAAAGAGGGCAATCGATAAACCGAATTTATTTTTACCGTTGTACAAAATTTAATCGCATTTTATTTCTTGAAGAACGATTGAACTATAACTAGCCTTTTAACATAAATATAACAAAGTGTATTGAAATAGTAGTTTTTGTGATTTTTCGTAAATTTGTTCGATATTTGCAATTTAAAGCAAGGAAGCTGGCATAGGTCCAGCGGCTGAGCAGAGGAGAGATCTTTTGAAAAGATTAGCAACTACTCTGGCTACTATCGCGAATGTGATATTTATCACGTTTTCATCGCGAGCTTGGGCTGAGCAGAATGACTATAACATGACCAAAGGTGTGACTGGGATCAGTGAGCAAGTGTATGAACTTCATATGTTGATCTTCTATATTTGCTGTGCGATTGCCTTTATCGTGTTTGGTGTCATGTTTTACTCCATCTTTCGTCATCGTAAATCAAAAGGCGCAGTTGCCGCCAATTTTCATGAAAGTACCAAAGTAGAGATTATCTGGACCATCATTCCCGTCATCATTCTTATCGCAATGGCGATTCCAGCAACCAAAACTTTGGTGGCGATGGAAGACTCCAGCCAATCTGACCTCACTGTGAAGATCACGGGTTCTCAATGGAAGTGGCATTACAGCTATTTTGGTGAGGACGTTGAGTTCTTTAGCCTACTTGCGACCAGCCAGAATGAAATTGATGGTATTGAGACAAAAGGGGCGCATTACTTACTTGAAGTGGATAACCCGCTCGTTTTGCCAATTAATCGTAAAGTTCGTTTTCTCATGACCTCTGATGATGTGATTCATTCTTGGTGGGTACCTGATTTCGCTGTTAAGAAAGATACGATTCCGGGCTTTATTAACGAAGCTTGGACAAAGATTGATGAACCAGGTGTTTATCGTGGCCAGTGTGCCGAGCTTTGTGGTCGAGCGCATGGGTTTATGCCAGTTGTCGTTCATGCGATGGCGGAAGACGATTTCGGCCAGTGGATGGCAGACAAGAAACAAGAAATCGCATTACAAAAAGCGGCTGCGAAAGAAGCATTGACGCTAGACCTGTCGATGGAAGATTTGATGGGACAAGGCGAGTCGATTTACACCGCGCGTTGTGCCGTATGTCATCAAGCGAATGGTGAAGGCATTCCGGGCGCATTCCCGGCGATCAAAGGCAGCGAGATCGCCAAAGGTCCAGTTGTTGCACACATTGACGTATTGGTGAATGGTCGCGCAGGTACCGCAATGCAAGCTTTTGCTAACCAACTTAGCGACCAAGAGATTGCTGCTGTCATTACCTATCAACGTAATGCTTGGGGAAATGACACTGGCGATACCGTTCAAGCATCCGATGTTAACGCCTTTAAGGCACAAGAAAGTGCCAAGGAGGAAATATGAGTAAGCCAATTGAAAAAGCGGTGAAGTCTGCTCCTGCAGAAGCGCAAACGACCGCAAATACTACTATTGCGATTGAAGATGATCACGATCATCACCACGCACCGAAAGGGCTAGCACGTTGGCTTTATTCCACTAACCATAAAGACATTGGTACGCTTTATTTGTGGTTTAGCTTTGCCATGTTCCTTACTGGAGGAGCAATGGCGATGATCATCCGTGCTGAATTATTCCAACCGGGTTTGCAATTGGTTGATCCTCAGTTCTTTAACCAAATGACGACAGTGCATGGGCTAGTGATGGTGTTTGGTGCGGTCATGCCTGCTTTTACTGGCTTAGCCAACTGGATGATCCCAATGATGATTGGGGCACCGGACATGGCGTTGCCACGAATGAACAACTTGAGCTTCTGGATCTTACCTTTTGCTTTCCTCATTTTGATCGGCTCGTTGTTTTTACCGGGTGGTGGTCCTGATTTTGGTTGGACTTTTTACGCGCCGCTTTCTACAACCTACGGCCCTGACAGTACGGCGTTGTTTGTTTTCTCAGTTCATATCATGGGTATCAGTTCCATCATGGGTGCCATCAACGTGATCGTGACTATTGTAAACATGCGTGCACCGGGCATGACGTGGTTCAAGCTACCTATGTTTGTTTGGACTTGGCTGATTACTGCGTTCTTATTGATTGCGGTGATGCCGGTATTAGCCGGTGCGGTGACCATGGTTTTAACCGACAAGTACTTTGGCACTAGCTTCTTTGATGCTGCTGGTGGCGGTGACCCAGTGATGTTCCAGCATATTTTCTGGTTTTTTGGTCACCCAGAGGTGTACATCATGATCTTACCGTCGTTTGGTATTGTCTCGGCAATCATTCCAGCATTTAGCGGTAAAAAACTGTTTGGCTATCATTCAATGGTTTATGCGACATGCAGTATCGCATTGTTGTCGTTCCTTGTATGGGCGCACCATATGTTCACCACAGGAATGCCGGTATTCGCTGAACTCTTCTTTATGTATTGCACCATGTTGATTGCGGTTCCAACAGGGGTGAAAGTCTTTAACTGGGTGGCGACCATGTGGCGTGGAGCCATGACGTTTGAGACGCCAATGTTGTTTGCGATTGCTTTTATTGTCTTGTTTACGATAGGCGGTTTCTCAGGTTTGATGTTGGCGATTGTGCCAGCGGATTTCCAATACCACGATACGTACTTTGTCGTCGCGCACTTCCACTATGTATTGGTGTCTGGTGCAGTATTCTCAATTATGGCGGCAGCTTATTATTGGTTACCAAAATGGACTGGGCATATGTACGACCATAAGCTGAGTTTGTGGCATTTTTGGTGTTCGATCATCTCGGTTAATGTACTGTTTTTTCCGATGCATTTCTTAGGGTTAGCAGGGATGCCAAGGCGTATCCCTGACTATGCGATTCAGTTTGCTGATATCAACCAAATCGTATCGATCGGTGGTTTTGCTTTTGGTTTGTCTCAACTGATCTTCTTGTGGCTTGTTATTAAGTGTATCCGTGGCGGCGACAAAGCAGAGGCAAAGCCGTGGGAGCGAGCTGAGGGGCTAGAGTGGACGGTGCCAAGCCCTGCGCCATATCATACCTTTACCACTCCACCAAAAATCGATTAAGTGAAGAGAGGTGAGTGAAATGCCAAGTAATCCATCTAATAAGAAACTCACGATTAAATTGCTTTTAGCAACGGCGCTAATGTTTGGTTTTGGTTTTGCGCTTGTACCTCTTTACGACATCATGTGCGACGCGCTAGGTATTAATGGAAAAACGAGCGATGTGGCTGCGATTCAACCTGCTGGAATGCAGGCCGATATTTCACGAACGATTCGCGTTGAATTTATGGCTCATGTGACCCCTGACATGCCTTGGGAGTTTAAACCAAAAGTGGTATCCATGGATGTTCACCCGGGAGAAGTGATTCAAACTGATTATCTTGCGCTTAACCAAAGTGATAAAGCGTTGGTTGGTCAAGCAGTGCCTTCCGTATCGCCGGGTACTGGAGCTGCTTACTTTAATAAAATTGAGTGTTTTTGCTTTAACCAACAACCTTTGGAAGGTAATCAGCAAGCGAGTATGCCGTTGATCTTCTATATAGAGCCAGATGTACCTGATGCCATTCATACGTTGACCTTGTCTTACACACTCTACAAATTTCCTCCTCAATCAGGCGAGTCTTCGGGCGTTAGCCTCTCAAGGAGAGAGACACAGAACACAGAGTCGCAGGCCAAAGCACGTCTGGAAAAAGCGCGTCTATAAGGAGAGAACTCATGAGTAACAAACCTGACACTTATTATGTTCCTGCCCAAAGTAGTTGGCCAATTGTAGGCGCATTTGCGTTATTTCTCGTGGCTGTTGGTGCTGGAATGACGGTACAAGGAACCCAAAGTGAAAGTGAGGTTGGGACTGTTGGGGGCATTATTTTAGCTGTTGGTATGTTGTTTCTGCTCTATATGTTGGCTGGCTGGTTTAGCAATGTGATTACCGAGTCGCTAACGGGAAAATACAGCGCCCAAATTACTCGTTCGTTTAAACAAGGGATGAGTTGGTTCATCTTTTCTGAAGTGATGTTTTTTGGCGCGTTTTTTGGTGCGCTGTTCTACGCAAGAATGTTCTCAGTGCCGTGGTTAGGTGGTGCGGATAACAACCTAATGACACATGAGGTGTTATGGCCAAGTTTTGAAGCGATATGGCCGCTGACTACGACGCCAGGTGGGGAAACTACCCAAGCGATGCCATGGCAGGGTATTCCGCTAACAAACACCATCTTGCTGTTATTGTCTTCGATAACGTTACACATGGCGCATGTTAGCTTAGAGCAAGATAAACGAACGGCACTAATTGTCTGGTTAGAAATTACCATCGTTTTGGCTGGCTTCTTTCTTTACTACCAAGCGGTAGAGTACTCCCATGCATATCAAGATATGGGGCTTACATTGCAGTCCGGTATCTATGGAAACACGTTCTTTATGCTCACCGGATTCCACGGTTTGCATGTGTGCTTAGGAACGATTTTTTTAATTGTGTTGCTGCTTAGAATTGCCAAAGACCATTTCTCTCCGAAGAATCATTTCGCATTTCAAGCGGGCAGTTGGTATTGGCATTTTGTCGATGTCGTTTGGTTGTGCTTGTTCGTGTTTGTTTATGTGCTGTAACTTCTGTAAACACTAATAAGGTCGGGGGTTGGGGGCAATCCAACCAGTGGAGAGTGCTATCAGTAGGAGTAAAATCACCAAAGCAGAAAACATAACTCGGCGACCCAAATAGTAGCTCATTGGCTTTCCTTTTCTTTTCGAGTGTTCTGGATCTTCTTTGACCATTTCGATAAGTGCTTTTGCGAGGTTGAATATGATGAAAAGCAGCAAAAGAACAAGTGTCAACTTGAATAGAAATACGGTGGACATGGTACCTCCGATGTCATCGTTATTATTTTCGAAATGGCTTTGGTTAGCCGTCGGTTTAACTGTGGCTGTGTTTTCTCTTTTGGTCAAACTGGGCCTGTGGCAATTAGAGCGGAGCAATGAAAAACAGAAATTGGAACAGGCTATGTTGGCAAGAGAGGATGCGCCTTATCAGGCAATATCAGCCGTGTTAGAGCAAAATGACTGGCGAGAAGAAAGTGTGAATGGCGTCAAGGTAAAAACGGAAGTCGTACCTGAACCCATTGCTGTTCTTTTGCTAGACAATCAAACATATAAGGGAAAGGTTGGTTACTTGGCTTTTCAAGTGGTCTCTTTGCTTCAAGAGCCGACGACACTGACCTTACTTGAACTAGGGTTTGTTGAGGGGAAAAGCAATCGTTCTGACCTTCCAACTATTGAAACGCTAAAAATACCACAAACCATCACCGGGCGCTTGTATCGTAAATCGACCAACCCTCTAAGTACCGATCTCATGGCGGAGATGGGCAATCCGATTCGTATTCAAAACCTTAATGTGAACCAATTGAGTCAGCTATTAAATATAGAGCTGATGCCAACCGTTTTACAGCCCGATAATTTGAAAGCTTGGCCATATTCATTTCCTTGGAATCCACTGCCTTTGACCAGTGAAAAGCACTTTGGCTATGCGGTGCAATGGTTTGCTATGGCGAGTGTTTTTCTACTGATTACACTCTTAATTTTTGTTCGATGGATACGAAGTGAACGATCACATGGAGGTGATGTATGACGTCTTCAGTAACGAAAGGCCGGTTAGTTTTGATTGCATTGATCGGTTTATTTGCCTTTCCTGCGATCGTCGCAAAACTTGTTCTTAGCCAAGGTTGGTATGAGACCGGGGTAACAAATCGAGGAGAATTAATAGAGCCTTACATCACGTTAGAGCAACTTGGTCAGGTATCTCCGCTGAATCAGCGAGGTTGGCAACTAGTGTATGTGTTGCCATCCGCTTGTGATACACAGTGTCAACAGCAACTTCACCTTATACAACAAAGTCACATCGCATTGGGTAAATACCAAGAGCGTGTTGTTCCGGTCATATGGACATCACAAGAAACAGGCACTTTTGAGCCACCGATGATGGTGATGCAAATGAATCGTTCGCTCTCCACAAAAGTGAAAGCCGGACAGTTGTTGATTGTTGATCCGTTAGGGCAGTTGGTTATGTCTTACACCCCCGACGCTAACGAGGATCTGGTGAAGCTGAGTAAAGATGTTTTAGCCGATTTACGTAAGTTACTTAAGTTATCACGCGTGGGCTAGGGGGGAATATGTCGTTAACTCGTTTAGTTCAATTTAGTCTGTGCCTTACGCTCGTCGTAATAATGTTGGGTGCTTACACTCGGCTGGCAGATGCGGGATTAGGATGTCCAGATTGGCCGGGCTGTTATGGTCAGTTGCTCGTACCTCAAACAGAAGCGGAGATATCTAAAGCGAATACTTTGTTCCCAGAACGGGCCGTTGAGCAAGACAAAGCGTGGCTAGAGATGATACACCGCTATTTTGCTGGTTCACTGGGCATTGTTATCTTAATAATGGCGATTTCGGCTACCAAATCTGAGCGAGTAGACGCGACGATACCTATTCTGCTTTGCTTACTCGTTATTGGGCAAGCCGCTCTTGGGATGTGGACAGTGACATTAAAGCTAATGCCGGTCATCGTTATGTTGCATTTACTGGGCGGTTTTACTCTGTTGGTTCTGCAGGCCGTCTTTTACTGTCAATTGAAGTCGCAAAATAGCCTTTATTTCTCACCCTCTACTAAGTCAGTTCGGCTGTTTTCTCTAATCACATTCTGTGTGGTGCTAGCCCAAGTATTACTTGGCGGTTGGACATCTTCAAATTATGCGGCGTTGATGTGTACTGCTTTACCCATTTGCGAGGGGGACTGGACAAGCTACTTGTCTTGGAAAGCTGCCTTTTCATTCTGGCAATCTGGTTTTGATAATTATGAATTTGGCGTGTTGGATTACCCTGCTCGAATGACAATTCATGTCACTCACCGTATTGGTGCCATCATTACTGCATGTGTTGTGCTGATATACAGCGTATTACTATTAAAACAAGATTCACATCATTCTCAACGACTAGGTGTATGGATTGGCTTAGCTCTGGTTTGCCAGATCTTGTTGGGCGTAAGTAATGTTGTGTTCCAACTACCGATCTATGTCGCAGTAGCGCACAACCTAGGTGCAGCCGTCATGCTTTCACTTATTTGTGTTAGCCAGTTCTACCTGTGGCAGGGTAAACCCCGTTGGCGTCATCAAGCGAAAGGAGTTCGCTATGAGTAAAGAAATTGCACTACCGTTAGAAAGAAGAAAGAAAATTGGCACCATTTATCTAAAACTTACTAAGCCTAAAGTGGTGGCGCTAATGCTGATTACCGCGATTGTCGGGATGAGCTTAGCACCTGTCGATGCGTTTCCTTGGGGGGAAGCCATCATTGGTTTAGTTGGGATTGGTTTGATGGCTGGATCTGCTGCCGCGTTTAACCACCTGATTGATAGAAGAATTGACGCACGAATGGCTCGTACTCATAAACGTCCATTGCCTTCAGGTGACACAAATCCAAAGTCTGTTGCTTGGTTTGCTTCCGCTTTAGGAGTAATAGGCTTTGCTCTTCTTTATTGGTGGGTCAATGCGATAACGGCTTGGTTAACGTTTTTTAGTCTGCTTGGCTACGCAGTGGTTTACACAATGTACCTTAAGCGTGCTACACCACAAAATATCGTTATCGCTGGTATTGCAGGAGCGATGCCTCCTCTATTAGGGTGGACCGCTGTAACAGGAGAATTGCATGCCAACGCATGGCTGCTGGTAATGATAGTCTTCATCTGGACTCCGCCCCATTTTTGGGCATTGGCTATCCACCGAGTGGATGACTATAGAAAAGTGGATATACCCATGTTGCCGGTCACTCATGGTATTGAGTACACAAAGACTTCGATTCTTCTTTATACGATTTTGTTGACGATTGTCTGCATGTTACCCGTGTTAGTGGGTATGGTTGGTTCCATTTACTTATTTTCTTCTCTGTTGTTGAATGCTGGTTTCATGTATCACGCCTGGAAATTGAAGTTTTCTCCAGACTCCAGTAGTGCGATAGATACGTTTAAGTTTTCTATTTACCACCTCTTTGCTCTATTTTTGGCGTTGCTTGTCGATCACCATCTTTTCTTGTTTTTCTTTTATAATTAAAGACTTAAATCATTATTGTTACCGTGCCTTTAACTAAAGTACGGTTTGTGTTAACGATGTATACCCAAGTGATACGCTCTCAAATATTGAGTTGTCTTGGCCTAGATATTTGTTAACGCTATTCGTACCAATCGTAGTAAATAACGGGTCATTCTAGCTTGTTCTATTGCTTGATAATTTCGTTAATTTTTCGTTCCAAGGTGAGTTGATTCTAGAATAACTACTTATCAAAAATCTTAACCTTGTTCTCAGGCCTTTTCCCTACGCTAACTCTGATTAGTTACTTACTGTGATTGGTATCACTCAGTTTTTAAATCGTTGCCTTGTTTGACAACTAAATCATTCTCATAGAGCCAACCACGTTGAGGTTAGTGGATGCCTCTTAATGTAGAGTTTCATTGGATTGCATTATGAAAGAATCCAAGTACAACAGTGATTTGAATGATAGGAGGGAGAAAAAGGCGGTAAGAACGTTGAAAGTTAGTAGGGAAACATAATTTGAAGTAAATAAAAGGGATGGCGAACCATCCCTTATAGTTTAGAACGCAGTTTTAAATAACTATTGTACAGTTGTTTTAATTGCTTCTTGGTATTCAACTTCTTCGTATTGGAACTCAGGAACAACAACTTCTACACGACGGTTCTTCTCACGACCTTCATGTGTGCTGTTGTCAGCAATTGGATTCTCTTCACCCATACCTTTAACTGTAAAGCGATTCGCATCGATACCAGCTGCGATTAGGTAATCAGCAACTGATTGAGCACGACGCTCAGACAGTTTTTGGTTGTACGCTGCAGGGCCAGAGCTGTCTGTGTAACCAGTGATTTCTACTTGAGCCTGTGGATACTCGTTCAAGAAGTTTGCAAAGTTGTCTAGACGCTCAGATACAGAATCGGTTAGTTTCGCGCTGTCGAATTCGAAAGTACCTGTTCCGTATTCTTCTTTATGTGTCTTCGTTAGAATCACTTCTTCTTGAACCACTTCCTCCACTACTGCCGCGACAACAGGTGCTGCAGCAAACTTATAGTTGAAGCCAATACCGAAGAAGTTCGCATCCATATCTTTCCATACGTTATCTGACATATCTTGGTAGCGTTGATACTCTGCACGTACGCTCCAGTTACGGTCGATTTCATACTCTGCACCGATAGAACCCGTTGGTACCAAATCTTTCTCGTCACCAGAAATCATGTATGCACCACCGATTTTCGCGAATAGATTCCACGTGTCATTTAGGTGCCAGTTGAATTTCGGTGCAAGAGTAATAGCCGTTAGGTCTCCGTCAATTGTGTTAGCAGAGTTATTACCTGACTTAAAATTAGCTTTGTAACTACCTAGCCAATCAACACCATATTCTAATCCAATAATATCGGTGAAGTCGTAACCGACGTGTAGGCCAGCACCAAACGCATCATCATCACAAGGACTATTCAGATAACAAGCGTCATCTAGCGTAGTCATGCCTACTTTGCCCCCGATGTACCATTCTGCCGAAGCAGTGTTCATAAATGCGCTACCACCAGCTACCACCGCTGCTATTGCAATTGCCACTTTTTTCATAATGTTTCCTTGTACTGATTGCATATTAACTTCTACCTTTATTTTACAAATTGAGTAAAACTAAGTAGTTATAAGAAATTAGTTTAATAGTCATTTAATTTAACATCAAGCAACAATATCGTAGATTTTGCTACACTTCTAGTCACGCTCTCCCTTACAAACTTCTGATATTTCTTACATTGTAGACAACATTTTAAGAATTATAAGAAAATACATGATTATTTTGAACTTTTTATTGTAAATTTTGCTTTACGGCGTGTTTTATTGTAAACGTTGTGCTTGAGTTTGCATTTTTTTATGAAAAGTGATTGCAACTGTTGATGTAACTCGATAAGTTGTTTAAATCGACTCAAAAATATAAGTCCAGAGACCTTTTTAAAGCATGTTGATGTGATATTTATTGCACAAAACTAGATTGGGTAAAAATACTGGACCAAGGATAATAACCAGGAAGTAGAAGTAATGTTTCAAACTGATGATGTAAGAATTAATAAAGTAAAAGAGTTATTGCCGCCCGTTGCCGTTTTAGAAAAGTTTCCTGCCACAGAGACTGCTTCTTCTACCACTTTTGAATGCAGAAATGCGATACACAACATTTTAGAAGACAGAGATGACCGTTTGCTTGTGATCGTTGGACCATGTTCGATTCATGATCCTGAAGCTGCGGTTGAGTATGGTAAGAAGCTGAAAGTGCTGCGTGACGAATTATCTGACCAACTAGAAATAGTGATGCGCGTCTACTTTGAAAAGCCACGTACAACGGTAGGGTGGAAAGGGCTGATTAATGACCCATATCTTAATGACACGTTTAAATTAAATGATGGTCTTAGGATTGGCAGAAAGCTCTTGCTTGATCTAACGGATTTGGGTTTACCAACGGCAAGTGAATTCCTTGATATGATCACGCCTCAATACGTCGCAGATTTGATTAGCTGGGGTGCAATTGGCGCGCGCACGACCGAGTCTCAAGTTCACCGTGAACTCGCTTCAGGTCTCTCTTGTCCGGTAGGATTTAAAAACGGAACAGATGGCAATATTAAAATAGCGAGTGATGCAATTCGTTCGGCAAGTGCTTCTCACCACTTCTTGTCAGTAACGAAATATGGCCATTCAGCAATTGTAGAAACGGCGGGCAACCCAGATTGTCATATCATTCTCCGTGGCGGAAAGGAGCCAAACTACAGTGCTGCTCACGTTGCTCAAATCAAAGATGAGTTGGATGCAGCAGGTCTACCGAAGAAGGTGATGATTGACTTTAGTCATGCGAACAGTTCAAAACAGTTTAAGCGTCAAATGCTAGTTTCTGATGATGTATCTGAACAGATTGCTGCAGGCGAAAGTGCGATTTTTGGTGTAATGATTGAATCTCACCTTGTGGAGGGGCGCCAAGACCTAGTGGACGGTAAGGTTGCAAACTACGGTCAATCAATTACCGATGCTTGTATCGGTTGGGATGACACTGAAACGGTTCTTCGTCAACTATCCGAAGCAATTAAAGCTCGTCGCGCAAGATAGCTACCCACTTTCAAAAACGACAGATAAAACAAAGCCCCGCCGATGAGAGCGGGGCTTTTCAGTTTTCTAATTCGCAATAGAGAAAACTGATAATATTAAGCTATTAAGCTATTAAGCTATTAGGCTATTAAGCTATTAAGCTATTAAGCTATTAAGCTATTAAGCTATTAAGCTATTAAGCTATTAAGCTATTAAGCTATTAAGCTATTAAGCTATTAAGCTATTAAGCTATTAAGCCAGTAGCTCTTTTGCTGTGTTCACTACGTTTTCTACAGTGAAACCAAACATCTCGAACAATTGCTCAGCTGGTGCAGATTCACCGAATGTTGTCATACCGATGATACGACCGTCGAAACCAACGTACTTGTACCAGAAGTCTGCAATGCCAGCTTCTACCGCGATACGCGCTGTTACGTCTGATGGCAGCACAGATTCACGGTAAGCCGCGTCTTGCTTGTCGAATGCATCTGTTGATGGCATTGAAACAACGCGTACTTTCTTACCTTCAGCCGTTAGTTGCTCTGCTGCTTTCACTGCTAGCTCAACTTCAGAGCCTGTCGCGATTAGAATTAGCTCTGGCTTGCCGTCGCTGTCTTTCAGGATGTAGCCACCTTTTGCGATGTTCGCTACTTGCTCAGCAGTACGCTCTTGTTGCGCTAAGTTTTGACGAGAGAAGATAAGTGCCGATGGGCCATCTTTACGTTCAATCGCAAGCTTCCATGAAACTGCAGACTCAACTTGGTCACATGGACGCCATGTACTCATGTTTGGCGTCAAACGTAGAGACGCGATTTGTTCAACTGGTTGGTGAGTTGGACCATCTTCGCCAAGACCGATAGAGTCGTGCGTGTAAACTTGAATGTTCTGAATTTTCATCAGAGCAGCCATACGCATCGCGTTACGTGCGTATTCCATGAACATTAGGAATGTTGCGCCGTAAGGAACAAAACCGCCATGTAGTGCGATACCATTCATGATCGCTGTCATACCGAATTCACGTACACCGTAGTGGATGTAGTTACCAGAGAAATCGCTTGCTTCTAGAGACTTAGAACCAGACCACATAGTTAGGTTAGAAGGCGCTAGGTCAGCAGAGCCGCCCATGAATTCTGGTAGCATTTGACCAAACGCTTCTAGTGCGTTTTGAGATGCTTTACGTGATGCGATGTTCGCTGGGTTTGCTTGAAGATCTGCAATGATTTGGTTTGCTTTCGCTTCCCATTCCGCTGGTAGGTCACCGTTTACGCGGCGTTTGAATTCAGCTGCCAGCTCAGGGTACGCTGCTTCATAAGCTGCAAATTTCTCGTCCCACGTAGCTTCCTTAGCTGCGCCTGTCTCGATCGCTGACCACTCTGCGTAGACTTCCTGCGGAATTTCAAAAGGACCGTGCTCCCAACCTAGTTGTTTACGTGTTGCTGCAATTTCTTCAGCACCTAGTGGCGCACCGTGACAGTCGTGTGAGCCTGATTTATTTGGAGAACCAAAACCGATGATCGTTTTAGTACAGATAAGCGTAGGACGAGGGTCTGCTTTTGCAGCGATGATTGCTGCGTTGATCGCTTCTGCATCGTGGCCGTCTACCGCCGGAATTACATGCCAGCCGTATGCTTCAAAACGCTTAGGCGTGTCGTCAGAGAACCAACCTTCAACGTGACCGTCGATAGAGATGCCGTTGTCATCCCAGAATGCGATCAGTTTGCCTAGGCCTAGCGTACCCGCAAGAGAACATGCCTCATGCGAGATGCCTTCCATCAGACAGCCGTCACCCATGAACACGTAAGTGAAGTGGTCAACGATGTCGTGGCCTTCTTTGTTGAACTGAGCCGCTAGTGCTTTTTCAGCCATCGCCATACCAACTGCGTTAGTGATGCCTTGGCCTAGAGGACCGGTCGTTGTCTCGATACCAGGTGCGTAGCCGTACTCTGGGTGACCTGGAGTCTTAGAGTGAAGCTGACGGAAGTTCTTAAGATCGTCAATCGACAGCTCGTAACCGCTCAGGTGTAGTAAAGAGTAGATCAGCATAGAGCCGTGGCCGTTAGACAGTACGAAACGGTCGCGGTCAGCCCACTCTGGGTTTGCTGGGTTGTGGTTTAGGTGAGAGCGCCAAAGTACTTCAGCGATGTCAGCCATACCCATAGGTGCGCCTGGGTGGCCAGAGTTTGCTTGTTGTACGCCGTCCATGCTGAGTGCACGAATAGCATTAGCTAGATTTTTGCGGTCCATAATAACTACCAGTCTTTAAATATTGGAATTGGAAATTGAAAGGGGAACGCAAACGTTCCCCTTTTTTAATTCTGAGCGATTAAAGCTTAGCTTCGATCATTGCTTCTAGTTTGCCTTGGTCAATAGCGAAGTTACGAATACCTTCAGCAACTTTCTCAACAGCCATTGCGTCTAGGTTGTGTTCCCATAGGAACTCAGCGTGAGTCATTGCAGCAGGACGCTCTTTAGAGCCTTTAGAATCAACCAACTTCTCTACAACTTCGCCTTCTGCAGCTTCTAGCTCAGCAAGAAGAGCTGGAGCGATAGTTAGACGGTCACAGCCAGCAAGTTCTAGGATTTCGCCGATGTTACGGAAGCTCGCGCCCATAACCACTGTGCTGTAGCCATGATCTTTGTAGTAGTTGTAGATGTCAGTTACAGAGATTACACCTGGATCTTCTTGAGCTTCGAAGTCACGACCTTCTTTCGCTTTGTACCAGTCCATGATGCGACCAACGAATGGAGAGATTAGGAATACGCCAGCTTCAGCACATGCACGAGCTTGTGCGAATGAGAATAGAAGCGTTAGGTTACAGTTGATACCTTCTTTCTCAAGGATTTCAGCAGCGCGAATACCTTCCCAAGTTGAAGCCAGTTTGATTAGGATGCGATCGTTAGTGATGCCTGCGTCGTTGTACATTTTTACAAGCTGACGCGCTTTAGCAACACTGCTTTCTGTATCGTAAGATAGACGAGCATCTACTTCAGTAGAGATACGGCCTGGGATAGTTTTTAGGATTTCTTTACCGATGTTTACTGCAAGCATGTCACAAGTGTCTTGTACTTGTTGTGCTTTGTCGTTGCTTTGTGCTTTTGCGTATTCGATAGAAGCATCGATTAGAGGTGCGTACTCTTCGATTTGAGCGGCCTTTAGGATAAGAGATGGGTTTGTTGTAGCATCTTCTGGTTGGTATTTTTTGATTGCATCAATTTCACCAGTGTCCGCTACTACCGTTGTTAGTTTACGAAGTTGCTCTAACTTGTTGCTCATAATCGGTCATCCTATATAAATGGGCTTAAGTGTGGCTTTCAATACCACAACTTGTGCATTTGCAAGCGCGTCGGCCATTCGTCTCATTTCGATAAATAAGACATCTGCTCAGCCAACTACGGAAAATTTTGGCTCCGAACAATTGTTATGAACATTTGATCGGTAGCTGAGTAAATGATGAATTCATATTTATCCTATCCATCTCGAAAGTCAATCGCTGAAAGTCACTTATAGTGAACTTCATCAACGTTTTTTTATTGTACGTTTAATGGCTGACCGAAATAAACGTTTGCCCTTATTGGTCAAGGCTTAATCATGGCGCCAACTGAGTAAAATACTGTGTGAGAAAATGTCATTGCATTGAACAAATGTAATGGTTAAATTGATGCGTAACATATGCTAAGTCAATGAGCGGATGTGCATCGAAGCTTATAATGCCGATCCTCTGAAAGGGCGAGAAAAAACATGAGCAGTTCTAATCAAGATATTTCCATTGAAAGCACAGATCTATTGACCGAGATCTCGGTCGCTTACTATCAAGACGGTGCGACACAGGAAGAGATATCAAAAAAATTCTCTATTTCACGGGCCAAAGTTGGCCGAATGCTTAAGCAAGCTCGGGATGAGGGCATCGTTGAAATCACCGTAAAATACCATCCCGTTTTTAGCGCAAAAATTGAACAGCGCCTTATTGAGCGGTTTGGTGTCAAACGTGCGCTGGTGGCGCTAGATCAACCCAATGAAGAAGCTCAACGCCTTCAAGTTTCAGGGTTGGTTTCTAATTATCTAACCAGTACGCTAAAAAACGGCATGGTCGTAACCGTTGGGCAAGGGCGTAATGTCTCCTCTGTTGCTCACCATATTGGCGTTATTACGCCTCGTGATTGTAAGTTTGTATGTGGTATAGGGGGGATCCACCCTCGTGGTGGTATGTTCAATGCGGACCACATTTGCCGACAGTTTGCTAAGAAATATGGCGGTACGTCCGAAACCTTGTATGCGCCGGCCTACGCAGAAAACCGTGAACAAAAAGTTGCTTTTATGCAAAACGCCACGGTCAAACAAACGCTCGATTTAGCTCGTAAAGCGGACATTGCGCTCGTAGGTATTGGCGACATGAGCGAAAACAGCTACATGGTGGATTTGGGGTGGTTTACGCCTGATGAAGTCGTGCAGTCTCGATTGATGCAGGGCGTCGTTGGGGACTTTGCTGGTTATGATTTCTTTGATATCCATGGAAACGTGGCAAACACGGTAATGAGTGACCGAGTGATTGGTTTAGGCATTGAGGAATTTCGCCCAATTGCTGAAGTGATTGCCATTGCAGCAGAAAACAGCAAGCCATTGGCATTGCTAGGCGCATTAAGAACGGGGGCAATTGATGTGATCGCGACTAGTGTCAGCAATGCGTTGACTGTCCTCAACCTAGATGAACAAATGCATGGTAATAGTACATCAGAGGCTTAGCACAAATAATATGCAATCAATGTAACATGACGATGATATTTTATAAATGACTCGCAGCTTGATTTCGTTTTCAAGTTAAAAATATTCCCGAGGAGTAGGTTTAATTCATAACCTACTCTGGAGGGAATCATGAAAAAGGCACTTCTGGCAACTGCATTATTTACGGGATTAACTGGTTTTGCTCAAGCCGAGCAAAAAGTGGTAGCAGGCTATTTTGCTGATTGGCAATACGCAAATGCTGATAATCCATACACCGTGAAAGATATCCCTGCGGATAATCTAACGCATATCATTTACGCATTTTTAAGTATGTGCGGGCCTCATACTGGCGCATCTGAAACCATACAAAAGTTGGTTGCAGAACAATGTAAAGACAAAGAACCGTACTCAGCGATTTTGGTTGATACGGAAGCGGCACTTGAAAAAGACTTTGGCGCTGTTTCTGTTGATGTTCCATTTAAAGGGCACTTTGCTCAACTTGCTGAACTTAAAAAGCAGCACCCTGATTTGAAAATCCTACCCTCTTTTGGCGGTTGGACCATGTCTGAACCTTTCCACGCAATGGCTAAAAACCAGCAAGCGATGGATCAGTTCTCTAAAACGGCAGTGGCGTTAATTGCGAAGTATGACTTCTTTGATGGTATCGATCTCGATTGGGAGTATCCAGGTGGTGGGGGTTTAACCACTTCGCCTTGGAATCCTGATACTAAGCTAACAGACGAACAAAAAGCCTTAGAGCGTGATGCGTTTACCTATCTGGTAAAAACCATGCGTGGTGATTTGGATGCATTGGCAAAAGAAACGAAACGCGAATATGAACTTTCTACCGCTGTAGGCGTTGGTCCAAAGGCGGCGGGTATTGATTGGAAAGCCGCGCAGCCATACTTAACTAATATGTTTGCCATGACGTATGATTTTCTTGGTGGGTGGGGGCAACAAACGGGACATACGACTAACTTGCACGCGACGGAACGTAGTTGGTGGGGAATGGGAGCAGACGTTTTCATTAATCAAATGATTGAACTTGGTATCCCAAGTGAGAAGTTAGTGATCGGTGCTGCGTTTTATGGTCGAGGGTGGCAAGGTACTAAAGACTTTGCTGGCGGCTTACCCACACAAGATTTGGTTTCTGAGCAAGGCGCACAATTCGGTACCGGTGAAAACGGCTACTTTATGTTCTGGGATCTGATGAAGAACTACAGCGCGAAGCAAGGCTATGAATACAATTATGATGAGCAATCACAAGCTCCGTATTTGTGGAACCCTGAAAAGAAAGTGTTTATCTCGTTTGAAGATCAACGCTCTATCAAAGCGAAAGCGGATTGGGCAAAACAAGCAAACCTAGGTGGGATTTTTACTTGGGAGTTGTCTGGTGATCCGAAAGGGGAGCTAGTGGAAGTGATGTATAAAGAGATGCAGAAGTAGCATACGACTCGGATACCCAAGCATTTTGAGGTGGCTTGGGTATCAAGTAAAGCCGTCGTCAAGTGCGGCGGCTATATTTTTTTATCACTAACACTCAATTGGCAAAGACGCATCAGCCCCCCATTCGGTCCAAGAACCATCATACACGCTTAGGTTTTGATAACCACTTTCATAAGCCGCAAGTAATACAATGCAAGCAGTGACACCGGAACCACAACTGAAAATGGTGGTCTTTTCAGCATTAAGAGTAAGTGACGCGACAATAGACGTTAACGCTTCTGGTGATTTGATTTGGTTGTTTTCAATCAGATCTTGAAAAGGCAAACAACGTGACGTTGGAATATGCCCACTCCGTAACCCCTCTCTAGGCTCTGGAACTTGGCCAAGAAAACGAGCTTTGGAACGAGCATCAATAATGTTCGCACTTTGGTTGTTTGCGTGGTCCAGTACAGATGCGGCGCTCAGAAATGCTGTTTTAGACAATACTCCGGAGAAGTCACCTAACGTACGCGGAGTACTGATTTGTTCACACACATCAAAACCTGCGTCTATCCATGCAGGTAATCCACCGTTAAGTATCCTTACATTTTCATGGCCCATGGCTTTAAACATCCACCAAGCACGCGGTGCGGCCAATGTTCCTGAGTTGTCGTACACCACAATGAGATCGTCGTTATTGAGCCCGAGTTGTTTAGCGCTGTGATTGAAACAGGCCTCTTTTGGCATCATGTGTGGGAGAGGTGAGTCGTGTAGACAAAAATCGTTGTCATAATCAAATCGCAGTGCGCCGGGGATCCATTTATCTTTTATTTTTTCACTTTCAGATGGGATCTGAAAAGTAATACTCGCGTCGAGAATCTTGATATTGGGTTGTTCCATGAGTTCTTTGAGTTCTTTGACATCGATTAATGCAGACATTCTGACGTTTCCTTATTAGAGCGTGAATCACTTAGATATACACCAAAGACCACTGAGATATAGACAGTTATTTGAGAGTACATGGTTATTTTGGAAGATAGCTATTTAGAAAGATAGCATTTGTAAACATATAGAGTTTTTGGAAACATCTGGTTGTTTGGAAACATATAGCTATTTAAAAAATACCTACTTAGGTTCATGACAACTCACGAATGTAAGAGGGTGTTCCACAAATGTTTGGGAGGGTTGGGTAAAAATAGCGTTAGCGCCTTCAGGACAGTTTATCGAAGTGGGGACTAATACACGAATGATCCCTACTTCTTGTATATCGACCGTCAAGTAGCGTCTTTGACCATCGAGAGACTGGGTTAGGGTGTTATTGATGACGCGTGCCGATATCTGACGAACATTATGACTCTTTGGTATGAGTAACAGGCAGAGAAACAGTACCAATATGGCGGCTATAAAGACAGAAAGAAAGATCTTTGGTTTATCCATCTCAACGTACCTATCAATCACAAATATGTTTGTTGTACCTTAAAAAAATCGCATGTTCAAAAAAACGATGCGATTTTTTGGTTGCTTCTCTTATGAAGTGACTTATCTCTATAATATCCAGTCTTTTTCTTCAGGAGAAATGATGGCTTGCAATGGCTCTGTCCCGTCATAAAACCACACTTCAACAAGCAGGTCGCCTTGACTGTCTGAGAGTGTGTAATTGATGTTAGTTTTGCCATCTTTGAGTGCGGCAGAAGCGATTCTACTGGTGTAATTTGCGTTAAAACCACCAGCGCTGTTTTGCTTATATTCCTTATACACATTCAAATGAGCTCGTTGTGAAGAGAAACTGCTGATATTCACGTTTAAGGTCCCTTGTACGATAGGGTCGTAGCTAAAGCCATCAGGCACAATTAAGTCTTGCATTCTTTCTGGTTCCGGACTTTGAACGGTTGGTGTTGGCGCAGAGCTAGTACCTCCACCACTGTCCCCACCTCCGCAAGCGGTTAGCGCTAATCCTATGATGATTGTGAATAGTCTTTTCATAATGATAGCTCCTTAAGGAATGTAGCATTGATTTGGGGTTGGATTTGTGTGCCAATCCGTGCCTTGCTGACCTGCTGATTCTGCCCAAGTTCGAAAATCGGGATAGGCATCAATGAGATCGACTCGCTCTAGAGGCCAATCCCACTCTTCGACGATGAGAAGCGCCCAAGGGAGGTTGGTTGCTGTTTTAAAATAGATGCCCTGAGCAGGATTACTCGCATCGACACCTATGCCAGATAAATTCTGGCCATCAAATTGCTCAGTAGGCGCTTGATCTGCGAGATGAACCTCCCATTTTCGGCCCGGCTGAAAAGTGATGCCATCGCCATGGTAGGTACCGGGTGTTGCGAAGATGAAAGGGTCGTAGGGCATTGCCTGAATAGCGGAGCGATCAGAGTCTTCTGTGAAGTAGACATTCAATGTAAAAGACAACGCGACATTATCATCACAGCCTGACTCGGTTCTAAAGTAACTACAGCTGCTAGACGCATGAGCACTTAAGTCTTCACTGATAATAAAAATGGCTTCGTCTGATATGCTTTCTAATCCGTTGGAATCTTGTTCAATGCCATTGAAAGACAAGGTGGTCAGGCCGTTCTCTATGGCGCTTCTGGCTACTCCTGGTAAGCGAATGGCAAAACCATTTTTGTAGCTCGCGCCATAGGCTGCTAGATCTCCGGTGATTCGAATATTCTCGGTATGACCTGAGAGCTGGGTTTCTGTGATCTGGAATTTTACTACTACGTCATTCATGTCGTAGTCTGCGGTGTATGGCCAATTATCTTCGTAAGCCACGGTGGCGTAATCTTCAGCGCTCGGAAAGTATTGGACCGAATAACCGTTACCTGTGATCGTTATTGGATGATCCTCTACCTCACCAGATGTTGACCCTCCGTCATAATTCAAGCCAGTTTGTTGGCTAAAACGAAAACGACTCCAGCTCGGCCCTTGTGTTGCGGCGCTAGAAACAATAAACGGGAGTGGGTTGCTTCCAGAATTAAGAGGCTCATCGGTAAACACTTGCTCACCGTCATCATCAAAGTCGCCATCTCGGTTCCAGTCGAACCATGCTGACAAATAGCCAGCGGTTGAAGCAGTGACATTAATTATTGAGCTTAAGCCAGGGTCCAGTGCGGAGACAAAACCGACACCATCTTCATCAGCGGTTCCGACAGCGTTGTCATTTGCTTGCCCGTCAGAATCACCATCGGGAGCAACCGTTCCTAGCCACGTGATACCATCGACCTCATGACGCGGGCCATTTGAACTCAGTGTTGTGCTGTAGCTGTCAGGTGCATCGCCAAAGTCGATGGGGTCATCTTCGTCGATGACAGGCGCATTTGCACAACGCGCACCATCATTTTGGCTCGAACTTGGACCGTTAGAAACAAACTCCACCGCAGGAACAATACCCTCGGCAATATTCACCGCGTTGCTCTCCGATAGATCTATTCGATAGATCTTACCGTCTTGGTTACGAGATACGTAGTAGTTACCATTTACATCAAAGTACCCTGCGCCAAAAGTGCCTGTTTCCCCTGTATCTCCAATCGGGGTGGCATTCCCGGTTGTTGGGGCAAATCTATATAGAACACCGGAATTGTTGTCGATGCCATAGAGCGACCCGTCTCCGGGATGAAAAGCAAAATCGGTCAGATTAACATTGGCGCTGCTGCTGATTTTTGTCATCGACAGTGCGGCACTTGGGTTGGAGTCTAGCGGAGAAAGATCAATAGAAAACAGTCCTTTGCCTTTGCGATAAAGGTAATACACGTGATTGTATACGTTACCGACATAGAACGTGTGATCACTTGGCAAGCCAGACACATTCAATGTTTCTGCCTGAAAATCTTTTCCTAATCGCACGATTTTCTTATTTGATGTGTCATAGCCGTAGATATAGCGGTCTTCAAAATCAAAACCTACGCCATTGATGCCCGAAGCCAAACCAGTATCGTCTTCTAATAGGGTCGTTGAACCCGTTACCAAGTTAACGCCATAAATTTGCACTGGGGTTGATTGAAATAGGTATGCCTTGCTTGGGCATGTATCGAATGGCGCTGCATTTACATTCATGCTCGCGATCATAAGCCCAAAGGTGAGTGATGTCCTTTTCATTGTTCGCCCTCTTATTGGTTTGAATAATATGCAATGAAAGGAATGTGCCAGTTATTTATTTGTTGATTTTTAAGCGGTTAATTTATTGTCAAAGTGGTTTTTTGAATTTGAAAGTCAAATTGAGGAAAGGATCAGAGATTGAAAAATTCGGTGGATAAAAAGAGGGGGAAATACAGATAAATAGACGTCATAACGAATGAGTGACACTGGTAAAACATATTTACCGCATACCTTACTGGAAACAATGTCTCATTTCTAAGCCATTTATCTGGTCTGTTTTTGTGAACGAGGTAACACTATTCATCCTATTTATGGGATAAAAGCAAAAATAAAGAGTTTGTATGAGATTTAAGTTACTGTCTATGCTGATTGGAGCGGTCTTTGCTGGCCAGACCGTGTCGGTTATTGCCTCCCCAATCGTTAATAATGCATCAACCCAAGTAGAGCGCACTCACGGCGCGCCGACAATCACTCATTTCCAATTAGCTTCTATTTCTGACGTGGCGGCCCAGTTTAAGTGGCAAGATAGTGGAGAGGATAACCGCTACGAAGTTACGTTGATTGAACGTCCAGAGAATGCATCTCCAATTGCTTACTTAAATGATGCTGAGGAGTCTGGTTTTTATCGTGGTCACCTCACTCCTGAAACTGAGTACGAAGCGGTATTAAAAGTGTGTAATGAACAGGGTTGTACCTCGGAGTCATTGACGTTTAACACGTTACCTAGTCGCCTTGCATATAACGATGCACGTAAAGCAGTAAATCATCTGACTGGTAACTTATCTGCTCACATCAACTTTGCTCAAACACACACAAGCGTGATGCCAAATGGTAATGATGAAAATGCGCGCCCAAATTTGATCATGAAGCGAAACGCATTGCTACTGGTGACACCTAAAGCGTATTGGACAAACCATCTTTGGTTAGAGGTTTTGGAAGATGGTGTTGTCGTTGATCGTGTTGCAATGACCCCACCAAGTGCACAACCAAAAACTGACCAACGTGACAGTGGGCGCAGTGAGGTGGTGTTCTCTCACCATGCTTGGAGTGCACCAATTAACTGGCAATGGATGAAGCCGGGTTTGTCATTGCGTTTATCGGATAACTTTGGCCGTACAGGTGAACTTCCAGAAACTGAGATCGTTTTTGGCGGCGCACCGGAACTGGTTATTCAAAATATTGATATTGGTATGCTTACAACGCCGCGTAACCAGTACCAAATGATTGATGAAATGAACACGCTTGCTGCGGACTACTTTCAAAAAATCCCTGCATCTAAACTCATTGTTGCCGATTACACACCTTTTCATTTAACCAAAGTAACACTGCCGAACGGTAAAGTTTATACCGAACATAGTGATGATGAGGGTGGTGTATACGGCGGCGATATGCGTGAAGCGATTGGTAAAGCGTTAGTTTCAACGGGTATTAACAACGCCAACTTTGGCATTACAGATACCGCAGGCTACTCGCAGGGCTATAACCGTCGTACTAACCACATTACTGCACATAATAACCGTGGCGTTTACACTAATGGTATTGTCAATCATGGTCTGAGTGGTGGCGGCGGTATCGTTACCTTAAGCAGTAGTGTGGGTAACGAATGGTCTCATGAATTAGGCCATAACTATGGGCGCGGTCACTGGCCAACCAATGCATCGTCGCATGATTTAACAACAGGTTGGGGTTGGGATGCATTCTACAATCGCTTTATAGGTAACCTACATTGGAGTGGTGAAGCGACAACGAATGAAGTTGGAGGTCAAATCGTGCCTCCGTTTGCCGGTGAGTATCGTTATACGCGTGATGCAATGGCAGGTGGCGAGAGCGCGAAACTGGGTTTAGTTAGCCGTTACACTTTAGAGCACCCTACGGGTACAAAGGTGACACAAAATTGGTTTAATGCAGTTAAACAAGTGAACCTTGATAGCAGCACTGGCTACACCGAGTGGGATCAAGAAACGCAGCGTTATGTTGAATCAGACGTCGATTACTCGGCTCCTATTGCACATGGTGTCCCTGTCATTACGGTATTGGGTATCTATGATCCGTTGAATATCAACCCTAGCCAAATTTTCCCACTGACATATTCAAACTACGGTAACGTTTTTGAACTACCAAAGCCAACCAATGTCGAGCTTCAGCTTGAGGGATGGCAAAACGTTGCGAACCTAACAGAATTTGAACGCTCGAATACTGAATGGCAAACCATGATCGTCGATGGTGAGTGGCTACCACTGTGTCAGTTTAGCTACACCAACGCAAATGGCGAGCAAGCGAACTTTATCGGCCATGAAGACCATGAAAACAACACCTGCCGTACGACCAATGAAATGTACTGGTCTGTAAACGGCCAGCGTGAGCTGCCAGTTTCTGCGGTAGGCGATTACTTGCTACTTGCAAGCAAAGGCGACCTTGTAGGTTCAGTGACATACACGCCAACAGTAGCACTGGGCGAGCAAACTTTGTGTTCATTGAATAAAGGTGGCACAGCTCATGATGGTGCAGGTTTCCTTGCCGATGGTCGCTGTAAGCAAATTGATAACGTTAAGCATACCAATGGTGCAAATTGGGCTTATGCGACTCACCAAGGTGGCATTATGCAATATGCGTTAGCGTCACAGAAGCAGTGCCAGTTGAATGTCACCTACGCGGGTGGAGAGGTGGAAGAAATTGCGTTGGCGGGTGCTCGTCATGGCGCTGACCAAAGTAACAAGTTCCACCTGAACTTAGATGCAAGCCAGCACCCAACCAATATTGCCATTGAGTGTCGTGATGGCTCTGGAGAAATCTCCGTATTGGATTCATTGGACGTTGCACCATCAGAAGCGGCAGAGCAGTTGAGCGGCCCTGTGATCATTGGTCAAGAACATGGCTACGAAGCGGCGAAGTCTGATTTGCCTACTGGTTGGTTCGAACATACAGAAAACTTTGATCCAGCGGCATTGAAAAAAGCCGATCGTTCTAAACTGGCTACGTTGTTGAAAGGTGATGAGAGACCGTATTTGTGCCGTTTCCCAATGCAAGTTTCAAACACAACGAAAGTGCTGCATGGATACGTCGAAGAGGTAAGTTCGGGTCAGTTCCAATGTACGGGCGGCAGTGAAATTACGGTTCGTGACGACCAAGGTGAGCGCCCTGTGTTATCTCAAATTAACCAGTTTGAATGGTTGTCACTACTTAACTTTGAATCGGTTGGTCAACGCGTAAAAGCAACAGACAACAATGACAAAAACTTGTGTTCATTAACGGCAGGTAATGAGTTCTATGGTGCAGGTTTTGTGAATGACAGCGGTCAATGTGTGCAAGAGCCAGAAGTTTATTGGTCAAACGGCAGACAGTGGGTGTTTTCAAGCCGTCATGGTCAATATTCTTACTACTAATGAATCTGAATTCAGATTAAAAAGTGAATAATAAAAATCCCAATCAGTCGCCGCTGGTTGGGATTTTTTTTAAACCAATCGTAGTAACGTCGATGTTACGTGACGATGTAATGTACGGTGCTAAAAATTACTGACTGCACACCGGACAATTTGGCAATCTCATCAGATTCATTTCTCGCCAAGACATACTCAAGGCATCCAAAATCAGAATTTTTCCTTTCTTTGGCTGACCGTAATTTGCAATCACCTTGATGGTTTCCATCGCTTGTACTGCGCCGACAATACCGACGACGGGGGCCATGACGCCTGCTTCCACACAACTTAGTGCACCGTCGCCAAATAGGGCACTCAAGCATTGGTAACACGGTTGGGTTGGATCATCATACGTGAATACACTCACTTGGCCCTCCATGCGAATGGCCGCGCCGGAGATTAACGGCGTTTTCGTCGCAAAACACAAACGGTTAAGCTGATTGCGAGTGTCGACATTATCAGAGGCATCTACCACAATCGTATGCTGCTCAATCAAGTCTTGCAGCTCGGTGTCATCCAGACGTTTTGCAACGGTTTCTACCGTGATGTGCGGGTTAAGCTCGCGCAACGCCTCGGCAGCAGACTCGACTTTCTTACGGCCAATATCCGCATCGTGATGCAGTACTTGGCGCTGTAAGTTAGATAGCTCCACCACATCATCGTCAATCAGCGTAATTTTGCCAATACCAGCGGTTGCCAAATATTGACTAGAGGCGCAACCCAAACCGCCGGCTCCTAACATGAGCACTGAAGCCTGCTTAAGGGCTTCTTGTCCCTCAAAATCGAATTGACGCAGGATAATTTGGCGGTTGTAACGCAGCATTTCCTGATCGGAAAGAATATCCACGATGAATTCCTAATAAAGGGTAGAGTTGAACAGCTGAATTTGAACGGTTTCGCCAACTTCAACTCGGCCACGTTCACGTTCTAATACAACAAAGCAGTTTGCCAAGCTCATTGAACGGAATGCGCCGGAGCTCTGATTGCCCGTTGTCTCAACGACAAACTTACCGTCTTCAAGTGTGTAGATACCGCGTTGATAGTCGGTACGACCAGGTGCTTTTTTAAACGCAGTTTTCGTCGTAGCGGGAATGGATTCAGGCGCTTTCCACTCGGTATGACCGGCAAGTTTCGCCAGCATCGGCTGAACCAGTACGTACATGGTGAGTACGGCTGAAACAGGGTTACCTGGTAGACCACAGAACCAAGCGGTCCTCAGTTTACCGAAAGCAAAAGGTTTACCTGGTTTGATCGCCAATTTCCAGAAGCCGATTTCACCAAGTTCTTCAAGAATGTCTTTGGTATAGTCTGCTTCACCCACGCTAACGCCACCAGACGTCACGACAACATCTGCCAGTGTTTGTGCTTTTTCAAATGTTGCTTTTAGTGTTTCAGGGCAATCAGGGATGATGCCAAGATCGACGGCTTCACAACCGAAGTTTTCAATCAGTGGCTTAATGCCGTAACGGTTGCTGTCGTAGATTTGGCCATCTTCTAATGTTTCACCTAACGGTTTCAGTTCATCGCCAGTCGAGAAGAACGCCACTTTTGGTTTGCGAACCACAACAACGTGACTCACTCCCAGTGATGCAATCATCGGAATATCACGAGGGGTTAAACGCGCGCCTTGTGCGAGAACAATGTCACCCTGTTTGATGTCATCACCGGTTGGGCGAATGTTGTTCTGTGGTTTTACGTTAGTTTCATTGAACTGAATGCCTGCATCGGTCACTTCCGTGTTTTCTTGCATGATGACGGCATCACAACCCTCAGGGATTTTTGCGCCAGTCATGATGCGAACACATGTGCCTTGTGGCCAGTCACCATCAAACGGTTGGCCTGCAAAAGATTTACCCGCTAAAGGTAGGACAGAAGACGACTCAAGATCTTGAATGCGAACGGCGTAGCCATCCATTGCCGAATTGTCGAATGGCGGTACATGAATTGGAGACAGAACGTCTTCCGCCAGTACAAAACCGAGTGCGTCAGCAAGTGGAAGAGAAAGCGTAGTCTGGATAGGTTTGATTCGCGATAGCATTTTATCCATCGCATCTTCAATTGGCATTAAGCCAGGTGCGTCGCAGCAGCCCATTGAGAAAATCCTGTGTTCTTTTGTTTTGTGGCAACTTTACCATAAAAAGGTGGGTGAGTAAGAATTCCCACCAATAAAATATGGGTGTAATTATTCAAAAATCCGAGTATCCTTGTCAGCCATCCGAAAGGGGTAAATCACCTGCGGAACTCAACAAAATCAGCTCAGTAGCCTCCTGTTATGCACCTTATTGTTAGACACGAAACTGAGCAACGTAAAGCTAATCGCGTGAATAAAATTTGAAGTGAATTTAAGAGCGTTTAGCAGCAGTAACAAAAGAGGAAGTGGAATGTCGGGTCTTAGCGAGTCAGCAAAGTTAGTAAAAGAAGCGCTAGAGCAACGTGGTTTGGAAACGCCAATGTGCCCAAATAACGTCAGCAGAGAAGAGAAGAAAGAAAAGATCGAATACCACATGCGTGAGATTTTGGGACTTCTTCAACTGGACCTGACCGACGATAGCCTAGAAGAAACGCCCCATCGCATTGCAAAAATGTACGTCGATGAAATCTTCTCTGGTCTTGATTACGCGAACTTCCCTAAAATCACCGTTATCGAGAACAAGATGAATGTGAGCGAAATGGTGCGCGTGAAAGACATCACGGTGACCAGCACGTGTGAGCATCACCTTGTTACCATCGATGGTAAAGCGGCGGTCGCTTATATTCCACGCGGTAAAATTATTGGCCTTTCGAAGATTAATCGTATTGTTCGTTTCTTTGCACAGCGTCCACAAGTGCAAGAGCGCATGACGCAGCAAATCCTAGTTGCTCTGCAAACCTTGCTTGAGTCAGATGATGTGGCAGTAACCATAGATGCCACTCACTACTGTGTTAAATCTCGCGGTGTGATGGACGCGACGAGCGAAACTACCACTACAGCACTTGGTGGCATTTTTAAGACCAACCCGGCAACACGCGCCGAGTTTCTTCACGGTTTACGCTAAGTAATTGAACTAGTTTCTAAGAGGATGGTAAATACCATCCTTTTTTGTATATACCTGAAACATAAAGATAAGTTTGAGTTGAAACGACAAAAATAATTTATCGAAATCCGTGTTGACAGTCACAGTATATCTCTTTAATATCCGCGCCCAGCAAACGGTTGCGAGGTGTTAAGCCTTTCTGTTTGCACAATGTAACTCCTCAAGTTCAGCTGATCTCGGTCAGTTGTCTTTCTTTTTTCTATTAATAGAGAGACAACAAAATTGAGACTTGGCATGACCACACAAACTACCATCAACACGTCTATTCCCGCTTCTAACCAAGCAGCAGAAACCAGCTGGCAAAAGAAAGCTATCCTTAGCGTTGCATTCTTGATGGCGACCACCTCTGTCGGTCCGGGCTTTTTAACCCAAACTGCGGTTTTTACCAACATCTACAAAATTGACATGGCATTCCCAGTATTTGCTTCCATGTTTATCACTTTCGGTATTGTGATGAACCTATGGCGCATTGTTGGTGTATCAGGAATGCGTATTCAAGATATCGCAAACAAAGTCGCACCCGGTCTTGGTTATGTGGTGGGTACGTTGCTTGCGCTTGGCGCGGTGGCGTTTAACTTTGGTAACGTCAGTGGTTCAGCGTTAGGTCTTAACGTTCTAACCGGCGTGGATACTACGTGGGGTGCATTGTTCACAGGTGTTATCGGTTGTTTGCTGTTTGTGGTGCATAACGCATCTAAACGCATGGACCAAATGGCGCGTTACCTTGGTTTGTTCATGATCATCTTGATTGCTTACGTTGCAATGACGAGTTTGCCTCCTATGGGGGAAACCATGACTGCGGCAGTGATGCCAACAAACATTGACAGCTTGTTGCTACCAACATTAACAATCGTTGGTGGTGCGGTAGGGGGTTACTACACGGGTGCACAGCGCTTAGTTGATATTGGTCTGCAAGGTAAAGAAAACGTACCAGCAATCAAAACTGCTGCGTGGGCTGGTATCTCAATCGCGGTCGTGATTCGAATCTTACTTTTCTTGGCGGTATTTGGTGTTATTGCAACAGGCGCAACGCTTGATTCTTCTAACCCTGCGGCAGATGCATTCCGTCAAGGTGCCGGTGATGCAGGTTACTTTATCTTTGGCTTAGTGCTATTCGTTGCGTCGATTACTTCTGTGGTCGGTAACTCGTACATGGCCATTTCACTGATTAAAACACTGTTCCCTGTTGTCGCACGCAACGAAAAAGCATGGTGTGTTGGTTTTATCATCATTACATCACTTGGTACCGTAACCATGAATATGCCGATTCTGCTTCTGATGCTTGCTGGCCTTGTTAACAGCATTATCTTGCCAATCGTATTAGGCATGGTGCTGGTGGCTACTCGAAGAAAAGACATCGTGGGTGATTACAAACACCCAATGTATCTCACGCTAACGGGTGCAGCAATCGTGATTGTAATGGCAGCATCAAGCATGACGAACATCAGTAACTTTATGGCGAAGTTTATTGGTTAATATTTTGAGGCTTGAGGCTTGAGGCTTGAGGCTGAGACTTAGAACGAATAACGGACACTCTCGCTATATCAAGGTGCTTGGTTTATCTAGCAACCACCTAGATATAGCGAAAATAGAAACAACGGCCTTGAATTGTGAACAGTTCAAGGCCGTTTTCTTTTGTTTTGTGTTAATCGTTTTGCTTATTTGACTAACTCTGTTTTGAAGGGGCTCTTATTACTTCGGGCCAGTACATTCTGAAGTAACCAATTGATACCCAAATCACCAAAACGGTTGCGATGCTCAATTCGAGAAAACCAAAATCATGTAACCAATGCCAATTTTGGTGTGACTCGGCGAAGAATGCAGTCAGCCGATGCATGGCAATAGCACTGATGACGGATGGAAACGTCACCGCTGCAATGGATGGTTGAAACTTCAATCGCATTAAGCGGAAATAGCACAGGTAGATGAGCAAGGTCATCGTAATAGCGATCCCCGCAAGCGCGCCGGTTAGAATAGGATCTGGTTCGCTAAAGTTAACTAAGTAAGCGGCAAGAGAAAGATTCACTGGTGCGGCCATAATGGCTAACGTCGGTCTTGCTCGGCGTGGTAATGAGCCAAAGAACACTAATCGATACAGCACCAACGGCAGCATGAAAAAGTAAATCCCGATACACATCATCGCTAAGGTTTCAGAAAATACATTGTGACCAAACTGTGAGCCTGCCAGAGAGGAGCTGATAAGACCAACGGGATATAAGAACCAACTCGGTACTATGTTTGACATCTTGAAGCTCATTAGCTGGAAGCCAAAAAACAGTACCATCATGGTGAAGTGAAGCAGTACCGCCATAAACCACAGTGGGTACGCAATAAGTGGTGTCACGGCTGCGAGGTAATCACACAGTACGAGTAACGCCATGCTCATAGGCGCCATCAAACTCCCGCTTAGAGGATGCTTAATATCGGCCATGAATAGGCGTGGGTTGGTGACGTATTTGATCAGTACAGGAGCAAGTAGCAGTGCGCCAAATGCGGCAAGGAATGGTCTTACTGGCTCGCCAATCGCTGGCACATATAAAGCCCATGCTTGACCAAGCCCTATAATGCCAAGTGCCAATGCAGCTTGCGAGGGGGGGATACTGTGAAACTGAACTAATCTTCTCCAGTTCAAAACAACTCCATATTGGAAGAAATACTCTAATTTAGGGCGCGAATACTAGCAAGTTTAGCTATTTGAGGCCTTTTATTATTACAACTAAATATCGGAGGATGGGAATTTTGTGATTTTGGTAGAGTGTTTTTGTCGATAGCTGCAACAAGGCAGCAGTACGAACTCAAAATTGCCCCCTTAGCGACGGACAATTTGGAATCCATACTGCAATAAATCGGTTAAGAAGCCTGATTCTCTGGCAGGTCTTGCTGGCGTAGTTTGTCGTTTTTAAGCGTACGATGCAGCAACTGGCTGTAAATCGGCTGTCCACCGAGCATTTGGGCTACGATCACTGCGCCTAGGCTAGTCACAATTAGCGGTAGGATTAAGTAGTAATTGTTAGTCATCTCAATGACAAGCAAGATACCCGTAATTGGAGCACGAACCGTTGCCGCGAACAGCGCTCCCATACCAGCAATAGCAAAGACGCCCGGTTCAATAGACAGTGATGGCAATAATGTATCCGCGCTGACGCCAAAGGCATAACCGAAGAGTGTACCCAAAGCGAGCATTGGGGCAAAAATACCACCAGGCGCGCCAGAACCAAAACAGAGTAGGGTAGTAATGACGCGGCCTACAAACAGTAGCACTAAAATAGAAACAGAGTAATTGCCGTTTGTGATATCAGGGATGAGAGTGATACCCCCGCCAGTGAGTTGTGGAACGTAAAGCAATAGCAAACCAAACACACCACCGAGAGTTGCCCCTGTCATTAGGTAGCGTTTTCGGTCATTTTTGTGCAGGGCAACAAAGCTATCTTGTGCCACCGTAATAAGCTTATTGAATACCACGCCAAATACACCAAAAAGCGCGCCCAACAATAAAAACAGCCATAGAGATTGAAGTTCAGGCGATTGGTATTGCGGCATGCTGATTACAGCTGCTTGACCATTGATGGCCCGAAAGACAATGTTTGCCATGATCGCAGAGATGATAACGGCACGGATAGAGATCAATGAATAGCGAAATTGAGGGCGCATTTCCTCAACCACAAACATGATTCCTGCTAATGGAGCATTAAATGCCGCAGCCAAACCACCGGCCGCCCCTGACGCTAAAAGTGAGTGACGAGTGTCATCATCTTTGATGCGGAAGATATCTGTCACCATACGGCCGACGGCACCGCCCATCTGTACGGTGGGACCTTCACGACCTAGCACCATACCTGAGCCTAGGGCCCCCATGCCGCCGAAGAATTTAACTGGAATGACGCGCCACCAACGAACAGGACGAATGTTGTCCATCGCACCTTCAATCTCTGGAATACCAGAACCAGAGGCTTCAGGAGCAAAGCGGTGTACTAAGTAGTAGCCAATAAAGGCTAAAAGAGCACTGATGATAATGGCAGCAAGCCAGAGCGGAAGTACGTTACCGATTTCACTTTTAAGCCACTCAGTACGAGTTTCGGATACAAAGTGTACAGCAATCTCAAAATAGGTGCCCACGAGACCTGCTAATGTACCAACAATCGCTGCCATAAAAAGGACTGAAAAGGATGTTGGCGTCGACCCTCGAGAGACAAACTGGTTAATCGCATCTTTTGGGACGTGCGCTAACACAGATTTCACAATTCTCTCGCGTTTGGTCATTAACAGATTCTCCTGTAAATAAAAAATGAAAGGGACGAAAGAAAGTATACGCTTGGAAGAGTCTAGACCTAATCAATAAAGATGCAATTTAGCTTTCCACTATTGAAGAGTTTGACCTTCGGTTTAAAATTTATTGATAAATATTGTGCTATTGATCCCATATATAGCGAATTTTTTTATTAGTTGAACTTGTTTTCTGAGCAAAATGAACCATGCTTTAAGTGTAAAGCAACATGACTGCTCAAAGGAGGGATGTGAGGTTTTACACACAATTTGGATGGATTCAAACCCTACAGAAATTCCTCGTTATTTGTTTGGGATGCATCTATAGACATCCCGATTCGCATACTCACGATTGAGTTACGAGGCAGAGGCGCACGTCAATGTGCGCCTTTTTAATGTTTGGCAAAAATGATCCGTTATCACAAATTGGATTGGCAAACTTGATTCTCTCTTGACCAACCATAAAGATAATAGGGCCCATTAACCAGCTAATAACCCCCTTTGTATTTGCCTGAGTTCCTCTTCTGTTTGAGTGATGCTTTTGGTAAATGGAGGATGTTATCTCATTCAATAAGAACAACTGCATCATGCGTTTTTGTCACCTTTCTTTTATTCTTTGCTTTCTGCTGTCGTTTTTCCCCCATAAGATTTTTGCCCAAGATTCGATCGTTTCCCAAGGTGCAATGGTTTCCGAAAGTTCAGTGGTTTTCCAAAGTACAGTGGCTTCCCAAGGTAATTGGTGGCTTTCGGTTCTATCTGATTCGCCGATTGAACAGGTTAAACAAACGCTCAAGCAGGATGGTGCGTGGTATGAATGCGATGCGGAGCTAGATGTTGATACCTATTGTTTAGATGCGTTTAGTTATTATCACCAAAGATGGTATGGAGAGATGAGTATTCGCGAACATGAGGTACAACTCTCTTTTATGATGGCGTATCAAGCTCAAAACTTAAGTGATGCCATTCTTAATTTAAGAAAAGATGGATTTGTGATCAGCCATGTAAAGATCGCAGATGAACGATTTGATGTCATATCATCGCTGAAAGAAAAAGAGCCAGAAATGGTTGATAAAGCACTGATCATGTTCATCAATCGGTATTCTCAAAACGAGCCTCGAACCATTAACTGGGTGCTCGCGAGCGAATTCGATTCAGTCAAACCTAGGCTTAACGTCGTACTTCGGAGCGATGGCGAGCTGATACATTTGGACGTTATTCGTTTTTAGTTGCGTTGTGAAACGAAAGAAACGTAGCCATAGCGGACTCATCTAAGAATCCATCTGGTTTCTTGTGAGTTCTTAGGTATTGGTAACCAGCAATAAGCTTACGGTGTTCGACCTCTTCTTCTCGTGAAATCGAGCTATTCATTACATGTTGAAAAGCGAGTTTATACGCTTCCATATCCACGACTTCTGCTTGACGATACAGATACCCGCAACCTGTGGCTAACCATTCTAATGAGCAATTCGCACGCATCGCGATTTGGTTGGCCTTGGTTAAGCTTGGCTCACTGCCTTTTAAGTATTTTCGGATCAACGCTTCAGAGACGTCAACACGACGTGCAAATCCGCTGATGCTTTCTTGTCCAATTAATGTGGCTAAACGTTCCGCAAACGACATATTTCGTACTCCAGTTCGAATTGCGAAAGTTTACCCGTTGAGAGCGCCTCAAAACAAGACTAGGATGAAAGCAGATTAAGAAAAGGAGAAGACCCATGGTTGCAAAAATCGTAACTGCACCGAATGGCCCAGAATTTTCTGAGCTGGTTCAAGGATATTGGCGTGCAGTTGACTGGGGCATGACCGCGCAAGAGCGTTTGTCGTTCCTCAAGCAACATATTGAGTTAGGCATAACGACGGTTGATCACGCGGACATCTACGGAAACTATGAATGCGAAACGTTGTTTGGCGAAGCTTTAGCATTAGACAAGAGCGTTCGTGAACAAATTCAGATTGTCACCAAGTGTGACATTAACTTATGTGGTGACAAGACCCCAGAACGTAAGATCAACCACTACGATACGAGTGCTGCTCATATTTACCAATCAGTGAACAACTCTCTTGAACGTTTAAATGTCAGCGAAATTGATGTACTTCTGATCCACCGTCCAGACGTGTTGATGGAGGCTGATGAAGTTGCTGAAGCATTTGCTGAGTTGCATAAAGTCGGTAAAGTGAAGCACTTTGGTGTATCTAACTTTACACCGCGTCAATTTGAGCTTTTGCAATCGCGATTGGGCAAACCATTGGTGACCAACCAAGTGGAAATCAATCCACTGAACTTCGACGTAGCTCATGACGGTACGCTTGATCAAATGCAGATGCTACGAACTCGTCCAATGGCATGGTCTTGTTTAGGTGGGGGTTCCATATTCTCAGGTGCAACAGAACAGGCGGTTCGAGTTCGCAATGAATTGGAAGCGATTCGTGAAGAAATTGGTGCCGATAGTATTGACCAAGTTATTTACGCGTGGGTACGTCGCTTGCCATCGAAGCCAATCCCAATTATTGGTTCGGGTAAAATAGAGCGCGTCCATGCCGCCGTTAAAGCACTAGATTTTGAACTGACACGTGAACAATGGTATCGAGTTTGGGTTGCGTCAAAAGGCCATGGTGTGCCATAGATAGTAGGGAACACGCATAACCGAGACCACAGAGGCGCCCTTTTAGTTACTATATAATAACGTGGGCGCTTCGTTTTTTGATGCCTTTTTAATCACAATGGTTCTGAGTCACTAAATCGGACCAAATAGAGGCCTCCATCTTCTGAACTCGTTCACTCACCCATACAAATCTCATATGCTGCACCTAACAAAAATAAATACTGCAGTTTATTGGTGCTATATACGGTAACACTCTGTTAAACTGCCACTAATTCTTATGGTTAGACAAAGGTGGTTGGATGTCTTTTCCTGTTCTTATTTGTGATGATTCAGCCCTAGCTCGTAAGCAGATGGCGAGATCACTGCCCGCAACACTGAATGCCGACGTTACATTTGCCGTTCATGGTAAAAATGCGCTTGAACAGTTAGTGGAAAAAGAGTTTAAGCTGATGTTCCTTGATCTCACTATGCCAGAAATGGATGGTTTTGAGACATTAGAAAACATGCAACGCATGGGGTTGAAAACGCCAGTTGTGGTTGTTTCAGGGGATATTCAGCCAAAAGCCAAAGAACGAGTATTTGCGCTTGGAGCAAAAGCATTTATTCAAAAACCTATCGCACAAGATGAGCTTAAGGCAGCGTTAAGAGAGCTCATTGAGCCAGGGCAACGGCCGCAAATGGTCACTCCAACCACCATTGAATTGCCGATATTACGTCGACGCGATATTTATATGGAAGTGGCAAACATTGCCATTGGCCGAGCGGCTGACGCACTCGCTAGACACTTCGATGTATTTGTCCATTTGCCACTACCAAACGTCAATATTTTTGAAGTGAGTGAACTTCATATGGCATTACGTGACTTAGCATCGAATGACAACGTATCGGGTGTTTGCCAAGGTTTCTGTGGTGAGGGTATAGCAGGTGAAGCGTTAGTGATCTTGAGTGACTCTAGCGTGTCTGACTTGAAAAAACTGATGAAAGTGCCCGCTGATAGTGAGCAGTTAGAAGAATTAGAGCTATTGATGGACATCTCGAATATCTTGGTGGGTTCATTCTTAAATGGGTTAGGGGAACAGGCTGAAGTACGTTTCTTCCAGAGTCCCCCCGTCTTACTTGGGCAACATATCTCGATAGATTCCATTATTGACTCTACCACTGGTGCATTTAGCCGAACTATGACATTTGAAGTGAGTTACAACATTGACGGTACGTCCATTCGCTGTGATCTGCTGTTTATGTTTGTGGATGAGTCTTTACCGTTACTCGATAATAAATTGTCATACCTTATGGAGGATTTCTAATGTTGAATCTGCCAGCAGAATTTGAACAATTTCACTGGATGGTCGACATGGTGCAAAATGTTGACATGGGGCTGGTGGTGATTGATAAAGATTACAACGTCCAAGTGTGGAATGGTTTTATGACGCACCACAGTGGTCTGCAATCTCATGAAGCGATTGGCCGGTCGCTCTTTGATATATTCCCAGAGATCCCGCAAGAGTGGTTTAAGTTAAAAACAAAGCCTGTTTACGATCTCGGTTGCCGTAGCTTCATCACTTGGCGCCAGCGCCCTTATTTGTTCCGTTGCCGAAATGTTCGTCCGGTAACCCAACAAGCTGAATTTATGTACCAAAACGTTACGCTAAACCCAATGCGAACACCGACAGGAAAAATCAATTCACTGTTTTTGTCTATTCAAGATGCCACGTCGGAAGCGTTGATGTCGCAAGCCAATATGCTGTAGCTTGGGTTAATACCATAGCTTATGGTTAAAGCCATAGCTTAGGTTTATGCTACAGCGTAGATTTATACCGTAGTCTAGGTGATGGTGTTTTAAGCGCTAATTTTGACAAAACCAATCGCATCAATCCCCCCAAGTGACTTGGAATGCTTGGGAGAATCACCCCTTTCTTAAACAATAGTCAAGCATTGTCTTGGCTATTTTCTATACTTGTTCTATGTCTTTCAAATGTAGAACACCTCAATGGATTTTAATCTCGCTCTCAAACTTTACACTGCAGAACAAGTCAAAAACGGGGAATCTGCAGCTGCAAAAATGGCGGGCGTTTCGATGTACAGCCTTATGCAGCGTGCGGGCATGGCCGTTTATGAGCGTTTTCTCAACTTGTATCCTCGCGCTCGTAGCATTCTGGTTGTATGTGGCATGGGGAACAATGGTGGTGATGGTTACGTATTTGCCACATTAGCAAAGCAAGCTCAGCTGAACGTAAAACTGTTCCAATTGGGAGATGCAGGAAAGCTCACTGGTGATGCATTAACCGCTTATAAAGATTGGCAAACGGTAGATGGGCAAATCAGCAGTTGGGATGACTGGCATACCGCGCTTCTCGAAGCAGATGTCATTATCGATGCCATATTTGGTACAGGTTTAAATGGCGAGGTACGCTCTGACATTTGCCGTTACATCGAACAGATCAATCAGATACATTGTCCGGTTATCGCCATTGATATCCCATCTGGCCTCCATGCCAATACGGGGTCAGTACTAGGTGATGCAATTCAAGCGGATCACACAGTCACATTCATTGGTGTCAAACAAGGGCTATGTACTGGTCAGGCAAGAGACTATGTCGGGGAGCTTCACTTTTGTGGTTTGGGCGTACATGTTGAATTCGGAACGATTGAACAAGAGAGTGCGCTAGGCATCGATCACCAGACCATAAAGCGATTGTTACCCAAGCAAAAAGCGACGGCGCATAAAGGGGACAATGGCAAGCTACTTTGTGTCGGTGGGAACCGGGGGATGTCGGGCTCGATTCGCCTGTGTGCCTCCGCCGCGATTCGATGTGGTGCAGGGCTGACGGCTGCCATCACTCACAAGAGTTCTCTCTTATCTTTGCAAACCGCTTGCCCTGAAGTCATGAGTGATCGTCTCGATCTCGAAGAACTGTACCAGTCAGATAATGTCTTTACTCGGCGAATTCGATGGTCAGATGCGTTAATTTTTGGTCCGGGTTTTGGGGAGGATGATTGGGCATTTAAAAGCTATAAAGTACTTTCTCAGCAGTATAAACCAAAGGTTGTGGATGCCGATGGGCTCAATATTCTCGCAACGTTGAGCTATCAAGGGAAAACCGACTTTGTGCAAGATGAGCAACGCATAATCACGCCACACCCTGGAGAGGCTGCTCGTCTTTTGGGAGTGACAACCAAAGAGATTGAAAGAGATCGATACGCTGCAACAAGACAACTTCACGAACGCTACGGCGGCGTTGTTGTGCTTAAAGGTGCGGGTACGCTGATTTATGATGGATCGCGTATGTATGTTTGCTTGGCAGGGAACCCAGGAATGGCAAGTGGAGGCATGGGGGATGTTTTGTGTGGGGTGATAGGGGCATTACTTGCAAAAGGTATCCCGATTGCGTTGGCCGCTCGTTTAGGAGTCGTGATCCACAGTCATGCTGCCGATCTTAATACCCAAGAATTTGGCCAGCAAGGGTTATTAGCGAGTGATGTCGTCGCCACTTTGCGAAAGGCCATGCACTAAACATGTCGAGATAGTGACTTGTTTCTTTCGTTTGGCGTGTGCTTCATTAGTTTTGTTAGTGAGAGTGTGATGCTCATCACTAAATTATATTGGTGATTTATCATGAAAATATCGCTATTTTTAATGCGTTTGTTGATTTTTTGCTCATTAATGAGGTGTAAGACGCTATTCGACTACAATATTGACGCAAAGGTTTGCGCAATGGATTAACTGGGTAGGTTTGATAACTTGTTGAATTATAGAGTGAAGATTAAATCGAAGAGGAAATGCGCTGATTTTTGATATGCACTTTACAAGATGGTATCACAAAAAAAATTCAAATATCAGACTTGTAGGAAAGAAATCGGAGCCTATAATGCTGAAAACCGGAGCGTCTGCCAACGCTCCGGTTTTTTTGTGTCCGAAGAACAGTGAACTCGTCTGCCAACGATGCCACTACGCACTCTGAAATGACACATACTTTATGAATCAAGGAATTACACAATGCGTATCGAACAAGAACTTAAGTTAGGCTTCAAAGATGTACTGTTTCGCCCGAAACGTTCTACCCTTAAAAGTCGTTCTCAAGTAAATTTAACCCGCGATTTTACATTCAAGCACAGTGGTCGTCAATGGTCTGGCGTTCCAGTAATTGCGGCTAACATGGATTCGGTTGGTAGCTTTGCAATGGCGAAAGCATTAGCAGAGCATGGTGTAATGACAGCGGTTCACAAACACTACACAGTTGAAGACTGGGCGGAGTTTGCGAAATCTGCGGATAAAACAACACTAAACAACGTAATGGTGTCTACAGGTACGTCTGATGCAGACTTCCAAAAAACTGAAGACATCATGGCGATTTCTGATGAGTTTATCTTTATCTGTATCGATATCGCGAACGGTTACTCAGAGCACCTAGTAGAATACGTACAGCGCGTACGTGCAGCATTCCCAGACAAAGTGATTTCTGCGGGTAACGTTGTTACAGGCGACATGTGTGAAGAGTTAATTCTAGCAGGTGCAGACATTGTTAAAGTGGGTATCGGCCCTGGTTCGGTTTGTACAACGCGCGTTAAAACAGGTGTGGGTTACCCTCAACTTTCTGCAATCATCGAATGTGGTGATGCAGCACATGGTCTAGGTGGCATGATCATCGGTGATGGTGGCTGTTCATGTGCTGGTGATGTTGCTAAAGCATTCGGCGGCGGCGCTGATTTCGTGATGCTTGGTGGTATGCTAGCTGGCCACGAAGAATCAGGCGGCGAAATCATCGAAAAAGATGGCGAACAGTTCATGAAATTCTACGGCATGTCTTCTAAGAGCGCGATGGACAAGCACTCTGGTGGTGTTGCTGGCTACCGTGCAGCTGAAGGTAAAACCGTACTATTGCCATACCGTGGCAGCGTTCACGGTACTATCCAAGACATCCTTGGTGGCGTACGTTCAACGTGTACATATGTAGGCGCAGCAAAGCTTAAAGAGCTAACGAAGCGCACAACGTTCATCCGCGTACAAGAGCAAGAGAACAACGTATTCGGTAAAGAGTAAGTCGATTACTTTTCGGAAAATTCGAACAATTGAGAGCCGCTATTAGCGGCTCTTTTTTTGCCTAAATTTCGCTAAGTGGCGGCAAAGTGGCGGCAGAGCCCTGAAAAATTTCGTGGCGACAGGCTATAAATTGTTGAGTGGGTTGCGAGTGATGGCTTCTGATAAGTGGTCGGGAGCAAAGTGTGCGTAACGCATTGTCATCGAGATATCAGCATGTCCTAATACATCACGTAGAACTAAAATGTTCCCACCATTCATCATAAAGTGGCTAGCAAACGTGTGACGCAGAACATGAGATGCTTGTCCAGAGGGTAGGGAGATGCCGAGCTTATTCTTTAGGATGTAGCAAAACGGCGTGTAGCATTCTTCAAACAAAGCTCCTGAGGTTGGCTTAATGATCTCTTCGTAGAGTTCCTTAGCGATTGGTACAGTGCGATTCTTTTTAGTTTTTGTGTTGGTGAATGTCACCTTGTATTCGGATAGCTGCGTTCCCTTTAATTGAGCTGCCTCATTCCAACGTGCGCCAGTGGACAAACACAACTTCACAATCTTGAGCATGTCTGTTCGTTCATGCTGCCCAACAAGCGCCAGTAAATCATGGATTTGTTCTTTGGTAAGGAAAGCCATTTCCCGTTCGGATTCTTTAAAGGGTTTCACATCTTCCAAAGGATTAGGCAGTTTCCACTCACCGAGTTCTTTGAGCTTGTTAAACACCGCCTTAAAGCGTGCTAATTCGGAGTTGAGTGTTGAGATACTTGGTTTACCACGATTCCAACGGTCTTCATCAACAAACACGAACTCCCCAGACATCCTTTTACTGCGGAAATCGGAATATATTTTAGAAGAAAACGTCGATGCAACAGGATTGCCCATCGCTTTTACCATGTGGTGAAACTTTTTGATGATGACTTCGCCGTTGACCAATGTTCGGCCATAGTGAGCAAACCAGATCTCAACTAAATCAGATAAACGTCGATTGTCTTGCTTATTGCCTTTCCAGGGGTTGTCGTCCACTTCTTTCATGAGAAAGAGTTCATAAGCACTTGCTTCGCCTTTAGTAGCAAAGCGCTTTCGAACACGTTTGTTATCACGGCCATTGGGATAGCACTCGCATAGCCATGGTTTCTTGCTGCCGTCTTTTAGGTTTCTGATGGTCATAAGTCTCAAACTCAATACTGTTTTTACATACAGTATTTCTTTTTTCTGAATTATCAATGTTTATTTGTTTTCAGGTCTAACAAGAACTATGTAGGAAGTGGAATGTGAGGAGTTTACAAAGGTAAGTTCTGGACTTTGAATCTAACCACAAAGCCATATTTTTTATAAATAGGGAGTACAGGTTGTGATTTATTACTTAGTGAAAACAATTTCTAGTTGGTTAAGTTTATCAAATATCTTTGGATGCGAAAAAGTAGGACGGTCATAAAACCGCCCTAAAAAATTTGTACTTGATAAGAGGTAGTTGGATGCTAAAAGAGAAGAATTTCAGGGACAACAGGCAGTCCAAAATGAGACGCGACAGTATTATATTTTTTTGCCATATCGCGAATTTTGGTTATATTTCCACCCAGAGAATCTACAGCTTCTCCTACAGGACCGACTTTGTCTAATGCGTTATTAAGAAAGTCTCGAACTCTCATGAAGTGGCCAGTTTTATCACTAGCATCTTTCTCATTTTCACCTATCTGCTCAATTTCAGAGATTGCATTTTGCACACGATTGCACTCTTTAATGAATCTATCTCTATCGAGTTCATTAACAATCTCATCTTCGGCGTCTGATTTTAAATCTTCGAGTACGTAGTCTGCTGTACCTTTCAGGCTTTTTAAGTCTATCTTGATGTCAACTTGCTGAGACTGCGTTGCTACCTGTGATTGCTCAGAACTAGTAGAGGAACTTATGTTGTTTATGACATCGCCTGTTGTAACGCGAATATCGCCTTGTTTTACTTCAACACTCACATTGATACCCTCACTCTGTTTCTGTTTCGCAACTGAATTCTCGGTTTCTTCTCGTGATTCAATTCCGCTAAGTAGTTGAACAACCGAAAACTCTTCTTTTAGCTTGCCACTAGTATAGGTGGATTTCCCCATTACTTCTAGACCGATAAGTTCGTCGTAGTCTACAAATTCGGTCCTATTGTCATTTAATGGAACTAACTCTCTAACGCCCAAAGCTTTAGTGTTTGGTTCGTTGAGTTTTCGAATTTCATGACGAATAACTGAGAAGTAATCGCGAGCTTGTTGACCTGATACTGTTATTCTTAGTTCGCGTTCAACAGTATACTCTTCAACCAGAGCCTGTACTCCTAGTCCTGTGTCTGTCATGATCGCGCCAGTGCGCCACCTTTTATCATCTGAGATTTGATGGCTCATCCTAACCAGAAAGTTTGGTATAATTGATGGCGGAAGCAAATTATCATATTTAAAGATAAAATTTATCGTGTTTCCTTTTTGTTGAATTTTCTTGGACTTGATTTCTTTAGGCAGTAAATTCGGCACTAAATAAGTTCCATTTTTAGCGCTTCCAACTCTGTGACATAACTCAAATTGGATCATTGATTCGATAATAAATCGTGCTTTATTTACATATTTACCAGGGAATGCTTTATCTAACTCCTGTTGGACATCTGCCAGTTTTATATATCCTTTCTTTCCCTCAAGGAATTTAGAGTTTATAAGCGTATATATACCATCAGTGATCCAATGAGGGCTTAAAATGCCCATATCGAATCCATCTAATTCTTCGAATGCAATAACAACACTCAAATCATGTAGTAGATTTCTTAAGGTCATTTGGGCATCAAAATCAGTTACACCATTGGCGTTACAGATATCAGAAAACTGCGATAATGGAAGATGATCTCTTTCATGAGAAAGAGCTTTGATTTGGTCTTTCACCGTAATCCAGTTTTGTGCAAGCCTTACTTTACGCATTGGAAGATGACGAACTTGTTGATTTATAAGATCTCGTACTCGTTTTATGTTTTCTCTTGTTTTGCACGAAACTGATTCTATAGCTACTAAGTTGGGGTATTTTTCCTTTAATTTACCCTCTGGTATGTTATTAAAAGTAAACATGTCAGATTTGTTTCTTACAATGATGACTTTTGAATTGCCACCAAAAGTTTGAACTTGTTGTAACCAATAGTCTATTTTTTGCTCTTGATGGAGGTCTTCCTTACGATCGTTTATAACTAAAACATATACACATCGCCTTGAAAGAAACAATTGGTGTGTAGCATGCATAATCTGCTGTCCACCGAAGTCCCAGATTGAAGCGTCTACAGAATGCCTATCATTTATAGGCACAGTATATTTGTTTATATTTATACCATGAGTTGTATTTTCCTCTGCATCAAACAACTGGCCATTCAAAGCTTTCATTAGTGATGTTTTGCCCACTTCACCATTACCGAGAAAAACGATTTTGGCTTCATTTAACTCTTCGGTTTCCCCAATCATAGATTGGAAATATGGTTTAATAGCGTCCTCTCCACGTTCAATTATTTCAATTGGTGGTGAAATTAGAGGGTTTCCTCGGAGTTGTATTACATTTTCTATTCGTTCAGAAAAATGGCGATTTTCTACTACGAGTTTAAATTTTTCAGCAAGTGCTCTCGGGATGTCAATTATATTATTATACTGGATATTTAGGTATTTTAGATGTGCTAAATAAAGTACTGGTTCTATACTGTTAATTTTGTTAGCAGGTACGATTAGGCTTTCCAAGTTCGGAAAGCTATTAATAAATGATAAGTTGTCTAGATTACTTCCAGAAATGCTCAAATTACGGAGTGAATTATGAGTCCAATTACTTTCTATATCTAATATTATATTGGTTTTATTTAAAGTAAGGCTATTAATGTTTGGCAAATAAGTTAACGAGGATAGTTTGAAGTCGTCAGTTCTGCTCCTGTCATGCAGTTGTTTTAATGATGGAATTAGAGAATTTATTTCCAGTTCGACTCCATTTGAAACATAAATACTTCTTAGTTGACTAGTATTTATATTTTTTAAATTAATAGGCGATGAGGAGTGTTTTCCTGTGGATAATTCAGTGATCGCAGGGCCTTTTATTTGAGGATTTGAAGTGTCAAGAGATGCGGCTAAGAATTGTAAGTTTCTGCAACCATCCAAGTCATTAAGATTGAGTATTTGTTGAGTGTATATTACCTCAAGTGCTGGTAATGTTAAATTATGGATATCATCAATTATAATGGATGATATCTGTAGTTGTTTAATATCACTAAATAGGTTTATATTTTTTGCTGAAATAGATTTAACATCATCACTTTCTATCTGTAAAGCTTCAACGTTTTTTATAGAATCACCGAGTATTGTTAAGTGGGTATCAGTGATAGTGTCTAAATTTACCTCTTTTAATAGAGGGAAAGGGTTTTGTTGCGAGGTGAATGTCGTTTTTATGCTTGGGATTTTACATAAATTTAAACTAACTAAGTTACAAAAGTTTCTTATTATGTTGATTTCTGTAAATTGACCGGATATATATGCCAATTGTCTTGAAAGGTCACGATCTTCAATCCATATAAGGAGCTCATTCGGGATTGGTTCTTCCTTTAGTTGATGTCCCTCGATAGACAGAAAACATTCATTTATGACTTTGATACAATATTCGTGTTCAAAATTAGTTTCAACTATAGTGGATAGATTATGAAAATCATTTAAATCGACATCAATTGGATTGATGCTGAACTCACTGCCATACAAATATGATAAAAAAACTCGTAGTTCTTCGATTGTCTTCTTATCTATTTCAGGGAGCTCGATTGGCACAGAATTATGTTTACTCATTATGGTTTTCTCAATATGCTGGCCACACGACCAACTACCTCTATATCTTCATCAGAAAAGTCAACAGCCATACTATTAAAAGCGACATCATGTTTGTCGGGTGGCCGTTGAATACATTTAATATTTGACTGTTCAGTCATGTTAAAAAAATTCTTCGCCAGTTTCGACGCAGCACAAACCGGTAATGCGATCAGCTCTGAAAGTTCTAAGAGCATTACGCATTAAACAATATGCGTTTATGTAAGTGTCACCATAATCATTGGAGTCGACTCTTTTAAGAATGATGTTTCGGTTTGATATATTCCCGCTGGCATCACGGTAACTCATGAAGTATATATTGCCCAAAGTAAGGTCGTTTAAGAACGAGAAACCAGAGCCTTTGGCAATGTTGATTTGCTTTGCTGAAGATGGGATTGTGATTTTGTTTTTTTGTAGTTCTTTTTCTTGTTGTTCAAAGTCATCACAGAAATCTGTAAGCATACTGAACAAGTGTAATGCTTCATCGTGATCGAGAGCTTTGTCTGATAAGTACTCCTTTACAACAATAGCTAGCTTTTGCGTTCGAGGGTCTTCTTTCGATTCTGGGTAGCGGTTGAACCATGCCATAAGTTTTTTAGATTCAGCTAAATCAACCACTTCGTCTTCAAGAATCTGATTTGCCAGTTTGTATAGCGCTTTCATGCGGCGTTGGGTAAGAGGTTCGTCGTCAGCAACGTGTGGTCTAACTTTCTCTGTGTTGTTAGTTGGTTTTTGCTGTGTTGCAGCTTGCTCTTTAATGCTTTTTTTAACGGACAACATGCCTTTTTTGATCAGAGAAAGAATACCGCTGAGAATAAAGAAGTTGATTAAGCCCGAGATGGAGAAAAAGATGGCCATCGAAATGGCATTCCCAAGGAGCTCATTTGAAATATACATTCCTAAATAAAGGCAACCAGTGATTACCGCCCAGAGGACAGAAATAACTTTCACCCATAGAGCGTGTGGCCCTTTACAAACTGCAAACGCAAAAGGGATCGGTGCCATAACGGCGCCAATCTTAAGCCCAAGTTTCATTTTTATTTTTCCTAAGCCAATTAAAAATCAGTTTTTCTTCAAAGTCACAGCTACTCGGCCTAGTACCTTGATGTCATGCTCTGATACTTCCAATGTGCTTTCACCAAAAGCAATCGCTAGCTTTTTACCAGGTAAGCGTTGGATTTGATTTATTGAAAGATGACCGTCAACATCGATGAGGTATTTTCCTGATACGGCATCTGTCTCGCCTTTCTCTACCAGAAAAATAGCTTCATTCGTTTCCACTTCAATCGTCGTCACAGGGTTTAGTCCAAAGCTATTGATACGTCGAATTGCGTAAGGTACTTCACCAGTATCTATTAGTTGGCCGTTAGCTAAGCAAAAACTCTCCAATATAACCGTATCTCTTTGAGGTGCAGTGTACTGCACAGGAATATGGCTGCTATAGAAAGGAGCTTGAGGCGATGTTGGCTCTTCTTCATTGATGCCTAGCGCCAGCTTTTTAATAGGAATCCCCATCGCCAAATGAATCCTCACCATGATTTCATGTGACGTTCTATTGTGTAGGTTCCAAGTGCTGAATGTTGATTTTGGAACGTTAAGAATCTGGGATACTTCCGCAAAGTCCTTGCATCCAAGCACTTCTTTAAGCATTTGAGTAAATTCATGCCCTTTTATGTACTCAGGGGCAGGAATTGTTCGTTGTTCACTCATAACATCACCGTGTAACGCAATAACATCGCCAAACGAAGTTTTGATTTCAAAAAGAGCTTGATTAAATCCCGTTTGGCGATCTATTATCTGTTTGTGTTTCGGAGTTACGCCGACCAAAGCAAGTAACAACCGAAGAAGATAGATATAAATGCAAGGATATCACCATGTTAACTTACAAGATACCACCTCTGAGCCCTTATGTGACTTACGAAGAGTACTCTCGAATTACTGGTTTGCCGATGGGCACCATCAAACAGTATGTGACTGAGGGGCGTGTCATCATTAAGCCAAAAGACAAACCTCGCGATAAACCATTGATTAACATGGTTGCAATGCATGAAATGGCGGCTCGTGAAGCCATTGCTGTATTGGGTTAAACCATGCGTTTCTCCTCTCTCATTCCAACCAAATCATACTGCCCCATATGGCTACATGTGTTTGCTTGGATCGTCATTTTCGTACCACCTTTCATGTAAGAGTGTGGATCATGGATGAAAAAATCGCCATGTGCGGATTACGCGAACGCAAACAGCAATCTTTTAATGCTGCATGTAGCGACTTCGCGGTTAATCACAATATGGAAAAGCTAGCACCACGCATCGGGCTGACAGGAAGAATGCTCCGTAACAAGCTGAACCCAGAGCAGCCGCACAAGTTAGACCCGGTAGATTTGGCATTACTGAGTAAAGAGTCTGGCGACTACACCATAGTAAACACGCTGTTTGCTGATCTTGGTGTGGTGACCGTTCAACTGCCACAAGACGGTGAAGAGAAGAACCTATTAGAGCGTACGCTACTAAATAGCCAATATTCGGGTGAGCTGTCTAGCGATGCAATACACATGTGCAGTGCAGACCGTTTACCTCGCAGTCAAAAACGTAAAACCATCGCCAAAGTACAAGCGGCTATCGGCAACTTGGTTTTGTTCGTCAACGATTTAGAAAATCGCACCACAAGCTTTCAGCCTCTAATGCAAATGGGGACAGAGTTTTTAACCAATGGTGCGCCTATTCCAGGCTTAGCCTAAGGAGCCTCTGTGAATAATTTAGCATTTAAACAACAGCAGCAAACGCCAGATGCAGCAGAAAGCATCGCGGCATGTAAAGCGCTTTTCAATGGTGAAACGACGCGTTGCAAATTGAAAAAAATGTTTAATCAACTGCCAGATAAAAGCCGTGGTTTGGTGCTTATTGCAGGTGGATTACCTGCAAAAGACTACCAACGTGAATTTGAGTCGTTTGACGATTTAGAACTGCAAAAAATCCGTCTTGGAATGAAGTACCTCAAAGAGATGGTAGTCGTTTTTGACAATAGCTTGGGTGACGTTCGTCGCCTCAAACATTACCAGTTTAGTCGTACCCATTAACTCTCCATGTGTTTGCCCCCTCCAGGTTCCTGAGGGAAGGGGGCTTTTTTTTCGTCTTAGCGTAGGAGCTTCGAAGATGAATCAAGACCTAAACCAAGTTGCCAACAAGTTAGCCGTACAAGCCACGATCAACAGCCTTTTCGCATTGGCTCTCGACAGTGCAGACATTATCAGTGTGCGCATTGAGTTTTCGTCATCAATGAACTTACTGAATGTGATTGTGTTTGATGCCAATTCACCCACACATGCTCATAACGTTGTGTTGATTGATAAGGAGCAAGCATTGGCGGAGTTGCTAGCGATTGAAGACAACCTGATTGAACACATTGCTCTTCGTCGTGATGAACAAGAAGCGGAGGATGCAGCATGAGCACTTGCACAATTGACGATAAGCAATTGATTGAGTTTCTAAAAGATCGCTTAGAGGAATGTTGTGACTGTATAGAAGCTGGTTATGAGATTGCTCGTTCGGCTGGCTTCATGACTTCCGATGCGGAATTAACTGTAGAGGGTGGACGTTACTTTATTGAAATGGCGAATCGATATTTGGAAGAGTTAGAGCGCAGATCATGAAATACGCAGCAATCATGCTTTGTCCTGATGGCGGTGTTATCCGCCATGAGGAAACACAAGAAGTCGCCAACGTATTAGTTGGTGATTTTGATTCACTAGAGCAAGCGATCGAACAGGCCTGTTATTCCCTGAACTGTATTCACTTATTGAAAGGCGTTTTGAGTAAGGGAAACGGAAAAGGCGGTTTTATGTTGGTGACAACGCAGGAATTGTCTTCGGTATGAATCAGTCAGAATTATTATATATCGGTGGGGCAGTGATGCCCCTTGATCGAATCCGAAAAAACGATGCCAGCTATAATGCTGGTTTTTTAGGTTCCAAAATTTACTCAGACCAAGAACAAGCACTGCTTGATAGTGGTTTGGTCAAAAAAATGCCGATTTATGATCGCGTACTAGACCAAAAACCTAAACGCGAAAGCGAGCTTCAAACCAGAACAGATTTATTCAAAGCCATCAATCATCGCTCAAAACACGACCGCGAAGCGGCGGCGAGAATCGCCGAAGAGTATAGGCTAGTCAAAGGGCGCAAAAGTCCGACAGAAAAATTCCGAGCTAGAAAAGACAAGCAAATTCAGACGTTAATGCGTTTGGGTAAGTCTCTACGCCCTAAAAATGTTGTAAGCGGCACGGACGCTAACTTTAACCATGATGCGCTGTATGAGTCTAACGAGCGCTCACGGCCATGTATTTTGAACCAAAACGGTAAGCGTGCGCGTGGTGAGCCAAAAGGTAAAATCCCAATTTCTATGCAGCTAATGCATCGAGAGTGGAACGAAACCTATAAGTTCCAGGCAATAACGGAAACGCCATCCAGTGCAGCGCCTGCACAAAACTGCGGTGAGCGATTCACTGAGAAATTGACCTCTCGTGCGGTAAGCCGAATCTTTGAAGCCGGTGCATATACGGCAGCTTGTCATGGCGGTTTTTCTACGTTTTTAACTCTGACCTTTACCAAAGCACAGCGACTTGCTTTGTTTGGTGGCATGGTCGATGAAAGTGATTGTATTTCGGCAGGCTCTCACCATCCGGTGATCTACAAGCGTAACATGGTGACAGTACGTGCGAAGCGTGGAGAAAAGAAAGTTGCTCATCCTATTAGTGATATCGGCGGAGAGTATTGGTTATTTCCAACGCGAGACAGTAAGCGTATCAAAGTGATGAACCAGAATGGGGTCATTGCTGGGCCTTACTGCGATATCAAGCAAAAGCCAAAACAAGCTTTCACGATGGAAAAGACGGCAGAGAGCACCATCGGTAAGGAAATGTCGCGCTTCATTGATGCTGCTAAGAAGATGTATCAACGAGGATGGATTGCTGATCATACTGTGAAAATTGACCAAGACTCAGGCCAGAAATATTGTGACTTAGCCCATGAGAAAGTAGTGAAATACGTACAGCCAAGTGATGTTGGTCCAAGCAATAAAGCGGCAGATTTTCATTATATTTGGGTAGCTGAGTGCCCGGCTAATGAAGACGGCGAACCAAACCCTCATGTTCATGTGTTATTGCGTTGGACTGTACCAGAACATTTATTCAGTCCTTGGGCCAGAAGACTAGAGAAAATTTGGGGGCATGGCTTTGCTAACTTGGAGCGAATCAAGAAACCAAAAGCCGCCGGTTCTTACATCATTAAAGCGGTTGGGTACGCCGCAAAAGGTGAAAATGCAGATCAAGGTTTGATTAAAGGTAACCGCTACAATATTGCAAAGTGTTCACGCGCACCTGCCTGGGAAACTTTAGCTTCTTTTGAAGCTGGTAACATGACTGCCATCATCAAAGAACTTGGCCATAAATTGGGTCAATGGAAAAAACCGCTACAGCGTCAAATTCGAAAGTTGCGAAGTGATAAAGCCCAGACCATCAAGGCTAAAGCAATCGCCAAAAAACAACAAAAGCCAGAGGAATATCAAAATAAGCTATATCAACGAATTATCAGACTAGAGAAACAAGCAGAGAAGTTGAGCCAACAAGTTCGTGCGCGGGGAGTACATGTAAGCAGCGCAAACCGTTTTTGTATCACTTTTGAGGGTGAGCTAGCGAAAGAGAATGTCGACAATTTTATGTTGTGGGCTGCCGGCGCACGCGGGTGGGGGCTAAAGTGTCGAGATATTGATATGAGCGACATCAAAGCCGTCGCTGATGAGCGTTATCAATATGCATTTACTCAGTTCAAAGAAAAGCAGTGCTATTGGAAAGCCGTATTGAATGATGAAGTACCTTACTTCGACCAAGATGAAAGGGAAGAGTACTATTGGCGAACCGTCACTATGGATTATCTCGAAGGGCGGTTTCAGCCAATGTTGAATTAGGATGAGTTATGTCGAAATCTAAAAGCTAGATGATTACTACCAAAAAAAGACATCATGTTGTTAGATCTGAAACGTGGCTAACAGATGAAGTGCTTGCAGCTAAAAGACGTATTGAAGCGTTCCAAGACCCGAATCATTCACATATCAGGGAAGCTAACAAAGAAGCACGTAAGCGTAAACTTGATGAGCTTGAGGGTAAAGCTGTGCGTAGTTATGGAAATGTTTGAGGGTGAGTAATCTACAACTGACTTGTCGTTTTTCCTTGAATTAGAGGAAGACTGAGCGTTGATTTTAAGTGTTTGTCGGTGGTTTTTAAGTAAAAAAGTTAAATATTTTTCTACACATATTGGTGTTAGTATTTTCGTGCTTTTCCTTATCTACGTCTGAGGCTTGGTCTATTGCTGAGTTAATCAGCTTTTGTCGAATGTTATTGTCTGAAATGTAACGATATACAAGGGGGCTAGTCCCCCTCTTGTTATCAACCTTTCGTTCGGAATGTGGACTATCGTTATTAGCCTTGGTGTCATGTATGTAATAGCGCTTACGGTGCGCTTCTTGCTTAGCGTGAATCACCTTTTCACATGCCTTGAATATAAAGTTTATTAATGCAGCCTTTCTATATGCAAGTATTTTTTCATCAATATAGCCATATTCGGAAGATTCTATTAACCATTCGAGGCGGCGAATGACGTTGTGGTAGTCTATATTTAGCAACTGTGTTTCAGTTAGACTTTGATGATTTTCATCCTTTTTGAGACGTCTAATTAATTCTACTCGACGAATCAGTTTTGACGTAGCATCCCAATATTCATGGTCTAGGTCTAAAGCATTTAGTTGGTTTATTGTCGTTCGCCTTACAAATTCCTGTCGATTTGAACTTATGGCACTTAAGGCTGCTAAAGCCCCCAATAATGCTGACATGGCAATTGCAAATGGAGCTAGCAATAGTTCGATACTCTTAATAAATCCTCGGAAGCTGTTAGAAGCGTAAGGAATAGTAGTTCCAATCTCTACTGCGAGAACAACAAATATGAGAAGTGTTATTACTACAAGGCGGTAAATGAATACTTTCTTTTTTTTAGTATTTTCCCCAGGACGAGTGTTCATTGGAAACTCCATTACAAGCTAGTGGATCTTGGTGCGTATTTTTTGAACAGCACACTCTATTATAGTTGCAGATATGGCAGGACCTAACTCATTCACAGAGTTTTTAAGTGCTACTACGCCTCTACCTGACCTTTTTTGCTTACGGGCTTTGGGCATTAAAGGGATGTTCATGTGATTTGCATCGTGAAAAAGTAGTTCAGGAAAGTAACTGATGAGTGAATTATGTCTGCAAAATGCTGTAGAAAGCTGTATAGATATACAGTATATTTCTCTTGTGATTGGTAAGGATGTTGATATGTCTGGCAAAATTCAAAAAGACATTGTTTTGTCTGCTTTAGAGATCGTCATTGATGGGGTTGCCAATAGTGAGGCAACGGAGAGAACGCGTGAAGCGGGAGCCTATATTGCAGGCTTAATCCTTGCTGATATGAAAGGGCAGTTGGACCCAGATAAACAAAAAGCCATCTTGAGTATCATCGAGATGGCTTCTGAAATCGATAGCCCGGCATTTATAGTGCAATAGGTTAGAACATTGAGAGTTGTTGGCGAAGTTGTTGCCGCGTCTCTGGCGGCAGCGCTTTACATAATTCAGCGGCCATGTGACTTGTTGTTTTCGCTGATGGGCTTAGCGTGTGACTAAAATACAGGGACATAACAAACTCATGCCCACAGGTTGGGTTCTTACATTTGCAGTACAAATCTGCACAATCAAATGATAGGCGGTTGGTTTTACTAATGATCGCTCGCTCCCCACAACCGCACTGAATGCGCGTTCCTTGTAGTGTTGGCCTGCTAATGGCACCAATACCCAAATGTAATTTCGATGGTTTAAGAGAATGCCGATAGCCAATTGAGCTAACAAAAGTGTGCCCACATTCTGGGTTGGAGCAAGAGCAGAATAAGTCTGCGCTGTTAGCTTCTTGCGGAATACTTCTACCTACAATTGCACGTTCACTGCACTTACAAAGAACTTTCATAAACAAACACCTAACTGACTGACAGCGATAGTTTACTAAAAGGTCATGTATATTTATACAGTTTAATCTTTCGCCACCGCATGCGGTGGTTTTTGTTTGCGTGCTGAAAATCGACAGACGTAAAGGAGCGTGGAAGTGACGTAAAACGCACTCCTCCTCCCCACCTGCGACGTTTGCGATCTAAAAAATTTTGAAATTCTATTGAACGCAAAAATGTAGGGGGCCAAGAGGCATCCAGAGAAGCAATAAACCCTTTGCCAGTCAAGGCTCTACGTGGATTCAAACGGGGCTCAGAATGGTGCGTATTGGACCTGATAAAATTTCAATGATTGAAATTTTTTGCAAGAAATTGAAAAAATGGTTGGGGCTTAGTGGCACAGTGATGTTCGTAACTGCCTGATATAAAGTGAATTTTGTATTTTACGTCACGGTTTTGAATGATCTGATTGATCTAGAAATGATCTGCAAAGTATCAATAAACCTAGATGTAACAAGGGCTGAACACGAATGTCAGCCCAAATAGAAATTTCAATTTATTTCAAAGCGCTAAGCAGTCTCTTGCCCGGTTCCCAAGTCAAATGTGACGTGCAAATGCTTAGGAACTTCTGGGTCTGAGTTAATCTCATCCATCATTAATTTGCACACTGGAATGATCTCATCCTTGGCGTATTCAATGCCGACTTTAATTGGGTCAGGACTGGCCGCGCCAGGAACAGGCAACATGCCGCCTTTACCTGGTGGGAATCGGTGGCCGACCAAAATGTCTTGCGCGGTAATGTTCTTGATCCGCTCAAACTCATCTTTAGTGGCGATGTCACCGACTGGGATAAGTTGAATGCCTTTCTCTGCACCATTGGGGATGTTCACAAACATGCTTTGGAAGTTGCCCACACCTTTGGAACTTCGAATGGCGGCTTTGAGGTCTTTCTCATCTTCTTTGCTTAAGTTCGGGTCCGTCGCATAGAAGATAAACCCCATGTGTGCACCGTTTAGATAATAACGGCGACGAAATAGGGTAGCTTCTTTGTTAAGCAGTGAGCTTTGAATACTGCCCACGTAATCCGCAATGCCATAGATTTGCTGCTCAGGGTCATATTGGGCTAAGAAAATCACGTTCTTCTGCAGCAGAGTTTTTTGCTCAATTTGTCCATTGGTCCCGCGATACAAAAACGCAAAGTCTCCATTTCTGCGACGGCGTAAAAACATGGTTGGGATTGGGTCGAGACGAATCACTTTGCCAAAGTAGTCACGCACTTTAAGCCAGGCGCAATCACCAAAGGTAAAGTAATCGTGGCAGTTGCCTTGCAATTGGCGTCGACGCATTCCGCCGCCTTGAACAAATCGAGCGGTCACATAGTTAGCACGCGCACGCAGCAGAGAACCATGATAGGCATTGGCTCGTGAAATTTTCGCCAAGCCACGGCGTGAAAGCGGCGGCTCCCAATAATCATTAAACTCATTGTAAAAAAGCGGGTTGTAGTCAGTCAGCCAGCGGTTTGGGTCTATGGGTTCGGCAACGGGGTCAAGGCTATACGTCGATTCGGCCTTTGGTGTGCTGATATCAATAAGTGCTTCGGTCATGCTGCTAAGTCCCAGGTCGATTTGGTTGGATTACTGTGATCTAAAGGTTCATTAATAATGGCGTGGCTGATGGCCCAAAATGCGTCTGCGTGTCCGGTCAGTTCACTGCGTTCGGCTTTAAATGTCATGTTGCCACCGCTTTGTGTTGGTGCGCGTTTGATTGCCATAAATGCCATGGCGATGTCTTTTTCATTGGCGTCGAACTGAATACGTTTGGCTTCAACGACATCAATCATTTTCATTACCAGGCGGGTTTTGTTTTCATTGCTGTAATGAATCGCCACGGCTTCACGTGGGAACATTTTATGGATTAAGTCCCAAACACCGGCACCGATACCCGTGGTATCGATTCCGATGTAAGTCATGTTGTAGCGCTTAGAGATTTTCTCTATCTGCGCCACTTGATATTGGAAGTTCAGACCTTTCCAGTAGTGCTTTTCTAAAATTCGAAACTTCTCTACGGCCACAATGGGTGGTGCCACCACGACAAAACAGCCATTGTCTCGGGTTCGGGATGGGTCATAACCGCCCCAAACCTCACGGCGCCCAAATGGATGGTCACTGTTCTTCGCAAAGTCTTGCCACAGCTCGGTATCCACCATGGCTTTTTCAAGGTCAGAGAACTTGAATACCGCATTGGCGCCATCGACAAATACACACATGAATAGGTTGTCGAAGTCATCTTTGCTGTATTCATCACGCAGTTCGTCAATATCAAACAGGTCACAACCACCTGCAGCAGCATCTTCAATGGTGACCACATAACGCCACTGTTTATCTGGACATAAGCGGCCACCATCGCGGTACTCATCGAAACTAGGAAAAGCAATATTGGCGCGGTTGTTGTCATTGCCTCGCCACAAGTCACCGGTCCAAAATGGATAAGCCTGGTGTGTTTTACTGGATGGGGTAGAGAAGTAGGTTTTGCGCCACTTCTTATGGGTTGCCATCGCAGAAGCGAGTTTGTTCAGTTTGGCAAAGTCGCGGATCCAGAAATACTCATCGATATAAACGTGGCCGTGATAACTCTGAGCGGTGTTGGAGTTGGTTGATAAAAAATGCAGCTCCGCCCCGTTAGGCAACATCATTGGGTTGCCTTTAAGTTCGATGTCTAAGAACTCTTTGGCAATGGCGATGATGTAGCGGCGGAATACTTCGGACTGAGCGCGAGAGGCCGACAGGAATATTTGGTTATCACCAGTGAGCACCGCATTCTCTAATGCTTCACCACTAAAGTAATACGTTGCCCCAATTTGGCGTGATTTTAAAATATTGCGAGTACGCTGAAATAGGTTGTCACGCATCACATGCTGATAACCAAACAGTGATTCATGCCAAAGCGCAAAACTCTTTTCTGAAATGCCCTCAAATGCCGCCGCTTTCTTGCTGTCCGATTTGTTTTTCTTCTTGCTCGATTTCTGCGGTTTCGTTGCCGTGCTATCGCCTGAGCTCACCGCTTTTGAGTCGGTATGATTGGCCGAATTTTCTGGTTTGCTTTCGGCTCGCAGCTTTTTGAGTTTGGTGTGATGGTTGATGAGCATGTCCAGCATCTTGAGCTGCGCTGGCGTGGGATCATCTTTCTCAATTAATACGTCAATTCTGCGCGCTATCGATTCATCAATAGTTTGCTCGCGCAGCATATCCCGCCAACCGTGTTTGTCGGCCCAGTAATAGATGATGCGATTACTGTTAATGCCAAGTTCGGTAGCGATCTCTTGTGGTGTCCAAGCCTTTAAATAGAGGGCTCGGGCAGCGTGTCGGGTTTCAGTTGAATAAGCCATAGACGCATCATACGCCCCAATAAAACCCGTATTCGCCTAGTAAAATTCGGTTGGTTTCGGATAGCGGCCATATCCGAATTGCTCCGAATTGAAGTGACTGAAAGTGGATATTCAAAGGCGTATTGTTAGCGGCAACCGAGACATTGACTGACATTTTTGACTAGGCAGACACGTAAATGGCGAAAACCAGCGATTGGAAAATTGTAGCGACAGAGGGGGCGACCGTAGATGGCCGAACCATTACCGCTACTTGGGTTAAAGACATGGCCGAAACATACAGCCATGATTCTACCGTTGCGCTGATTTGGCCGGAACACTACAAGGGCGATACGCCTTGGGGACCATACGAGGGTAAAAACTGGGGCATCGTCGAAGAGTTGAAAGCAGAAAAGCGTGCTGGAAAACTGCGCTTGCTTGCTCGCATCACACCTAATCATTACCTATTGGCTGCCAATAAAGATGGACAAAAACTCTTTACGTCCATTGAGCCCGATCCTGATTACTGCGGCACTGGTCGCTGTTACTTACGTGGCCTTGCGGTTACCGATAAGCCAGCAAGTACAGGCTGCACGTTGCTTAAATTTTCTGACCAAACAGGAAATGAGATTGAGCGAGAAGTATCGCAACTTGAAGCGTTGGATTTTTCGGAGTGCCAGCCTAACCCCAATCACCTGAGCAATTTCTTTTCTGCGTTGGCAAACCTTGCCTTACACGGAGAATTGCCAGTCTCTTTTCGCTCTCAACCACCAGAACTCACTCCGCCTGAGGAAGATGAACCCATGAATCAAGAGCAGTTCAGCCAGATGATGGCAAAGCTTGGTGATATTGAAACTAAGCAAACCGAACTCCAAGAACAGCAAAACAGCTTTAGCCAAACGTTAGAGCAAAAGCCTGAAGTAGAACCAACACCGACACCAGAAGTAAAACCTGAAGTGGGTATTAGCGCAGAGCAGTTCTCACAACTTACCGAGAAGTTGGATGGCATCGCTAATAAACAAATGGAACTGGATACTCAGTTCAAAGCGTTGAAACAGCAAGCGCCAGGTCAAGACCTTGGTCAAGGCGATGATCAAGACAACAATCCAATGATGGGAGCGCTATAAATGCTGAATGCCATTTCTACCCAATACCTAGCTGAATACAGTGCCGCGATTGCGCAGAGCGCGGGTGTTGATGATGCTTCTAAGCAATTTAGCATCACGCCAGTCATGGAAACCCGATTGCAGCAAGCCATTATGGAATCGGATGCTTTCCTTGGCATGATTTCCAACATTCTTGTTGACCAAATTAAAGGCCAGGTGATCGATGTTGGTGACAGTGGTTTAACAACAGGTCGTGTCAAAGATGGTCGTTTTAGCGCTTCTCTTAGCCAAAGTGGTAACACTTACGAATTGGTGGAAACTGATTCAGGTGCGCACATTAACTGGATCACGTTAACCATTTGGGCGAACTCTGGCTCAAAAGGTGAGTGGGTCGCGAAGATGAACAACGCGATCATGCGCAGCTTTGCATTAGATAAGCTTCGTATTGGTTTCCATGGAACCTCGATTGCGGCGGAATCGACGAACCCAACAACCAACCCAATGGGGCAGGATGTCAACAAAGGCTGGTTGCAAATCGTTAAAGACAAAGCATCAGACCAAGTAAACCCATCGGCACAGTTGGATTCAACAGGTGCGACGGCAGGCTCTTACAAAAACCTTGATGCACTGGTGAATGATTTGGTGAACACCACGATTCACGAAGTGCACGTGGATGACCCTGATCTTGTGGTGTTAGTGGGTCGTAACCTTGTCGCCGCTGAGCAGCATCGTCTGTTATCTGCCGCGAATGTACCCACTGAGCACAAAGCCGCTCAGCAACTGGCGAAGACCATTGCAGGTAAAAAAGCGTATACGCCGCCATTCTTCCCACCAAACATGGTGTGGGTAACGAGCTTAGCGAACCTGCAAATTCTGACGCAGAAAGGTACGCAATGGCGTAAGTCTCGCAATGAAGAAGACCGTAAACGCTTCGAAACTTCTTATTTGCGTATGGAGGGTTACGCCGTTGGTAACTTCCATAAGTTTGCGGCAATTGAGTCCGTCACCATCGTCGATAGCAGTGCACTTGCTGCAGAGTTACTTGAAGATGGCGTCGATACAAACCCTGTTGTCGAATAATCATGTTAAGCCCACTTGCCCGACAACGTCAGCAAGCTAAGCAGCAGCGAGCAACGGCCACCCAATCGGTGGTGGCTGTTGCCAGCCAGAGCTTACATATTCTCCTTGCTGAGTTAGATAACGATGAGCGAGTGCTGAAAGGCTTCTCGCGCATTGATGAAAAAGTGGAACATAAACGTGCAGTACTTATTCCCAAATACAAACCCTATGTGGAAGCGTATTTAGCCAAAGGGGATACCTACCACAATCCACTGCTGAGCAAAGTGACGATTTGGTTATTTGATGTTGAAGACTTTGAAACCGCCATTGCCTGGTGTGACAAGGCGATTGAGCTTGGATTAACGACGGGTTTTAAGCGTGACTTTCCACACCTGTGTGCTGACACCGTTCGTGAATGGGCGGAAAAGATGTCCACACAAGGTCACAGCGTGGAGCCCTATTTCAGCCAAGTGTTTAAAAAGGTGGTTCACACGTGGCGCCTAAATGAAAAAGCGACGGCGAAGTGGTTTAAGTTCGCGGGCCTGCATTTACTTCGTGATAGCAATGGCGTTCCTCGGCCTGCGGCAGTGGGTGATGTGGAAACCTTAGAAAAAGCGTTAGCGCTACTGATAGAGGCCAACAACCAATACGACAAAGTGGGTGTTGGCGACAAAATTAATCGAGTTCGAGCGAGACTCAGCGCCCTGCAAACGGGCAAGAACTTGTAACAGCTCCACCCCCACGGACTTCGGCTGGCGAGGTTGAAATAACATTTGATGTTCATTTCTAACCGTCGACCCAGTGGGCAGAAGTCCCCTAATTAGCGAGTGAACGGATGTTTGATGGCAAACCAACCTCTAGCTACCAAGACACCATCGTTGAGAACGACGGCTTTTGGCCTGATCTGAATGTCGGCGATTTTGAACGTCGCCGTGGTATTCCGTCAAAGCTAGACAGTGAAGCCGTGGCGTTTGCTCTTGCGGCCGCGGTGAGCCAGGTCAACATCGAGTTGCTAACGGTGAAAGCGGGTTTTGAGGCCGAGGGCATTGCACAGGCTGAAGCAATACCAGGCTTACCTAACGTGCTCGGCAAAAACAGCATCGTTGTTCTGTATGAGAAAGCGGTATTTGCGAGAGCGAAAGCGGACATGGTGTCTGAATTTGCCAGCGTAACCACCAAAGATGCCGGTGATCGTGTGGCAGAGAGTGAACAAGATATCACGAGACGTTTGTTGGCGGAGAGTCAGCAACACCTAAGAGCATTGAGCGGTTCAAGCCGCTGCGGAGTTGAGCTGTTATGAATGAACCACTTAATCAGTATCAAGCCGGTTTTATGCTGCAGGGCTTAAATCTGCACCTCAGCAGCAGCGTAGATGAACGCTTACATCCATACATCGACTGTTGGATGGAAGATATTGAGCTTAAGTTCGCACCAAAGAACCAAGGCTTAGGGCGTGATATTGGTTGGATGCAATACACCGCCGTATTTAGCTTTGAGCAGTTTCCATTTCGTAAGCAAAACCCTGCGGTCGTGATGGCAAACACCATGGCCTGGCTCGATGACCATGATGAGTTCAGAGATAAGTTTAATCTGACGGATCCCACCTTTGATATTGAACCTGAGGGGGATGACACGGTGATCATGACGTTAGAGGTCAGCATGATTGAACCCTTGATGGTCGTTGAAGACCCACAAGGCGACATTGTTTGGGATGGCAAGCGTTGGCGCAATGCGCCTTATGAGATTTGGTCAGCAGAGCATATTGATGTGCTTAGTGGCAATAACCCGCCAAGTTCGGTTGACGATGATGATCAAGATTAGTGTTGATAGGCAATCTGAACGCGGTGTCATTGATTCACTCAAAGCGATGGCCTTAACGAAAAAACGCAGAAAGCGATTATTAGATAAAGCAGCCAAAGGCTCTGTTCAAACCTCAAGACAGAATCAGCGAGCGCAGCGCACACCAGAGGGAAATCGTTGGAAAAAACGGGCAGGGACAAGCCGGAAAAAGATGCAAGTGCGTTTGGCTAAGCTGCTGACCGTGACGAGCAATGATGGCAACGTCGCAAGCATTGGTTGGCGTAAGCGGGAGACGGCTCGAATTGCCTCAAAGCAGCACCATGGTTATCGCCAACGGCACACCCGATCGGCGGCAATAAAGGCACTTCGCAATGAAAAAGAATAAGGCGCGCCTCAATCAAGCACTAAAAGAGATTGAGGGCGGCGAGGGTGGCGCAACAAAAGCACAAGCTAAAGCGTTGAGGGAAGAGGGATTCAAGGTTTTTGCACGACGACTTAATCCTAAAGCACCGGTCGGTAAGTTGCGAAAGCCAACTCAAAAATGGATCCGAGACAACCTGACTCAAGAGCAAGCAGGGTTGATTCTTCGGGTAATGAGAGGTGCGCCTAAAGAGTCTTGGGAAACTGAGCTGCCAGCTCGCCCATTTACCCAAGTTGATAAGCGCAAAGCAAACGACGCATTAGTGAAAGAACTCACAAGAGGAAGATAACCAATGGCATGGCCAATTATCAATATTAACGCCTTAAACCAGATGCAGGGGCCAGTGACTGAGGTTGAACGTCACTTTCTCTTCCTTGGTTTAGGCAACCAGAACGCGGGCAAATTGCTGTCCGTCAACACGCAAACGGATTTTGATGAGTTGTTTAGCGATGGTCCACTGAAAGACAACTTGATTGCAGCCAAGCTGAATGCGGGCCAAAACTGGTCGGCGGCCGCTTATGTGTTGTCGGCACCAGAGAGTTGGACGCAAGCGGTAAAAGACGCTCAAAAAACACAAAGCTTTGAAGCGGTAGTGCTCACCGTTCCAACGACAGATCAAGCCACGGTGACAGCAGCGCAAGCGCTTTACCATGATCTCATTGCTACGTTTGGCCGTTGGACATTCGTCATGTTGAGTTTGCCAGCGATTGATAAAGAAACTCAAACCTGGTCGGACTATGAAGCCGCTATGGTCGCGGTGCAAAACACCGTTGCTGCCGATGGCGTGATGCTTGTTCCTGAAGTATTACCTGCGGCAATTGGCAAGCTTGCTGGTCGCTTATGTAACCGTGCAGTGTCGATTGCTGATACGCCAATGCGAGTGAAAACAGGGGCACTTGTTGGTGATGTGACATTGCCGGTTGATATGGATGGTGCAGAACTCACGAGTGCAACGCTGCAAACCTTAGAGCAAAACCGCTTATCGGTGCCTGCTTGGTTCCCTGATTACGATGGGATTTACTGGGCCGATGGTCGCATGCTCGATGTTGAAGGTGGCGATTTTCAAGTCGTTGAAAACCGCCGCATCATCGACAAGATTGCGCGTCGTGTTCGTCTGATTGCGATTGCTGACATTGGCGACCGTTCATTCAACAGCACGCCAGGCAGTACCGCTCGCGCCAAGATGCGTTATACCCGTCCAATGCGCGAAATGGCGAAGAGTACAACCGTAGGCCAAACCGTTATTCCTGGTGAGATTGAAAGTCCAGCCGATGACGCGATTTCAATTACATGGAAGACCAAGAACTCAGTTGAAATTTTCATGAAAGCGAAACCGCTGGATTGTCCGAAATCCATTTCTGCAGGTCTGATGCTAGACCTGAGTAATCCGGAGTAAATATGGGAAAACGCATCTCAGGAATGAGCTTTGATGTCGATATTCATGACATCCTGGTTCACGTAGAAAAAGCAACAGTATCCATCTCTGATGATAGCCAAGCGGCCAAAACACGCGGCGTACCCGACGGTCATACCGATGGGGCGGTGAGTGCGGATGTGGAATACGAGCTAGACACGAAAAACTTCAAGTTACTGATTGAATCCGCCAAAGCGGCAGGCAGTTTCCGAGGCATTGAGCCACATGATTGCTTGTTCTACGCCAATACAGGCGGTGAAGAGCTCGAAATCAAAGTGCATGGCGTCAAGTTGATGATTGATAGCTTGCTCGACATTGACCCAAGCTCTGCAGATAAATCGGTGCACAAAGTCAAAGGCGTGGTGACCAGTCCGGACTTTATCCATGTTGATGGTGTGCCTTACCTCAGTTCGGATGATACCCGTGGATTGATTGGTTAATAGGAGGCGCGATGGATGTCTTTGATCGCGCCAGTGCGCTTGAAGCCAAACAAAATGAAATGGCACTTACCAACCATTTCGCGAAACAAGCGAAAGCGGTGGAACAAGAGAGTGCCCAAGAGTGCATTGAATGTGACTCGCCTATTCCAGAGGGGCGACGACACGCAGTAAAGGGCTGCCAGTATTGCGCAGCCTGTCAAACCCTAGTTGAACAAGGAAAACTATGAAGCACTTCACTTTAAGTCGTCGATATTTCCCCTTTGGCACCTTATCGACATTACATCGACAAGATGGCTCGCACGTGTGTTTTGTGGTGGAACGCGCTGATCTCAATAACACACCCAATCAGTCATGTGTGCCTGAGGGGACGTATCACTTAGTCCCGCATCAGTCGCCTAAGTTTGGTGCTTGTTACGCGCTAGAGGCGCCAACGCTCGGTGTGACGCGTTATGGCCCAAGCTTGCGAACCCATATTTTGATCCACAGTGCGAACACGCCATCACAGCTTCAAGGCTGTTTGGCGCCAGGTGTGGATGTGGGCGTGATTAATGGCGAAGTCGGTGTGATTCAGTCTAAAGCGGCATTTAACGCATTAATGAATGAACTGGGCGGAGAGCCTGCGGTGTTAACCATTACTAAGGACTAACAATGAGTTTTTTTAAAGGCATCGTCTTAAAAGGTTTATGGGAGCTCATCACCAGCCTTATCGCAAAAATTACGTGGGAAGTGGTGCTTGAGCGCTTTGCCACTCGATGTGTGGTGTGGGGCTTAGAAAAGTTAAAGACTCTGACGACCAACGATGTGCTTCAAGACACGGTCGACGACATTTTGTTTTTGCTACAGGGTAAGCGGCTTAAAGAACTGCCTGGGTTAAGTGCACCCACTCCGGTGCAAAAGGAGTAGCGATGGTGAATATCGAGCCTGCTTGGATTAATGCGCTGGTAGCGGTTGCCACATTCTTGGTGGCCGTCAGCAGCATTTTGATTGGCTACTTGTTTCGACTCAGCAAAGAGTTGGCCGAATTTAAACTCTATGTGGCGACGTATCACGCAACGAAAGACGAAGTGGAAAAGCTCGGTGAGAAAATTGATAGCCGCTTAGAAAGTCACTTCAATCGTATTTACAACATCTTAAACAAAAGGAACGTCGCATGACGAAACAAATGATCACCGTGGCCGTGAATGGCACCGACATCCGCTTTGAACCAACACTCGAAGCGTTCAACAAACTGACCAATGAAAGTCTGCCATTTGACAAAGTGGCGCCTGCGACCAACTACTTGCGCCGCATCGTGGTGAAAGACGATAAGCCGCTGCTTGATGAAGCGTTAAAGCGTCCAGGTGCCGTGATGATCATTACCACGCATGTGAACACTGAGTTCCAAGGCGATTTGGAAATTGAAGTAAAAAAATAATCGCTCACGCCAAAGCGATTGAAGATAACGAGTTGGAGCAAGTCTTTGCCTTGAAAGCGCATTACTTGCCCCACGAACCTAACACCACCGAGAACTATGGCCGAGCGTTGTGGCTAGCTAAACACCACGCTAGTGTCGTTGCGAACGGGATCTATAAAGCCTTTTCACCTGGAGACTGACATCAATGAACGTTGCCGATCAATTGATGATGCAAATTGGGTTGCAAGACTACGTCACGCAGCCATTAAAAGGTATCCAGAGAACCGTGACTCAAACGGCGGATACAAGCCGCCAAGCTTGGGAACAAATCGGTGGTGGTGCAGCGGGTTTATTTGCTGGCGGTTTTGCTATCAAAGAAGCGTTAATGCCAGCGCTTGAAATGGACCGTGCTTTAGGTGGGGTGAAATCGCTTGGCGTGATGGATGCCGAGCTTGCGGTACTAAAACAAAGTGCCTTGAGTTTTTCATCAGAGTACGGCACATCGGCCACGGACTTTGTGAATCACAGCGCTCTGATGGTCAATGCGTTCGGCAAGATGAGCGGCGATACCTTGGCAGAAGTGACAGCAAGTTCATCCACACTTGCTAGTGCGATGAAATCGGATGCCGAAACGGTCAGCAAATACATGAAAACCGTGTATGGCAATTACAAAACCGAAGCGGATGCGATGGGTAAAGGCCAGTTCTCAGCCTTAATCGCAGGTATGACGGCAGAGGCGAATAACCTCTACGGCATTGGCATGGATGAAGTGGAAGCCATGATGGATGGCATGCACTCGCTCACGTCAACGCTTGGTGTCGATTTATCAGAGCAACTTGCTGTCTTTGGTATGTTACGCGGGCAAATGTCAGATGGTGATGCTGTCACGCAATACACCAACTTCCTAGAGGGAGCAGCAGCAGCGCAGGACAAACTGGGGGTAAGCTTTACCGATAGTGCGGGTAACTTGTTGCCAATGATCGACATCCTAAACAATGTTGAATCGCTTATTGGCGGCATGACGGGTTTGGAAGCGCGCACCTTACTTGATGGCGCAGGCCTTGGTGATGGCAGTTTGATGCTTATCAATTTGCTTAAAGAGCGTGATCGATTTGCTCAAGGTTTAGGGCAGCTTAACTCAGTGAGTGGGTTAGATCCCGCGATGGCAAAAGCTGAAGCCATGATAGACCAACAGGAGCGATTAAGTGCCAGTTGGTATGCGATCCGAGCCGGTGCATTTGGCTTGGTGTTGCCTGCCATTAATACGGTTGCAGGTGCCATGGCAGATGGACTCACCACGTTACTGGGTTACACCCAGCTTACCCAACCTTGACCAGTTATGCCGGTTACTTGGCGCTGGCCGTTGCAGGGGGCGCTGGCGTGATGGGGGCCTACAACTTGGTCGTAGGCAGTAGCCGCTTGGTACACAATGCCCTCAAAGCTCCTTTGCTGTTTACTCGCTTGAGTATGCTTAGCTTAAACGGCGCATACACCAAAGCGAAATGGTCATTATGGTCGTTGAACTACGCCATGTTAAAGCAAGGTGTATATGCAAATGGTGCTTCCATTGCATCAAAAGCGTATGCCATTTCCACTTTGTTGATGAATAAAGCGTTGGTCGCGGCCAGCATGGGAATGAAAGCCTTTGGCCTTACTGCTCTAAAAAGTGCGGCCATGATGATGGTGAACCCGATTTTCTGGATACCAGCAGCCATTGCAGCGGTTGGCGTTGCGGCGTATGGGGTGATCTCCAATTGGGATGCCATGGTTAACGCCTTGAGTCAGTGGTATGTCTTCCAACAAATCGGCGAGTTCGCAGATTGGTTGGGTATGAAGTTCGATGTGGCATTTCGCTATGTTTCGGGTGCATGGCAGGGCTTTGTCGATTCACTGGCAAGTGTCCCTTTGTTTGCTTATCTGGCCGATGAGTTTAGTTGGATTATTGGTCGCGCAACGGGTGTATTCCAAGGTATTGCGATGGCAGGGCAAGGGGCTTGGCAGATAATTGGGGCATCGGTGCAGTGGATGATTTCACCAATCACGATGGCTTGGACGTTAGCCAAAAGCTTTTTCACCTTATTGAAAGAGGGGCCAACAGCTGCGTTGCAGGTGCTTGGCGTGATTCCTGATCAGTTCTCTGCAATGTGGCAAAGTTTAACGTCGGGTTTTGGGCTTGTTTATAACGGCATTGCCATGTTTATCACCTCTGCACTGGATGTCATCAAGAGCCCGTTTGCCATTGTAGGAGATGGTATTGATTGGCTGATCGACAAGATAAACCTTATCCCTGGAATAGATATTACCAGTGAAGTTCATCAGCCAACGATGCCGGAGTTTAGTCAGTTTGATTATCAAAAGGGCATGGCGATACCGGCGCAACCATTCGAGTACTCCCCATTGGTCTATCAACCACAGATGGATGCGCCGAGCCCAGTGCTACCAATAGAGCGTGGGCAAGGACAATACGAACGTTCAAATGGTATAGCACAGGCGGTTCACCCTTATTCGTATGACTCGCAGGTTAAGCAACCATACCTAAATAATATTGAGGTGACACCGCCTAATGTGGTGATGCAAGAGGCGGCGACTTATCCCGTTATTGAGCCCATGAAGCCGCAGGGGTATGCCTATCATTCGGCGGCTTATCAACCGACGGTCAACACCCAAGACGTTGAACAGAAAAAGCGTCTAAAGGAAACGACACGGCCAATATCTCACTATTTATCGGGCGCTAACGAGCAGCAATCGGTCACCAATTACATTACTCAGGCCAGTGGCAAAGGTTACACGGACAACAGTAAAAATATGCACACCGGTGACATTGTGATCAAACAAGAAGCGCCATTTACGCCGTCACAATTGGCGGAATGGCAGGAGCTCGCTACGCCATGATAGAGCAGTTTATCGACCTTTTAGTGGCTGATGGTGGTATCGACTTTGATGCCGGCCAGCAGCCGATATACATCAGTGATCGCAATAGCATTGCACAGGACATCAAACACGCGATTTTGGAAAGTGGCTTGCTGCGTGAAATGCAGGCGGAAAGGAACGCCGCACTAAGAGCCGATGTATTAACACGCATTGAACTGTTAGTAGAACAAGACGAGCGGATTGTTCCTGGCAGCGCAGAAATTCGCGAACAGACCAGTAGCGAAATTTGGATTTTTGCTGAGACAGAAGACTATGGCCCAATCGAGTACGGAGTTCACGTATGAACGTACGCCCAAGCGTCGACTTTAAACAAATCATTTCAGATGAGGGGATCCCAACCACGGAAGCGGCCATCGCTATTGAGCTAGAAAAAGAGGTGGTGACGGCAGGCAGCAAGGTATCTAACGACAGCCGGATGTCTCCGTTCTGGCGAGTCATGAAAGCCATCGTGATTGCCCCGACGTTGTGGTTGATTGATGTGCTGCTAGCTAGTCACATTCTGCCGAACTCGTTTGCTGCGACGGCGAAAGGCCGTTATCTCGACCTCAAAGCTTGGGATGTGGATTTAGAGCGTAAAGCTGCCACTAAAACTCGTGGGGTGATTGAGTTTTTTAAAGAGCAAGCTGAGAACCCTGTCGTGGTACCTGCGGGTACAGTCATCGAGGCCGCTCAAATTGAGGGCAAGGTGTACCGGCTAATCGTGGTGGATGATGTGGTCATCATTGAAAACCAACTCAGTGGTTTTGTGGTGTGTGAAGCTGAAGAAGCGGGTGAGGGGTTCAATCTCCCTGCCGGTTACTACTCCATTTTACCTGTCGGTGTGTCGGGCATTACCCATGCAGTGAACCAAGCAGATTGGATTACAACGTATGGCGCCGATGAAGAGCCCGATGATGAGCTCGCGCTTCGCATTCGCAATCAGTTTAGCGTGGTTGGTCGTTATCACATTGATGCGATTTACCGTTCAATGCTGTCGAGTGTTGCCGGGATCCGTAGCGACCAAATCTATTTTGAGCACAATGCCCCAAGAGGTCCAGGTACGGCGAATGCTTATATCTTGATGGATGTTGGGCTAACGCCCTCGCACCTATTAGAACAACTGAACAACTATGTCATGGGGCAGGGAAATCATGGGCATGGCGATGATCTTTTGTGTTTGGCATTGCCTGATACGCAAGTGTCGGTGAGAGCGACTATCGAGGCTCGTCCCCATGTGAGTGAAGAACGGCAGATGCTGCTCTTAGCGAATGTGGAGAAAATGATACGGGCAGCTTTTCGTGAGTCAGATTCTTATAAAAGTGTTGTTCGAACTTATCCAGCGTCGACATTCGTTTTCTCGCAACTGGCGACAGAAATTCACAACCATCTCAATGAAGATTTATTGAGTATTCGATTTGATAACCAAGACATCGTCAGTGCGCTGAACGTGCCGCGTTTAAGTGCCGTGGAGGTGCAATATGGATGAGCACAACAAACAAGCGCCGAGTCTGCCTCAACACAAAGTGCCTTGGTGGATGGATGGCAAAACCATCGCGAGTCAGCTTAAAGAACCTCATTTTCTGGCTAAAGGCGTAATGAGTTACTGGTCTAGAGTGCGTAGCTGGCTGCTTTACCCACTAAAGCAGCTCGACCCGATGAGCTGTAGTGAGCGACTGCTGAAGTTGCTTGCTTGGGACCGAGACATCAATCGCTTTAAAGATGAGCCAACCGCCTTGTTTCGCCGTCGTGTGAAATATGCATTTGCCAATGCAAGAGATGCAGGCGAAGTGGGTGGGTTTATCAAGATTTTTCATCGCCTTGGGATTGGTTTGGTTGAGATTGAAGAGCGCACACCTGATCGTGATTGGGACGTTATCTTAATTCATCTTAATGACTCGCAGTTGTCTGAGAACCAAGCCTTATTGGAGCAATTGCTGCAGCAATACGGGCGAACGTGTCGCCGATACGAATATCAGATCATTACTAAAACACCGATGGCCTTGATTGCAAGTGCGATGGACTGGGAACACCAGTGCAGCGTTGCTGTTGCCGGAGAATAAGATGTCACAGAGTATTATCACTACCGCCTTTGAAGCTTACAAAGCCGAACAAGAATACTTACAACAACCTGTTGCGTTGGATGAGTTCGTTTTAGCCTTTGTTCCAGGGCAAGATCCAACGGCTCCAATTGACCCAAATGAGGGGCTGCCACCTGCAGAGCAAATCGTCTATGTTGCCCCAGTGACACAAGATGGTTACGTCAACCCTAACGCAGTGGCGTATTCACTTATTATGGATACGCGTGTCGGTGACTTTGAATTCAACTGGGTCGGCCTACGTAACAAGGCCAATGGCATTATTGCGGCGATCACCCATGTACCGGCTATTCATAAATATAAGTCTATTCCTGGCGTACAAAATGGTAACTCGGTAACACGCTCTATTTTGATGAGCTATCAAAATGCCAAGTCATCAACCGGTATCAACGTTGATGCGTCCACGTGGCAGATTGATTTCACCGCACGATTGTACGGTATTGAAGAGAACGAGCGTTTGGTGAACCTCGATGTGTTCGGTCATGGGGCGTTCTTAGGTGATGGATTTAAAATTGCCAAGAACGGCGAGACTTACACCGCCACCAATGGTCGAGCGTATGTAGGTGGATTGCGTTGTCATCTCGACACCGACACTTCAATTTCAGGTGTGTTGCCTAACCGATTTATTTATCTGGATGCGAGTTGGCAAGGTCAACTCATTAGTCAAAACCAAACGGTGTTTGAGATTGTTGTGTCGGACACTGAGCTTTCCGACTATGTCAGTGAAGATGGTTATCAGCATTATCTGACTAAAATTGCGGAAACCGATGATTGGGGTAATCCAGTTGATCATCGTTATCTTGAGGGGTTTGCTCAGTACTACCAAAAGCATGAACTAGACCAGCTTCTCAATTTGAAAGTTGATAAGCGTGCCATCACACACGACATCAATTCGACCTCGAGCAGCAGCGTTGCCTCAGGTAAAGCGGTGGGGGATGTAAAGCGCCTGCTTGATAGCCATAAGAGCGAGGGAAATCCTCATCCTCAATATTGGCATAACGATGAAGTGGCAAGTAACGCAGAAGCCATTGCGGGAACGAGCAATAGTCGACTCCTTACGGCCTTACGTGGCATGGAGCAACTTAAATCGCGTATTTCGAGCAGCCTATCTGGAACGCGAACGGATTACGCTGCGAGTGAGAGCGCCTTAAAAGCGGCATATGACTTAGCCGCAAGCAAAATCACGCAAGCTTTTGCCGATGGTCGTTATCTGAAAAAAGCAGAAAAAGCCGCTGATACCAATTTATTTGATGGCTTGGATTCTTCTGCGTTTTCGCGAACCACGCATACTCATACGGCGCAAGAGGTTGGCGCCTGTACGTATGCGCAAGCACAAGCCTATACCAATCAAGAGATATCAAAATTATTGGGTGGAGCGCCATCTTCTGCGCTAGACACAATTTATGAGCTAGGTGAAGCGCTGCTTGATCAAGAAGACGCAGCGGCGGCCATGAACACGCTTATCTCAAACCACAAAGCGGATAAGAACAACCCTCATGGCGTGAACAAAAACCATATTGGCCTAAGTTATGTGAATAACTGGCCTGCAACCTCGGCTACGAACTCAACCTCTGCGACAACTTACGCAACCGCTGCAGGTGTGAAAGCCGCGTATGACAGAGGCTCACTAGGTGTGACGAATGCTGCCAATGCACATGCAAGGGCGAATGATGCTTATATCTTAGCGAGTGCGAAGTGGTCTGCGGTGAATGCCTCGACAACCGTTAAAGGTATTGTGCAGCTCAGTACTTCGGTTTCATCAACCAGTACAACGTTAGCCGCCACCGCGTCTGCCGCTAAGATTGCTTATGACAGAGGGACACTTGGCATCAATAACGCAGCAACGGCAAAGTCCCGAGCGGATGCGGCTTATAGCCTGGCAAGTGGTAAGTGGAGCGTCGTTAATGGTTCAACGTCGGCAAAGGGTATTGTGCAGTTAAGTACTTCGGTGTCGTCAACCAGTACCACACTAGCTGCCACACCATCGGCAGTAAAATCTGCCTACGATAGAGCCACATTAGCGCTCAATACGGCAAACAGTAAGTGGGGGGCGCCGAAAGAAACCATTTTGTTTGATAGTAGCAATGGTCATGATCCAATAAATCCAATCAAGTTGTCCCGTCCCTACACGGAATTTGATGAAATTATCTGTCTCGCAGTTGATGCTCAAAAACGCATTATTTTGAGCACCAATGTATGGAAAACCACGATTGATTTCGCCAAAAGCAAAGGCTACGCCGTCGCTTTGGTTGCGAACGATACATACTATTACAACGCTTATGTCGGTTCAGATAATCGCACCTTAACTAAAGGTTGGGAAAACGTGTGGGTTCATCGAATTATCGGTCGAAAATATGGTGCTTAGAATATGACGTGGCAATTCGCATCTTTTACCTGGCCGAACTCAGCAGAGCAAATGCAACGCTCTGCAGAATCTGTGCTCTCTCAGGTATCAAATCAAATCAGTCAATCAATTGGGCGAATGCAGGCGCTTAAAGGTCGGGTGGCGTTCTCGCGCCATGGCCTAAGCAATGATGCTGAAGCATTGCTTGATTTGCGCAGACAACTTGATGATTTATTGATGTTTGGGCAAGTGCTTTGCGTGCATCCGTATCAGCATGGTGTCGGTAGTCAAAGTGAGCATGGTCATTATCTAAGTCCAGATGAAGCGACAATCGTGCTTCAGACAAAGCTCAAAGACGCCGCTGATAAATATCACCCAAAAGGCGACTTGCATGTTTTATGTTGGATGATTGCAGAAAACACCTTAGGCAGTTTTGCTCAAGCGACGAATAACCTGTATCAAGTGGTCAACGTACCAGAACTTGGCTTGGTCAGTCGGCGCGTGAATAAAGAACAAAGCTTACAGGCTGACAAGATGACCAAACCGGACACGATTGTGCAGCCTCGCTTTAAACCATCAGCACACATCAATCCTGAGCCAGTCCGTTTGGTTGAGCGATGGCAGGGCGCCCAGATAGCGCAGCTTGAATCCTTAGCCGGAGACAGACAAACCCCCGTTGATAAATTGGCATCATTGGCCGTTAAGCGCAGCGCCATGCTTGATACATGGTCGCAAAACATTAATGCGTTAAAGCAAAGTGGCATTAATCTGCACAAGTTTGAAGCGAGTGGTCGCGCAGACGTCATCGCTGCCAAACTGCAGAAATCTCAACCTCCAAAGCAAGGTCATGGATACACCTTTGCTTGTCTGTTTATCAGCAATAAGCCGTTAACGTTCCTATCGGAGTTATTCGTATGACCCAACTTGCTTTAGATGGGGCGATCATTGAAATGAACGCGACCCGCATTAGTCCCTCGGTGGAAATCCGAGAGGAAGACATGACAGGGCAAGCCAGTGGGACCGATGGCAGTGAACAAGGTGATAAAGGCATCGTACTGGCGGTATCGGGTTTGATCCCATTTAAAAAAGCGTCGGTATTGAAGCAGTTGATGGCACTAAGCCGTGCAACGGAAAGCGGCAAGCGAAAGATTTATCGCATTGGTAATGAAACCGCGAAAACCCTCACGGTTCGACAGGTTCGCTTTGTCGGACAGCTTGCGGCAGATGAGCAAGAAAACTTGATGGCTTGGAAAGTCTCCTTTCGCTTACGTGAACATTTGTCGGTGACCGAAGCCAAACAGCAAAAAGAGCAAACGGCCGCACCCAAAGGGAAAATTCAGAGCACGGAAAATACATTAGCAGCAATACCGAAACCGCATGCCGCCGTGACTAACAGTGAGCAGCCCAAGGGCACGACTTGGCAAGAGCAGTTAAACGCAAAAGAGTCACAACTAGCATGAAGTTAAATAAGCGTATTCGAGTTAACGGTAAAGAAAGAAAACTCGCCAAAGAACAGGTGATATTAGAGCTGAGTGCCGGTGGTCGTGCGACCTTCGTGATTGAGGGGAGCGTATCAAAGCACTCGCTCATTACGTTCGATATCGGTTATCAATCGGATTACAAGGTTTACTTTGATGGCTTTGTTACCCGAGCGCAGCCTGCTCAAAATGGTTATACCAAGGTCATCGCACGAGAGCGGTCGGGATTACTCGCGGCGCGTTACCCCGTCAGTATTCAGCATCCAACCGCATCAGAAGTGCTCGAGCAACTGAGTTTTGATACCGGCTTAAACTTTGTTTTCCCAGACAGTGCCGAATACATGACGACACGGATTGCAAACTTTACGAGTCAGGGTACAGGGTATCAACTACTCAATAACTTGGGGCGAGCTTTTAACATCAATGACTTTTGTTGGTATCAACAAACTGACGGCAGCATTTTTGTTGGGAGCTACGCGGACAGTCGATGGGCAACAAGAGCCGTTGACTTGCCGGATAACCTTACCGTCGGGCACATGGGCGGTCAGAGTATGACGGTTAGCGTCATGCCATCAGTACGTCCTGGTGCGATCATTAACGGTAATCGCATTACGGAAGTTCATTTTGAAAACACGGACAGTACTTTGTATTGGAAAGGTGAAACCAATGCAGAAAAACGCAAAATGCAGTTTCTATTCCCCGAGTTGGCTGCCGGTCACCATTTACCAAGACTTGCGAGAGTAGAGGCGGTTACCGATTTGAGCCAATCTGGTCATGAGCACAACCCATTTCGCCCACGCTATGCCGTCGATGTGCAGTTGCTTGATGAGAACGGGCGAGCAGACAGGGAAGTGCCACTCTACAAAGCTGTGCCGCTGCCAACCGTCATCGGGGGAGCAGAGCAGGGACAGTTTGCACTTCCAATAGAGGGAACCATTGTCGAAATTGCCTTTGCTTATGGCAGGAGTGATCGGCCATTTATCCGAACGATTTTAGGGGATGGATGGTCATTGCCAACGGTTGAGCCTGGCGAACAGCTTACTCAGCAGCGTCATGAAGTCTTCGTACGAACAGATGCAGCAGGAAATCATACGCAGGCGACAGATCAAGTGAGAAAAGTTGAGGCATACCAAGAACTACACCAGGTAGAAAAGTACTTAGCAGAATTTGGCACTCATGAACTCAATATCAATCAACACAGTATTGAAAAGATTGGTGGTCAAAAGCTCATCGAAGCATTAGGTAATATCGAATTGCTCTCAGGTGACAGTATCACGCTTGGCGCTTTAGAGAACATGCACTTAAGCAGTGGTGGCGAATGGGTCCAAATTGTTGGCAAGTTAAGAGATGTGGTGATCGGTCTAGACGACAAGTTGAAAGTACTTGGTAACAAAGTCACTATGGTAGAAAAAGACATTGAGGCAACGGCCAAGAACATGCGCTACACCGCTGACACAATCAGTATGAATGGCGGCGGTGGCGACAAGAAAGTACTGAGAGCTTGTGATTTTTGTCTGATTACAGGGACGCCACACAATCAAGGCTCTCCAACCGTATTTGCAGGAGATTAACGATGGCCTTAAAAGGTTGTGAAAGCGAAATGGCAAACAACATCATGGATGCGATGGAAAAAGCGGGACTAAACCCTCGTAACAACGCCGCATTGGGTGAGGTTTTATGGGCAGCTATCAGTGAGGGAATAATCAAAACCATTAATGATAAAGCTGAGGTTGAAGTTACGTCGGGGAGTTCTGCAGGGAAGTACAAAGTGTCTTAATCAGATAGTCTTACAATGGACAATATATAACATTGATATAGAAATGGCTTAGCACGTAAATACTAAGCCATTTAAGTGAGTAAGATGAATTTGATTTGTTATAGTCACCAAGTTATTTAAGGAGAGTAAAAAATCCCCTATTGATATTCGCTAACACTTCTTTGCGCCATGCTATATGCGTAGTAAAACCCCGATAAAGGTAGGATGGCTGTGCCTGCAGGCGTTCTGATTTTAATGTTTTTCATTCCTTGAACACTGCCTGCTTTTATCGCGGCCAATGTCACATCGTCGAAATGGTATACTGGGCTGTAGTGAATTTGGCTACAGGAAACTGTCGCTGGTAATGAAAGATTACCGTCAATAAGTACCTCTGTGAATTCTGGTGTTAGGCCGATACCTAGCTTTTGACAGTTTGCACTGACAGTTAGACTCATATGAGGCTCATTTGCGAATTGGGCTAAATGCTCTGGTACTTGCATCGGTGGTGTTAACGTTGCTATGAAGTTTTCAGCTTCGTGTGAAAAGTTACCCGGCGATTTTTCAATCCATATTTTAGGTTCAGGTTTGCTTGCTTTAAGTACATTTAATGCGCTTGTGTCGAGCGTTGGTATCCACCAACTTCCGATAAGTCCTGTCTGTTCAGGAATGTGCTCAATGAGCGTTAGTTCATTACCAGTGACCTCATAGAGGTAGTTGCTACTTGCAACAATAAGATCTGAGTCTTGACGAGCCATTTTCATGGCGATCTTTACTCGTCCATCTCCCTCATCGGTAGCAATCGTGTATACGTTCATTGGTACGGTTTTATCTTCCACTGAATAGACGTAGAAGAGTTCACCGAAAGCAAGGCTATCTTTTTGTAGATTGAGTTTTTGTACGTTTTTGTAGTAGTCGGGATTGTCAGCCATTTGTCTAGCGCAACCTGATACCATCAATGCTGCTGATATTGCAGCGATTAGAGCTATTTTTTTCAATGTTATACCCTATATATTGTATGGACTTTAGGCGCATTATATTGAGCATTCTGGTTTGCGGATATCGTGAAGATTCGTAAAAACTCTCTTTATTTTCAATTTGTTGCCGATGTCACTTTTGTAGACTAATGAAAAAAGAATGCTCACTGCAAGCTAGGTATACCAACTATAAAAATTATGGTTGTGATCGTGAAGAGATACTATTGCTCTGAATTAACTTTTGATTGGGATAAAAAAGTGGCGGCAAAAATGGCGGCATCCGTCGGTTAAGACCGTTTACTATCACTCTAATAGCATGTTTTGTGCTGTTTTTATGTACAGTGTCTCTTTATTAAGTCATTGATATTAATCGTCTTTTGTGTTTTTGCTTTTAGTTCTACGGCATGTCTTCTAAGAGCGCGATGGACAAGCACTCTGGTGGTGTTGCTGGCTACCGTGCAGCTGAAGGTAAAACCGTACTATTGCCATACCGTGGCAGCGTTCACGGTACTATCCAAGACATCCTTGGTGGCGTACGTTCAACGTGTACCTACGTAGGTGCGGCAAAGCTTAAAGAGCTAACAAAGCGCACAACGTTTATCCGCGTACAAGAGCAAGAGAACAACGTATTCGGTAAAGAGTAAGTCGATTACTTTTCGGAAAATGTCGATACAACCATAAAATGGTTGTTTCAACAAAATCCGAACAATTGTGAGCCGCTATTAGCGGCTCTTTTTTTGCTTAAATTTTGCTAAATGTTTAAACAAATTATATTTAGATAAGTATGTGTCGTGGTCTCCATATTTACCAATTCTATGGGTAAATAGAGGGGATTATCTGGTTTATGAGCGCTGCGTTACGTTGATATTCTTGTTTATTTTCTTTTTGTAGAAAGATAACTTACGGGCTTCTCAATATTTCGAATAACACATTGATTTAAGTTAGAAATAGCAGTCCAATCCGCGCTAGGTTTATTGTTTTAAGTAGGAGATAAACTTGGACGTTCGTTTAATGACGCAAGATGACCTAGAACAGGCAGCGTTAGTGCATAAATTCGCTTTTGTCCGTCAAGGGCATTCTCGTGAGTGGCTAGAGTGCATATTTAAGGCTTTTCCTCGCAATATCATTTATATTGCGCAGCGCGATAATCAAGTGGTTGGATACATTATTTGGACGCAAAGAAGCGGTTTTCGCCCTGAAGTTGTATTGGAGCTAGAGCAACTTGCGGTGCATCCAGACCACCAAGGGCAGGGTATTGCACGCAAATTGATTACAGAAACGTTGCCTATGGTGAAAGATGAACTTGCCAAGAAAAATGCTGCGTTAAAGCATGTCGTTGTCACCACGAGAGCAGATAACTTTGCCCAAGATTTGTATAAAAAGACGTTAGGAGCGGAGATTGAAGCGACGATTTCAAATCTCTATTCCGCGGATGAAGTGTATATGGTGGCAAGAAACGTCGGCTGAGACTCCGGAGCCAGAAGTGGCGTAATAAAGTGACTTTTGTCTAATGGAATTAATAGCCCCCAATCGTTTATCTCGAGAGGGGGCTTTTTATCGATCAACTTACGTTGAGTTAAATAAAAGTAACGGTCTATAAGTCAAAACGATCTGCATTCATCACTTTTACCCAAGCGGCTACAAAGTCTTTTACAAACTTTTCTTTGTTGTCATCTTGAGCGTAAACTTCAGCGTATGAGCGCAGTATGGAGTTGGAACCTAATACCAAATCTACCCGTGTAGCGGTCCATTTTGTTTGTCCAGATTGTCGGTCACGGATGTCGTATTCATTGTCGCCCGTTGGGTGCCATGAGTAATTCATGTCAGTGAGGTTAACGAAAAAATCGTTCGTTAACGCACCCACATTGTCCGTTAACACGCCGTGTGAAGTGTTACCATAGTTTGTTCCCATCACACGCATACCACCAATCAGTACCGTCATTTCGACGGCAGTCAGTTGCATTAATTGGCTTCGCTCTAGCAAGAGTTCTTCAGCGCTGACGACGTAATCTGATTTTAGCCAATTACGGAAACCATCATGAATAGGTTCGAGTACATCAAATGAATCTGCATCTGTCATTTCGTCACTGGCATCACCGCGTCCTTGGCTAATGGTACGGTAATGTTTAAGCCAGCGTTAGACGCAGCTTTCTCGATACCAACGCTACCCGCTAATACGATTAAATCTGCCATGCTAATCGGAGAGTGATGAGCAGAACGGATAGTCTCGAGTGTTGCTAAAACGCTACTTAGCCTTTCTGGCTCGTTACCTATCCAGTCTTTTTGAGGTGCCAGACGGATACGAGCGCCATTTGCACCGCCGCGACGATCAGACCCTCGATACGTGCGAGCACTGTCCCATGCTGTTGATACAAGATCGCTTATCGAGAGGTTACTATTAAGAATATCGAGTTTAAGTGCGTCGATGTTCTCTTCGGTCAGATGATAAGAAGCGGGCGGAACCGGGTCTTGCCATATGAGATCTTCTGTTGGGACATCATGGCCTAAATAACGAGATTTCGGACCTAAATCGCGATGAGTGAGCTTAAACCATGCGCGAGCGAAAGTGTCTTCGAAGTACTTAGGGTCGTCGCGAAAACGTTCTGCAATTTTTCGATACTCAGGATCGAACTTAAGGGCCATATCCGGATCAGTCATCATAGGGTTGCGGCGAATAGTTGGGTCTTCTACATCAACAGGCATGTCTTCTTCTTTGATGTTTACCGGCTCCCATTGTGCAGCGCCAGCTGGGCTTTTTGTCACCCACCAATCGTAAGTAAAGAGCAAATGAAAGTAACCGTTGTCCCATTTTGTTGGGTTGGTTGTCCATGCTCCCTCTACGCCACTCGTAACCGTATCGCGGCCGATACCACGTGACGTTTTGTTTAGCCAGCCAAAACCTTGGTCTTCGATTTCTGCTCCCTCGGGTTCAGGGCCAAGTACAGATGCATCCCCGTTACCATGCGCTTTGCCGACGGTGTGCCCGCCAGCGGTTAGGGCGACGGTCTCTTCGTCATTCATTGCCATGCGTGCAAAGGTGATTCGCATATCATGCGCTGTTTTAATGGGATCGGGTTTGCCGTCTACCCCCTCAGGATTCACGTAAATCAAGCCCATCATTACGGCTGCAAGCGGGTTTTCTAGATCGCGCTCGCCAGAATAGCGATTATTCTCTCCGCCGCTTGGTTGAAGCCACTCTTTTTCGGCTCCCCAATAAATGTCTTTTTCTGGATGCCAAATGTCTTCTCGTCCGCCTGCGAAACCAAAGGTTTTAAAGCCCATCGATTCATAGGCCATATTGCCAGCAAGGATGATCAAATCTGCCCATGAGATTTTGTTACCGTATTTCTTTTTGATTGGCCAGAGTAGGCGACGTGCTTTATCAAGGTTGCCATTGTCGGGCCAACTATTGATTGGTGCAAAGCGTTGATTCGCGCGACTGGCCCCACCTCGGCCATCGGCAATGCGATAGGTCCCTGCGGAATGCCATGCCATGCGAATCATTAAGCCGCCATAGTGTCCCCAATCTGCTGGCCACCAATCTTGGCTATCGGTCATTAGAGCGATCAGATCTTTTTTTACCTCGTTAAGGTCGAGAGAGCTAAAAGCTTCTGCATAATTGAAGTCAGGATCCATTGGATCGGTCTTTTTGTCATGCTGATGAAGGATGTCAAGGTTGAGAGTTTTAGGCCACCAATTGAACTCCGCAGATTGATGGTTGGTATTCGCGCCATGCATTACCGGACACTTGGAGTGAGTGCTCTTATCGCTCATGTTTTGCTTCCTAGCTGAGTGAGTGTCCTCAAAGTGTAGTAACGGGTAGCAATTTTTTCTCTCAAGTTTATTTTTGATTGTCGCTAAATGGCAATTATGCAGTGTAACCGCGAGGTATTTTCCATCCTAAACAACGCTATCTGATGTGCGGAAGCATAGGTAAAGCAAGGTAGCCGACAATGAAATGGGGTGGACGATGGCGCAACAAAATAGTGAAACCAACAATGTTTCGATAAGCAAAAGTTCGACAAATAATGAATCGGATAAAAAGAAATCGACGAATAGTGAACAACCTCAACCCAGAGTGAACAAAGTCAGGCTATTTACTAATACGATATTTCTTTTAGTTTTGGCTTCTATTGTCATTTACATTGCCGCAGATCGCGTAGTTCCCTCAACGGATAATGTACGTGTTGAGGGTAATATTGTTTCTTTAATTCCTCAAGTCTCAGGCCAAGTCGCGAGCATCCATGTACAACCAAATAGCCAAGTTCAGAAAGGCGACGTGTTAGTTAAGATTGCTTCCGAAGATTATGAAATTGCCGTCAAACAAGCAGAAATGCAGCTCGAGCTCGCTGGTCAGCAGGTTGGGGGACAGATGGCAAATGTTTTGTCTGCTCAAGCGCAGTTAACGACGGCACTTGTATCGCAGGAAAATGCTAAGCGCCAAGGGCAGCGCGTTTTGGTTATGGCCGAAAAAGGTGTGGTGTCAAAATCAGATGCCGATCAAACTCGCGCTGCAATAGAGAAAGCGGACGCTGATGTGCTTAACGCAAGAGCAAACCTTGAGAAAGCAAAAACTCAAGTAGGCGCAACAGGGGAAGAAAACGCGCAGATTCAAGCCGCGCTATTAACGTTACAGAAAGCACAGTTGGATTTGGAGAGAACCGTGATTCGTGCGCCATCCGATGGTGCGATAACCAACTTCAATTTATCAGCCGGTGCGTATGCGGCAGCGGGAAGACCGTTAATGACATTTGTTGAAAAAGACAGTTTGTGGATAGAAGCGTTCTTCCGAGAAAACAGTATGGGGCGTATTAAAGCGGGTGACAAAGTAGACGTTGCATTGGATTTTGCACCAGGCGAAACCTTTGACGGGGTTGTGAGTTCGGTTGATCTTGGTGTTGCATGGGGTGTTAATCACCAACCAGGAGCGTTAGCCAGTGTTCAAAATCAAAATGGTTGGCTGCGAGACACTCAACGTATGCCGGTGATTGTCCAAATAACGGATCCTAACGCCTTGAACATGATGAGAATTGGTGGTCAAGCGGATGTGATTGTTTATACAGGAGGGAATAAGGTTTTCAATTGGCTAGGTAACGTTTGGATTCACTTGGTAAGTTGGTTCTCTTATGTTCGATAAAATGACGCCCACTCAAGAAAAGCGAGTTTTGCGGTATATTATAGCGGTGGGATTCGCGACGTTTTTGGCGGTTTGGTTTAATTGGCCTCTCGCATTTTGTGCCCCCTTGTTTACTGCAAAGTTTATTGTTGATAAACCAAGTTTTCACATGATGCATGTGAAGCAGCTTTTGTTTGCTTTGTTATCGACCGCGGTGATTGGTCTGTTAGTGTCTACTGGATTACCAAATTACAAAGTACCGTTTTTGTTGGTGCTGTCTGCTGGCTTGATGTGGGGTTACTACCTATTTACAGACCCTAAGTGGACCATGTTTGCAACGTTTTTAATCATTGAGTTGGTGTTGATTCCTGCATTGACCATCATTGATAAGCAAGCGGCATTGGATGTGGCTGGTGGATTTGCTTTCTCGGGCACATTAGCGGTCGCCTTGTATGCATTGTCTCATGTGTACTTCCCTGAAGAGCGTTCAGATTTTCAGGGTTTTCCACCCTCACCGCTACCTGATGACGTTAGGTGGCAAGCTTCACTGAGAGCGTTAGTGATTTCTTTTCCGCTCCTTTGTTTATTTTTCTTCTTCCAACTGTCTCATGTTTTATTGACGGTTGCATTTGTTGCCTTACTTGCCTTTATGACAACGGGTGAAAAAGCCAAGAAAACCACGATGTTTTTTGTTATCAGCAACCTAATCGGCGGCTTAGTGGCGTTTATCGTTTTCTTTATTATGTCACTGGTTCCTAATATGTATTTCTACATGCTAGTGATGTTACTGGTCATCTCACTCTTCGGAACGTTCATTTATGTATATCCAGAAAAAGCGCCAATTTTTGCCACGGCATTCACGGGTTTTACTGTGTTGATGGGGACTTCGATGACAACGGGAGGGTTAGACGACAAATTCTTTGCACGAATCTTTCAGCTTATTTTGGTTGTTGCTTATATGGTGTTCATGGCGTATTTCCTGGAAAGTCGTCAACAAAAGCATGCCAGATAAAACAAAAGTGAGTTTTTAGCCCAGATGGTCACAGTGTCGCAAAATGGCAATTAAATTAGCAAGGCTCTGGCTAAACTGGCTCCATCAGTTAAGCGAAACAACCTTACCGAGGAAAGCGAAATGAAAAAACTCATCATCAACGCAAATGTTTTTAATGGCACTGACGACAAATTGATTGAGAACGTATCGGTTCTCATTGAAGACAATCTGATTACTCAAATTGGTGACATTGACCAAGCCATCGCGGACGAAATCATTGATGCTAACGGCGGTACGGTTATGCCAGGATTGATTGATGCGCACGTACACATCACGTTATCTGCGCCATTTAATGTGGTTGATACCATGACTCGTGAAGAGGTCGCGATTCGCTCAGCAAAAATTTCTGAAGAGATGCTGATGCGTGGTTTTACGACCGTTCGTGACGTTGCGGGTAATACGCTTGGTTTGAAGAAAAGTATCGATAATGGCTATGCAAAAGGGCCTCGTATTCTTCCATCAATGGCGGCAATTTCGCAAACCAGCGGCCACTCAGATTACCGTCAAAACCAAGCTCAAGAACGTTTAGCAAACGGACATGAAGACTCACCGATGATGAAATTGGGTGCGATGAAAGTGGCCGATGGTCGTGCTGAAGTATTGAAAGCGGTTCGTGAGCAACTCTTTATGGGGGCTTCTCAGATCAAGATCATGGCAGGTGGCGGTGCATCTTCAACCTTTGACCCACTTGATACATTGCAATACACATTGGATGAGATGAAAGCGGCAGTTGAAGCGGCTAGTGATTACGGTACTTATGTGGCTGCGCATATTCATACGGCAGATGCGATGCGAAGAGCCGCAGAGGCTGGGGTGATGTCATTCGAGCATGCGACCATCATGGATGACGATATTGCTAAAACGATCAAAGAAAAAGGAATTTGGGTTATCCCATCTTACTTTACTTCGTCTTTGATTGCAGAACGCAAGATCCCACTACCAAATGAAGAAACTTACCGTAAAACGGAACGCGTAGGTAAGGCGATGTTCAAGTCTGCAGAGTTAATCAAAAAGTATGATATTCAAAATTTGGCATTTGGTACCGATTGTGTCGGTGAAACGAACGTTCATGCAACACAATTGAATGAACTGGGTGCCATTGAAACTACGTTCGACACGATTACCGCTCTGCGCATGGTGACATCGAATTGTGGTCGTCTATTTGAAATGTCAACGTATCAACACCCTTACCAAGAAGGTAAATTAGGACAAATCGTTGAGGGGGCTTATGCTGACCTGTTGATTGTTGATGGTAACCCACTAGCAGGCGTTGAGTGTGTCGCGAACACGGAAACACAGAAACTCATCATGAAAGATGGTGTGGTGTATAAAAACACACTATAAACCGCTACTTTGATTAATAACGGCGCTCATTGAGTGCCGTTTTTTTATGCTTAAAAAAGTCCGAAAAACACTAAGCTCATCTGTCGTGAAATGGCAATTAATTTTGCTCGTAGACGGTATATTGAAGATAACTTCCGACAACAGAGAGAAACATTATGTCTCATCATTTCAAAGACTACCGACCTTTACTAGAACGCTCACTAGAGCACGCGACGGCTTATCTAGAATCATTAGGTGAGCGCCCAGTCGATAAAGAAACGACCTCTCAGCAGCTAAGAGAGCTAATTGGCGGGGCGCTACCAAGTGGGGCGAGTGAACCAGAAAAAGTCATTGATGATATGGTGAATGCATTGGATGCAGGCTTGATTGCATCCGGTGGCCCTCGCTTTTTTGGCTATGCAATTGGCGGCACGTTCCCAGCATCGCTAGCGGCAGATTGGTTAGTAAGCGCATGGGACCAGAATGTTCCATATTATGTGTCTAGCCCGGCAATGGCGGTTGCAGAAGAAACGGCGGCAGAATGGATGGTTGAGCTACTTGGTCTCACGGAAGGATCCGCGGTTGGCTTTACCTCAGGAGCACAAGAAGCGATTTATACCTCTCTCATCACAGCGAGAAATTCACTGCTTGAAAAAGCGGATTGGGATGTAGCGACAAAAGGTCTGTATGGCGCCCCGCGTATTAATGTGGTGGTGAGTGATCAAATTCACTCAACCATTAAGCGCGCCCTTTCTATGATTGGACTTGGCGTGGATTGTATCTACAAAGTGCCGACTGATAAAAATTTGCGTTTGATCCCGTCAGAGCTTAATCGAGTGCTGTCTGATTGTAATGGCCCTACGTTAGTGTGTGCACAAGCAGGCTGTATTGATTCAGGTGCCTTTGATCCGTTTGATGAAATTGCAGATGCGGTTGCTGCACATGAAAATGCGTGGCTACACGTTGATGGTGCAATTGGTCTTTGGGCGGCGGCGAGTGACAGTCAGAAACATCTATTGAAAGGTATTGAACGAGCAGATTCAATCGATACCGATGGTCATAAGTGGTTTAACATGCCTTACGATTGCGGCATGGTGATTGTTAAAGATCCTGCAAAAATTACCACTGCGATGGGCGGTAGTAATATGGGTGACTACTTGAATGATGCGATGGAGAAACCCGATCGAAATGCGATCAATTTTGGTATTGCTGCATCACGTCGAGCTCGAGGTCTACCTGTGTATGCTGCGTTTAAGTCATTAGGTAAAGAGGGCATTGTTGCGCATTTAGATAATTGCGTCGCGTTAGCAAAACGCATGGCGGATAAGTTAGCACAAGTAGAAGGGGTTACGATTCTTAATGATGTGGTGTCCAATCGCTTTTCTGCTCAATTCGGTATTGGCGACGATGAATACCGTAACGAACTCACGGCGCGTGTTGTGCATCGTTTACAACAAGAAGGCTTCTTATATCCATCAACATCAGGTTACAAAGGTCTAAAAACCATGTTGTTCTCGGTGCTTAACTACCACACCTCAGAACAAGATATTGACCGATCTGCGGAGAAAATCATTAATGCTTACTACATTGAGCGTTCATTGATGTGATTATTCTAAACAAGTAATAGAGTATAAAGAGCCCCAGCACGTTGTTGGGGTTTTTTGTTGTATTTTTTAGTGTAATGGAAGAGTGAGTTTCTTGAATGTTAAGTCAGATAATTATCAAATTTAAAATATATTAAATGTCGAATGCTATCTTTAATATATTTATCTGATTTATTCTATAATGATACCTGTCATGGTTATTGTTTAATTAAATTTAATCTGAATTGTTGCTATAAAATAGAGATGGAATTTAAATCTATGCGCTAGGGAGGAGTTAGGTGGTGAATTTCTAGGGTATATACTAATTATCTATATTTCTAAGTGTTTTATTTTTAATTTCAAATAATCTATTTGGTAAATGCCTCTCATAAGTGGCATTAATCACGCTGATTAATGTTGTTTGTGTTGGGTCGTTTGTTAAGTTGTTGTATTTTGTTTATTTTACTGGTCTTTTATGGTTTTGTTTTTATGTTTTTTTATCTATTTTAAACCCTTGCAATTTATCCATATTTTATTTCATTTTTTAATGTTCGAACATTTTTGTGGATAGAGGCAATGTGGGTGGTGAAAACAAGAGATAATTCATACCCTACGTTAATCGGAGCCTCTTTATGAACAATAAACCATTTCATAACCCAGGACTAGAAAATAACAATGGCGCTGTACTATATACAGGAACGTTTATCACAATGGATAATAAGTTTCCTAAAGCGAGTGCCGTTGTGGTCAAAGATGGGAAGTTCATTTTTACAGGAACTAAAGACCAAGCAGAAACATTTCTTACTCAACATGGAATGGAGTACCAACTAAATACTCAATTCGCTAATAATACAATTGTTCCCGGTTTTATTGAAGCACATATGCACCCACTTGGTGCCGCGTTATTTACCGCTCGCTTTGGCTATGCTGGGCAAATTGAACGAACTGGGGAAAGAGGAAAAATACTGGCAGCATGCCTAACCAAAGAGGAGTTGTCAGCTAAGATTACACATTTTGTCGAAGAGCATAATAAAGCAGGAAAAAAAGGCGAGTGGCTTAACTTATGGGGTCTTGACCCTTTATTGATGGTCGACGATACGGTGGTTGATAGGGACTTTCTAGATAGCCTTTGCAGCGATTCCCCAATCTTATTTATGCATGCCTCCTGCCATGTCTGTGTCCAAAACACTCTTGCGCTTGAAAAAGCGGGATACAGCCTAGATGACAATCCTGCGTTTGTCGTTCGCAAGAATGGGCGTTTGACTGGTGAGATTAATGAAATGCCGGATATTTTGCGTGCTGTAGCGGTTGGTGCATTTGATCTTGGGACACCTCAAGATGCGATTTCAGCAATGATTAATTATGCCGATAGTGCAAGTCGTTTAGGCGTAACCACGATGTCAGATTGTGGTATGGGCTTACCACAAAACCCATACCCACTATACAAAATGCTTGCAGAAATGCCGGAGTTTAAAGCGAGAATGGCAGGTTATGCGCTTCTTCCTATGTTCGATACTGAGGCTCTCAAGGCATTTAAAGAGCAAGATAATGATCGCTTATGGGTGACTAAGACGAAGTACTTGAATACGGATGGCTCAATTCAAGGCTTTACAGCACTCTTGAAAAAGGGTGAAACCTACTACAACGGGATGGAAAGTGGTCACCTTCACTTTGATGAAGAGAAAATGTACCAAGATGTTATTCATGCGCACAAACTCGGTATGAGTATCTCGTTCCACTGTAATGGAGAAGGTTGTACTGATGTGTTACTCGACTTGATCGAGCGTTTACAAAATGAGTGTCCTCAGCCGAATGTTCGTCACTGTTTAGAACACAACCAAATGGTCACGCCAGAGCAAATGGATCGTATGGCTAAACTTGGTGTCGTTCATAATTTGTTTGGTACGCATATTCCATTCTGGGGTGATGTCCATGCAACAACAACCGTTGGACCGGTTCGCGTAAAGACGCTCAACCCATTCCAAACATCCGTAAAGAAGGGTATTCCCTTTTCTATTCATTGTGACGATGTCGTCACCCAAGTAAACCCACTATTTATGATGTGGGGAGCGATGAATAGAAAATGTGTATTCTCCGGCAAAGTCTATGGCGAAGAAGAGTGTTTGACCGCCGAACAAGCATTACATGCAGTCACGCTAGGTGCCGCTTATCTCATGGAAAAAGAGCACATGATTGGTTCAATTGAGGCTGGAAAGCTGGCGGATTTTACTGTGCTAGATGCGAACCCACTCGAGGTGCCGAAAGAAGAAGTAAAGGACATTAAAGTTTGCGCCACAGTTCTTGGTGGGGATGTATCACTTTATCGTCAAGAACAATCTATTCGTACCGTTGTAGCGGTGTAACGATCTTGTTCAATTTATAATAGAGCACTCACCGTGCTCTATTCGTAACTTTTCTAATGATAGCGCCACATATGCCATTTAAGAGTGTGATGTGGGAAGAATTTCAAGTTGGGAGTCGAAATGAAAGTCTTATTAGAATTGGCGGTGTGCAGTGTAATCGGTACCGTGGCATTGATTGCTTATGGTCACGTATGGGATTGGGTTAGCGTAGACAATATTTTGTTTGCGCTTATATCTGCAATGATTATGGCAATAGTATTAAAAGCTTCAGTCGCTTTTGAAAAGTATGCAGCTAATATCTGCTTAAGTCAGTCTACTGCACCTAAGATAAAGCGATTTTTTTCTTCATGGTTTATTCTCATTGGATCCAAAGTTATTGCGATGGGAGCAATAGTGTTGATTTTTGGTGAGCAGGTTAAATTTTCTGGCCCGGTCGATGGCGTGCTTTCGTTCTATGCCACTATTATATCCGTAGTCATTTTAGAGTCGATTCTTTACAAATCTATAAGTAAAAAAGAGCAAGCTGAAACAGTAGGCGCTTGAGCGTTATATATTGCTCAATGCTTTGTGAATGTTGGACGAGTGTTGTATCAATTTAAACACTCGTCCAATCTTATCGAAGAATTGTTGATTATGCTTATTGTTGTCAGTAAGTATCAAACTATCACGGTAATCGTTACTTGTGACAAGGTTTGCATCAACGGCAAAAATACGAAATTTGATGGTTCGTTTGAAAATTCAGTGAGAGAGTTAGTACTTCACAAACAACATTTTTCTTAGGCTGTTACAACGAGATTTATCCAACTTATCACCTAAATATTCACCGTCTTCTGCTGCTTTCTTCATGATGAGTGCTTTCGCTCGATCACCGCTATCTAAATTGTCATATTCTTCGTAGGTTTTTAATTTTAGTAAGCGATATTTTGACTTATCTTTGCCCGACGCAACGTGGTCGTAACAATAACTCATCGCCCCTGCATTTGCGCCAATCTTGCTAGCGTCTGTAATCGCGTAAGCGTTAAAGCCAATCGTGCTTGTCAATAAAATCAAAAGGGCGTTACGTGCTTTCATTTTCGTTCCTAATTCAACAAATCTTAGGAATAAGATACAAGGGATTGATGAGGGAAAATTGCCATTAAGCGACATTTGCATAACAACCTTAGTACAAAAACCTGCATGCTTGCTTCGATTGATTAAGAGATGGAAACCGCTAGTAGCACCCATGGACTCACACACTATTAAGTCACGTTGCGCAGTAATACACTTTTAGTGTTAATTATTCTCTTTCCGTATGTATGGCACGCATAACGATGCTGCTAAATAGTGTTTTGAAATGAGGATATTTAACTATTTGTCTGTTTTTGTTTAGTTTTTATTTATAACCTAGCTTGTTTTTGTCATGAGTTCATGGAGTTTGAGAGGTCAAAAATAACATCCGTTAAACATAATTTCTGACTGTTTTGAATCTAGAATACAGAAAATTAATTTGAGTTCGAACTAAATTTAAGGCATTTTATATTTAACTAACCGTTCAATTAAAAATAACAAGGATGCAAAATGCCCAAGGTTGGGATGCCTGAAATCAGAAAGCCACAGCTAGTTAAAGCGACGATGTCGGTCATCGACAGAGTAGGTTTGCACGCCGCGAGTATCTCGTTGATCAGCAAAGAAGCAGGAGTATCAACGGGGATCATTAATCACTATTTCGGTGGAAAGCACGGCCTGTTAGAAGAGACCATGCGTGAAATCCTGCGCCAGCTTTCTGCCACCATCAAAGAGAACCTAAGCCAGCTGCCGGCTGATGCGCATCATCAACGTATAAACGCCATCATCGACGGCAACTTTGTGGGTTTCCAAGCCGAGAACCAAGTGGCAAAAACTTGGTTGGCGTTCTGGTCGTACTCTATGCATGACGCGCAGCTCAAACGTCTGCAACGAGTGAATGAACGACGCCTCCTCTCTCACCTAAAAAAAGAATTAAAAGCTTTGCTGGATCAAGACCAAGCAGAGCTAGTAGCGCATGGTATTGCGTCACTGATTGATGGCATTTGGCTGCGCGGAACGCTCAACCCGCAAGGTATCGATGCCGAGAAAGCACGCGTCATCATCAACGACTATCTCGATAAACAACTCACGTTCTACTCAAAACAAAAATAAAGAGTCAAACCTTCAAATGGATATGAAAGCACACTACATCGATGGTGCCATGCACCTAGGATGCTCAGAAGAACACTTCACCACATACAATCCTGCCAATGGTGAGCCACTTGCGAATGTGAAGCAGGCTAACCAGCAAGATATGCAAGCGGCAATTGAATCTGCCAAGCGCGGTTTTGCGATTTGGTCTGCCATGACGGCGACAGAACGCAGTCGTATTTTGCTTAAAGCGGTGGCGCTACTTCGTGAAAGAAATGACGAATTGGCAGCATTAGAAGTTGCGGATACGGGCAAGCCAATCCAAGAAGCGAATTGCGTAGACATTGCAACGGGCGCAGATGTAATCGAATACTACGCAGGTCTTGCGCCTAGCATGCATGGCGAACAACAACCGCTGAATGAATCACAGTTTTTCTACACTCGCCGCGAGCCTCTGGGCATTTGTGCAGGCATAGGTGCGTGGAACTACCCAATTCAAATCGCGATGTGGAAATCTGCCCCTGCACTTGCTGCAGGTAATGCGATGATCTTTAAACCATCAGAAGAAACTCCGTTAACTGCACTCAAACTGGCAGAAATCTACAGCGAAGCGGGGTTGCCAGATGGTGTGTTCAACGTCATTCAAGGTGATTACCGAGTAGGACAAATGCTCACCGCACATCCGGACATCGCTAAAGTCTCTTTCACGGGCGAATCGGGTACGGGCAAAGTCGTTATGGGTGACAGCGCTACAACGCTGAAGCAAGTCACAATGGAGCTTGGCGGCAAATCACCAATGATCATTTTTGATGATGCCAAGCTAGACGATGCGGTTTCTGCTGCAATGGTCGCAAACTTCTACACCCAAGGTGAGGTTTGTACACACGGTACTCGCGTGTTCGTTCATGAAGGTATTTATGACGATTTCGTCGCTCAACTTAAGAAGCGTACTGAACTGCTGGTGGTTGGCGATCCGCTTGATGAGCAAACCCAAATTGGCGCGCTAATTTCCAAAGAGCACGAATCAAAAGTTCTTTCCGCAATTGAACAAGCGAAAGCAAGCAAAGCAACGTTGCTGACTGGTGGCTACAAAGTCACAGACAATGGTTTGGCGAGCGGTAACTTTGTTGTGCCAACGGTTTTCATTGATTGCGAAGACGACATGCCGCATGTGAAGCAAGAGATCTTCGGTCCCGTAATGTCAGTGCTTAAGTTCAGTGACGAAGACGAAGTGATTGCACGCGCTAACAACACCGATTACGGACTTGCAGCTGGCGTGTTCACGCAAAACTTATCTCGTGCCCACCGCGTCATTCATCAAATCCAAGCAGGTATTTGTTGGATTAACACCTGGGGTGATTCTCCAGCTGAAATGCCCGTTGGCGGTTACAAACTGTCTGGCATTGGACGTGAAAACGGTGTTGAAACCCTCAAGCATTACACCCAAACCAAGAGCGTGTTAGTGCATTTGGGTGATTTCGATAGCCCTTACGCCTAATCAGTCAGGAGGATTTGTAATGCAACAACACTACGATTACATCGTCGTCGGTGCTGGTTCCGCAGGCTGTGTCTTGGCGGATCGCCTGAGTGAAAGCGGTCAACACCAAGTCTTACTGTTGGAAGCGGGTGGCTCAGACAAGAGCATCTTCATTCAAATGCCAACGGCGCTGTCTTACCCAATGAACACTGAAAAGTACGCATGGCAGTTCGAAACTGTTGCAGAAGAGGGGTTAGACGGACGCCAACTGCATTGTCCACGTGGCAAAGTGTTAGGCGGCAGCTCTTCGATCAACGGCATGGTTTATGTACGTGGTCATGCTTGTGACTTTGACGAGTGGGAAGAAGAAGGCGCAAAAGGCTGGAACTACCAAGCTTGTCTGCCGTACTTCCGTAAAGCGGAAACATGGACAGGCGGTGCTGACGAATACCGTGGCGACAGTGGTCCAGTAGGGACGTGCAACGGCAACGACATGAAGCTGAATCCACTTTACCAAGCGTTTATTGAAGCAGGTAAAGATGCGGGCTACCCAGAAACGCAAGACTACAACGGTTACCAGCAAGAGGGCTTCGGTTCAATGCATATGACGGTAGACAAAGGCGTGCGCGCTTCTACCTCTAACGCTTACTTAAGCCGTGCAAAAAAGCGCAGTAATTTCACCTTGATGAAAGGCGTGACCGCTCACCGTATTTTGCTGGAAGGCAAGAAAGCGGTCGGCATTGAGTTTGAACAATCTGGCAAAATCAAACAGTGCTTTGCTAACAAAGAAGTGGTGTCGAGCGCAGGTTCTATCGGCTCGGTACAACTGCTGCAACTTTCGGGTATTGGTCCTAAGACAGTGCTTGAAAAAGTGGGCATCGAAGTGAAACACGCACTAGAAGGTGTGGGTAAGAACCTGCAAGACCACCTTGAAGTGTATTTCCAATATCACTGCAAACAGCCGATCACGCTTAACAGCAAGTTAGGTTTGATCAGCAAAGGTTTGATTGGTACGGAGTGGATTCTGACGCGCAAAGGTCTGGGTGCAACCAACCACTTTGAATCGTGCGCTTTTATCCGTTCTCGCGAAGGATTGAAATCGCCAAACATTCAATATCACTTTCTACCAGCGGCAATGCGCTATGACGGACGCGCGGCATTTGATGGTCACGGCTTCCAAGTGCATGTTGGTCCAAACAAGCCAGAGAGTCGCGGCAGTGTCGAAGTGGTTTCTGCCAACCCAAATGACAAACCAAAAATCGAGTTCAACTACATCTCGACGGAACAAGATAAGCAGGATTGGCGAGACTGTATTCGCCTAACGCGTGAAATCCTCAATCAACCTGCAATGGATGCGTTCCGCGGTGAAGAGATTCAACCGGGTCAGAACATCACCAGCGATGAAGCGATTGATGAATGGGTGAAGCAAAACGTGGAAAGTGCTTACCACCCATCGTGTAGCTGCAAAATGGGCGCAGACGATGACCCAATGGCAGTTCTGAATGAAGCGTGCCAAGTGCGCGGGATTGAAGGCTTGCGTGTGGTGGATTCATCCATCTTCCCAACCATTCCGAATGGCAACTTAAACGCACCAACCATCATGGTCGCAGAGCGTGCTGCGGACATGATCTTGGGGAACGTACTCGAAGAATCGAATAACACACCGGTTTGGATTGCTCCGAACTGGCAAGAGGCGCAACGAATGCGTCCGCCAAAAAGAGACTTAAGCTCAATCTCTTCTATCTCTTAATAACTCAAAGAAAAGTCAGGAATCATTACAAGGAATTTAAACATGTCTACGATGACAAAAATCTTTTCATCTATCGTACTGAGTGCAGTAGCGACAGGTGCTTATGCTAACCAATGTGAAACTGTTCGATTTGCCGATGTAGGCTGGACAGACATTACCGCAACCACTGCTGTTACCTCTGAACTGTTAAAAGGCTTGGGCTACAAAACCAAGACCGATCTTCTGTCTGTACCTGTAACGTACTCTTCAATGGCAAACGGCGACATTGACGTATTTTTGGGTAACTGGATGCCAACTATGGAAGGCGATATCGCCAAGTACCGTGAAGCTGGCACAGTGGAAACCGTTCGCGCAAACCTAGAAGGCGCGAAATACACACTAGCGGTGCCAAAGTACGTATATGACGCAGGCGTGAAAAGCTTTGCTGACTTGGCAAAACATGCCGACAAATTTAAAGACCGCATCTACGGCATTGAGCCGGGCAACGATGGAAACCGTTTGATCCAAGATATGATCGACAGCGATGCATTCGGCTTGAAAGACTTCAGCCTAGTGGAATCAAGCGAAGCGGGTATGGTGTCTCAAGTGTCTCGTGCAGTGCGCCGTACCCAATGGATCGTATACCTAGGTTGGGCACCACACCCAATGAACAGCAATGTTGAGATGGAATACCTATCTGGCGGTGACGACTTCTTTGGTCCTAACTACGGCGGTGCAAATGTTTACACCAACGTGCGCCAAGATTACCTATCTGAGTGTCAAAACGTGGGTCAACTGCTTAAGAATCTAGAGTTCAGCCTAGAGATGGAAAACCAGTTGATGGAAGCGATTCTAAACCAAAAACAGAAGCCAGCGAAAGCGGCGCAAGAATGGTTGAATGCTAACCCACAACAATTTGAAGCGTGGCTAGAAGGCGTGAAGACGTTAGACGGCAAAGACGCAAAACAAGCGATTACTTCTTACCTAAAAACAAACGCTTAATCATTCCTCTCTTTAGGAAAAGGTGGGCAGCGATGCCCGCCTTTTAACACAAAGGTTTTATTGTGAATTTTATTACGGACAACAAACTTCCGTTGGGCGAATGGATGGAAACAGGCGTAGATTGGTTAACCATGAACGCGTCGGGTTTCTTTGATGCTATCTCTATTTTTCTCGAAACCATCATTCTATTCGTGGTGGATATTTTCAAATGGATGCCACCGGCAGCACCTATTATCATGACCGCAGCGATTGCGTGGTTCCTGCATCGCAGCATTCCTTTAGTTGTGTTTATCGTGCTAGCTCTGCTGACGATCCTTAACCTCGGCTACTGGCAAGAAATGCTAGAAACCTTTGTTCTCGTCTTCGCTGCGACAACGATTTCCGTATTAATTGGCGTGCCGCTAGGCATCATGGCGGCGCATCGCCCATGGCTGTATACCTTATTGCGCCCGATACTCGATTTAATGCAGACCGTACCAACGTTTGTGTATCTGATCCCAACATTGGTTCTATTTGGTTTAGGTATCGTACCGGGGCTGATTTCCACCATTATCTTTGCTATCGCAGCGCCAATTCGTCTGACTTACCTTGGTATCACCAAAGTGCCAGAGGAGTTGATTGAAGCGGGCAAAGCCTTTGGTGCCAGCCGCATGAAATTGCTATTCAAAGTCGAACTCCCGGCGGCTCTGCCAAGCATTATGGCGGGTGTGACCCAGTGCATTATGTTGTCGCTTTCTATGGTGGTGATCGCTGCGCTAGTCGGTGCCGATGGTCTGGGTAAACCAGTCGTACGAGCATTGAACACAGTGAACATTTCTCAAGGCTTTGAAGCCGGTTTAGCGATTGTTTTGGTCGCGATTATTCTCGACCGCCTATGCAAAGCACCAAACCAGAAGGAGGCATAACATGGATGCAATTACGATTGAAAACCTCGACGTTGTGTTTGGTCAGCAGCACGAGCAAGCATTGGCGCTATTAGACCAAGGTAAGTCTCGCCAAGAGATCATTGATGAGACCGGACAAGTGGTTGGTGTTGATAAGGTCTCAATGAGCGTCAAACAAGGTGAGATCTGTGTATTGATGGGGCTTTCCGGCTCGGGTAAATCAAGTTTGCTTCGTGCCGTTAATGGTTTGAATGAGATCTCTCGTGGCTCACTCAAAATCAAAGATGGTGAAGACATGGTAGAGCTTGCCAATTGTGACGAGCAGACTCTACGTAACTTGCGTACTCACCGCGTATCAATGGTGTTCCAAAAGTTTGCGCTGATGCCGTGGTTAACGGTATTGGATAACGTGGCGTTTGGTCTTGAGATGCAGGGTATTGGCAAAGCGGAACGTCGTAAAAAAGCACGCGAGCAACTAGAAATGGTTGGGCTAAGCGAGTGGGAGAGTAAGTTCCCACATGAGCTTTCTGGCGGTATGCAGCAGCGTGTTGGCTTGGCTCGCGCCTTTGCTATGGATACTGACATCTTGCTAATGGATGAACCGTTTTCTGCGCTCGACCCACTGATTCGCGCTCAGCTTCAAGATGAATTGATTCAACTGCAAGAGAAGCTAAACAAGACGATTTTGTTTGTGAGCCATGATTTAGATGAAGCGCTGAAAATTGGTAACAACATCGCCATTATGGAATCGGGCAAACTGATTCAACACGGCAAGCCTGAACAAATCATCCTTGCTCCAGAAAACGACTATGTGGCGGACTTTGTGGCTCACACGAATCCGCTCAATGTTTTGAAAGGTCGTTCACTGATGCAGGCCAGCACCGAGCTTAAGCAGCAGAATGACCGCGTATTGGTGTGTGCAGATAAGCAGATTTGGGTCGAGCAAGAGCCGAAAGGTGTCACGCTGGTGGATTCCGATAAGTCATTGGTGAATTGGGAAAGCGATTCAACCACACTCGACGACATCGGCGAAAGCACGGTCGTTCAAGCTAACCCAGACATCAGCATGCGTGAAGCGATTGAACTGAAGCAACGCAGCAATCAACCTATCTTGTTAGTAGAAGAGAACAAGTTAGTGGGTGTACTGAGTGATAACGAGTTGTACGATGCGCTGCTTGGCAACTTTAAGTCCAAGCAAGTGGCGTAGCTATCTCTTATCTCAAAACGTTTGCTGTTTAACGTTTGTTGAGTCCCCCTCAGCAAAACAAAAAAGAGCCGTACTCTTAGACTAAGACACTAAGAAGTACGGCTCTTTCAATTTGAACAATGATTTAGATAGCTAAGCTCTAGGCTAGAAACCATGAAGCTACGAGACGATACTCATTAAAGAGTAGTAATTACGTCATCCATGTTTAGACGTGCTTTTGGTAAACCGTGGTTGTAGTCTTCGCCGTCTTTGTGGTAGCCGATTGCTAGTGCAACTTCACATACGTGACCGTCTAGTTCTGCTTTGAACTCTTCGCCGATCAGTGTTGGGTCAACACCTTCCATTGGAGTAGAGTCGATACCTAGACGCGCTAGTGTGTGCAGTAGGTTACCAAGCGCGATGTAAACTTGCGCTTTCGTCCAACCGCCGTTGTAGCCGTTCTCATCTGTGTTTGCTTCAGCAAATGCGTAAGCACCCATGAACATGTCGTACATGTCTGCTGGTAGGTGGCCAGAAGTTACCTCAGCATCAACACGCTTCGCAAATTTCTCTTTTGTGAATTTTGGATCGTACGCTAGCAGAATAGTGTGAGACGCAGCTTTAGCGTGCGGTTGGTTAAACTGGTGCATGTTTGCAAACGTGTCGTGGAAACGTTGTTTCGCTTCGTCACTCTCAATTACGATGAATTTCCAAGGCTGAGAGTTGATAGAAGACGCAGATAGGCGGATTGCTTCTTTGATGATTGCCATGTCTTCTTGAGAGATACGTTTCTCTTCGTCGTATTTTTTAGCTGTGTAACGGTTGTTTAGGTCTGTAATGATTTGATGAGACACGTTCATATCCTCTTAATATTATTAGACAAATGAGGATGCGCTTAGCATCGGCAACCATGCGTACCTCGAAAGTGAGTCCATAATATCGACTTTTATCGAGTTGATAATACGTGTTTCGTTTAAATCACTTTCAACTTTTTATTGAAAATACGTTGCTTCAGCAAAGTTGATCAGAATAGTTAAGAATGTTCACACAAGAAAATATAAACGGAGCAGCAATAAGCGGAGCTGTATTGAGAGGATTTTGGTCAACTGATGTGAGCGGAAGATGACCTCTAAGTAATCTCGAAATTAAAGTCGTTCGAAATTAAAGGATCTCGAGATTACTTAGGAGTATCTTCAGGTTTCTCTTTGACTGCTTTTGCAATGTCAGTGACTGCTTCGACCAGATTAATTGGTAAAGGAAACACGATCGTTGAGGTTTTGTCTGTGGTGATCTCCGTTAATGTTTGCATATAACGAAGTTGCAAGGCATTTGGTGCTTCATTAAGCATGTCTGCGGCTTCTTTTAATTTGCTAGATGCTTCGAGCTCACCAGTTGCATGGATAACTTTCGCTCGGCGATTTCGCTCTGCTTCCGCTTGGCGGGCAAGTGCACGGACCATACTGTCATTAAGGTCGACGTGTTTGACTTCAACGGTGGCAATTTTAATGCCCCAGTCATCGGTTTGTTGATCCAGTATGGCTTGTAGGTCTTTATTGAGGCGCTCACGCTCAGACAGAAGCTCATCAAGTTCGTGTTGACCCAATACGGAACGTAGGGTCGTTTGAGCTAATTGGCTGGTGGCGTCGCTATAGCTTTCGATGTTATTTATCGCCATTTCTGGATTGACCACTCTAAAATACACCACCGCGTTTACACGAACGGAGACGTTATCACGAGTAATCAAGTCCTGAGTTGGTACATCTAATACAATAGTACGTAAATCGACTCTCACCATTTGTTGAATAAATGGAATTAAGATGATCAAACCGGGCCCTTTGACTTCTTGAAACCGACCGAGAAAGAACACTACACCACGCTCATACTCACGCAGTACTTTGAACATTTGGGTTGCGAGTGCGAAGAGTAAAACCAGAACAACAGCAATCGTATAGAGCATCATATCCGCCTCCTATCCTTTAGGGCGATCATTTGGCTTCACCTTTAAAGTTAGGCCTTTTACGTTGAGAATGGTAACTTGGTCACCTTGTTTTAGGTGGGTGATTTCATCCGTTGTGGCATGCCATAACGCACCGTCTAATTGAACTCGTCCCGTTCCGTCTACAAAATCGTCACTTACAATAGCAAGGCGGCCAGGATAGGCCTCAATACCCGTCGTTGCTTTGCGTTTTCGGATGTGCACCAATAAGCCAACGGTGATGACGATAAGCGTGACTGAAAATAGAGCAATACCAACGATAAGCGGTATCGCGATTTGGAAACCCGGTAAATCACTATCCATAAGAAATACGGAGCCAAGTACAAATGCAACGACGCCTCCAAGCCCTAGTATGCCAAAACTTGGGTTGAATGCTTCCGCGATCATCAGCGCAATACCGAGCAATAAAAGCCCTAGGCCAACGTAGTTAACGGGCATCATCTGCAAGGCGTACATCGCTAACAGTAAACAGATCCCGCCTAGAACGCCTGGTAGGCCGACACCGGGGTTATAAAACTCAAGTAATAGTCCATAAATCCCGATAAGCATGAGAATGTAGGCGACATTAGGATTTGTGATAACTGCCAGTAACTCTGCGCGCCAATCCGGAGTACGCTCAACCCAAATTGGATTCTCGAGTGACAATGTCAGATCTTGATTGTTAACCTTAACGGTCTTGTTGTGTATGGTAGAGATAAGCTCTTCTGGTGAATTGACGATGTAATCAATGACATTCAGTTCGAGAGCTTCAGTAGCATCTAGACTCGCCGCTTCACTTACTGCTTTTTCTGCCCATTCTGCATTTCTGCCGTGAAGGCGAGCAAGCCCCTTGATGTAGGCTCTTGCGTCATTGATGACTTTTTTCTCCATTGCCGTTTTTGCGGGCACTTTGTCAGAGTAATTATTTTCTTCCTTGTCATCATTTGGTTTGGTTGGTTCTTCCCCGTCATCGCTTGACGGCGGAGAGGGCGTACCGCCAAGCGCTACAGGTGTCGCAGCTCCAAGGTTAGTGGCTTCGGCCATAGCTGCGATGTGACTCGCAAGCAAAATGTAGGTTCCGGCGCTTGCTGCTCTCGAGCCAGATGGACCAACCCAAGTGGCAATAGGAACGGAGGAGGTCGTGATTGAATGTATGATGTCACGCATCGCGCTGTCGAGGCCACCCGGTGTATCCATTTTTAAATGATCACACTGACGCCGTTGCGTTGTGCTTCCTCTATCTCACGAACTAAATAGTCGCTCGTTGCAGGGCCAATAGCTCCTTTAATTGGGACAATCCAGATACTGTTGGCGAAAGTTTGGCTCGCGAATAGGACAAGTGGTAGAAACCAAAACAGGGCGCGTTTCATTCCGTCCTCCTTGTGTGATCACCGGGACTCGTTGAACGGACTCTTAAAGTATATACCCAAGTAGCTTCAAGTTGCAGGATTGCAGCATTTACCTCTTTGACAAGGCCTATTGCTTCGAGGTTTATTGTTTGAGGCTTCGAATGTTTTGAGAGCAGATCTTAGAACGAGCAAGTATAGGTTTAATTGAGGTTCCTGATAAAAACAGTAAACTACGACAAATAACGTAATCAGGGGTGAAAGCCCTGTTAGAAATGAGAATGAGACAATGACATTAATTGCTATCAGATTGGTCAAACTGGCCATTATCAGTGCGGTGTTTTTTACTATTTATGATCTGATTGCTTTTGGAGAAGTGACTTGGATTCACCGCCTTTTCGGCTGATGCTCCGTATCTTCACTTAGATATTATTTACAAGCAATGCCACAAGTGGTTCGTTCTAGTGCGACTGGTGGTATTGCCTAAACGCAGAGTCAACGAGGCGGATAGTCCTTACTTTCTGTTTGAAGCGTTATGTTTGACCCTGCGTGTTAAGCTTTTTAAGAGCTCGTCTGCAATTCAGGCTCAGATGTGGCAGTATTAACATCAGCCGAGTTTACAATGGCCATTTGAGAACATCGGTCTTGCGCTCGAAATAGGAATTTATCGTAACCTGACTTTTTTAAGTCATCACTTGATACCAGCTGTCTGATGATGCTATCGCATTTTTTAATCAGGACTTCTACTTCAACTGCATTCATATTGCTTGGCCAAGCCCGTGTTAATACTTTAATGATATTAATACAAACCGTACGAAGTAGAGGACATCTTGAGCGAAGTTCGATCAGCGCATCAAGTAAGGATTGATAATCGTCCTCGCTGGCTCTAATTTTTTTGTATTGCTCTTCCATCCACTTCTGGCGTTCGGTATTTTCTTTTTCTAATGCTCGACCTAACGTTATTTTGCTCGATAAAATGATGTCACTTGAATCAGTTCCTAGCCCCTCGAAACACCATGTCACGGCTTGCGAAAACTCGGTTTCAAAATTCATTTCATGCAGTAGCCATGCAAGATGGAATTGCGCATAAAAGTGATTAAATGGTTTTCTTTTATACAAATCGCTCAATACTTTAAAAGCGGCAACGTATTGGTTTTCTTCAATCGCAATGTGTGCGGCAATGAGATCGAGTTCATCTTTAACTGAGTGATCAGTCGGGCCATTCAGTATCGCTTTATACAGGCTTTTTGCTTGGGCGAGTAGATCTTGTCTACCCTCTAACTTGCGGGTGCAGTACAACAGAATACGAATTAGATTCAGTTTTGCGTACATGTTGTTTCGATAAGTGTCCTTATTGATTTCCATGTAAGCGTGGTAGTGTTGTAATGCTGAAAAATAATCGTTTTCCGCTAAGCACAAGTTTACGATGACCAGCTCGCGTTCTGAGTTACCCTCAACCAACTTGTTTGCCAAAGCTAAGTGTTTAATGGCTCCCGGTATTTCGCGATTGAGCATGTTGACATTCGCTGCGCAATCACGAACTTCGACGTTATTCGGTGAATTTTCAAGTAATTCTCTAACCAGTTCATGCGCCTGTTCGGTGTCACCGAGTGAAACGAGAGTATTCGCAAGGCCGATTTTCGCCCAGTTCACTTCTTTGCGCTCCAGAATATTTTCGTAGACCAATTTTGCTTGTTTATGCAGTTGCAAACGAGTCAGAAAATCTGCGCGAAATTTTTCGATAATAAAGAAATATTCTGGATGGAATGGAGTGAGATCGTCACAAGCCATCAATCCCGCTTGCGAATCGTTTTGAAGTTCTGCTTCGTAGATCGCCAAAAGCGCGTTTTTACGACGAATGGCGGTCGAGATACGTTCTTTTAGTTTGATTGAGTTAAAAGGCTTGAGTAAATATTCATCAGGCTTTAGCTCTATAATTGCACGCACAATAGACGCAGAGCTTTCTCCCGTCACGAGGATAAAGATAGTATCGGGTCTGATGAGTTTTAAGTACTTTAGCTCTTCGAATAGCTGTTTACCATTCATCCCTCGACCAAAATTGTAGTCACAAATGATCAGGTCAATACGTTCATTGTGTGCGATTGGTATGGCTAACTTTGCTAGACGCGCTGTGTAAATGCGTTTGTCTGAAAAACCTAATTTAGTCAGCATGTTACGCAATGTTAGAACGACTATTGGAGCGTCATCAACAATCAAAACATTGTATTCAGATAATGATTTTGTGGTCATAATTTGCTGTAGTAAATTCCGTAATGTTTCGTCTAGGGATGAGCGAGCATTACTGTAGTAATGCTTTTAGTTCTTCGATTGGAACAGGTTTAGAAGCAACATAGCCTTGGTACAAATCAACGCCAATCTGACGTAAGTAGGCTAACGTATCTTCATCTTCCACACCCTCAGCCACAGAACGAAGACCGAGTGACTTGGCCAATTGTAAACTTGAAATGGTGAGTTGTTGGCTCTTGAAGTTTAACAAGGCGTTACCAATAAATTGCTGATCGATCTTTAGCTCTGTAAAAGGCAATACGGCAAGTTGACTCAAAGATGAATAACCAGTACCAAAATCATCGATCGCCAAACCAACGCCTTTTAAACGTAGATTTGCAAGGTTTGCTAACGAAGTGACGCCTGAGTCATAGACCTCGTCTTCAGTGAGCTCTAATGTAATATATTCTGGTGCTAATTGGTACGCCTGACACAGTTCGAAGAAGCGTTCGCTCATTGGCACTTTCAGTGATTTTTGATTCATATTAACTGAAAGCTGTAAACCCCCGTTCAGTGATGTCATATCTTTGAGTGCGTTTTCTAAAACAACCCAGAACAATCTATCCTGTTGATTTTCTTGGTTTAGTATGCTCAAGAATGATGCTGGGCTGAGTAAGCCTCTATCAGGGTGCTGACAGCGAACCAGAGCCTCAACGCCAATGAGTTCATTGGTACATACTTTGTATTGAGGTTGATAATGGTTAACGAACCACCCGTTAGTAAATGCGCGTTCTATATCGTCTGTACTTAACGGTTCAGTGATGTAGCTGGTTTTGGTTTGTTTCGTTTGTTTGTCAAAATCGGTCAAGACTTGCTGAAGTTGCTCACTAGAGATGGGTTTTGCTAACCCCCTAGCAAAATAGTAGCCCGCCGATAGACACATACTGTAAGTGATGTCGACAACATCTTGATTCATGGCGCTTAGAATAACCACTCCTTTAGGGCGGTTTGCTTCTGGCAGTGTCGAGAGTAAATCTACGCCATTGATTCCAGGTAGATTAATATCGCAAAACATGAGATCAATCTCATTCTCTTTGCATGCCTGTGCGACTTGTGAACCACTGTGTATAGTGGAAATCGTGCCTTTAATATGACGACTCAGTAAAATTTTTAGATTTGCGGCTTGTAAACGATCATCTTCAACAATCAGGATATTCATTTAACCGTTCTCACTCACTTGTAGCCATACAGATGTATTGGCGACGATTGTTCTTAATTCTATCAGTAGAGCATCTTTCGCTTGTTGCTCTTGCGGTGTGTCGAATAATTTTTCACATTGTAGTGCTTTCTTTTTTAATGACACTAAATTTAGTGCGGCAGCAGAGCCTTTGATTCGATGTGCTATTGATTTCAAGCTTTCTTCATTCGATTCGATCAACGCTATGTCTGCACTCAATGATTCACAAACGACGACAGCCATTTCTCGCTTTTCGTCATCGGTATATGTATTGAGCCAATCCTCATCGTTAACTGTCTGTAGTTCTACTGACAGGTACTGTTCACATAATTCTCGTAATCCTTCGAGTGTATAGGGTTTAAATAAAATTTGCGCCATGCCAGATGTCTTCGCTTTTTCGATGACGTTCTTGGAATTTTCGGCGGTGCAACCCACAATCGGAATTGTAGAGAAACGAGTATCTTTACTTAATTGTTGAGCAAATTGGTAACCACTCAGTTCAGGCATATGACAATCTGAAATGATAAGACTAACGGGTGGAACTTGATCACTTTTGTATGTTTGTTCTAGCCAGTTTATGGCTTGTTGAGCACTATTGAAAACAGTGCAACGCACGCCAATTTTTTCAAATTGTCTCATGAAGAGTAGGCGGTTAATTGCATCATCATCAACCACCACCACTAGACTGCTTTTGTTAAGCTCAATATTATCCTCGATCAAATCATGCATTGCAGCGTTCATTTCTAACTGCTGATAAATGTAATCTGGATACGTGTTCGAGTAATGGAGTTCTGAAGTAATGATATGATGTTTCAGTTCATATTCGTCAGCGGTCACTTGCCATGCATTTAACCAACGCTGTATCTGCTTGTCTTGTGTATAGATAGGCCCAAGCCCTGTTAGATCTAGTAACTGACTAACAAGAGGAATACGGACGCCAACAATTGATCCTTTTCCTAACTGACTTTGAACTTCGATCGTACCCGACATGATTTCTACCAGGCTTTTTACAATCGACATTCCTAACCCAGTGCCACCAAATCTGCGACTAACACTTTTGTCACCTTGTACAAAAGGTAAAAATAGGGATTTGAGCTGCTGTTCAGTCATACCGCAGCCGCTATCTGTGACCGCTAGCTGCAACTCATCTTGGCGAACGTGAATGTCGACAGTGATTTGGCCGTTTTCAGTAAACTTCACGGCATTACTGATTAAGTTGTTCATCACTTGGTTAATACGCAACCAATCTAATTCAACAAATGCATAAGGCGTGGGTTGCCAATTAGCGATAAACTGAAGCCCTCGTTGCTCAGCAATCTTCTCAAAACTGCGTAAAATAGGTGACAATTCTTGATATATGTTGCCTGATTGTATATCGAGTTGAATCTGGTTTGCTTCGATTTTAGAGAAATCGAGAATGTCGTTCACATGCAGTTTTAAGCGTTCAGCCGACAACATTGCGTTACGCAGTAACTCTCTGTTTTGATCTCTTTCAAGTTCAGGCTCCAGTAATTCCATTAACCCCAAAATCGCAGCAATTGGTGTTCTCAACTCATGACTGACCACCGCTAAGAAGTGATTTCGCGCTTCAATGGCTTGAATAGCTTTTTTATTTGACTCGTTTAATGCGAGTTGTTTGAGTTTTATTTCGGTAATATCGTCGAAAACCGTTAAATTATATTGCTCGCCCTCAATCGGATTGAGTAAGGTTTGTTTTCGAACTTGGAAATGTTGGTCGCCCAATTGGCAAACAGCCGATGTTTCCATCACATCACTGTGTTTGTCATTTCGAATCAAGCTTAGAATGTGAGCCCGCTCTGCTTCAGAGATGCTTGTATCTTTGTTACAGCGCGATAAAAGGTTGAGAAAAGGCTTGTTTGCAAGCACTTGTTTATTTTCAGCGTCAGAGATCAAGATCATGTTTGGAATTTGATCAAGCACTGAGTTTAACCAGCGGTTTTGTTGTTGGCGAAGTTGCGTTTCGTACTCTTTACGTTTAATCGTTCGCGTTAGATGGGATGTTCTCAAAATGTAGATGATAAATGCGACCAAAAGAATACACGTACCGACAAGTGCCCAGATGATCACTCTTCCTTTTTCGATCCCATAATTTACAGTAACTTTGTCATGTTTTGCTTTTAATTGCTCAAGTTCTGCCTCTGTAGTGATGCTGAGTACAGTGTTGATTAACTTAAGCAATAGATCGGAGTCTTTTCTAACTTCCATACCGAGAGGGATTCTCAAGTCGATATCTTGAGGAGCACTAGTTGGTTTAAATTCACTCCCTTGTCCTTGGTAAAATAAATTGTCGATCAAGGCTTCATTGACAAAGGCATGCGATATTTCACCGCGTTTAAATGCATCCATTAAAGCATCAAATTCACGGTAAACGGGTGCTGAGTTGTACTTTTCGTTCGCTAAAAAATGTCCGTAAAAGTTACCTGATCGATCCAGTATCGCAACACCGTTTTTAGCGTTATCGTTCAGTGATTCTATGTACCCAAATTTTAAATGGCTGAGAGGGAGGGAGACTCTGAAATGGCTATAGTCTGTTGCTGCAATATTTCTAGCAGGCAAGAGATCGACAAAGCCTTCTTTAAGCATTACGTCCACGTCTTTACCTTGCGCATCAATGTATTCAACGTAAGCATACTTTTTTGTTCAAGAAGCTTCATTAAATCATGCACATAGCCTTTTAGCTCTCCCGTTTGAGGGTCGAGGTAAGACATAGGATATGAATTGTCACTGATGGTGTAGCGAATGTTTTTTCGCCCACGATGCTCTTCAAGAATTTGTATCATCAATTCATTGTGTAGGATATTGATGTTAACTTCGATGTCTTCTCGGCTTCGTTTTGAGACTTTTGAATGTTCAATGTACTTATTGATGATTGTCATCAACTGTGGGGCTTGTTTAGGGGTGAAAATGGTGACTTCACCTGGCTGCAATCTTTTGTCGTACAGAACTTTTCCGATGAGTTCACCGTTCGCGGTTTTAAACCCATACGAGTTTAGAGATGAAAGGCCAACGATAGCCGCATCAGTTGCTCCGGATTTAAGCGAAGCAGTTAGCATAGGGGTGCTGTGGGCAGTATGGATGTGTTTAAATCCGAGAGACTTTATTTGATCGCAGGCACTAGAGTTTTTTACACATACCCATTTGAGGTCTTCCAAAGGTTTGGAAGCGAGTTCAGAGTCTCTTAGCCAGTAAAGGCGTAGCGTTTGAAAAATAGGTTTTGAATGTAGGAAACGTTGTGCCCGATTTTGGGTGACAACAAACCCTACCGATAGGTCGATTTCACCTATTTCTAATGCTGAAAATAGCGTATCGAGATCTTTAAAAGGAACGTATTCCGCTTCTACACCAAGCTCGTTGAGCATGGTTTCTGCGTATTCAATGTTGATGCCTTTTTTTGATTCAATATCCCCCCAATAAGGTAACCAGTTACCATCGAGCACCCCAACTTTTAATGTTCCATTTGTTTCTAGATACTGTTTTTCATGTTCAGTTAGGAATTCACTGCTCAATACATTGAAAGATAAGAAAAAAAGTAAAATAAATAGATGAGGAATGCGTAACACTTTTTCTTAAAGTCTCAGGGGCGAATGATTAAAAAAGGAGCGAAATAGTATAGTTTTTCATTAGGTTAGCCAATTGACTTTGTTTGTCCTTTCGACAAGTATTAGTGATGAATGACATTGCGTTTTATTCATCGCAACATGCTGATTTAACGTTCTTTTTGTCTGGCTTCTTGCATTACACAAAAAATGGATAGGATATGAGTAAACACACAGCGTCAATACGTTGGCAAAGAAAGGAATTCGAATTATTTACTGACAATCAATATAGCTGTGCACACACATGGGAGTTTGATGGCGGATTAATCATTCCAGCGTCACCGTCGCCTTCAGTTGTGCCGATTCCTCTTTCTGTATCGGAGAACGTTGACCCAGAGGAAGCCTACGTTGCTGCGTTATCTAGTTGTCATATGTTGACGTTTCTTTCTATTGCTGCCAAACAGCGTTTTGTCGTTGAGTCATACACAGATAGAGCGGAAGGATTGTTAAGTGAGAGGCAAGATAAGAAAAGTTGGATTTCTAAAGTTATTCTCCATCCAAAAGTACGTTTTTCTGACGACAAGCAGCCCAGTAAGAAACAGTTAGAGAAAATGCATCATCTCGCTCATGAACATTGTTTTATCGCAAATTCTGTTAAGACGGAAATCGAGACCAAAATTTTGATTGATTAACTTAGAACACGGTTTTCTAGCTCAAAGGATTTGAAACATCACTCTAAAGACTGTGAATTGATGAATGAATTTAACGATCTAGTTCACAAAACTCTTCTATGACTAATTCTATGAAGTGACTTGGTGTGCTTTAGCGCAAACTTATATTGTTAATGCAATGTTAAAATTAAAATGAGTTAGATTTGGTTAAAGAGCACTTTAACATGGAAGTAAAAAAATCAAATTGTATTTACACGTCATTTATTCAAGACGATGGCCTACCTGAGTTTGGGCATTTGAACGCGATCCCGAAAGGGCTTCAACTAGACGCATTTCATTACACTAATGAAATGGATAAGCCTGCTTCAAAATGGCGTAAACACTTCGCCTACAAGCAGTTCCAATTTGTTTCTGTTACTACGCCTGAATATGTCATTGGTGTTGCGATTGCTGACATTCGCTATCTGGCTTCTGGTTTTTGTTACGTATTTGATATTAAACGCAATGAGCTGATGCAGCAACAATGGTTGAGGCCGCTAAATATCGGGTACTCAACACAACCATCAAGTTGGTCAAGCTTGGCACAACTTGCCAATCATACTGTTCAGTTTTCAGTTCATGAAAGCCATTGGCGTATACAAGTTTCAACAGAATTACTTAAGGCCGACATTCAGTTAATGCCCTCTAAAAATAGTCTGCCTTTAATGTTGTGTACTCCGACTGGATATTCAGGATGGACATATACCCAAAAACACAATGCACTTGGGATAAAAGGGGAGTTGTTCGTTAATGGGGTTGCGCAAAACATCACTCTAGCGACTGGAGGATACGATTTTTCAGCCGGTTATATGAGGCGAGAAACAAGCTGGCGTTGGGCAAGTATCAATCATATAAGTAATGAACGAAAGATAGGCTTGAACCTTGCGGCAGGAGTCAACGAGACAGGGTTCTGTGAGAATGTATTTTGGGTGGATGGGGAAAGGCACTTATTACCCCCCGTCGCGTTTCAGTTTTCCCGGCAAGCCCCCAATGCTAGTTGGCAGATTAAATCTCAAGATCTACGAGTGAAGTTGACTTTCAGTCCTTTAAATCAGAGGTCGGAGAAAAAGAATCTATGGTTCTTAAAGAGCAACTTTAGACAATACATTGGTCACTTTTCTGGCTATATCATAGATGACCATGGCAAGAAACATCATTTGGATCGCGTGGTTGGTCTAACAGAAGATCACTATGCGAAATGGTAATTGAAGTTATGGAATGGGAGCGAGTTTTTCAAACACCGGAGTTACTCCTGATGTTGTTAGCTCCAGTGTTTATCTTCTGTATGTTAGCAGAGTACTTTATGGGGCAAAGGCGAGGACGATTGCCCCCAAACGCGCAATACGATTGGCCAGAGGTTGCATGTAATTTTGTTCTTGCTGCATTTCATCAGGCATCGGATATTATCGCAGGGCTATTTATTTCACAGTTATACCTTTGGTGGTTTAACTGGCGGCTGTTCGATATTGATATGACGATATCAACATTTTTAATTTTAATGATACTGCAAGATTTCTTTTATTATTGGTTTCACCGAGCAAGTCATCGCATACGCTGGATGTGGGCGGCACATGTCGTTCATCATAGTTCTGAACGGATGAATTTTAGTACTGCGTTCAGGCAGAGCTTAATGTACCCACTGGCTGGAATGTGGCTATTTTGGTTACCGTTAGTAATTATTGGTTTTGAACCCAAGTGGGTGGTGTTTGTTGTACTTTTAAACCTCGGATTGCAGTTTTTTGTGCATACTCAGTCGATACGAACATTGGGTCCATTTGAATGGGTCTTCAATACTCCGTCGCATCACCGTGTTCATCATGGCCTCAATAAGCAATATATAGACAAGAATTATGCGGGAATATTGATTATTTGGGATAAGTTGTTTGGTACGTTTGAGCTAGAAGTTGAAACTGTTCGTTACGGGATATCAAAGCCTGTAAATAGTTTTAATCCTATCACTGTTACATTCTCAGAATGGAGAGATATGCTCAAGGAAGCGACTCGTCCAAACTTAACATTACAACAGCGTTGGAAGTGTTTGTTTGCAGCACCCTCGGATGATTATTCTTTGAAAAATAAAAGTCAAAGTTAAGAATGGTTTTACAAAGGAGATATTTGTCTCTTTTTTGATTCTCATATTCTTAAAGGAAAATACAGCTTGATTAATGATAACAAAAGAATATTCTTCTATTTTATAAAGTAAAATTAAAAGTAACATTCAAAAAATAAATATTTATCTGAGTATTAATATCATTCAACTTAGCTAACTGATGGACTTATAAATTAATTTAGTTGAGAAAGTTATCCTAAAAATGAGAATATCAAATTTGAAAGTAAATTTTTTTATGCAGTATATATGGATTACGGTAACATCATATATTAAGTGCACTATAGCGTTTGTCATTAATTAATTGATGTTGAGTTGTATTTAATGTGTTAATCGTCAAATAGTGCCTTTTATTGAAATTATATTGGATGAATTTAGGAGCCATTATGGACGTTTGCTATAAGCCTTTACTTGCTGCAGTTATACTTTCCACATCATCTTTTACTGCAAATGCAGCGGATAATGTAGATGTAGCTCAGTTCTTTGCGTTAGATATATCTTTAAACTTGAATAAAGAAGAAGTCCCATCTGAAGGTGATTACCTCGTAGCTGAAGTCGGTATGAAAAATGTTGGCGAGACTGATGCGAATATTAAATACTGGGTTTCTGTGGATGGGCCGCAAGGGTTATCATTTCCTGCGAAAGCGGTAGTAAGCACCAATAGTTCTGACTTTGAGGTTGATACTGACAATGTAGAAGAAGGGGCGAGTTTAAACTTTAAACGTGGTATTTGGGTGCGTGACTACATGAGCGATGGTGTATATGTTGTCAGCGTTGAAGGGGTGAATACTGACACAAGTCAAAAATTCCAACAGTCTGTACAGTTTACTAAAGGTATCGACTCTGATGGAGGTAAGAAGACAAGTGGATTGTCAATACAGTCAAAATTGTTAAGTGCTGATCATTTTGGTCCTGGCGGTGGTTACGCGTTGATCTCGATGGATATTGAAAATACCACTTCTCAGCCTGTTGAAGTTGAGTTTTGGGTAAACGCAGTTGCTTCTAATGGTTTTGATATTCCAGTGTATTCACGTGTAACTAAAACAATTGAGCCGAATGAAACAGAAATGATTGTTCGTGGTTTTTGGCTTGATGCCGCTTACCCAGATGGCGAATATGTTATTACACCTCAATTTATTGAAACAGGCTCAGGTGAGCGAGTTGATTTTGAGTTGAATGTATTTAAAGGCGCCTTGTAGCGTTGTTTTTATATAGACCGTTTTTTATATAAAAGGCCCTGATTAGGGCCTTTTTGTTTGTTCAATTTTAGTCAATCACAACGTTTTTGTCTCTGTGATCAATTTTTAAATAATCACACCCTTGATCTGGGGTCATGGTATTGTTGCTTATGCGTACATTTTCAAATGATAATGACGGATGTTTGCTGTAGGTTCTTATGAGTTTTTTGTAGTGGGCATTGTTCGTTCCTTCACAGGTTACTTTATCGAACCGGTTGTTACTGACCGTGACATTTTGAATTGCCTCACTAGGTGTTTCAGAATCAGAAAAGCTTTGTAACCTAATACCCAATGTAGCGCTGTTAAAATTATTATTATCAATTAATATGTTGCTCCATTTCACTTGTTCTTGTGCTCGTGAATTTGGGTAAATGTTGATCAAAAAACCCTGGATATTATCGAACTTATTGTTTGAAATAGAAATATTGCTGTAGTAACTGGCTTCTAATGCTGTTCCACTGATGTCTTTAAACGAATTTCCCGAGACGACCGCTCCGGTGGTTTTCTTGCGAGCTGATAGCTTCAACGTGCAATTATCAAATTCATTTGATTTAAAAGTGATGTTGTGTGCACCTGCTACATTTGAGTTTTTCGTTGCCTGAGTCGTCGTGACTTGAGCACAGTTTGAGAATGTGTTGCCTACTACAGTGATATTGCTAGATTCAATAGCATCACTATTCGCACGTGTCGTTACCCTGAGTGCAGCATCGCCGAAATTCACAAAGGTATTATTAATGATAATACTATTGGTGATGCTTGCGAGATATAAGCCTTGCTTTCCCCAATTTGGCGTATCTCCGCCATTCACGAGCCCTTGAAAGTTTATCCCGGAAATGCTCAATCCAGAGGAGTTTTTTATATACATCAAGTATTCCCCATCAAACCCTGGGCATTTACTTAACTTTGCTGTTTTAGAACCTAATAGAGAGATACCTTTTTTTTCTATGATATAGACGGTATCGCAAAGCGTGTAGTTACCCGGAGGTATATAGAGAGTTTCATTTTCTGAAAGCGTTTGGAGCGCATGATTGAATGCTGCACTATCATCTATATCATCATTAGGGATCGCACCAAAGTCTATAATCGAAAAATTTGCAAAAGTAATTTGTGGGTAAAGTAACGTGAGACATGCGAGTAATGCTGTCTTTTTAATAGTCATAAATAATCCATGTTTTAATATGTCAGAATTAACCGTAGATTAGCTTTTTATATTTTACCAAAGAATATTAAATAAAATTATTGTGACAAAAGCCTTCGTTTCCAAGAATTTGTTGCACTTTGAAGTGTTAGAAAAAGCGCGTCAAATGTTGATTTTGAACGATTCAACGGATCTTGAATCTCTCCTTGACCAATCCAGTGCCCAAATAACATCGTTTTACCCCGTGATCGGGGAGATATGCTTGCAACCTCTTCAATTTGTTCATGTGACATTACTAAGATCAAATCAAATTGATCACATAAATTGGAGTTGAGCTGTCTGGCGGAGTGGTGTGATAGGTTAAAACCATGCTCAATACACACCTCTTGAGAATATTGATGAGCACTCGCGCCACTCAATTTATTGTTTAGAACATGGATGCCGGCAGATTCGATGATATGGTTAGGTAATGCTGACTTTAGTAACGTCTCAGCTATAGGAGATCGACAGATATTGCCTGTACAAACGACAAGAATACGATTGAACACTAGTTTTATCCTAAGTTTTCGTTAATAGCCTATAATATATCTGCTGTATTTAGGAATTAACTTTTTGGTGAGGCAGGCGATCGCTATGCAGATGCCAGTAATACTTACCAGTAAAGTTAAATACGTAATCCAACTTCCATTATCAACCCCAAGATTAACTTTGTTGTTTAAAATACCAATTGACCACGCAAAATATATATGCAGAAAGTAAATAGAAAAGCTTGTTGATGCGATGAGTTCAATAACCTTATTAGTTTTATGGTCATAGCGTTTCAAGTAGATCATAAAGAATAAGCATAACGCTATTTTTTGTACATACACAAGATCAATCCCTGCGAAATTGAACGCTTCCTTGTGATAGTTACCGATATGCCCGTACACAGTTTGAGTTATGGCTAGAGATATCACTACTAAAAGTAGAGGCACTTCATACCCCTTTAGTAAATGAATACAACGCTCGTAATGAACTGAGCAAAAAATGCCGAGAAGATAGACAGGTGTGTAGTAAAACAAGCTCTGTATCATGGACAGGTTATCTACCGGGCGGTGAATGAAAATAGCGATGACACTTAAGGATAAAATAATCAACATTTGATGGCTTGCTTTAATATAAGCAAATCTTCGATGAAGAGGTGACATCATAAACAAAGTGATGGCAAATGGAATGTACCAATATGCAGCCATAAACCGACCAGTAGCATAGTACTTTAGTGCAGGGATGAGATACATCTGTATGATGCCATCACCTTGAGGGTAAAAAAAACCATTCCAATCCTCTTTAAAACTAAGAACATGATAGAGAAGTGGTAAGAAACCAAGAATAAGGTAAGGGATGAGTACGTATTTGAGTTTTTTCTTGTAAAACTCCTTAAAATTGAAATGTTGACAAAAAACATGAAAAAATAAGAAGCCTGAAATAAACACAAAAAGTGAAGTGCCACCTGCAATGAGATTTTGTACAAGTATGTTAGCGAAATGGTCGAATTGAATGCCTGCTGCTTTATATAAATGCCCCGCAACAATGAATATGATGGCAATGGCTCGAAAATAACTGAAAGAGGTCAAATACATTTTATATCCAAAAAAAGGCGGACTAAGCCGCCTATGAAAACAAGATTGTTATCGATTTACTTTAGAGTACTGTTTCGGTAGGAATTATTAAGCTCCCAGCTATTTTTCAATGCTTTCGGTAATGTTCCATTTTGCTCGATATTCGTTTGATGATAAGAATGTTGGTTCCAAATACGAGTGGCCCCTTGCCAAGGCTGAGAGTTTTGACCTGCCCCAAATACTCTTACTCCTTTATGTGTATTCCACTTAGAAGAGTAGTCATTGGAAACAACGATCAGCTCTGCATTGTTATCACCCTCTAAGTCTGCGACCACTGGGTACTCCCAGAGTGTTCCAGTGGAGTTGGCAGTTTTAAAGAGAACATTGCCTGAGAGTGAATCTAAAATCGCGACTTCGTTGTGATCTTGGTAAATTACCTCATCACGGCCATTTCTGTTGAAATCAAAAGCTGTCACGCCAATCTTGCCACTGCCAAAATCATCGACAGTGACTTCCCAGACTTGTTCGCCTAGTGGGTTTAGCATGACTAATTTTTCATATCCCGCATATGCAATGCCAAGCTTGTTAGGACCTAAGAACTCGCCAATCGCCTGTGCGCCACCACCATTGTTTGGGATGTTACGTTTTTCCCATTTAATGCTTCCATCGTGTTCTAGCATTGCAATTGTATGAGAGGTTGAGAATAGCCCCGGAATTGAGACAACGATTTCAGGATATTCATCTTGGTCAAAATTGGCCACCGATGAGAACCAAGCCATATCATGCCCTTGGTATGACCAAAGAATGTTGCCGTGGGCATCGTAAAGGCTGCCGTTTGCAACAAAGTTTTGCATACCGTCGCCATCAGCATCAAACACGGTATAGTCAGGCTTCCAACCATCGAGTGTGTAAAGCAATCCTGATGAATAATTGTATACAGAGGTACCTGCAAGGATTTCTGCTACACCGTCACCATCGAGATCGGCAATGCTAATATTTCCGACTTTGTTATCAATCTTCGGTAGCGTTTTTTGAATGTTTCCCTCATGACTTACGATTCGAATTTCATCGATAGATTTGTCTGAAACGACGATTTCAACGATGCCATCCTCGTCAAGATCAGCCAACGCAGGAGTAAAGCGAGGGTCGGAGAATACCGGTCCATTTTTGTAGTCCCAAAGTTCTGTCCCATCAACTCCGCTAAGTGCTCTTACCACTCCTGGTTTGGTGTATTGACTTCCTTTGAAGGTGACAACGATAACATCGGCAGTATCAAGACTATCGATATTTCCATCTTTATTATCGTCATTGAGTTGTGCAACTAGAGGGGCTCCCATGACTTGGTTATAGTCTGGCATGAACTCACCACCTTGCCAGTGCCACTTGAGTTGAGCATCGATCGGTTCAGGTGTTTTGTCGATAGGGAGTTCGCCTTCGAATGGTTGATAGCCTAAGTACATGGATCCTGACCAGCTGTTGGCTATGATACCTACATTAGAAGAACCGGATGGAGCAAGGATATCAGCTTTAGGGGCGAGAATGAGCCCCTCGAGAGCGACTCCTGAAATACTTAAAGAGGTTGCTTCAAATAAATTGAATACAGTTCGTTGTCTGTGGGGAGTGAAGTCAGCTAAGCCAATGTTGCTTAGGGGTTTAAAGTTAGGTTTATCGCCACTTATGTTTACAACAATGGTTGCATCTTCTGGTACACAGTTAAGTGCAAGAGTGTGTGCTTTCTCCAAAACGTAACCATCAAGGTTGAAAACTTGAACATTACTTTGACAATCTCCGTCCAAATATAATCCACCCCATTGAAAACTGACGGTTCCGATGTTTTCTAATTGGCTAAGCTTCGACGAAGACTCCAAACTACTATTTTGCAACTTATCAAAATTAATGGGTAAGTTAGCCATATTTTCGATGTTGCTTCCACTGGCTAAGCCCAAATAAATTGAGTCTGATACTTTCGACATGTCACCTTTGACAGCAACACTTCCTTGGTAGATTCTGCCATCTTTGAAAGAAAGATCGCCACCAACAATAAGCGAATAACTATTCGATGGAAATTCCACATTGTCATACATAATGCTGTAGCCATTAAAATTGGCATGATTGCCTACAGCTAACGCGCCCATACTAGCAGAATGAGGAGAGTTAAAATTGTCGAATACCAAAGCACTGTATTGAGTTGGTATTGCTGATGCGTGTGCACTAAAAAGCACAAGGCTTGTACTAATTAATTTGTTCATTTCAATCCTTAAAATAATCGCGTAAGTAGTTTGCCAACGACCATTGGAATAAATATTTTTATATATTGGGAGGTAATGTTTGTGATTTAAATATTAGTTGTTTGAGAGTTTGTTTTTAATTAATAACCAAGCAAATTTGGAGTTTGTGACTAAGTAACGCTTCCACATTCTTCTAGGCTCTTGAATGACACGATAAAGCCACTCTAAACCAGAATTTTGCATCCATAAAGGAGCACGATTTACTTTTCCTGCAACAACGTCAAAAGTGCCACCGACACCCATGACAAAATCGACACCCAGTTGATCTTTCCACTTATTAATGAAGTTTTCTTTCTTAGGGGAGGTGATGGCTACGAAGAGTAATTTTGCGCCTGATTCTCTGATTTTGGCGACAACGGCTTCTTCATCATCCCAGAAATAGCCGTTGTTGTATCCTGCGACTGTTAAGTTAGGGTAGAGCGCTTTCACTTTATTATTTGTTTGAGTAACCACTTCTTCTGTTGCACCGAGTAGAAAGATTGGAAACTCGCGCTTTTGACTCATTTTTAGGAGTTCATGAAAGAGATCGACACCTGCAACTCTTTCTGGGATATCGTGACCTAAAAAGCGTGCGCCAAAAACAACGCCCATACCATCAATGTTTATCACATCGCAGGCTTTGACAGATTCAGCCAAGGTTGCGTCTTTTTGCATGTTGACGATTTTTGCTACATTGACGACAACATGTTGTAAGAAATTACCTTGCGCTACGTTGTTTTCAATGTGGGATACTGTATCTGACATTGTGGCCACATCCATTGGTGAGCCGAGAAAATCAATCCTTTTCATGTGAGGAACCATAGTTATTTAGAAATGAAAATGAATAGTAAACCCACGCTTGGGTCCATCTTATATAGTTAATGTTATTGCTAAAGTGATGATGCTTTTGGTATGCGAAGTGTTTTTTTTCAGGAATATATAAGTTCTCGATAGATTTTTTTACTACTTTCTTAGTAAACGAGAGATCTTCGTCAGATTGTCCTACTTTTATTAAGGTAAAAATCGCTTGAGATACGCAGTGCATATCAAGTGGGTACTTATTGGTATTGTAATATTTAGCAGTGCCGTCGGCTTCAAACAAATGTTCTTTGTAGTACTTTAATCCTTTATTAATAGCCTCAGAAAAATCTCTTATTTGTAGTGACTCACTTAATAGATGTAAAGCTTCTAAGTTGTAGCCTGTGTGAAATCCATCAATAAATTGATGATGATGGCGAGCGCCATAAACCCATGACCCGTTAGGTAGCTGCTCTTTTACTGATTGATGAGCAACTTCAACAGCCAAATTGCGATATGTATCATTATTTGTAAGGCTAGCTACATGAGCTACCCAAGCTGCTCCCCATAAACTTGCATTATGAACAAAAGCATCTTCACCAGGAATATAAGCGAAGTATCGTCGGCCTTCCAATTCGGTATATAAATTTTTCACGATAAAGTTGGCGCTATCAAGAGCGGGTTCACGATACTTGTTTTCGCCAGTGATCTTACTCAGTGCATATAATGCCTGCGCTACATAAATAGTGGTGATAACATTTGGCTTGCCTTTTGGTACAAAAAACGCGCGAGCTTTCCAGTCAAAATGATAGCCCCAACAAGCGTGTTTCCATACATCCCTATCACTTTGCTGTGTGAGCAGCCAGTCACCTAACTCTAGGGCTTGATTTAGATAGTTGTCATCATTTTTGTGTTGGTAATCCTCAAGTAAACCCATTAAAAAAAGAGCCACACCTTTCGGGTTGCGTTTTTTGGGTACACCAAGTAAGGGCCTAATATTAATGATTGAGCGCTTGTTAAATTGAATCCATGCTAAGCCAAAGATACCTTTTTTTAGGCTAGGGAATAGTTTGAATAAATTACTATTCAAACTATCAAAAGGGTCATAACCAGTAAAATTATTTTGCTTAGCGGATTCGAGCGTACTTTTTGAAATCGCCTGGACCTGATCATAAAATTCCATTACTTACTCATTAACTCCGTATAAATCTTATCTAACTCAGGAAACACTGCTTGCTTGCTAAAATTATTAATAAATTTCTTTTTTGCGCTGGCAGAATAGGCAGCATTTAAGTCACGATTGCTGATCATAGTTTTTAAGTGAGTCGCTAACATTTCAACATCACCTGCCTCGATTAATAGGCCATCAACACTGTCTTCAATTGCATCTGGAATACCGCCGGCGGTTGAAGCGACGACAGGGATATTTGCGGACATAGCCTCAAGTACGCCCATTGGGAACCCTTCGTTATAGCTCGGCAAACAGTAGACATCCGCTTTACTTAGCCAAATCTTTTTTTGCTCGCCAGCAACCCAGCCTAGGAAGTCAACACTATTAGAAATACCTAAATTTTTTACTTGTTGTTTGAAAGTCGCTACATCGCCGTCACCACCTAGGGTAAGACGAGAATCAGGGTATTCTGTTAAGACGATTGCAAATGCATCAATAAGATCTTTTACCCCCTTGCGTTCCCCCAGTCGTCCGAGAAATAGAATACGTCCTTGGTCAATATTACTTCGGTTGAGATCTAGGGTATCAACTGCGTTATAGATAACATGGACTTTAGTTGGGTCACCAACGATCGTTTTCATCCACGAATGCCATTGCGTAGACAATACAATGACAGCATCGGCGAGATCGAAAGTCTTGCGAATATGCGCCTGTTTTTTAAAAGAACATTCGTTATTGTAAAACTCTTGGAATTCAGCACCATGGAGATGAAGAATGGTTTTGGCCCGAAATAATTTAGCTATGCGTATAATTACAGACTTACGCTTATAACTTCCTCGTGAAGCCATGTGAATGTGGACAATGCCAACGTTAAAAAAGGTTAGATAGTAAGAAAGTTTAATAATGGAAAATAAAAATAGGAAAATCTTATTTAACCCGAACCAATATGTATGGTTTGTATGTGTAGTTATATGACGCATATTCCAGTTGTCATTAAAACCGCGGCTGAGAACATTAAGAACAGTCGCTACACCTCCCATCTCTTGCATGCCTGTCGCGACTGTTATATTGATCTTTTTCCTCATTACATGTCCTTGATTGTACAAATAGCCTGGCGAGTTTTACCATTTTTTGTTTTTTGAATTTTGTCGACAATAGTGATAAATACATCCATAGATCTACCTAGACGAGCTTTTGTATTGTCTATAAGTATACTTTCTTGCTGTTTATCAAAAACTTGAGCGTTAACGACAGCTTGAACTTCAATTTGGTTTGGATGATCTTGCTTAAATTGCGTTGCAATCAAGCCTTTAACGCCTTTTGGAATATGATTTAAGATATGAACTTTTTGTCCATCTTCACCGATTAAGTAGTCTCCGATGCGGCCATCAATGCGATCTATAATTGGAAAAACTCGTCCGCAAGGGCAAGAGGTTTCATCTGATAAATACACATGGTCGCCGGTTCTATAGCGTATGAGAGGTTGGAGATCATTATTAAAATTGGTGCCTATGATTTCATGTCGCCCATCACCGACGTCCTCAAGCTCGACGTGAGAATAATCAGTTAAAATATGGTAGCGTCCGTGTTCACAACTCCCTATGGCTGCTACGCGTTCAAATAGCCCATACCAATCATACACTGTACATCCAAAGCGTCTTTCGATGAGCTGTTTGTCTTCTAAACTGAGCGACTCAGAAGAGGTCACAATTGATTTTAAGTCACTAGGGTAGTAAAGGTCGTTGGTTTCGAGATGTTTTGCGAGAGTCAAAATCGATGAAGGGTATGCTTGTATCACTTGCACGCCATACTCCACCATCGCATCAATGTAACTTTGCAAGTTGTTAGGCGACATATGGAAAGATGAAAGCATAATCATGTTCTCAAACCATGAATAGCGCCAGAACGCTCCGTTCTTTTGCTCTAACGGGACGATCATATCTCCTCTAATCCAAGCACGTTTATCACCTTGAACGAATCCTGCCCACTTTAGGTGACGTGCGACAAAAGCCTGTTCACGTATTACTGATTCCATGTTTTGCTTAATGACGAGAGGTGCACCGGTTGTGCCGCTCGTAGCACCAGAAACGATAAACTTAGGAGGACATTCATTCATAAACTGCTCGCCGTGCTGCCTAAAATCTGACTTACTTATAAAAGGGAAGTCGTTTAACCAGTCGTTTTTACTTTTGGCAATATGCTTATAGAAAGGTACGTTATTTGATGCTTGATTAAGAATGTAACTCAGTCTTTTAGATGAATAGGCCGTAAGTTGATTGTGATTAAAGTCATTTTTTTCTATTTCATTTAGTACATTAATTTGTTCTTTCCCCTCCCTCAGTGTTTTTCGAATTAGTGCTCGAAATGAAATAATACAACTTTGAAGTAATGTAGGTGACAAAAAGTAGAGTTTATTGTTAAACATATGAACCCTCGAATTATAATTCTTGTACTAACTTCAAAAATGAAATTTTAATGTCTTTTTTCCATTTTTCATGGGCAAAGTTCTTTATTGTAGAATGATAAGCATTTTTACCAAGATTTTTGCATAAAGATTCAGAATTCAAGATTTGTAACATCTTGTCTGAATATTGTTCAGTGTTAGCTAATTCTATAAGGACACCATCATGACCATCTATAATAATTTCCTGAGCAGAACCTGACGCAAACGACATCGTCGGTAACATCATATTCATTGACTCAATCAAGGATACTCCAAATGGTTCTGCTAGCGAAGTTAACATACTGATATCTGCCGCTGCTAGATAACTTGTGACATTGTCAACATGTCCGGGCATGAGAACGCAATGTTCTAATCCACGTTCTATAGTTTCATGTTTATATTTATCGTAAAGAGACCCACTGCCTAACAATACAAACTTAATATTGCCTGTATATTTTGATACCACGTTAGAAATAACTTCTAATGCTAGGTCATGTCTCTTCATGTCTCGAAAAGCAGCGACCATTACTACAATTTTACCACTATTACCATTTAATATATTGTTACGTAGTTCCTTAGATTGCTCTTTATATGAAATTATTTGACTCTCATCCAGAGTATCAATTGAGTTATGGACTACTTCGATTGGTTTGTAAGAAGGAAGTTCTTTGGCTACGAAATTTGAAATTGTTAAGAAACTATCAACAAAATTATTGTAAAAGTGATGTCTCAATAACGGATACTTTAAATTTGGTGGATATCCATGTTCGTGGTAAATAACCTTGCATCCCAAAACTTTTGAAATAATTGGAATCATATATCGTTCATATCCAAATTGGACGTAAACAGTATCAATGTTTTTTGATTGTATTATTTTTTTTAGAATTAAATAGTTATGAAAGATGTTAAATTTATGTAGATCAACCTCCAGTATATCAAAGTTTTCTTTTTTCAGTTTAGTTACATAGAGTGGTTGTTGTAAAGTATCTTTAATATTTGGTCTCTTATAAATATTAAATCTATTATTTATAGTTGGAACAAGCCACGTTACATTTACGTTACTATTAACTAATTTACATAATTCAAGAGTATAATTTTCTATTGGTGACCAAGTGTCACAAACAAAACCAGGGACAAATAGTACATTAGTCATTCTTACTTTCCTCATATTTATTTTTATATTCCACGGCGAGTAGTGTGAAAACATATATTAGTATCGGTGTTTTTGTCCCTAGAGAGTTGTTAGTTATTGAAGCAACCCAAAGCACTAATATCATAATGTAATGCGTATAGTTTGACGATGCTCTTAACATAAAGAAATAAATTGCTAAGGAAAAAAATACTGCAAAAATCAGACCGTATTTCACAATCCAATCGATAAAATAATTTTCTATTACTAATACTCCTGAAATGTAAAATATATTATCAAGAAAATCATGAGATGCACCTAATATAAGTTCTAATAAACTCATTTCTTCTAAAAGAATAAAGACATCAAACCGTGCTGTAGCGCTGTTATCTATATATAGTTTCTCAATAATCCTACTAGTTATTCCTGATTCAATTAAAATGTACGCAAGTAAATAAACGAGAATGTAAGAAAAAAACAGTAAAATTGAAAACTTATATCTGTGTACTTTCACTTTTCCGGTTAATATTCTGAAAAGAAAGGGCAAATAGAGTAATAGACACCCAATTAAAAATGCAGCCATTGAACCTCTGCCACCAAACGCAAAAAGAGATAATGTGCTAATACAAAGTAAAACTGGTAAGTAAGACCTATAACTTATAAATAAAGATATTGAGATTACTGCAGTAAAGAGTGCATTACTTAAAGGATGAGAAATTAAAGCTGTTGAGCGGAAGTGAGAGAAGCTAGAAAATTGCGCTCCAACCAAACTAATTTTTGCTAGGTATTCCACAATTGCTATTATACAATTTATAATGAATAAATATAATATTAAATCTACTAGTTTATCTCTTTCGTTTCTAGACAGGAACATGACTAAAGAAAAAAATAGAAATGGTACCAAAAACGTATCTACCATATAGGCCATTCCTGAACTTCCAAATCTATACATGCCATAGAAAATAATGGTAGATATAGAGGTCATAGCTAAAAGCCAGCAACGCCACATATCACCAAGTTGTAACAAGATATTATTCACTCCTTGAGAATATAATATGAATATAAAGCATGTAATTATTATGTAACTATAAATGTGGATTTTAAAAACAGGTGAACCGCCATTAGAAACATATGGGACACCAATATTCTCAAGAACATAATTCCCAAGAAAGAAAGATGATACTATAGAAATAAATAGTAATCGATAAATAATTCTTTGCATCATGATTTTTTCGATCGTGAAAGTGTGTCTTTAATGTTATTTACGTTTAGTAATAAGGATAGAAGTGAATATGAAATAACACCAGAAATTACAAGGATGGCTAGTTGTAACTCGTAATTAAATCCAATTAGATAATGGCTTATAAAAATAATAACTAATGACATTGAAATAGATGAAGTTAAGACTTTACCCAAGACAACGGTTTTTTTATATTTAAAACCTTTGATAATAGCTAGTGTCATTGAAAGGAGTATTGATATGACCGATGCAAATAAATTAACTAGTGCAATCTCTAGAAAATTTAAGGAACTGGAAACAATATAAAACATTGTAAAACTAAATCCTAACTTTACTAAAGATACTAAAGGTAAGTACTTTGTTTGGTTTGTAAATTGTAGCCCGTGGTCAATATAATGAATTTGAATATTTGAAATAAAAACAGATAAGGATATTAATGAAAATGCAACTATACCAATTGTAGAAAACTCTTCACCAACAAATGTTTGTATAAGTGGATTCTGCACGAGTATCAAACCGACGAGCGCTGGAACAGCAACTATAAGTAATAAATTCAGATATTCTTTATGCGCTTTAAAAAGAGATGTTTTGTCACCTGAATGTTTGGAAACTTCTGGATACAGTGGTAAAGCGATCACCATGAATATTAGGGATATTATTCCTGTCACTAAATTGGATACTGCCGAGTATAAGCCAGCCGCTTCAAGTCCTATGATAGAGGCAAGTGCGAGCCTGTCTATTCTACTTGCGAGAATGGAAATTATACCAGTGTAAATTATAGGTATCCCGTAGTTTATAATGTCAATAAGCTCCTCTCGTGTAGATAACTTAGTATTTGCTAATTTGAAAAACGCAATTGAAGCACCAATAAAATAACTCAAGCTAACAGCTATGATGGCTAATGTTACACTAGCATTCTCTTTTAATAATAAAATAGATATTCCGACTGAACTCAATGATTGAACAATGAAAGCAATTTGATATCTTTTTTTATCCTCATTCAATCTTCTTAGTTCTACAAAATAGAAAAATATCGATTTAGATATTGAAAGTAGTAGAATCGAGCTAAGTTCACCTGAGGTTAAATATTCTTTGGATATAAATAAATGAATGGGAACAGATAAGCTTGCTACTAGGCTTGTTGATAAGAGAAGTAAAATAAATAGTGTTGATGCGAGTTGATTTCTTTTGATTGTGTTTGCAGATGGGTAAAATCTTAGTAAAGTTGAAATTATCCATTGTGATGTCACATGTCTTAATAACTCACTAATCACTATGAAGACAGATAGAAGACCATATTCTTCTAAACCGAGAATTCTAGTTTGAATTGCGATTAATGAAAAAATTGCTATAGATGAAAATAATTGGACTGGTGAGTAGGTTAATAGCTTTCCTAGCATTATTTAGGTCCTGTTTTTAGCATATATAACCGTAAGGTTAATTAACGTTTAAGAGTTTTTTATAACAATTTTCATAATTTCGAACAATTGATTCCGATGAGAATTTGGCCTTTATATTGGCATTGTCTGGTAATCGAGTTGAGTTAAACGCATCTATTATTTTTTCACTTATATTATTTTGATCTTTACCATCACATACATAGAACATACTATCCAGCTTATCACTTTGATTCATTTCGCTAATTACTCCCACATTTGTAGTGACAACCGGAAGTCCAGAAGCTGACATTTCAATTGGTACCAAACCGAAAGTTTCCTCTGAAGAAAGAAATAGTCCTACATTACTGTTTTTATAAATGGAAATTATTTCTTCTGTAGATTTATTTCCTGCGAAGTAGATGTTGTCTTCAATTTCTAAATTTCGGATTAATTTTTTTAGCTTTAGTAAATATTGGCTATCTACTTGAGGTCCAATGATAGTAAGGTTTGCAAGATTTCCAGACTTTAATAATTTTTTCACACTAAATATAGCATCGTGAATTCCTTTTTTTTCTATTATAAGCCCACAAGTTACTAGTCTTATAATGGATTTTTCTCTATATCTTGGTTCTATAAAATATCGTTTGTCAATCGGGTTGTATATAGTGTTGATATCTGATGGTATATATTGGGATATATTGTTTGCAAACATCTGGCTAACGCATGTATACTTATCAACCGTAAATTTAAGTAAATAAGGAACAATATACTCATGGAGAATATTATTCATAAACGAACGACTTCTTCTTCCAATTTTTTTGAATGAATGTAGGGTAAGTATTATGGGCGTATTTTTTTTCCTTAATAACGCCCAAGAAGAAACGTGTGCATGTATCAAGTCTGGTTCGTAGATTTTAGCTTCTCGTCTAATTACACTTGTCTGCCAAATAATGTTTGGTAATTTTTTGCGATTATTTTTTACTACGTTATATCTAACAATATCAATGTCGGCATTTGACCAAACTAATTCTCCATTGTTGTTAATCGTATTATTGGGGTCGAAAGCCAGTACCCTATAATGAAACTCAGATGATGTAGAGCACTGTAACTCTTGTACTAAGGATTGACAAACGGAGTCGACACCTCCACCGTTTAGTTTTCCCCAATCTAATGTAGTCAATGGTACAACGAGTAATACCTTTTTTTTCATTTTGCAATAACCTATCTACAATCAAATAATTCCACGCGTATCAATAACAACCTTAGTCGCGAACTGTGTCTTATCTGTCGCTTTGAATTGTTTGTGGTCAACCAATACGACTACAATATTGGCTCGTTCCAGAGCGGTTTCTAATGTCATTTGCTCTACGCCTGCATGGACTAACTTCTCTGGTAAAGAGTGAACGTTAGGCTCTACCGCAAAAACCTGGCCTATGTTTTTAGCGGCTAGTTCTTCCACAATTTGTAGGGCAGGGCTTTCTCGTAAATCATCGATATCCGCTTTAAATGCTAAACCGAGACAAGCAATGATAGGACGTTTGAATTCGTCAGCGGCTTTTTCGATTTGATCAATCACATAGTGCGGTTTTGCGTCATTCGTTAATCGTGCTTGGCGTATAATTTTTGCTTCGTCTGGGCAACTGTCGACGATAAACCAAGGGTCAACGGCAATACAGTGGCCGCCTACGCCTGGGCCCGGGTTAAGAATATTTACCCTTGGGTGGCGGTTTGCCAGTTTAATTAGTTCCCATACGTTGATTTTTAGTTTGTCACTGATAACGGATAGCTCATTGGCAAACGCGATGTTCACATCACGAAATGAGTTCTCTGTTAGTTTTGCCATTTCTGCTGTACGGGCGTTTGTGATAATGCATTCTCCGCGGACAAATGTGCTGTACAACTCAACCGCTTTTTCACTACAGGCTTTTGACATTCCGCCAATTACTCGGTCATTTGCGACAAGCTCTTGCAATACATAGCCAGGTAGTACTCGTTCTGGGCAGTGTGCTACTTTTATGTCTGCGTTATCCCCAACGTCTTGTGGAAAGGTGAGGTCTGGTCGAGCTTGTTTAAGCCATGCTGATAGTTTTTCTGTTGCGCCAACAGGCGATGTGGATTCCAGAATGATCAGGTTGCCTTTCTCAAGAACGGGAGCAATAGCATTGGCGGCCGCTTCGATATAAGTAAGGTCGGGTGCATTGCCCTCTTTGAATGGTGTTGGAACGGCAATCATAAACGCTTCTGCGGGTTCTGGGATCGTTGTCGCTCGTAAGTTGCCTGTGCTGACCACACCACGAACGACAATATCTAGATCTGGTTCTACAATATGGATGTTGCCTTGGTTGATGGTATCGACGGCTTGTTGGTTTACATCGACACCCACAACCTCGATACCACGAGACGCAACGACGGCGGCGGTAGGTAATCCGATGTAACCTAAACCAATAACGGAAACTTTCTTAAATGACATGGTTGTTCCTTAACTATGATGGTGCTGAAGACACCTATATTTTTTGAATTTGATTCTGCGTTTGGAGTTTAGAAACTCCAGTCGTTAATAGGGTAATATTCGATAGCTTGGGTGTGCTTATTTTTTAGAACGGTAATAATTTTGAAAAAAGAGTCAGATCAAGCAAAGTGCTGTTTGATTTTCTCAATGATTCGTTCACAGGCATTTCCGTCTCCATAAGGGTTATGGGCATGACTCATTTTTTCGTATTCATCTTGATCGTTTAGTAAACGTTCTACAGCATTAAAAATGTTGTTTTTGTCGGTGCCGACGAGTTTTACTGTCCCAGCTTCTACGGCTTCTGGGCGTTCAGTGGTATCGCGCATAACAAGTACAGGTTTTCCTAGTGAAGGTGCTTCTTCTTGAATGCCCCCTGAGTCAGTTAAAATGATGTGAGCTTGATTCATTAAGTAAACAAATGGCAAGTAATCCTGCGGTTCGATCAGTTGCACATTGTTTACGCTCTTTAGGATTCGGTTGACAGGTTCACGAACATTTGGGTTTAGGTGTACAGGGTAGAGTACTTGTGCCTGAGGGTATTTATTTGCGATGTCGACTAACGCTTCACAGATCCTTTCAAAACCTCCGCCAAAGCTCTCTCGGCGATGGCCTGTTACGAGAATCAGTTTTTTTTCTACATCAATTTCAGGAAAAATAGCGGCTAGGGTATCTTTGAGATCTCGATTCTGTTCAAGCTTATTCTTAACCAAAAACAACGCATCGATAACCGTGTTACCAGTGATTGAAATCTGACTTTCAGCGACTCCCTCACTTATTAAGTTATTTGCAGAAGTGTCGGTTGGCGCAAAGTGAAGGGTTGCAATTGAACCTGTTAGTTTTCGGTTGCCTTCTTCTGGCCATGGAGAATAGATATTTCCAGTGCGCAGCCCCGCTTCTACATGACCCACGGCGATTTGTTGGTAGTAAGCGGCTAAACTAGCAGATAGGGTTGTTGCAGTATCTCCATGGACAAGAACGATATCCGGTTGGAATGCTTCCAATACTTCTTTCAATCCGTTGATAATGTGAGTCGTAACATCATGTAGAGATTGGCCTGGTTTCATTATGTTTAGGTCGAAATCAGGATTAATTTCAAACAAGTTTAAAACTTGATCAAGCATTTCTCTATGTTGAGCAGTGACACAGACTTTAGCCTCAATACCGTCCGCTTTTGTCAATTTGTGAACCAAAGGCGCCATTTTGATCGCTTCTGGACGAGTGCCAAAAACGGAAAGTACTTTGATAGGAGTGTTCATTGATTGTCCTTAACCTTTTTGATTTCCATATGCGTATTGCGAATATTCTGAGTAAGTGTGCGCACCTTTCTTAGGCGGAGATACTTGATTGAGCACAACACCATCAATCGTGATTTCATGCTTCGTAAACAGAGTCATGGTGTGCTTATAGACAGATTTGGTCGTACTATTTGCTTTAACAACCAATAAGATTCCTTTGGTCAATTTTCCGACAATGAATGCATCTTTTACTGGTAGGATAGGGGGAGTATCCAAGATTATTCGGTCGTATTTAGTTTCTAAGTAAGTAATGAGTTTTTCAAATGCCTTACTGCTTAAAAGTTCTTGTGGATTAGGCGCAAGCATTCCCGAACTTAAGACATCTAGGTTTGAGTCTCCCATGTTAGTAATGCAATCTTGGAGTGGCGTGTTCATAAGTAATGCATTGGTTAAGCCAGGTTGGCTATTCGAGAGACCGAAACGCTCACCTATCGATGGACGTCTTAAATCACAATCGATAATCAATACTTTTTCTAGGCGCGCGAAAGACTGGGCAAGGCTAATTACGGTTGTTGTTTTACCTTCTCCCGGCACTGCTGAAGAGATCGCAAGTAACTTACGCTGAGCTCTTGGTAAACTTAAGTATAACGAGGTACGGATAGAGTCGACGCACTCCTGAAAACCAGAAAATTTGCTATCACGAAAAACATTTGAATCAATAGGGGTCTTTTTATAACGTTTATCAGTAATGATAGGGATCGTGCCCGTTGGTAATAATCCAAGTTTATTTTCAAAGTCACGAGCAGTTGAAAGGGTGTTGTTAAATGCGTCTAAGCAAATAACGGCCACAATAGCAAAACTAAGGCTAGCTAAGAATGCGAGCACTACAATGAGTTTTCGATTTGGCTTATTTGGATTCTCTGGAATTAATGCATAGTCACTAAAACGCGCGTTAGCTGAGCTAAAATCACCTGTTGCAGAGGTTTCTTTTTGTCGTGTTAAAAATAGGTCATAAAGTTTGGCATTACTATCGACTTCACGCTTGAGTGAGTCATATTCACTTTTTACAACACTAAGCGCTTGGAATTCTTCTTTTTTATTAACAAGTTCTGCTTGGAGTAACTGTTCTTGTTCTCTAGCACTAACCAGTTCTTTTTCTACACCATTAATAAGCTTGTGTATCAAGCGATTTGCTCGGTTTTGAATAGATTCCAATTGCGCATGAGCTTGGATCATTTTGTCGTGCTTAGGACCATAACGCTTGGATAGCTCACTGACTTCTTTTTCCGCCCTTGATTCGGCTAAGCGAATATCTCGAATTTGAGGATGATTGGATATCAATGAATTAGAGCCAAGAGACGTCAAGTTTTTATTGTTCTGTAATGCGTTGAAAAGTGCTTGCGCTTCGATACGTTTTTCAGTTGCCTCTGCGATGCGGTTCGTCAAGTTTGATAGTTCTGAGCTTGTCAAAGCTACGATCCCACTATCATCGATAAGTTCTTGCTGTTGTAAGAAACTGAGTAGCGCTTGTTCCGATGCATCGAGTTTTTGTTTTAGTTCGGTAAGTCTTTGGTTTATCCAGCCAGTCGCTTGCTCTGTAGCAATCAATTTAGATTCCAAATTGTTTTCGATAAACGCTAAGCCAACTGCATTTGCTATCTCTGCCGCGAGTTTTGGATCTTCGGACACAAAAGAGATGTGTACCAATTGTGTTTTTCTTATCGGAGAGATCGTTAAACGAGACTTAAATGCTTTTAGCACCCCTAGGTTTATTTTCTTTTGTTCAGACGCAAGGTCGCGTTCGGGTTCTTGATCATTATTGAAGTAAGGTGCGACTAGCGGATGAGCAAGCAGTTCACTTTTTAGCTTCTCAATTGGGTTAGGCTGTTTGACGATTAGTCTTGGATTAAACTCTGCTATTTCACTGAGTTGTAATTTATCAATGACTCGTTGAGCTACTTGGTTGGATTTTAGTATTTCAAATTGTGTGAGGTAGTATTCTTTTGCTCGAGTATCGATTCCCACAACTTCTTCAATAGAAATTGCATTTTGCTGGGAGGATTCAATCAGCAGTGTGGCAGTCGCTTTATAAGTGGGCGTAATGGATAGTGCAACTAAAACGGCAATAGTTGAACATAGCAGCGTGAATAGGGAAATAGATAACCAACGCTTTTTAATTAGGTGTACATAGTATCCAAAATCAATAAGCTGATCTTGTTGTATAGTGTTTTTCTTTGGGGTTTCCAACATCATTCAATCCGTTGTTATTGCGAGGTCTACGGGGTTAGAAAAAGCTTTGCTCGATAACGATGATGTCTCCAGGGGAAACAGTCGATGAGAGTTTTACTTTGTTTTTCAATTCGTCTTTGCCTGCTTGCGCGATGTAGACTTTGCTTCTCGATGCTCGGTCAGTAAAACCTCCGGCAAGAGCGATGGCTTTATCAACCGTTAGTCCCGGTTGATACTCATATCCGCCCGGTTTTTTTACTTCACCATTGACATAAATGCTTCTAAAACCAACGATGCTGACGCGCACTTTTGGCGAGATGAGATAATCTCCGATAAGTCCACGAGTAATTTCAGTTTTGAGTTGTTCTGTTGTTTTGTTAATCGCGGACAATTGCCCTAAATATGGATAATCGAATTTACCGCCGTTATCGATATAGAGCTCATCGATTGAGAGGTCTTCTTCACCGTAAACAACAATTTGAATTTTATCTCCTGCGCCGATGGTGTAATTATTTTCCAAAGCCAAGGCGTTAAAAGGGACGGTTAAGAGCAAGAGTAAAAATGTACCGAAAGTGAAAATTTGAGCCATTGAGAAATCCAGTTCTTACTAGGTTAAAAAATAAAATTGGTCGACAAGTACCAAACGTTTTGTGTGTAAGTATTTGACTCAAATGAGGAGCTATTGTCTTCGTACTGCCAGCCAGCTTGGATTTCTGCGTAGTCTCTTAGCTGATATCCAAAGACAAGTGTGCTCTCCAGTAAGTCGTCGGTGCGTTTGCTTTCGGAATAGTCTTCTTTGATAAAGTTTAAGCCAATCCTGCTATAGAAATGAGTCATCCAATAATGCTGCCACGCAATATCAAAGCGAGTTTTATCAATGTAGTTTGTTCCTTGCTGTGGGTCTTCGGCACGCTGAGAGGCTGACACATAAACGGCTGAATAGCTCAGAGGTTTCCAGTTGAAGTTGAGATCCCAGCTAAAACCGGTGAAGTCTTTTTTTCCCGAATAATCATAGTCTTTGTTTTGCAAGCCTAAACGTAACATTCCGGTTGTTTTGCCTGTGACATTCCATTTAGAACCGATCAAATAGTAGGCGTCTACGTTATCTTGTGATTGTCCGGTTTTTGGGTCACCAAGTTTGTATCTACGATCAGTAAGGTTAATGTCGAAAAGCAATTCTGTAGCTGGTCTTAAATCATAATAAAAGGCGATAGCGCCGCCGAAGTCTCGGTAATCTTTGTACTTTGTGCTTAAAGTTGAAAATTCAGGTGATGCGATATTTCGATAGTTATTGTAAGTCTTGCTTTGGTACTTTAGTGTGGTTTCAAGGCGTCCCTTTGCTTCTTCTGCACCATAAATGTAAGTTGTGTTAACGTTGTGGAGATCGTATTCAACGGGCTCTTTAGCAATGGTAGAGAGAGTGTCGCCAGCTAAAATGCCCGTTCCTCGTTCCTCGTGTAAGTTTAAGTACGAATAGTTAAATCTAATACCAGAGCGTCTGTTGATTTTCACGAAGTTGTTTGTTGTGAATCTATGATCTAAATAATCATCATCGTCACTGTCACTGTAGGTTCCTGAAATAAGCTGATAGGCGACTTTGTATTGATTGCCATTGCGATCTGAATCTAAAACTATTCCAGGCTTAATAACGAGCACATTTGATGTGATAGGTTGCTCGGCTTTTGAATAGCGACCAACGTTGTCGTTACGTTCAAGTTTTATATCAAAGAGTGGGGTGATCTTTATCCCGGACTCAGTGATGTATCCGTGACTTTCACTCGCAATCACGGCACTGCTTGTACCAATTATCGCTAATGTAATTAGCGTCTTGTTGAGAGGGGACACTACTACTCCTTCAGTACGCCGTTTTTCCGGTAAAGCCTTTGAAAACCGTCATGAAAATGATCTTTATGTCTAGCCAGGTTGACCATGACTGTATGTACTTCAAATCAAACTCAACACGTTTTTGCATTTTATCTAAAGTGTCGGTTTCACCTCGGTAGCCATTAACTTGAGCGAGTCCTGTGATACCTGGTTTCACTTTATGGCGCAGCATGTAGCGCTCTACGAGACTGCGATACTCTTCATTGTGTGCAACCGCGTGAGGACGAGGACCAACGATAGACATTCGACCTTGAAGAACGTTAAAGAACTGCGGTAGCTCATCAAGAGACGTTCGACGTATAAATGCACCAAAAGGCGTTATTCTTGGATCATTTTTCGTTGCCTGCTTGACTACTTTTCCGTTATCCATCGCACTCATAGAACGGAATTTCCAAACTTTGATTCGGCGTCCATCTAGTCCGTAACGGTATTGCTTGAATATAACCGGACCAGGTGAAGATAGTTTAACTCCGATCGCTACACCAATAAGGATTGGGCTAATCAAAAGAATAATTAAGCTAGAAAGCAAAATGTCTTGTATTCTTTTTATCCAACTGTTTGTGCCATAAAAAGGGGTGTCATGAATACTGACAGTCGGAATGTTACCTATTGTGCTCAGCCTTGACTGCATAAGGTTGTAAATAAAAAAATCTGGGATTAGATAGGTATTCGCTGTGGTGTCAGAAAAGGAATCTAGATATTGTTTTATCCGTTCGCTCGCTTTCATAGGCATGGAGATATAAATGTGTTGGATTGTGCCTCTTTTAGCAAGTTTTAGTGCTGATGGTACTTTACCTCTAAAGGGAACCGGCAAATTTTCAAGATTTAAGCGGTCTTTTTCACGGTCATCGTAAAAACCAACCACTTTAACTCCTAACTCTGGGTGGTTATTAAGTTCATTTGCGAGTTTAATACCATTTTCTGTGACTCCAACAATAACGGCATCTTTGCGGTTATATCCGTAGTCACGCAGCGTTTTTAGGGTTTGCTTCGCAAAATAGCGCCAAGTAATTAACATGATTGGCGTTAAAAGTAACCATGATGTTGATACCACTCTAGAGTAATTTTCGCTTGTCTTGGTAAAAAAGGCGAGTAATACAAGAGCCATAAAAGTAAATAACCAAGCTTTGCCAATGGTAATGGCCTCGTCTTTGAATCTGAAAACACGCCAAGAACGATAAAGCTCATTGCTTTCAGCGATTAATAAGTAAAACAGAATCGCATAGCTGGCAGATAAAAGGCTTTTTTGGTCAAACGTGTGTGTGTATAAGGTAGATACTAAATAAAGAGTCAATAGTATTACGAGAGAGTCTATTGTCCTGTAGAGAACATGTAAAGCACCATAGTTACTATGTAATTTAAGAGAGGTGTCCATATTTTAAGCCCGAGATAGTATGCCAGTGACTGTTGGTTAGATCATTTTTTTTACGCTACCGCCCTTGAGTTTCGGCCCCCAAACTGCCATCGAGTTTATCCAGTCATCCTTGTTGCTGAGTTTTTTAATATTTAAGTGCTATAAACTTATGGTTAGGTATTGAGATATTACTCTTTTCCTAAAACCAAAGTCTGATTGCAAAATTGGATTTTTAGTCTACTTTCAAAATGCCCATATTCAATAGCTAATTTCGTTGAGTTGTTTTATTTCATAATAAATACTCGACGCAAATCACTCATTCTTATATTTGAGATATTTTGCACTCAATTACATTAATCGGGATAAATTATGTTTTTATTCAACAAGTGTTAATTATTTATGTAAGTATATTTCTTGGTCGCTTTGTCTTATTTTTGATAACCTCTATATTATTCTTCTTGATGTGTTGATTTAATTTAATTGTTGTTTTATGTGAATTGTTAAATATTTACGGTATGGTAAATGTGATTTTTGGTTGAAGTAAAAATAATTATACCTCTAGTTTCTCCCCAAAATAATTAATATTAGGTTGGTATTTATATGTCAATAGCGAGATATATGTCCAATTATTCGCCTATATGTGTCAAATTTATGAGAATATTATAGTTATATTTTGTTGTCACAAATAAAGGTTAGCAACTATCCCGTCAATAGCAGAGTGATTTTAGAAAGTTAATTTGTATGTTTTTTGAACACTCTGTGCGCGGGAGAAGTCATAGAGCTCGATGACAGAACTGTCATGTCAGAGGTTGAGAAGTATTAAAGATTCGAGATAATTGCGTGATCCTTAGCTTATACCTCAGATTGTTCAAGTCGATATGTACTCAGACACTAGCGAACAAGAGAGGTCGGATGCGTTATGACATAGTTTTAGCTGTGTATGTTTACGCTGATTTTGGTTAAGCAAGATAAGAAGAAAGGTATTTAGGTTTTTGTTTATAAAACAAATTATCGGAAAATGTGTTAGAGAGTTAGAGAGTTAGAGAGTTAGAGAGTTAGAGAGTTAGAGAGTTAGAGAGTTAGAGAGTTAGAGAGTTAGAGAGTTGGAGCGGGCAGCGGGAATCGAACCCGCATCATCAGCTTGGAAGGATCCGCTGAACGGGGATAGAGTGAGCGAACTTCAGTTTATTCATTATTTATCAACTATTTAAGATATATCATTGCTTCGGGTTGATAGCCAAATAAGACCATGCAATCTACATTTGGGCTCCAAAATACGAATTTGAAAATAGTGAAAAATTCACCATTTTCAAATTCGTATGCAGAGTATGGCGCACGCAATTCATTAGACAAACTGATTAATAGCTATTCCGAAACTCACCTTCATTTTTATCATCAAGGTAACCCCCTCTGCATGTGATCGCTAGGCTATTATAGCTGATTCATTTGCCTTCTCATTGGTATTGGTTTTGTGAATTAATTAAATTTATTTATGGCCAAGATCAATGAATCATGACTCATATGCCAGGTCAGACCAGTTCTATCTATAATTAGTATGTGCTTCATATGACTAGGAGGTTTATATGAGACTTTTAACTCTGACCGCGATAGCAATATCTATAGCACTTATCGGTGGCTGCAATAGCAATGATGATGAAAATAGTACGACCACACCAGAGGTGAAGTATGGGGTGTTTGTCGATAGCCCAGTTGAAGGGCTCGATTTTGAAACAGAGACACGCTCGGGGACCACTGATGCAAATGGGACATTCGAATATTTAGAAGGAGAGACCATCGTTTTTTCTCTTGGAGGAACGGTATTTCCGGCAGTGGCGGGTAGCAATGAAATTACGCCAATGACACTTTACGGAACTAACGATGCAAGTACACCATCAGTATTGAATACTCTGATGCTTCTACAATCTCTGGACAGTGATGGTGATCCTGAAAATGGTATTGCAATATCTGAAGAAATGAAGAACTCGTTAGCCTCTATTAATCTTGATCCCATGGCCGATAGCTTTAATGAGGATGCATCTTCTGCATTAGCAGAATTTGGAGTAGAGCTTATTTCATCAGATCAAGCCTTAAATCATTTCATCGATGGCAAACCATATCAAGATGCGGACTTAATCGGAAAATGGTTTTCGATTACCGCGACCCTGCCAGTACGAACAAGCCAAAGTCCTATTGATGTCATGGATAACGACTATTCATTGAGTATTACGGATAGAGAAGGGTACACAGTCGACATAAGTCACGAGAGTGAGAATGTTATCGATTCTAGCCCCGTGTGGTTAAGTATCAACACTGAAGGCGGAATTTTAGTAAAAGAGACTGAAAACGAGGTTGCGGCTCTTACAGCAGCAATGCTGAGTGCAGGAAAAAATGCAATTACGTATGTGTCACTGGATGGCAATGAAGGTGACGATCCTGAAAGTGAATTTGGCTTGAGGATTAAACTCGCAGATGAATATCAGCAAAGCGATTTGACCGGGGCTTGGTATAGCTTTGGCATGGAGCTTCCTAAAAAAGGGCAAGCAGGCCAACCGGATTTACCAATGGTATACGTAGACAAACTTGTCGTTAATTCTGAGGGACTGGCTACCCTCACAGAATTTTCTGTAGCGAATCCTGAAAGTGATGAGCTAAAAGTGTCCGTAAATGCAGATGGAAATATCACCATTGTAGATAGAGTCGTTGTTGGTAGTGCACAAGACCAAAACAATGATGGATGGCCTGATGAAGTGTCGAAACAATGGGCCTATCTTGGTAATACGAAAGACGTTTTGTTGTTAGCTGATGATGATATTACTGAATGGGGCTTTGTCATCGTACTCAAACAATCTCCTCAACCTCAACTAAGTGACTATGCTGGTACTTGGCTTCTTAATTCGGTCGAGTTGCCTCAAGAAGGAAATTTGGATGCCAACAAATTTGCATTTCACATAGATAAACTTGTTTTCGATACAGAAGGTAATGTTAAAGGTGATCATATCAGTGATACAGGTGAAATGGGGGATGGTGCGTGGACAACTAAAGTCGGACTAAATGACGATGGGTTGCTCATCGAAGTGGATGAAATAGCGGCAGTTGACGAGTTTGATTACTGCGCCATTAACCTCAGCCATGATTTGTTCGTATGTGCAAATAATAATATGCAAGATGGTGTGGAAGTAGGGCAGGGTTTCGCTATTGGTGTAAAAGTATTAAGCGCTGAATAGAGTTGTCGCTGAAAGTTCTTGTGGTGCAACATATTGCGATGCACGGAGGATATTGCGCTTCAAGAAATAAAATAGCCCCGACCAATTGTGTTGGGGTTATCACTTATTTTAGTATTTCTAAAATACGCAAACATGAGCATGCTTGTTTATTCGGTTTCTTGCCGAAACAATCCCTGAAATGTAAGACTAGAACGCAGATACGGATCAAATCATCCATAGTTCTGAGCGCAGTTTGTTAGTCCACACGGTTGCTATTATTAAAGCAGTAAACAAAATTATTACACGGCTTTTTAGGTTAAACAGTGTCTATCAAGTCGGTGGCTATTCAGTGAGAAAATTATTTTTGAGATTAATAATGATTAAGTGTCACTTATCGACCCTGATGGGAGCGAGGCGTTTAAAAATTTCAGATGTTGTTCGGGAATCTGGAATTAACAGAAATACGATTACCCGCTTGTATCATGAAACAAATAACCGAATTGACTTTGATACGCTAGAAAGGTTGTGTCGCTATTTGGGCTGTGAGATTTCAGATTTGTTAGAGATTGTTGATGATGGGAGCAAGGAAAGCGATGTTAGTTGATTAGTTTTAGTTGTGTTGAGCTAGTGATTTTGAATAGTTAGTTGCGGCGAGAAAAAATTCTGAGTGAGGACGCATGGTCTCTATTTGGTCCCTCTATGGTCCCCAAATGAGTCATGAAACCAAAAAGATACGAGAAATTGATGTTCAAAATTAAAATGAAATTCGCTAACAATTTGAAAATTATAGGTTCTTTAAGAAAAAATAGCGAGAAGATTTGGAGCGGGCAGCGGGAATCGAACCCGCATCATCAGCTTGGAAGGCTGAGGTAATAGCCATTATACGATGCCCGCGCATCGATAGGACAACGTCACTATGCCACATATATTGAAAAAGAAAAGTCTTTTTTGATCAATCGGTTATTTAGTGTTCGTTTCTGGCGAATTGTTGAGGATTGCTTGTCTTTGATCACATTTTTCTATTATTCAATGGCCGATTTTTTAGTTTGCGTTGGTCGTTTTGTTGAACACGAAGCGTTCATAGGCGAAACTAAATCTTGAAATGATTTAATTTTTTTCGCTTTAACATCGCTCGTCGCACGTAGAATCAAACGATGAAACTAATAAGGATAATAGTATGTGGAAAAATTTTTTGGCAGCAAGCTTAGTAATGATTGTAGCTGCTTGTACGACAGTCACAACGGATGTTGATCAACAAGCAGACTTCTCAGCCTATAAAACGTTTGATTTTGGTCCCCAAAGTGACGTGCCTACAAGTCTAGATGCAAGACGTATAGAACAGGGTATCGCTGATCAACTCGAAGCAAATGGCTTATCAAGGGTTAAGAGTGGCGGTGATCTCTATGTTCATCATGACATCATTAAAGAAACCGAACTTGTTTCAACAGGTTCGACGTTTAGTGTTGGTTATGGTTGGAATAGCTTTGCGGTCGCAAAATCTAGCCCAGAGCGATACCGTGAGCGTAAATACGGAAAGTTGGTTATTGAGTTAGTTGACACCAAAGTAAATCAAGTTGTGTGGAAAGGGATATCTAAGAAAAAGCTGACTGAATCCATGAGTACGCAAAAACGTGAAGAACTTATCTCGGAAGAAGTGACTAAAATGTTCGCTAATTATCCATACGGCAATAAATAGTGATATACCCAGACAGTTTCGCTTAACCAAGTTAGTCTCACTCAACAAAGCATCTTGAGGTCACTTGGGTATAGACAGAAATACCAATCAACTAGATATACCCTTAAATCTGGATAAATATCCGGCGTTTGAGGGTATACCAGCTTTCAATAAAGACTTTTTTATTCTCGATTGAGAATTTAAATTGCAAAATACTGCACTTGGAGTTACAACAGCACATCGTTGTGTTTTAGGTGAATGTTGTGCGTTCTTATCTCGCTGGTGTGCTAGTACTATTGGTTGCACTAATGGCTTTTGAGTTAAGTCAGGCGCGTCTATCTTCAAATTCTCTGCACACTGCCAGTATCGCCCCATCCCTTGTAAATGCGCCCTCAATCGAGGAGCAACCTGTATTGCCAAAACGTAAGATGAAAGCAAGTCTGCTTAGTCGCAATGCATTACGAGTGAATCATAAAAACAACGGCCATTATTTTGATAAAGCGACAGCGTTTGAGGCGTATGGCGTTGTTAAATCGATTGAGATGGTGAAATGGTTTGGAACGCAAGCCAGTGTGCCATTTCGATATGACTCTTTCCCTCAATCTCGCTATAGAGTGGTTGGCGGAAAAGAATCGAACCTTATCTACCGCTTTATACATGCCAAGTAACTTATAGCACTCTTGTTTCGGTACTTTGCAATGATGTTTAGGAGTTCTTCATGTTTGATTCAATTATTCAAGTCTTACTTGCGTTGTGGCATCAAGACTTTACAGCCTTGATGGCGCCAGGTAGTGCTGGTCTTATTTATTTTGTAGTTGCAGCACTTATCTTTTTAGAAAGTGGTTTTATACCAGCTGCACCATTCCCATGTGACAGCGTTGTTGTGTTATCTGGCACGTTGGCGGCGGTAGGGGTACTTGATCCCGTTATTATTATGTTAGTGATTGTCATCAGTGCTGCAATGGGGAGCTGGGCAGCGTACTTACAGGGTAAGTGGCTTAACCGTCTACCGAAAGTTCAAAGTTGGGTGAATGCTGTACCTAAAAAACGGTTGGATCAAGTCGATGTGCTATTAGGTAAACATGGATTGATTGCGCTATTTTGTGCGCGTTTCATTCCGGTCGTGCGTTCTCTTCTTCCGTTGATGATGGGACTTCGTGTTAACCGCGTAGGAAAATTCCACTACTTCGCTTGGCTAAGTGCCATCCTTTGGACGTTACTATTATGTGGATTCGGATTGTTACTGCCGTTACTGCCGGAAAAAATTAATAAAATCGTAACTATGGGTTTGATGGCTGCGCCAGTGATAACATTGACGATTGCGGTAGCGAGCTTCATCTTAGTTAAAGTACGTAAGGCTTGGAACAAGTCGAAAACGACTCCGGAACTGCCTCAGTAATGAGGATTATGTAGGTTTCACATTCTACAACAAAAGAGGCGCATTTTTTGCGCCTCTTTTGTTTGTATTGGGGTGATGTTAGGCACTTGCGTAAATGACACTACCACCTTTTATCGTATCAATGATCTGACGAGACAATTTCTGCGGTAGTGCAGGGCATCCCCAACTGCGACCTAAGTAACCATTTTTCTTGATAAAAGATGGGTTAGCGTAATTTGCGCCGTGGACGACAATATATCGTTCTCTTGCTTTATCGTTAACGCCGGAGGTCAAGCCGTCAAGACGCAGTGAATAGCCATTCGAACCATAATAGGTAGTATCCGTTAGAAACGTACCCAATGAGGTTTTGCGAGAGTTTATGATGTTTGAAAACTTCGTCGCTGTCTTTTTACCGCTGTTTACACCGTGGGATACATAAGTATTAAAGATCAGCTTTTTCTTATCGAGATCGACGACATAAAAGCGTTTTTCTGTCGAAGGTTTGCTGTAATCGATGATCGTCAATACGGGCTTTTTCCGATTTTCAGTTTGATTGTATGCTTGGTATGCATCACTAAACAGTTGGTAATCCAGAACGCCCTCTAAATTGGCTTCTTTATATGTTTTTTCAATAAGTTGTTGGTTGACTTTGTTACCCGAATTTTTCCCTGAATGGTGCGCAAAAGCGAGAGGAGAAAATGATAGGGATGTCCATATCAACAATAAAAATAGCTTTTTCATTTTTACTAATATAACTCTAAATATTGCAAGCTGGTTGATTGCTTCATGCACTCAGTAATACAGCATGCACATCAAACTCATTCTATTCTCTATGTTTCTTAATATGAGTCTTATCGCCTACTTTTTAAATGATAAAAGTAAGAAGCAAAACTTAATCACCTAAATGATTGAAATATAAATACATTGAGATACTAATTGATGACTTTAAATCATTCAGTATGAATATTAGCCTATTTGAGTTATTAATAAAACTATGTTTACGTGTATTTACTTTACTAGTTAGTCATAAAAACACTGTTCTATTAAGTGTGTCTCTAAAATGTCTTTTTAATTCAATGTTTTCTATATGTAATAAAAGAACATGTAAAAAATGGATACTGTGAAGTAGGTCGTAACAAAATATTACCAAGGAAGCACGCTGCTTGTTATGTCTTCTGTTGCATTGTTTAACGTTCAACAAGGTTTGCCGCGTAATTAGGAAAAGCGCTCGGGTATATACGGTTTGTAACGATGTGAGTCTGTCATCATCAGTGGTGATCTTTGCTGAGTTCCATAAGCAGTTTGCTAGTGAGGGGGGGATGGGCGTTTTCTGGCTATTTCTGTTCTTAAATCGGCATTGAACGCTATGTATTTAAACAAACCATTAGGATCGTTTATTGTGAACCTTTATAGAGTGTGTTAATCCGTTGAATAAAGATATCTATCATCACTATTCTAGTGATAATTAAATTTTTGAATGATAAATTGTATTTTTATTAATAATTAAATTTGTTCTTATCTTGTAATTTGTCTTTAATATGTATTAACCATAATAACTTTTATTATATTTGATAAGTAACGAATGATGGGTAATTATACTACAAGGCTCAAAAATTAAACTTCAGGGAAGTTTGATCTTAAATAACATTGTCATTAGCGGTGTTGTGGTACTTTTAGGATGTTCTTACTAATTAAGTAGTTGTGTAAGAAAATGTATGCGAAAGCGCCGGTAGATGAAGCACGGAAAGGTATTTGATGTTTTCGGTGGAACTTAAGGAAGAGATATGAGCCATTGTTGTGGACAATGCCGTCAATTTACTCGTCAACGAGGAAGCGCGGACATGTGCTCTGCTTGGAGCCAGCCAACCGAACCAAATAAAGAAGCCTGCGGTTATTTTATGCCCGTAGTTTCTAAAATTGAACGTCTTAAATCTCATCAGAAACATAGCATTGACTAAATAACTATCGGAATGTGATGTTTCTTTAAGCAAACAGTTCCACATACGCAAGGCAAACGTTTGCCTTGGTTTGGTATGTAGTATAATCTGCGTGGCGTCACAAATTGGTGTCGCGTATTACATATCAGGATCCTCATGTTAAAGAAATCTCTTGCTCTCTTGCTTACCGCTTACTCGCTTCCGTCTGTTGCAGGTTCTACTATCGGTATTGTTGGTGCGATGGATGTAGAAGTTGAAGCGTTATTACCAAAAATTCAAAATCAACAAGTTAAAACAATTGGTAGTCATCGTTTCTATACTGGCGAGTTAGAGGGAAAATCGGTCGTTGTGACGAAGTCTGGCGTTGGTAAGGTTAATGCAGCGATGACGACGACCTTGTTAATTGAGTCGTTTGGTGTAGAGCAGCTTATTTTTACGGGTATTGCAGGTGCCAGTGATCCTAAATTGGACCCATTGGATGTCGTGGTTTCAACTCGTCTTGTCCAGCATGATGTCGATCTAACCGCATTTAATATGCCAAAAGGTCTTTTGCCTGACTATCAGGAACGTTACTTCTACGCAGATAAAGCACTGCAAAAATACGCTTTCGATGCGGCCGTTGACACGCTTGGTAAAGAGAGTGTTTATCGAGGCATTATCGCATCTGGTGATCAGTTCATTGCGAGCAAAGTAAAGGTGACGGGTATTTACCAAGAATACAACGCGATGGCGGTAGAAATGGAAGGGGCGGCGCTAGGTCAAGTTGCTGATGCTTTTAAGGTGCCTTACGTTGTAATTCGTACTATTTCTGATAAAGCTGATGGTTCGGCTGAGATGGTTTATTCAGATTTGAAGAAAGCAACCGCAGACAATTCAGCCAATATTACACTTAACATGTTAAAGCGAATGCAATAGATAGTGTCATTGTTCGATACATCCATGTGTTGTTCGCATCTGCTTAATGATGCTCTCCGACTCAGGTTCTGACGTTAGAATCGTTCAGGAGTGAGTCGGGGATTCAATTGGCTGATGCATTTTCCCATTTCTCCACCAAGTGATTAACTGATCTTTTGTCATCGGTTTGCCAAACAGATAACCTTGCATAAAGTCACAATGGTAGGTAGACAACCAATCGTACATCACATGATGTTCAATTCCCTCCGCAGTCACCGTTTTGTTTTGGGCATGACAAAGCTCAATGATGGGCTTTATCACGTGACCATTGTTAGTTTGCATAAGAGTTAATAAAAACTGACGGTCAAATTTAATTTTCTGCACTGGGTATTGAACCAGTTGAGTCAGCGATGTGTATCCAGAGCCAAAATCGTCGATCGCGAGCCGATAACCAAGCTCTGAAAGTTTGTCGAGCAAGGCGGTTCCTTGGTGGTCAGAGGCATATGTCTCGGTGATTTCCAGCTCTATACTATTTGTTGGAATACCATTTTTAAGCGTATGCTTGTGAATGAAATCTGCCATATCTAACGAATTTAATTCGGCGGAAGATAAGTTAATGGATAAGATGATCTCTTTGTTGAATATCTCCTTGAGTTGATGATATTCAGCAGTGGCATTAGCGAAAACCCAGCGGTCAATTTTTTCGAACATCCCTGTCTGTTCTGCGATAGGGATAAATTCTTGGGGAGAAACAAGACCAATACCATTAGCTTCCCATCTAAGTAGTACTTCCAACCCTTCAATATGTTCTTGATCTCTGTCCATATAAGGTTGATAGACAAGGTAGAACTCATCCTCAACGTTCGATTTTCTTAATGCCTGCTCTATTTGGCTTCTTCGTTTCGCTTCAATATTTAATGACGCCGAGTAGTAAGCGAATTGATTTTTCCCTGCGCGTTTGGCTTGATACATCGCGGCATCGGCGTTGGAAAGCAGACGAGTGATTTCCTGACCATCTTGTGGATATTGCGCAATGCCAATACTTGCGGTGATGGGGTAGGAGAGTGAAAACTCATTCTCTGAGCTTTGCATTGGTTTTAATAACTCAGTTGCAAATAGGCTCGAGATGTTTCCTTTTTTTTCATTTGTTGAAAGCAATATTGCGAACTCATCGCCAGAAAGACGAGAACCAAAACAAGTGCCCTTCCCAAGCTTAGAATGCTTGTTACATAGCCTAGACAAATGTGATGAAAACTCTTTTAATAACTTGTCGCCCACTTCATGGCCATACTTATCGTTGACGTATTTGAAGTTATCTAGGTCGACATAAATTACCCAAAGTTGTTTCCCCGGTGACGCTAGTGTCTTCATCGCTAATTGGTGAAAATAATGTCGATTGGCTAGCTGAGTTAAATGGTCGGTTTCGGCAAGGTGTTTTGTCTCACGATAGACGACGTTTAGCTCTTCATACATATCGAAGAATCGGGCGGAAAGGCGACCAATTTCGTCATTAGTATTTAAAACATCAATTTTCTCTCTTTGATTAGACTCCATTTCCTTAAGTTGCTTATCCAGTCGAGAAACCGGACGTAGTACATAACGGTAAATGATAGAAACAATGATTGTGATAGTAATGAAAGCTGCAATACCAAACGAGAATGCAAGTTCTAGCCATACGCGATCGACTTTGTTCCACATCAGATATTCTGCCGGTGATAATACGGCATAAAAATGAGGTAATAGTTCGATGGTTTGGGCAAGTGGGACATCAAGCACAATAGCTTTGCTTGAGAACGTAATGACACTGTGTGTATCAAACTCGATTTGATGTTTAATCTGATTAAAGGCTTCTAGTGAAACAGAAACCACCACAAAAAAGACATTTTGAGGGTCAAAACTTAGTGGTGCGTTACCTGTTCGTTTATCAAAAAGTTCATATTGGAGAAGAATGCTTTGGCCGCTAGAGTTATAGATGAATCCAGTGTGGTTTGTCTCCCCATATTTCTCATAACTGGCTGAGACATAGTCGAGTATGTTCGGGTCAACACGGTTGTTCGCTTCATAGTATTGGTTTTCTGTGTAGTAGATGACACTTTGCGATCCATCGAGAATGGCCATGTTCGCGTCGCCGCCATATCCATAACTAAGTACATTTACCGTTTCATCGAGGCGTTGAAATAGTTGCCTCTCACGATATCGATTGTCATGATTTACGAAGTAATCCTGCAAGACATCACTCTTGCTTAATGTGTACGCATAGCTATTCAGGAAAATGTTGGCTTGACGAAATTGCCCCGCGAGTTTTTCCATTTGCAGTTGGATATAGCTATCTTCACGTTTAACGAGGGTGACTTTTTGGATGCTGTAAATGATGTAACTTGATACGACAGCACTCAATAGAATGATCGGCGCAACGAGCAACACCACTCTGTGACTTAATTTCATCGCGGTATTTTATTCCGTTTGTGTCTTTACAAACTACAAACGTTGCTTACCTTGCGGTACTGAACGAGTGAGAATGATAATCATGGTTTGTTGCCAATTGTAAGCGTGCTATATCCGAATTTCAGAACCCCTTATAGTATTTGTGATGGTGTAAATAGTTTTAGTGTGAATTGTTGCAAACATTCGTCGATAAATTGATGAGTTTTATATTATAAGTCGGTTGTGTCATTTTGGTTCGTCTCTTCAACGTGTTACGAATGCCGCTATTTTGATTGTCTACATTAATCTTGTCGAAACGTTTCGATGAATGCAGTGTGATGAGCGTAGACTTTTGTTAGAACAACATCTTTAATTTCCCGATCATTCTCACACCTTGTGAATACGCGACTAGTCAAATTTTATGGCCGCTCTATCATTGCCATCGAAACGTTTCGATGAGTTTTATGTCAATAAATAAAGTATTAAAAACTGACGCTCACAGTTGTTTAAACGTGTAACCGAAAGGTCGATGAAATGAAAAAAAGTACCCTATTAAATTCCGAAATTTCTTACTTGGTTTCGACGCTAGGCCATACCGATGAGATCACGATTTGTGATGCAGGTTTGCCGATCCCTGAACATGTGCAGCGCATTGACTTAGCACTGACGCATGGGGTTCCTAGCTTCATCGAAACTGTTCGCGTGATTTTGTCTGAATCGCAAGTAGAGCGCGCAATCATTGCAGAAGAGTTTGTTCAGGTTAGCCCTGCTCATCATGATGCCCTTATTGCTGAGTTGCAAAGAGACAGCGAACAAAGTGGCAAGACAATTGATGTTGTTTATATGTCACACGAAGCATTTAAATCTCGCACAGAGCAAAGCCGTGCGGTTGTAAGGACAGGGGAGTGCACACCATACGCCAATGTTATTTTTCAAGCGGGTGTCACGTTCTAAGTAACGTTGTCGATTCCAAGTTTTCCTGAAATGGAAGGTAATTATGTTTATAAAAAATACAACAGTTCAGCATGCGGATGGATACTTAAACAAAACTCCGTTGTTCCAGTTTTTACTGCTTTCTTCAGTGTTTGCGCTTTGGTCAGCAGCCGCGGCATTAAATGACGTTCTGATCACTCAATTTAAATCGATCTTTGATCTTTCAAACTTCGCTTCGGCATTAGTTCAATCAGCATTCTACGGAGCGTACTTTCTAGTCGCGATTCCTGCATCTATGGTTGTGAAGAAAACTTCTTACAAGCTGGCGATTTTACTTGGTCTTGCTTTGTACATCTTCGGTTGTTTGATGTTCTTCCCTGCATCACATGCGGGCACCTACACCATGTTCTTAGCCGCGATTTTCTGTATTGCGATTGGTTTATCATTCCTTGAGACCTCTTGTAATACTTACTCTGCGATGATTGGTGAGCCTGAACGTGCGACATTGCGCCTCAACGTCTCTCATACAATCAACGCGATGGGTTACATTATTGGTTTGCTGCTTGGTAAGCATTTGATCTTCCAAGAGGGTGTAGACGTGGAACATATGATGTCTACGCTGACAGGTGCGGAACTTGCCATGTTTAAAGAACAAGTACTGCAACAAACACTAGAACCATACAAATGGCTAGTGGGTATTATTGCGACGGTTGCAACGCTTATCGCGATTACAGAGTATCCAAATTGTAAAGCGGTTGCCGACAAGAAAGAAGAACAGCCTTCTTTTGGTGAAACGCTATCTTACCTAGCTGGCAATGCCCGTTTCTTCAAAGGTATAGTGACCCAATTTGCTTACGTAGGTATGCAAGTAGCCGTGTGGTCATTTACGATTCGCCTAGCGTTAGAAATGGATTCAACTATGGTTGAGCATGACGCTGCGAACTACTTGTTGTATGCATTTATTATGTACTTCCTAGGTAAATTGTTGGCGAACTACCTGTTTACTAAAACGTCTCAAGAAAATGTATTGATGGGTTACTCAGCGATAGGTTTCTTATGTTTGATTTATGTGACATTTGTTCCTAACTTCAGTGCGGTATGGGTCGCTGTAGGTACGTCTGCATTGTTCGCGCCTTGTTGGGCAACAATCTTCGCATCAACGCTTCAATCTGTTGATACTCGTTACACAGAAACTGCGGGTGGTTTTGTCGTGATGTCTATCATTGGTGGCGCTGCGATTCCAGTTATCCAAGGTTTACTAGCGGATTCAGTAGGCATGCAAGCTTCTTTCTTAGTAAGTGCACTTTGTTTCGCGATTGTATTCTTCTACTTCATGAGTGAGAAAAAATACAAGCAAGCATTTAGCTACAAGGTTGCTGAAGCTTAATTTTAATAGATGGCTGCTCGATACAGGGCAGCCATTTCTAGTGAGAGATTGATGATGTTTACGATTCCTCTATACAAAGAACAATTTGCAAAAGAAAGAATGCTTATCCTGAAGTCTGAAAGCTTTGAGGTGAATACATTCAAATATAACTCAGGCGTAGAAGCGGTTGAGATTAAAAATACCAAAGGGCACTTGGTGGTGTTGCCTTTTATGGGACAAATGATTTGGGATGCTAAGTTTCTTGATACTGACCTATGTATGAAGAATATGTTTTCTGAGCCAAAACCAGCAAAAACTATTGTAGAAACCTACGGCTGTTTTGCTTTCCATGCTGGCATGATTCGCATGGGCTGCCCAACACCTCAAGATGATCATTCTCTTCATGGGGAAATGCCTTGTGCATCGATGGACAGTGCTTGGTTAGAGGTCTGTGAAGATAAAATTGTGATTAAAGGTATGTATGAATATGTGATGGGCTTTGGTGATCATTACCTAGCTACGCCATCTGTACATTTAGCGAAAGACGCAAGTGTGTTTGACATCAACATGGCAATTAAGAACCTTGCGTCTGTTGACATGCCTTTACAGTATATGTGCCATATCAATGCGGCGTATTTTGAGAATGCGATCATGACTCAAAACTTGCCGAATGAAGCATTTACATTGCGTGAAAGTATTCCGGCGCATGTCCAGCCGACGGAGCAATGGCTTGCATACAATGAGAGTTTAAAAAATTCGCCGCCTTTTTCGGGATTAGATAAGCCGGAAATGCATGATCCTGAAATTGTTTATTTTCTAGATGATATTTCGACTTTCACTGATCGTGCAGAGTTCAGAATGGAAATTGGAGATAAACGTCTCATCACCGAATTTAGCACCCGTGAATTTAACAGTACGACTCGATGGATTTTGTGTAACGGTGATCAGCAGGTAGCGGCTTATGCGATTCCCGCAACATGCCGACCTGAAGGATTCCTAGCCGCTAAGCGTAATGAAACTCTGATCTATTTAGAGTCAGGGGAAGAGCGTTGTTTCTCTGTTCGAACTGGCATTGAGACCTTAGGTTAAAGCTAAGTGCTTAAGTGATTAAGTGCTTATTTGCTCTCTTGTTGTAGATAAATTAGTGATGAGAGAGCAAAAAATAGATGCCTTTGGCTTTTTACATGAACAAAGCTGATAAACAGAAAAGTAAAAGCCATCTATTTTTCTTCTGTTCTAATTAAATAGGTTCACTTTGAACCGAGGATAACCGTATGAATAAGTTAGTTGTATTGGGTAGTGTGAATGCCGACCATGTTCTTCAAGTGCCTTATTTTCCTCGCCCGGGCGAGACTTTGCATGGACGTAACTACCAAGTTATCCCTGGCGGTAAGGGGGCAAACCAAGCGGTAGCAGCAGCGCGTTTAAACGCGGATATCGGTTTTATCGCCTGTGTTGGTGACGACTCTTTTGGTATTAATATTCGTGAAAATTTCAAAATGGATGGTATTGATATCACTGGTGTAAAAATGCAGCCAAACTGTCCAACGGGTATCGCGATGATCCAAGTTTCTGACAGTGGTGAGAACAGTATTTGTTTATCAGCGGAGGCAAATGCGAAATTAACGGCTGAAGCCATTGAATCAGATTTAGATCGAATCCGTCAGGCAGATTATTTACTGATGCAACTTGAAACACCAATGTGTGGCATTGAAAAAGCAGCGATTGTTGCTAAATCAGCGGGTACAACGGTAATTCTAAACCCAGCGCCAGCGCGTGAATTGCCGGATAGCTTGTTGTCTTGTGTTGATGTGATTACGCCAAATGAAACCGAAGCAGAAGTGTTAACAGGCGTCACGGTGACGGACGATGAAAGCGCACACAAAGCTGCTAAGATTTTGCATGAGAAAGGCATCGAAACGGTGATGATTACCCTAGGTGCTCGTGGTGTTTGGTTGAGCCAGAAAGATCAAGGTAAAATTATTCCTGGATTCAGAGTGGAAGCGACAGATACCACTGCTGCTGGCGACACCTTTAATGGCGCATTCGTGACTGGTTTATTGGAGTCATTCCCTTTAGAATCAGCGATTAAATTTGCACATGCAGCCGCGGCAATTTCTGTTACGCGCTTTGGTGCGCAAACTTCTATTCCAAGCCGTGATGAGGTTGAAGCATTTCTTGCTAAAAACTAGTACTTGCTAAAAACCGTTAGTTAAAAGGAGTAATGACATGGCAACGATGAAAGACATCGCGAAACTTGCAGGCGTTTCTACCTCAACCGTAAGCCATGTTATTAACAAAACTCGTTTTGTCAGTGAAGAAATATCAGAACGAGTAAATAACGCAGCAAAAGAGCTGAACTATTACGCGCCATCAGCTTTGGCGCGTAGTCTTAAGGTCAATCGAACCAAAACATTTGGTATGCTCGTAACCACATCAACTAACCCATTTTTCGGTGAAGTGGTGAAAGGGGTAGAACGCTGTTGTTACCAGAAAGGTTATAGCCTGATCCTCTGCAATACCGAGGGCGATAATGAGCGCATGCGTGATTCTATTAATACGCTATTGCAAAAGCGTGTTGATGGCTTAATTTTAATGTGTTCGTCATTAGAGGGGGAGCGGATAGAAGTATTCGAACGCTACCCTGATATCCCGGTGGTTGTGATGGATTGGGGCCCAATGCTATTTGCGAGTGATAAGATCCAAGATAACTCGCTACGCGGTGGCTATTTAGCTGCGAAGTATTTGATCGATTGTGGTCACAAAGAAGTAGGGTGTATTACCGGCCCGCTAATTAAGCACCAAGCACAAATGCGTTATGAAGGTTACAAACGAGCGGTGATTGAAGCAGGCTTAAGTTTTAATGCGAATTGGATCGTTGAATCTGACTTCGAATGTGAGGGAGGATATCAGGCATTTAAGAAAATGATTGAACGAGGACCATTACCAAGTTCAATTTTTGTCTCGAATGATATGATGGCGATGGGTGTGCTTAACGCTGCCAATGAATTGGGCATTGAAGTACCTGAACAACTCTCAATCATCGGATATGATGATATTCACATCGCGAAATACATGTCACCGTCTTTAACGACTATCCACCAACCAAAATACAGCCTAGGCCAAGCGGCTGTAGAAACACTCTTACGCAAATTGAATGAGAAAACGCAAGAAACTCAAGTCGTGCAACTAGAGCCAACACTGGTCGAGCGTAAGAGCGTCAAATCGTTATAGAGCGTGATCATTACGAATCCCTAACGTGTATCGTTAGGGGAATGTTTGTAACAGAAACTGGCTTTGTTTGGTAAGCCAGTCTCATTCTTATTCGGTATCTTTGTTGTTGTAAGGTGCGAGTTTATCTCGGGCTTAGATTCCCCCGAGTTCAAGTCGTCTAGAATACACAGTGTTTTGCGAAGTCAGAAGCTTCGTTTGCTGTCCATTCGCCTTTTGGTTTTTCTTTCATATCATTACACCACGCTTCACTGCCGACTTCCGTACAAGCCATTAGTTGTGCTGCGACAAAAACAATAAGAGCTAGCTTTTTCATTACTTAATCCTTTTTATGAATGCTTAATGTGAGAGTATAAGTATTAAGTTTATGAATGTTATTGTAAATGTCACTTTTGAGGCGTAAGTCATGTTCAGAGATGATCTTCTTATACGCGGTACCGCTTACTTGGTTAAATCATCAATAATAGGGCAGTGACTTTTTGCATTTCCCGGGCACGCGGAAACCCAGCTTTCAAGCTGTTTTTTGATTTCCAAAAGGTGGGCAATCTTATGCTCTACCTCTTTCAGTTTATCCATTGCACGCGCTTTAACTTCACTACTTTTCCTGTTTGGATTGCCAGCTAAATGAACGAACTCTTTGCATTCTTGAAGAGAAAAACCAGCATTTTTGGCTCGTGATACCAGGTTAAGTTCTTGAATATGTTTGTCAGAGTATTCCCGATAGCCGGATTCACTTCGGTTGGGCGGAGAAATGATGCCTTTTTCTTCATACATGCGAATAGATTTAGAAGATAGCCCGGTCAGTTTAGCAATTGCACCAATGTTCATGGTAAGCCTTTATGTTCGATGTTGTGTTTATCACGAGTATATACTCACAGCACATAAAAGCTGATCGAATTATTATATTACTGACAGCTGAACGCCAAAAGGCGATGTCAATTATACTGAGATGATAAAGTTGGAGTTGCTATGGTGAGGTGTTGCAGTTTCTTATCTATTTGATTTTGTGTGGCATTTAGAATTCAGACAAAGATATGGCAACGTGAAAAAATGATAGTGAAAGGATGTTATTTGGACAATGGAAAAACAAAACACCCGTAGGTATATGAACTTACGGGCGCATTATATTTTTTAGTTAGGCATTTTCAGGCGCTAGGCTTTTTTTTTCACGTTGCATTTTCGCGAGGAAATACACGTTTACACAGGCGATGAAGCCATTGGTTAACACTACTGGCCATGAGTCAATCATCAAACCGTATGCTGTAAAAAGCGCACAACCGATAAAGTTCAGAATGCGAAGTTTAACGATGTCTTTCATAGTTAATGAAATCGCGACCATGATAGATGCAGCATAGCCCAGAATTTCAACCATATTCATTTCCATTATTTGACCCTCTTAAATCTGCCGAATTTTTTCGGTACCTATTCTTCTCATCTTGAGATTAACGAGGAAGCTCCATGCCTCGAATGGTCTTTTTTGTTTTGATGGGTGAACTATAGCAATGCGAAAATCGTGGTTAAAGCCTCAAATCTAGGTTAAGTGAAGGTTAGCGATTACGCAAACGTTTTGTAAAAGAATTCATTTAAAATCATTGATAGATTTGATGGATGGTAACGATTAAAGGGATAGGTAAAACAAGTTGTTCAGACGTTCATAAAGACACAATATCTCAAATGACGACTAATACCACTTAAGATGTTGCGTCTGTTGTTTGTAACGGCTCCATGTTCCATGAGGATTAAGGGGGTTGTACTAACCCACTGAGTCAACAGATACTGACTTTTTCCAATTATAAAGACTAAGCTTTAAGTAATAGGGTGTTGAGTGTTTGGAGGTTATCTCCAATCATAAGGCCATAATAACGGTGAACATTCTTATTTAATGTACACCTGTCGTTGCAAAAATTAGTAACGGAATGTTGTGACGACAAACAATTTTTATTACTGTGGCTGATATTTATAGTTTTCAGCCATGATTGCTGAATTATTGTCTTCGCTAGCTAAGGATTGCATAGGTCCGGGTTTGAAGAATAGAAAACTAGAGTCATTGATAAAGTCGAGAGCATAGACTGTTTTAGCTGGGGGTCAGATGAGTATACAAACTTTGCCGCAAGAAGTGGTTGTAGATGCTGTCAAAGGGGATGTTTACGCAATAGGCCGGGATGGGAATATAAGAATCGTTGATCGCGGCGAAACATTGCTGCCGGGAGAAGTAATAATAACGATTAATGGCTCATCATTAGATGTTGTTGCTAACGGCTCACTATTTTTGGTGGACGAGAATTGCTTTGCCTGTATTCCTGAGCCCAAATTAGGCCAAGAGAACCAAGACGTCGTCACTGCCCAAATTGACGGCAAGGTGTCAGTAGACCCTACAGTAACCACGGACTTTGATGCTGACGATGTTGCCGCTATTCAACAAGCCATTTTAGAAGGCGCTGACCCAACAGCCATACTTGAAGCAACGGCGGCTGGCCCAGCAGCAGGTGGTGGCGCTTCAGGGTCGGCTAACGCAGGCTTTGTCACGATTGAATATAACAACCCAGAGGTTTTAGCTTCGACCTTTTTTGAGACCACAGCTTCCTTTGATAATACTGATCTTAATGATGATCTAAATGGGTTTGATATCACTATTTTGGCTGATGGTGGCCAGTCTCTTTCTTCAGAGCTGACAGAAGGCTCGATCTCGCTTTCTAGCTATCCACAGTCCGTCACTTCTAAAGTCATCATTGATGCTGCCGATTTACCACTTGATCCTAACAGTTTTGTGCCTGAACCCGCATCATTAGCGTCGTTACTTGAAGAGCTTAACGCGGACATTACTTCCGGTGGAGAACCCGTCTCATTTGTCTTTGATACAGAACAAAATGCCATTATCGGTACTCAAGACGGTCAGGATGTTATTAGAATCGACATTGAGGCAATATCAGTTGGTCGTGATGTTCAGCTAGAAGTGGTGACGACGATCAATCAAGGCATTGATCATGTACCGTCTGTTGCTGATGGCTTAGTGTCTTTTGATAACGATCAAATACAAATTGCTTTTGATATTACTGGTTCAGATATTGGCGGCAATAGTATTTTGTCTCCTATTGATATAGTGACAACGATTGCCGATGGAGATAATCCCTCTGTTCAAAACATCACGATAGAGAATGTTGAATCATCGAGCGCTATTATTGACGGTCGATTCGTTGATATTGGTAGCGATAAGATTGCCACTGCCACGTTTGACCAAGAGAGCCTAGCGCAATTCGATGGGTTACTCAGTGACAGCTTAACGACGATTGCATCGTTATCAGATGATGGAAGCCGGATTACTCTTTCAATCGCGGATACGAATGACGTTGTGTTGACCATCAGTTTGAACACCGATGGAGCGTACCAATTCGAGCAATTTAAGCCGTTGCAGCATGATGGGCAAACGGAAGAAATCTTACTGACTTTACCAACCACGACGGTCGATTTTGACCAGGATGCCGAAAACAGCACGTTTACGATTAAGATTATTGATGATCAGTTAGACATCGTGGATGTCGATGCTCTCCGTGTTGATGAAAATGACATCGCAAACGTTGGTTCAGAACAAGATGCACCAGCTTTCGCTATGGGGCAAATTACGACATCACAAGATAGCGATGGCGCTGCTCAGTATCGATTAGATGGCTCTAGTAATCCTGTCGATGGCCTTACTTCTCATGGGGCGGTTATTACTCTACTTGAAAGTGACAATCCTGATGGTGGCTTTACGTATAGCGCAACGGCGAACGGTGAAACTGTCTTCACGTTCGTCGTAAACCGAGATGGCACTTACAATTTCACTTTGCAAGGTCCCATTGATCATGCCATTGATAGTGATGAGCTGACGATCAATTTTCCCGTTGTTGTAACTGATTTTGATGGTGATACGGCGGTTGCGACGATACCCGTTACTGTTGATGACGATGCCCCAACCATTAGCGGCGTAGAAGCACTACTAGTCGATGAAGATGATATTTCACTTATTGGCTCTGAACAGAATGACAGTGCGACGGTTCAAGGTAAGTTTACCACTGTTTCGGGATCAGATGGCGTCGCTAGTTATGAGTTAGAGGACACAGTGAGTGTAGTCCGTGGGCTTACCTCTCATGGTGACAGTGTCACTTTGGTGAGCGCGCTCAACGCAGACGGAAGCTATACCTATTCGGCAACAGCAAATGGAGCCGCCGTTTTTGAATTAACACTACAGTTGAACGGCGAATACGCATTCACTTTGCAAGGGCCAATTGACCACGCCGAAGGTAGTGATAGTTTGCAGCTCAATTTCCCAATTGTAGCGACGGATTTCGATGGGGATACCACGACTTCAACGATTCCTGTCACCATAGTGGATGATAAACCCTCAATTACGAATGTAGTTGCATTAGAAGTGGATGAAGATGGGTTAAATACAGCCTCTTCTAATACGCTAATCGCAGAGGGACAATTTACCACCACTCAAGGTTCCGATAAGGTGATCAGTTACCAACTCGAAGTCGGTTCTGATCCGGTAAGTGGGCTAACATCACAAGGCCAACCGATTACGCTGACTGAAGTTTCAAACAGTGACGGTAGCTTCACTTATATCGCAACGGCCAATGGCAATCAGGTGTTTACGCTAAATGTCAGTCCTGAAGGTTCTTATAACTTCAAACTGGAAAGCCAAATTGATCATGAGCCGAACAGCGGGCGTTTGACGATAGAGTTCCCTATTGTAGCAACGGACTTTGATGGTGATACAACAACAGCAATAATTCCTGTTCAAATTATTGATGATGCCCCAATCATAGATGACGTGATTCCACTCAATGTTAGTGAGGATGACCTCCCTAATATTGGCTCAGATGAAAATGAGAGTGTTTATGTTGAGGGACGCTTTACGACTGACCAAGGGGCCGATCAGGTGGTCAGTTATCAGCTTGATTCATCAACGAATCCTGTTGATGGTCTTACCTCTCAAGGAAATGCGGTAACACTGCAAGAAAGTGAAAACCAAGATGGTAGCTTCACCTATATTGCAACTGCAGATGGAAATCCAATCTTCATTATGAACGTCAATGTAGACGGCTCGTATGATTTTAAGCTTGAAGGTCCGATTGATCATCCATCAGGCATTGATGCTCTTACGTTAGACTTCTCTATCATTGCAACCGATTTTGATGGTGATACAACAACGGCGACCATTCCGGTCACAATCTCTGACGATAAACCTGTCCTTGATGGCTTGATTGACGGCAGCGTGACCAAGATTGATGAAGACAACATTCAAACCATTGGCTCCGAGGGCAGTAGCCAACTCAATAGCGTAAAAGGCAACTTCAATGCGATAGATGGCTCTGATGGCGTTGTTGAGTATCAAGTCACCGATTTAAACTCCCCAGTGAAAGATCTCACATCAGGTGGGCAAGATTTGGTGCTCGTTGAAGTATCAAATTCAAACGGTGTTGCTGTTTATGAAGCGAGAATTGATGGCACCGCTACGCCCGTTTTCCGCATTACGTTGGATGCTTCTGACGACAGCTATCAATTTGATTTATTCGCGCCACTAGACCATGCAATGGCTGATGGTGAAAATGAACTCGTCATTAATTTGCCAATCCAAGCGACCGACTATGATGGTGATGTGTCAAACGTGCAAACACTGCCGATCACCGTGGTGGATGATGTTCCAACCATAGGCGGCGTGACACCAAGCAGTGAACTGACGGTGGATGAAGATGATTTGCCAAAAGGGTCGGATGAGGCCAGCCCTCAAGATACGCTCATTGGTGGCACCTTAGACATCACCGAAGGGGCAGACCAAGTTGTCTCTATCCAACTGAATAACCTTGAATCGCCGGTGAACGGTCTGACTTCTGGCGGTGACGCGATAATGCTCATTTTAGCTTCGAGTTCAGGTGGCGTGAACGTTTATCAAGGTGTCGCAGGAACCCCACAAGCAGTCGTTTTTGAACTTACGCTCGATGCTCGAGATAACTCTTATCAATTTGATCTTAAAAAGCCGCTCGATCATCCCGATGGTGATACTGAGAATCAAATCACTCTCGAATTGCCAGTAACAGCAACGGATAAAGACGGGGATGAGTCACCAGAATATTCATTAGCCATTAAGGTGGTGGATGACGTTCCTGCTGTAACGGCCGTTGATACACTAGGAGTCAACGAAGATGACCTATCCCAAGGCTCTGATCCGTCGAAAGAGCCGCGTGTAGACTCGGGACAATTTGACGTCACCAGTGCCGATGGCATTGATTCGTTCGAATTGGATTTAACGCCAGGTAAAATTCCAATGCTTACGTCCGGTGGGGACGAGGTGTCCATTGCGCTTGATACCAGTGCCTCTAGTGCCATATCCTTGGTGTACGTTGGTGAAACGGCAGGTGGAGAAACCATATTTACGCTCACTTTACACCAAGATGGCCGTTATGATTTTGAATTGTCAGGTCCTCTTGACCATGCGGTTGGCTCAGATGAAATTCTCCTAAACTTGCCCATCATCATCACAGACGGCGATAAAGATGCCACCATCACTGCAACCTTACCAGTGAAGATCGCCGATGATAAACCTGCCCTTGATGGCTTGATTGACGGCAGCATGACCAAGATTGATGAAGACGATATTCAAACTATTGGCTCCGAGGGCAGTAGCCAGCTCAACACTATTAATTGCAAATCATGCAGCGCTATTAACATAAAATACCTTATGCAGAACGAACTTGTTCGCATTCAATACCGTCCCATCTGGACAACTGTCCGAAGATTTGGTGCTCGTTGAAGTATCAAATTCAAACGGTGTTGCTGTTTATGAAGCGATAATTGATGGCACCACCACGCCCGTTTTCCGCATTACATTGGATGCTTCTGACGACAGCTATCAATTTGATTTATTAGCGCCACTAGACCATGCCACGGCCGATGGTGAAAACGAACTCGTCATTAATTTGCCAATCCAAGCAACCGACTTTGATGGCGATGTGTCAAACGTTCAAACGCTGCCTATCACCGTAGTGGATGACGTTCCAACCATAGGCGGCGTGACACCAAGCAGTGAGCTGACGGTGGATGAAGATGATTTACCAAAAGGGTCGGACGAGGCCAGCCCTCAAGATACTCTCATTGGTGGCACCTTAGACATCACCGAAGGGGCAGACCAAGTAGTCTCTATCCAACTTAATAACCTTGAATCCCCAGTGAAAGGACTGACTTCTGGTGGGGATGCGATAGCGCTTATCTTAACTTCGAGTTCAGGTGGCGTGAACGTTTATCAAGGTGTCGCAGGAACCCCACAACAAGTCGTTTTTGAACTTACGTTCGATGCCAGAGATAACTCTTATCAATTTGACCTTAAAGAGCCGCTCGATCATCCCGATGGTGATACTGAGAATCAAATCACTCTCGAATTGCCAGTGACAGCAACGGATAAAGACGGGGATGAGTCGCCAGAATATTCACTCGCCATTAAGGTGGTAGACGACATTCCGGTCGTTACGTCAATTGATACTTTAGAAGTGAACGAAGATGACCTATCCCAAGGTTCTGATCCGTCTAAAGAGCCGCGTGTAGACTCGGGACAATTTGACATCACCAGTGCTGATGGTATTGATTCGTTCGAGTTGGACTTAACGCCAGGTAAAATTCCAACGCTTACGTCCGGTGGGGACGAGGTGTCGATTACGCTTGATACCAGTGCCTCGAGTGTAACCTCTTTGGTGTACATTGGTGAAACCGCGGGCGGAGAAACCATCTTTACGCTCACCTTACACCAAGATGGCCGTTATGATTTTGAACTGTCAGGTCCTCTTGACCATGCGGTTGGCTCAGATGAAATACTTCTAAACTTGCCAATCATCATCACAGACGGCGATAAAGATGCGATCACCGCAACCTTACCGGTGAAGATCGCCGATGATAAACCTGCTCTTGATGGTTTGATTGACGGCAGCGTGACCAAGATTGATGAAGACGATATTCAAACCATTGGCTCCGAGGGCAGTAGTCAGCTCAACAGCGTCAAAGGCAATTTCAACGCGATAGATGGCTCTGATGGCATTGTTGAGTATCAAGTCACCGATTTAGATTCGCCAGTGAAAGATCTCACATCAGGTGGGCAAGATTTGGTGCTCGTTGAAGTGTCAAATTCTAATGGCGTATCAGTTTATGAAGCGAGAATTGATGGCACCACCATGCCCGTTTTTCGCATTACGTTGGATGCTTCTGACGACAGCTATCAATTTGATTTATTAGCGCCACTAGACCATGCTATAGCCGATGGTGAAAACGAACTCGTTATTAATTTGCCAATCCAAGCGACTGACTTTGATGGTGATGTGTCAAACGTTCAAACACTGCCGATCACGGTGGTGGATGATTTGCCTGCCTTAGTAAAAGTGGATGACAGCAGTACAACCATTATTGATGAAGATGATCTCAAAGTAGGTTCAGATACGACTGGTCCTCGTTTTATTTCTGGCTCATTTGACGTCATTGATGGTGCAGATCAAATTACCCATTATCAAGTTGCAGATCTTGATGCAGCAGTTTCTGGCTTGCAATCAAACAAACAAGATATTGAATTAAAAGAAGTTTCGTCGAATGGCGGAGTGACCATTTACGAGGCGGTGATTGTCGGTACTTCAACGCAAGTATTTACTCTAACGCTCGATGCCAATAACGACACCTATCGATTTGATTTGATACGCCCGGTTGATCACGCATCTGGCGGTGAACAAAATCGTTTGACGATCGATATCCCAATTTCAGCCACCGATTATGACGGTGATACAACCACATCCGTTGATTTGCCGATAACCATTGTGGATGATGTTCCTGAGATTAAAAGCGCAGATACGTTATTTCTGGATGAAGATGATCTTCCCAATGGTTCTGAAGTGCTCAAAGACAGTCTTGAAGCGACAGGAAACTTCGATACAGAACAAGGGGCGGATACTGTCGCATCTTATCAGCTGACTTTATCTTCTCAGCCAATGCCAGGTATTACCTCTGAGGGCCAGTCGGTCACTTTGGTTCAAACGGATGTTACCAACAACAATTATACCTATCAGGGCAAAACCCCTGATGGTAAAGCCGTGTTTACCGTGTTGCTCAACTCGGACGGTTCCTACAAATTTACGCTTAACGGCGCAATTGATCACGGTACCCAAGGAGAAGATGAGTTAACGGTTAATTTACCAGTATTTGCGACGGACGTTGATGGCGATGTTTCAACTATTACGCTTCCAGTGGTCATCACCGATGATGTTCCAACGATTCATAACCACGCCATCAACGTTGTTGAGGGTAAGGGGAGTTCCACCATTCAACTCTTCCTTGATCCGACAGACAACGATCTGGACTATGGAGCAGATGGTGCAGAAATTACCTCGTTCACTGCCGAACCTTCGGATGTGTACTTCGTTGTCAATGGCGTTAACGTTGCTGAAGTCGAGCTTAATGGTTCAGATAAAGTGGTGTCGGTTCATAAAACTCTCGATGGTGTCGATACTGAGATTGGCCGTTTAACCGTAAACACAGATGGTAGTGTTCGTTTTCGTGCGAACGATGATCTTGACCATAGCGAAGCTGATCCGATCAACTTTACGCTTAAAGTGACCGCGACAGATGGGGATCAAGACACAAGTTCTTCAGATGTCGATATTTCGATTACTGACCGCGATGGGAAAATTCAAACGGCGAATGTCTTGACGTTTGAAGACCGAGGTCGAGATGGTGTTATTGCTGGTATAGATGCTGCGAATCCAGAAGATAATCTGTCAACGCTGGATGTGAGGCCTGCAAACGTCAATTTAGTTGTGGACTTAAACGACGTTGATCGTAATGAAACGCTGGGCGACATCACTATTCTAAAAGCCAATACCCATAATGGTACGTTCTATTATCGTGATGGCGATGGGAAATTTGTCGAACTCGTACCGACAAATAATAAGATCGTATTGGATGCGAGCAATGTGGACCAAACTGTAAATGGTGAGCTCGTCACATTAAACAATTTGTTTTTCATTCCAGATCGACACTTCTCTACTGACGAAGACGGGTTTAGCCCAAGAATACAAGTTGAAATCCTGAACAATGGCACGGTGGATCACGTTATTGGCGGTCGACTGAACATTCAAGTAGACAGCATTGCTGATATTGCAACATGGAAAACAACGAGCACATTTGATTACGTTGTGGACGAAGATGATCAGAATGTTTCTTTGAGCATTGAAGCTGAAACTCAAGACACAAGTGATCCAGAAACTATAGTTTATGAGTTGGTGTTTACCGGAGGCGAATCGAATGCCTCGTTAGTTTATTCTGATGGGACACCACTGCAGCAAGAAAATGGAAAGTACTTCGTTGATGCAAACCGTATTGGTGATGTAGAAGTGGATCCGATAGATAACTTTTCAGGTTCAATTACTCTCAATATTACGGCTATCACAACTGAGCGAGAAAATGCGCTTTCTGGTAAGCAAACGGCTCGTTCTGAGACCCAAGAGATAGTCATTGATGTCCAACCTGTCGCGGATGAGGGCGCATTTAGCGTCAATCGTATTAACATCTTTGAAGATAACGCACGAACCCAAAACACGATAGATCCAGTAAGTGATCATGACCCGTTGTTGCTCAATGAAGTGATTAACATGAAGCCATCATCCGATGTGGATGGTTCAGAAACTTTGTTTGTTCGAATCTCTAATTTTTCAGATGATGGCGTGACTTTAGTTTGGTTAGATACCGCGAATCCAAGTCAAATTAACACCGTAACTGATAGCAGCGGTAATGTTCTATACTATGAAATTCCAGAATCCCATCTAGCCGATGTAGAGGTACTCCCTCCGTTACATAGTAATGAGGACTTTACGTTCGACGTAGAGGGAATCATAAAAGACAATGCTACGCTCTCATCTGGGCCTGACCAAGATGTGCTTTCTTTAGGCACTAAAACTGTGAATGTTGCGGTGAAAGGGGTTGCGGATATTCCGGATATCATCCTCATTGATCAAAATAATGATTGGCAAATTTTTTCTGATGCAACAGGTGCAGGCATCGAAACTACCATTCCTGAAAATGGTGCGGCCACATTAAGCTTCTCTGTTGTTTCTGGCGAGTTTAAAGATGCTCCACTTGATGGTTCGGAATCATTAACGGTTATCTTATCGAACATTCCTAATGGTGTGAATGTAGTAGATGCAGATGGAGATAGCGTTGATTTAACTTTCGTTGGTTACGATAGCAAAGGTGAACCCATCTATGAGGCAAACATCACAGGGCGCAACTTTAATTCAGGGATTCAGATCATTCCGACGGAATCATCCACTGAGAATATTCATATCACGGGTACGCTGATTGTCACTGAAAATGATGGCCATACGCGAATTGTGGATAGAGAAATTCGCATTAAAGTAGAACCAGTGATAGATGCACAAGACAACTATGTGGTTACTTCAGAGGGTAATGAAGACACTCGAATCAACATTGATTGGGAACCTTCTGCGACGCAAAGTCCGGATGCGGATGAGTTTTATGCTGCGTTAACGATTTCTGGCTTTCCTCCAGGCAGCACGGTTTATGTTGACGGTAGTGCCCAACTTCTTACCGGAAATAGCCTTACTTTGACACCTTTGCCAAATGAATCGGAGCAAGATTTCTCTGCACGTGTTACTCAAACTGGTTACATTCAAGTCCAACTAGAAGAAAACTCTAGTACTGATTTTGATTTATTAACGCAGGTAACGGTAAAAGAAGTCGATGCAGAGTACGTTGACGCAGTGAATCCTGGAGAGGGGATAGTTTCAAGCGTCATTAATGGAACGGTTAAAGTCCAAGTTAATCCAGTTGTAGAAAATGAGAATCTTAGTGGTGATGTTTCTACCCAAACTCGACTTCTGGTTGAAGAGGCCGACGGTACTGTAACGAATGTCATTCGATCGACGGACTTAGGTAACATTGATTTTACCATTAATACGCCTGACGGTGGGCAAACTGGCGCTAATATCATTAAATATCAAGAGTTTGATTTGTCCTCAAAAGAGGTTGTCACCCAATTGGTGGTTCAATTTAACAATGTAGATCCTGATATTTTAGATCAGTTGATCATAATTGGAGCATCAAATGAGGGGAATGGGCGTTGGACGATAACTGATGAGAATAATTTTACGATTCTCGCCCCTGCGGGTCTTGATCTCACTCCTGACGTTGACACTGATGATACTGGCTATTCTCAGATTGGTTTAACAATTTACGCGCAAGTAAATGATCTCGGTGAAGATGCTGTTGAGAAAGACGCCACACAAAGGCGAGAAACCGAAATTACGCTCGAATTCCCAACAAAAATCGAACCCAAAGACAGCGTTGCGGCCGAAATTAAAATTGATCCTGATGTCCAAATTGATGGACATGAAGACAATACGATCAGTTTTGGTTCTCAACTTGCTTCTAAGGCATCAACATTCAATTCGGATGGCGTAGAAGATGTACTGACGGTTGTCATTAAACCAAGTGACGCGGGATTGCCTCCAGGGCTGACTATTAGTGGTGCAAACGTTGATTTTGTCGATGGTGTTTACGTTTTTCAGGCGAAAATAGACGCAAGCGGAAACATTACCGGGCTGGATGGATTGACACTAAAAGTCGCGCAAGATTGGGCGGGCGATTTCGAACTTCCCGTTTTATTTGTAACGACCGATACGTTGTCGGGCGATGAAAATCTGTCACTAGAAAGTATTCCCGTTCAAATTCTACCGGTAGCGGACGTTCCTGATTCCTCACCGGATCAGCCTCTTGATAAGAATGTTACGCCAAATGTCACGCTTGATATTAAAGGGACTCTTGGTCTCGATTCAGATAAGCAGCCTGTGAATGATCTCAACAATGATGTTCCTACTGACGATGGTGTTGGTTACGAAGATGGACTCATTCAATTAGATTTAAATGTCGATTTTGCTGATGTGCGAAACAGTTCAGGAGCAGGGCGTGAGACGTTAACCAGCATTAAACTGACGCTTGCAGATACCGCATTAGGAGAATTTGTTCATCCAGATGGCACGACAATTGGCACAAGTATCGAGTTTACGGCAGCCGAAATTGCCGCGGGTGCGCTTGATAATGTGCTGTTTAAGCCAAAAGAAAACTATCCGGTAGGGGGCGGGCAAAACACGGTCACGATTAATGTAGAGGGTGAAATTACCGATACTGCGGTTATTAATCAAACGACATTGGCTCCGGGTGTTGATAATAAAGATGTACGTACATTTACCGATGACGTCACGTTTGAAATAACGCCAGTAGTGGATTCTATTACTATAAGTGGCGCAGATATTACCAAACCTATTGTCGTAACAGGTGATGAGGATAGCCTGATTTCCTTGGTTGAGTCGGGTAAAGGTGTGACCATTAGCTTAAATGACAATGACGGCTCTGAAGAATTTGTCTCTCTTAAACTGACTGATATTCCACCGGATTTTATCGTGCAATCGAACTCATCCGATTATACGGTTAAAAATAATGGCGGTGGGGAGTGGAGTATACAGCTAAAAGATCCTAGCCAAACTTCGATTGACCTCAGTGCGATTGAAATTCAACCACCGAAAAACTTTAGTGGCGAAGCCAAAATTGGTATTACGGTCTTTACACAAGAAGAATTATTGAAAGCCCCTACCATGCATACAAGCGATCTAACGATCGTTGTCAATCCTATTGGCGATATCGTGGATGTGAATCCTGATACACAGGTTTCTGGTAACGAGGGTGACAATATCGACATTAACATTAATGGCGTAGTGGTGGATAACCGTGAGTCCATTGGTGATGGTGCAGATTATCAAGAAAACGAACCTGAAACGCTGAGAATAGAAGTCTCTAATGTGCCAGATGGTGCGGGGTTATCTCTGACGGATGGAACCGCATTTGTTGATCAAGGTAATGGTATTTTTGTTTTAGAAATTGCGGCTCAAGATATTGATAAAGTGGTGTTTAACTCTGGTGACCGAAATGACAACTCTTGGAGCGGCAACTTAGAGTTTAAAGTTCATACCATTGACACGGGCCTGGATGGATCGCAAAGCGTAGGGCCGGAACAGCAGTTTACGGTCAATGTTGATGTAGCGGCGGTGAATGACCGACCTGAGTTCACTGATGTTATTGATATTAAAACGAAAGAAGATGAATCAATCGTTCTTAATAATTTCAAAATCGCGGACGTTGATGCAGAGTTAGACGACCCAACGGCAGAATACACAATTGATGTGAGTGTGACTCATGGCATTTTGAATGTCGACGCTACGATACTCTCCACTTTTGGTTTGACTGTTCAAGGTAATGGCACGGACTCTGTGCAATTGGAAGGTACATTGACTAATCTGAATGACGCGATTGCCAATGGTGTCATTGAGTTTAAGCCGGAAGCTAATTTCTTTGGTGATGTGCCTGTCGATATATCCGTCGACGACCAAGGAAACAAAGGACTCGTGATTACAGGCGTTGATGATACGTTAAATACGAACAATGGACGCTTTATCGTTGAAGTCACTTCAGAAAATGATGCACCAGAAACAACACCAGTTACACTGCCTAGTATTGAAGAAGATCGTGGTGTTTTAGAAATATCTCAATCCGATTTGTTGAAGAATGCAACGGATGTGGAAAGCGACAATCTTGTGGTGAGTGACGTTAAGTTAGCGGATCCAACAATCGGTAGTTTAGACTTCAATAGTGCAACCGGCTTGTGGGAGTTTACACCGGCAGAAAACTATTTTGGTCCGGTTGAACTAACGTACGTCATTACTGATGACGGTGAGACGGACGGGTCATCTGATCCTAAAAATGTTAGTGGAAGTGCGTCTTTTGTTGTTGAAGCAACGAATGATGCACCAGAGATTTCCGCAAATTCGGTGACGGATGTCATTGATGAAAGTGACGGACAAAAGGTTACTGGTATTAGTGTCAGTGACGTTGATTTTTCAGGGACACAAGCGAATGACAGCATGACGGTTAGCTTAAGTGTGAGTGATGGTGATATTCGAGTTGAAATACCAACAGGTATTGGCGTAACGGTTGGACCAGGAGTACCGGGACAAGTTATTTTAATGGGTACACCTGATGCGATTAATAGCGTGTTAAATGCTACAGATAGCGCTCAAGGGCTGTTTATAGACGCAGGAGATGTCGGTAGTGACTCGATTACGCTATCTGTCAGAGCAGAAGACAATGGTGTGTATTATGAGAACGCTTCTGGAACAAAACTAGAGGCTGCTCAAGACTTTGTTATCAATGTTACGCCAGTTGCGGATGCACCTACGTTGATGATTGATCCTAAGTTTAATTTTATTCGCCAAATCACGGCAAGCCAAACTGCAAGCAACCAAGGTTTAGCGATCGTTGGCATCATGGCGGCACTAACCGATAGTAGTGAAGTATTGTCTTTAGAGTTAACAGGGGTTCCGGATGGCGCTACGGTGACGAGCAGTGAACCAACATCCAATATTAGTTTTGATGGGACTAAATGGATCGTGCCTGCGGATGAAATTGATTCACTGCGTATCGAGGGTGCAGATGTCGGAACGCACGATATCACTCTTACTGCAGTATCCACAGAATCAAACGGAGATGAAGCCGAATCCACGCCACTGAATATTAGCCTAGAGGTGACGCTAGATGGGGATAACATCGATCAATCTAGTGAGTCAGAAGACAGTTACTTACTTGGTGATGATTCTGGTATCAGTTTACTGGGAGGAGCAGGGGATGATGTCATCATTGGTGGTGATGGTGATGATATTCTTATTGGCGGTTTGGGTTCAGATATTCTCACTGGCGGTGATGGGAATGACACCTTTAAATGGACTCAGGACTCCGTAGATTCGGGCGCGGTAGATACCATCACAGACTTTACCGTCAATGAAGATACCGTCGATCTGCGTGATGTGATTTCGGAGTTAAATAACACAGACATCCAAATGGAAGATCTGCTTGACCATATTCATGCTGATTATGACTCATCGACACAAGCTGTATCACTAAATATCACCACGGATGCTAACGTTCAGCAGACCATAGTGATTGAGCACCTTGGTGATTCTTTAGATTTCAGCGGGATGAGCTCAAGTGATATTGTTGAATCACTATTGAACAATAACGTGATTAATAATGGCTAAGTAATAGTAATAGTAATAGTAATAGAAATAGCACTAGTGATGGTGAAATCCATCACTAGCAATTTCTCCATCAACAGTCACTTAACTCACATTCATCCTTGGGCAACAATAATACATAGCCAACAATAAAATTTAGCCCCAAGCAACGAAAGATGCTTGGGGCTATTAATGCTTTTGTTTTTAAAACGGTTGGCATAATGACTTACATTTGTTAAACGCTATGTATCTTAGCCGGATGCTAGGCAATAAGTGATAAACATTCCTGCACAATGAATGTCTAAAGGTTTGATCATGCAAACAGTTTGGACAACATCTCTCGTTCTTCATTTGATAACACAGGTACTGTTTTTTTGTTCAACGTGTTGTTAATCTCGCCTTGTAGAGAACGAAGTTGACTAGCAGTCATGTCGTTAATTTTTTTCTTTAACTCGTTAAATTGCTGAGCAGTCATGTCTACCTCCGCATGTTGATTGGGTTTATCCTTTATCAACCCACCAAAACAGCCGTCATGGCTGAAACGCTATAATGCTAGAATAGATTTTGATTGGTGCTTTTTTGTCCGAGTAATGTCAGTTCCTATCAAAGACAATGTGTGTTTATGGCTCTAATCATCGTCGTCATTATATCGCTAAGCAGTCATCATTTTAGTTTCTCAATTGCTGCGATGATTAGAATTGCCGTGATAGCTGGAATTGTTGAGATGATTAGTTGACCCTTACAGCAAATTTTGAAGCCAAAGAGTGCAGTTCAGGCAGCATTCGATAGATAAGATGAAGCTGCTGAAGTACTAAACGAGCAGAGCTGTCATCCTCTTCACGCCATTCATTTAATCTCTGTTCTAAGTTGGCATCTTGGATTGAAGAAAGGTCACAATCTTCACTATGATGATGCAACTGTTGGTGAAGAACATCCAAATGCTGATGAATGCAGCGATGGGCATCTAACACCAATTGGTGAATGGTTTCATCTTCAATTCGAGTTCGATGTGCACCTAATGCAGAGATGTAGCTCAGCATCGCATGGTTTAAGGTGAGAAAACGAAAACTTTCATCGACGGCCGTTCGATACTTACCGGGTTCTGCAAGCATCGTACTGATTGCGGAAGAAAGGTTAGCATCATTGTTGTGCGCTTGGCGGCGAGCAACACGATAGCTCAAATTGTCTTTCTTACCAATTCGGTATTGACCAATGATCTGCCCGAGATACTGTTTGTTTGCATCAATGGCGTCAGACATGACTTTATGAAGTCGTTTTGATTGCCAATCCGGTAGTATCACCATGACTGCACCAACGGCAAGAGCACAGCCTATCAAGGTATCTGCTAAGCGAGGCAGTACGACAGCATAACCCTCTCCAAGTTGGTTGAATAAAAACAACACTAGTAGCGTTATAAAGCCTGTCGCATAGCCATAGTTGTTAATACGGAATGCAAAGAACATGACTCCGGACAACACAATAAATACCAACTGACTTTCCTGAGATGGGAAGAAAGTCAGTAATGGCACGCCAATCAATAGGCCAGCTAATGTGCCAATAACGCGAGCCGTCAGTTTTTGTCGGGTTGCACTGTAGTTTGGTTGACATACAAAGAGTGTGGTGAGAAGAATCCAATAACCGCGATCAATATCAAACGCTTGAATGATGCCATATCCGGCGGTTAAGGCGATAGACATTCGAAATGCATGGCGAAATAGCATTGAGTCTTGATTGAAGTTCGCTGAGATTCGTTGCCACATCGCTTTGAGCGTATGAGGGTTAGTATCGTCAAGGATGTCTTCTTCCAATCGTTCTGCATCTGGATTATTAATATTACTTAGCTGTTTTTCTACGGTCGCTAAGTTATTAAATAGGTAATTAAGTTGGGCGAGCAGACGTTTCCAATGGCCTTGTTGTTGTTCTTCCAAATAGCCTAATGAGTTTTGCAGCTCTGCTAACGCCAAAATGGACTGGTCGGTATGCGTATATTCATTACCCAAACGGATGGCATGCCCAATATCACGGCAAGCTTGTGCTTGGGATTCTAACAAATATTTAAAGCGAAATAGGACATCAGAACGTTCAAACTCAGTGGCCAGATCTTGATATCGGTAATGGCTTGAGCTGACACGTTCGTGGATATCTTGCGCAATAAAATAGATATTCAGAAAGCGGTCGCTAGGCCCATCAATATGGCCTCGTTTAGAGCGGCTTAGCAGTGTAGCTTTACATGCGTTTAGGGCATTAACGGTAGCGGCATTTAACTTCGCTGCTTCAATTCTCATCGGTTGTGGTGTCAAGTTGGTCACGGGATGAAACAGTCTTGCTTTGGCATCGAGGTAGTTTGCGATTTGCAGAAAGACATTGGAGAGGCTTTGTTGTACGGGCTGCATTGGCCAAAAAATCTGCCAGAGCATAGACATAAAGTAAAACCAAGCCGCGCCAGTGAGCAGTAATAATGGCTGGAACCAAAGATTGATACTTTCATGGGCACCGAGCATCGCATATATAGCAATAAGCAGTGACCCGAACGCGATACTTGCGTACTTCGGGCCAATGGCTCCGAGCATGATAAATCCAAAGGTAGAAACGAACAAACCAATGGCGAATGCCCATGGCGTATCAAATAGAATTTCTATAGAAAATGCCGCAACGGCAAAACAGATAAATGTGAGAATGAGTGCTTTTATTCGGCCTGTGAAACTGTCATCACTCTCGGCCAAAGCTGCTGCAATGACGCCCAAGATAAGTGGGGTGATCAATGTATTTTGATTGAAATACCAAGCAGGAATCACGACGCCTAATAAAGTGATCAAAATCAGAATACTATAGTTAATCGTTTTGTTTGCCCAATAGAGGCGAAGTTTTGAAGCAGCTTGCACGTTGCGCCTTTCGTTGCTGATGAAAAACGGGATTTCCAATTAGCCTCAAGGTAGAAATCTGCAGCTTGAGGTTAATTGGGTATATAGTAACAAACACACTATAGCGCGTTTATGACTTAATTTAATAAAAACTGTCATTTGCACACTAAATCAACAGACATGTCATTGACTTACGATTTAATGATGAGGTGGAGTGCGTTAAACCTTGTACACTAATTCTACAGTTATGTGAGGTTTTATAAAGAATAGGGAAAGAAGAGGATTTCAAACCTATCCTCCGCTACAACTTGAGCTTTTAAAATGATATAAATTCGGAGTATTGAGTGCGGTTGCACTGATAATCAAAGCATCTATAACTAAAAGGCAATCTTTACATGCAGCTTACTGCCTCCAATAAAGCTCAGTTTTTTATCCAAAATGAATATTACCAAGTCGAAATTAAAGAAAACAGTGTTTTATTAAGTTCCGTGGGAAGTGAAGAGCACATCCCATTTACATTTTGGAATGGCAAAATAGGTGTAAAAAGAGGCCTTTTATGGAGCTCACTACAGTTTTTTGCGCATGAGCAAGACGGAAAGCAGCAGAGTTGGCTAGTACAAGGTTTGCCTTGGCCTCAGTGTCGAAAGTTTGCGCAAGAAGCCGTTAGACAATATCAAGATTGGCACAACAATCAGTGTCGTAAACTCGCGGATTATTTACCGAAATGGGAAGATGAGTTATATCGGCTTAAGCATTTACCCGCTTATCTTTCACACTCTCAGACTCAACGTTGGGTTGATCAATTAAATGACGATTTGGCAGAAATCAAAACCAGTTTGTCTGAAGCAAAGATGCGTATGCCAAATCGCATCGCAGAAATTGAACCGTGGCTAATCGGCACATCACAAACATTAAGTGACCGTAATCATGAGTGGCTGGAAAATGAGCGCCAAAATTGGGAGGTGCTATTTAATAGCATTGAGTCTTCACCATTAAACCTGTCTCAGCAACATGCTGTGTTGATCAATGATGACCACAACCTTGTGTTGGCGGGTGCAGGCTCAGGAAAAACCAGTGTTCTTACTGCTCGAGTTGCCTACCTGATGCAAAGTCATCAGGCGCAAGCAGAAGAAATACTCATGCTGGCTTTTGGCCGAGACGCTGCGAAAGAAATGAAAGAGCGTTTGGTTGATAAAGTAGGCTTGGCGGCAGAAAATGTGCGAGTTAATACATTTCATCAACTGGGTTTGTATATTCTTAACCAAGTGGAACCTCAATCGGTAGAAATATCCCCACTTGCGATTGATGAAAAGCAAAGAGCGGCGTGGTGCATTGATTGGTTGAAGAAACACTGGATGACACCCACCAATTTCAAGCGTTGGCAGAAACATCTTGATAAATGGCCAATTGCCTACCTAAAAGGGGACGATGAACTTGGCAGTCATTCAGAAAACCCGAAACTGATTGCTTGGCTAGATTCACAACTTGCCCAGTTGGCGGCCGTTGGATTATCGAAAAAACAAGTTCAAGAAAAATTGGTCAATCACCAAGATTACACGCGTTTAAACAGTGAGCTTTCTCTATGTTGGCCATGTTTTAGTGCTTGGCAAAAAATGCTGAAAGAATCGAATCAAGTTGATTTTCCGACGATGATCAGCCGTGCAACAGACCATGTCGCTAAAGGAAAATTTACCTCTCCTTGGCGTTTTATTATGGTCGATGAGTATCAAGACATTTCTCCGGATCGATTAGCGTTAATTGAGGCGCTTTGCGAACAGAATGATAAGCAAACTGGCGCAACCTTGTTTGCTGTAGGGGATGATTGGCAAGCGATCTATCAATTTGCCGGAGCAAACGTTGATTTAACGACGGGTTTTAAAGAGCGTTTTAAGTATTCGACTGTACACCAACTTGATACGACGTACCGTTTCAACAATCAGATAGGTGATGTTGCAAATACCTTTATCCAACAGAATCCGACGCAACTACCTAAGACCCTAAACAGCCACAAACAACGCAAACAGAAATGTGTTCATGCGGTGCCGAGTAACCAAGTTGAGAAGATCCTAGATCAATTGAACCAACAGGCGAAGAAAACTAAGTCCGTACTGTTGTTAGGTCGCAACCATTATCACAAGCCGGATCTGTATGATGATTGGCTGAAACGTTTTCCAAATCTGGACATTCGTTTTATGACTTGTCATGCAAGTAAGGGGAGGGAAGCGGACTTCGTTATTGTTTTATCTGTTGACGAGGGGCAATTTCCGAGCAAGAAAAAACAAGCGCACTTAGACGGTGCGTTAACAGATTCTTCTGACAAATTCCCTTATGCGGAAGAACGTCGCTTATTTTATGTTGCTTTGACGCGTGCAAAAGAAAAAGTGTGGGTCACACATACCGGTGCGGGATCAGCTTTTGTGCAAGAATTGGTAAACGGTGACTATCCTATCTCTAACTCAAGATAAAGTTAAAGGCGATATTCAGTATCGCCTTTATCGTTTTTGCTTATTCAGCAATCAAATCGTTAAACGACGTGATTAAGTGCGTTCTGCAAGGTAGGCATCGTAATCAGGTATTTCGATGTCGACTTCTTGACTCAATAATGGTGAGTTAAACAAGAAGTTAGCGGTTGCTCGGTTTGTCGCAACAGGAATATTCCACACGCTTGCAATGCGAAGTAATGCTTTTACATCTGGATCATGTGGTACGGCGTTAAGAGGATCCCAAAAGAAGACTAATACGTCGATTTTACCCTCTGAAATCAATGCACCTAGTTGTTGGTCGCCACCCATTGGGCCGCTGATCATACTCTTAATTGCCAATCCTGTTTCTTTACTTAACATGTGGCCTGTGGTGCCTGTTGCGTACAAGAAATGGCTTTGCAACTTTTCTTTGTTCTCTGTTACCCAACGGAGCAGTTCTGGCTTGTAATGGTCGTGGGCAACCAACGCGATGTGTTTATGTGCTGGCATGGTACGAGTGGTTTTTTGCATCAAGTTATTTCCGTTTTTATGATTCTAAGTTTATTGCTGTTTAGTTATACCCAAGTCACCTTAAGAGACTTGATTCAGCGAGCGTGATTTGGGCATAGAATACGTTTTTTATGTTTCAATCAATAGGTTTTACACGGAATGTTGGTCGATACTCTGACGGAGATAACGATTCTTCAATCGTGTCGTTATGAAGCGTCTCCGGTGTCAGAGGTTTGATAACGGGCGTTGCTTGCTTTTCGTACGGTTGATTGCGTAAGTAGCGCGTTGCTTGCTCGATAGATAGGCGGCCTTGCTCGACCATTTTGTCCGTCGGTGCAAACAGAACTTTATTGCGCAAAAGGCCTCGGTAAACCCCATGACTTAGGTAGATAGAAACTAGGCCAATATCATCGGTTTTGTGTGCGCTGCGTAATTCACTGATGGCGGCCTCTATCGCTACGGCACTCCCTACAATGTAATCTACATTCCCTTTATCAATAACGCGCTGAACAAGGTTACGCTGTAACTCCTTGTCGTTGTCTGCCCAATAAGCATCAACGATCTTTATATCACTGTTTTTGATAGCATCGTAAAAGCCGGTTGTGACGGGTTTTGTTCCACCACGAGTTCTAGGGCCTAATAACAGTGCGATATTGGTTTGTCCTGAGCCTTTTGGGTGTTTTTCTGCAAGGTATTTACCTGCTTCGTAACCCATCCAGTACCAGTCAACACCCACCGTACCTTTGAGTATACTTGATTGACTTTTATCAAGTACAAGCTCGTTCACAGTGGCAAAAACCGGTGTGCGGCCAACCCAGTTGTTCAGGTTGTGCTCGTAGGCTTGTGGGTCAACAGTACCGAGTACGATGGCATCGGCCCCCCATTGTGTACACAGAGCGAGTTGCTGTTCTTGGCGGGCTTTGTTTGGGTATCCACCTGCTTCTAATACTCGCAGTTCGACGCCCAATTTTTCCGCTTCGGAAACCATTCCATAGTTTACTGACAGCCAGTATGAATCTTTTAAGTGAGGGTAGATAGCACAGATTTTTTCCGCTGCGTTTGACGGCATTGATGCGAAAAAAGCCAAAGCTAGCGCTGAGTGTGTAAAAACTGTACGAAGTGAGTGCTGATTTTTAACCATGAAATGAAGTTCGTTGGCATAGATTAAGTAAACACTGCAAAATATAACGTAATATGTCGCGGAACACGAACATTAAGGTTAGGAAAATATGTTGCTAGCTACCGCAAGCATCGGACGTAAACTTCTGTTGTCTTTCATCGCCATGGCAATGTTGGTCATGTTATCGACGTTGATTGGTGTATCAGGTTTCTCTCTGGTAGCAAAAACGGAGCGAAATGTTGTTAATGCTGCTATTCCAGCAATGATTGAAGCTCGCCAAGTTTCAGAGTTAAGCACGCGTATTATTTCATCCGTGCAAATGCTGACAAACGCGCAAAATGAGGGCGAGCGCAAAGACGCTGGTAAGGTGTTATTTGATCAACTGGAATCGCTACTCACGCACATTAAGGATTTAGGTGGGGATTCATTTGATTCAGAACTTCTGGATACGCTAGAAAACAACGTTCAGAATGTGATCGACAATCTAGCAGAGCTTGGTGTGACTGTGGAGCGGAAACTATGGCTTGCTAAAGAGATCACCACGCGTGCTGAAGAGATGCGATTGTTGAGTGAAGAGTTGGAGCAGTTGACTCGTACTCAAGTACAGAATACCAGTACGATTGCAGTAGCGAACGTGACGCATATTTATGATCTTCTTGAATCAAATAAAAAGGAACAGGCATTTCAAGCTTTGGATGCGTTGGTAGAAGTAGATCTTGACCTAAATGAGCGCCTTCATGAGCTGCATTTATTAGCGTTTAAAATGCTTAATCAAATTGAGGAAGCAAGAACATTAACTAACCTTGAGAGGATTCATCAAGTCCATGATGCATTTGACGAAAACCTTAAAATAATGAAACGTCGCGTCTTGGCGGTAGAAGACCCGACACGTTCCGCGCAGATGAGCCAGTTGTTGCAAGATCTTGGAAAACGGCAAGTTGTGTTCTCCATATTGATTCAACAATATGAGAACAATCAACAATCGCAGCAGTTGATGCACAAAACATTGGAAATGTTCTCAGAGCTTAACAATACCGTGAATCGGCTGGTGGATGACTCAAATCAAACCACACGAGTCGCAGTGGATGAACTTACAAGCACGCTGAAGTTTGCTCAGTGGTCGCTTGCGCTTATTTCAATCGTGGGTTTAGCGGTGGTCGTGATCATTCTATGGCGAGTGGTCTATGTGTCCGTTGTCAAACGCTTAGGCGAGTATTCCGCCGCGCTATTGTCTGTCGCTCAGGGTAATTTAGCGGTAGAGCTTGAGGTGAAAGGAAAAGATGAACTTGCTCATATGGGGCAAGCGATTATCACCGCAAGAAATACGGCCCAAGCGTTAAAAGTGGTTGCCGAGGGGGAAGCCAAAGCCAAACAAGATCTCGAAGAGCATAAAGAGCACTTAGAGGAGCTGATCGAAGAGAGAACGTCTCAGTTGAAACAGGCAAACCGCCGCTTAAATGAAGAAGTGCTCAATCATACCGAGGCGAGAAAACAAGCGGAGCAGGCGAGTCGTGCTAAATCGGCATTTCTTGCGACGATGAGTCACGAAATTCGTACGCCTATGAACGGTGTATTAGGAACGGCTCGTTTATTGATTGATTCTGGCTTAAACCCAATGCAAAAGCGTTATGCAGAGATCATCAATCGCAGTGGTAAAACACTGCTCGCGATTTTGAACGATGTATTGGACTATTCGAAAATTGAAGCAGGGCATTTAGAGATTCGAAGTCTAGGTTTTGATATTCACCAAATGATTGAAGATACATTCCAGTTGATGAATGGCAAAGCGCAAGAGAAAAATCTGATGTTCTCTTACCATATTGAAAGTGATGTTGGCCGTTACTGGAAAGGCGATGTTATTCGTATCAGCCAAGTGCTAAATAACTTAGTTGGTAACGCGATTAAGTTTACGGATCAAGGTGAAGTTGACATATACGTGAGTTTGAACCCCGAAGATGAGTCTCAAGTGCTGTTTGAAGTTACAGACAGTGGTATCGGGATCGCGAAAAAAGATCTAAAGACCTTATTTGATGCTTTTACTCAAGCGGAGGGCGGATTGAACCAAATGGGTGGCACGGGCCTAGGGTTAGCGATCAGCCGTCGAATCATTCATGCAATGGGTGGCCAATTGGACGTTGATTCTGAAGAGGGACTTGGCAGCCGCTTTTGGTTCTCCATTCCTCTTGAAGTGAGCGATCCGGTTGAAACGGTTTCGATCGCGAGTTCAAGATGTAAAATTCGAGTGCGTGCGCTTTTGGTTGAGGATAATCCAGTAAACCGTGTTGTTGCAGAGGGCTTCTTGCAAAGCATGGGGCATGAAGTTGTTATGGCTGAAGATGGCCAACAAGCTGAGGCGATGTTTAGGGCGCAAGATTTTGATATCGCTTTGGTCGACATCAACTTACCGGATTGCAATGGCACCGACTTGATCCATCGACTTAAACAGATCGAGCAAAATAAATCGACTCATAAAGCACCGATTGCAACACCAATGGTGGCCGTCTCTGCGCATGTATTTGCAGAGGAAGTGGAAAGCTATCTTGCCGCTGGTTTTGACGGATATTTGCCAAAACCAATGGAAAAAGAGGCATTAGCAGCGATCATTCGAGAAATGTTGGATGGTAAACAGTTGTTGTTACCACAAGTTGATAAGTCGTGTACCCAGGACGGGAATGTGACAAAGGAAACTGATGTTACGACAAATACTGATGTTACAACAAATACTATAAAAACTCCGGTCAATAGCGACCAATTAGCAGAGGAGCCAGCAATGGTTATCATCAATCCAAATGTGATTCAGTCAGACATGAAAATATTGGGCAGAGAAAAAATGCTGCACATTATTGATTTGTTTAGACAAACCAGTGCTGATGTGCTTCAACAGATGGAAACTTCTGCCGAACAGGGCGAGAATCGAGATATCAAAAACCTAGCACATAAGCTGAAAGGTAGCGCAGGTAGCTTAGGTTTAAATGCATTGATGGACACATGCCAACAAATTGAAATCGCATCAGACTCGTTAAACGTTTATAAACAGCAACAAAGCGTAATTCGAAAGCAGGTTCACGACTCGGTGAATGCACTAGACCAACTGATGTCGCAATAAATCCACATCGCCCTATAGTGGTGGTATAGGGCGAGGATCTACCTTGTTATTTAAATAGAAACTGTTTAAATAAAAGTTGTTCAAATCAAAAACGGCTCAAACAAAAACCTCCGGTGAAAGCCGGAGGTTTTTTCTAACGGGTCATATCATCATCCCACTCAAACCGAGTGTCTAGAGCATAAGGGTCATCGTCTAATGGATGTTCCACTCTGCCACGTAAGTATTCGAGTTGGTGCTCAAGCATATTAACCGTATCGTAGTCTCCCTCTGAGCAAGCAACATAGATTTGCTGTTCAAGAGCGGCAATGTTGTCTCGGATACCCATGAGAACCCCCTTTAAATCTTCATCGATTCTCAAAACGATTATAGTCAAGTAATCCAAATTCGATCGGTTGTTTTGTACGATACCAATCGTGGATACGATCGCTAAATGGCCAGAACTTTTCAGAGCTTCGGCGAATCGCAAAATTATCCAGTAACTTAACGTAATCTGACTCGGATTTTAGTGAGCTAAATTGATCGACAAATTCTTTTACTTGATCTTCTTCGATGGCAAAAAAAGCGGCAGGATAGCTACCCACAACGCCACGAACAATCGTCATGTCGTCGTTTTCGAAATCACGATTGCTTTCTTCATCAAACAAGCTAGAAATGTTGATGTGGGCGTTATTGTGAAGAAGAGTAAAGAGTTCATCTTCACCGGATTTGCTGCGTATCATCAACATAGTAATTTGCGGAACACTTTTTAGCCCCTCACCTCGAACCTGATTGATGCTAGCGAGTTGTTGCTCGCTTTCAACAGTCAAAGCTGTGTCTACAATATCGTAGCGGGGTAAGAGAATAGGCGAGACTTGTTTGCGCAAAATATCCAACAGTTCGGATTTAGGATCGTCAGTATGATAAACAACACTGGTTGGTTGGCTAAATGGCGCTACGTTGCGTTGTAGAAAATCACTCAGCTGACGAGGTTGATTTTTATACCAACTAGAATGCTCTTGATGGCGCATTTCAGCGGGCAGTAAAGCAATAAAGTTACTTTCGCCCTCAAGACGGAGAAAATCCATGAACATACGCGTGATGAGCTGGTGGCCAAAGTTGCCATATACATCAAATCCTGCAACTAGGAGGTAGTGTATGCGCTCCAATAAAGCGTAGTCCAGTATCCAAGCCGTTTTAGGCTGTTCACCGACTAAGCCTTGGACCACAGATGCACTGTCAAAATGACGAAATACCGTGAGCGCTGCATTTGGGTTTGTACCGCCCCCATTCCAAATGACATCTGTAGAAAGATGCTCTCCGTTCTTGAACCATTGGTTTAAAAAGTCGGATTTGGCTTGAAGATAGCGCGCTTGCTGACGCGAGTATTTAACCCAGTTTGTGACCGGTAGAGTATTGCTTTCCAGTTCACTTGGTAGCTTAAGGTTCTCAGCTTGAGAACGATAAAATTCATTGACCTCAGGAATATCCGCCTTATCCGGGTCAAGGAAGAAGACCCAAAAACGATCGTTAATGACATTGAGCGCAAGTTGCCCCCGACACACCGGGCCTTTTATGTAGGCCATGATGGTATTTTGCGCATTGTCTAGCATGAACTTAAAGCGTGATTTTACCGGAAGATCAATAAACGCAGTCATTGGATTTGCCGCAATGTCAGGAGCGTAGCTAGGAAGTTTTGCGACGTCGTAATCAGCATCTATGAACCACGCTTTCCAGTTTTCGATGCGTTGCGTGTTTAACGCAAATGGCATGTGGGTTTTATCCACAATCGTCCCTTGTTCTGCAATGATGCGGTAGTAAACGCGCTCAACGCCTGGGTTGTCGTAGGGACGACGCGTCGTAATACGTTTTACTGGCTCTCCCGATGGCGTAGCAGAGCGCACGAGTACGAAAAATCGAGGCTCGTCGTTAAGGTCCGAAAAATACAGGTGGGATAGGAATAAGTGTTCGTAAATATAACGAGCGGCAAGTTGGTTTTTGCGTGAACTCTTATTCAATAATGTTTCGTACTTTTCAATTTCGGCTTTCTGTTGATCAGTAAGCGGAACATGTGCGTTCATTACTGCACCGTTCTCTAACCAATTCATTAATGTTTGATGTTCTTTGCCAGTGAGGTTAGGCATCCCAAAAGGCATACCCCAAGTTGGGTTGTCGTGTTCGTATTGATCGTACTCTTCAATGGTCGGACAGGTTTGTCCACGGTCAATAGAAAAATCAAACCCTTCGAGTTGTACTTGGTCTGGTAAGGGATGGCGCTCTTTCTGTAGCAGCATACGCGCGATTAAACCAGCATCCATATTGGCAGCCATACTTTGCTCTCGTTCATTAAGCACCGGGTGAAAGCCAGCATCTCGCCATTCTTGTGTGGTTTGCGCATCTTCAAATAAACGTGTTGGTGCCGCCGCAGTCAGACGAGTTCCTTCGTAAACCAGCGCTTTACTCGCTCCACGATCAATGCCTTCTACTGATGAAAGTTTGAGTTGGCATGGCGCATCATAACAGGCGTGACACACGACGCAGCGATTGTCGATGATGGGTTTTACGTCATGTTGAAAGAAGTCGGCAGGGGGTGTATTAAGAGCAACAGTACGCTCACGAACTTGCTCGGGACCAAACAAGTGATCGTAGTTTAATCCTGCATAGGTGGCACAACCGGCGAATAGAGTGGCGAACAATAATGTAAAAATTAAGCGCAAATTCATTGATTTATTTTGAGTTAATTGAATTTCCGTTAATTAAAGCAAATTAAGCCGCTAAATACCAAAAAACAACCAGAATAAGCACGAAAACTAAAAGAAAACCCACCAAGGCTGGTGGGTTTTTTCGGTAGTAGCAAAAGAAACTATTTCATTTTCTGAACTTCTTGTTGAAGTTGGTCAAGTTGCTTCATCTTCCCTTGCAGACCAAGAGACTGATAGTCGATAGCGGCTGGATTCATCAACTGCCCCTGCTGCATTGGGTAGTCAGGTAGAGTCTGGAAGAATTCACCAAGTACGTCTTGAATTGGTACGAATAACCACATGTTGTCCGCCATCCAGCGTAGATACATGCCAGACTCATGTGGCGCTTTTTCAAATGGGTCTGCACGTAGATGAATGATCTGTGGCCAGTTTGGTGAGAAGCGAATCGCGTTAGAGATATCACCTTCAAGAACCGCAAAGTTCAGTTTCCAATCATGCCAACGTACGGCGTTTAGCTCCCCATTAGCAGTGAAGTAAAGGAGTGACTCGCGTGGCGCTTTTTCCTCTTTACCTTGGAAGTAAGGCATAAAGTTGTAACCATCAATGTGTACGCGCCAATCTTTACCATTCGCTTTATAGCCCTCAGCCAGTTTCTCTTTCACATCTGGAACGCCAGCCGCCGCCATCAGTGTTGGTAGCCAATCTTGGTGTGCCATCATCTCATTGATTTTGGTTCCTGGTTCGATCACAGCAGGCCAACGAACTAATTGAGGAACACGCATACCACCTTCCCAAGTGGTGCCTTTCTCTCCGTGGAATGGCGTTGCGCCGCCATCAGGCCATGTTGCTGTCTCCGCGCCGTTATCGGTTGAGTAGATAACAATGGTGTTATCAGCAACACCCAGTTCGTCAAGCTTATCTAACAAAACGCCAACGTGGTCGTCATGCTCTAGCATGCCATCAGCGTAGATACTAATACCAGATGCGCCTTGGTATTTCTCTTGTAAGCGTGTCCAAACGTGCATTCGAGTGGTGTTGTGCCAAATAAAGAATGGCTTATCTGCTTTCACCGCTTTTTCCATAAAGGCCAGTGACGTTTCTAGGAACTCTTCGTCTGCATGCTCCATACGCTTACGCGTCATAGGTCCGGTATCTTCAATTTTACCGTCAGCAAACGACTTAATAACTCCGCGAGGACCGTAGTTTTTGCGGAATTCTGGATCTTTCGGGTAGTAGTAGGTTTCTGGTTCTTCTTCTGCATTGAGGTGGTAAAGGTTACCAAAGAATTCATCGAAACCGTGGTTGGTTGGTAAATGTTGGTCTTGGTCACCTAAGTGATTCTTACCAAACTGGGCGGTCATGTAACCTTGTTCTTTTAGCAAGTCAGCAATTGTTGGCGCCCAATCAGGGATACCATGTGTTGATCCCGGCATACCAATGGTAAGCAAACCAGTGCGGAATGGCTCTTGGCCAGTAATAAATGCAGCACGTCCGGCAGTACAAGATTGCTGACCATAGTGATCAGTAAATAGGGCACCTTCATTAGCAATACGGTCGATGTTTGGGGTTTCGTATCCCATCATACCTTGGTTATATGCACTGATATTCCAGTAACCCACATCATCACCAAATATCGCAAGGATGTTCGGTTTGTCTGCTGCAATTGCTGCGCTAGAGGTTGCCAGTACGCCGATACCGACAGCTAGCTTGCTCATTTGGTTAGCCATAAAAACTCCAAATCGGTTGAAAGTTGGAAAAGAAGAAAGAATAAGCTCTTAATTCGTTGGCTATTAAGTTAATGATGTTGTTGAAGAATGTCGCTTTATAGTGGTTATAACCATAGGTTATGCATTTGTGTAAAACATTGAATATTATGTGGATTTTTGATTTGTCGGCTGTCGAGACGAAAATTGAAGCGAGACATTGGTCACGTTGAACGCCTCTGATAACATGACAACGACCTTAGTCTTAAATGAACGATTTCTATGCTACATGATTCGCACTCGTTTGTTTTGTGAGCTATATGTTTGTGTGCAGGAAGCACATTTTTAAAACAGACAGAGGTTTATATGACAGCGAAATATGGCGTTAAACGCCGATTAGCGATTCTTGCCGCTGCTTTAATTGGCGCGACAAGTAGCAGTATCGCAGCAGAGAAACCGAATATTCTGGTCATTTGGGGGGATGATATTGGTCAATCGAATATCAGTGCCTACACATTTGGACTAATGGGATATAAAACGCCAAATATTGATAGCATTGCAAAAGAAGGCATGATGTTTACTGATTATTATGGTGAACAGTCATGTACTGCGGGACGCTCTACTTTCATTACAGGGCAATCAGTATTAAGAACAGGGTTAAGTAAAGTTGGACTTCCCGGGGCGGATTTGGGTTTGCAGGCGGAAGATGCGACTATCGCTGAAATGCTGAAACCGCTTGGTTATATGACAGGTCAGTTTGGTAAGAACCACCTTGGTGATAAAGATGAACATCTGCCGACTAACCACGGTTTCGACGAATTTTTTGGCAACCTTTATCATTTGAACGCCGAGGAAGAGCCTGAGAATGTAGATTACCCGAAAGACCCAGAGTTTCGTAAGAAATTTGGTCCTCGTGGCGTCATTAAATCTTATGCCGATGGAAAAATCGAAGATACGGGTCCACTTACTCGTAAGCGTATGGAGACCGTCGATGAAGAAACGTTAGATGCGGCGCTTGATTTTATGGATCGAGCAGTTAAAGCTGATAAGCCTTTCTTTGTTTGGTGGAACGCAACGCGTATGCACTTTCGTACTCACGTGAAAGAAGAAAACTTGGGTAAAACGGGCATTAGCTTCTATGCGGATGGCATGGTAGAGCATGATAATCAAGTTGGTGAGTTGCTAAAAAAAGTGGATGATCTCGGTATTAAAGACAATACAATTGTCTTTTATTCAACCGATAATGGCCCCCACATGAACTCGTGGCCAGACGCGGGTACAACGCCTTTCCGTGGAGAGAAGAACACAAACTGGGAAGGTGCATTCCGTGTACCAGCATGGTACGTTGGCCGGGTAAAATTGAACCGGGCAGTGTCTCGAATGAAATCATGCACCATATGGATTGGATGCCAACGTTAATTGCCGCCGCTGGTGATAATCAAATTAAAGAAAAACTGTTAAAAGGCTATAAAGCGGGCGATAAGACGTTCAAAAATCATCTTGATGGTTATAACTTCTTACCTTACCTAACGGGTAAAGAAGAGAAAGGTCCACGTGAAGAAATTTTCTATTTCACGGATGACGGTGATTTGAGTTCTCTTCGTTTCCGCAATTGGAAAATCGTGTTCTTAGAGCAGCGCGCTCAAGGAACACTGCGTATATGGGCAGAACCATTCACCCCGCTGCGTGTTCCTAAGATTTTTAACCTACGTATGGATCCTTATGAAGTCGCAGATATTACATCGAACACATACTATGATTGGCTGATTGATCATGCGTACATGCTAGTACCGGCACAGGCTTATGTTGGTAAGTTCCTAGCGACGTTTGAAGAATTCCCGCCAAGACAGAAAGCGGCGAGTTTCTCCTTGGATCAAGTGATGGAGAAACTTCAGGAAAGCCATAATAAATAGATTGATTGCAACTAAACGTGGGGCTCTTCGGAGCCTCTTTTTTTGCGCTCTGTTTTAGTTTTCCTTAAAAGTCATGTAATTGCTTGTCTAATAAGAAGAAATACTTCTATCTTTTATTAGAGATAACACGATCACGAAACAAGGACAGTTATGACTCAGTGGGCAAGTTGGAAGCAGGCGGTAATCGGCCTTGCTGCGCTCGTCAGTTTTTCTCTGTTTGCACAGGAAACGCCGCAATCAACCGAATCATCAACGCTAACTTATGTAGGCAGTAAAGCTTGCGTAGATTGTCACCAAAAAGAAACCAAAGCGTGGCAAGGCTCTCATCATGATATGGCGATGAGATATGCTGATGCACAGTCCGTATTGGGTGACTTTAACGAGCACACGTTTACATTCGAAGGAAAGCCAAACCGTTTTTATCGAAAAGGGGACGAGTATTGGGTCAATATCCAAGGTCCAGACGGAGAGTGGCACGACTACAAAATTAGCTACACCTTTGGGTGGGAACCGCTTCAACAATACATGGTGGAGTTTGAAGATGGACGAGTCCAGCTCATTCCTTTTGCATGGGACTCGAGAACCAAGCAACAAGGTGGTCAGCGTTGGTTCCATCTATACCCTGACACAACCCCTCAAGATGAATTCTATTGGACGAATACGGGGCAAAACTGGAACTTCATGTGTGCCGATTGTCACTCTACCAACTTAGAAAAGAACTACGATGCGCAAACTAATACCTATTCGACGACTTGGTCAGAGATTAATGTCGGCTGCGAAGCGTGCCATGGGCCTGCCAGTGAACACGTAGCGTTAGCAAAACTTGCAGAACAGTTTGGCAAATCGATCGCTTCTGCCAATCACTATGGTTTTGACCGAGATTTAGGTATGGCAGTAAAAGAATGGATCTACGAAGAAGGGCACAGTACGCTCCAGCCAAAAGAAATAGCGATGACGCACCAAGTTCAAACATGCGCGCAGTGCCATAGTCGTCGTACGCAGCTCAACGAAACTGAAGATCACGTAAAAGGTTCGTTCCTAGATAAATATCGTCTTAGCTTAATCACACCAGAGCTCTATTATCACGATGGTCAGATCTATGACGAAGATTATGTCTATGGTTCATTTTTGCAATCTGCCATGGCGGAAAAAGGCGTTACTTGTACTAACTGCCATGATCCGCATACCGCAGAATTGAAGATCCCAGAAGAAGCGGTTTGTGCTCAGTGCCATATTGCGTTTGACTACATGCCGGAAAATCACACTTTCCATGATGCGAATACCGAAGCATCTAAATGCACAACGTGCCACATGCCAGAAACAACGTACATGCAGGTGGATCCCCGTCGAGACCACAGTTGGCATGTTCCGCGCCCAGATTTGAGTCAGCATATTAATACTCCTAATGTGTGTACGTCATGCCACGAAGATGAAACCAATCAGTGGGCGAGCCAAAAACTCAACGAGTGGTTCCCAAATTCCAACTACCGCAATCAGCAGCACTTTTCTGTTGCCTTTTATGCCGATTCGATAGGGCACCGCGGTGCGCCGGATGCATTAGCTTATTCAGCACAAGATGCCTCATTGAGTGACATTATTCGCGCCTCTGCATTGGAACGTATGGGGGGGAACATTGGTAAAAATACCTTGGTCGCGTTGGCAAGAGCGGTAAAGCATGAAAACGATATGATTCGTTTGGGTGCAATAGAGGGATCGTCTGGTTACGAGTTTAGCGATCGTTGGCAAATCCTTGAATCGCTTTTGTATGACCCAGTGCTATCTGTACGGGCAGAAACTGCAGGCGCATTAGTCCGTCATTATTCAGAAATGAATCCACTTCAACGCGATAAGCTGAGAGAACCGTTAGAAGATTATATAGACATCCAACGTTTTAATGCCGATCGCGGTTTTGGACGAACGAATATTGCCAATGTATATCGAGATCTTGGTGAGATAGATAAAGCCATCATGTCTTACCGCAAAGCCATTGAAATAGAGCCTTATTTTGAAAACAGCTACGCTAACTTAGCGGATTTGTACCGTGCACAAGGTAACGAAAAAAAAGCGTTGGAAACCCTGATGGCCGGGATGGAAGCGCAGCCTAAATCGAGCGCGTTACCTTATAGTGCTGGCTTGGCTTGGCTTCGTGTTGGAGATGGCGCTCAAGCAAACCAATACTTGAAACAAGCCGCTGAAACTGCCCAAGAAAATCCACAATACTGGTATGTCTATGGACTCGCGTTAGAAAAGAGTGATGCACTGGCGGCAAGTAAAGCTTTGAATACGGCGTATCGAGTCGGAGGCAATCCACAACATCTTTATGCTGAGTGTGAAGTGCTAGCGAGGAATTATAAGCAGGGCTCAATTGCTTTTGCGTTTGAGCAATGTGTTAAGCAGCTTAGTGAGTTTGCACCGCCAGAAGTTATTGAGCAGTTAAGGGCAGTAATAACGAACGCAAGATAAAGAACTTGGCAAGGAAAAGAACTGGCTAGTTACAAAATAAGTAGGTATGAAGTTTATAACCAATAGTTATGACGCTTGTGAGTAGGATGTATACAGCAAAAGATTGAATATTCGAGGAAAAGTTATGAACCACGCACAACAAGCTATTAATGAATTAATCGAACAAACAGAAAAAAGCGTTATCGGACAAAGTCATGTGGTTCAGGCTTTGGTGATTGGACTATTAACCAACGGCCATGTGTTACTGGAGGGTCTGCCGGGAACAGCAAAAACACGATCAGTGAAATCTTTAGCGAATCTGCTTGATACCAGTTTTGGTCGAATTCAGTTTACGCCAGATTTGTTGCCATCGGATGTGACTGGCACGGAGGTGTATCAAGAACTGGATGGAAAGCCGCAACTGCATTTTCAACCAGGCCCTATTTTTAACAGCATTGTTTTGGCTGATGAGGTCAACCGTGCGCCAGCGAAAGTTCAAGCAGCACTGTTAGAAGCGATGGCAGAGGGAACGATTACAGTTGGTGATAAAACGCACGTGCTACCAGATCTTTTTATGGTGCTAGCAACGCAAAATCCAGTCGAGCAAGAGGGGACCTACCCATTACCTGAAGCGCAGATGGACCGTTTCATCATGAAAGTGACCGTCGATTATCCTGAGGATGATGCAGAGCGAGACATTATTCGTCTTGTACGTAGCGAGGAGTTGGGGTCGGAAATCAGCAGTGAATTGGTGACACCGAAACACATTTCTTCCGATCTGGTTCTTGAAGCCCGCCGTCAGTTGCCATCAATCGCGGTTTCTGATCTTGTTGAACGCTATATTGTGGCTTTAGTCATGGCGACTCGCAAACCGGAGCGTTACCCAGATTCACAATTGCAGCAATGGGTTGAAATTGGTTCAAGCCCTCGTGCCTCAATCTCTTTAGACAAATGTGCTCGTGCTTATGCTTGGTTACAAGGTCGTGACCACGTCATACCGGATGACGTCCGCGCGATGGTGCCATCTGTACTCGGTCACCGCTTTTCACTCTCATATGATGCACTTGCAGATGGTGTTGATCATCAACGTGTGGTGCAAGAGTTGCTTGATTGTGTAGAAATCGGATAAGCGGGAGGGACTATGGCAAAGCCAACGCTTGCTCCTCAATCCCAAGGGCTCGATCCTCGCTTGTATTGCGATTACTCACGCTTGGTGCGTTTACAAGCGCAAGCCGAATCCTTCAGCCTACTGCCTCACTTAAAAGCGGGCAGTGTACTTTCTGGTCGTCATAACTCATTGTTCCGCGGACGTGGTTTGAACTTTGAAGAACTGCGCCATTACCAACTAGGGGACGACATCCGAAATCTAGATTGGAAAGTCACCATGCGCACAGGCAAGCCTCATGTGCGTAGTTACACCGAAGAAAAAGATCGTAATGTGATTGTTTGTGTTGATCAGCGAAGTGCGATGTTTTTCGCCTCGACCGAGGTCATGAAATCTGTGGTCGCTGCTGAAGTCGCTGCTATATGTGGTTGGCGAGTATTGAAAGACGGTGACCGAGTCGGATTTGTTATCGCCTCTGATTCTGCTCTATACCACAGCAAAGCCCAGCGCTCACAAAACGATTTGCTCGCTCAACTGAAGCGACTCTCTCAAGCCAACCAGCGCTTAAATGTGGACTCGTTAGATTCAGATAAAGTGACGTTCAGCAAATGGATTGATCTCATCAAACGGATGAAGCTAAAACAATCTACGCTGATTTTCATCAGTGATTGGCGCGATTGCGAAGAGCACCACCTTGATCACCTTAAGCAGCTTCAACAGCACAACGATGTCCTTGCGGTGATGGTAAGCGATCCTTTAGAGCAGTCGCTACCTCAAGATTTGGAGAAAGTGAAATGGGTGATTGGTGATGGTCGTTACCAACTCAATTTAGATAGCAAAGCAAAAGTTGACGCGGCGAGCGCAAGCCTTAATGAGAAAGCGCAATTACAACGTCAGTCACTTGCACAGCTAATGGCAATCAAAAATCTCCCGCATATTGAACTCGATACAACAGGTGAGCACATTACTCAATTTCAGAAGCGAATTGGAGGTCGATAAATGACGGAACTGCATACGCCTCCAAGTACTTATATTTTACGTGAACTTCATGACGTTACCGTGCCGGAAACTGTCAGTTGGGTGCCACAAACCATAGGTTGGAAGATCCTTGCCGTCGTTGGTGCGATTGTACTTATGTATCTGGGCTACCGACTTGCGCACTATTGGTGGGATAACCGTTATCGTAAAGAAGCTATTGAAGCCATTTCTCGCGTGAATCCAGATGACGCGAGTATGCCCAAAGCGCTGTTCTCGATTTTGAAAATTGTATTGATTCATCTCGATAGTCGTCATGCTCGCTTGTTTGATACCGCGTTCCTGCGCAAGTTAGATGAGCTTAACCCCAAGCATAAAATGTTTGATGACGAACTCTCCAAACGATGGCTGAAAAGTATCGTTGACCCAAGTATTGAACTGGGAAAAACAGAGCGTTTACAACTTCTTGAACGCGCAACTGAGTGGGTGAAAGAGCACGATGAGAACGCTCACAACATTGAAAAGCGCACGCTTGCCTACAAAGCGCGGGCGTTAAAAGGAGGTCGCCATGGGTGATCTTCTTGCTTCATGGCTTGGCATGAGTAGTTTTGAATTTGAGCATCCGTTTTGGTTCATCATCTTGCCGCTGCCTTTGGTGGTGTATTTCCTCGTCCCAGCTTACCGCACCAAACAAATGGCGATTAAAGTACCGTTTTTTCGCCAGCTTGTGGATGCCATTGGTGAAACACCCTCAGAAGGGGCAAGCCAACTCACCCCGAGCTGGTGGCAACGCGCGACGCTGATCATTTCTTGGCTCTTAGTTGTGACCGCAATGGCAAAGCCGACGGTACTTGGCGACCCACAGGTGCGTGAAAGTTTGGGGCGTGATGTCATGGTTGTGGTCGATTTGTCAGGTTCAATGGCAGAGCAAGATTTTACATCAAAAACCGGAGAAAAAATCACTCGTCTTGATGCAGCCAAAGAGGTGTTGAGCGACTTTGCCAAAACGCGTAAAGGCGACCGTCTAGGTCTGATTTTGTTCGGCGACGCAGCATTTGTGCAAACTCCGTTCACACCCGATCAAAAAGTGTGGTTAGAGCTCCTTAACCAAACGGATGTGGCAATGGCAGGGCAGAGCACTCATTTAGGCGATGCCATTGGTTTGGCTATTAAGGTGTTTGAGCAAAGCGAAGAGTCTCGTTCTGATGTTGAAAAGAGCAAAGAGAAAGTCGCGATTGTTCTGACTGATGGAAATGATACTGGTAGTTTCGTCGAGCCGATTGATGCAGCAAAAGTAGCGAAAGCCAAAGACGTACGTATCCACGTGATTGCCATGGGTGATCCACAAACCGTGGGTGAAACCGCGTTAGATATGGAGACCATCAAACGAATAGCAAAAGAATCCGGAGGTGAAGCGTTTCAAGCCCTCAATCGTGATGAATTGGCTAAAGCCTATGACGAAATTGGTCAGTTAGAGCCGCAGTTATATGAAAGCACAACATATCGACCAAAACAGAGTTTGCATCATTACCTCATGGCTTTGGTGGTTGCGATGTATTTAACTGCGTTCACCTTGGCGACATTTAAGCGTCGTCGCCTTTCGGTAAACAGTGGTAATTCTGCTCAAACGGAAAGTGAAAAAGGAGGGCGCCATGTTTGATTCTCCTTTATTTGGGGTTGGAGCAGAGCAGTTTTTTACTCAGTTCCACTTTATTCGCCCGCTGTGGCTCATCGCTTTTATTCCTATGCTCCTTTTATTGTGGTTAAGATGGCGAGAAGAAAGCAAACCAAGTTGGAAAGACATTCTTCCAGAGCATTTACGCCAAGCACTGACGATCGGTGAGTACGGCTGGCGTAAGCAATTGCCACTGAAACTGCTGATGGTGATTGTGTCGATTGCCATCATTATCTGTGCGGGGCCAACCTGGCAACGTCAAGCATCACCATTTGGTGAAGACAAAGCATCAATGTTAGTTATCCTGGATAATAATGACTCGATGCTGCAAAAAGATTTACCACCTAGCCGACTTGAACGATCTAAGCAGAAAATTCGTGATTTGTTAGACGCAAGAAAAGGCGGCAGCACAGGGTTAGTGGTTTATGCAGGGTCAGCGCACGTTGCGATGCCAATCACGCAAGATAGTAAAGTATTCGAACCTTTCCTTGCGGCAATAACGCCGGAAATTATGCCCGTCGAAGGTAAGTTGGCTGAAAAAGCATTACCACTGATTGATCAGCAATTGCAAGGTCTGCCAGGTTCAACCGTACTTTTAGTCACAGATGGCGTTAACCCTGCAACCATCACGGCGTATAAAGGTTACTTTGAAAATAAGCCGTATCAGCTTTTGATACTTGCCGCGGGTAACTCGGACATGGTTTCTAATAACCCTGTGGATTTGGATTCGTTGAACAACCTAGCCAGTGTGACTGGCGGGCGTCTTGTTGAGGTGACCGTCGATAATCGTGATATTGAAACACTGAATCGTTTAGTTGAACGCAATATGCAATTAAACGGAGAATCGTCCATGCCTTGGAAAGACATGGGATATCTGCTGTTGTTGCCTATTGCCATTATCATGCTGCTTTGGTTCCGTAAAGGTTGGTTAGTGCAATGGTGTGTGGTCGTAATGGTATCTACATCGATGTTTATGACGCCAAAAGCGATGGCTGAGAACATTTCTCTTAAAGCAGAAAAGCCGGAAGTAATTCAAGAAGTCAGAGCATGGGATAAAGCCGCACAATGGTGGTGGGATCTTTGGTTAACACCCAACCAGCAGGGGCAACGTCTATTTAATAAAAATGAATACTTAGAGGCAGCCAAGCACTATACCGATCCGCTAAGAAAAGGGGTGGCTTACTATTATGCGGGTGAGTACAAATCAGCGCATAGCGCATTTTTGGCGTTGCAAAACGACGCTTCGCCAGAGGCAAAAGATTTTGGTTTGTATAATGCAGCGAGTGCACTTGCTCGCCAACGCGAATATCTGGCTGCTCGTGACTTATTGCAATCTCTAGCGGACAAAGACACATTGAGTGATAAGTTGCGACCAGATGTAGAACATAACCTTAAAGTGATTGACGGAATCGTTGAAGAGATTAATCGCACTAGTGAGAGCCAAGCAGGATCGACGGATGGTCCAGAAGAGTCGTTTGAATTGGATCAGGATAAGCCCCGTACCGCAGATGGTGCAGATGAAAAAACCGTTGCAGAGCTAATGCTTAAAGAGACGTTAAACGCAAATGAAATATTAGGTAGTCAGGAATTGGCGGATAAATGGCTAAAACGTGTCGAAGCCGATCCTAAGTATTTCTTACGTGCGAAGTTTCAAATACAGCTGCGAGAGCCTGTTCAAACCGAATTGGATCAAAAACAAGAGGGCCAAGCACAATGATGCATGCAATAAAACTTGGCAAGCACGCTTTGGCTAAGTCTATTAGTCCAATTCTAATGGTTTGTGCGCTGGTATTTTGGGGTGTGGCTAATGCTCAAGATCCCCAAGCGTTTTTGAAGCAAGAAAACGATGTTGAATTGTTGGCTTGGGTTGGGAAAGCAGGCGTAACATCTGATAATAAAGAAGCGGCTAAGTTCAGCGTGAATGAGCAGGTGATCTTGTACATTGATGTGGCCACTCCACGCTGGTTTACACGCGGCACACGTATTGGTAGCGTAGAAATTCCTAACGTGATTGCGAAACAGCGCAATCAATTAGCGACCAATTATACCGAGCGAAAGGACGGTCAAACCTGGTCACGTCAACGCTGGGAAATTACGTTGTATCCTCAAGCTTCTGGTGAGTATGTCGTTCCTCCAATTGCTGTTAGTGTTGAAGTGTCGGCATCCGATGGGCCAAAGATGTCAGGAGTGCTTTATACACAACCGATCAAGTTTGAAGCGTCAATGCCGTCGGGTTTACTTAATCAGGAATCTCAGTGGTTTGCTGCAACTAACGTGGAAGTGGACCAGAAATGGCAAACGTCAAATGATGATTTAAAAGTAGGAGATGCCATCACACGTACTATCACGATTGATGCACAAGACAGTCTTTCGGTATTATTGCCAGATCTTCTGTCAAATGAATCGACAGCCAGTTATCAAGCGTACCCGAAGCCTAATCGTTTGGATGACACACAAACGCGTGGCGACTATCAATCACGTCGTATTGAGGAAAGTGTGTATGTTATCCAACAAGGTGGTGAGTTTGCGTTACCTGAGTATCAGTTTCAGTGGTGGAATAGCAAGAATCAGCAACTTGAAACGGTGATTGTGGAAGGCAAAACGTTCAAAGCTAAGCACACGTTGAATTCATTTATCCGAATGTATTCTGGATGGCTTGTGGGTTTGTTTGTTACTTTGTTTGTCATAGTCGGCGCTGTATTGATCGCTCATCGATATTATCAAACTCGACCAACACCACCGTGGTTGATGTTCCATCGAATGATAAAAGCGCAGCAATGGGGAGCAGTCAGAGCCATTTTGTATCAACAACTCAGAGCGAATACGGGGCTATTAGAAATGAATAAAGCCAATGATTCAAAAGATTGGCAGCAACGCTCGAGACAGTTACAGAGTGGTGAAGAAAATCGAGGATTAATGCACTCGGTTTGGAGAACCATTAAAAATATGAAGTCGAAACGTTTTCAGTTTAGGCTCCCTAAAGCGTTACCTAAACTGGATGACGTTGACCAAACGAAAGAGTAGAGCAAATAACGTCAATATGTTCAGGTCCACCATATTTATGTGGGTTCATTTGCTAATGCAAAGGCGTCAGCGTTAATATGGACGCTCAGTTTATTGATGTAGTGGATTTTTAATGAGCCAACAATTTATGCAGCGCGCCTTAGAAGTGTCGCGCAGTGCGCTTCCTGATTGCCAACCAAATCCGCCAGTGGGTTGTGTTTTAGTGAAAGATGGCCAAATTGTATCAGAGGGATTTACCCAAGCGATTGGTGGCAATCATGCAGAAGTAGAAGCACTCAATGCTTATCAAGGTGACGTATCTGATGTGACGGCTTACGTTACGTTAGAACCATGTTCTTTTGTGGGACGCACGCCGGCTTGTGCCAAAACTCTAGTGACGAGCGGCATCAAAAAAGTCGTGGTTGCTATGCTTGATCCAGACCCACGTAATGCGGGTACCGGTATCGATATCCTTAAAGCGGGTGGCGTTGAAGTGGAGGTGGGCTTGTGTGGTCAAGAAGTCAGCACCTTTTTGACACCTTATTTAGGTAAATCCTGAGATATCAGTCCAATACGCCGTCAGCGCGAGGTCAAAAATACTTAAAACATGCATCGGCGCTCAAATCTGGTGTTCCGAGTCGTTAAAGATCAAACTGTTAGCTAAAATGAAACTAATGTCCTGTTTGATGTGTACAAGATGAAGAGCACCGATTTAAATCTTATTCCTATTTTTGTGGCAATCTATGAAGAGCAAAATTTATCAAAAGCCGCTGCTCGATTAGATATAAGCCAACCAGCTGTCAGCAAAGCTTTGGCACGTCTACGTGATATCTACGATGAGCCACTATTTCATCGCAGCACTTCAGGGGTTGAACCAACCAGTTTCGCGATGGACATTTATCCAGCCATGGGAGCCGCGCTGAAAAACTTTACGTCGACGCTCTCTGCCTCAAGCAGTTTCGATCCTAAAGTTTCTAACCGTATTTTTTCGATTGCTTGCGTCTCGGTTGCTAGCTACGAGTTGATGCCTCAACTGATGCGTCAAATCCGCAAAAATGCGCCGAATGTAGGTCTGGAAGTGCACCCATTGTTTACGGAAGATTATGAAAGTGACCTGCGCTTACAACGATATGATTTGATTATCGATATGCCACCGCGTGGTCGAACAGTCTTAAAATTAGAACCTGTGTTTTCTGAGCGTTTGATGGTGGTGTGCAGTATGAATCATCCGCGTATTCATGATTCTTGTTCGGTAGAGCAGTTCTTGGAAGAAGAGCATGTCGTGGTGTCACGCTGGCATGCACGTAAAAGCTTGATGAATGAAGAAGATATTGCAGATTTAGCGCAGCGGAAAATTGTGTATCGTGCCTCTGGTGCAATGGAAATGCTGCCGGTTATTGATGGTAGTGAATACATTGGTATGTTGCCGTTATCGACCATTCAGCATTTTTCTAACACGTATAACATCAAAGCGGTTCCACTGCCTTTTAATGACAAAGTTCATGACCTTTGCGCTATTTGGCACTCCAGCCGCCATAATGAAAGTGCACACCAATGGTTGAGAACTCAACTCAAGCAAGCTGGGAAAGCGCTCTAGTAATGCAGAGTAGAAACTGGCCCACTACGGAAGCTGTGAGTTAGCTCTCTGTGAGTTTTAGATAGAGTACACAGACAGAGCGCTCAAGTTTTGGGCGCTCTATTTGTATCAGAGATGCTTAATGCATTCTTAAATCGTACATTACAGTTTTTGAATGGTGTCCACATCAATCTGGGTTGTCGTCCACTCAGAATCGACTTCACCACGTATTGCGACTTTGTCTTGTGGGGAAACATCTTGGCCACGCCAGTCTTCATTATCGATCTCGACTTCAATTTGGCCTGTTTCGTCTTTGAATAGGTATGTTTCATCACCTAAGGCTTGCACAATGTTACCCGTTAGCAATACGTAACTGTCATCTGCGGCATTTTGTGCATCTTTAACTGTGCTAATTGCAGCAGTGTCAGGGCCAGTAAAGGCTGCCAACGCTGAACCTGAAACAAGTGCTAGCATTGACATAACGATCAGTTTTTTCATTTCAATGGCTTCCTAATTTAGAAGTAGTACGTAGAACCTAGATTGATAGAAGCAGTATTTGCGTAACTATCCAATTGGTATTTTGCATTTGCACCAATAGTGAGTTGTGGGAAAATTCGGTACTCTGCACCCACAGAAACCATCGCGCCTAGTTCGTTAGAGTCATGTTTGATTGCAGGGCCTTGTGCAACTGAGCTTTCGTGGTCGGTTAGCTCATTTTCTGTTTCTAAGTATTTACCTGCGTGAGCTTCGTATTGTGTGTAAGTCAAACCTGCTTTTACTTTTGCAGACCATTTTTGGTTTAGTGCGTAGTTAAACACTGGTGCTAGAGTAATTTGTTTTGCCTTGATTGATGAATCCCACTCCATTTCTTTTTTGATTCCGGTTGCAGGATCAAAGCTTTCAAATCGTGAATGACTGTCATCTAGATCAAATTGCTTGTATCCCAATTCAATGCCCCAAACATCATTCAGTTGATAGCCAATGAAACCGCCAAAAATACCGTCTTCCAATTCTGGATTAAGATTTACACCATCCGATTTAAAGGTTGTTTCAAAATCGTGGTCAGTGGTGCCGAATCCGTATTCCAAGCCAACATATGGCGCAGCCGCAGCAGAAAATGAAGTAGCAGTAATAATCGTTAGGAGTGTTTTTTTCATTTTTGTTTTTACCTCTTCGTTTTGATGTGGGCATTGTGTGTGAAGAGGTGTGAAGTGATCGTGAAGAAATTGGTGAGTATAGGAAAAACTCCCCCAAAAGAAGGGAGTTTATTAGATGAAGCGTAAATTCATGAAGATAAAGATCGAATGAAGACCGACTAGTAAATGGTGCACCACTCGTTTTTCATGTCAATCAGGTGCCAATTATCGCGTTGTTTGGCTTCATCCATCGCTTTGTTTAAGCGGCCAACGCTGGATTCTCGGTCATATTTCCATTCACGCTCTGCGTCAGTATGATGAACAATCATCGCCATCGAGTTTGGTTGGCTTGTGGCCCATTGCATCATTGCGTGGTCCCCATCGGAGTTACCCACTGCTAACACTGGCTTCTTGCCAATGATGTGTTGAATGTTCTCAACTTTACCTGCTTTATCATCAATGGTTAGGATTTCACCAAGTTTGGTGACTGTTGGCTTGCCGTCGTTATAGTCGTATTTATACTTTAGTGCGCTACCTATAATTTGCTCTTCAGGAATGTTGTAGATATCAGGAGCCCATACACGCATAAAGTCCACTCCACCACCAGAGACAATGTAAGTTTTGAACCCGTGAGCTTGTAGATAGCTAAGCACTTCACGCATTGGTTTGTAGGTCAGCTCTGTATAAGCTTCTCCAAAGCGTGGGTCTTTTGCGGCTTTTAGCCATTCTGCAACCATGTTTTGGTATTCTTCAACGGTCATGCCGCTATGCGTTGCTGTTACAATTTTTAGCAGCGCTTCGTCACCGCCTTTAAATACATTCTCTAGATCATCGTTTAGAACAGACTTAAACGGTTCGGTGGTTTTCCATTCTGGATGATCTTTTGCTAAGACTTTGACTTCATCTAGCGCGTAGGCAAGCTGGTAGTAATAAGGCTTTTCAGACCACAAGGTGCCGTCATTATCAAACACGGCGATACGGTCGGGTTCAGGTATAAACGTATTTTTTGAGATGTCCGTTGACTGATCGACATAATTCACTATTGCGGTTTTACTCGTGCCGTCTTTCCAAGATGGCAGCAAATTTGGGTCGCAATCTAAAGCCATCGCTGAAAACGATAGGCCTGATAAGACTGCAATGGCACAGATGTGTTTTTTCATGTTGTTATTTACCTTAGCATGGATGCATTACTTGAATGCATGTGAGGTTAAATATTAATGAGAACAACGAAGTTTAGGCCTCTTTCCCTAACCATTCTCCGAGCCTGAGACGTGTTATTTGCTAAGAATACGCAAAGGGGCAATCACATTAATGTCGCTTCTCTGGCGTAAATGTCGTTTAATCCGCATCTTTTGCAAGGCGAAGACCCATGTCCGACATAATTATAGACTGGCTTGCAAAGTCTCGACGGAAATTCTCTGATTCATCAGAATCATAGGCAAAACTGCCACCGCGAACGGCCTTATGTGCTAAGCCAGATTGTTCATTTTTTGCGTTGTTTGGGTTATCAGTTGGCCCATAGCGATAGAAAGTATCATCGAAAGAATCAATCACAAACTCGCCAACGTTGCCTGTCATGTCATAAAGGCCAAGCTCGTTAGGTTGCTTTTGGCCCACTGGATGTGCGCGATTTTTTGAGTTATCGGCGAACCAAGCAACGTCTGCAATATCGTTTGAGCCTGCGTAAGTAAAGCCTTGGCTCTTGTTACCGCCTTTGGCTGCAAACTCCCATTCAGCTTCAGTTGGCAGGCGATATTGTTCACCTGTCAGCTCGTTTAGCTTCTCGATGAAGTAATTCGCCTGTTGCCAACTCAAGTTATTAACCGGAATCTCTGCGCCTTGGAAGTAGCTCATTGATGATCCCATAACCGATTCAAACAACGCTTGAGTGACTTCGAATTTAGAAATGTAAAAGCCATCGACAGTCACTTTTCGTGCTGGAGTTTCTGCTTTCTTGGCGGAGGGGCTGTCTGATCCCATGACAAATGAACCGCCTTCAACTAACACCATATCTTGGTCAATATTCAGCGCGATTGGATGAGGAGCTTGAGTCGCACAACCACTCATTAATACGCTGAATGATAGAATGGAAAGTACGGATAACGATTTGCTTTTAAATGATTTCATCGATGGTTTCTCGCCAAAAAATTCACGATAAATAGTAGCAATAAACGCTATGAAAAAAGGTTATAAACGGTATAACAAGCCTCTAGTATTAATGGGATTTATGATTAGGTCATCAAGGTGAGAATGGCACGCTTATGAGCGTTCTCAGCTGCATTTCATAACGAAAAAGGTGACGTATGCACATTACTCAAGGTCCTCAGTTCAACGGTAAAGCCTCTAAGCGTTTACATGTCATGGCAAAGCCTATTGGGGCGGCTTGTAACATTGATTGCACTTACTGCTATTACCTCAGCAAACAGGACTTACTTGAGTACAAGAAAGGCTGTACGCCAGTGATGGATGAAGAGACGTTAGAGACCTACATTCGTCAATACATTGAAGGGCAGAACACGCCGGAAATCATCTTCTCTTGGCAGGGGGGGGAACCAACGATGTTGGGCTTGGATTACTTTAAACAGATCGTCGAGTTCCAATCTAAGTACAAGCCCGAAGGCGTAGTCATTTCTAACGATTTACAAACCAATGGCACGTTACTCAACGACGATTGGTGTGCGTTTCTAAAAGCACATAACTTCTTGGTCGGTTTGAGTATCGACGGGCCAGAAATGATACACAATGCTTACCGAACCAACCGTGCAGGTCGTGGTACGTTTAATCAGGTGATGAAAGCTGTTGAACTGCTGCACAAACACGAAGTGAAGTTCGCAACGCTGACTTGTGTAAACAACTTAACCAGCCGCAATCCGCTTGAGGTCTACCGATTCCTACGCGATGAAGTACGTTCTCCGCAAATGCAGTTCATTCCAATTGTGGAACAGAAAACTTTCCGCACTACCGCTCCACAAACGTGGGAGCCGCAAGAACAGCTAAAACAAGGTGACAAGCGCCTTATTCCTGGTCACAAGGACTCAGTAGTTGAGCCATGGTGTGTGGCAGACGAGGCGTGGGGTAACTTCCTTATTGCGATTTTTGATGAGTGGATTCAGCACGACATTGGCAAGGTGTTTGTTCAGTACTTCGAAGCGAGTGTTGAAACTTGGATGGGGCGTAAAAACCCACTTTGCACGCTAGGCGAGATTTGTGGCAAAGGCTTGGCAATGGAACCAAACGGTGATGTCTTCACATGTGACCACTACGTTTACCCAGAATACAAAATTGGCAATATTCACCACGAAAAATTAGACACGTTGGCCTATGGTCCTGAGCAGCAAAAGTTTGGCTTTGCCAAGACCCGATCGTTAACCAAGCAGTGCCAACAGTGTGATTACCAATTTGCTTGTTACGGCGAGTGCCCAAAAAACCGATTCATTCGCACCAAAGACGGCGAACCCGGGTTGAACTACCTTTGCGCAGGTTGGAAAAAGTTCTTCTCTCATGCTGATAAGGCAATGGCATACATTCTTCGTGCAACGGGCAACCCTGTCGCACATGGCAAATACAGTGATGCAGTGTTGCGCCAACAAGCGACGAAGCGTTCTGTATTTGAAACCAAATTTTAAGGGGATTGCTATGATATTCTCAAAAACACTGTTAGCCATCGCATTAAGCGTAACCGCAAGCCAATCTGTTGTTGCGCAGGATGAAACTTTACTTGCACCAGACCAAGTCTCTTTAGCGAGCGTAACTAGTGGTCAAGAAGTTAACACTGCACAAATGACGCCACAGCAACTGGTGGCAAAATGGTCTTATCAAGCCCAAGATGTGAAACAGCCAGTAGAAAAGCGCATTGAAGCGCTGCGTGAACTGGCGAATTATCCAAGTCAAAACGCATTGGTGGCGGTTGCGCGCAGTCTACAAGATCAAGAGCCCGCGATTCGTGAAGCGGCCATTATTGGTGCAGCACCTTACACGATTGAGCATCGCTGGCGCATGATTGAACCATTATTGAGTGACCCAGAAGCCATGGTTCGTTTTACCGCTGCGACCAACTTAGTGCGTGATTTTTCTAATATCAGCAGCGAGCAACAGCAAACGCTTGAAGTCCCGGTTGCTGAACTGATCAGCTATCTAGATAGCAAGAAAGATGACGGCTCGAAACTGCTATTGGCAGATGTGTATCGTTGGCATCATGAATGGGACAAAGCGGAAAAAAAATATCAAGCTTTGGTGACAAATCAACCTGAAAATCCACAAATCTGGTTAAGCTTGGCAGACAACTACCGCGCGCAGCAACGCGATGCAGATGCAGTGAATACATTGGATTCTGCGATAAAACTTCATCCTGATAACGCGTCTTTGCATTACTCGAAAGCACTGACACTGGTGCGTTTGGATGACAAGAAAAATGCAGCGACAGAAATCGAAAAAGCGGCCAACATGGCAAAAAATAACAGCTACTACTGGTATCTCAATGGTGTACTGCAAGAGGACCACAACCTAGACAAATCGGTGAAGTCTTTTGAGCAAGCGTATCTAATCTCTGGTGCTCCGGAGCAGCTTTATGCGGTTTGCGACATCTATGTTCGTTACAACAATCCGAAAACAGATGAGTGCTTGGGCGAACTAGAGAAAGTCGCACCAAGCTACGTGATTGAGCAATTGAAAGAGAAGAAAGGGCAGAAGAACGCCAAAGTAAATCGCTAACCTTATTCTGAATCTTTTGCTTTAACGTAACACACCGAAAATGGAATATTGAGGCGATTAAACTCTTTGATCCAACGCCATTGTTATCTTGGAGTTTATCGCCCGGGCCTTTCACTTCAATCCATTCAAACTTCCCATCTTTAAATGCAATCAAATCCGGCATGCCGTTGCGATAGAGTTTCAGATCACTTAACTGCACATTAAACAGTTCAACCAACAGGTCATTAGGGATATGTTCGAGTGCTAGCGACAACAACTCTTCGTTTATATACGCCCAACTGACGAAGGGATTACTGATCCCTACTTTATCTCTGTATGTATCAAGCAGTGCTTGCGTATTTCCTTGTCGAATCTGCTCAAACGCATTGTCGATAAGCTGCTTTCTTTTATCGGCAAAATCGGCGTGATACAAATCCAACGGTCTATGTTGATAAGCGTTAATGAATGCGCCTTCTATTGGTGCAAATATCGCATCCCACAAGGCTAAACCTAATAAGCTATTGAGCAGGGTATTTTCGGAATAGAAAACGGTCCAACCTAAACTTTCGAAATGTGCTTTGGTTGCGAATTCTACACGTTGCTGTGAGAGATCCAATTCGATGTGGTACTCACTGCATTTAGGCTTGGTGGATCTCGGGACTTTCAAACCTTGTTTACGCTTAATGCGTTGTTCGAGCTTTTGTGCGACTTCAAGCTCGGAGACATCAATAGGGTGAGCGAGCATATCTGTGACAATGTCACAAAATGAATCGTTTTGTTCTAGCTTGTCGTAGATGCGAGCACGACGCTCCCGGCTTGGGGTGAGTGTCGTTGTTTTAAACAATGAAATCGCAGTCTCAAGCTCGTTTATGCGTTCGTAATCACGAGCAATGTCGTTAATCATGTGCTCACGTTTACGGTCGACGTAATCATGCTCGACGCGATCGGGCATCGCTTTGATTAGAATATCGAGATTGGCCTTTTGCTTTCTGTCGCACTGCCAATAGAGGTTGGAGAGTTGGCTGAGTTCAATAAGGCGATCGATTTGTTCTCTGCTCTCAAAGAATCGACGCGCTTTACTTAACTGGTATTGTTCGAATTGGTGTAAGCCTAAATCGTCGAGCACGAACTGGCTGAGATCTTGATGGGTATTGGCAAAAAACAGCGTCAGCAAGATATCTATCATGTGTGCCGAGTTAAGCTTAATCACCGTGAAATCCAGAGCCGAAAACTGATCGAAACTCTCTTCACTTAGGCATGCGACTAATGCTTCTTTCTTAAGGGATTTAGGATGCTCAGGATAGAGCGCGATGATTTCAGGCTTGGTCAGTAGATTCGCTGCTAATTCTTGTACTGTTAGGTCAGAGGAGAGTGATACAAAATCATGGACCGCCAATTCATCTAAAGCAGATTGGATATTTTGGATTTCTTGATAGTTGAGTTTGTCGCTACGAAACCAACACCCTTTGCGGCTGTATAGGCGAACAAGAAGGCACTGTGCAGGCTTGTTTAGGTTTTCAAACGCGGATAGCCATTGGTGCTCATCTGCACTAAGTAAATCGCTGTACAACAGGGTAGCGTGCTGTGTGAGCTTAACGAAGTTATCGAGGTAGTAATCAGGCGCGAGTTCGACGGTGTTTTCCATAACCAACTAACAATAAAAAAGGCTTAACCCATAGGTTAAGCCTTTTTCGAATCAATTTCTGCAAATCTATTAGAGAAATAGAACTGGACTGGCGATTAAGCGTTTTTTAGTTGCGCTACTTTCGCTTCAGTTAGCGGCTTAGTGATGAACGCTAGCACGATACACACTGCCATCATTGCTGCAGAGATAGTGTAAGCTAGTGTGTAGCCGTCACCGTTAGTCATTGAGAAACCAACAACAGCTGCACCGATTGCACCACCGATACCCCATGCTGTGTAAAGCACGCCGTAGTTAGTACCGTAGTTCTTCAGACCGTAGAATTCAGCCGTTAGAGTAGGGAATACTGCTAGAAGAGTACCGTAACCTACTGCTGCGATTGCTGTACCGATGATTAGCGTGAACTCAGTTTTGAACGTTGCGAACAGAACCATGTTGATGCCCTGTAGAACGAACGCTAGAAGAAGAGTACGTACGCCACCGATCTTGTCTGCAAGCATACCTGCCGCTACACGACCGCCCGAGTTAAATACCGCAAGGATAGACGCTAGGTAAACCGCGTTTGGTAGGTTCGCTTGAACGCTTGCGATAGTTGTGATGTTACCGATGATCATAAGACCAACAGAAGCTGCGAACGCGTACATGATCCATAGAGAGTAGAACTGTGGCGTTTTAAGCATTGCTTTCCAAGTTAGGTCGTCAGACTTCTTCACAACCTTAGGCGCTTGACCTTCTTTTACTTTAGGTTCAGCTGGCGTGTAATCCGCTGGTGGGTTGTTGATTGTTGCTGCTAGAGGAACAGCGATAGCAAGGATACCAACACCAAGGATCATGAAGCTAGTTTGGATGCCCATGCTGTTGATAAGAGCAGAAGTTACCGGTGCTAGGTAGATAGCCGCTAGACCAAAACCTGCTGCAATGATGCCGTTAACCATACCTTTCTTAGATGCGTGGAACCACTTCATTGCTGAAGGAGAAAGACACGCGTAACCAAAACCGATACCTGCACCAGTGATCACACCGAAAGTAATGTTCAGCATTAGTGGTGAGTTAACAAAACCAGACGCGATCATGCCTAGACCTGTTAGAACAGTACCTAGGATAAGGATCAAACGTGGACCCATACGGTCTTGAAGAATACCCGCAACAAGAAGACAGATAGAGAAAGTAATCGTTGCAGTCGCGTAAGGTGCAGATGCTTCCGCCGCGCTCCAGCCTGATTCAGTCACTAGTGCTTTGTTGAATACACTCCAAGCATACAGGATGCCAAGACAAAGGTTGATACAGAATCCTGCTAGCAGGATGCGCATAGCTTTATCAATCTTGCTCATTTTTGTTCTCAGTAATACCTCTTGGCGATTAGCAAAGAGGGTTCGGTTTAAAGATAGGGTTTGCTCAAAATAAGTTTGCGTTTTTCAACACATAACGTAATGAGCGCGGATTATAACCAATAAATGTGTGATTGGAATCTCTTTTTACCCCTAAATCCAAAATTAATTTGAAATATTAAAAATAATTGTAATCGACTTGTGCTTGGTGTGCGCAAAATGTTGATCTGACGTAAAGAAGCGTTGGTTTGGTAATGAGAATCTAAACGAAACAAGGTGGATAGATTGACGTGAATGTCTGGTTCACAGTTTGAATAAAAAGTTTCAAAATGTTTGAGTGTTAATTTTTTGTAACGAAATTAACGGAAATAGAGTTCGCTTTTTGTAAGTGCAGGATATAAAGGGTTTATGAATTTGATAATGTTAAACGCTTGTAATAACTCAAATCAGAAATGAAAAACATACAGGGAACGAGTAAAAATTGTGCTTGTATTTGCTAAATAGATAAGCAAAATAGGGCGCAAAATGAGTTTTCATTAATGAAAGGATGCTTTTCTTTAGTTCTAGTGAGGTGATTTATGAAATTGTTCCTATTACTTATGGCTTCTGTTTCTGCAGGTGTTGCGTCAGCAGATCACATCCATTCATTCATGCTAGGCCTTTCTATTGCCTCACTTGCAGTAGGTAGTTGCTACTTCTTCGCATTCCGTAGTTCGCGTTTCCCACAGCTTGCTTTGTTCTTACTGATCTGTGGCATGTTGTCTAAATTGACGATTACTGTGGTTGGTGTGATGTGGGGTATGTCTGCGGAGTTGATTACATCTCCAATTGTGTTTGCTTTGTCTTACATGTTCTTCTCACTAGCCGTAACCTACTTGTGGTTCACATACCGTCAAAGTATTACCAAAGTTCCAGAGCGTTTTAAAACTGCGGCTGCGTAGTTATTAATAAATATCGTTTTTTGAGCGGATACAGAAACGCCAGCGATGATCGCTGGCGTTTTTTTGAGTTTCATCTGTGTACTAAGCTGACATAGGCACTAAGCAGACATTGGCACAAGAATCATCGTCCCGACGATCACGGTAATTAGACCTGCTAGTACTGGTACTGACGTACGTTTCACTACTTCAAACGGGCTGATATTTGCCATACCAGAAGTCGCGACGATTACGCCAGATACTGGTGAGATAGTACGACCTAGGTTAGATGCTTGTAGCATTGGGATGATAAGGAATGCAGGGTTGAGGCCCATCTTAGCTGCTAATGATGGTGCAAGCTCTACGAACGCGTAGAATGGTGCGTTACCAGAACCCGTCGCGATAGCCGCCGCAACAGTTAGGCCAGTGAGAATAAGCATAAGAGCTACACCACCCGCCCCCGCGTTATCCGCGAGATGAAGTAGGTTGTCGATAGCACCAATAGACATTAAGCCTTGTGCAAACACACCAGCCGCAACCAGTAGCATTACTACGCCTTTAAAAGCATCTGCCATACCTGCATAACAAGAATCGAGATCCTCAAGCGCTTTCTTACCGTCGAATTTGTGTACGACATAGTTAATTAACGCGCCTAAGAAGATAGAGCCAACTACAATCGTGTAGATATCTAGAGTTAGGCCCGGAATGGTGCGACCGTTGAATAGGAATACACCGATGATTGGTAGAAAAGGAAGAACCGCGTAAAACGCAGGCGCATCGGCTTTGATTTCAGAGACATCAATTTTTTCCATTGGCGTGTTGTCTTTCTTATCTAGGTATTTGTTCCAAAAGAAAGCCGCTGCTGCCATCACGATGATTGCACTGATGGAAACTGGCAGTACGGTTTGAACTGCGAATACATCTAATGCAAGGCCTGATTTTTCTGCGGCGATAACCACGTCGCCAGAAGTTGGTGAAAGAATGATTGCTGCTGGTGATGCACATACTGCTACCGCAGCAGGGCGAGAGATACCCATCGCGGTCATCATAGGGAATAGGGTTGCCATCAATAACACACCTAGACCCGTTGCTGAACTCACTGCAAGAGACATCAAACATGCCACAATGTAAGCCGCTACCAAAAGGACATAAGGAGACTTGATAACAGAAAGCGGTTTAGAGAACTGTTTTACTACCACATTGTTTGCGCCAATGTGTGTCATATATGACGCAAAGCCACAAAGCAGCATGATTTGCATACCTAGACCACCGCCGCGGTATTGAAGCATGTATTTTACGTACTCTAGTGCGTCCGTCACCATATTACCCGTTGAGGTTATTTTTGATGGCAGAACGTCATGGCCAAGAATACCAGTCATAAGAAGTAAGCCAATACCTGCGGTTAATAACACGCCAGCAGCTTTGTAGCCTTTGACGATGAAATAACCCACAGCAATGGTTACGACCAAGCCAATTAAGAGCTCTAACATAGGGTTGTCTCCGAAATTATGAAAAAATGAAATAAACTGTGTCAGTTTGTTTCATGGAATTTACATAATTATTGCCTGTGGCACGAGACTAAATTAGGACTAGCATGATCTAAAACAAATAATAGATTAATAAATAAATGTGCTGAATTATATTGTGTAAATTACGTTTTTTAGCTGTTAAGCATTGGTTTTATTGAGTTTGAAAAAACGAAAATACGAACAATTGATTGGATTAAAATCACGCAAAATGATTAAAAAGTGAGAAAAATAATAGTTCGAGCTGGATCACGCTAAAGAGGTGTTATTGTACAAAAAAGCTCCGAATTACGGAGCCTTTGTTTTGACCAACTTGTATTGAAGCGCAAGTTATACGTTACGCATAGCGGCGTACTAAAAGATTCCAACTACGTTGTTGTCGCTCAAACTCTTCTTTGATTTGTTGATACCTAATCGTAGAGATGGACTTTTCGTATTTTTTCACGACGGTCGCCGTTGTCACCCCTAGGATCTCTTTTCGAGCTTCGTAATACTCTTGCATATGGTGCACGAGCGCATCAAACTCACTCTGTAACTGGTCAAGGATAGATTGACTATTTGGCTTGGTTTCCAGCTTTTCTTTGGCTTTTTTCAGTAGTTGTGTCGCTCGGGCTTTTTCTATACGAAACGTTGAGGTGGTGCGTAATTTTGAGGTCAAACCAAACCATGAACAACCTTTGATCAACCATTTGGTTGGATCGTAATGCCACCAATAGACACCGTTGCGGTAGTCATTCTCAAAAATGTGATGGAAGTTATGATAGCCCTCACCAAACGTAAAAAAAGCCAGAATGCCATTATCACGTGCTGTATTTTTGTCTGTAAAGGTTTGCTTACCCCAAACATGTGCCAGTGAGTTAATGAAGAAAGTTGTGTGGTGGCTTAAGAATAGGCGTGCAGCGCCAACAATAAGGAACATACCCAACATATCCCCGTAAATCAGGCCAAGCCCAAGAGGAAAACCAATATTGGTTACGATTGCCAAAGGTACATAATATTTGTGCTGCCACATGGCAATGTTGTCACGCTTTAAGTCTCGGCAGTTGGTGTATTCATTCTCGCTTGATTTGTTGTAATCACGGAGCATCCAACCAATATGAGAATACCAGAAACCACGTTTGGCTGAATAAGGGTCTTTGTCATTATCATCAACATGCTTATGGTGAACGCGGTGATCAGACGACCAGTGTATTGCGCTGTTTTGTAGAGAGAAAGCCCCGCCGATAGCAAAAATAAAACGTAAAGCAGGATGAGCGTCGTAGGTTTTATGGCTCCAAAGACGATGATAACCCGCGGTGATACAGAGATTGGTAAAGCTAAAAGCGATGACACCCCAAATTAGGTGTTCCAAGCCCAACCCATAGTGATAGGCATACCAAGGTAAGACAACAAAAGTAAGGATAAAACTGGATGAAAAGATAAAGATATTCAACCAGATGAGAGGTGGTTTCGTTTGATTCACAATATGCATCCAAATTTGAGCTAACAACTGTTCGCTAGAATATCAGCGCACACGTGTAAGTCAAACTCGAGTTGGCAAACTGTTACAATTTAGGCATTTTCAGATAAGGAATGTGAGACGGATATTTTGCTTTTAATTGATAAGTGAGTAGTATTAAACGGTGAAGTGCAGTTTGATGTGTAATATATCTACTATTAATTTGATGAAATATAGAGATTAATGTTGCTGTTGCTTACGAAAAGGATAAATAGAAGAATATAGGAATACGTAATGGAATTACGACAAGCGGAATATAAGGATTATGAACGCATTGCATACCTACATGCAGAAAGTTGGAAGCGTCATTACCGTGAAATTTTGAGCGACGCTTATCTCGAAAGTGAGGCGTTCGATGACAAACTACTTATTTGGCAGACGCGTTTGACCAATCCGCCATTTAATCAAAATATCGTGTTAGCGGAAGAGGGCGGGCTTCTTCTCGGTTTTGTTTGTGTATTTGGCAATCATGATTTTGAGCGAGGGAGCTTTATCGAAGCGCTGCATGTCGATGACAGTTATCGTGGCCGAGGCATAGGTAAACAGCTATTACTCGCGGTCGCTGAGTGGCAACAACAGTATTTTAAAGATTTGGGACTTTATCTGGAAGTCGTGGCAAAGAACGATCAAGCGATTGAGTTCTATAAACACATTGGCGGACAGGAATGCATTGAACGACATTGGAAAACCCCTGAAGGTCGAGAAGCGATAGAAAAGGTTTTTCGTTGGTCAAATGCGCAGTCACTGGTTAGTGGCATTGAAGAAAGCACTATCTATTCTTAAACTGTACTAGTACACATAAACAAAGTCTCAAATAGTCCCTTTCAAAAAGAGCAGCTTGTTTGTTGCTCTTTATTTGTGATCTCCTTAGGCCAGTTACAAGCTAAAGAATCTGCTCATACCTCCTACCAGTTTTCCGTTACCTCTCAAACACGACATTATCATGTGCTATTGTTTGCATATGTGCTATCGTCTGATAAGTTGTAAAAAGAAACCGCAGTCGCAGTACGAAAAGTTGAGGTGTGTGATGTCAGTATATGAACGTGCCGCGATGGTGAACGGTATCGTAAAGGCATTTGTTGGTTTTATGTTGATGATAACGAAGTTGTTTTCATTTTTTTCTCACTCTTAAACGCTTTTAGTAATATATAATTAGAAAACCCCATCTAAGTTAAGGTTACTTAGATGGCAAAATTATTTAAATAGCAAACATTATTTAAATAGAATAAGTACAGAAAGCCCCCGTTCAGTTAAAGCTAGGCTTAGTAGATCAAATATATGGAAGCGATTCGTAAGGTTTATCAGTATGCAGAACCGAACCTCTCTCTCGTGGGGTGGATGGGCTTTGTAGGTTTTCCGATTTACTATGTGGTTTGGGCATTCATGTTCCCTCAACCCTACGAAAATCTACCACTTCGCTTGCTCTGCTCGATGTTGTTTTTTGGTATTATTTATCGTAGCCGTGTGCCGTTTGAATGGCGTAGATTTTTGCCTGCTTATTATCAAGTTGCCATCACGCTCTGCTTGCCGTGCTTCTTCTTCTATATGTTGTTGATGAACAACTGGTCGAATGTATGGGTGATGTCGTTTATGTCTGCGATTTTCCTTCACATTCTGCTCGTTCATATTACTTGGGTTATGTTCGCTCAGACGTTTGCAGGTATTGGACTTGCAACGTTCTTCGCTTGGATAGCACAAGGATTCCATCTTGAACTCACGATGGATTGGACGCACGTACCTATTTTTTTGTTCATCTATCTTTTTGGCAATTTGTTCTATTTCCGCAATCAGGTAGAGCACGAAGCGAAAGTGTCACTCGCGAAGTCATTTGGTGCCGGAATCGCACATGAAATGCGAAATCCGCTAAGTGGTTTATTAACGTCAATTGATGTAATTCGTTCGATTTTACCAAGTCTAAAAGAAGAGAGAAAAGAACAATATACACTGAGTGAAGAGGATGTCAGGTTATTGCGAGAAGTGAGTGATGACGCAATGGCCATTATTCATTCTGGAAATGAAACCATTGATTTGCTTCTTACATCGATTGATGAAAACAGAGTTTCTCGTTCCACTTTTCAAAAGCATTCTGCACAAGCTGTGGTAGAAAGTGCCGTAGAGAGCTTCAGTTACAAACGGAGTAACGATCGCTTAGCTATTTCATTAGATGTACGCTGTGATTTCGACTTTTTTGGTAGTGATACTTTATTGAAATACGTGATTTACAACTTATTCAAAAATGCGTTTTATCACCGTAATTCGGAAGATTTTCATATTCATGTTTCGATGTTTAGTGATGATGAAACTAACCAAATTGTGGTCACAGATAACGGCGCGGGAATCGCTCGTGATGTATTGCAAAGCATATTCCAAGACTTTTACACGACCGGAAAATCGGGCAACTACGGATTAGGGTTACCTTTTTGTAAAAAAGTGATGCGCTCATTTGGCGGTGACATCAAATGTGCTTCCGAGCTTGGAGAATGGTCACAATTTACCATGACGTTTCCAGCGATCGCTTCGATAGAAGTGAAAGAAATTAAACGTGAGTTGATGAAGTTAAAATCCGTGTTGTTTGTCAGTGACCAAGACATACTCATAAACAAAGTGTCTGACACTGCTCGTTTAATGGGCTTTGGGTTGGAGGTTCTTGACGTAAACTCAGTTCTCAAGAAAAAAGAGTATGAGTTTGAATTTGATTTAGTCCTTGTTGATATGGAAAGTCTCAACTTTAGAGCAAATCAACTCGATAAGATTGAATCGTTGTTGTCGTTTACAGAAGCAAGAATAATGTTTTTATATGAGAGATCTCCTATACGACGCTCTCAAAACACGGAATTTCAGCCAATTTGGATGGAAACACAGGCATGGTTATTAAACACACGAACAACGCTGGAACGCCTTCTATTTGACGCGCATTATATTGTACCCTTTATCTCAGCAAAGCCTTTGGATGGTCTAAATAAACGAACAATTTTGGTGGTTGATGATAATGAATCTCTGCGTAAATTTACTTCAATTTTGCTAGAAAAACAGGGTTTTGAGGTCATTCAAAAAGAAGATGGTCAACAGGCACTAAATGCTCTTGACAATAATAAAATAGACCTAATTTTAATGGATATAGAGATGCCCGTTATGGATGGAGTCGAAACTTCAAGGCGAATTAGAAGTGCCAATAAGGCTTACTCTACCATCCCGATTATTGCTCATACTGGAGACAGTTCATCTATTACATTAGACAAAATTGGTTCATCTGGCATGTCAGACTTTATCGTTAAACCCGCCGATAAGAATAGGCTTTTCGACAAGATAGCAAACTGGATCTAACCGTCAGATCAGGTACTGAATAAGTACATCATTAAAGAGCTCTGCATTTTGCGGAGCTCTTTTGTTCAAGGTAAAATGGTTTAATCGGAACTTTAAGCAAACCACTAATAATCAAGGTTTTTTATAAAATTTTTGAGGTGAGATTTATGAGGATTAAGCATATAAAAAAGGCGCATAGTCTGCGCCTTCAGGGAAGATAGAAAACAAAATTTATCGTTTATTACGCAGGTAACGCTTACGACGTTCTTCTTTACGCTTTGCTTTTTCTTCTTCTTTACGAGCGGTTTCGATCTCTACTTCAATGAGTTCTTGAGAAACCATATCAGGCAATTCTAGTGTGATTTGACCAAGCGTACCTTGACGCAGTTCGTGTAGAAGAATTTCTGATACTTTGTGCAAGTCCACGCGGCCACCAGCACGCAATGCGCCACGACGACGACCGATCTCTTCCATAATTTCGATGTCTGATTCAGGAAGTTCTTCCATTTGGTAGCGTGCTTTTAGCTTCTCTGGGTAATGAGCCGCTAAGTATTCAATCGTATAAAACGCAACTTCGTCGTATTCCATTGCCGTATCTTTTACGGCACCTGTTGCTGCCAAGCGGAAGCCACTGTGTGGGTTTTCAACTTTTGGCCACAAAATCCCTGGCGTGTCAGACAAAACAATGCCATTTTGTAGATTGATACGTTGCTGACGACGTGTCACCGCAGGTTGGTTACCCGTAACGGCGATAGTACGCCCCGCAAGTGTATTGATGATGGTGGATTTACCTACGTTTGGAATACCCATGATCATGGTGCGAATGTTTTTACCAACTTCTTCACGGTGGGGTGCGAGTTTACGGCAAAGCTCCATAATTTTGTGAACTTCACTCGTTTCTGACGTTGTGATCGCCATTGCTTTTACATTCTGCTCTTTTTCGAGGTGCTCAATCCATACTTGGGTGAGCTCAGGATCAGCTAGGTCTCGTTTATTCAGTACTTTTACGACTGGTTTATCTCCACGCAGTTTCGAAATCATAGGGTTTTCGCTACTGAATGGAATACGTGCATCAAGTACCTCGATGATCACATCGATTTGCGGGATCGCTTCGGCAATCTCCTTTTGTGCTTTATGCATGTGACCAGGGAACCACTGGATTGAGTTGTTAATCATTTTTACGTGTTTACCTTAATTCATTGATTGAAGTTCTTATACTTGCCTGTGCTGTTGCACATTGACTCGCTTCAACCTGTGATCTTTGGGTTGTTCTAGATGGTGTGCCCAAAGAGTGAAACTGTGTATTGTCATTAGTTTATCACTTTTCTATAAGTGACGGTGTTCAAATTAAATGATTCTGGGTAGAAATAGCAGTTGATAATGGCTCTAAGTGGCTGGAACCGCTTGCACCACGCTTTTCAATAAGTAAAGATCGTGCCTATTTGAATAGTTTAGGTAAGTTATGGTGTCTTCTTTTGAGTCTATCGTTCAGTCTCGTCGCTCCGTTCGAAAATATGATGAGAATTCGGATTTTAATCATGATGATGTCGCTCACGCCCTTGAGTTAACGACGCTCAGCCCAAACAGCAGTAACATGCAAATGTGGGAATTTCATCGTGTGATTTCACCTGAGAAGCGAAGCAAGCTTGCAGAATATTGCATGGGTCAGAATGCGGCCAAAACAGCCAATGAGCTGGTCGTATTTGTGGCAACAACGCACAACTGGAAAGAGCGCGCTAAGCGCAACGCAGAGACTGTGCGTCAGGCTTTTGAGGGCCGTGACGACGCTGCGGCGAAACGCGCTCTAAAGTATTACGAGAAACTTATCCCGTTGGTTTACAACAACGATAAGTTTGGTTTGCGTGGGTTGTTTCGAAAAGCCTATAGTGAGTGGCTCGGGCGCAATAAACCGATGGTGCGTGAGGTAAGCAAATCGGATGTTCGAGTGTGCCTACATAAAAGCGTTTCACTTGCGGCGATGACATTTATGTACGCGATGCGAGATAAAGGGTACGACACATGCCCTATGGAGGGCTTTGACTCTAAACGCGTAAAAGCACTATTAGGTCTGCGAGACAGCGACCAAATAACGATGATTGTCAGTTGTGGTGTGAGAACAGAAGAGGGCGTGTATGGTGAGCGTCATCGTGTGCAGCAAGAGACGGTGATTAAAAGCCATTAAATTCTCCTAAACTTTTTGTTCCTGTGGTCGCTAACCTAGGCACGACGAATAGTATTAGTGGATTGGTGAATATTATTTGTTCATAAATCAGAAGAATTTAGCGTTTGTTATAAAAATGCGAGATACGTATCGATTGGTTTATTTACAAATTTCATTATAGCCATTACAACAAGACACTTAGATTTTTTGCCTTTGGATTGCTTACCGCGGGCGTGCATCAGTCGTTATTGATGCGTATTTTGGATAATTGGGTTTATGAACAACGTAACCAGTAGTATTTTGACTGAAAGTGGCACAAATGAATTAGAAATCATTGAGTTCCATTTAGAAAAACAACTACCAGATGGTAGTACCAAAACATGTTATTACGGCATTAACGTGGCTAAAGTCCGTGAGGTGATCCGTGTACCAGAAACTACTGATTACCCCAATGCTCAACCGCACATGATTGGTGTATTTTCTTCTCGTGAAGTCTTAACGCCTTTGGTGGATCTTGCGGGTTGGTTAGGTGTACCGACGCGACGCGATCTAGAGAGAAAGTTTGTTATCGTCACAGACTTTAACAAGATGACAAATGGTTTCTTGATCGATAGCATTTCTCGTATTCACCGTATTTCTTGGAATGATGTGGAATCGCCAAGCCAGTTTCTAGAAGCGGGAGAACAAGACTGTGTGGTGGCGGTGGTTCGTAAGGATGGCAACTTAATCATGATCCTCGACTTTGAAAAGATCATTGCAGACATCAATCCTGAGTTGAGCATGGAAAAGTACGATGTGAAAGGGGACAAGTCGGTTGACCTGAATCAACGCATGGTAAGTAAGCGCAATGCGAAAACAATCATGGTTGTGGATGACTCGGCATTTATCCGCTCATTAATTCAAGATACGTTAGCATCAGCAGGTTACAACGTGATCACATGTAAAGATGGTGGTGAAGCGTACGAGAAGTTAATGAACTTGATTGACGTTGCCAAGGAAGAGAATCTCCCGATCAAGGAGCTGCTTGATGCTGTGGTTACGGACGTAGAAATGCCTCGTATGGATGGCATGCACCTTGTTAAGCGATTGCGAGATACAGAAGCCTACAGTCAGATGCCGATTTTGATGTTCTCATCACTGATGAGTGAAGATAACCGAGCGAAAGCGTTGGCATTAGGGGCGAATGACACCATTACTAAGCCAGAGATTGGTCGAATGGTGAACATGATGGATAAGTACGTGTTTAACTTTGCTTAGCACTTTATCCAAAATTAGATACAAAAATGGCTGCCAATTGGCAGCCATTTTTTAATTAGTCGCATGGATTGATTTTTAAGGTGTAGCTTGAGTTTTCGTCTTTTGGGGCGGCATAAAAAATGCTGCATTTGTTCTCATCTTGATTATTGTCTTCGCGGGCGGTTATTGCCATGTACTTTTTATCTGTTGTTAGTTTGATTTGCCAAGTACTGTCAGAGTATTGATGTTCTAGGTCAGGGATAAGAATTCCCAGTCCTTGCTCATAGGTATCCGGGTAACCCCAACGGAAAACACACTCTTGCTTAGGACTGTCTTTTTCACAGTCATCAAATGGTAACGATTGTTTTGGAACAATGATACTGCCATCGGAATCAGGGTAGCTATTTTTGTTTGATACGTAAGGAAGATCTTCCAAACCTGCTATCGTCATTTTACTGTAACCCAAAGCAAGGCCTGATTGAATGGCGGCTTTCATGCCCTCTAGGCGGGCTTCGCGGGCATCATCTTGAATGTTCAAAAAACGAGGTGCTGCGGTCACCGCTAAAATACCGAGTATGACAATAACAACAACAAGCTCAATTAAAGTAAAACCAGATTCTTTTTTCATACAATCTCTTAGTTTTCTAGGGTTTTAGTCTGACATGTTTGTTATTTTTAGTTTGTCAAACTGATAGTGTGGTTTTTAATGAGTTATTCATCGCGAATTTCTACATTTAACTAGAATTATAATACGGAGATCTAGGTTGGGGTAGTGGTCGTGCGTTAAATTTTCCAATCTAATGTTAACTAAAATTGAAAGTTTCATAATATGAACTCGATGAGTTCATTTATTAGTACATTTTGATTGTGTTTTTTGTGAGCTTGGTTGATCCTATGCGCCGATTAAAGACCTGATATCCTCTTGTCTTATCGACTAAATTCCCAATTGTCGTGAGTGGTTCTATTTTACGAGTATTTCGCACGTAGGGCCTACCTCTCAATGCTTGCTGATTGGGGCACTTCTTTTTTACATTAACAATAAGAATCACATCGATGGAATTCGATTCTACTAGTTTGCTAGCGATGGGGCTGATCTTTCTCGGCTCTTATGTTCAAACAGCTATCGGTTTTGGCCTAGCAATTGTGGCGGCGCCGCTTCTTATCATTCTAGCGCCGGAATACGTGCCTGCACCGATCTGTTTAGTTGCATTGTTTATCTCATTGATGAATGCTATGAAACACAGAAGCAGTGTTGAAATTGGTGGATTAAAAATGGCCTTAATCGGCCGAGTGCCGGGTTCGATAGTTGGTGGGGCCTTGTTGTTTTTTGTCTCCACAGAAGCACTGACGCTTTGGATCGGACTATTGGTGTTGTTTGCTGTCGTGGTGAGCGCACTACCGTTTCGTATAGAGCCGACACCAGGTCGAATGTCTGTTGCTGGCTTTTTCTCTGGGCTATTTGGTACCAGTTCAGCCATCGGAGGTCCTCCAATGGCACTATTGCTTCAGCATCAAGATGCAAACCAGTTACGCGGTAACCTTTCGGCGTTTTTTGTGTTTAGTTCGATTATCTCGTTGGTGATTCAAATTCCGGCCGGCTTTTTTACTCTGCATCATTTAGTTATTACTATCCCTTTGTTGCCAAGTGCAGCATTCGGCTATTGGTTGGCGATCAAAACAACGCAGTCTTTGCCTAAAGAAAAAATTCGTATTGGTGCATTAACATTATGTTTGGTGAGCGGTTTAACCGCAGTAATTCAAGGTCTTGCGTTATAGGGTATGTTGCTCTAAGCGGAGCGTGTTTACTTTGATTAAAAGCACTTTACAAAAACAAATCGCTCTATAAAATCGCGTCACTTTTTGTATGTTGAGTTAGATATGAACAACAGTCGTTACGGAAACGTTATGGCCGCACTCTCTTTTGTTATTTGGGGGTTGTTGCCAATTTACTATCGTTATTTACCTAATGCGGCAATGGATGAGCTGTTAGCCTTAAGAATTATCGGTTCAGTACCGGTAGGGATTCTATTGGTCTTTGCAATGACGCGTCGTTGGCCAAACTGGGCAGAAATTTGGCAAGATCAAAAGTCCCTAGGTTATGCATTTTTAGCCAGCAGCTTAATGTGTATCTCATGGGTTGCTTTTATTTGGGCTCTAACTAACAACCGTGTAATTGATGCAAGCCTAGGTTTTTTTATTGGCCCGCTGATTTCTGTTGCGCTTGGTGTATTTGTGTTGGGTGATAAATTATCCAAGGGCAAGTTCGCTGCCATTCTTTTAGCGGCGGTAGGCGTGATATACCAAGTCGTTCAATATGGGAAACTGCCAATGGTAGCGCTTACGATGGGCTTGTTTTTTTCTCTTTATGGCCTGTTCAAGAAAAAGATTAATTACAATTGGAGCACCACACTTTTTGTTGAGGCATTATTGCTGACCCCAATTGCGTGTGGGTATTTATTGTTTAAGCAAGTCACCGTCGGAAACTTATCGTCAACTGTCGATCTGGGTACCTTTTTGTTGTACCTCGGCAGTGCACCAGTGACTATTCTGCCTTTGATTTTCTACTCAATAGCAATTCGCATCACGAGCTTATCATCAGTCGGTCTCATGCAATACATTGAGCCTAGCCTTCAATTCATCCTTGCCGTTCTGTTTTTCGGGGAATTGTTTGATAGCGTAAAGGCAGTGACATTTGCATTTATCTGGGTAGGCCTACTGCTTACGGTTATTGAGGGAGTTTTTTCACGTGCCAGGCGTGGAAAAATGCCAGCACACCCAGTATAAAACAAACGACTTTCAGGGACGTGCCCAAGCATCTTAAGGGTGTTTGGGTATACTGAATAACAGTAGATCCCAAAGAAGGAACGTTTATGATCACCGCTCTCTATGCTTGTGTTTTAGCACTTCTCTTCATTTGGCTTGCCTTTCAAGTCATCAAACAACGACGAATTAACAAAGTAGCCTATGCAGATGGCGGGGTAGAGCCCTTACAGATTGCAAGAAGTGCCCAAAGTAATGCCGCAGAATACATTCCTATCACGCTTATTTTGATGTGTCTTTTAGAGTATAACGGCGCGTCAGTTTGGTGGGTACATATGACGGGATTGTTATTCGTAGTTGGGCGGGTGCTTCATGCGCGTGCAATATTATCTAATCAATTGAAAGGGCGCGTGACGGGCATGAAGCTGACGTTTGCTAGCATGCTTACGCTTGTTATTTTGAACCTGGTTTATTTGCCATATGGAAACTTATGGTGAAAACGCGCAGTTATTTACCCCCGTCTTGGCTCCTTGTACTCATTGGACTCGTACTCAATATTGCCGCTATTTTGTTAACCAGCGTTGTGTTGGATAAACTGAGTCAAGCAAACGCGAGTATTGCAGAACAAAAAGCCGACAATTTATATTCAATTCAACGCGCTTGGGATAGCGTCGAAGTGTTAGAGCGAAAGCGAGAAATGTTGCTCTTACATGTTCACTTAAATCAATCCAGTTCCTTACCTCTCTTAATTGAAGACGCAATGCGAGGTCACTTGTCATCCTGGACTGGGCAAGAGATTGGCCTAATAAAACCAGAGCAGTTGCCAGAGCTAATGGGGCAAATCAACCAAGCTCAGTCGACGCTGCGAGAGCAAATTGACAACCATTATCTGAACAATCTTGATCTTACGGAAGAAATGCTTCGTTTGGCAGATAAGATGTCATGGTATAAAAGCATCGCATTGTTCTTTCAAGTCTTTGGATTGGCGCTCATTCTGGCGCGTGATTTAGCAAGAAAACCTTAACCTTTCAATCTACGACTGAGCATCGCAATGTGCTTGAGAATAGAATCTATTCACGCTCATTTCACATTCAAATTGTTACAGTTCCCATTCGAATAATGCTGGAGGCTGTGGTAGCTTTCGCTTGTATTTATTTTCTAATTGGTTGTATTGATGAAGAAAACACTAAGTTTGTTAGGGATAGCTTCTGTCACCTGTTCACAATCTGTCTATGCGATGAGTGAAAAAGATTGGGATGTTTTAACCGATATTGGCGCTTATGGATTGGTTGCAACGGCCGCTGCAGTTCCTGTATATAAAGGGGATTGGGAGGGCTTTTGGCAAGCGGGTTTTAGTATTGGTACCGCATCGGGAATCGGTTTACTCGGAAAAGTCACCATTGATGCAGAGAGACCAGACAAAAGCGGTAACGACAGTTTCCCATCGAACCATACAGCAAACGCTTTTGCGTCTGCGACAAACTTGTATTTGCGTTATGGCTGGGAAGCGGGATTACCTGCTTATGGTGTCGCAGTGTTAGTTGGTGTTGGGCGAGTAGAAGCCAAGAAGCATTATTGGCGTGATGTGTTAGCGGGAGCCGCACTAGGGACGTTAAGTGCTTATGTATTTACGGATGCGTATGATGAAAATGTCCAGCTTGTACCATGGGTGACGAGTGAAGACGTTGGTGTATCGATCACCTATCGTTGGTAAAATTAGGTCTAAGAACTTTAGATCCGCTTGCGTATAATTGGTACCCGTTACAGAAGTAAGGACGACCTTACCGCTCTGAGTATTTTTGGGGACGACCCCATTTTCAGGAAATATGTATGGCATGGGTCGTTTTATTTTCTCATGGCTACCAAATTTTCATTAACTCACATTTTTCTTGGTATTAGATGGACCAAGTTTCATATTAATAACCTCAACTCGAGATAACCTAAGCTATTTAGCACGGCACGTTTAGCGCTTAACGTCGTTAAAATAACCGCACTAAACTTTCATATTGGCTTCAGTGGCGCATCAATTAAACAATGTAGACTTTCTTATCCCGAGTTGAGATTAAGAAAAATGTAAAAATAAAGCGCACCATTCGTTAGTCATATTTTATATGCAATTATTTTTAAGCTGATCGTATTTTATAAGATGATTTTCCACTTAGCGTAAGTGTGTAAATAGAATGTCAATCAATTAAATGCAAAAGGATCAGCAGGTTATGTATAGAATGACATGGGCGGCAGCGGTTGCTTTAACGCTTGTAGGTTGTGGTGGTGGGGGAGGAGGTGGTTCCGACTCTGGAGGTGGCAGTACATTACGCGTTTATTCGACGACGTCATCGCTAAACGTTACCGAAACAGCATGGATTATACCTACGCAACAGTAGATATTGATTCGACAGGTGGTGTTGCGGACGATGCTAGTGTTTATATCGGTGTGCTCGAGGATACAGGAAAGCTGTTGAACGGAGCTGAAATGCGATTCATAACAGAGCAATCTGGTGATTATATCTTAGAGTTTAAGCCAGGGTATTTATTGCAAGATGGCAAAAATAATAGCTTGGTGAGTTTAGCTTTCTGCTATGACGAATACTGCAAACAGCACGTAGACGGGCTCCCCAATCAATGTAAATGTTGATTATTCAAATGATTTGCGAGAAGAAATTGCACTGGGCTCTACCTCTCCTCAAAACATAAATAAAACGGCAGCGCTTAATGAAGCAGGATTAGATAATGACCCCGTTGTCTTTACGGCTTATGTGGCGGGAAATAATGCTGACAGAATTACAGTGCGCCACCAGCATGATTATAAAGTCGCAAGCCATGTCGCTTTTGAAGATCGGGGCAATAGCATTTATCAATTAACGGCTGATGTTCGTTTACCAACGTCATTGAAAGTCGGAGAACATTCAAGCAGTTTGAAAATTGACGCTTGCTACGATACTGAATGTCGCTATCCAATTAAAGGCAGCCCGCTTGTTATCCCGATGAACTATCAGGTGACGGCCGCGATGTTTGAGGCAGATACGCCCGCTGCGGTGAATGAGTCCCAAGAACTGCCGTTTCATGTGAATGATGCGAAACACCTGCCAGGGTTGGATATTATAGTGATGTCGTCGGATTCTCCAATCAACGCTGTTTATGTCTACGATATCGCGTCGAATAAGACATATACTTATCCGCTTTCAGATAGGCCTGAAAGCTTGAGCGTTGATCTCTCATCAACCCAAGGGCGAATTGTGGTGGGTCATGAATATAAAGTGACGCAAATTGACTATAATCCCGACTATCCAGAAACTCCGCTGCAAATAACCCACGAAACCAGTGTTGAAAACCCGATGACGATTGTAAAAAATGATTGGGTTTATTTGGTTGAGCGATTTGATGGGTTTAGTGAATATACACGTTTAAACTTACCTCGTTCGCAAGAAATCTTTATGCAAGGCCCATCTTTGCGTCAGATGTCAGTGTTTGAAGTCCACCCAAGCGGACATGGTATTTATTTCACATCTAATGCTTTTTCTCCACAGGATATAGGGCGAACAAACATCAATGAGGCACTTGAGTTAGATTATGACGTGGGTTCTCCATATCACGGAGACTATGCGATAGGAGAGGATTTTTGGTTCTCTTACGATGGAACTCAACTCTATACATCAAGCGGTAACATTTTTACCACGTCTAATAATCCAGAAGTAGATATGGTTTATGCCGGTGCATTACCGTTGGCGCCTGTTGAAAGCAATATCAGCTCGGTCGCTCAAAATGAAAGCATCACGTTACTGGCCGATTCGTACCCAAGCTATACGATTCGAAAACTCAACAACGATACCATGTCGGTTGATAAAACCTACCCTAAAACGACGCGTAATATGAATGGTGACGCAGGGGGCAGTGAGCATGAATTTGATGAAGAGCCAATTTTTGTGTTCCTTTCAGATCGTGGTTATGTTTACACCATCAAGGAAACCAACTTTTTCCCTGAACTTTTCTATCGATTAGAGCGTTTAGACTAAGAGCCTCACGTTAACTCAATTAACTGGGATAAGTTTGTTAAGTTTAAATATCTCGTTTGAAGCCAACGGTCACCACCGTTGGCTTTTATTTTGTTTTTTAATAAACCTTTAACGTTTCAATATTGGCAGTTTTAAATGCTGTCCAAAGACATTGATTAACGCCCCTGTGACGATCAATGCCCCGCCTAAGTAAGTCCAGATGGATGGCAGCTCACCGAAGAAAATAATCCCAAGAATAACCGAGAAGATGATCTGCACATAAGAGTAAGCGGAGGCTTTTCCTGCTTCTTGAGTTTGCATGGCTTTGGTTAAACCGAGTTGCCCAATCTGAGTGAACACGCCAACCAAGACGAGCATCATAGTAAGGTACGCATTAGGCATAACGAATTGATCGCCAATCAGCAAGATTGAGGCAGGAAGCGCGACTAAAGGGAAGTAAAAAATGATCACTGAACTGTCTTCTGTTTGACTCAGCTTTCTGACAATAACATATGCGATGGAGCTTCCAAATGCGCCTAATATCGCGATCATTACGCTGAACATGGGTAATGTTTGCTGAGCATTTGGACCCGTATCACCGCTTACCATCACGTAGACGCCAAGTAAGCAGAGTACGATACAAAGGAGCGTAGAAAAATGAATGCGTTCTTTAAGAAAAAATACAGCGAGCAGTGCAGTAAAAACAGGGTGGATGTACTGAAAAATGGTTGCTTCAGCTAAAGGTAAGGTTGTGACAGAGTAGTACACGCACATTAATGCCATGGTTCCAACCGCCCCGCGCGCAAACAGCAATGGTTTGTTGTTCCCCCATACGGAAATGCCTTTACGCTTTACATCGGCATAGCTGATGATTAAAGAAACGAGAGCCCTTGCAGCCACAATTTCAAACACTGGAATACCATACAAACTAACGTGTTTCACCGTCGCAGACATGAGTGCGAAGCCGAAAGCAGACAGCACCATGAAGCGTACGCCGATAGGAATCATAGAATTGAGAGTATTAGGCATCTTGTGGCTCTTTATTTGTTGGAGATCGCACTTTAGCATACTAAATGGCGCAATGAATCAAAGCTTTGTGCTTCAGTATGTCAGCGCAGGGGCTTATGGTTGTAGGTAAAGGTTTATTATGCAGAATGGTTAAAAACAGAGTGAAAAATAGAGAAAAGGAGGGAATATGATTCCGATTCAAGCGACGCATGTATCTGCTGTGGTGTTATCTAAAGTTGATGGCGAGTATAAAATGTTATTGCTCGAAAGGGTGAAAGGTGGATATTGGTGCCATGTAGCTGGTGGCGTTGAGCCCGGTGAAGAGGGATGGCAAACCATTTTGAGAGAACTGAAAGAGGAAACTCAAATTGACGCGTTAGCGCTTCATTCTGCGGATTTCTTAGAGCAGTTTTATGAAGCCAAGAAAAATCGAATAATGGTGCTCCCTTGCTTTGTTATTTTTTGTAAGCCGGATCAAAGTGTCATCCTTAACCACGAGCATACCGATTTCCGGTGGTGTTCGTTAGAGGAAGCCAAACACTTAGCCCCTTTTGCTAATCAACATCGACTGTACGAGCATGTATGGGCTCATTATATAGAACAGGCTCCGAGTCAGTTTACGCGTATCAATATTGCAGATGTGTAAAAGCCATAAAATCTGAGTTCAAACTCTAAGTTCTCTTGCCTTACATTCGTCACAATGTTGCTCATATGTTAATCTGGAAGGGCTGTTAATTTGGAAACGAGAATAACCTGAGATCAGGCCGCATTAGGAATATATCCGAGTGCTTAAGGAGAAAACCCATGAATGCCATTGTAGATATTGAAGTTGGTCACGCATTACCACAAACATTAGATCGACTGAAAGCGTCTTATCTTTTGGAACCTTACCCAAGTCTAGAAATCAGAAAGCAGAAACTGAACCTCCTTAAGACCACGATTTTGGATCATCAACAGGCGCTCGTCACCGCGTTAAGTGCTGATTTTGGTTATCGTTCTGAATTTGATAGTGCGATGACGGATGTGTTACCGACGGTTGCACAGATCAACTATACCGTTAAGCGCCTTAATAATTGGTGTAAACCGAGTCGACGTCATGCCGGTTTACTGCTGACCCCATCATCAGTATCTGTTGAATATCAACCAGTCGGTGTCGTTGGTATCATTTCTCCTTGGAACTTTCCTGTCATTTTGAGTTTGTCACCGCTAGTGACAGCGCTGGCTGCTGGCAACCGAGTCATGATCAAGTTGAGTGAGTTTACGCCTCAGACCAATAAAGTGATTACTGATATCTGCCGTGCATTGCCAGAGGATGTGGTGGTTGTAGAGGGAGAGGCGGATGTGGCGCAGGCGTTCAGTAAATTGCCATTTGATCATTTGCTTTTTACAGGATCAACCAATGTAGGGCGTGCGGTGGCGAAAGCCGCGGCCGAAAATTTAACCCCCGTTACGTTGGAGCTTGGTGGCAAATCTCCGGTTATTGTGGCTGATGATGCGGATTTGAATAAAGCGGTGGATACCATTCTGTTTGGTAAGTGCATTAATGCCGGACAAATATGTGTTGCGCCTGACTACGCCTTTGTCCCAGAGCGTAAAGTCGACGAATTTATCGCTCTCTTTCTCAAACGTTTTGAAAGCTTGTATGTTAATGGCAAACAAGAGCAGGGGCTTACTCATATTATTAACCAGCGTCAGTTTGAACGCTTAAAAGCGGTGCTTGAAGACGCAAAAGCAAAAGGCGCAGAGGTCCACACCGTAGCTAATGCTCAAACAGACGGGCGATGCTTGTACCCACACTTGGTCACTCATGTTTCAGAAGACATGACCATCATGAAAGAAGAAATTTTTGGCCCTCTTATGCCAATCAAACCTTATTCGAACATTGAAGAGGTGCTTTCGTACATTAATCAGAATCAGCGACCACTAGCGCTGTACATTATGTCTAACGACAAAAGCATGATCGAACACATAACAAGAAGTACGCACAGTGGCGGCGTAGGTATCAACGATACGATTTTGCATGTAGGCGCAGAAGATGCACCATTTGGTGGTATCGGTGAGTCTGGTATTGGGCATTATCATGGCGAAGAGGGCTTTAGAACTTTCAGTCATGCTAAAACCGTCCTACACACACCTACATGGCTGCCTCGTGTCAGTTTATTGCTAGAGCGACGTGGTACCGCTATTAAGGCATTGAAAAAACTGTTTCTGCGCTAGCGAGCTACGCCGACAATCAGCGTACTGCGATAGCTAACAAGTTTAGCAATAGGCACAGAAGTACAGCGATAGCTCCAACAAGTTAAACAGCCAAATAAAAAGAGCGATGGGTTTCTATCCATCGCTCTTTTTATTTTTTGGTTTTAAGAATAATAATTGCTTGTTAATGGCCACTTAAACGGTCTGTGGCCATTGACACTTTTGCGTTAAGTAGAGTTACTCTACGCAGCTCCAGCCCGTTGTATCAATCGAATTTATCCAATCGGCAATGAGTTGTACGCCCTCATCGTGCACAACGTGACGACCTAATTCAGGCATCATATTGCCATTGTCTACATTGATGCGATAGTGAAGAACAGAATTAGCAGGATCACCCGGTACAATCACATAAGGAGATGGCCCTTTGTGGAACGTAATGCCTCGTGCACAAATGCCCATTTCACCAATACCCTCACGCCAGTATTCAAATTTAAACGGATTACTTGCTGCTTTACCTTCAGTTCGGTGACAGTGTGCACAGTTAACATCAAGATAGGCTTTTGCATAATCTAATAGGTCGGCATCAGTGAGGTTAGCTGCGCCCAGTTCTGAATCGAAGATTGGTGTCTTCGGTAAGTTTTCTGGCGTATCAGGCAACGGTTGAGAGAATAGGCCAAGCGTCTCCCAATGCACAAGTTGGTTCACAGGTGAGCCGTTAGTGACATCTTGCACGCTATTCAAATTGCGAGCCTTAGGGCCAATTGGAGAGAAGCCTTTTGGTTGTGTGTTGCCCGTTGGATCTGCAACATCATCCTCGACCTTATGACAAAGCGTACATTCGTTTCGACTTGGGACTTCATAGGTGAAATCTAATGTTTTGCCGTTGTGCATTAGGCTGCGTTCGAATGGCACCGATACGGCAGTTAGGTATGCATCGGTTTTGTCTTCATTCCATACGTATGGAAGCGCAATCCAACCACTGTCACGACGAATAAGTAGGCGAGTTTCAATCAGTTCTTCGTTTTCTCCACGCGCATTTTCTGTGCTCGAAGGAAGTGCGAACGTTTTAATCAATACGGTACCTACTGGGAAATCGAATACCTCCTGCTCACGATAGCTTGCTGCGAAGTCATTCGGCATGACAACAAAGCGGTATTTGCGTGCGTAATCGGTAAAGAGTTCTACGTTCATTTCATACAATGTACCTTTTGCAGAAGTCGCCAAGTTGAGGTTTTGGGTTGGATCTTTGGCATCTTCAAAGAGATTGTATTGAGACAAACTCATGCAGTTTTCACCATAGGTGTCACTTTCTCGAGTGATGGCATCCCAGTTGATGCCCGCTAAACCCTCAATCGAACAAGTGGCATTGCCTACGATACCGTTTGGTGTATCAGGATTATCTGGGTCAGTCGCGCCGTCTTCTGTTTGGTTGTAACCATATACCACACCATCGATGGTCACGGTGTTGATATCTAATGGTTGTTTGGAATCACAGCCGGCAGTGAGCAATGTCGCTTGCTCATTTTCGAAGAGAAAGTCTGCATTGGCAGGGTCTTCGGCATAACGTGCAATCGCGGTTGGATCCGTATTATCGACTAATACACCGACACTCGCGCCGTTATTTATCAGACAGTTGTTTGCTGACTCTGGAAATTCAGTAAGATAGTTCCAGTTTGTTGTTCCCGTCATGCCGTTCAACGCGTCGCGGATCGGCGTGAACATTTGAGAGCGGATCAACGATTCTCCCGCGCCATCATAGAAGAGAGCAGGGAAAGCTTGATGATTGAGGTTATAGGCTAACACCATTTCTTCAATCAGCGAGCCATTTGGGTTAGCGCCCGTATTGGTAATGGCGTTGTCATGAAAATACATGCCCGTAGGAACTGGATTCCAACCTTGCATGATAGCATTGCCCTCAGAGGTTCCATTCAGTGGGCTGTAAGCGTTAGGATCGCCATTGACTAATAAGTAACTGGTCATCGCTAAGGCCATTGAATCGTGGTTGGTAATAGTGTTATTGAAGAACTCACTATTTCGGCCAGATAGAATGACCACACCTGTACCAGGAGGGACAATCCCAACAACGCCACAGCCGCCTGGTCCATTTTGACAGGTGGTATCAACGTAATTCACAAGATTGTTGTCACGAATGACATTGTCAAAGATACGCACATCGTCGATCAAACGACCAATGCTTGTTGCACCAGGTAGATCAAACAGCAGAACGCCACCAGTATTGCCTAGTGCGAGGTTGTTGTAGACATCGACGTTTGAACTGTTCTCGATTTCAATACCGGCAATGTTCTTCTCCGCTACATTATCACGAATGACTGCACCGATGGTTTGGCCGACATAAATCCCCGCATCTGCACTGCCGTAACTCCATGTATCTTCGATGAGTACGTTTTGTGATTTAACAGGGTAGATCCCGTAAGTACCACGTAAGTTACCGTCTTCATCGCGGGCACGGGGTACTTCTAACCATACCGCCGCAACGTCGCGAATAATAATTCCCTCGACACCGTCGGCTTTTAGACCATTTTTGGAGGCTTCGGCAATTTGTAAGTCAGAGACAGTAATATTAGAGCCGCCACTGATTGCGATGCCGTCTTTACCATCAACGTCGCTAAAATCGAGATAGGTTTGGTCAATACCAGCGCCACGCAATATTAAGTTATTTTTTGAATCGACCGTCAATTGGTTGTTCATCTTGAAACAACCGGCGGGCAGAGTAACAATGCTGTTATCCTCGGCTAATTCAACCAAGTTCTCTATTGCTGTGACTTGTTCTGCACTGGCCCATTCTTGTCCATTTCCACACAGCTCAGGTGTGCCATATTCAGACAGTGTATATCCACTGGTGGTTTGTGGTTCGTCATAATCTTCACTGTTACAACCAATCAAAAGAGTGGTACTTATCAGCGTAGCGACAACCGTTTTGTTAATTCCGTACATGGTTTGCTTCCCTGTAATTAATTGTTGTGATTTAGTCACTAGAAAGAGTGGTTGTATTGAATGCCATAAACGTAGGCATCCCCCTCAGAACGATATGCGAGATCGACACCTGGTAAAGCATCCGGTTCTAGCGGCTCTTTAAACGTGACTTCTTCTGCATCGATAAAGGTGAAGCCAACGTCGATGCGGCTGTGCTGGTTGAAAGCGTACGTGGCACCAAAGCTGTAGTTGATTCGGTCTGAATCAGGCAAACTAATGCTTCTGTCGTTAACGTTTGGTGTTTCGTCATAAGCAATACCTGCACGAAAGGTGAAAGCAGGGCTAAATTGATAGGTGGCCCCCAGTGCGTACTTGAACGAATTTTCAAAATTCTCGTCTTTCTGCAGTACTTCTTGACCATCTACTGTGGCTCGAATTTCTTCAAATACATCCCAACCTGTCATCATTATGCTGTAGTGAACGGCAAAAGGCGCCGAGATTTGATGATACCCTGAGAACTCAGTAATACTCGGAAGATTAAGAGTGAGGTCTCCCGTTACTTGTTGTCTGGGCATCGTGATGTTGCTTGGAATATCGGAATAATAGTCGCCCTCGAATTCCACATCGACTTTTGAACGGTAACTTAAACCCAAGCGGTGGTTCGGATTGATTTCCCATAAGCCGCCAATATTGAAGCCATAGCCCCAACCATCACCATCCAGTGACTTTGCGATATCGCTTCGCGCAAAGTCTGTACCGTTACCTGCGTTTATTGCATCGGCAAGAATGCCAAGGGTTCTTGTTAGGGTCGCTTTACCATAAACAATACTTGCACCAGCCCCCACGCTGAACGCTTCGTTGATTCGGTAGGCAATCGTTGGGTTAAAGTTGACGGTTTCTAAGCTGGTTTCGCCGCCTATCGGCCCCGCGAGATAGTCATCTGGGTATTCAGTGGCAAGCCCGAAATCAGTGAATATACCTAGGCCCCATGACCATTGGTCATTGATAGGGGCGGCAAGATAAAAAGAGGGGACAATCACATTATCGACAACATCATTGTTGGTGAGCCGGTTATTAAATGAGTCTGATACACCATTACCCGTTACACGGACTTCTGGCATGATGTATGCCGCACCAATGGAAAGTTCATAAGAACCAAACATGGTAATGGCGGCAGGGTTATGAGCGACCACAGAGGCGCCATCAGCAATGGCAGCTTCTCCGGCATTGGCTCGACCCAACCCAGCGGCAGAATGTTCAGAAAGCTGAAATCCAGCGGCAAATAAATTTGACGAACCTAGTGCTATTGATATCGCAAGAGCGATGTTTACATTCCTTGTCTTCATATCACTCTAAAACTCCATGTGTTTTACTGAGATACCCAAGCGATTCTCGCTGAACTTAGTATTTTTGGTTACTTAGTCGAGATTGCTTGGGCATGCTACCTAGATTTAAAATCAACGAATCTAGGTGGTTGAAACTAAATAATGAGTAAATCATCAATCAAAACATAATTTAATTTAACAAATCTGTAACACTGGTTTTTGTAAAATGTTACGCCCATCTCATATGTAAAAATGTTTATTTTTGGCTTGCAACTATATGTAAATGTTATGTTTATCGCTTTTTTAGTTTGAAGTTCAAATTCAGAAAAATAGTGATGTTGTTTGAGAACTTGGAAAATCAATTACCGTAGTTCTAACAGTAAAAGTGATTCGTAAAGCTTTACATTTGGTACGACAGTTTTAAACGATTGTTTGAATGTTGAACGGGCGTGATACTGGCGTTAGGCCGGAATGGCGTGTTTGATGGGAGAACGAATATTGAAATTATTTTGATATTAGAGCTTTTACGTAAGGAGCTAGGCACGCATTTGTTCGTTTTTTCGGTTGGACTAAACACATCGATCGGACAAAGCACATCAGTCGGAACAAACACCAGGCTGAATAAACTCAGTTCAACTCAGTGTACGTTGCGTGCCGATGCGCAAAATAGAATTCATTTGTGTGGTGGTTTGCGACGCATCAAAGATCAGGTTTGTGGGAAAACGTATATTTACCGCTCCGTTGATGAATCCAGAAAAGAAGGCTATGAGCCAAAACGATATCCAAGCCAAAATTGCCAGTTTCACATGCATTGAAGAAGCGTTGGATTACTTTGAGATAAGCTTTGACCGACGCTTTATAGACACGAACAGAGTGGAACTCGTAAAACGCTTTAATGGCTATTTGATACTCACTAAACCTGATGATTGGTTTTCTGGTCGACGCGCATTGAAGAACGCTTATTGCAAAGTTCAGCGTAGTTTGTTGGATAAAACCACACGCTCAGCATGCCGCGGCTGCACTTCTTGCCAGCGTCGCTAGGTTCTGTATTTAATTTTCTAGTTTCTAGTTTCTAGTTTCTAGTTTCTAGTTTGTATTTGTTAATTTCAAAAAACAAAACCCCGCTGCGTTACTCTGTAAATGAACGTAGCAGGGTTTCTTGTTAATCGCTTAAATCTTGCCGATATGGTGATCAGCTTGGACGCTTAATTTGCTTGGTAAGCAGGGTAGTCCAACAGACCTTTCTCGTTACCACCAAACAGCGTCGCAGGATCGTGAGCCGCTAACGGGTAATCGTTTTTGATGCGGTTCGGTAGATCAGGGTTCGCGATGAATGGACGACCAAAGCCAACCATATCTGCTAAGCCGCTTTCTAGCGCTTGAGCCGCTTTTTCTGTGTTGTAACGACCCGCATAAATGATCGTGCCTTTGTATGCTTCGCGAACGGCTGTTTTGAATTCAGCTGGTGTGTCTGGCGCATCATCCCAGTCTACTTCTGCAATGTGCATATAAACGACGTTCAGTTTATCAAGAAGTGCCGCAGCAGCAGTGTAAGTTTCAACCGGTGTCTTATCAACGGTGCCGTTTAATGAAGTAAACGGAGCAAGACGAACACCAACGCGCTCAGCACCAATCGCTTGAGTCATTGCTTCAACCACTTCGCCAAGGAAGCGTAAGCGGTTTTCAATCGAGCCGCCGTATTCATCTGTACGATGGTTTGCTTCAGAATCAATGAATTGGTTGACAAGGTAACCGTTCGCTGCGTGAAGTTCGATGCCGTCAAAGCCTGCTTCAATCGCATTTAGCGCAGCTTGTCGGTATTGTTCGATAACGATTTTGATGTCTTCTTTGGTCATTTCACGTGGCTCAACCACCTCAACAAAACCTGGTTCATCAGTGCCATTATCGATAAATACTTTCACGTTCTCTGCTTTTAGCGCAGAAGATGAAATTGGTTGCTTGCCACCAATGTTGTCTGGGTGAGTGACACGACCTACGTGCCAAAGCTGAGCGAAGATTGCACCGCCGTTTGCGTGTACAGCGTCAGTGACTTTTTTCCAGCCTGCAGTTTGTTCTTGGCTGTAAATACCCGGTGTCCAAGCGTAACCTTGGCCCATAGGTGAAATCTGTGTGCCTTCTGCAACAATCAAACCCGCAGAGGCACGCTGTGCGTAGTACTCAGCCATCATGTCGTTTGCGACGTTACCAGGTTGGCTTGCACGAGAGCGAGTCATTGGTGGCATAACGATACGGTTTTCAAGCGTGAGAGAACCTAATTGAATAGGTTGGAACAATGCATTTGTCATGATAAACCTCGTTATTTGCTTGTTTGGATTAATTCGATTTGGTAGCCGTCAGGGTCTTTGATGAAAGCGATGTGCGTCTCACCACCTTTCATTGGGCCAGGTTCGCGAGTCACGTTGCCACCAAGTGCTTTGATCTTGTCGCACGCGGCATAAATGTCTTCACAACCTAGTGCAAAATGGCCAAATGCGTTACCTAGGTCATAGCTGTCCGTATCCCAGTTGTAAGTAAGCTCGATAGTGGCACTATCAGGTTGATCGGCATTACCAACAAACACCAGAGTATAACGGTATTCTGTGTTTTCAAAGCGATCAAGCACACTCATGCCTAGGACGTTGGTGTAGAACTCAATGGACTTATCAAGTCAGTGACACGGACCATAGTGTGAAGAAATTTCATATTTATCCTTATTTCACGAACTGTGGGCTTACCTAAAACTAAAGCTAAGTCCAATATTCTGCGGGTTGAACGTAAGATAAATAAAAATCAGGGAAACATGAAATTATCAATAGTTATGCTTATTATAATTTTACGTTATGTAGAGGCGGGTAATTTCTTATTGCTAACTTTATGGTAACTGTTCTTTATGGCATCTGTCCTGGGTGATGAAAGCGAAGCAATAACAGAGAGGCTAATAGTCTGCGCGACTAATGTTAATGTGAGCATTTTCCTGATAAACAAGACCAAGAAATCAGAGCAATAGATTGGGGTTTATGATCATTTTTCGTTGAGCACTGGCATTGGTTGTAAAAGTGCGTCGAGCTCTTCCTTGGTTAGAATATCATTGATAGTGGTTGAATGAGAGTTTTGAGCAAGGGACAGTTGAGCCTGATCGATCAACTGCCTCTTTTGTTCGGGAGTTAACTCTTTGAGCGCGCTCAACAAGTGTTTAAAGCGATGGTTTGTCACACTCTTGTACCTCTACAAATAACTATTTAAGACAGCAGCAATCTAACGATTAACAATAAAAGAACCTATAACAGAATAAAGATAGTAGTCTGATTGCATAAAAGCAAGCGAGAAACATGAAGATTTAGTGAACTTTCGTGAGTTTGCTTATTAGGAAATGTCGATGAGTTTGTGGCTTAGAATAGTCTTTTTAGTTCAAGCTTAACAAACCACATGAAAAGCTTATGAAGTCAGGATATCCTAGCGAAATAATAAGATAACGCCATGTTTATGGTAGAAAGTGAATTCGAATGAAGTTTATCCATACCTCTGATTGGCACCTTGGCCGCCAATTTCATAACGTCTCATTGCTGGAAGATCAGCAAGCGGTTTTAGAACAGTTAATTCAATATATTCAAAATAACCCCGTTGATGCAGTCATTGTGGCGGGTGACATCTACGATCGCTCCGTGCCGCCGACAGTGGCTATCGAACTGCTTAACTGTGTAGTAAGGCGCATTTGCGGTGAATTAAATACCCCAATGATTTTGATTTCTGGTAACCACGACGGTGCAGAGCGTTTGGGGTTTGGCTCTGAACAGATGAAAAATGCGGGTCTACACATCATTAGCAACTTCGAAGACATGCTGAATCCTGTCGTTATCCAAACCAAAACAGCAGGGCTTGTTGCTTTTTATGGCATGCCTTATAACGATCCTGAACAAGTTCGCTTTGCTTACAAAGAGGCTGTTTCAACGCACGATGAAGCGCACAAACTATTGGCCGGGAAAATTACCGAACAGTTCCAAGCAGGGCAGCGAAATGTATTGGTCAGTCACTGCTTTGTTGATGGTGCGATTGAGTCCGAATCTGAGCGTCCGCTATCGATCGGTGGTTCTGATCGTGTCAGCCACGAACACTTCCTTAACTTCGATTATGTGGCACTAGGGCATTTGCATCAGCCGCAGAAAAAAGGTGAAGAGTACATTCGTTATTCTGGTTCATTGATGAAATATAGCTTTGGTGAGCAAAACCAGAAGAAAGGTTTCACGCTGGTGGAGCTCGATCAGAATGGGTTTGTTTCTGCTGAACATATTGATCTCATTGCGCCTCATGAAATGCGAATCATCGAGGGCGAGCTTGAGCAAGTCATCGAGCAAGGCAAGACGGATCCTAAGCACGAGGATTACTTGTTGGTGCGTTTAATGGATAAGCACGCGATTTTAAATCCAATGGAAAAGCTACGTGCGGTGTACCCCAATGTTTTACATCTTGAAAAGCCAGGAATGCTGATTGGCGTAGAGCAAGAGATGGCTCAAGCAAAACTGGCGAGAAGTGAAATTGATATGTTCCGAGATTTCTTTATTGAAGCGCAAGACAGTCATTTGTCGCAAGAGCAAGATCAGGCGATCAGCGACATCATCAAGCAACTTTCCCAGCAATCTCAGTAAGGACCAAAGATGAAACCAATTAAACTGACGATGCAGGCTTTTGGTCCGTTTGCTCAAACGGAGACCATCGAGTTCGATAAGCTTGGCACTAACCCGTTGTTTTTGATTAATGGGCCTACTGGATCGGGAAAAACTTCGATTCTTGATGCAATCTGCTTTGCGCTTTACGGCGAAACGACAGGCAACGAACGCCAAGGCATTCAAATGCGTTGTGATATGGCATCCCCAACGTTGCCGACAGAAGTGATGCTTGAATTTTCCCTGAATGGTAAAGGTTATCGTGTCATTCGTTCTCCAGAACAGGAAGCACCAAAAGCCCGCGGGGAGGGCATGACAACGCGCAAACATACGGCTGCATTGTATGAAATAACGGGTGAAGAAAAGCTCATCACCAGCAAAACAACCCAAGTAAAAACAGAGATTACCAACATTATCGGTTTGAACGAAACTCAGTTCCGCCAAGTGATGGTGCTCCCTCAGGGTAAGTTTCGAGAGTTGCTATTAGCGACATCGAAAGAGCGAGAAGAGATCTTTGGTCAACTGTTCCAAACGGATATCTACAAAAAGATTGAATTCGCGCTTAAGGATAAGGCAAGCTCAATTAGTAAGGCAAAAGGCGAGTTTGATAACCAAATTCGTGGTGCGTTACAAGTGGCGGAAGTCACCACAGAGCAAGAGTTGTTCGAACGACAAGAAGAAACGTTTTCAGAGTTAGAGAAAGCTCAACGTCAAGAGCAAGAATCATTAGCTCAGCTTAATACGGTCAAGTCTGTCATTCAGAAAGCAGAAACGCTTAATAGTGAGTTCAAAAAACGAGAGCAAGCTGAACTTGCTTTGAAACAACACGCTCAACAAAGTGAAGCGATTTCAACTCGTCAGTTACAGTTAGACCATGCGAAGAAAGCGAGCAAGATCGAGTTGCCTTACGTCACGCTGCAAAACTCGAACAAACAAGTGCATGAGTTGCAGCAAAAGGTGGCGAAGCTTTCTCAAGACGTGACTTTGGCAGATGACGCTGCCAAAGCAAAAGATGCAGCACTTAAAACCGCTAAAGAACAAGCGAATCAATTGCCCAAGCTGACAGAGTATCAATACCAACTCGAAAGTCTAAAAGGAAAGTTGGTTGAAAAAGAGGCGCTGGACAAAGCGATTGCAACTGGCCTTGTGCAAAAGTCAGAGTTTGAAGAAACACTGAAGAAATATGTCGCGTTAAAAGAAAAGCTCTCGCAAGAGGCGCTTCAAGGTCAGCAAGCGCTGGATCAAGCTCGAGTCGATGTGGCGAGTACCGGCAGTGTTGAAGCTGAGATAAAGCAGCAGCAACGTTTGATGCAAGATCTCCAGAAGCTGAGTGGTTTGAACCAAGAGCTCACAAAGTTGGAGGCCTTTACTCCAAATAAGCAGGCATCCGTTAGTGAAGCTAAATCTCGATACGAGGCGCTTCAGCGTTCGGCAGATTCGCTTGAATTGAACTGGCACAATGCTCAAGCAGCCGTATTGGCTCAGCGCCTACAAACAGGTGAAATGTGCCCAGTGTGCGGTAGTCTCGATCACCCTCAGCCCGCGCAGTTTGTTGGTGAGGAAGTGACAAAAGAGCAGGTGCAACAGGCGCGAAATCGAGAACGAGAAGGGCAAGTTGCTCTTAACCAACTGAGTAATCAATTGGAGCAGCACAATATTGCGCTCGCGCAATACAAGCAGCAAATAGAACAAATAACAGAAGAACTTGGACCACATGCAACAATGGATTTGGGCGGTTTACAAGCCTCAATGCAACAGCTCAATGCGCGTTTACAGCAGTTGTCGTCGATCAACTTGGTTCAGCTTGAGCAGAACGTTAATGAGCTAAATCAGCGTTGTGTAGTCGGTGAAAGTAAGATCAATGATCTTCAAAACCAAATGGCTGCGAATGAGTCGACGGTTAAAGCGAATCAAGAACAACTTACGAAGCTTGTCTCGACATTCGATGAGAAATACGCGTCTCTTGAAGTTCTAGAACAAGACATTGCGACGGTTAAGGCACAAATAATCGAGTTGAACCGTGGTTTAGAAGACGCACAAAATCAATTGCAGCAGGCGATATTGGCTAAGGCGAACATCGAAAGTCAATTGACCACGCATCAACAATGGCTCAAAGAAGCCACAGAGCGATTGGATGCAGCGAAAACTGATTGGGAAACCGCGTTAAAGACGAGTCCTTTTGCCGATGAAGCGCAGTTCCTCCAGAATAAAGCAGATGAACAGGTGTTGCTGACTTGGCAACAAGAAATCGATGCATTCACACAATCAAAAATCAAGCTGGAACAAACGCTTTCCGATCTCGAACAAGCCTTAAAAGATGCTGAAGAGCCTGATATGGAGGTGCTTAACGCTAACCTAACCACTGCTTCTGAGGCGTACCTTGTAGCAAGAAATCAGCTCGACAGTCATCGCTCGCTCTTTGAGCGTTTAGAGAAAGTAAGAAAGGACATTACCAGCTTGCATGAAAAAAATGCCAAGCTTGAAGATGAGTATAAAGTGTTTGGCACCCTGTATGATGTCGCCAGTGGTAAGACGGGAAGCCGCGTCAGCCTACACCGATTTGTTCTTGGTGTTTTATTAGACGATGTTTTGATACAAGCATCGCAGCGATTAAGCCTGATGAGCAAAGGTCGTTATATCTTAGCTCGTAAAACCGATGGTTTTAAGGGGGCAGCAGGTCGAGGTTTGGATCTGGTGGTTGAAGACGGGTATACCGGGAAAACACGTGATGTTGCTACATTGTCTGGCGGTGAATCATTCATGGCCGCGCTAGCCTTGGCGCTTGGTCTATCCGATGTGGTTCAGTCATACAGCGGTGGTATTCGTTTAGATACCCTGTTTATTGATGAGGGCTTCGGCAGCCTAGATCCGGAATCGTTGGATCTTGCGATTCAAACGTTGGTTGATTTGCAGCAAAGTGGTCGAATGATAGGCGTCATATCCCATGTGTCAGAACTTAAAGAACAGATGGCGCAGCGCATTGATGTAGCACCATCACGTTTAGGTTCTACCGTTTCAGTGAAGTCTCAGATGGTATTGGATTCTTAATTGGTACTGGTAAAGTAGGTAAACAAAAAACCGCTAGATTACGGCATGTAAATTAGCGGTTTTTTGTTATCCAGCTTCAAAATGCTTGGTTGCAGCGATGAGTATATGGGAATACGAGTCTATGAGTATTATTGCTCGCAAAAGCGTCCTTGTTTTGGCGATTGCGTAATGGCATAGTCACCATCAAGGTTTCTATAAACAACCGTATTCCAAGCGGAACCATCAGTTAATTCAAACTCGATTGCGTAATTCACACCACTTACGATCTGAGCATGAACCGTGAGGATCTGCTTGAATGAAGAGGGATTTTCCATTTTATTAAGGACGAAGGCCATTGCCTTTTGAACGTCAGGGGTAGCATCAAATTTGTTCCACCCACCTGGCATATTTCCTTGTGTATTACATACATCTGCCGAGGTTGTTTGTTGTGTCGCTGCATCCTGTTGTTGGTGGCATCCAACCAGTAGAACTAGGAGCGTACAAGCTGACACTGTTTTCAATTTCATAAAAGAACCTCTATTTTGCATGCGCGCATTATAAAACCTGCCTATCTCCACCAATGTCTGATTTATGCAAACTTTTGATATGAAGTGAGTTAAAACCCATGATTTGGGTGAGAGATTATCCCAAGATAATTTGAAACCACTTGAGTAATTGATTCGCTCCGTGAATTAAGATCACAGTTATATACAGCATTACAAAACCATGACATTTAAACGCGTGCTTATTCGCTAAAGCGAGCAATATAATCCGGAAAAATTCATCGCTCCCATGTAGGGCGGTTGGATTGATTCATACGGTGAAGCAAATAGGAATAATAATGAAAAAAAATACGCTATATCTTGCGGTTGCATTAGGGTTAAGTGGTCTAACAAATGTGGTTTCTGCGAATGAAATGGTCAACCCAGACGCGGGCGTTGTTGTTGGGTATTGGCATAACTGGTGCGACGGCAGCGGCTACAAAGGTGGTAATGCACCCTGTGTAACATTGGAAGAGGTTGACCCAATGTATAACGTGGTCAATGTTTCATTCATGAAAGTGTTTAACACCAATGAGGGCCGCATTCCAACTTTTAAGCTCGACCCTACTATTGGCCTTTCGGAACAGCAATTCATTGAACAAATCGAGACATTGAACCAGCAAGGCCGTTCGGTTCTCATTGCGCTTGGTGGTGCAGATGCACACGTAGAACTGAAAGCTGGCGACGAACACGCATTCGCACAAGAAATCATTCGCGTGACAGATAAGTATGGCTTTGATGGTCTAGATATAGACTTAGAGCAGGCGGCGGTTACGGCATCAGATAACCAAACGGTCATTCCTGCGGCACTTCGTATAGTAAAAGATCATTATCAGCAGCAGGGTAAAAACTTCCTGATCACAATGGCCCCTGAGTTTCCATACTTAACTGAGGGGGGCAAATACGTACCATACATTACGGCTTTAGAGGGATATTACGATTGGATTAACCCGCAATTCTACAACCAAGGTGGTGATGGTATTTGGGTTGAGGGTGAGGGTTGGATTGCACAAAACAATGACGAACTTAAACAAGAATTTATCTATTACATCTCTGACTCGTTAGTGAATGGTGCGCGCGGTTTTCATAAGATCCCGCATGACAAATTAGTGTTCGGCATTCCAACCAACATTGATGCAGCTGCAACGGGTTTTGTTAAAGATCCACAAAAGCTCTACGGAGCATTCAATCAACTTAAAGCGCAAGGTCAGCCGTTACGTGGCGTGATGACTTGGTCAGTGAACTGGGATATGGGTACGAACGCATCTGGCCAGTCGTATGGTGAACAGTTCATCAAAGACTACGGCCCATTCATCCATGGTCAAACGCCACCGCCACCAAGCGAGGGGGAACCGGTGTTCAGTGGCTTGAACGATGTGCGAGTGCGCCATGGCAATGCGTTTGATCCTTACGCGGGAGTGAAAGCATCTGACAAAGAAGACGGTGATGTAACAAGCAGCATTGTGGTTGATGGTTCTGTTGATACGAACGCCATCGGAAAATATGTTTTGGTTTACAGTGTAAAAGACAGCGACAACAATGAAACCAAGCAAAGCCGTAACGTTGAAGTGTACAGTCTCGCTCCAGAGTTCGAGGGTGTCATGGACGTTACCATCAAACTTGGTAGTGCATTTGACCCAATGATGGGTGTAAAAGCGATTGATGCAGAAGACGGTGATCTTACTTCACAAGTGCGTGTGGACGGCCGTATTGATGTTAATGCTGTTGGCCAATATACCCTGACATATCAAGTGACTGACAGTGCAAACCAAACGACCACAAAAGTGCGCAAAGTTACGGTAAGTGATGGTACTTCATGTGCAAATGCATGGGATAAAGGTGCCGTTTACAATGGTGGTGATCAGGTTTCTCATCAAGGTGCGACTTGGCGTGCAGAGTGGTGGACTCGCGGTGAAGAACCAGGCACAACGGGAGAGTGGGGTGTTTGGCGTAAAGTTAATGATGAGGGATGTGGTACGCCGTCTCCTGACTTTGATTTTTCGGTTTCGGGCATTAATAACGAATATACATTGAATAATTCGAGTGTTGAGCTCGTTGTGACGCTGACTTCTTCTGACGCTTCTTCAGTTGCAGTAACCGTAGAAAATAGTGTCAATGCTGTCGTATTTGATCAAGTAGTACAAGTGAATGGTGATTCGCCACTTCGTATTGCTCTTAACCACATCGAAGCCGGTCTCTTTACATTTGAAGCGATTGCGACTCCAGATGATGGTGAAGCGGAAACTGTTACTCGTCAATTTAGTGTTGTTGAAAGTGCGGTTACACCACCACCGGGTGACTACCCACAATACGAAGCCGGCAAAAACTACGCAGAGGGTGACATTGTAACAGGCGTGGATGGTCATATTTATCAGTGTAAACCTTGGCCATACACAGGGTGGTGTTCAAACCCGTCTTATGCACCAGGTGAAACGGTTTATTGGTCAGATGCATGGGACAAGCTGTAAAGCCTATTGCGGATGTCCTAATGACGTTAGGCGCTAAAAGTGCCGTGTTGAATGGCTTAGGTTATCCTGAGTTGAGGTTGACGTAGTCATCCTGCGTGATTTGTTTAGAAAAGATGATCATAGCCTTCAGTTATCTGGAGGCTTTTTTATGTGTACGGTTTCGCATATTACCGCTCCTCCACTCGACGTTAAATGTTCTTTTGTTAGCATCTTGTGGTTTTAGTTAACCATTTTATTGTTTTGGTTAACTATTTGATTATTTTAAAGACTATCGGATTGCTTTAAATACTATCTGATTACTCTAGAACAATAGCATCCAGTTCATTCCATCGAAAAGGATTTTGCATGAGACGCATTAATGTTGTAGGCAGTAGTGGCAGTGGTAAATCGACATTTTCTCAAAAACTCGCAGACACGTTAGATGTGACTTACATTGAAATGGATGAGCTATTTTGGCTACCTAACTGGGAACAACGTGATGATGAATCGTTTTTTGAGCGAATAAAAAACGAAACGCAACGAGACAGTTGGGTGCTGGATGGCAATTATACGCGAACGCAGGCGTACAAATGGGAGCGAGTTGATACAATCATTTGGCTTGATTACTCCAGATCATTGACCATGTATCGTTCTATTACTCGTTCGATAAAGCGAGCTTGGACTAAGCAAGAACTTTGGAGTGGTACAGGGAATCGAGAAAGTTTTCGTAAGGCGTTTTTAAATAAAGACTCGGTGATTCTCTGGTCAATACAGAACTATAAAAGTCGACGAGAAAGGTATCTGCGGTTAAAAGATCAGTTAAAGGATTCACCGATCAAATTCATACACATCACATCGCCTAAAATGGCGGATGATTTTCTGTCATTGGCTAAGCTCTATCAGTGACAGTTTCTGCCTTTTCGCACGACATTTGCGAGGTGCTCCAACAAAAGCAATCAAGTTATTCAGTATTATGATTAGCACATCAATGACCAAAGGATGCACATGCAAATAGTAAGTTGGCTTCAGCTCTATCTTCGTGAATCAGATGGAGCACCGATTCAAGAACTCAGCGATCTTAATCCTGCCTTGGAACAAAGCACGCTGTTTAATGATTGGAAAGCGTCTAAGCGAGAGATTAGATTGGATGAAGTCGTTGATCGCTGTTGGATAAAATCGTGTACCGCTGGCTACATCACTGAAGTTTATATGCACGCCGATGGAACGTTAGACGAGTACACTCTGTTTGATCGCTTGCATACCAATGGCGTTTGGGAACTCGTAGAGGGTGTACTCCACCTTACAATACGCAAAGGCGAAAATACTTACCAAATGTCGATTGTTGGCAATAGAAATTCTGCGATTCATTCAGCAATAGAATACAAAAATGGCCAAGTTCATTCTTACCTAAAACTTGCGGCCATTTCCCAATAAATACTGACCGTAGGAAGAACACTCGATATGGAAATCGTTTTTGTTCGTCATGGTGTGCCCGATTTTTCGTTAGCGGATGCGCGTGAAATGACGCAGCTTGAAAAAGATTATGCACCACTAAGTCGAGAGCACGCCTCGACACTCAAAGAGCAGCTCATGCATCCTATTTTTGACGATGCGGATATCATTGTCAGTTCCCCTTATACACGAGCACTGCAAACGGCGGAATTGATTAATCGTCATCGCGGGTTAGAGCTTTTCGTTGAACATGACTTAAGGGAGTGGCGGGCGGATCGGCATGGCGGTTATATTCCATTAAAAGAACGCGACCAACGTTGGCATGAATATCGAGCGTTATTGAAAGCGGAGTTGCCGATGACGGATGAACGCTATGAGCATGTCGATGAACTAAAAGCGCGCGTAGAGGCAGTACTGACTCAATTTAAACAGTATAAGAAAGTGATTGTGGTGAGTCATTTTAATGTGTTTGAAGCCCTGCAAGGCTTTCAACACGAGGCTCTGTCTTGCGGGGAGTTCAGGGTAATTTATTGGTGATCGATTTTTTGCTTTCTATAGTAAAATCAAATGCTAATTAAATGTTGGGTTGTTGTATGAAATCTCTTAAATTACTTTTCCTTGTATCTCTTACTACGCTATTTGGTTGTACTTCTAAACCGGATGGCGTTGAGCCTGTCAATAATTTCGAGCTGAAACCGTATTTAGGTAAATGGTATGAAGTGGCACGGCTAGACCATTCTTTTGAGCGTGGTCTCTCAAACGTAACCGCAGAGTACGAGTTGCGAAAAGACGGTGGTGTTACGGTGATAAACCGTGGATATTCGGACGAAGAACAAGCGTGGAATCAAGCCGATGGCAAAGCGTATTTCGTTGGAGATGAGAACACCGGACACTTAAAAGTCTCGTTCTTTGGTCCATTTTACTCATCTTATATTGTGTTCGAACTAGGGCAAAACTATGACTACGCATTTGTTTCTGGCTTTAATCATGATTACCTGTGGCTACTTTCAAGAACGCCAACGATAGACGCAACCACCATCGAACGCTTTAAACAAGTGGCGAAGTCAAAAGGCTTTAAACTAGACGAGTTAATTCTTGTTGATCAAACTCAATCAACACTTGGTAATTAGGTACGACAGAGTCGCTTGGAATGGAATCGACTAACTGGAACAAGCCAACTTAGGCTTCATCATTCATCTGGGTAAATATCGTCAATGCGTTAGTAATTCTTGTTTAAATGAAGAAGTAATGGCGTTCATGGTAGAGCAGCACACGGCGCCAAAAGTGAATTAATATTGATGAACGCAACAAGGCTTTGGTCAAAACTGAATCATCAAATTTACATTAAACAAGGCAAGCTAATTGGTTCGCCTTGTTTGTTTTTCTTGGTCATCGTGAGTCAACGCGAGGCTAGGAATCTCAAAAAGCGTGCTTTCTAAGCGAATGGCTAAATTGGCCGATGGAGCATGCGGTTGGAAGATTCTGAATCATGCTCGTCCCTCGCGGTTCAGAATGACGAGGTTAAAACGCCGGACGAACTATGCTTTTGTCGGCCTTTGTAACTCGGAAGTGCCCCAAAGTTTGTTAGATAGTTGAACCACTACACCTAACTCTTCATTGGATGTGCCAATTAGCAATTCATTTGATAATTCGTTCATAAGGGCTGTTAATGTCACCTTTGATAGGAGCAATTCAAACTCTCAGGTGGCTATGGTCTAACGATTGGGTGCGTATAGATGCATAGGTCACAGAATATAGAAAACCTAAAATGTAAACTTCGCAATAATTACAATTTTGTTAGGGTTTTATAGTGTCATTAAAAGAATCGCCTGAAAAAGCTGCCTTTCTGAAGCTAGAAGAGTTATGTAGTCGAGATGGTTTCATCCATGTGCTGTCTTACTTATCCAGAAGAGACTGTACATTTGGGTATCAAGGCGGTGTTAGTGGTGAAAACCTTGGGCACTTCTATAGCCCAGATAGGCTTATCAGAACCGAGTTATCAGTGTTACATGGATTGATTCTAAAAGCTGGGGGTACAGCGGTAAACATATCTGATGATAAAATTCGTGACTGGTGTCTAGAAGCAGAGGGGCTTTTGGCGGAAATACATGAAGCCTTAAAGGATTCGGGATACCAACGATTTACTAGAGAGAACATGAAGTTAGGTATGGAAGACTTCTTTTCTCATGAAGACATTATTAGGGAGTATGTCTTCTATAGTGCAGAGCAAGCATTTGATTTTCAGTTTGCTGAGCTTGCTCGTGAACGATATCGGAATGACTCAGTTTGGATGACTGAAAATGTTGGTTTCGACATAAATGAAGCTTACTCAATATACAAGTCGATTATGGGGCAGCTAAACGAAAATATGACCGCATTAGCTCAAGGTGGTGAAACTGATGCAGTCTTCAAATCATACCTATCTTGCAATGAGTTAAATTTAGGAAGCTTATGTGAATCTACAGGTCTTCAACAAAGTAAAGTTACAGCCTTCCTTGACGCATTTTCACCAACATCTGAAGATGATAACAGTGCATATAATTCTATCGACGATGTAAACGTCGTTAATTTCAAGCCGATTACAAAGGCTGGAAGCAACTACTATTTGTTTCAAACCACATCCCTTGCACAGTCGATATATGAAAGTCCTATATTCTGGATGCGCTCAGACAAGGAGTACATAAATACGGCTGTAAAACATCGTGGGGAATTTACCGAGAGCTTTGCCTTTAAGCGACTGAAGAATATATTTGGGGAAGGAAACGTATATTGTAATTTAGATATCTACAAGAATGCTTCGGAAAAAATAGGTGAAGTGGATATCCTTGCCAAGTTTGGGACAAAGTTTCTGATTGTGCAGGCTAAGTCGAAAGGAATGACTATTCCAGCTCGACAAGGAAAGGTTGGCCTAGTCAAAGATGATTTTGTTAAGGGAGTTCAGAATGCTTATGACCAAGCTGTAGAGTGTTCTAATGCGTTACTTTTAGACGAAATTACTATCAAAGATATTGATGGGAACATTATTGATTTAGGGGTAAAACCAAACTCTTGTTATCCGATATGCTTGACCTCTGAAAGTTATCCGGGATTATTATTTCAATGTCGTCAGTATCTCAAGCATCAAGAAGAGGAGTTATTAAAGCCTCCGTTCGTTATGGATGTATTTTTCTTAGACATACTGACTGAGTTTTTGAACCAGCCACTATTTCTATTGAGTTACATTGATAGACGAAGCAGTTATCTTAATGAAATAGTTGCTAGTACGGAAATTGTACTTTTAGGCTTACATCTCAAAAGAAATCTTTGGCTTGAAAAGGATTTCACCATGATGAGTCTACATGACGATATTGCCGCTGATTTAGATGCAGCGTTCATGGTTCGTCGAATGGAGTTGTCTGGTTCGAGGATGCCGGATGGTATTCTAAAGAGATACTCAGAAGGTTTTATCAGCAAGCTTCTTTTTAAGCTTCAGTATGTAAAAAGAGATGAGCTGACTGATTTTGCTTTCACTTTGATGAAGTCGAGTGGTGACTTTTTAGATACACTTGATGCTGCAGTGACAAAGATTTGCTTTGAAACAATTCAAGATAGTAGAAGTCATGATTTCACAGTGTTGTTTGATAGTGAAAATGGCGGGTTGACAATACATACCTCTACTGGAAACAGAGAAAAAGGTAGAGAAGCTTTGCGTTCACATATGTATGCAAGGAAGTACAAGGAAAAGCAAGACGTTTGGCTAGGTGTAATAGTAGACCCTCGCTCAGAAATGGTTCTGGAGATATGCCATATCGAGGAAGAATGGTGTTTTAACGCTGAAATGGAAGAAGGTATAAAAAGCTTAAACCTAAAACCAAATATCTCTCCATGCTTAAAAACTATGAAGAAACAGTTAAAGTTTAAAGTAGGTAGAAATGATAAATGCCCCTGCGGTAGTAGTAAAAAGTACAAACGCTGTTGTGGCGTTTAGGTTGGCAACAGGAATGCTACTCTGATAGCTACTAGTGGAGCGACAATCTAGGTGATATTAGTTGATATGACTTTTCTACGATAAAACTAAGTGCTTGATTTTCAGAGTGACTGAAGGAGCACGCCTGGAAAGTGTGTATACGGCAACGTATCGAGAGTACGAATCCATTAAAGAGGTCTATATGACCTCTTTTTCTATATCTAGCGGTGGTTTCTCTAACTCAGAAATGTCCAAAGATGAGTTTCAATTCCGACGCATAATAGTGTGACGCATAAGAGTTAGCTCTTTTTCATCGATGTCTTTCATTTTCAATTCTAGCTAAAAGAAAAAGCGAGCCATCCGGTTCGCTTTTCTTTTGTAAAGTTTAAGTCACAAACTTAATTTAGTCACAAACTTTATTGTGATGTGACAACCACAAAATCAGTCTTCGTAGACATCAATCGTAGGGCACGAGCAAATCAGGTTACGGTCACCATAGACGTTATCTACGCGGTTAACAGTTGGCCAGTACTTCCAAGATTTGGTTGCTTTTGATGGGAAGCAGCCAAGCTCACGAGAGTAAGGGCGATCCCAATTATCCGATGCTAAGTCCACTTGAGTGTGTGGTGCATTTACAAGTGGGTTATTATCGAGCGGCCATTCACCGTTTTTCACCATTGCCATTTCTTCACGGATTGCGATCATCGCATCACAGAAGCGGTCCAGCTCTTCTAGATCTTCCGACTCTGTTGGCTCAACCATTAGCGTGCCTGCAACAGGGAACGACATCGTTGGTGCGTGGAAACCGTAGTCCATTAGACGCTTGGCGATGTCTTCTTCGCTGATGCCGGTTTCTTCTTTCAATGGACGAATATCGATAATACATTCGTGCGCAACGCGGCCATTCGTACCACGGTAAAGAACAGGGTAGTGCGGGCGTAGTGTCTCCATCACGTAGTTCGCGTTAAGAATCGCTACTTTTGTTGCATCAGTAAGGCCAGTTTCACCCATCATCGCAATGTAAGCCCAAGAGATTGGTAGGATAGAAGCACTGCCCATATCCGCTGCAGATACGGCAAAGTTTTCACCGTCTGCACCGTTTTCAATGTGACCCGGTAGGAAAGGCGCTAGGTGCGATTTCACACCGATAGGGCCCATACCCGGACCGCCACCACCGTGTGGGATACAGAACGTTTTGTGTAGGTTTAGGTGAGAAACGTCTGAGCCGATGAAGCCCGGCGTGGTTAACCCAACCTGTGCGTTCATGTTTGCGCCGTCTAGGTAAACCTGACCGCCCGCGGCATGAACCATTTCACACACTTCTTTCACTTGCTCTTCATACACGCCGTGTGTCGATGGGTAAGTGATCATGATGCTTGATAGGTTGTCTTTGTGCTTCTCGATCTTCGCTGTGAGATCGTCGATGTCGATGTTGCCTTCTTCATCACACTTAACCACCACCACTTTCATTGACACCATAGACGCTGTCGCAGGGTTAGTACCGTGCGCAGAGCTTGGGATCAAACATACGTTGCGGTGACCTTCGCCACGGCTTTCGTGGTAACGTTGAATCGCGATAAGACCTGCATACTCACCTGATGCACCAGAGTTTGGTTGCAGTGAGAATGCGTCGTAGCCTGTGATTTCACATAGCTTCTCTTTCAGATCTTTCGCTAGTGCTGCATAACCGGCGGCTTGTTCTGCTGGTGCGAACGGGTGGATCGAACCAAACTCAGGCCAAGTGACTGGAATCATCTCTGCGGCTGCGTTCAGCTTCATCGTACAGCTACCCAGTGGGATCATGCCGTGCGTTAGCGAGAAGTCTTTGTTCTCTAGCTGTTTTAGGTAACGCATCATCTGTGTTTCACTGTGGTGCGTGTTAAACACGGGGTGCGTTAGGTATTCTGTTGTGCGACGCAGTGCTTCTGGAATCGCTGCAAATTCGTTGCCTGCGATTTCCGTTGATAGTGCTGCGACTTCTTCTTTCACACCGAATACTGCGAACAAGGCTTCTACGTCTGCCACGGTTGTGGTTTCGTCGAAGCTCACGCCTAGCTGAGTACCCAACTTACGTAGGTTGATGTCTGCGGCTAGTGCTTTCGTGTATAGGTCTTCAGTATGTGCACCAGTGTTGATGGTGATGGTGTCGAAGAAGCTGTTGTGGGCAAGCTCGAAGCCGCCTTTGGTTAGGCCAGCAGCGAGGATGGCTGTCATGTGGTGTGTACGACGTGCAATGGTGCGTAGACCTTCTGCGCCGTGGTAAACCGCGTAGAAAGACGCCATGTTCGCTAGTAGAGCTTGAGCGGTACAGATGTTTGATGTCGCTTTTTCACGACGGATGTGCTGCTCACGCGTTTGCATTGCCATGCGTAGTGCTTGGTTGCCGTTGGTATCGATAGAAACACCGATAACACGACCAGGCATAGTGCGCTTGTGCTTGTCACGTGTTGCCATGAAGGCTGCGTGTGGACCGCCATAACCCATAGGAACGCCGAAACGTTGTGCAGAGCCGATTGCGACGTCTGCGCCCATTTCACCCGCAGGTTTCAGTAGGGCAGAAGCCAATAGGTCAGTCGCGACGGTAACGAGCGTTTTATTCGCTTGCGCTTTGGCAATGATGTCCGTTAGGTCGCGAACTTCACCCGTTGTACCAGGGTATTGAACGAGTGCGCCGAATACGTCTTGCTCTGGCAGTGATTCTAGAGAACCAACTAGCACTTCAAAGCCGATGAATTTCGCACGAGTTTTTACTACTTCGATGGTTTGTGGGTGAACGTCGTCAGCAACGAAGAACACGTTACTCTTGCTCTTACCCGCACGCTTACACAGTGTCATCGCTTCTGCGGCTGCCGTTGCTTCATCCAGCAAAGACGCGTTCGCGATTTCCATACCAGTAAGATCCATCACCATTTGTTGGTAGTTTAGAAGCGCTTCTAGACGACCTTGTGAGATCTCTGGTTGGTAAGGAGTGTAAGCGGTGTACCAGCCCGGGTTTTCCATAACGTTACGTAGAATGACGTTTGGCGTGAAGGTGTTGTAGTAACCCTGACCGATGAATGTACGTTTAACTTGGTTCTGATCGGCGAACTTGCGCATCGCTGCCAGCATATCCGCTTCACTTTTCGCTTCTGCCAAGTTTAATGGCTGCTCTAAGCGAATTTGTGCTGGAACGGTTTCGTTGATAAGTGCGTCAAGGCTTACTGCGTTGATCGCTTCTAACATTTTTTGTTGGTCAGATTTGTTTGGTCCATTGTGGCGAGCAACGAACTCATTTTGTGTGCTGAGGCTTTGAAGTAATTCAGTCATTGTCCTTTACCTACTCCTTGGTTCGGGTAACGGAAATGGTCATATGACACATTTAATTATACGTCCGAACCTAGAAAAAAAGCTGCCCACTTGTTGATAGGGGACAGCTTTCGTATTGTCCTAATTACTCTTCTTCGATAGAGCTTAGGTATTCTTCCGCATCTTTTAAGTCATCCAACTCAGATGGGTCTGAAAGTTTCACTTTCACAATCCAACCACCTTCGTATGGTTCTTCGTTGATTAGCTCTGGGCTGTCTTCTAGTTCTTCGTTGATTTCAACTACTTCACCAGTGATTGGCGAGTAGATGTCTGAAGCGGCTTTTACAGATTCCACCAAAGAAAAGCTTTCACCTGCTTCGACTTCATCTTCCACGTCTGGTAGGTCAACGAATACCACATCACCAAGCATCTCTTGAGCGTGCTCTGAAATACCGATAGTTACTGTGCCGTCACCGTTGTCACGTACCCACTCGTGGCTATCTGTAAACTTCAGTGTTTTGTCCATTGCTTAATCTCCAAATAACTTGTCAGGAATTAATCTGATCTAATAAATCGTTTTATTGGTAAAGAGGGTAACGGTTGCAAAGTTCTTTGACTTGTTTGCGAACGCGTTTTTCAACGATTGCGTCACCATCAGGGTTGTTAACCAAACCATCCAGTACATCGCCAATCCAGTTACCAATGAGTTTGAATTCTTCAGCGCCAAAGCCGCGGCTTGTCCCCGCAGGCGTTCCTAAACGGATGCCCGATGTAATCATAGGCTTCTCTGTATCAAAAGGGATGCCATTTTTGTTACATGTGATGCCGGCACGCTCTAGCGCCTCTTCTGCTTTGTTGCCTTTCAAGCCTTTAGGGCGAAGATCAACCAGCATCAGGTGCGTGTCAGTACCACCAGTTACGATGTCGCATCCGCGAGTTTGCAATACTTCAGCTAGAACTTTTGCGTTATTGATCACTGAATCAATATAAGTTTTAAATTCAGGACCAAGCGCCTCGCCGAACGCCACTGCTTTAGAAGCAATCACGTGCATCAGAGGGCCACCTTGAAGGCCAGGGAATACTGCTGAGTTGATTTTCTTAATGATGTCTTCGTGATTGGTCAAAATCATACCGCCGCGAGGGCCACGCAGTGTTTTATGCGTTGTAGTCGTGACAACGTGTGCGTGTGGAAGTGGGCTAGGGTGCGCGCCTGTAGCGATAAGGCCAGCGATGTGCGCCATGTCGACCATAAGAATGGCGTTAACTTCATCTGCGATGGCACGGAATTTTGCGAAATCGATAGTACGTGGAATCGCACTACCCCCAGCGATGATCATTTTTGGTTGATGCTCAATAGCGATTTGACGAACCGCGTCGTAGTCGATTTCTAGTGTTTCACGGTCAACGCCGTATTGAACCGCATTAAACCACTTACCAGAAAGCGCAGGACGTGCTCCGTGGGTGAGGTGGCCACCAGCGTCAAGAGACATACCCATAATGGTATCGCCTGGCTGAAGTAGCGCCAGTTTTACCGCGCCGTTCGCTTGCGCCCCAGAGTGAGGTTGAACGTTTGCGTATTCGCAATTAAAAAGTTTCTTCGCACGTTCGATAGCAATGGCTTCCACAGTATCAACGTGTTCACAACCACCATAGTAACGGCGACCCGGGTAACCCTCAGCGTATTTATTGGTTAGGCATGTGCCTTGTGCTTGCATGACCGCTTTAGAAACGATGTTTTCAGAAGCGATAAGCTCGATTTGTTCATTTTGGCGAGCGAATTCTGCCTGAATACCGGCAAAGACAGCGTCATCTGTCGCAGAAAGGTTGGTAGAGAAAAAGTTTTCTAGGCTGTGGTTAGGGTAACTCTTGTTCATGGTAGTTGACCTTCCAAATCTGAAAATGAACCCGCAGTAGAAATAGTTGTTGGAGTGCGATGGTGGTTCATTTGTCTTCAAAACAGCTGAACTGCATAGCAGAACAGAGCGAACTCTTAGCCCTAAACAAGTGGGCAAAACGCCGTCGGATTGTGTTTTCTCTTCTCAATCGCTCACGGAAATGTGCATCTCTATATCTAACAAGTTGGTAACATAGCGCTTGAGAGATGAACAATCAACCAAAAATTTCCTATAGGAAACTAGATTTCTGGTTTTGTTAACAAGAGCACGCTTTAATTAACCTGGTGGACTTTTATCCACTATAGGCTTCATGCACAATGGAAATAGGGAAGAATATACGGGTTTTGTAGAGGGATTTATGGCAGAAAGCATTTACGACGAATACCCATCAATGACGTTGGCAAAAGACAAAAATGAGCAGAATATTGAGCCACTTAAGCTTGGTCAGCGCATAAAAGATGTTCGTTCAAAACTCGGTATTACGTTAGAAGAGGCAAGCCAACGTACTGGCCTTGCGCGTTCTACGTTGAGCAAAATAGAGAATGAACAGATTTCACCAACGTTCCAAGCCATGCAAAAACTGGCGCTTGGGTTACAAATAGATATTCCGCAACTCTTTGAACCACCAAGAAAAAAAAGTGGCAACAGGTCGTAGGGATGTGACAAAAAATAACGAGGGTAAACCGCACCCGACGCAAACCTACGAGCATGAACTTCTGGCGACTCAACTTTCCAATAAGAAAATGATGCCGTTTAAAAGTCAGATTCGAGCACGCAGTTTTGATGAATATAAAGATTGGGTTCGTCACGATGGTGAAGAGTTTCTGCTTATCTTATCGGGTGAGGTCATGTTCTATTCTGAGTTTTATGAACCAGTCGCACTCAGCGAAGGCGACAGTGTTTACTATGATGCAAACATGGGCCATATGCTCACCAGTTTGAGTGAAGAAGATGCTCAAATTTTATGGGTGACGGCTAAGTAGTGATAACGATATGTAAATTTCCTATAGTGAAAGCAAACGTTTGCACATTGATTTTAACTTGATTTATGGTGCTATGTGGATTTCATGTCTTAATACGTAGCGTCTTTTTTATGCGTTTTAATGTGATTAAAATGTTAAAAGTCACACTTTTGAAAGTCGAGTGATGCCTTGTTCGTGCAAAATGGAATCAGCCGTGTTTATTATTGGAAACACAACGAATGCAGACAGCATCATCGGGTCTATCTAAATGGAGACGAAAATGACTCAAGAACTTCTGAAAACACCACTGCATGCCCTTCACGTTGAAGTAGGCGCAAAGATGGTCCCGTTCGCGGGTTACGACATGCCGGTTCAATACCCTCTGGGCGTAAAGAAAGAGCACTTACACACGCGTGACGCGGCAGGTCTGTTCGATGTTTCTCACATGGGTCAACTTCGTTTGATTGGTGATGGTGCAGCGGCATTCCTAGAAACCTTGGTTCCTGTGGATATCGTTGACCTAGGTGCGGGTAAACAACGTTACGCGTTCTTTACCAATGAAAAGGGCGGCATTATGGACGACTTGATGGTGGCTAATCTTGGTGATCATCTGTTTGTTGTTGTAAATGCGGCATGTAAAGAACAAGACATCGCGCACCTAAAAGCACACCTCCCGTCAGATATTGAGCTGGAAATCATTGATGACCGCGCTCTACTCGCAATTCAAGGCCCTAAAGCGGCAAAAGTGCTGGCGCGTTTTGCACCAGAAGTAGCAGAGATGCTGTTCATGGATGTGCGTAAAGTTGAACTGCTTGGCGCAGAGTGCATTGTCTCTCGTAGCGGTTACACAGGTGAAGATGGTTACGAAATCTCTGTACCAGCAGATAAAGCAGAAGAACTTGCACGTAAACTGACGGGCGAAGAAGAAGTCGAGTGGATCGGTCTTGGCGCACGTGATTCACTCCGCCTAGAGTGTGGGCTGTGTTTATATGGTCATGACTTAGACACGACAACAACCCCTGTTGAAGCAAGTTTGCTATGGGGCATTCAAAAAGTGCGCCGCACAGATGGTGAGCGTGCGGGGGGCTTCCCTGGCGCAGATATCATTCTTAAGCAGATTGAAACGAAAGACGTGGCTCGTAAGCGTATTGGATTGGTTGGTCAAACGAAAGCGCCAGTTCGTGAGGGCGCAGAGTTGTTCGATGCTGATGGTAACAAGATTGGTATTGTAACCAGTGGTACAGCGGGACCAAACGCAGGTAAGCCAGTTTCTATGGGTTATGTTCGTGCCGATCTCGCGGCTATTGGCACAGAACTATTTGCAGAAGTGCGTGGCAAAATGCTTCCAATGACGGTAGAGAAAATGCCATTTGTACCGCAACGCTACTACCGTGGTTAATTAGCTTAGTTTATTGATTTAGACAGTTAAGTTTATTGATTTGATAGTTAATCTTATTGATATAGATGGTTAAAGTTATTTATTTAGATGGTTAATTTGTTGATTTGAATGGTTAAATGAGGCTCGTCATTTCAGCTAGCCCAAGTGAGACTAGCAATCTAACCATCAGAACCTAAGTTCCAATTAGTTTTCTCTCTGAAACAACAATTACAAACAAAATGCCGAGCTCAGTGCTCGGCATTTTTTATGTTCTTTTGAAAGGCGGTGATTAAGCGGTCAGATCTTCAATCGGACAGCAAATATCAATGACGATCTCGCTTATGCTATCTGGTTGGAGCATATCTTTTGTATCAATATTGAACTGCGTCGCCATCACGTTATTAAAAATGCGCCAGTGGTTGATCAAAAGCTTGTCGCGGTTCTCAGCATCTTCAGGCCATGTCTCTTGCATCATTGGCGCGAGGCTAATCGCACCGTGTGCAAATACCAACATTTGCCATTTCGATTCCCAAGGGTCAATTTTTGCATCAGGGTGGGCATCGTTATAATCACCAAATAAATTGATGAATATCGCTTCAAACTCATCTTTTGAACGCAAGAAGTATTGCAATAAAGCATCGTCATTTTGACGAATCGCGTCTGCGATCATTTGGACTGGGTGAGGATTACGGAGTGCAAACGCGAGCATGCGTACCATAAATCGGTAGATTTTGTGATTGTAGGGCATATCGCTTGGCATTTCTTCAATGAGTTCTGCCATGTAATTTTTCATGAACTCATCCAAGGCATCACTGACAGCCTGCCATATCTTTTCTTTGCTACCGAAATGATGACGAATCAAACTATGTGATACACCCGCTTTTTCACTGATGTTACGCAGCGAGACTCGTTCATAGCCCAGTTCACAGAACATATCGGCTGCCACTTTAAGGATCAGACATTTCGTTTGCTCTGCGGCTTCGGCGCTTCTTCGGCCTTGCTTTCTCACTGTCATCACTCGATTTTTCCCGAATATCAATCAACGCGCTTATTTTTACCAGAAACCGGACGCTTTGACTAATTATTTTATTGTACAGTAGTATAATAAGTTAAAGATCTATGAAGAAACCTATTGCGAAACAATACCTAAAGCGCACATTTGTCGGAGTTGCAGTGGCGTTGAGCCTTTCAACCATGCTGATTGGGTATTCGATGCGTTCTTCGGCTCAATGGCAATAACAATTATGGCAGGCCTTGGATTTGCTATCGTACTGGCGCTGATCGTACTGCCGGTGAGGTTTGTAATTTTGTTTAAAATTAAACCGATCACAGCATAGGGGACAATTGTTCCATTCTTGCCAAGCCCTGGGTTTTTCCTCGGGGCTTTTTTACTTGTACATTAATAGATTTGGTACGTTAATAGATTCGGTACGCCACCAGATTTAGTACATCAACCGATTGGGTACGCTAACCGAATTGATTGCACTTGTCTGATTTTAATCATCTTCTAAGAAACCAAAGTGAATTCGTGCGTATACTATGAATAGTAATGAATAACAACGAGTCGAGTGAGCGAACATGAACAATCGGGTATTACAAGGGCTTTTTCTTCTTGGGTCTATTTCTCTTATTGGTTGTAGTAGCACCGATGATGTTTCATCAATAGGGGACGAACCAAGTTTTACCAAACAATCCAGCGTTAAGTCAGAAGCAGAGCAGCCAGTACCAAGTAAAACGGTTGATGCCCAAACGATAGCGCAATGGGTGGACACCAGTATCCTCGCGCCGGAAGGATTATCGCTTCAGAATGATAATATCCAATACCTCACGGGCTCGGCGGATCTCAACAGCGATGGTAAGTCAGAATATATTGTTCTCGTACAAGACCGCTATTTTTGTGGCAGCGGCGGTTGTACGGCATATATGTTTAATGACGGAGGAAAGGTCATTAATCGGATGACGGTAACGCGAACGCCCATCGTACTGGCAGACAGTTACAGCAATGGCTGGCAAGATTTCATCGTATGGAGTAATGGTGCCTATCGTTTGATGAGCTATAACGGGCAAACATACCCAAGTAACCCATCATTAGAGCCTAAGATTGATCGTGATGCTGGGATGCAAACCGCGATTGCGAATGTGATGGCGTCAGAACTTTATCAACAAGACGGGTATGACATTATGCCAGGAGAATCGCAACATTTGTGGACGCCTGAGAATGTTTATCACCTAACATTCAAACATTACGGTGATCCGCATCGCCTTTACAAAGCAACAGTGGATATCAACAGTGGGGAAGTCGACATTGAATCTGTGCCGATGACGCAGTAATTCGTCTAGCTAGACTGTTTTGAAAGAATAGAAAGAATAGAAAGAATAGAAAGAATAGAAAGAATAGAAAGAATAGAAAGAATAGAAAGAATAGAAAGCAAAACACCTCCCCTAACTTGCGTTATAGGGAGGTGTTTTTGTATTAGCGATTACGCTCGATTATGCAGCAGCTTGTTGTTTCGCATCCGCTTTATTCTTTAAGAATGCGTAAGTGAAACCCGTTACTGCGGTACCAGCTGCGATTGCTACCAAGTACATTAGTACAGGAGAGATTGCGTTAGGGATAAGCAGAACAAACAGACCACCGTGTGGAGCCATAAGCTTTGCACCAAACAGCATTGATAGCGCACCCGTTAGAGCACCACCAGCCATACATGATGGGATAACTCGCATTGGGTCTTTCGCCGCGAATGGGATAGCACCCTCAGAGATAAAGCACAGACCAAGAACGAATGATGCTTTACCAGCTTCACGCTCGCTTTGCTCAAATTTGTTTTTAGCAATGAATGTTGCCAGACCCATACCAAGTGCTGGAACCATACCTGCGGCCATGATTGCTGCCATCGGTGCGTAAGTGTGTGATGCTAATAGACCAACACCGAATGCGTAAGCCGCCTTGTTTACCGGACCACCCAAGTCGAAACACATCATTGCGCCTAGGATAATGCCAAGCAGAACCGCACTGTCTGAACCCATGTTGTTTAGGAAGTCAGTCAGACCATTCATGATGCCAGAAACTGGACCACCGACGATGTAGATCATCACGAGGCCAGTAAATAGCGTGGCAACAAATGGGATGATCAGAATTGGTTTAAGTGCTTCCATTGATTGTGGAAGTTTCACTTTGTCTGCAAGGAACTTAGCCGCATAACCCGCAATGAAACCTGCCGCGATACCACCAAGGAAGCCTGCACCCGTTGAGCTTGCTAGCATACCACCCACAAGACCCGGAGCCAGACCCGGACGGTCAGCAATCGAGAATGCGATGTAACCTGCAAGGACAGGAATCATAAGCGCAAATGCCGAACCACCACCGATGTTCATCAGAGCAGCAGCAAGTGTGCCTTCTTCTTTAAACGCTTCGATACCAAATACAAATGACAGGGCGATGATCAAACCACCAGCAACCACGACAGGAAGCATGTGAGACACACCAGTCATTAGGTGTTTGTATGCGCCTTTTTTCTCGTCTGCAGCAGATGATGAACTTGCAGAACCAGAGTGCTGGTAAACCGTCGCTTGTTCAAACGCTTTATCCATTTCTTCTGCGGTTTTCTTTAGCGCAGGCCCCGTCTTGGTACGGTACATCTTTTTGCCGTTGAAGCGATCAAGTGGTACTTCGATATCCGCGGCGATGATGACTAAATCTGCGTCTGCAATTTCTTGGTCTGTTAGTTGGTTTTTCGCACCAACCGAGCCACGAGTTTCTACTTTGATTTGGTGACCACGACGTTTACCTTCGTCTTCTAGCGCTTCTGCCGCCATAAAGGTGTGCGCCACACCAGTAGGGCAAGCTGTAATTGCAACTATCTTTTTGATCGTAGCAGCACTTTCAACCGAAGCAGGTGTTGCTTGCTCTAGCGTGGTTACTTGCTCAAGCATCGTTGCATTTTCAATAGCGGTTTGAAGAAACGCGGTTGCATCTTTTGCTACATTGCTGATTTCTGCTTGATAAACTTTTTTACCTAAGAAACGAGAAGTATCAACGGTGGTATTCGCTACGATGATAATAGCGTCTGCTTGTTCGATGTCAGCACTCGAAAGTGGTGTTGCTTCTACCACACTTGATTGACATTCAATTTTTGCATTCCAGTTTAGCTTTGCCGCTGCTTGTTCTAGTAGCCCAGCAGCAATGATGCTGTTTGCAACACCGCTTGGACAAGCTGTAATAATGGCAATATTCATAATGATAACCTTCTCTTCCTTAGTTATTTTCTAAGTCGTTATTTTCTAGGTTTGTATTCGCGTTAAGCTCAGCAACTTGAGTTTGTCGCTTAATGTTTTCCAGTTCTTCATGACTGGTTAGGCCCACGCCAACTTGGCTCACAGCAAGTGCAGAGAGCGCGGTTGCGAAGCGTAATAGATCTTGTTTTGGCATGACTTGCATGTGACCCCAACATAGGCCAGCAACCAGCGTATCACCCGCACCAACGGTGCTTACCACGTTCATGCGCGGTGGTTGTGCTCGTAGCCATTCGCCCTGGTTTAACCACATTACGCCATCAGCGCCCATGGAAACGACGATGTTCTCAATGCCTTTGTCGCTCAGTGTTTGTGCGGCTTGTTGGCACTGTTCCGGCGTGGTTAGGTGCTCACCGACAAAATCACTGAGCTCTTCATCATTGGGTTTAATGAGCCAAGGATGCGCGTCGATACCAGCACGTAGAGCAGCCTTACTGCTATCGAAAAGTACTTTTTTACCTTGCTGGTGCAGCTTTTCAATCCACGCGGCACACTGTTCTGCTGTTACGCCGCCAGGTAGACTGCCTGCAAGCACAAAGTAATCGTGTGTTTCTGCCAAGCGGAATAGTGTTTCTTCAAATCGAGCAACATCTTCAGCGGAAACTTGTACACCTGGGAAATTGATGTCGCTTACTTGGCCGTCTGCTTCTACCAATTTAACGTTGATGCGTGTTGCGCCGTCGACTTCAACGAATTCGTTGTGAACGCCAATCTCTGCGAATAGTTGCTGAAACAGTTCAGGGTTATCTTTACCTAAGAAGCCCGTTACCGTGACATCAGCGCCCAGATCGCTCAGAACTTTTGCTACGTTGACGCCTTTACCCGCTGCGTGAAGATCGCTATTTTGGACTAAGCTAACCGAACCCACTTTAAGTGCTTCTAGCGAACCCGTCAGATCAAGAGCAGGATTAAGCGTGATGGTTACGACTTTGTTTGTTGCCATTAAAGATGAAATTGATGCCGTCATGACTTCACTCCTTAACCTTCACCTAGACCAGATGCGATCGCTTTACCGATAGCCTCAAGTGCTTGTGTTGCATCCGGACCTTCCGCAGAGAATTGCAGTTGGTGGCCGTGTTTTACACCAAGGGCAATCACTTTCATTAAGCTTTTTGCGTTGACTGCTTTACCATCACCATCAAGGTTGGCTACGCGGATATTGGATTCGAATTTCTTCGCTTCTGCTACCAACATTGCGCCTGGACGAGCATGCAAGCCGTGTGCGTTTTTGATCTTGAATGTTGCTGTGTTGCCGTCTTCAGCCGGAGCTGCAATCTCTTCACCTTTGAATAGCGACAAAACTTGTTCTGCAGTCGCATCCAATAGTTTGTTGTGTTCGTTGTTGAACACAAGGTTAGAGATGGTTTTAAGAATAGATAGATGAGCATTGTTACAAGCGGCGAATGCAATCAGCGCACGTACTTTTTCGCCTTCAAATTCACAATCGTTCGCGGTAGAAACGAACGATACTGCTGTGCGGGTTACTTGCTTGTCGCTGCCCACTAACCATAAACCTTGGCCTAAGTGAGTCGGTGTTTTTGTAACCAGATCTGCAACGAACGCTTTGTCTGCACAACCGGTGTTTTTCAATAGGCCGCCAGCGACTGCGCTCATTTGAACCATATCGCTTGCAGGAAATTGCAGTTGGATCAACGATGCATCAAAATCGGCTTCTAGCTGCACGTCACCATGAAGTAGGGCGATGATTTCGTCTTCGTTTTTTGCGTTACGTAGGCGTTCTTCAACACCATCAGCACCTAACACTTTGGTCAGTTGCTTTAGAATGCCCAAGTGCTCGTCTGATTTCGCGGCAATACCGATCGCAACGAAGACTTTGTTTCCGTCACCCCATTCAACACCCTCTGGAAAGTGGTGAACGGCTACGCCGGTGGTTTTCACCATCTCACGAGTATCCGTGGTGCCATGAGGGATGGCGATACCGTTACCCAGAAACGTCGAGTTTTGATTTTCGCGATTGATCATACCCTCAACGTAACCTTGTTCTACGAGGCCCTTGTCTGTCAGGCTTTGGGCGATGCTTTTGATCGCTGCAAACTTGTCTGTTGCAGATTGTGAAAGAGTAATGTCGTTCTTACTTAGCTTAAGCATGGTGCTTCTCCAGCCTTAAGGTGTCTATTCTTTTAGTTCATACTCGTCACGCCGTTGAGTGATTGTGGGGCGTAACGTTCGTGTTTTTGTCTAATCGGCGTTGTATCAGTTTTGCAGTATGGTTACTTGCTAATAACTGAATCGATTCAGCAAGAGTTTAAATATAAAAACACTCAGCAAAACTTTCGATATCCCGTAACCGGATAACACAGTGACGGCCAATTGCTTGATGTGTGCTTTCCAGCTTAGCAAATGGGTTACTGCCTTAAGCGAGTGACACTTCGAATTTAGTGACTTTCGTCAATTTTTAAGTTTTGCTGAATCCTTTCAGCTTTAATACTGAATCGGTTCAGCATATAATTCAACTTATCGTAGGATCATTGTTGTATTAATATGATCCGGCGCACAGAATAAGGTTTAGGATATGACACTGGATGAAATAGCAAAGCTGGCAGGGGTTTCTAAGACTACCGCAAGCTATGTGATTAATGGAAAAGCGCAGAAATACCGCATCAGCGAAAAGACGCAAAAGAAAGTGATGGCGGTCGTTGAGCAATATAATTTTAAACCCGATCATGCGGCTTCTTCTTTACGCGCCGGTAACTCGCGTTCGTTTGGATTGATTATTCCGGACTTAGAAAACACCAGTTATGCACGCTTAGCGAAACTGATTGAGCAAAACTCCCGTAAAGCAGGTTATCAAATCTTGATTGGTTGCTCTGATGACGATCCTCAAACCGAAGAAAAAGTGGCGGAAGCGTTAGTGAGTCGACGTATTGATGCGCTGTTTGTGGCGAGCAGTATGCCATCAGCAAGCGAATACTATTTGAAGCTGCAAAATTCGGGTACGCCAGTCATCGCGCTTGACCGTCCTATGGATGATGAGCATTTTTGCTGTGTCATTAGTGAAGATTTTGATGCAGCATTTGAGTTGACTGAATCTGTTTTATCATCAGAAATTGACACCATCGGTTTGATAGGCGCACTAGAAGAACTGCAAGTTTCTAAAGAACGAGAGCTAGGTTTTCAATCGGCTTGCCAACAGCAAGGCAAGCACGCTCAGGTTGGTTATGGCCAACACTTCTCTCGTGAAGAGGGCAAGGTCATCCTCGATGGTTGGATCGCTGAGGATAAATTGCCGGATGCGGTCGTCACTATGTCTTATACCCTGTTAGAGGGGGTGCTAGATGTCATGCTAGAAAAACCTGAGTTAATGGGGAAAGTGCGTTTGGCGACGTTTGGTGATAACCGTTTGTTGGATTTCTTACCCATCAAAATCAATTCATTACCCCAGCAGTTTGAACTGATTGCGGATAGTGCGATGGAATTGGCCCTTAACGCATCAGCAAAACGTTATAAAGCGGGAATAGAGTTGATCCCTCGTAAAATCAACAAACGCTACTAGGGTAAAGCGCGACCTCTTTTGTTTATACAACGATAATGTTTATACAACGATAATGTTTATACAACGCAAATGTTAAACGACACAAATGTTAAACAACACAAATGTATAAACGGCACAAAGCGAACGGTTTAAAGCTTAATCTCTACCGTTAGCGCCACAAATGCGTGGTCGCTGGCGTTTTTGTCCCTCTCAAAGGACGGATTAATTAAGTGCTGATCAAGAACTTGATAATCCGTCACTTCTGCAATCGACACATCTTCGTGTGCGTCAAATTCTTGCGACATTAAAATGTAATCCAGCACGTTCCCCTTGGCGAAATGATAATGGGTTGCTGGCCTGGAGGTCAGAGGGGGGACGATTTGTAAATCCCACCCATCTGTTAGTCTTAAACCAGATACATCATCTCGATATTTCTCAACCAGCGCACTGTTTACGCTCGTATCCGTTATAGGTTGATTCATATCGCCCATAAGGACCATTGGCATGGGCTTACTAGCATACCGCTTATTCATCGCATCGCGCAGCATGGCCGCTTCCCAACCGCGTTGCTGAGTCGATAACCAGTGAGCAATGGGGCGACTGGTTTCATCGGTACTTTCACTGTCAGCCGGTCGTTGCGATTTCAAGTGGGTCACAAAAATGGCAATGTGCCCAATAATCGGGTGGATGACATGGGCGCAAATTGGTTTACGGCTGAAGTCTGGTGCTTGAATATCGCCAAATGCTTGTAGTGATTGACGGTCAAAACTCACCGCTTCAATGTGATCAATTGGAAAGCGTGAAGCAACCGCAACGACGGGGCGCGAATATATGTAGTCACCTTCAACGTGGGGAGTGTCTACGGTGGCAAAGTATTCATAACCGATTTGATTGAAAAACGTCTTGGTCTCTTCGATGCTAAAGACTTCTTGTAGCCCGACGATGTCCGGATTGAGTAGCGCGATTTGTGATTTTGTCCATGCAAGTTTGTCTTGCCACTGATCCTGAGAGTAGATGTTCTCAAAGTCATAGAATGCGTCAGGAGGCGCAATGAAATTGAAAAGATTTGCGGTAACAAAAGTAATACGATGGCTTTTGGACAAAATTTACGCTCTTTCAAACAGTTATTGGGTCAGTATATACCCAACTAACGAAGAGGTGTGAGTTTCAGTCAATATCACGTTTCTATTTGATCGTATTCCGTTTAAACTCCGTGAATTGCTAAAAATGAGTAACGAACATGACCCAAGATTACGAACAAGAAGAGTATTTAGACGGCGAAGAGATTGAGATCGAAGCGATTGGTATCGATGTCGACGCACACCCAATTGAGCTGTACAAGCTTTTCAAAATCGCAAACTTGGTCAGTGGTGGTGGTGAAGCAAAACACATCATCGAAGAAGGCTATGTTGCGGTGAATGGTGAGTTAGAAACACGTAAGCGCCGCAAGATGTACGATGGCGACTTCTTTGAATTCAACCAAGAATATTACGTGGTGGTGTGTGATGCACCAGTAACTGAGCCAGAAACAGCGGAACAAAAAGCGGAAAAGAAAGCGAAGAAAGAAGCGCAAACCGCTCGTAAAGAAAAATCACGCAAAGAGAAGCCACGTAAAGAAAAGCAATCTAATGTAAAAGGTACTGGCCCGAAATCGACAGGTCGTAAAGCGGCGCATAAAGAGCGTAAAGCTCAGAAAGCAGCACTGTCTCAATCTGCAAACAAAGGCAAAAAAGCCGACAAGCCACAAGCAACGCGTGATCCAAACAGCGGGCGTAACTCCATCGATTTCTTTTAAATCGAGAGCGATAAGCGAATTCAAATTTATTTATGAATAAGAAGCGCCGACAGAGTTCGGCGCTTTTTTTGAATGGAATTCTGATCTAGAAAGTAATGATTAACAGGTGAGTAATCGTTATTTATATATGCATAGATGTTTTGTCTGGGTGGCTTTAGTGCTTGAAAATGTTATTGTCTAAATACAAGGTAATATATGTCTTTTATTTAATATATATGCGCTAACTACTTAGCCTCATCACAAGCAAAAAGAAAAACACTAAGTAGGCAGAAAATATGGTAATAACGGGTAGATATTTTTTCATAGGGCCTCCTCATTAGTGATGTGTTAGTTATCTCACAAGGTTTTCCTAAATTTAATGAATTAGACAAATTCATTATTGCAGGATTAGACAGGGCAAATTTGAATTTCTCTAATTCATAGGTATTATGGTTTGCTCAATAAATAATGGCTTCAGTTAAACAAAACGACAACTGGAGCGAACATGAAATCTAAACTAGCAACTCTCATTCCTACACTATTAATCGGCCTTTCAAGCTCTGCGGTATTTGCAAATGCTGTGTTAGAGAAGCGTACTATTCCAACACCAGCAGGTGTTTCTAATGAGTTTTCGACTCTGTTGGAGCAAAGAGGAACTCAATCACCACTTAATGTACCTGTACCAACCACAAAAGAAGAATGGGTTAAATTTCAAACGATGTATGATCAAGCTGGCATTGAGCTTGCGCATTACGCGCTAGAACAGACAGGCACGACGTTTGAAACGAAACAGATTGGCGGTGTGGATACCTTCCTTGTGACCCCGCAAAACATTGCACCGGAATACAAAGATAAGTGGCTTGTCCATATCCATGGAGGTGCTTTTGTTCTTGGTGGTGGAGAATCTGCAATGCGTGAAGCGATATGGGTTGCAAACGGTTTAGGTGCTCAAGTGATTTCGATTGATTACCGCCAACCACCACATCACGCGTTCCCAGCAGCTATTGATGATGTGGTGACGGTGTGGAAAGAACTCATTAAAACTCAGGCACCAGAATCAACGGCAATTTTTGGAACGTCAGCTGGTGGTAATTTGACCTTGGCATCAACGCTTAAGCTACAAGAGCTTGGGCTGCCAACTCCAGGTGCTTTGTTCGCAGGGACGCCAGCAGTCGACCTAAAAGAGACGTCAGACACATGGCACACGTTGAAAGGGCTTGATCCTTTAGGCCAACGCGATGGCGTGATTCAAGGCACATTTGACCTGTACGCTAATGGGGAGCCTTTGGATAATCCACTACTATCACCAATTTATGCAGAGATCGAATCTTTTCCGCCAACGATTTTTATCTCAGGTACTCGTGATCTGCTACTTAGCGACACCGTTCGTATGCACCGATTATTACGTAGCGCAGATGTCGAGAGTCACTTGCATGTTTACGATGGTCAAGCACATGGCGATTATATGAATGGACTAATTGTAGAGATGCCGGAATCAGACGATGCACTTAAAGAGCTTGGTATATTCTTCGATAAGCACATTAACTAGCGAGAGTTCCAATTTTCAATTCGGACTAACTGACTTTTCATATCACAAGGACGTGACTCGTTTGATGGAGGCAGCCATGAAACAAGTACGTAAAATCTATTTCTTTTGTTCATCTACATTATTTAAAGTAATCAACCATTATTCGACACACCAATCTTTGAATGACCATGGCTATTCAATTACACCGATAGAACAGTTAGACTCTTACTTGCAGGTTACCCAATTACCAATAAAAAATGACGCCGCTCCAAGTGACGAGCAACGGTATTCAGTATGTGAGGAGAAATAATTCGTGCTACATCGTTTTATCAACACTGTGTTAATTTCCTTGCTATTTTTAGTCGCACCGACTCTGAGCGCGAATGATTCGCTCAAATTAGCGGACACATCAAGCCCTTTTGATACTTTAACGAGTTTTATGGTGGCATCTGACCTTGTCATTAAACATTGGCAAGATGAAACGCTGCAAGAACCTGAAGCACAATATGCTTATGCCCAAGCTCTGAGAACGATGGATCTTTCTTTGTTACCTAACCGCAGTCGTACCGTCGTGACAATGGAAAGAATTATTTTATTACGGGAACTTATCGATCGATTTAGTTTAGAGGCTCTTGAATCTGCCCCAGGCATTACTCAAGTCAGAGAGCATGATTTGTCTTACTGGCGTCTTGGTAATTCAGATATCGTTATTTCAAAGCAGTTGACAGGGGATAGTGTCGATCAGTTTTTGTTTTCAGCTGCGACAGTTCAGAGCTTACCACGTTGGTATCGTACTTTATCTTCGAATGATTACACTGTGGAACCGAGAAGTGATTACTATCTAGAGTTTTTGGTGAGTCCAGGTCCGTTAATATCTAAGCAGTACATACAGGCATTACCATCTTCATTTAATCAGATGTATGGATCGTTACCTCTGTGGCAATGGCTAGCACTTGCGGCTGTCCTTTTTCTATGTAAAGTAATGATAAGAATTAGCTTTTTGTTTGGCGATCGTTGGAATGAAAAGTGGGAAAGTAAAGGGTTAAAGTGGCGCGTTGGCAGGCTACTGTCTTTAGTATCCGTTGTCATTTTGTTATTAGTTACCCGAAAAATTATTGATGATGGTGTTTGGTTAACCGGGGGGATTTATCAGTTTTTCGCTACCTCATTCTTAGTTGCGCAGTTTGTTTCTGTATCCTGGTTAATCATGGCAATTTTTAATTATTTTGCCGAGATATACGTATTTAAAAAGCACAATGGGAAACACGTTGATTCTTCCCTCATTACTGTTCTTGCACGGATAGTTGGTGGATTGACGATTGCGGTTTTAGGCATATACGTTATTGAATACATGGGATTCTCAATTTCGCCGATACTTGCAGGTTTAGGTGTGGGTGGCTTGGCTGTAGCGCTTGCCATTCGTCCTGTGTTGGAGAATGTAATTAACGGATTGACGTTGTACGCTGATGGAGGGATCAAAATTGGTGAGCTTTGTCGTTATGGTGAGAAACTTGGAACAATTGAAAGTATCGGGTTGAGGTCAACTCGTATTCGTACCTTAGAGCGGTCTTTAATTACGATACCGAACTCTGAATTTGCCAACATGGAAATTGATAACTTAGAGCGTCGGGACAAACGCCGTATGGACCACGTACTTAGATTACGTTCTGAAATCAGCTTGGAACAGTTAAGAGTACTAATCGTGAACATCCGCCGATTGCTACTTCAGCATCCAATGACAGAAGCAGAGCCTGTTCGTGTGCGGTTAATTGGCGTCGGGGATTATTCGATTAACATCAATATGATGGCGTACATTCGATGTCGAGATAACGAAGAGTTTATGGCCGTTCAGGAAGACATTCTGTTTGCCGCATTAGCGCAGGTAGAAAGCGTTGGGGCGAAAATCGCACACTCCACCCAATACCAACTGGTGAAGAAGCAAGATTCTGATGATGAGGAGCAAAAGACAAAAGCCGCTCAAGTGGTAGCAAAATGGCATGAAGAAAGCGAATTTCCTTTCCCTGATTTTAGTTACGAATACAAACATGAAATCAAGGACACTATTTTATACCCCTCAAAAACATCAGTGGTTCGATAATCTAATATTTGTGTGGTTTGTTCAAAGGGTAGCGAATGTGTTCGCTACCCTTTTTAATACCTCGATAAAGTGTGCCTACAACGAAGATGTTAAGAATAGAGGCAATCAGGCTGCTCAATTGAATCGAAATAGCTCTGCAGCGTTTGGTGTAGATGCTGGTTAAGCGGAAAGCCGCGCTTAGACTGTAAATAACCGCCGTTTAACTGAATTTGGTGCATTTCTTTTGGCACTTTGGGAAGGGGGTAGCATTGTAGTTCGGGTTCTTTTACGGTCATAAAGCTGCTACCAAAACACAACGCATCTGAGTTCTTGATTTTGTTCGTTAAGACAGAGACGCTGTGTGTCGCGAGCGTAACTCGTGGTGTATATCCTTTTGATAGGTACAACTCTTCTATCGGTGAGCGTTTAGTGTTGACCCCATCAACCAAAATGCGTGCGACGGGAATATCATGAATATCTTCCCAATCGTGACGGTAACTCAAAATAGGGTGCTCTTTGCGTGCAACCACACTGACCTTGATGTCTTGGAGTTTATGCAAATAGATATCTTGTGGGAAAGGCATACCGGCAAAATGTAGAAGGTAATCAATATTACCACTGAGAACGTCTAATAGGCTGTGCTCTTGCCAATATAGCATTTTAAAGTTCGCGTTAGGGAGTGCCTCTCTTAGCGCGCTAAATATCCCATCTCCGAATTGTTCAAGAATAAAAACATTCATTGCTATATTCACTTCACCAGTAAATTCTAATGGATCGAAGTGATGGTAAGACTCGACGACTTTCATAAGAGGATTGAGCATTTCATCAGATGCTTCGGCAAGTTTCTCTGCCAGTTCGGATGGTTCGACACCATGTGCTTTACGGATAAAAAGTTGGTCACCGAATGTTTCTCTTAATTTTGCAAGCCCTCGACTGACACTGGTTTGGGAAATGCCAAGCGCATCTGCCGCTGCATGAGTGTTTTGAGTTTCGACGACAGCTTTCAGTATTTTGAGAAGATTGAGATCCAAGTCTTTCAAATCAATCATAAACCCTCATTGCAATGAATAGGAATTGTGCTTATTAGCATATGCGAATTGCCAATAAACTCAATGATTCATTTTGTAAGCAATGAATAATCAATGGTAATGGTAATTCGACAGACTCGTCGTTGAAACGAAGTCTGTGACTTCAATCAAATTAGAAAACGGCTATTTATTTGAAGTGACCAATGACAAAAGTAGGAAGGGGAAAGGGTAAAATAAATCGAGCTGCCTAATTAGACAGCTCGAAATGGTTAGAAAGTATGTTTAAAGGAGAATAATGAAAGATTGTCGCCATCGTCATAGTGGAAGCTATAAATGAAAGCGCTTGAATTATCAAATTGATATCCAATTTCGGCACTATAATCCCAGTTTCTCCATTTAGAACGGTCGCCGTTTTTTTCATTGATGTGACCAAAGCTATAAGTGTATTCAGGGGTAACACCAAGCCAGATATTGCTGTTAACCTTATAACTCATATCGAGCTCAGCAGTAGTATAATAAACACTGCTGCTCATTTGCTGATGGTCAACATTACCAACAGACAGTTGCGGTGTAAACGTGACGTGTTTATTCATCTTATTTACTTTGTACAGGCTGAAAGCATAGTCGTTGGCGCGTAATTCGTCAGAACCATACGCAGTGTCGTAAAGATATTCAAAGCTGAATCCAAGTTGGCTCTTGTGTTTCAGGTCAATGCCGAGTAAATGAGTGTCGAAGTCGTTACTGCCATTATAGCTTCCCATAACACTCCAATCTGTATTAATCGGCTTAGCGAATTGGACACCAACGTCGAAATCATTGCTACCATACCCTAGGTTAAAGCCCGAGTAATGTTGTGTGGAATCAGAAAAATCAATATTATTTTTTGCAAATGCAATAGGTGCAGAAATAAGCGAAATTAGTAGTAACGTCGATTTATTTAATGTCATAAATAAAACCTCATCTTTCGTTTTATGATGAGGTTATTTTATTTGTATGTAACTTAATAAACCATGAATTACAGCGATTCAAATTTGCATTTGTTATGAAGTTATATGGTAAGTTTTATTGTATTAAAAACACCTCACCGATGGTTCGGTGAGGCATTAAAATACTAACTACATGAAAAGTAGGATTGGATTAACCTTGTTATCAGGGTTTATTTAAATATCTAATTTGCAGGTTTATAGTAGCTGATTTATTTCTAGGACAATTTCTTCAATGCCCAAAGTGAAAAACTGGACGCCCATACAAATCAGAAGAAAGCCCATGATACGTGTAAATGCGTCAATTCCGTTTTGGCCGAGTGCTTTGAGCAAAGGGTAAGCCATGGTTAATGTAAAGGTCGCTATTAGTGTAACCACAGCAAGCCCAGCGACGACGCCACCATAAACGCTCATGATACTATCATGACTTTCGTAGGTTGCGATTTGAGCGGCCAAACTGATGATCATTGCCATGGAACCTGGACCACAAAGCGAGGGAATCGTAAGAGGGACTAAGGCGATCGAATCTTGCCCCGGGCTGTTTGACTCACTTTGAGTTTTCGGGAATAGCATGTTAAATCCAATCACCAAAATAATAATGCCGCCGCCCAATCGTAAGCTCGGTATCGAGATACTGAATAACTCTAAGACAGATGCGCCAATGAAAAAGGTGATACAAAGAGCGATAAATAGATAGACTCCTGCCGATTTGGCTTGAGAAATCATATAACTTCTGTCTCGTCCTTTACTTAGCCCTAATAAGATCGTTGCAGCAGAAGGTGGGTTCATAATGGGTAACAAACCTAACACAGTCAGCGTCATGTAAGTCACGAAAGTTTCTATATGCATAGTGTCACCTGTTGTTAAGGTTATAAGAGAAATGTTTGAGCAAGATAAAGAACGCTAAAGAACGAAATAGCGTCGGTTAATGTGGTCAGTACGGGACTAGAGAGCATGGCAGGATCAAGCTTATATCGCTTTAAAAGCAACGGTAAAGCGCCACCAATCATCACGGCAAGTGTCGATGACAACGCGTAAGCTAACCCGATGTATATCGGCAGTTGCGTATATTCATTGCCATGCGTAAGAAAAGTGAGAAGCGCAAGCACTGCACCGATTAATAGACCGTTGATGGCTCCGATCGGTAACTCTTTCAGCACGACATAAACGAGATTCTTCGCTGATATCTGCCCAGTAGATAGCTCTCGAATAGAAACCGCGACCGCCTGATTGCCTGCTGCTCCGGATAGGTTTGCGACCAAGGGTAATATGGCGGCTAGGACAGCAATCTGCTCGATGATCGGCTCATAGGCGGCAATAATCGATACAGCGGCGTAACTTAATGCGACGGATGGCAGAAGGAGTGCGAGCCTACGCAAGTTACGTTTAAGCGTGGGCATGGAGCGAAATTCGTCCCCACCGAATACACCAGCCTGTTCTAAAAGTTGTTGTTTGGTGCGTTGATATAATGCTTCATTCAGATGCTTAAACCCAACGACGCCAATCTGAAAACCGAACTCGTCGACTACCGGAATGACGGGATGTAGCGTTGTATCTAGTGCACTTTTCACCGTGTTTAGATCGGAATCGGCCAAGATGGTTGGAATGCTCTTATCCATGTGGTTAATTAATTGAGCCCCAGTTGGCAGCATCAATACATCACGAATGGTTAATCCACCAATCAAATGACCTTTTTCATCCTGAATATAGACATAACGCCATTCTAATCTATCCAGATTGTGTTCTTGTGTACTTAGCATGTTACTTAAGGTATCGACTGTCGCATTTGAGTCGATTTTGAGTACTTCGCTTTTACAAATACCACCTGCCGAGTAAAGCGAATAGCTTAACGCAGCACGTTCCTCATACTTCCATGCTTCTGGCAATGAGGCTCTTAATTGCACTTGTAAATCGTGAGGTAACTCTTTGATAAGCAATCGACGGTCTGCCGAATGTATGTATTGAAACAAGCAGACGGTTGTATTCGTCGCGAGTTGGCTCATCAAGCTGACCAGCTCTGAGTTGGAAAAATGGTCGAGTAAGTTCGCCGCCAAACTTGAGTCTACATCCGTCAGCATTTCCCACAGTGTAATACGTTCTTCATTTGTGAGTTTGTGGAAAATGGAGGCAAGTTGTTGGGACTCTGCGTTACTAATGAGTTTGTGCAGTTTTTTCGAATTGTTGCTTGAAAGACATTCTCCTAGTTTGAAGTACAGGTTTTGTGTATTTTCATCTACAAAAGGTAAGCTTATAAAGGTCATAATTTTGGCCTTAGAAGTAAGTTTCAACTTGGTAGCTGAACGCTATCCTTGAATATTTACGTCGTTCTTGTTTATGGCTAAACGAACAAAGAGCGTGATGGTTGCTGTCACCATTAATAGGGCGCTACCTATCAAAAACCATTTGGTGAGTAATGCTTGATATTGCTCGATAAATGGATGCTTCATTACCCATTTGCCAACGAACAGAAGCGTGATTACCCACGTTAGCGAACTCGTGAAGCTGATAACAATCGTTCGCCAAAAGCTAAGTTGAGCTACGCCCATTAACATTGGAGTAAGTACGCGCACAAACGGAATGAATCTCGAGATAAACAGCGACAAGAAACCGTATTTATTCAGTAGTAAACGTGTTTTTGGAAGTGCATCCTTTGGCAGCGTTTGTTCGGCTTTGTGCATCAATTTTGAATTGTGTAGCCAACGCCCTTGGAGATACGCAATCACGCTACCTACAAACGCGCATAGGGAGAGGACCGCTAGTGCACTTGAAAACTCGAGTGCACCTAACCCTACAAGACCACCAACAAACAGTACTAAGCCGTCACCCGGCAACGGCAAAAAGACAAAGCTTGACTCCAAGAACAGAACTACGCTGAGTAGCAGCAGTAAGATGTGTAGGGAGTTGATTTCCAGAAGTGCATCGAAATCCTGTGACCAAATTGCGCTAAGAATATCTTGCATAGCGTTCTCCAATTTATCTGGGCCTTGGCGTGCGAGCGCCAAAGCCCTTTTTCATGATTAATCAAACATTAAAATGATGTAAGCGAAGAATAGAATTAGGTGCGTTGCGCCATTCAGTGAGTTGGTTCGGCCGTTACTGAAACTCACACTGGTCATGAGAAGTGTCGCGCCAAGCAAAACCATTTCGGCAGGAGCAAGGCCTAAACGAATTGGCTCGTTCATTACACCAGATATCAAGAGAACCGCTGGAACAGTCAGTGCGATCGTCGCAAGTACCGAACCAAAAAAGAGGTTCATTGCTCGCTGAAGTTGATTGGTTACGGCTGCTTTGACTGCACCAACGGCCTCTGGAGCAAGAATGATTAACGCTACGACAAGTCCACCTAATGCCGCTGGCGCGCCCATGACAGTGATGCCATCATTGATTGGAATCGCAAGGCTCTTTGCAAGCAGGATAACGACGATAAGGTAGCTCACTAGCATGATGGTATGGAATGCATTGCTGTGAAGTGGGCCGTGGTGATCGTGAGTGTCCTCGTTATCCGCATCGATAAAGTAACTGGTATGGCTTCTTGTCTGAACAAAGAGGAACACGGCATAGAGCGCAATCGAAGCGAGTACTAATGTCCACGTTAGGCTTGTCGACATGTTTCCGAAAGCATCTGTACTGGTGAAGTTAGGCAACACTAAACAAAGTAGAGCCAGTGGAATAATTGCCACCAAGTAGGCCTTGATGCCATCTAAATTGTAGGTTTGAGTGTGATACTTCAACCCACCAATTAATAATGTGATACCTACAAAGCCATTCAGTACTGCCATGACGACTGCAAACATCGTGTCTCTAGCAAGGTAAGGATTTGAATCTCCAGTTAGCATGACCGACGACACCATAATGACTTCGAGTAAAACAACGGAAAGGGTAAGGATGAGTGTGCCGTATGGGTCACCAAGTTTGATGGCCAGAGCATCAGAGTGGCGTACAACAGAGAAGATTGCGACCATCACCACATAGAACAAAACACCGGTTGTCAGGACGTAGGAAATTGGCGCTAAACCACCAGTGAGTAGGTTGTCGCCGATGAGCTTAAAAAACAATACGGCGAGGATACCCAAAGGCAATTTGTATTCTTGTTTGAGTAAGTTGAGCATATAGAGCCTTTATTACGTTGCCGAAGGCTCGTTATATTCCTTTAACGAGGAGGTATCGGATGAATACTGCAATTCCTCTGCGGTAACACAATGTGGTAACGATAAAGGCTATGAAATTATATTGAAATGGTTTAGAGAAATTCATATTTGCATCACCAATTTTGAATTTCTCAAATTCGTATCATTGAAAAACAAAAACTCAATAATAAAGGGGTAAAGCAACACTTACTGAGGAAATAACCATGGAACGTGCCATCTACTTAAATGATAGAAAATACCGAATTTGTGATATCGGGGAAGGGGAATGTACCTTGATCGTTACCTATTCTGATGATGTCGAATCATTGTTTTATAGCTATAGCCATTTGTACTTAGATTTGGAGCGAGTTCTGGTGGTGGATATTTCATACTGTTGGGGAAAGAGGCTAGAAGAACTGACTACGGCAGAATGTGAATTATTGGCCAAAGATATTCAATTACTCGCCGATGTTTATTGGCTTGATGAGGTCAAAGTAATTACTGAAAACTACAATGAAGACCTAAATAACAGCCTGTTCAATAAGTTTTATTTTCGAAAACTAAGCCGTTTAAATGCGTAATCATGGCTAATTAGAATAGGATGCGGACTTGTTCTCTATTAACCTGAAAAACATGGATAAACTAAAGCAAATCAAGAAGTAAACAAAGCCGACAATCAACCAGATCTCGAAAATGTAACCTGATGAGTTCGCCATTTCTGTGCCGACAAAAGTCATCTCTTGAATAGATATCAGCGACACGATAGAGGTATCTTTAACTAACGAGATGGTTTGACCTGCGAGTGCCGGAGTGATCGCTTTTAGGACTTGTGGCGCAATGACAAAGCGGTATTTTACCCAACGCGATAAACCTAACGAGTCTGCCGCTTCCCACTGACCTTTGTCGATACTCTGCAAGCCCGCACGCACAACTTCTGCAATGTAAGCGGAAGAGAGTAAACCGACACATAACACGCCGGATGCGAGGTTTTCCCAAAGGTTAGCAGGACCAAATAAGAACAGTTGAACGGTGTTAGGCTCGCCACGATAGTTACGTAACAGATCTTCTAATCCAAGCAGGGGAATTAACTGGTTGGAAATAAAGAAATAGAAAATGAACACAAACACCAACGGTGGGATGTTTCTCACCAATTGGATAAATGCGTTGGCTGGTGTGCGTAACCAGGCCGAATCAGAAAAACGCGCTAACCCAAGCAACGTACCCAATACCAAAGCAAAGGTGATGCCCCAAAGGCTTAAGCGTAATGTCGATATCAAGCCTTGGAAAAAGTAAGGTAACCCTCCGTCCGCTCTTGGTGTAAACAGTAAATCGATGGCGTCTTTCCAGTGCCAGATGTAGTTTACGCCAACGGTAGAACGATGATAGAGCCAAACCCCAACGGACGCACAGATGGCGAGCAATACCCAATCGAGTAGGTTAAAACGACTTAAGAAAAAGCCAGACTTTGCTTTGGTTGGTGCAACGCGAGTGGTGGTTTGTCCGCTCAAGGTTTGACTCCGGAATTTTAATTATGGCGACTTATAAAAAGATAGCCGACCCGCAATACGAGTCGGTAGTTTTGATTATTGCGACTGTGTTAGCTAGTGCGACCGTAAAGGTTATTGACCTTGTGCAACTTGGTCTTGCCAATCGAGTGTTGAGAACCAGTACTCGTAACGCTCATTTAGCCAACCGTCTTGGGTACGAGCTTCAATCCACTTATTAAAGAAGGCTTTTTTGTCATCCTCCCCTAAGCGAACCGCAAATGCTTCGTTGCCTTTTGATAAGCGCTCAGTGAACGGTATAAACAGTTTGTCTGCGTGCTTGATCGCCTCATGTTCTGGTTTAGGGCTGGATGCAATGACCGCGTGAGCATTGCCGTTCAGAACTTCTTGGAATGCTTGAGCGTCGTCATCAAATTGAAGGATTTTCGCTTTAGGGAATGTCTCACGTGCGACTTGCACTGTGAACGCACCGCGACGAGCGGCAATTTTAACACGACGAGAATCAAAGTCTGAAAATTCGCTAAAGCCTGCTGCCAGTTCTTTGTTTGCTGCTACTTGGACTCCAGAGTGTGAATACGGCTCTGTAAACAGCACGCTCTTGGAACGCTCGGGTGTGATTGACATGCCACCGATGATGACATCAAACTTCTTAGCAAGTAGCGCAGGGATGATCCCGTCCCATGCAGTTGGTACGAACTCGACCTTTAAGCCCGTATCCGCCGCGAGGCGTTTTGCTACATCGATTTCAAACCCAATCAATTCACCTTGTTTGTTACGCATAGCCCAAGGTACGAATGTCGACATACCGACGCGAAGCGTGCCGCGCTCTTTAATTTGGTCCACATTAGGGGTCATTGCTTCTTCTTGTGCAAGCGAGGGTAACGCAATCGCTAACCCTAATAATGCGGTGATGGTCGCTTTGAATAACTTCATGTTATCTCCTTATAATTTGCGCCAACTGGCTCCTAATTTGTGTTCCAGCCAAGCGGATAAGCCAGATAGTGATAATGTGAGAGCAAGATAGATTGCTGCCACGCTAAACCAAATTTCAAACGGCATCGCCGTTTCAGATACAATGTTTCTCGCTTCTGTCGTTAGGTCGAAAATCGCCATCACGCTGACGATAGAAGAGTTTTTAATTAGAGATACGACTTCGTTTGTCAGTGGTGGCAAAGTACGTTGCAACACTTGAGGAAGAATCACATCTTTGTAGGCATATAAAGGAGACAGTCCCAAAGTCTTTGCTGCTTCGAACTGACCTTTAGGGATGCTATTTAAACCTGCGCGTAAGATTTCGGCCGTATATGCGCCTTGAAATAATGATAGCGCCAACACGGCGGTGCTGAAGCGGTCTAAACCGATCACAGGGCCAAATACAAAATAAAGCAAATAGATTTGTACGAGTAGTGGAGTGTTACGAATGAGTTCTACATAGGCGGTGCCAATTGCGTTACCTACTTTTGAGTCGCTTAGTCGTAAAAGTGCCGTCACGAACCCAATGACTAAGGTAAACAAGAGGCTTATCGCAGAGATTTTTAAGGTGACGATTAATCCGTCAATCAATTCAGCGGGCCACCATTCGCCATCTTCATAAAAAGCAATGTAGTCTGGTACGCGCTCCCATTGCCATTGATACCCCATAGCTTGAGCACCAGAATCGAGCACCCATACAATAGCAACCAAGAGGATGACAATTTGTAATATTGCTTGTAGGACGGGTTTGATGATTCGAATTACCATAGGTTAGTAACTCAAAATTTGGTTAAGAAATGCTTGTGTCCGCGGATGTTGTGGTGTCTCAAACAGCGCGATTGGCGAGTTCATTTCAATGATTTCCCCCTCATCCATAAACACGACTCGGTTGGCGACTTTTTTTGCAAATCCCATCTCGTGTGTGACACAAATCATCGTCATACCACTTTGTGCAAGCTCAACCATTACATCGAGCACTTCGTTGATCATTTCTGGGTCAAGTGCTGAAGTTGGCTCATCGAACAGCAGGAGGTCGGGTTCCATACAAAGTGAACGAGCAATCGCGACACGTTGCTGCTGACCACCTGAAAGTTGAATAGGGTACTTGTTAGCTTGCTCCTCAATATTGACGCGCTTGAGATAATGCATTGCTCTTTGTTCGGCTTCTGCTTTAGAAAGTTTTAATGTGCGTATGGGAGCGAGAGTGAGGTTCTCTAATACAGTGAGGTGTGGAAATAAATGAAAGTGTTGAAACACCATGCCAATCTTACCTGGCTTTTGAGCTTTAGCATTGGCCGGTTGTTCAAAGACGCAGAGTTCACCCTCTTGGATAGATTCAAGGTGGTTGATACAACGAATTAGAGTGGACTTCCCAGAACCCGATGGGCCACAAACCACCACGATTTCGCCAGCGTGTACGGAAAAATTGATGTCTTTTAGAGCGTGGTATTCACCGTACCACTTGTTCACGTTGCTAAATTCTACAATCGTATTTTTTTCTTTCAAAACTGACAACTTTTTCTTTAAGTTTCTTCTAACAATAACAACTTAATTACCGTATTGCACCTCTAATATAGAAAGTCATATAAAAAAAGTGTTTATTGATAACAAGTTAACCAAAAGACTAATTTTGGGTGCTACAGGTAAAAAAAACGGCATCGTGCTAAATACACAATGCCGTTGTTGTTATTTATGTCAGTATTAAGCGACCGCTAAGTCCAAAATCTTACGGCTGTTATCCAGATCGATCGCTTGATTTTCACCGAGGACCGTCATGCCATGTTTATTTAATTGGTCAATCACTGCATTGATCGCAGTTTCACGATCATCGCCGTAGTTCTCAAGTTGTGTTGCAACCCCAAGTTGATGGTAGAACGCTTCAATCGCTTCAATTGTGCGTTCCGCCAAATCTTCTCCCTCGGCTAAGCCAAATACGTTGCGGCCCATTTGTTCAAGTTTTGGTCGCTTGAACTGCATTTGATTACGAAGTAGTGATGGTTGAATGATGGCTAGTGAACGTGCGTGGTCTACGTGCCATAGTGCAGTCAGTTCGTGGCCAATCATGTGCGTCGCCCAGTCTTGAGGAACGCCGCTACCGATTAGACCGTTCAATGCTTGGTTTGCTGTCCACATTAGGTTCGCACGCCATTGGTCATTATCGCGCTCCGCGAACTGATCACCCAATACTTTTAGGTTTTTAAGTAGCGCTTCTGCGTAACCGTCTTGAACCATTGCGCCAGTTGGCAGCGTTAGGTATTGCTCACATACGTGTACCCACGCATCAACCAGACCGTTGATAAGTTGACGCTCAGGTAGCGTTTTCATTACGTCTGGATCAAGTACGGCAAATTTCGGCTGAACAGCAGGCGCTAGAAATGCCAATTTGTCTTGAGTTTCTTTTTTGGTAATTACCGCACCCATGTTGGATTCTGAGCCCGTTGCAGGAAGCGTCAAGATTGCGCCTAGTGGCGTTGCTTCCGTGACTTGGTGTTTGCCAACCATGATGTCCCAACCGTCCCCATCATATTTTGCTGATGCCGCAACATATTTAGAGCCATCGATGACGGACCCACCACCAACTGCGAGGATAAAATCAACATTTTGTTCTTTAACGATAGCCACCGCTTTATCCAAGGTTTCTTTCGTAGGGTTTGGCTCAACGCCAGAAAACTCAAGCCAGTCATGACCTTTGAGTGCTTGAGTCACTTGATCATAAACACCGTTGCTCTTGATAGAACCACCGCCATAGATGACTAGGACTTTTTGACCGGCTGGGATAGCGTCTTTAATTGCCGCGATTTGGCCTTGGCCGAAAAAAATTTGAGTTGGGTTGACGTATGAAAAGTTCATTATTAGACCTCTTGCTTCCGTTGTGAGGATTGTGAATACATGCATATTAGTATGCATTTATGGCCTTTAGTAGGTCGATTCCTGTAATTTTATTGCCTATTTCTACAAAATTGGGGTGGTGGTGCTAGAACAGTAACCGAATATAGAAGTATAGTGCTCGAGGACGCATTGATACATCGTATTGATAAAAAGAGAGCGAGACCGATGACACTTGCAGAATTGATGCAGCAATACGCGATAAAAGCGAAGATGAACGATTTAGAGGGAATAAGGGAAACGGCCATTGAAGGGGTTTGGTTTTACCGCAGCAGCCAAGGGAATCGTAGACAGCCATTTGTTTATCAATCCGGCATCATTGTGTTAGGCCAGGGCAACAAGAATATTCATATAGGGCAAACGCCCGTTCGTTATGGGCCAGATGACTATTTAGTGGTTGGTGTCCCAATGCCTCTAGAGTGCGAAGCCATCGCGACGAATAATGAGCCATTGCTTGGTATTTCGATTGATATTTCCTCAGGGTTGTTACACAAACTCGTAAAAAAATTAGAAGCAAGCCGATTTAAAAACGTGTGTGAGGAGGCCTCTCAATGTGGTTTGAAGTCGGTGAAAATGAATGATGCCATGCTTGATGCCTGTAAACGCCTAATGAGCGCATTGTGTAATGATCTTGATGTTGTAATGCTTGGTGAACTATTACTCGAAGAGATTGTTTATCGAGCGCTGGTCAGTGACTCAGGTCATGTATTGTTTGAGCTGGCATCTCAAGAGGGCGCTTATGCTAGAGTTGCGAAAGCATTGAACCGAGTTCATCAGGAATATCATGAGCAGCTAAACGTGCAAGTGCTTGCCGAAGAAGCCAATATGAGTATTTCCGCTTTCCATCAAGCTTTTCGCAATGTCACGCTTGAATCTCCTTTGCAGTACATCAAAAAAGTTCGGTTAAACAAAGCACGAGAACTCATTCAGCTTGAGGGTAGAAGAGTGAACGATGCCGCACGTCTGGTCGGTTATAGCAGCCCTTCACAATTTAGCAGAGAATATAAGCGACATTTTAACGAGACGCCGAGTGCAACTAAAATGTGATTAGCAGGACGTTATGCGATTCGACTTGGCAAGACCTTGGTAGCTTAAATTGCTAAATAAAGGGAGTATTTTGTCTTATTTGCGACCGATATATTTATTCGAACTATGAAATTAGTTATTGGTACAAAATAAGTCCTGTTATGTTGCAAGAATTTAGAGGAATGTTGAGAGGTGTCGTTAAAAATTTATAAATTCCCCATGTAAAATGGAAAATATGTACTTAAGTTATTTTACGCCGAAATAAAAGTTCGGGCGCAATTGTGCAATGTATTTAACAACGCAAAAACAGTAACTTAAGGAAAAGGAATATGTACCTTACAAACGGGAAAGCATCAAAGCGTGTTTTTACACTTAGCACCTTGACTGCATCTTGTCTCATGGCATTCAACAGCTACGCCTCGGTTGATTGTAGCGCTTTGAATACTTGGGATGCGTCAAAAGTGTATACTGGCGGCGATCAAGTTCAGCATGAGAATAATGCATATAAAGCACGCTATTGGACGCAAAATAATAACCCGGCTCAATCAGGTGAATGGGGAGAGTGGGAAGCGCTCGGCGCATGTGATGGTGGAGCGATTGAACTGCCTTTAAATGAAGTACCGACAGTCACTTTAACTTCACCCTCTTCGTCGGCTTCAATCAAAACAGGCGATGTTGTTACTCTTGCAGCGGATGCGGCAGATACGGATGGCACCATCAGTAAAGTTGAATTCTTTGTTGATGGCGCTCTAGTGGGTACGTCAACTGCGTCACCTTTCACAGCATCATGGACGGCGATTGAAGGCGCGCATGAATTCTCAACGAAAGCTTACGATGATAAAAACGCGGTGAGTGCGGCAAGTGCTGTAACCCTTATTGTTAATGCCGGCCAGCCTGGTAATGAAGCACCAACTGTTGACGTAGCACTCTCTGCAACGTCTGTTGACCTTGGTGGTACGGTAACGGTGACTGCAAATGCAGCTGATGCTGACGGTGCGGTTGCGAAAGTGGAATTCTTCGCAGCAGGTACACTGTTTGGTACAGCAACTACTGCTCCTTATTCGGTTGACTTCACTGCAGCAACGGCAGGCAACGTCTCAATTTACGCGAAAGCGACAGACGACGCTGGCGCGACAACAGACTCTTCTCTTGTATCGTTAATGGTTAATGGTGGTGCGGTAACTTCAAACTGTCGTCCGGATGGCCTGTATCAAACGGCAGGTGTCGATGTGCCTTACTGTACTATTTACGATGAAGAGGGTCGTGAATTAATGGGTGCTGATCACCCTCGTCGTGTGATCGGTTACTTCACTAGCTGGCGCAGTGGTGATGACCCACAAGCCGCTTACTTAGTGAAAGATATTCCTTGGGATCAGCTAACACACATTAATTACGCGTTCGTGAGCATTGGCTCAGACGGTAAAGTGAATGTGGGCGATGTGACCGATCCAACTAACCCTGCAACAGGTAAAACATGGCCAGGTGTTGAGGTTGACCCAGAACTAGGCTTTAAAGGTCACTTTGGTGCACTTGCGACTTATAAGCAAAAACACGATGTTAAGACGCTAATTTCAATTGGTGGTTGGGCTGAAACTGGCGGTCACTTCGGTGCTGATGGTAATCGTGTTGCGGATGGTGGTTTTTACACCATGACGACCAATGCCGATGGTTCTATTAACCATGCTGGTATCGAGAAGTTTGCAACGTCTGCCGTTGAAATGATGCGTACCTACAAGTTTGATGGTCTAGATATCGACTACGAATACCCAACGTCAATGGCGGGTGCTGGTAACCCTTACGATAAAGACTTTATGGAACCACGTCGTCCCTATCTATGGGCTTCTTACCAAGAGCTGATGAAAGTTCTACGTGAGAAACTAGACGTGGCCTCTTCTCAAGATGGCATCCACTATATGCTAACAATTGCCGCACCTTCTTCTGGTTACTTACTGCGCGGTATGGAAACTTTCGATGTTACGAAGTACCTCGATTACGTCAATATCATGACTTACGACTTACACGGTGCTTGGAATGATCACGTTGGTCACAACGCTGCCTTGTACGACACTGGTAAAGATTCTGAGTTGGCACAGTGGAATGTATACGGCACAGCGGCATACGGTGGTATCGGCTACTTGAATACTGACTGGGCGTATCACTACTTCCGTGGTTCTATGCCAGCAGGTCGAATTAACATCGGTGTTCCTTACTACACTCGTGGTTGGCAAGGTGTAACAGGTGGTGATAATGGTCTTTGGGGCCGAGCAGCACTTCCTAACCAATCTGAATGTGCTCCTGGCACGGGTGAGGGTGAGAAGAACAATTGTGGTCACGGTGCTATCGGTATCGATAACATGTGGCATGACACTGACCCTAAAGGCAACGAAATGGGTGCAGGTTCAAACCCAATGTGGCATGCGAAGAACCTAGAGAAAGGTATTTGGGGTTCTTACGCTCAAGCTTACGGCCTAGACCCTGTGAACGATCCAACGGACAAGTTTGTTGGTTCTTACACTCGTCACTATGATGATGTGGCGGTTGCACCATGGCTATGGAATGCTGAGAAGAGTGTTTTCCTATCGACCGAAGATAAAGCGTCTGTACAAGTGAAAGCGGACTACGTTATCGACAAAGAAATCGGTGGCATTATGTTCTGGGAACTGGCAGGTGACTACAACTGTTATGTACTAGACGCAAATGGCAACCGTACTGCAATCGACGCTACAGAACAGGCTTGTGCGTCGGGCAATGGTGAGTACCACATGGGTAACACCATGACTAAAGCGATTTACGACAAGTTTAAGTCTGCAACGCCTTACGGTAACAAGATCGCGACAGGTACTATCCCAACGGAAGCTGTCGATATTGCAGTGAGTGTCGGTGGGTTCAAAGTGGGTGACCAGAACTACCCAATTAACCCTACGATTACGTTCACTAACAATACTGGTCAAGCCATCCCAGGTGGTACGGAATTCCAATTCGACATTCCTGTATCTGCGCCAGATAATGCGAAAGATCAATCGGGTGGTGGTTTGACGGTAATTGCTTCTGGTCATACTCGTTCAGATAACATCGGCGGTTTGGATGGTGTTATGCACCGCGTGTCGTTCTCTTTACCTGCTTGGAAAGAACTCCCTGCGGGCGGCATTTACGAGCTTGATATGGTTTACTACCTACCAATCTCTGGCCCTGCTAATTATACGGTGATTTCTGGCGGTAAAGAGTTCGCGTTTAAGTTCGAGCAACCAGACCTACCAATTGGTGACCTAAACTCTGGCACTGACGGTGGTGGTACTGAGCCGGGTACTTGTGACACTGCGGGTTTAGTTACTTACCCAGATCTTCCACAAACCGATTGGCAAGGTAACCCAAGCCACGCAAACCAAGGCGATAAAGTGATTCACAACGGTGTGGTATATCAGGCAAATTGGTGGACAGCATCAGAGCCGGGTAGTGATGGCAGTTGGGCAACGGTGTGTAATATCTAATCCGTACTAAACGGCATTGAAAAAGCGCGTGATTGATATCGCGCGCTTTTTTTTATAATGAATCTATCTTGGTTACGAATCTATGTCTGTGATGAACTTTTGTTTGAAAAGGCCTTTTTGTGGTGGGCAGCCACTATCCGAGAAAGGTTTGGTTTGAGAATGCCTGTATTTACGGATAGAAGTTAGGATTAAAACTCGTACCCTTCAGGAATAACAACGATTCCTTTTTCTGACACATGAAATCGTTTCGCATCGTCAACTTTATTGAGGCCTATTTTAGTATGTGGTGGAATACGAACGTGCTTGTCGATGATACAATCGACCAGTTGACAGTTTTCACCAACCTCAACATTGTCAAACAAGATACTGTTGACTATTGTCGCACTGTCTTGAATACGCACGTTTGCTGCGATGATAGAGTGTTGTACGGAACCTCCGGAATTGATGACGCCATTCGCGATGATAGAGTTAATGAATATACCCTCATTTCCAGTTGCGGATGATACGGTTCTCGCTGGTGGAAATTGCGCTTCATATGTTCTGATGCCCCAATTTGGTTGATAAAGATTCATAGGGGGAACTGGTTCTAATAAATCCATATTTGCTTCATAAAAAGAATCAATGGTTCCAACATCTCGCCAATAACAGTCTTTATCCACTCGTCCTTTGCTGCCGCAAAACTTGTATGCGTAAACGGATTCCGTGTCGATGAGTTTAGGAATAATGTCTTTACCAAAGTCGTGGCTAGAATCTTCTAATTTCGAATCTGCTTCAAGTACTTGTTTCAGTGCTTCCATATCAAAAATGTAGATACCCATTGAAGCCAAACTCTTTGATGGATCATCAGCAAGCGTTGGTGGTTGGCTAGGCTTTTCGATGAATGAATAAACTAATCCATTTTCGTGAGCACCCATAACACCAAATGCAGAAGCGTCTTCAACAGGCACATCCATGCAGGCGACGGTGAGCTTGGCACCATTTTCTTTATGTTCTTCAAGCATCGCTGCATAATCCATTCGATAGATATGATCGCCAGAAAGAACAACAACGTACTTTGCTTCATTGCGGGAGAGTAGCCACATGTTGTGATAAATGGCATCTGCCGTGCCTTCATACCATGCACCACCTTTGCGCATTTGGGGGGGGACAGCGGTAATGTATTCACCAAGTTCGGGATTGAAAATTGACCAACCGTCTCTTAGGTGTTTTTGCAACGAATGTGACTTGTATTGAGTAAGAACTAAGATTTTCCTTAAACCTGAATGAAGGCAATTAGTTAGTGTGAAATCAATAATACGATACTTCCCGCCAAATGGTACTGCAGGTTTTGCGCGGTCATCAGTCAGAGGGCTAAGTCTTGAGCCCATCCCTCCTGCTAAAATTACAGCGAGTGCATCTTGCATAATCTTCCCTTTTATTTTTCGTGCGCCTTTCTAATAAGCTAAATAGCTGAGGAGTAGCCAACTGCCGGCCTATGACTGACGCTGTGAAATCCATTACGTTTTATAAACATTAGTACAAGAATCGAGCCAGCGAATTTAGTCAATAAATTCAATAGCTTTAAAGTTTATGGGTTGTTCTTTTGCACTATGTTAGAGCGAGAGTACATTTTTGATGCACCATGTTGGGGAAACTAGAGGCGTGCAATATAAATGCTCTCAAATTTACAATGTAAAGTATTTTATAAACAATGAATTATAAAGTTTTGGTTGTGATTTTTAGGGAGAAATAGGAGCTAAAAGCTCCTATTTTTTTGAATGGAGGTGTTGGAAAAAGGGGGGTATTGAATGGTGAACTCGTCTCCAATGACCCCTATCGGAGCAATCTATGATAAGCCAATGATATTTCCGAAATCATCAAGGTCTAAATTCATGAATGCAGGTTTGTCCGGTAAGCCTGGCATGGTCATTACACTGCCAGATAGTGCATAAACGAAACCTGCTCCTGCACACAACCGTAATTCACGAATTGGAACACTAAAATCTGTCGGAGCGCCTTTTACAGCGGAATCGGTGGTAATCGAGAGTGGTGTTTTAGCGATGCAAACCGCGAGATCATCAAATCCAAGTTTTTCAAAATGAGCCAGTTGAGTTTTGGCTAATTTACTCATTTCAATATTTGATGCACCATAGCCGACTTCACACACCGCCATGAGCTTTTCTATTAAAGATTGATCTTTTTGATAAAGCGGACGGAAATTTGATGATGTCTCACATGTCTCTACCACGTATTGCGCAAGCTCAACAGCACCTTCTCCGCCATTACCAAAAGCAGTACTTACAGCAACTTTAACATCGGGGTTGAAAGTGTGAATAAGCGATTTCAATTCGAGTAATTCATCGACAGAATCTTGTGGGAATTGGTTAATCGCAACGACAGCAGGAAGACCATACTTATGCACGTTATTTATGTGCCATTTTAGGTTTTCAAATCCCGCTTTTAAGGCTTCATGATCAGGCGAGAAGATTGAATCTGGAATTGTCATTCCTGGGCGGAGGTCATAGTGGCCTGAGTTTGCTTTTAGCCCTCGTAGAGTCGCAACAATAACTACGCAATCTGGTGCTCTCTTTGCAGCTGCAGCTTTAATGTTGCATGCCTTTTCAAAACCCATATCTGAACCAAAACCACCCTCAGTGACAACGTAACTAGAGAGTTTTAACGCAATTTCGTCAGCAATGATGGATGAGTTCCCATGTGCAATGTTCGCAAATGGTCCAGCATGGATCAGGGTTGGAACGCCCTCAAGTGTTTGCATGAGTGTAGGGGCGATGGTTTCTTTCAACGTTACCGCCATTGCACCTGCAACTTGTAGATCTTCTGTGGTTACTGGAAAACCATCAAGGTTGTAAGCGACAACAATGCGTCCAATTCGTTGACGAAGATCTTTTAAATCTTTTGCTAAGGCAAGAATTGCCATTAACTCGGATGCCGCCGATATATCAAACCCTTCTTCGCGCTCAAAGCCGTTAATGGTTTTACCATCTTCATTCAAACCGATTTTAACCATACGAAGTGCGCGATCATTGTGGTCCATTACACGTTTCCATGTAATACGCTCGACATCTATTTTTAGCGCTTTCAGCCCTGTTCTTGCTTCAAACGCGTCAAATCCCTCACGCTGCTCATGATAGATGCGAGCATCTATTGCTGCAGAAGCAAGGTTATGGGCTGCAGTGACAGCATGAATGTCGCCAGTTAGATGCAGATTCAATTCATCCATTGGCGAGACTTGAGAGTAACCACCGCCAGCGGCGCCGCCTTTGACACCAAAAACTGGCCCCATTGAAGGTTGGCGTATGCATGCCATGACCGATTGATTGATTTTAGCGAGGCCTTGAGAAAGACCAATGGTTGTTACCGTTTTTCCCTCACCTAGTGGGGTAGGGGTAATGGCTGTGACCAGTACTAATTTCCCATCTTGATTGTCATTAAGGCGCTCAAGGCATTGGGGATGAACTTTAGCTTTGTGTTTTCCGTGTGTATCGAACTCGTGTGGCAACAGACCAGCATTCGCGGCAACAGTTTCAATCGAAGACAACGGTGTGTTTCGGCAAATTTCAATATCAGACAGCATGGATACTCCAAAAAAATGGCTAACACGTAGCAATCAACAATCGCCACCGGAAGAGATAAAAATTGATGGCAAGCTGTTGCGCAAACGTTTGCGCGAGAATAATACTGGTAAAATGTGAGCTGTAAAGCAGTTCATGCGCCTTAGCGTGCTACATGATAACAAAAATCACCAAACACTGCGCTAGATCAAAACAAAAAGGCCACCAAATGGTGACCTTCAAACAGATATAGCTGGAAATGCTTAAATATCAGCGATCCCAATAAGTCTCTTCAAGACTGTCTTCTCTTTCTGGTAATGCACGTGATAGGCGAGGAGAGTGCTGAGTGAGTACTTCATAGCTTACACGGTTTGCGTATTTACAAATTTGAGAAAGAGATGAATACGTCAAACAACGAACTTCGTGTTTTTCTGAGTTTGGTACTTCTTTCTGGTGGAAAGAATTGGCAGCCATATCATGCAAAAGCGCAGAGAGTGCGGCATCACCAGCACCGTTCGTGTTTTTGATTTCTAGTGGACCACCAAGGTAAGGACCAATGTGTGAATATACTTTCATTGGATCTTGGCAATCGTCTTTACGCATTGCACGGCTAAATTCGAATTTGTTAAATTCGTCGATTGAGCCCTCAAGAATGTCATGCATGGTTTCACGTTTCACTTTTTCATCAGTGTAACCTGCCATGTAAAGACCATTTGGTCCGGCGGTACACAATACAAGATCAACCCATTCAAGTGCTTTGTCTGCCGCCGCGAGTGGATCCGTTTCACCAGTAAGCGCAGCGCCTTCTTCTTCATTCATTGCAACAACGGATACATTGTCTCGAATGTACTCTTGCCACCACTTAGCGTTACCTTCGATAACGTATTTGGTGCCTAGAGTAAGGACAACTGGTACGTCATGCTTTTTAGCAAACTCAATCGCACGCTGCACTGCTTGAGGCATCTGATCTTCTTCTTTGCCACGCATTAAGTAAGACGATACAACAAGCGCAGACGCTTTCTGGAAGACTTCTTCAGGAATACTCTCAGGAGATAGTTTGTTCATGTGGCCTTCGTTAATCGCGAAAGTACGTTCACCGTCTTGAGTGATGAGCGTGTAACAGCGACCAATAGGGCCGTCTACTGTTTGTAGGTGGTTTAGGTTCATGCGAGAAGAAGTGCGGCATAGGTAGCGGTATGCAAACGAGCCGACTTGAATGTTTTTCGACATGACACCCAGCAACACAGATTTGCTGTCTGCTAGTACTGAATAGTTGTGTAACGTGTTTCCGATAGTATCACCAGGGTATTGATGTGTAATCAGGCCTTTTTCAACTAACTCTTCGTACAATGCATCTGCTTTGCTCTCTTCAAGAACAAGAGAATGACCTTTACTTAGGTTGTATTTCGCTAGAAAGTCGTCGTCTACGCGCGCTTCAATATCGACGATGGTTTGGCCAACACCGACAATCGTTGGACGATACAGTTTAGGCGTTTGTCGAATTTGGTTAACTAATGGATCTCGAGCGTGAGTTGGGAAGTAGTGTTTTGATTTACGCTGTCCAGGAAACTTCATGCTTGTTCTTGATTGAGAAAAAAAAGAGGCGGGATTGTATCACATAAAAATGAAATTCGTTGTCCTATTTGCAAAGAAATTTGCTCGCTGAAATTTTCAGCGAGCTGATGTTTTTATGAACAAGTGAGGGCTAGTTTGATGTTAATTCAGCCGGTTGGGTGTAAGCTTTGGTTCCCCAAAGTGGCACCGTAGACAAACTGTGTTTAAAGCTACCTTCTGTTTCTTTGGTTGTGTAAGACAAATACAGCAGAGTTTGACTCTCTGGATCATAGATGCGTCTTACTTTCATTGTTTTGAAGAAGATACTTTTGGATTTTTTGAAGACCACTTCACCAGACTTACTTTTGTCGATCTTAGCAATCATTTCAGGCGTAATATCACCAGTTTGGCGGCAGGAGATAGAACTGTCGCTCGGATCGGAAAAGCTCAAGTTTGCCTCAATAGACGCAATGTGACACGTGACACCAGTGACTACTTCATCTTGTAGGTGTCCGATTTTGATGTCTTTCATCGTAAACATACCAAGCGATACATCACCGACTTCATTGTTGCCACACCCGGCAAGTACAGTAAGCAGACTTAAAGCAAGCAAGCGTTTTTTCATGTTTTCATCCCTTAAATAGGCAAATATATTGGAACAATTTATCAGACAGATGCAGTTAAAACAAAATTTGGCGTTCACTCAAGAGTTTAGCTAGGTTTGTAAGAGTCTTCATGATAATGTACCGTCGCATATCGGGGAGCGCTCATTATCGTAGCAAACATCCCGTCTATACTCGCTGCAGACCTCCAATCATGTGGCAGTTAAGGTAATAAAATGAACGAACAGCAATTAGAAATCATTAAACGCAAAAACGCATGGCTTCATGAACTTGTCGAAGTGGAGTTCCCTACCAAAGAGAGTCTTGAGGGGCGTCAAACATACTTCCGTTCATTGGAAGAAGCGGAATATGATGTGCTTTCTTACGAGCCATTCATTGAAAGTGCTCGTGCACTACAAAACGACGACATTTTCTTGGTTGATTTCCATCGTTTGACGGTGATGTTCTCAGTGCTTCAGTCCCAACGTTGGTCAACTCAGCACGATCAAGATATGATTGTGGAATACTTGAGCCAGATTATCTTAGACCCAGACTTTGAATTGTATGTTGGTTTTAACGATGGAGAACCAGTTGGTGCTGCTATTGTGAGCCACTACGAGGGAAACTCACTTATTTCAGATATTGCATCGTCTCAAAGTTTAGACAAGCACCAGTTTGCCGTGGATTTGGTAAAAAAACTTCATGATGAGAAAAAATTGTGTGAGACAATCGTCCTCGAAATGTGATCGAGTTCATAATATTCTCTCTTGGTTTTAATAAATCAGATACTTGGTGATTGTTACGGGTAACGGAGAGTCCTTATGGACTCGACTTTAACTCTAGAATTTAATCTTTCGGCTAGGTAAAACATGCACAAGCGTTTGACGCGTTTATTGGCTCTATCTTTGTGCCTAGGGACGGCCGCAGTCAATGCACATGATTCTGATTGGGAACTCAAAAATATTTTGGTGCTGCATTCGTATGAACCATCCTATCAATGGACGAGTGACATTCAAAGTGGTGTTGAGGATGGATTTCGAAATACAGACAGTCGTGTAAAATTATCCATTGAATATCTGGATGCAAAACGAGTGCATTCGGATGGCTATTTCCAAAAGATGGCCAATTATCTAGAAGCAAAATACCAAGATTATCAGTTTGACGGCGTTATCATTTCTGACGATGCTGCGCTATTGTTTGCGGAACATTATCTACCAAACTCACAACGTAAAACCCCTTTGGTGGCGGTGGGCATAAATAACACCCAAGCTTCTCTCGATAGTTTAAGCACCAATGGCGACATTCTTTACGAGTATGATCGTGTTGAAGAAAATGTTAAGTTAATTAATCGTTTGCGACCGAAGATAAAGAATCTTTATTACCTTTCTGACCGAAGTTTAACGTCTGAATTAATATATCAAAGGGTAAAGGCCGAAATGGCAAAATACCCAAGAATCAATTTGATCGCGTTAAGAGATGAAACATTAGCACAAGCATCGTCTAAGTTATCGCAAATAGACGCCAATGATGCCGTTCTATTGACACACTTCAATACCGAATTAGACAAAGGGGTTTATCACTCTTATCAAGATATTGCCCACAATATCGGCTTAAATAGCGCTGCGCCTGTATTTGTACTTTGGGAAATGTACTTAAATGAAGAAGGTATTTTAGGCGGCTTTGTGAATCGGTCTAAAGAAATTGGCCAGAAAGCAGCCGAGTTAATGTCGCTTAAGCTTGGGATTGCAATACAATCCACAAGTGAAGAGAAAATGTCTGAGGCCGTACTCGATTATGCGGCGTTACAGCGCTATGACATCAGCCGACATGATATTCCTGAGTCGGCTCATATTATCAATACGCCACCTCCTACGATGAAAGTTAACTTAAAGTTGCTACTGGCGGCTTGTGCCATGATTGTTATTTTGTCATTGATTATTGTTGCTCAGTTTGCCGTTATTCGTCATCGAAAAGAAATTGATAGAAAAAATCGCAAAATTGTTTCGCTACAAAAACGAACATTAACGGTACAAAAAGAAATGATTACTGTGTTAGGTGAGGCGATAGAGTCACGCTCAGGAGAGACCGGTCAACATGTGAAACGTGTTGCGAGGCTGTCTTCTTTACTTGCCAAACTCTATGGATTGAGCCATCGCGAAGTGGAGCTCATCGAGATTATCAGTCCAATGCATGATGTTGGTAAGATATCTATACCAGAGTCAATTCTCGAGAAACCGGGTAAATTAACGGCTGAAGAGTGGGAAATTATGAAGCAACATACTGTAAAGGGGTATGAGCTTTTGAACCTGCGATCATGTGATGTCACTCAGCTGGCAGCCATTGTTGCTCACCAGCACCATGAGCGCTGGGATGGTATGGGCTACCCCAATGGTTTAGTGGGCAATGACATCCATATTTTTGCACGAATTGTGTCTATTGTTGATGTATTTGATGCCCTGCTAAATGAACGCTGTTACAAGCCTGCTTGGTCTATCGCTAAAGTATCTGAATATCTTGATTCAGAAAAAGGCCATCACTTTGACCCTGAATTGTGTCAATTAGTACTTGATAACCTTGATGATTTTATGGAAGTTCGTGTTGCATTTCCGGATAACAGCTAAGGACGCGAATTGTGCGATGTTTTATGTCACAGATTTTTCTTACTTTGCGCTCAATTAGGTGATCTTGTGTGAAAAATCACGAATTCAATGACGTTACTTTTGTGAAATGCCAACTCTCACGTTTAAAGCGCTTTAAAGTTTAATATGATGGAACAATTATAAGAAGCAAGTATTGTTAGACGTCAGAGGGGCATGCTATGGACAATATAAAATGTGTCATATTTGATTGTGACGGTACGTTGGTTGATAGCGAGCGTTTGTGTTGCCAAGCCTTGGTTGATGTATTTAGTCAGTATGGGGCAGATATTCCTTTAGATGAGTGCGTGGCTCATTTTAAGGGAGGTAAACTCGCGGATATTTTGTCCGATGCTAAAGAATTGATGAATATTGATGTTTCAATTGATGTTTTAGAACCTCAATATCGAGACGTGCTACAAGCCCTTTTCGTCCGTCATCTAATGCCAATGGATGGCGCACATGAATTGATTAAGTTTTTAGATTCTCATCAAATTGAGTATTGCGTCGCGTCAAACGGGCCTAAAGATAAAATTGAATATTCTCTTGAGTTGACTGGGCTCTTGAGTTTTTTCAAAGGCAAGATCTTCTCAGCATTTGACACAAATAGCTGGAAACCAGAACCCGATCTAATTATGTATAGCGCAATGAGCATGGGTTTTTTGCCGAGTGACTGCTTATATGTCGACGACACCCCAAAGGGGGTAGAGGCGGGGTTAAATGCTGGAGTCAAAACCGTTCAGCTTTACAATGGCGTGCCGATCACCCTAGTACAAGATAATCGTGTGTCTCAAATAGGGCATTTAGGCGAACTAAAAGAGCAGCTAGTAGGCTGCTCTATTTAGCGTGGGGCTAGCTCATTTCAAAGACGCTCTGTGCATTTAGTAGATTCACTTTATTCACTTACTATTTTGTTTAGTGGCACACCTTACTTAATACATGGATATGTTTAAATTTAGTCTGTAAGTAAGGTGTGTAGTGTAAGCACCTTATCGATGAGAAGTTTTTCGTGTGGAACCCGCAAGAAGCACAAGTAAACTTTTCACCATCGGACGAAATCATATATTCATCACATTGGCAAAGTGGGCACTGAATGTCTTCAGTATTATTTGTAGGGTCTTTGTAGTTATTCATATTTTTTATCACCAGCAGCAAAAATGTTTGGCGAGAATAAGAATAGCCGAATGTTTGGGTGGTAAAACACGCTTTCATGAAATTCGAGGTGATAATTCGATACACTTCAAATTTAATGCCTTTTTACTCTATGTTATCTCCAATTTTTATAAATAAAATGCTTCTAACGCGTTATTTCTATCATCACCCAAACTCGTTGTTCGACCAATTGCAATCGTTTACTTATGATTTCTGTCATAGCTTTCTAAATCTTTACTTCTCGCTGTCATGAATGTGTCATATAAAGGCTATAAAAGGAGTGACTGTCATCGAATAAAATTCGAGAGCAGTGATATTAAAGCAAATTTGCTTCAGGAGTTGTAAATAAGGAGGTCACATGAGCGACCAATACCATAACGACGAATGCCTAGAGATGCTTGATGCACTTGAAATTGGTATTAACCTGTCGGATTACCTTGGCTCAGATGATGAAGCCGAATAAGTACAATTAGTACTCTCAACGCGTCACAACAGACGTTATACTAAGTTCATGTAAGACGAGCCTAAAGGCCATTCACCGCGTCTAATGAATTTTTTAGCCCACCTGCATATCGCAGAACAATGTCATAGCCATTTGATGGGAAACTTGCTTGGAGACTTCGTAAAAGGAGATCCAAGCAAGCAATATCGAGCAGATATTTCCAATGGCATCAAATTACATCGCTTTGTTGATCGCATCACCGATCATCATTCTATCGTTAACGAATGCAAGCCACTCTTTACCGGAGTGGCTCGAAGATTCGCTCCCATTGCTCTAGATATGTTTTGGGATCACTGCTTGGCCAAGCATTGGCAATCGTTTAGCGATCAACCTTTAGATTCTTTCGTTCGTTATGCTTATTCGCAAGTGAACGAACAAATATCTGAAGACCTACCATCGCGATTTTTATTGCTTCATAGCCGAATGTGGCAGGGGGGGTGGCTTCAATCTTACCGCGAGTTGCAAAACATTGAATTTGCGCTTCACAGAATGTCTCAACGAAGCCCAAGAATGGCAGACCTGACCACAACCTTTGAAGTGTTAGATAACGAATATACGGAATTAGAGTCCAAGTTTTCACCACTTTATCAAGACGTATTAGCGCAAGCTTATCAATATCATCAACAACTGATGAATTCTTAGCTTGGATAACGCTAAAGGTAGTATGAACAATATCGCTCTGGTAAACTCTGCGCTCCAAAAATTATGAGGTTTATCATGTCCGTTAATTTCGCTGATCTTGGCATTGAACAACAGCTTGTTGATACCCTAAGCGGTTTGAATATCGTGTCACCAACACCAGTACAGGAAATGTCAATTCCTCATGTATTGGCAGGGAAAGATCTGCTAGCTGCAGCGCAAACCGGTACGGGTAAGACGGCAGCCTTTGGTTTACCAATTATTCAGTCGGTTCAGCAAAAACAACGAAATGGCGCACCTCAAGCTTTGATTTTGGTTCCGACTCGTGAGCTTGCTCAACAGGTGTTTGATAATCTAACCCAATACGCAGCCAACACCGATCTTAAAATTGTGTGTGTGTATGGTGGCACTAGCATTGGGGTTCAGAAGAATAAGTTAAATGACGGCGCAGATATATTAATTGCGACACCTGGCCGTTTACTTGATCATCTATTTAACGGCAATGTAAACATCTCAAAAACAACAACGCTTGTATTGGATGAAGCAGATCGAATGCTTGATATGGGTTTTTGGCCAGATTTACAAAGAATCTTGCGTCGTCTACCACAAACTCGCCAAATTATGTTGTTCTCTGCGACATTTGAAAAACGCATTAAAACCATCGCTTACAAGCTCATGGACTCGCCGGTTGAAGTCGAAGTTTCTCCAGCGAATACCACGGCAGAAACCGTGAAGCAAATGGTCTATCCCGTTGATAAAAAGCGCAAGCGTGAGTTACTTGCTTACTTAATTGGCTCTCGTAACTGGCAACAGGTGTTGGTGTTTACCAAAACCAAGCAGGGCAGTGACGAGTTGGCTAAAGAGCTTAAATTGGATGGTATTAAAGCGGTTTCGATTAACGGAGATAAATCTCAAGGAGCTCGTCAACGTGCGTTAGATGAGTTTAAGAGCGGTAAAGTTCGCGCTTTGATTGCGACTGATGTTGCTGCTCGCGGTCTTGATATTCAAGAGCTTGAGCAAGTGGTTAATTTTGATATGCCATTCAAAGCGGAAGATTATGTGCATCGAATTGGCCGTACTGGCCGTGCGGGCAAATCGGGCTTAGCGGTCTCTTTAATGAGTCGTGATGAAGAATACTTGCTTCATGCTATTGAGAATCTATTGGATAAGCGTCTTCCTCAAGAATGGTTGGCAGGCTTTGAGCCAAGTCTGATTGAAGAAGTTGAACCTGAGCGTAATCATGGTGGACGCAGCAAGAGCCGTTCTGCAGAAAAGCGGAAGATGAAAGCAAAATTGGCAATTCACAAAAATCGCGGAAAAAGTCGAAAATAAAAGGTGATGTACGCTATCAAATGCTTTGATTGATGCAATTACCTGTACTAATTCAGACCTTATCTAGAGATACCCAAGTTACGTCATGTCACTTGGGTATTTTTTTATTCTTTTCTAATCGGTGATGCCTTTAAAAGCCAAGTTACTCTCGCTGAGACAAGTGCTTTGAGATACTTGGCGAATGATAAGCAGCGTTAATGCCAGTCGTTTTATAAATACCGGAACCGCGCAAGTTGACATAATGTCTATGGTTACATTCAAGGTGATTGCATTCAACGACCTTAATGAAAGAGGGTTTCGGCTCATTCAATGTTGCTGATATTGGGTTTCAGTTTGTCAAATACTGTGTCTTTGAATGTTCGCTTCTGTACAAGGGGGCAAGCTCAGTAATGACGGTGTTAGCTCGTTAAGCGTATTACCATTGTAAGACCGCGTACAGTTGCAAATATTTTCTTACCAACTGTTGCTTATTCGAACGACGTAACGGGTGACCAAATTTGATGTAGCAAGGGCTAATATTAAATCGTTTTTCTAACGATTGCGTCAGCTGCGATTCACTGGTGTACAAGGTAATACCTTGCTCTGTGTATTCATTGATTGGGTCGGGCAATGCACCCATCCACCAGTGCAACAATTCGCGACTCGTTTTACTTCGGCTCATCCAATGGTCACTCACTAAAAACAACAGGTCATTGGGTTGTAGTGCGTAACCATACTCACATTGCCATTCGGTGATCGTTTCCAACAAATTTTCACGACAAGAGTGTCCAGCACTAACCAAATGGTGGCTTAATACCCATACCGTGCCAATTTCTGAAGAAATACGATAGTGATGAGGGAGGTCTGGTGATTCGAGTACTTCAATGGGTTTGATAATACTGTTGTATCCAAAGTGACGGAAAGTGTGTTCCATTCGTCTTGCAAATGCGAGTCCGAGGTGGTGCTCACTCATGCCTTGGTTGTGCACCGCAGGGTAATGCTTTTCACAGAGCTTGAGACAGTCGTCCTGAAAATCATTGACACTTTGAATGACTAAGTCGAGTAGCAAAGAATATCCCTTAACGGTTAACAAATTAGGCGGAGAAAGGTTAGCATAGTCTTTTAAAGATAGACTAACGAAGATAAGCAACTTCTTGATCTAAACATCAAATTTATGAATGGCAAAGCGAGAGGAATGAAATGATTAAATTAGAGCGGTCTCAAAAAGAGGCATTAGCAAACGCGATTCAAGATTACATGCAAGATGAACTGAGTATAGAGATTGGTCAGTTTGATAGTGAGTTCTTAATTGACTTTGTCACTGAAAAGCTTGGACCTCTCTATTACAACAAAGGTATTGAAGATGCCAAGTCTGTGATTGAAAAGCGGATGTTAGAAATGACGGATGAGTTGTATGAAATAGAGCAAGAAGTCCAATTATAGGTACACATTTTGTGGCTCATTCTAAAATTTCGAATATGTTGTTTGAATGAGTGTTGTTGGTTAGATGTAAATGATGGTAAATAATCTGTTTCACACAAAGTAAATCAGTTAATGTTGTGTTTCTTGCTCAACATATACTTAGGAATAGATCTAGGATCGTGAGATGGATACACAAGTAAAGAACTACAACCTATTCGCTAGAGTCATGCACTGGCTTTCCGCGTTATGCATCATTGGTTTGTTTGCTGTTGGGTTGTGGATGGTTGATCTTGGTTACTACAGCGAATGGTATCGTATAGCACCGCATTACCATCGTTCAGTTGGTCTGTTATTAGCAGCTCTCACTTTGCTTCGTATCATATGGAAGCAGGTTACGACTTCCCCAAGCGTAGAAGGTAAGCCTTTTGAAGTGCTTGTGGCAAAAGCGGCACACAGCATGATGTATTTGTTACTTATCACTATCTTTATTTCTGGATACTTAATCTCTACTTCGGATGGTCGAGGAATCGAAGTGTTCAACTGGTTTACGGTACCTGGTGCAGGGGAGTTGTTCCCGAACCAATCCGATATTGCCGGTGAAGTCCACTTTTATGCAGCCTGGGGTGTGATCCTAATGGCAGGCTTGCATGCTGCAGCCGCACTCAAACATCACTTTATCGATAAAGACAACACATTAAGAAAAATGTTAGGAGCTTCAAAATGAAAAAGTCACTTTTCGCTACAGGATTAGCAATCGCAATGGCACTGCCTTTCGGCGCAAACGCTGCAGATTACGTTATCGACACCAAAGGTGCACACGCATCGATCAACTTTAAAGTAAGTCACCTTGGTTACAGCTTCATCAAAGGCCGTTTCAATACATTTTCTGGTGACTTTTCTTTTGATGAAAATAATATGGCAGACGCGAAAGTCAATGTGGTGGTTGATACAACAAGCTTAGACTCAAACCACGCAGAGCGTGATAAGCACATCCGCAGCGGCGATTTTATTGATGCAAGCAAATACAGTGAAGCAATATTCAAAAGTACGAAAGTGGTAGATAAAGGTAATGGTCAGTTAGAGGTGATCGGAGACCTGACGCTTCACGGTGTGACTAAACCAATCACGATTGAAGCGGAGTTTGTTGGTGCAGGTAATGATCCTTGGGGCGGTGAGCGTGCTGGTTTCATTGGTCAAACACGTCTAGAACTTGCTGATTTTGAAATTCCTGTGATGGGCTCTTCTAGCTACGTTGATATGGAACTGCACATTGAAGGCGTCAAGAAGTAAATTCTTCACATTAGTGCCTAGATGAGAAAATTTAAATGAAGAAAGCGCTCTGAAATTAGAGCGCTTTTTTATAGGTGCCAACTTGTCTTGCTAGTAGCTAGTAGCTAGTAGCTACTTGTTAGCTGTAATCGTTTTATGCCGTTTCTAGAACTTTATCTTCAACAAGATTTAGACGCTCACCGTAAACAGGGCGTAATGCTTTTAGGACTTCGTTACGCGTTACCACACCAACCATGACGCCATTCTCGAGGACTGGTAATACTTGAGGCTTGCTTACTTTCATGCTTTTTGCACGCTCTTCTAATGAAAGAGAAGTAAAGCGAGTTGCCATGCCCATACTTGTTGTTGGGTATAGTTGCTCTTTATCGATACATAGAAACTCAACCACGTCCACTAAACGGTCACTAGCGTCAATAGCCACAACGTCACGGCTCATCAAGTCGACCACTTTTTGTTCTTGTGCTGGGATGTAATCTTGGCACCACAATTCAACCATTACGTCATGAGCAGATAAGAAACCAACCAAACGGTTTTCGATGTCAACAACAGGAGCACTGATTAGATTGTTGTCCAATAGGGTATCTAGTGCAGTTGAAACTGGCATTTCTACGCTCAGAGTAACTGGGCTCGGGTTCATGATCTCTTTTACAATTGATGCGTTTTTCATAATGCTTTCCTTAACTGACGTGAGTTTTGTAGTGTTTGTGATTGATGAAACGTTTGCTGCTTTAAGTTCTGGTCGGCGATAGATACACCAGTTGGCCAAGCCAACCAATACTGCGCCGCCGACAATGTTGCCAAGTGTCACGGGAATCAAGTTTGCTGTGATAAAGTGGCCAACACTTAGATCTGCGTATTGAGAAGCCGATACGCCGACTGAAGTCCAGAATGACTCTGGTGCGAAATTCGCGATTACGATGCCGAGCGGTACCATAAACATGTTTGCTACACAGTGCTCAAAGCCACTGCTCACGAACATTGCAACGGGTAGGATGGTCATCGCTGCTTTTGTCATTGCGTTTGCCGAACTAAACGTTAACCAGATTGCAAGACAAACCAACAAGTTACATAGAATGCCCAGTGCAAACGCTTGTAATAACGTGTGGTGAAGCTTGTGTTGCGCAATGTTCAGTGCGTTTAAACCCCATTGACCGGCATCCATTTGGTACAAGCCTGCAGCGCTTACCAATGCAAGTAAGAACATCGCACCGATAAAGTTACCGACATAAACCTTGCCCCAAATCGACAGCATCTTGCCAAAAGAGATTTGTTTGTTTGCCCATGAGATGCTTGAAAGCACTGAGCTGGTAAACAACTCACCACCGCAAATAACGATGAGTATCAAACCCATACTGAATGCCAAACCACCCGCAAGTCGGCTAAGGCCCCAACCTGCGTCAGCGCTGCCTGTTGTCACTGTGATGTAAAACAAGAATGCCAAACCGATAAATGCGCCTGCCATGATTGCTAAACCTAGCGTCATACCACTGGTTTTGTTTGCTTTGCTAAGGGCAAACTTCTCAGCTTCAGCCATCATTTCTTTTGGTGAGAAATACTGGTGATTTTGAGAGTTGGTCACCGCCATATTGACTCCTTAGTTTGTGCTTCCATAGAAACTCCTTAGTGAATAAATCGAAACAGTTAGTGCCCGAAAATGAATGTGTTACTTGTTTTTGTATTGCGGTGTTCCCGAACCGCATATCCAGATTAAGCGTCTGGGACGTACAGGTAAAATTGATAATATTTAGAATCCTCATCAAATTATTTGATAAGTTTTTCAGGGTAGGTAAAATGAACTTTATTGCGTATCGACGCATAAATTTCTGGGCTCCAGAGTATTTGGAATACTCACCGATTTGGGAGGACACTTTGCGCTACTCACTTAAGCAATTAGCGGTATTTGACGCAGTTGCAGACACCGGCAGTGTAAGCCAGGCCGCAGATAAACTGGCTCTGACACAATCAGCGACGAGTATGTCGCTTGCGCAATTGGAAAAAATGCTTGGAAGGCCTTTGTTTGAAAGGCAGGGTAAGCAAATGGCATTAACGCATTGGGGGATGTGGTTAAGGCCAAAAGCGAAACGTCTATTACAAGATGCCTTGCAAATTGAAATGGGGTTTTACGAGCAGCATTTGTTGAGTGGACATATTCGATTGGGAGCGAGCCAAACCCCAGCAGAACACTTAGTTCCAGACCTTATCAGTATCATTGATAATGATTTTCCAGAAATGCGAATTTCACTTGGCGTGCAAAGTACGCAAGCCGTTATTGATGGTGTTTTAGATTACAAATACGATTTGGGCGTGATTGAAGGACGTTGTGACGATAACCGTTTACACCAAGAAATTTGGTGTCGTGACCACCTTACTGTAGTTGCAGCGTCTCACCACCCATTTGCTAAAAATGATTCCGTAAGTTTGGCGCAACTTGAACACGCTAAATGGGTTCTACGTGAGCATGGTTCTGGCACTCGCAAAATTTTTGATAGCTCTATTCATCATCTTATTGAAGATTTGGACGTTTGGCGTGAATACGAACACGTGCCAGTTTTGCGTAGCCTTGTTGCCAACGGTCAGTACTTGACGTGTTTACCATATTTAGACGTAGAGCGGTATATCGAGGCAGGTGAGCTTGTCGCTTTGAACGTGCCAGATTTAAAAATGGATCGTACGTTGTCCTTTATTTGGCGAGCAGACATGGCAGAGAACCCGCTTGTCGACTGTATTAAACGAGAGGGTTTGCGAATGATGAAAGGTAAACGCTCGGTTTTGTAGTCAATAATGATTTGATAGGCTCTGCATTGCAGAGCCTTTGATTGTTAAGCTACCACGTCAAGAACTCAATTTTTGTCCGTCCCGCCTTGGTTCTCTAGTTATTTTCTAAATCTGTTGATTTATCGTTTGCGTCAAGTTTTGAGTGAAATTGTTTTAAATTTGCAGTTTTTTATGTGATTCTGATCGCCGAATTGCGCAGGGGATACCTCTAGTATTGGAAGCCTGATTTCAATGTATGAAGGCAGCTTTCAAACCAAAATGGTGCGAAACAGGCAAAGCAGGTAAGAATTCCATGACGACACTTTTAGCGATTTCTATTACAACTGGTATTCTCTCTGGCGTTTGGGGCTGGATTGCGATTTCCCTTGGCCTATTATCTTGGGCTGGCTTTCTTGGCTGCACGAGTTACTTCGCGTCCCCAACAGGTGGTTTGAAAGGCCTTGCAGAAAGTCTGCTCACCAATATGACAGGCGTATTTTGGGCAATGGTAATTATATATGGCTCTACTTATGTCGGTTTAGAGATTATCGGCTATGTAATTACGGCTGTAGTGGCATTTTTTATGTGTATTCAAGCTAAGCAAGCTTGGTTAGCCTATATCCCAGGTACTTTTATTGGTTCATGCGCAACATTTGCCGCTGATGGAAATTGGCAGTTGGTGGTACCGTCCCTTATTTTAGGTGGTGTATTCGGCTATCTAATGAAAGCAACTGGACTTTGGTTACATGCGAAATCAGCGACCGCTACTTCGCTTGCAGAGCAAGTACAGTAGTATTCCCCCGATCTTATTGGTATCTTTTTGGTATTAAGAACTATCCCGCTTAATACGAATAATCAAAAATATTGATTCTTGATACGAGCACACCCATTTGGTGTGCTTTTTTTATCTGCCCACTCATTATTACTATAGACCTCTAGTTAGTACTAAAGACCATCAAGTATTCCCATTCGCCATCGTAACGACGCGTTTCAGAGTCCAGCGTAAGAGAACAGGGATGCAATCTATGCCTTTCTCTTCACAATGCGAGACGATTGCGAGTGCTAGATCCGGTTTTGCTTGCTTTTTCAGAACACGATTAACAACTTTCTTTGCCGGTATTGGATGATCATGGGGAATCTTAACGATGTCCTTAAAGAACATCTCAAAACCATGGTTATACAAAAAGTGCTCAATGTCCCTATCCGGGAGTTCGGTTAATCGATGACGTTCTTGGTCATTACCTAAATGTGCTCTGACAGTATGTGCGTATTTTTTTCCTGCTGGATCGCCGTCCGTCACTACATGCCAATCGATGCCAAATTCTTTAGCGACTTTAATTAATGACTTTAATCCTGATTGGGCAAACTCAACGATTTGTACCCCCTCAGCGGCGAGATCGTAACCACATTGACGCGCAAGTTCATTAAATAGCCAAACCTCGGTTTCACCCTCAACCAATAACCAACAGCGAGCAAATAGGGCACCTGCGCGATGGAATCGGATGTGGAATCCAATACGGCGAAGTTGGTCAACACTGAACTTTGATGGATTTAGTGAAGTGGCAATGGTTTTTTCTGATAAACGGACGAGTCTTCGAATTGAGGATAAAGGAACGGAACCAAGCAGACGTGCACTGTTTGTTGTGAGTATCTTTTGCATTGGTAATAGCTGTAGTAATCCCCACGCACGAGATAAATGGGTAGGATGAAGTCGGCCCTCAGGATCTTCGACGATCAGTATTGGGCGAGCGCATCTTCGTAAATCTGTCGGTCCTTTGGCCTGCAAATAGGCATTGAGCAACCCCATTAGCAATAGTCGAGTTTGCTTATTATTAGTGGCTTTAAGAAACTGCTGCAAGCCGATCTCTGATGATGGGCTAGCGTAGAACATGCCGTCACGAGGTTTCCTTGGGTCGCCACGATACGTAGAACGAAAAGAGAAATAGTGGTCGACAAGCGTCTGCATTGAATCAAGACTGCTTCTGATTTCTCCTTTATTTACATGACCAGGCATCGCAAGCAGGCGTCGGCATGTGTTACTAATGCGTTTTTCAATTCGTGAATTTTTACCCTCGCCATTAACATGGTTTGGGTGAGTAAATTGGCGGGCATCTCGTAAACGAATAACGGGATGTAATGTCATCAATTCTATCGCCAATTTTTCTGTATGATGAAGGCGTTTTGGTTCACCCTCGCAATCAAGAAAATCATAGCTTGTTTTGATATTTACGCCATCACGGGACGCACTGATGCGATAGTAGATGACATGGTCGCTATTGTCGTTGATGCACCAAGTTGGCTTTAGGCGTCGATAACGTCCTGCATTTGCTTCTTGTTTGTCTTGTGCCTTAAAACACAAAATGATTTGTAAATGTTGTGTTTGAGGGTGTGATACAGAGTAATCTACATGAAAGTCTGTCATTTGAAATTGATATAGAGAGCCGTCTGCTGGCAAAACAAGAGACAGTGCATCAAGTAATGATGATTTGCCCCAAGTGTTCTCACCAATGAGTGTTGTGAGCTCATCAAAAGAGAGGGCAAGACGCTTGATTCCACGGAAACCTGAGATTTCGATACGTTCCAATCTCATCACTGTTCTCCTATGTAATGGCTTGAGTTATCGTTATTTCCATTGTTTTTTAAGCATATACGAATTTGGCATGGTTGAGTTTACTACGGCTCACAAATTCATATCCAAACGCTCTACGTACTAACAGCATTAGCAATAAAGACCGTTTTGCAGCAGCGTGCATTTCAGCCAGATCATTAGCTACCGTGATCACGTTAATATGAAATTAAGATTTCTCTGTTTCATAACATTCATGATTCTGTCATGATTCAACTCTAATAATTAAAGGGAATGAAACGAGAGAAGATGACGATGAATAAAAATCATAAGCCAGTACGCATTAAACTGGCACACATCAATGACACTCATTCCTATTTTGAGCCTACGTCATTACAGCTAAAACTAAACGTCGACAGCACACAGCCTCTAGAGCCTTATGTAAGTGCTGGCGGCTTTTCACGTATTGCAACACGTGTAGAACAACTGAGAGACGATGCGTTGCGTCAAGGCCAAGGTATGTTGTTCCTTCACGCTGGCGATTGCTTTCAAGGTACACTTTATTTTTCATTATTTAAGGGCAAAGCAAATGCCGATCTGCTTAACGCATTACACATTGATGCGATGGCGCTCGGTAATCACGAATTAGATATGGGTAACGAGCCCGTTGCTATGTTTTGTCAACGAACACATTTCCCGTTGTTAGCAGGCAACTGGGATTTATCCAATGAACTGAGTCAAAAAGCGCATCGTGTCAGTGATTGCGATAATGTATTGAGCTTTGATGTAAACACAAAAAGCGCTCAGTACTTAGTCAAAGAGTTCCATGGCGAGAAGTTTGCTATCTTTGGTTTGTCTATCGATAAGATGAGTGACATTGCAAACCCCGACATCGACACCCCGTTTGTGTCTGCTGTGGATACTGCTAAGGCGACAGTAGAACAAATTCATCGAGCAGGTATCAATAACATCATCCTTTTGAGTCATTTAGGTTATGACAATGATTTAGAATTGGCTGCGAAAGTGGATGGTATCGGTATCATTGTTGGGGGGCACAGCCATAGGTTACAGGGTGACTTTACTCAAGTTGGACTTGGCAATGATGATCCATATGGAAGAAAGGTGAATGACACCTACATCGTACAAGCGGGTTTCCACGCTTTGACCATGGGGCACTGCGTTCTTGAGTTTGACGAACACGGTAAAGTAACGATGTTAAGTGGTCAAAATGAACTGTTACTTGGTCGACGAATATTCTGGGACTCATCCTTGAATGAACAGCTGGACCAAGGTGTATTCGAAACCGCATGTGATTTCATTTATGGGCAGCCTAATGTTGTGGTATGTAAAAAACACCCAGACACGCAAGCAATATTAAACGATAAGTACATTCCTCGTGTTCGTAAGCTTCAGTCTCAGGTTATCGCTAATGTGGCAACTAAAAAGCGCCATGTAAGAATTCCAGATGAATTTGGAGGGAGCGAACTTGCTCCAGCCGTTGCTCGTTCATTCTTACACTGTCTTAATAAACGAGGACATGAGGTTCAATTTGCGATCCATAATGCGGGTGGGGTAAGAGCATCCCTAAATCCTGGAAAGATTACCGTGGCAGACGTTGCCGGAAAATTATTGCCCTTTGCCGTGCCAATCGGGTGTTACAATGTCCAAGGAGAGGCCATTAGGCTTACTCTGGAGGGGGCAATAAACAACGCATTTAACAACGGTGTTGAGGGCACGGGGTCGGGCAGCTACCCATATACGCATAATTTAAATTTTGGTTATGATGCAAATGCGCCAAAAGGAAAGCGAATTACGAACTTAGAAATGTTCGATGGTAAATGCTGGCATAGTGTACAAGACAAACAATGGTACAGAGGCGCTTCATCGGCTTATACCATGAAAGGTAAAGAGGGTTATGAGGCGATTTTATCGATGAAAGGTGAGGGATTCGTGAGTAATTTGTCGATGGCGGATTGTTTCGTTGAACTTCTTACAGATGCCCCCGAGTGCCTGAATCAAGCCAACACTGTATATAGCCAAATCCACAATTAGTCTAGAACCAAAATTAGTCCAGAACCACAATTAATCATAGCTGGTATCTTTTTTGCTTCCATCGACATAGCGAGCCCTTAGCATACTCAGATGCTTCGGTATCGTGAATAGGGTGATGAGCGAATATAAGGGATTGGATATGTGGAAATCAGATTGGGCAGATGCGGTCGTTGTACTTGCCTGGATCGCGGTTTGGTCTACGTTAGTTTATTTGGTGCCTATCAACGGTTTTTAAAGTGATGCGCTATATAAATGAAAGAGCACAAACGTGCTCTTTTTTCGTATTAGGTTGGTGAATAAATGACAATCAAACTAGCAGCTTTTCATAATAAATCCCACATAACAAATAAGTGAGCTAAATAATTATTGCTATTAAGAATAACGTTAGACGACGATAAATAATTTTTGTTGGAGTTCGAGGCACTCAGGGGTATGATTGCCGCGTTTGGGGAGTAGTTAGCGCAAGTTTATTTATCGTCATCTCGTTAAGCAACAGCTTATCCGGTAAATAAAGGTGTCACCTGATTCATCAAGTGATCACTTCAACGAGACCAACGCATTCATTGATCAGTGGACACATGGGTAATGTGACCACTGGTTTGTATTGTATGCGGAAGGTCTGTCCATACCATGACCTTCCGCGCGGGAGGAAGCATGTCTCTTATCGAAAATACCACCCAATTAAGCCAATCCGTTCCACTACAAGAATCACTGACAATGTACGGTGTATTCGGCCTATTGACATTGGTTTTAGTTGCCCTTGATATTTATCAAACTCGTGGCGGCGTTATTACCATGAAAAAGGCGATCACTTGGAGCGTGTTTTGGTTCCTTTTAGCGTTTGTTTTTGCAGGCTCTATCTATTTCTTTTGGGATTATTACGCACCACACAGTTCATACACGCACGACAAAGCAACCGTGTCATTTTTAACTGGTTACTTGCTAGAGAAGTCGTTAAGTGTTGATAACTTGTTTGTATTTGCGATTATCTTTACTCAGTACAAGGTTCCAGAACATTTACGCCCACGTGCTCTGCTGTGGGGGGTTATTGGTGCTCTAGTGCTTCGTGCAGTGATGATCGCAGTTGGTGCTCAATTGTTAGCTCAATACCATTGGGTACTGTATGTGTTTGCAGCGTTCCTAATTTGGACAGGTATTAAACTCGCTCGTGACAAAGGTGAAGAGGAAGAAGTTAACCCATACCCAGAACAGTTCATCCGTAAATTTTTACCAGTGACAGATGAATATCAAGGTAACCACCTGATCTTAAAACAAGCAGGCAAATGGGTAGCAACACCTATGCTGATTGTTGTTGGTGTTATCGCGGTAATGGACGTGATGTTCGCATTAGATTCCATCCCAGCGATTTTTGCGGTTACACGCGAGCCATTCTTAGTCTTAGCCGCTAACGTATTTGCTTTGTTAGGCCTTCGTTCGTTGTATTTTGTACTTCAAGCGATGTTAGACAAGTTTGTTTATCTAAAACCTGCGTTGTCAGTCATTATGATGTTTATCGGTGTGAAGATGCTGCTTGTTGGTACTGAATATGCTATCCCAACAGTATGGTCTTTGACTTTCTTGATCACAGTGATGACGTTAGCTGTTATTGCGTCGATTTATAAAAACAGAGCGAACGATAAAGTTAGCGTTAAAATTACTAATTAAAACGCTTTGCTTTTGTTTAGAAATGACAAAATCAAAAAGAATTATTAGTTAATAAATTGTTGTGAATTAACTTGAGGTTACATTAGTAACCTCAAGTTATTCAAAATAAAACCCGCTTAAGTGAATAGTTATTCCTCTATTGTGATTTGATATTCTGGTTGATTGTAAATAACATGTTTCATTAGAAAAAGTAATTCGAATGGAAAAATTTAGTCATTTTTTACACCCTAAAAATATGACTAATATACAACCAACAACATAATTTAGCGCTTACAAGAGAGGCAATCATGGAACAAGCAATGCAAATGACAAATGTAGCTTTACCAACCTCTATGGATAAGAAAACCTATACGGTTAACTTCAAAGGATTGATTGCTCACCTACTAGACATTTTGTTCGTAGATAACACGCCACGCAGTTACTACGCAGAAGATTTGTCAACTCACATGCAAAAAGATATCGGTATGTACCGCTAAGCTTGAAGCAAAGAATTAAAAATGCCGACGTTATGTCGGCATTTTTGTATCTGATAAGATCACTATAAATTTTTTGTGACTCGGTGTTTATACTAAGACGCGGTGTTTAGACTCGATGTTTATACAAATAATAACGAGCATCAACAAAAACGGGGCTCCAAAACTGGAGCCCCGCTTAGTATCGAAAGTAACTGATAATTACTTCTTACGGCAGTATTCAGCGATCACGTACATTGACTGACCACCGTTTGCCTTGCCTGAAACAAGCTTAGGATCATCACCAAGGCTGATACCGCGAATCACAGTGCCTTGCTTGATTACTTGGTTTGTACCTTTAACTGGTAGGTCTTTGATTACTGTTACGTCGTCACCTTTCTTAAGTTCAGTGCCGTTGCAGTCAACAGTTTTATCGTCAGCAGACATACCTTTCATTGCCCAGTTCATTTGCTCTTCTTCCATGTACATCATGTCAAGAGCATCTTGAGCCCAGCTTTCTGTGTTTAGGCGAGTAAGTTGGCGCCATGCAGTTACTTGTACTGCAGGAACCTGACTCCACATGCTGTCGCTTAAACAGCGCCAGTGGTTAATGTCTTTAGGATCTTCGATCTCACCATGACACTTATCACAAACCATGATAGCCGTATCAACCGTTACGTGGCTGTGTGGTGGTACAGCGTAAGCAGACAATTGAGATTCAGAAGCACACAGTTCACATTTTGACTCGCAGCGTGCAAGTAGAGTAGATTCGATAGACATAAGGACTCACCTTAGTAATGTTATTTCGTGGCGGTATTATCCACTTTATCTTGATAAATAAAAGGGTGTTAGAGAATTTAAGGCCAGATTTTACAATATTCCAACCTGAAAAGGGGCAAGATGTAAAATATTGGCTAAACAAATAATATCTAGAATATAAATAGAGGGGTTGATTGTTTTGAGTGATGAATCAGTTGCGCAGCTTGATCATTTTCGAAAACTGAGAAATTATCAATGCCGTTTAACACCACCGCTAACAATACCGTTAATACTACCAATCTGAATTTACTCGTTTTCTACTCTTCCTGTTGTATGAGTGAACAAACATCCAGATTGGTATTACTTGTTAACGTTCGATGATTTGGACGATTTCATCCTTAGATATGCTCATATCTTTGCCATCGACATCTTCATACTCATACATACCTGTATCTTCATTTAAATCTGGCTTTCCGTAAGAGGTGATGATTTTACCCTCGTTAGTCGACATCAAATATTGGCTACTTCCACATGCGGTGAGTAGTAATACCGTCCCTAGAACAATCAATAGTCTCATAAGTATTTCCTTTTAAAAAAATAAGTTAAGTGAGAGCAACGATATAAATATAGCAGACGATAAGAATAGGTGGAGGAATGTATGCAAAGACAAAAAGCCCATACGGCAATGATATTACTATCTCCGTATGGGCTTTAAATGGACACTGGTTATTCGCTTTTGTTTACTCAGTGACTTCCATTAAATTGGTATTTACAGGCGCATTTAGTGCGTTCGTTGTTAGGAACTCAATGTTACGAGCCTGCATATCGACGTGATATGGCAAATCTGTACTCGCTTCAAGCTGTGGCGCGACAAAAGTTGAGTGAGTAGCCACGGTATTAATCACCATGCCACTTTCGTCAACGGTATTGCCTTGGTACTTGAAGAGATTACCACCTGTAGCGGGTGCAGAGGTTGAGCCATTAATTGATGTGAGCCCAAGTTTCGCCGCTAATGGTTGGGTTCCGGCAAACGTATTTGGTGCGCTATTTGGAACGGTTTGGTCATTTTGAACCTGAGACATAAATACTGGCAAATCGGCACTAATGTCTGCTGCATTCGTAAACGGGTCAATCGTATCTAACACCGTTTGAGTCGCATAACCGAACTGAGATACAGCACCATCAACACTTGCTTGCTGAGACTCGGACATACCAGCATATATTGCTGCAAAACAAGCACCGACCATTGAAATATCGGCTGAGCATTGTCCTTGAGCGACCAAAGATTCGAACGTTTGCTGATATTCACTTGATCCAGAGTAGGCGATACTGTGCTTAATCATGTTCCCGTAAGACGGAGAGTTCAGCAATAGGTGTGCAATCTGTCCACCGGAGTTGTGAATCGACATCCCACCAATACCATAAAGGCCAGTCAATGCTGCCTGTTCTTGTTCGGTTAGGCCAGGGATTGGCTTGTTCGCGGCGGCAACCGCTGTGGTTGCTACGATACCACCAAGTGAGTGACCGAGAGCTTTCACTGATGCCATACTCGCTAACGGTTTCTCGTTAAATAACCCTGCGCTTAAAGAGGCCGATAATCCAGCTCTTAACCCCATCATATCAAGTTCACTTTGACGGACGTTGTCTCGTGCAACTGGCAAATATTCAAGATTTAGGTAGGCCAAAATGTTTGCGTTAGCTGAACGTTGTTCATCAAGGCTTCGTTCACCATGTAGAGGTAAATCAATGGCGATAACGGCGACCCCGGCTTGTGCAAGGTTATAAGCAAACGCATAAGCATTTTCTTTTGCAGACGTAATACCGTGTTGATAAATCACGGCATTGGTTGGCTGGATGTCCTTAGGTGTGAACACCAACATGTTAACAGATTCCAGTGATTTAACTTGTGGTACAGGCGCGTAACGAGTGATGACTCGCTCAGCATCAAGTTGCGAACCATTGGTTAGGGACAGCGTTGTGCCAACAAGCTTCATTTGTTCTCGAATATCGGTCGCTAATTTTGATGGTTCAATACCATACCCAACAAGTTGAGCGATAATTCCTTCCGCTTCTGCTGGATCGTTGAGAGCCGCGACCACTTTAGCAAGGCTAGGCATTGCTGATTGCATTGGAGTCTCGTTCCAGCTTTCGCCTTTTTCTAGGTAATGCGGGAGATCCATTTTGCCTTTCGTCACCTCGACATGCGGTGCTCCTTGGGCAATACGTTGACTGTATCCTCCAATAATGGCATTTTTCACGTTTTGGTCATCGCTAATGTATTTCGAAAACGCGTCATTCTCATTTAAGGAAAGGACAAAATCTTGAGGATCACCAAGCATTGCAAGATAAGCTGTGGTCAAATCAAGAGTAGAATCTTCTGGGATCTTGTAATAATCGTTCAGGGTTTTATCAGGATCCGCCATTGATAAGCCCGTGATGCCTTTCACGGCTGTCAATGTATCACCGACGGATTGGGTGCTAAACCAAGATGAATACACGATATTGGTTGGATCGACACCGGTAAGTGGCGAAGCTGCCGTAAATAATTGCTCTATGGCGTGGGTTGCGCCTTGAACTGATGCTAAATCACCTTCAGTGTAAATAGTGTCAGACTGCTTAACGGTTGCATAGCTGCTAGAAGTACCAATTTTCTCATCATTTTTGTCTAGAATTTCGCCCGAAACAGCAAAAATATATTCACTTGACTCATCCAGTGCATCAGCAAATTGAATGTACAAGCTGTTGCCACTCGAGACGACTTGGAAATCGGCGTTGGCTGTCATCCCATCTTGCATCGTTAACACTTTTTCAATCGGATCAAATGTCCCATCGATACTCGTCAGAGGTTGGGTCAGTTTGATGACACTTACGCCAGAAGTGACCAAACCATCTTTGAAGCCATTACCCTTAAAATTAAGTACGATTGGCATAGAGGTGGACCAACCATCCATGGTGTTCATCGCGGCCAATGGGTTCATTAATGAGTTATCTCCACCTGTCGGCAAGCCGAGGGTTCCATCGGATGAATCCATTAAAAGAAACGAGGGCAGTGGTACATTAGCGTTCGTACCTTGTAGCGTGAAATCGATATTTGTATTTCGCTCTAGTAATGTTTGGATACTATCTTCAAATTGCGGAGAATCGGAAGTGCCAGAGCTCGATGTATTATCTCCACAACCAGCAAGTAGGATTGCAGAACAAAGCAGCGATAATTTGAACGTATGTTTCATTGGTTTACTCCGTTAATCCCATTACTTGAATGTGTAGTTCATTTGTACAGCACTGATGTATGCTGAACCCTCTGAGTCAAAAGTAATCTCTTGATCTAGAGCGTTAGTCTCGGTAAACGAGCCTGATTTACTTTTAACGAATGCAAAGCCTGCATCAAAGGTTAGGTTTTCACGCATGGCATAAGTCACGCCTGCGCTGTACCAGAAACGATCGCTGTCTGGAATACTAAGGGTTGCTTTACCAGCTTGTTCATCGAACGCGATACCAGCACGAAGCGTCCATTCGCTGTTTAATGTATAGGTGCCACCAAATGAGTAACGATTGTTATCTTCGTACTTCTCCGGTTTATAGAAACAAACGCCACCCGCACAATCTGGGCTTGTCGCTTTTAGCTCTTTGAATGTGCTCCAATCGGTCTGTTGCCAACCGTAGTGAATTGCCCATTGATCATTCAGTTGATGGAACGCTGAAAGTTCGATAATCGACGGAAGAGATATTTGCAGTCGACCATCAACTTTTGGTGCGGAAGCGATCCCAGAGTCGTAGCTACTGAACTCACCATTATCGAAATCAAGGTCTACTTTTGAACGATAACCAAAGCCAAATCGGTTGTTCTCATTGAGTTCGAATAGGCCACCAATATTCCAACCCCAAGCGAATGTATCGCCTTCCATACCAATAAGTTTGTCTGATTTATTTCCGCCCAAGACACCCGCAAGCGCACCTTTGTGTCGTGTCAGCTCAGCTTGTGCGTAGACCAAGTTAATACCACCACCAACACTGAATTGTTCATTGACTCGGTATGCAATGTTAGGGTTGATGTTTACAGAAAGTAGAGAGGTATCACCGGCCATGTCACCTGCGGAGATATCATCTGGGTAGTCTGTCGCAACACCATACGTCGTAAACATGCCAATGCCCCATGCCCATTGGTCATTAATTGGACTGATGTAATAACCTGCTGGAACAACCTGAAGAGGGGCAACATCATCGGCGTGCTCTTTATGGAGCGTGTCATAGACGTTGACTTCCGGGTCAATAATAGACAGTGCGCCTGAGAATTGAGCTTCTTTGAAAAGTGTCATTGCGGCAGGGTTACGAGCTAATACGCTGGCATTGTCGGCAACCGCACCTTCACCTGAGAATGCTCTACCAAGACCAGATGCTGAGTGCTCAGCAACCTGAAAGCCCGCAGATTGGGCATTACACGCAAACAATATCGAAATCGTAAGCAGAGAGCAGTGCTTCTTGTTCATCCTTGACCCTCCTAGGGTGTCATTGTGCTAGACCGAAGTCTTTGTAATTGTTATGTAGCGTTTACATCCGTTGTTATGAGATAGACTTATAACTCTAATGTAACAATTATGTTAATTGCATGTTGGTCATCTTGTCAAAGTTTGAGGTCAAATTACGTTTTAAATTTGATGCATAGGTCAAACACGGTGCGGTAATGCCTTGTATTAGCGTTGTATTTTTAACAAGAATGGTAAGACCAGAAATATTTTGCTTATTTCACGTTAAATATGAACCTAATCCCATTGGATAGACACTTTCCGTTAAACCTAATAGCAGGCATAATCGCGGTTTCGTGTTTTGTCAGTAGAGTTTGCGTTGGAATTACTACACATTGAATTTTTAGGGAAACCACTTAGAGTTGAAGGCTCGATGGCCGGATGGCAACAACTATTTTGGGACAACACATTGGTATCGCAAATTGATGCCAGCGATGATGATTCAGGAACATCTAGCCATCATTTTAGATTAACATCTGGTGAAGATATTCTGCATTGTCAGGTTAAATGTGAGCTTAATTGGCAACCATTCCATTTTACCTATCAAGCGTTGGTGAATGATGATCTCGTGACCGAAGGTGTCAGAACCGAAAAAGATATTGAACGACAAGTACCTGTTGAAGCACCACCAGCAGAAAAGCGTTTTAGTATTATTGGCTTGGTTTCTCTAGGAATGAAAGCCCTAAAAAGTGCCAAAGTAATTAAGGTCGCGTTGGCTTCTGCTAGTTTAGCTGCGTATTCGTGGTTATTTTCTATTGAATTTGCGCTAGCGCTGGTTGCTTGTTTGGTTTTTCACGAATACGGCCATATTCGAGCCATGAAATACTTTGGAATGAAAACCAAAGGTATTTATCTCATTCCTTTTCTTGGTGGTTTAGCGCTTAGTGATGAGAAAATTAACACTCGTTGGCAAGATGTGGTGATTTCAATCATGGGGCCATTCTTTGGTCTGGTGTTGAGCATCGTATTAACAATAGTTTATTGGGTGACTGGTGAAGTAGTGTTCGCTGGCTTGGCTGTGTTTAATGCCTTGTTAAACCTTTTCAATCTTCTACCGATCTTGCCTTTGGATGGTGGACATGTATTGAAGAGTATCACTTTTTCAATGAACAGTTGGATTGGTCTAGTCGGGAGTATTCTAGCGGCGTTTCTGGGTATTTATATCAGTTATACCTTTGGTTTAACCTTGTTGGGATTCTTGCTGATGATGGGTATGTTGGAAGTGGTCATGGAATGGCGAACAAGGCATCACAGTCACTTATTGCCATTAACACGTTATGGTCAAGCATTCTCTTTTGCTTGGTATCTTGTCTCAGTCGGTGGCTTTATCGCCATTATTTGGTATTTTGCTGGCCTTGGGGACAGTCTGCTTGGTTTACCGTTACAAATACTCGGCACGTGATAGGCTGTAGCAAATCGGATGAAATCTTACTCATACTCATTCAATTTAGCTTGATCTCAGAAGTAACAGGCAAAGATAAAGCTCCGATTTTGGAGCTTTATCTATTTTGATGGTTTGGGTGTGTCGCGGGGATTACTCACACTTTCTGCATCTATATTTTTTTATCCACACTTTGGTGCTTTCACATTGTAAACTGGGAGTGTATTGATCGTAGTTTGAAGGTCTTTAATTCGAGTGCTGTGCGATGGGTGAGTCGAGAAAAACTCCGGAGGTTGAGAACCACCCGATGCTTTACCCATGTTTTTCCACAGATCGACACTTTGATTGGGGTTAAAGCCCGCTTTCGCCATGTATTTAAGACCGACAATATCTGCCTCTGATTCTTGGGTACGACCATAAGGTAAGATCACGCCATACTGAACGCCAAGGCCAAGCGCAGACATGGTGACTTGCTGATATTCTTTATATTCCGAAGCCCCAAGCGCAACGTTTGCGAGCGACAACCCCGCATTGGCTAATTGGCTTTGGGATAATCGCTCATTGCTGTGATCGGCCAATACGTGGGCAACTTCATGACCGATAACCGTCGCGAGTTGATCTTGGTTTTTGGCCACTTTCAATAAACCAGTGTAAACGCCGATTTTACCGCCAGGTAGAGCAAACGCATTGACTTGGTCACTGTCAAATACGACAACTTCCCATTCTTTAAAACCAGGTTGCGGTGGAATCGTGTCTGTAATGTGCTTCGCGACACACTGAACATACGCATTGGTCTTTTTATTTTTACTGATGGGGATTTCTTTCTTCATCTGCTCAAATGATTTTGCTCCAAGCGATGACATCTCAGAATCAGAAAACATCAGAATTTGATTTCGACCGGTAGGAGAAGAGCTACAAGCAGTTAAACCAGCGATTGTGAAAAGCATCGAGGCTTTAATCCATGTCCTCATTATAAACTCCATCTGTTTTTTGTTATGTGCCAATAGTATAGCGCCATCAATGAAGAAGTTAAGGGCTTTTCATTGTTGTGATAAATGTATTCTTGCGGCTTGAAGTTAACATGGATAAAAGACTATCCTAGGCGACACTTTTCGCCGTTTCACGGCCAGAATTCATTGAAAAAGAGCCCTCAAATGAGCATCTGGAAAAAGCCAATCAATTTAGACATTCTTAATGAGACCTCCAAAAATACCATGATGGAGCACTTACAAATTGTCTATACCGATTTTACTGACAATTCTCTTAGCGCCACTATGCCTGTGTGCAATTTTACTCATCAACCATTGGGGATGCTTCATGGTGGTGCATCCGTCGTACTTGCTGAGACGTTAGGTTCGCTAGCGGCAAACTTTTGTGTAGGCGAGGGAAGCTATTGTGTCGGGCTTGATATTAACGCGAATCATGTGCGAGCAATGCGCAGTGGCCATGTAATTGGAACCGCAGAACCTGTCCACCTAGGTGTGTCAACTCAGGTGTGGCAAATCAATATTACCGATGAACGCGAGCGTTTGGTTTGTACGAGTCGTTTAACTATTGCGGTAAAACATCACAGAGAAAAGTCGGCCCGCGACTAACAGGTTGAAAGGGAAGAAATTTAATAGGGAAGAGCGTTAATAGAAAAGAAAGTGAATAGGAAAAAGATTTGATGGTTATTGAATTTTCATTAGGCAAGATCATTGCAACCCAAAGAGAAGTGGTTATCAAACTAACGGGGGCTAGCATGGTCACTTTACAAGCACAGACGGACGCGATTCAGTTATTGGGTCGAGGAGCAAATGTGGTATTGGCCCATGGCGCGGAGACAAAGTGGTCGATAAAACTTGATAATGAAGAGCAAATTCGTCAATTGGCACAAGAAATTGGTATCGACGTTCAATAATGGTACGTCGGTATTTGCACTTTTTGCAAAAAATGAGGAAACTAAGTTTATCGTTATGAAAACTAAAATTTCCTCTTTATGAGCAGCCCTCGTTTACGTGTTCAATTTGAAACACTGTTTGAAAAATTCTCTGGTAATGACTCAGAAGTTCAACTTGAAGACATTACCGATGCACTCTTTTGTACTCGCCGTAATGCTCGGATTGTTTTAAACAAACTTGAAGAGGAGGGGTGGATTGAATGGCATCCTGCTGCAGGACGAGGCAAATTATCAACGCTTGTTTTTAAACGTAACCGCAACGATGTCAGTGAAAACCTTGCTCGTCGCTATCTTGATGAAGGTAAGATTGGTCAAGCATTAGACGCGCTTGATAACGACGCCGCAAAACTTACTCAGGTTATTCAAGGGTATTTAGGCTTACAACACCGTCAAGGTGAGCAAGTTGTTCGTTTGCCTTACTATCGTCCATTGTCGATGTTGAACCCTCAAAAGCCAATGCGCCGCTCGGAACAACATATTGCTCGTCAGGTTTTTAGCGGTTTGACTAAGCTTGATGAAAACGAACAGCTTCAACCGGATCTTGCTCACTATTGGGAAGCGTTGTCTGATAAACATTGGCGATTCTATTTACGTCGTGGGGTGCGTTTTCATAACGGGGAGCTTCTGACTACGAATTGCGTTATTGAAAGCATCGTCGCTTTAAGTGGCTTGAACCTGTTCTCTCATATCGAAAAAGTCGTCTCTTTAGAACCATGGACTGTCGATATCCACCTCGTGCGCCCAGATAAATATTTACCACTCGCACTTAGTGAATCTCAAGCGAAAGTTCTTTTGCCTAAAGCACTTCGTTCTGAGGAGTTTGATAGAAAACCAATCGGCACGGGGCCTTTCCAAGTTAAAGTCAATGATGAGAAACGCCTAATTCTGACCGCATTTGATGGTTATTTTGGTTATCGATCTTTACTTGATCAAGTAGAAGTGTGGGTTATCGATGAAGCCTACTCTTCAATGGTTTATCCCAGTTTATCTAAGCCTCAAATGGACAAGCAAGCCTCTACAGATGAAGTCGAACTTGATCCGGGCTGTACCTTTTTGCTGCTCAACAAAAACAACGGGATCGCTAAAGATCCTCGTTGGGCGGAGTTTTTAAGTCAAACATTGAACAGCTATCAAGTTTATTCTCATGTCCCACAAGATACCGTCATTGAGTTAGGTGTACTCCAAGCTTTTGGTTTGAAACCAGGATGGATTGATCTCAGACCATCAATGACAAGCGAGGTACCCCAATCGGATAAAAGCATCAGGGTTGCTTATCAAAAGAAACACCCAATGTTTCCGGTAATAGCCAAAGCAATCAAAACACTACTTAAACCCCACGGAATTGACGTGGCGTTTATTCGTTATGACACGCAACCACCAGAGCCAGAAGAAGTGGACGTTTGGATCAAAGCGATGGGCATTGCGACTAACCGTAATGACGCATTGGCTGGTTGGCTACTCGACTACAGTGACATTGATAAGTTTAGCGCGGGCTACGATTTTTCAGGTTGGTCAACGCTAGTGGACCAATGGAGAGCAGGACAACATAGTGATTTCCCTGCTCGAGAACTGGGCAGGCAGTTAGTAAAAAGTTGCCAAGTGATCCCTATGTTCCATTGTTGGCTTGGTGTGAACAAAGACCATAGTGGTGCCCTTCAAAACGCGAAGTGTAATGCACTTGGTTGGTTTGACTTTAGCCACGTATGGGTAAAACCAGAAATAGAGAAAAATGGCAAAACCGAATAAAAAACAGCCGGAAAAAACGGTCGAAATATACTGCGCTAAGTGCAAAGCTCAGTTATTCAAGTATCGAAAAGGAGGCAAGGGGGCGCTGGTCAAATGCTTCAAAGAACGTATTGTAGAAGATTTTACCCAGTTACCTTGTCTTTGCCCTAATTGCGGACAAGAGTTTGCTAGAGACACACTAGTTCGTGGAACGCCTGCATATAAAATGATTGGCGGCAAAGTGACGATGAAATAAGAGGTCATGATGAGTGAACAACATGAATACTGCATTGTACTGAGCACGGTAGGTACACAACAGAACCGTGATGAGATTGTTAAAGGTCTGCTCGAGTCAAAGTTGGCCGCTTGTATCCAAACCATGCCAATAGAGAGTCACTATGTGTGGAAAGGGGAAGTTTGCAGTGATAACGAATGGTTAATGGTGATAAAGACTCGGCGTGATCTATACGCATTAGTGGAAGATAAAATCAAAAACCTGCACGAATACGAAGTAGCTCAAATCGTACAGGTTCCAATTGTAGAGGGATTTAACCCTTATTTAGAATGGCTTCGCCAATCGACGTTGAGTTGTCAATAGAAGCAACGACACTATAGCTCCCATGGTGTCGCATAGCATGTCTTTCTGGGCGTCCCAAATATCACCTTGTGAGCCTAGAAAGGCAATTCCCTCATCGCCACCCGCGAGTGCAGCATACCACCACTCGATGATCTCATAACCGGCGGCCAAAGACATAATCGCAAACAATGCAAACCACGAGGCGAAGCTCGCACTGACTTTCTTTTTGTTGATTAAGAATTCAGCAATCGGATAGGCATATAATCCGATGGAGAAATGAGCGACTCGGTCAAAATTATTACGTTCAGAAGCAATTAAATTGTTAAACCAATCAAATGGCACATCTGCAAACGTGTACTTCGCTCCGATGGTGTGCAAGCAAAGCCAAATAAACATCAAAACGTATGCGGTATTGCTGAACTGATAACGTAAGGATATTGCCCAAATAGCGATAAGAATACCAATGGCTGGAACTATTTCTGCAAACCATACTGCACGTGAGCTTGGATCGAGTGCTGAAAATAGAAATATGACAGCGTAGAAAATGGTTAAACCCAATAAAGTAGAAACACTTCTCATAGAGTTTTTGATCCTTCAATTAAATCCTGACGATATATTACACTTAATTGAACGCTGTGCAATTGTTTGTTTCGCAAAAGTGATGATTACTGTTTATGTTGATATGTCGTCGAATAGCTCAACAATAAAATGTTAATTCACGCATCTCTCTCCCTCTCTTCCTACATCCAAAACCCAAAACCCGATACAGTGCTTTCTGAACGTTATACTGCTCACAGTTATCTGATGGAACGTTTGAGAGAGCTCGGCGTTATTTGACGGAACGAGTTTAAACTGGAAAGGCTGATGGTTTATGACTGTCAGCCTTTCTGGTTATGGTATAAATTTGGTTTAAAGTACATATTGAAGCCACGATCAATGCACCAAGTAGACCGAGTCAAACGAAAAGAGGGAGTATGGACGAAAGACAAGAGGTTAGCCAAAGTGGTCCGCAAAATATGGAAAACTCGTTATTGTGGCCGATTCTAGAAATCCTCAGCAAGCAACCGACAGGGTGGAAAGTCCATACGTTAGCACATGAATTAATGGAGCGCGGCTATATTGGCTTGCTTGATGCGTCTCCGGACTGCGATCTATTCAAGCGTAATTTCTTGATCATGAATGCACTCTACCATTTACAAGCTAACCTTTATCCAGAACGTTGGCTACAGGTCGTTGCAATGGACATTGCGTTGATGAATGTTAATGAGTCATCATGTGAGCCTATTGAGACCAATAATCCATTAAGGGAATATTACCTTGATTGGGATAACTACGAGGCCAATGAGGGAGAAGTCCACCGTTTATTGAATCAGTTTTGGCAGCAATATCAACGTTATATAGGTGGCGCTTCAAATAACGCTCTTAGCCGATCTAAAGCACTTTCACTTTTTGAACTTAACGCTAATGCGTCTAGTGGTGATATACGTAAGCAGTGGCGCAAGTTAGCTTTTCGTTGGCATCCAGATAAAGAAAATGGCGATGCCGAGCGATTTAAGGCCCTATGTGATGCGTGGAGTATTCTGAGAATAGAATAAAGGTCCAGATAATGTAGCCATAAATGGCAAATGAGTTTTGAGAGGTTAAAAGAAAAAGCAGCACCAGATGCTGCTTTTTCATTATTGGAATTAATCAGTTTAACAAGATGGTTTGAACTGAGATTTACGCATACGGTTTAGTGCCGCCATGACGTCCAAAGTACGAGGTTTCGCAAGATCACCTTGTTTAGGTAGGTTTGCGTACCATTCGCCCGTCAGCATTTCCTCAATCTCTTTCGCTGGGTTGTCACACCATCCTGGTAGCTGCGCTAATTGGAACCATAACCAGCCAATGGTATTCACTTCACTCGCAGATTCTAATTGCTCAAGTGCACTTAAATCAGCGAATTCCTTACCAAAACGTAGAGAATCTTTGCCTTTGGCGCTAACTCGGAATTTTCCATCAAGCAGAATATTCATCAGAGCAACTCGGTTTAGAGCGCGTGGACGGAACGTTTTTAGGCTTTCTTCCGATTCGTTGTGACGTTGAGTAGGGTGCTGTGCAATGACCTGTTTTGCTTTTTCTGTTACATCAACCGCTTGGTAATCATGCATTTGGATAACGGTATTTGCAACGTCCAGGTAATCACCTGATCCGCCCATAACGATAATGGTTGAAATCTCCAGTTCGTCACGTAATTGGCCGATGCGATCAACCAACGGGGTGATTGGCTCATCTCCTTTTGCAACCAATGCTTGCATACGTTCATCGCGAATCATAAAGTTGGTTGCCGATGTATCTTCATCAATAAGCAGAGAGCTTGCTCCTGCCTCGATAGACTCTTGTAGCCATGCAGCCTGAGAGGTAGAACCCGACGCGTCTTGAGTCGAGAAATCTGCTGTATCTTTACCCATTGGTAAGTGGTTGATGTAATTAGACAGATTCAAATGGTGTACGCAGCGACCATCTTCCGCACGGATCTTCATCGCGTTATGGTCTGTAACGATGTACTCACGGCCATCACCAGGAATGTGGTCATAAATTGAACGTTCAATGGCATTTAAAAGCGTCGATTTACCATGGAAACCGCCGCCAACAATCAACGTGATACCTTTAGGAATGCCTAAACCCGTAATGTGGCCTTTGTTTGGTGCGTGCAGTGTTACTTGTAGTGCCGCTGGTGCCTTGAATTCAACGGCATCTTTCATTGGTAGGTCACAGTTACCTGCGATACGTGGTAAAACACTACCATTTGCTACAAACGCAACTAAACCATTCACTTCTAACTGTTCTCGAAGTGCCGCTTGGTCTTCGATTACCTGACAGTGTTCAATCATTGCTTGTTTATCCAACTCACGCTCAAGTGTCGCGCGGCGAATGAACTTTGGTAAGTGGAAAGTCAGGATATTGATGGTCTTTTTACCAAGAACAGATCGACCATCTGCTGGCAAATTCACACGAAAACGCAGTTCGATACCTTCTTCAGTAAATACGACCGCAGTATTATCCAATACCGTTTGACCACTCAGTGCGATAGATACTGAGTTTTCTTGTTTCGCAAACTGTTCAAAACTACGTGCAATAAAGTCACGTGCAGCACGTTGATATGCTGGAGATTCATCTTTTAACCATTCAAGGCCGGTTAATGACCATGCTCGAGTGGCACGCAAACGAGAAGGTGAAGCGTACGGGTCACCTTGAACGTGATCGATATGCAGGTTGAAATCACCGAAGTCGAACTGACCTTTGATTTGTTGGTAAGCACGATAGTTCTGCTTTTCGATTTTTTTTAGCGTGGCAGTCAACTGATCCATGAAGATATTGGCCTTTTTATTAGAAGCGGGTCGCGATTATAGAAACCACCGCAAGCAGAGTAAAGAAATTGCTTATGAAGAATAGGTGTATTGACCACCTAAGAGGTTTTGACTATACAAACTTTGTTCAAATTCATTGCTAGACATCGGTTTTCCATATAAGAAGCCTTGTCCAATGTCACATCCCTCACCAATTAAAAATTGCTCTTGTTGGGTTGATTCAATGCCCTCTATAACAACTTGCAAGTCCAACTTCTTAGCGATGTGAATAATTGAACAGATGATAGCTCGGTCATCGTCAGACTTTTCCATTTGATGCACAAAACTCTTATCAATTTTGATTGCGTCAAAAGGGTACTTTTTCAAATAGCTAAATGACGCGTAGCCAGTTCCAAAATCATCAAGTGACAACGTCACTCCAAGGTCGTGTAATTTATTCAAAGTATTTCGAGCAACAACTTCGTCTGCTATCAGAGCGCTCTCCGTGACTTCCAACTCAAGAAACTTAGCGGGTAAATGGAAGCTATCGAGTAGATGTTCAATTTGTTCTGCAAAATTTACGTTTTGTAATTGAATTGGAGATACGTTGACGGCAATTCTAAAGTTATCAATGATCTCAGACCATTGTTTTGCTTTATCTATTGCAGTACGTAAAACAAATGAACCGACTTCGAAAATCAATCCATTTTGTTCCGCCATATGAATGAGTGCTTCATTAGAAATATCACCGAGCACTGGGTGACGCCAACGTAATAGTGCTTCAGCGCCAATCCATTTGTGCGTGTGAGGTAACACCTTGGGTTGGAAATAAAGCATTAAGTCATCATTGCGAACCGCTTGAAGAAGGTAGCTCTCTAACTGATTGTGGTGATGTAGATCATGAATATGATTATCGCTAAAAACACAGCTCGTTTCGCCTGATTCTTTGCAAAGAAGCATGGCATGACAGGCATTTTGCAGCAATTGTTTAGCATTATTGCCTTGTTTGGCTTGTGCGATCCCAATATACGAATGTAGGTGTACCTCAGTGTTGTCTATAGGGAAATTGCCAAGGCTCACATGTGATATGTCGTCAACTAAGTGTTGCACTTTCAATTCTAATTCTTCTCCCCACATAAGAATAACAAGATCATTAGAGCTTGGCCTTCCTGTTACGAAATAACTCGATTCGTTGTGGCCCAAGCGAAATCGAAACTCTTTTAATACTTGGTCAAATGCCTCAAAACCATACTTGGTTTGAATGCTGCGTGCATTAGTAAAGCCCACATCAATGACGACTAATGTTTCGGCATTATGATCAAATGATTCAAGCGTTTCATCTAAGACTTCCTCTAACGCCGCACGATTCAAAAATCCAGTACCTTGATCATGCGTTTTCTGATAACTGACTTGGCGCTCTGCGGCTTTTCGTCGGTCAATTTCTTTATCTAAGGAATAACTTAACTGTGCGAGATCTGTCGTACGAGTTTCGACTCGGTTTTTCAGTTCACTATTGAGTCGAAGCAATTTATGTTGTTGATATACAACGGCAAGTTGGGCCTCAATCGCATCTTTAAATGTGTTGAGCAGTTGTCGATAGGTGTCCGTATAACGATTTTCTTTAGAGTCAAGCATGCAGATTGTGCCAAATGTTTCCCCATTAGGCCAAAAAAGGGGCAATCCACAGTAAGAAATCATACCAAATTTGATATCGGGGTTATTGCACCAAACTTTATCAGGTAGTGCATTCACTACGATGAGTTCGCGTTTGTTTTCAATGACGTGTTCACAATACAACCCGTGACCCAACGCTTCTTTATCACCAACGTGGTAGGGGTTGTTATTTGTTTCACTGGATGTGCTAACTTCAATATGATTTTGATGTACACGCATAATCAAACTGGTAGGGACTTCGGCGATTTGTGCAATCAAATTGACGATGTTCTGCCAATTTTTCTGCATAGATGCAGGTATCTCATAGTCTAATGTTTGAAACGCTGCCATTTAAGTTTTCCTTTCCTTTCATTTCACATCCTGTGATTCACCCTTGTGAATACATAAAAGTGTGGCTAAAAACGCTCACCGTTACTTTTACGTAACTAGCTCAATTATAGTTTTACGTAACTCGCTTAATTATAGAGTTGCGGGATTGTGAGATAAAAAAAAAGCCCGGAAAACTGCTCTGGGCTTACATTTATTTAACATGTTCTCTAAGATGAGACGCTACGCTTCACACTTTATAACTAAAAACTATGTTGAGTGCAGTTTGGTTTTATTACGGTTTTAGTTTTTTTAGTGTTTTTAACGAAATGTCTTGTGAGTAATCGATATCTGAAAAATTGAAACCATTTAGCTTCATAAATTCATCTTTAAAGCCAGCGTAATCACCAAGTTCTTTAAAGTTACTCGCATTCATTTGCTCTAGTAATTCAGAAACTTGTTTTTGCACTTCAGGGTCCAATTCTAGGTCGTCAATTCGAATCAAACGTTCACCATCAACGGGTACTTTGCTTTGGCCGTCGTATAGTTTAGTAGTAAACAAACGCTGCATTTGTTCGATGCATCGCTCATGAGTGCCTTTCTCTTTCATAACGCGATAAAGCGCGAGTAAGTATGGAGTTAAAGTAGGGATAAACACACTTGCTTTGGTGACCAGAGCCTTACATACGGTTGCGTATGCTCCGCCATTAAAATTCGCTAATTTGAGGTTAAGCGCGTGGCTAGTTTGGTGTAAATCTACCTTAGCACGCCCAAGAGTACCATCTAGGTAGATAGGGTGGGTAACTTCTGGCCCCATATAAGAAAAAGCAATCGTCTTACATCCCTCTGCTAGGGATTCAGCATTAATTAAGGTGTCGATCCAACTTTCCCAATCAGCACCGCCCATTACTTTGATCGTCGCTTCTGCTTCGTCTTCAGTGGCAGGCTTAAGCGTGGATTCAACCCATTGGTCGTTTTCAAGCATGATGGATGCACCGGTAACGGATTCACCAATCGGTTTGATAACACTACGCCAAAGCTCTTCAGAATCAGGATTAGGACGAACGCCCGTCGCTAAGCTATAAATCACTAAATCTACTTCACCCTCAAAGTAGGTTTCAATGGCTTCGATAACTTGGGTACGCACAGAATTCGAAAAAGCATCGCCGATGATATTAATCGCGGTTCGTCCGTGGTGAGTCGCTTCATCCTTAAAATAAATATTGTTGTACCAACCAGCACTGCCAACGCCTTTATCTGATGGCCCTCTTTCAAATGAAACGCCAATTGTGTCAGCTTCTGCCCCACCAAATGTAAGGGCAATACGAGCGGCTAAGCCAAAACCGGAGGAAGCCCCAATAATCAACACTCGTTTTGGGCCTTGTTTGATCTGTGGCGCCTGTTTAACGTAGTCGATTTGCTCTTTAATGGAAGCTCGGCACCCATACGGATGTGCTGAACGAGCGACAACACCTTGAATTAACGGTTCTATTTGCATTTTTATTATCTAACCTTGGTGAATAAGATTCAGATAAGGTTAACGTAAAGTTTGGTAAAACTTATTGAGCTAGACCAGTAAAATTAGAGATGTTTAAGCAATTCTTGAGCAATAAAGTCAGCGATGAATGGTTGGGCTTCTGGCTTTGGATGCAGGCCGTCATCCATCATCCATTCCGGTTTTATGATGATATGTTCAAGAAAGAATGGCATCAGAGCGACTTGTTGATGCTCAGCCAGTTTAGGATAAATATCATAGAACATGTCGCTATAGCGTTTGCCGTAATTGGGTGGAACACGAATTTGCATCATGACGACTTCGGCACCAGAATCTTTGATCAGAGTAATCATTTTTGAAAGATTCGACGTAATAAGTGTTGGAGGAAAGCCTCGCAAGCCGTCATTTGCACCGAGTTCGATTAAAACCATATCAGGCGTATGTTGCTCTAGTAGCTGTGGAAGACGAGCTAGCCCATTTCCTGTTGTGTCGCCAGAGATGCTTCCGTTTACAACTTTTACATCTTGGCCATGTTCTAACAACACACCAGGGAGTAAGCTAGGCCAACTCTCCTCAATTGGCATTTGATAACCAGCGCTTAAGCTGTCGCCTAAAACAAGTAACTTTTCGTTCGCATACGCGGTAACGGAAAGGCAAAGAAAAAGAACTAAGGAAAGTAAACGAATCATGCAAACACCTGTACTTAATGCACCTATTGTTCAAGCTAATGTGGTTTCAAAACAAGTCTCTACTAATCAAGAGCAATTAACAATCCTAAAAAATGTAAATGTTGACATAAGAAAGGGTGAAAAGATTGCCATTGTTGGCACGTCAGGAGCCGGTAAATCAACATTAATGACCTTGCTCGCAGGTTTGGACGTACCGACCTCTGGCGAAATTACGTTGCTAGGCCATGAGCTTTCTAAATTAGACGACGAAGCGAGAGCAAAGATTCGAGCTAAATCCCTGGGTTTTGTTTTTCAAAGCTTCCTACTTATCCCGAGTTTAAGCGCTTTACGCAATGTCACTCTTCCTTGCCTATTACGGGGTGAAGCAGAAAATGATGCAAGAGCGACACAATTGTTGACGGCCGTAGGATTAGAAAACCGGTTGGATCACTTACCCAGTCAACTCTCTGGGGGAGAGCAGCAGCGAGTAGCACTTGCCCGCGCATTTATGACGCAACCAGAATTGCTTTTTGCTGATGAGCCAACAGGCAACTTAGATCACCAAACGGCTGACAAGGTCATAGAATTGTTGTTCGAGTTAAATGAAGAACACGGAACAACGTTGATCTTAGTAACACATGACCGCCACTTAGCCAGTCGCTGTGATCGGGTATATCGAATGGAAGCAGGGGAGATCTATGAGGAGGTAACATGTCCGTGATCTCTTCAAGTGAAACGAATTCGCGCGTAGCCAACCCTACACAGAATCACTCTCCAAATAAGAGCTTGGTCCGTTGGAGCTTTGGTGAAATACGTCAAGGAAACCTTTGGCCTATCAGTGTTGCTTTGATTTTGGTGATTGCCAGTATCTTTGCGTTATCAGCACTCGCAGAGCGCATGGAGCAAGTCATCGTTAAACAAGGTAAAGATGCACTGACCGCCGACGCGGTGTTTGTTTCCGCGAATCCAATTCCAGAGTCATTGTTGTCAGCAACAGACAAATTAGAGCGTGCGACCATGACGCGCTTTGCTACGATGGCATTTAGCGATACGGGGATGCAACTGATTTCCGTTCGAGCAGTGGATGAGCAATATCCATTGATGGGGGAATTGGTATTAGAAAACAGTGAATCCGGACCAATTCAAGCGTCTCAACTTTGGTTGGATGATCGCATCATGGCTCAACTTGATGTGGATAATGGTGACGTTGTCACTATTGGTGATGCTGATTTTACTGTGTCGGGTGCGGTTCTGATGGAACCAGGCCTAAGCTTTAATCCTTTCCAACAAATGCCATCGGCATACATTCACCAAAGCGACGTAGCAAAAACCGGCGCGATTCAAGTTGGTAGCCGAGTACAATATCGCCTTTTTCTTAAAGGGGACGATGGGGTGATAAGCCAACTTCAAGAGAGTACAGAGCTATCACCAAGTGATCGTTGGAGAACTCAAGATACAGCAAGCCGCAGCAATGAGGTATTTGAGCGTACGACTCAATATCTGTCTTTAACGGTCGCGATTGTGATTATTATGGCTGCAACGACACTGGTTTTAACTTGCCAGAATTATGTGAACAGCCGTACACAAACCATTGCTATGTTAAAAAGTCTCGGAGCCAGTCGTCGTTGGATAGAGAAATGGCTTTTAATTCAGGTGTCTATTCTTCTAGTGAGTGCTAGTGCAGTTGGGCTTCTGTTAGGCAGCGGGCTTGAGTATTTGTTGAGGATTCCTTTATCGGAATTATTACCTAATCCACTACCTAGTTACGGTGTCACTCCATTTTTAACGTCGGTGGTTTCAGCATTGTTAATTACTGTGCCAGCGTTAGGGATTCCATTACTCGGTCTTATCAAGACGCCAGCATTGGAAGTGCTGCAACAAGGTAGTCGTCATCGATCTTGGAAGCACATGGTATTGGTGTTGGTTCCGTTGATACCACTTCTCGTGTTATACGCGAACAACACCTTGGTCTGGATTGTCCTTGCTGCGATTGCTGCATTATTTGTTTTGCTTGCTGTTGTCAGTGTGTTGATAACCAAATTTCTCGCAAATATCTCAACTCGCCCAGCTATGAAATTGGCGCTCAGTCGAATAAATAGAACACCGGTAACCAGTGGATTGCAGTTTGGTGCTCTGTCACTTTCACTTATGTTACTGTCAATCATCTGGTTGGTGCGTAGCGATATTTTGGCGGACTGGTCAAGAACACTTCCTGCCGATGCGCCTAATGTTTTTGCGTTAAACATTGCTGACTATGAATTGGCAAGCTATTTAGAAACACTTGATGCCAATGGCGTGACAAGGTCACAAGCATTTCCAATCATTAGAGGTCGACTCGCGGAAATTAACGGTCAAAACGTCAAAGAGATGGAGTTTGCTGGTGGTGGATCAGATGCCATTCGAAGAGAGCTGAACCTTACTTGGGGCGATACGTTACCCGAGTACAATGACATACTCGAGGGGGATTGGAGCAATAAGGCGAGTGTTTCCGTGGAAGCGCAAGTTGCCTCTGATTTAGAGATCCAACTCGGCGACACGCTGCGATTTGTTATTAATAGCCAAAACTTTGATGCTACCGTAGACAGTATTCGCCACGTGGAATGGCGTGATATGAAACCGAACTTCTATTTCATCTTTTCATCAGATGTTATGGCAAGTCTACCGGGATCTTATTTGATCAGTTACCGAATCAATGACGATAATGAAGCACTACTTACCTCAATGTCGCGCGCGCATCCAACCGTTTCCGTACTCGATATCCGCACCATGGGTGACAAAATCCAAGCGCTTATCCAACAGATCGTGTCTGCCATTACCATTCTTGCTCTGTTGGGTGTGGTAGCAGGACTCTTACTGATATTCACACTGCTACGTTTAAGCCTTTCTCAACGTCAGCAAGAGATTCGCCTATATCGAACATTAGGTTCGAGCAAAAAACGAATCAATACCACATTGTGGGCGGAATACGGCATTATGGCGTTTGTTGCCAGTGGCGTTGCTGCATTGGCCGCTGAGTTGTGTGTGGCTGCGGTGATGACGTATGGCTTCGACCTTAAACCGCAAATTCATCCGGAATTGTGGATAGCTTTACCGACGGCAACGTTTGCGGTACTTGCACTCGTTGTAATGAGTCTTCTGAAAAGATTGTTAACGCCAGTAAGCACTTAAACGAAAGCTAGTCAACACGTAGCGCGCCCCCTCATGACAGTTTTATTCCAGTTATCCACAAAAACGGTGGATAACTTTATGGATAACTGGATGGGTTCAAATGGGGAGGATTTCCGCAGGCTTTGTGCCGTGGGTGATAGCGGAAAGATGTTATTCACACAAGTTAAAAAACGCGTCTCACCAATAGCCTCGTCAAGCATTTTTTTCGAAAATTTGAGTTCCAAATTGAGAATATTAGGGTTGGAGTGTACCTCGTGTAATCCCATGAACTTTTTGTGATTTTAATCATGATAAAACCCGAGTAGAATTCGGAAATATAAAGATTTTCCCTTATAAAACTTTCAGTGAAGCCATGAAGTCTGAGTTTCAAAATCGTAAAGATAAACACATTGCCATCATAGGTGGGGGTGTTGCAGGTTCAACCGCCGCTATTCACTTTGCAGAGCTAGGCTTTAGCGTGTCTGTTATTGAGAAAGGCGTTTCGTTGGTTAATGGGCCGCCAATTTGTCATTTGCATGCGGGTGGCAACCTATATCGTGAAATTTCTGAGCAACAATGCTTAGATTTACTTACTCAATCGATTGATACAATTCGTTTGTATCCCAATTCATTGAACATTCGTCCGACTATTATTGCCGTTCCTCATTCGGATGGAGGAGACCCAATGGCGTTATTACCACGCCTTGAGGTGATCAAATCTGCATATCAGTCACTGGTAAAGAGTGACGAGCGAAACAAAGTTCTTGGCGAACCAGAACATTACTTTAAGTTGTATTCGCAAGAGGAGCTTGAAGAGTTAGCGACAAAAAACCAACCTGAGTTTCCGCAGAGCATCGATGAGTGGTGCATTCCTTTCGCCCAGCATGCGGATCTAAACACACTGAAGTACCCGGTGGTAGCCGTTCAAGAATATGGATGGAGTGTTTTTCGTTTAGCCGCCATCGCAAACATGACCTTAGCATCACTCCCGAATGTCGAAGTCATCACACAAGCTGAGCTTAAAAAAGCATTTTGGGATGGTTCTTCTTGGCAGCTGAGTTATCAACATGATGATCAGGAGTGCAAGTTAGCTTGTGATTACCTAGTGAACGCATGTGGATTTGAAACGGGCTTTATGGATGACTCCGTAGGGGTTTCGCGTGATCGTCTTGTCGAATTTAAAGCAGCTTACGTTACTCGCTGGCAAGAGTGTCATCAAAAATGGCCTGAAGTGATTTTCCATGGCCCTCGTGGTACGGATAAAGGAATGGCACAGTTAACGCCTTATGGAGATGGCTATTTCCAGCTACACGGGATGACTAAGGGTATTACACTGTTTGATGATGGTTTAGTCGGTAGCACTAAGGTCTCTGCTCAGCCACAGTTGCCAACAAGATTACTCGCTAAAATTCGTCAAGGCTGGCGAGAAGAAATCTTAGAAGAACGCACCTACAACGCCATTCATCATATGTCACAGTTTGTTCCTAATTACCACACTGCCGTGAAAGGCGGCAAAGCACTGTTTGGGGCGCAGCAAATACCAGGGATCGATCCCGTGTTACGTGCGGCTGATGTTACGTTTGAAGATAATCACTACGCTCGTATTGAAGTCGTCAAAGCCTCATCGACCTTGTTAGCGGCTCAGAAGATGGCAAAGTGTTGGTTTGATATTGAACCAAACCACAACGTTGAAGACCAGCATCCTATCACTGTTCATTGGAGTGATGCAGAAGTTGAGGAGTACGCTAAGTCATTAGCGCACGAGCGTGGCTATCCTAGCGCCCTTGCGATACGTTACGGTATGTAATGACTTCACCATAAGCGAACCGAACCAATAGCCGTGTAAACCACGATGATGTGGTTTACTTAAATGGGCTCAATAGCCAAAAAACTGAGCCCACTGGCACCACACATCTTGTAAGCCTTTTCGATCACCTTTCACGAAACGCACCTTTTGACCGGGTTTTGCTTGTGCTAGCCTTGGTAAATCGATACGCGCAACGCAGCCCAATTTAGGGTAGCCTCCAATGGTTTGATGATCATTGAGTAAAATGATCGGATTACCATCGCTTGGAAGTTGAATAGCACCTAATGCGACACCCTCAGATAACATGCGAGTGTAGGGGACATCAATAGGCGTTCCCTCTAGTCGATATCCCATTCGATCAGAATTTACTGAAACATCAAAACAAGAGGAGTAAAAGGCGTGTTTGGCGGCGTCGTCAAAGTCATCACATTGGTAACTTTCAATAACACGTAACGTGATCGGTAAATTATAGTCAGGCTTAAAACGAAATGTCATTTGTCGCGGTTTCGTCCGCGGCAAAGAATGGGCCGGAAAAGAAAGCTTATCTCCAGCTTGTAGGGGGAGACCATTTTGATTTAAACCACCTAATGATTCACGTACCACGGTAGAAACGCTACCTAAATGGGAATGAACAATAAAGCCACCTCTGACCGCGAGGTAAGCTCGCAATCCGTTCTTTGGTGAACCAAATTGCAATGTTTGACCTCGTAACAAGGTAAAGTCAGACCAATTCGGTATCAGCTTACCATTCACTGATGCGTTTAAGTCACCACCACAAACTGCCAAATGGCAATCTTCTAACGCCTGAAAGCTCGTATTACCGAATGTTACTTCAATCACGGCACTGCCTACAGGATTTGAAAGTAAATGATTCGACCAACTGTAAGCGTAATCGTCAACGGGACCACCTTGTGTAACGCCAATATGAGACAAACCAAAACGCCCAAAGTCCTGAACTAAAGACAGAGGGCCGGGCTTTTTCACCAACAACGTACCGAGCTTCATAGTTCTCCCCCCAGATTGATAAATTCTTGTTTGGATATTGCACCAAACGTGACCTTGTCACCGACCTCAAAGGGGATAAATGGTGGGCTATCAGAAAAAAAATGAATTGGGCTTCGGCCAATGATATTCCATCCCCCAGGGCTTTCTGATGGGTAGACAGCGGTTTTGGCATCAGCAATGCCAACGCTGCCTGCGGGGACATGTGTTCTGGGCGTTTTACGTCGAGGCATTTGTAGCTCGGCTTCGACGTTAGAAAGAAAAGCAAAACCAGGTGAGAACCCAATCGCGGAAACGGTGTAAACAGGCTTGGTATGAGCTTCAATAAGGAAATCGAGCGTTATCCCTTTATCAATATAGCGCTTGATATCTAGAGCCGTTTCTTCCGCATAGTAAACAGGAATAGAGACATAATTAGGCTGTTTATTGTCTAAAGACTGAACATCAAACGCTTGGAGTAATTGTTGCAGTTGGGTAAGAAGTTGATGTTCAGAAACTCTGAAAGGCAGGTAATCAATTAAAACGGTCCGATAAGCAGGGGTTACATTCATGATGCACGTACTGAACGTGTCGTTTATCTGATGCGCAAGCTCACCAACATGCTCAATCGATACACTTTCATCAAACCGAACGAAAATACTGCATTCAGAGATAAGTGAGATAGAAAACTGCCCTTGTTTCATTAACTTCCCCCGGTATATAAGTTCCTACGAATACTTTGGATTAGCGCAATTGCGTCATCGTTATCTCCGTGCACACAAATAGTATCAGCTTCTAGAAGAATGTACTTACCAGAGGCTGTTTTGACTCGCCCTGATTCAGCAAGCATTTTTACTTGCTCCAAAATAGCATGTTCACTGCTTAGTACAGCATTAGGCTGGCTTCTAGGCGTTAATAAGCCATCATCCTGATACAGTCGATCTGCGAATGCTTCAAATAACAAAGGGACATCAAAGTCATCTGCGATTTCTAAATATCTATCGTTTTCTTGAGAGGCAAGAATCATTAACGGAACTTTAAATAGAGCAACCGCTTTAACCACCGCACGAAAAACCGAGTCATTCATCATCATGTCGTTGTATAACGCACCATGAGGTTTTACATAGCCAATATCTGTGTATTGAGCGCGACAAAGTGCCTGTAAAGCCCCAACTTGATAGATAATCATATTGGTTATGTCATCGTTACTCATTTTAATGCTTCGACGCCCGAATCCTTGCAAATCGGGGTAACTAGGGTGAGCACCAATTTCTACGTCATTTTGATTTGCTAACGCAATCGTATCGTGCATAACATGAGGATCGGATGCATGGAATCCACATGCAATGTTGGCCATGTCAATATATGGCATGACCTTGTCATCTGCGCCCATTTTCCAAGCGCCAAAACTTTCGCCCATATCGCAATTCAATGTTAGTTGTTGTTTATTCAGTGGCATAAATTAGTTCTGCTGTTGATCCCATAATTAACATGCAAGAAAAGGGGATGCATTTCAGTGATAAAGCTCATTATTTGTACTGGCAAACTGGTGTATGTCGCTTTCTTCAAGATGAATACGTATTTGCTAGTTTGATATGTGACGAAAATTATACAAAATCATGCAATTACATTCCCATTAATGAGAATTTAAGCTTCATTTCACTCTGTCTCATGTTAATCTAACCCCTTACCAATGAGATAGCTTGCATAGCCATACTTTTTTGTATGATCACTGTGCAACAAGGAAACATATGTCTTTAAGAACAAAGCTAATATGGCCAATTTTCGTTTCAATGGCGTTCGTCTTTGTTGCTAATCAAGTGTACACATTTCACGCTACCAATGAATCAATAAAAAACTCATTGTCTGTGCACGTTCAATCACACATAAACGAACACGCGCAATCTATCACATCGGCACTCGTATCTAACGACAAGCAAGAAGTTCATCGTCTGTTTAAACCTTTCCTTACACAGCCTAATGTATCGAGCGTTAAACTGTATAACAAGGGAAATCATCCCATTGTCTCTTTGACTCATGAGAGCGCGGATCCGTCTGATACACTCAGCAAAACCACGATAAGAATTCACCAATACATCGGCGAAGTGACAGAGCAGTACTGGTCCATATTTGAACCGATTATTTATCAAGAAGAACGACTAGGCACGGTTCATCTTACTTTATCTAAAGATTTAGTAATGAATGCGATAATTGATAGCGGGTCTAAAATACCGCTCTTTACGATCTTGTTAATTGCAGTTAGTGGGGCGCTATATTTTTGTATTGAACGAAAAATCATGCGACCAATTGCTCGGTTGAATCGGTCATTACAAGATTTTTCTGATGGTTTCGACATTAAAAGTAAGCCGGAACCTAAGGACTGCGATGAACTCAGTCGTACTTTATCGCTGTTTAATTTGACGGCTGGTAAACAGCAAAACAAAGAAAAGCAATTACAAGCACGGTTAGAAACACTAGAGCAGCAAAGCCTATTTGCTCTCGATTTATTTGACACCATTCCTAACGCACTGGTCATCACTGATAATAGTGGCCGCATCATTCGTTGTAATTGGTTGGCACAGAAATTGTTTGATATTGATAGAAATAATCTAGGCGATCAGAATATCTGTCATTTCATCAAATTAAAGCCGCCGATTCAGATGAGCCTTCTTTTATCTAGAGGGTTGGAATACGATGACATTCATATCGAAAGTGAGAATACAGAACAGCAACTTAGCCTCTCGAGTCGTCGTTTAACAAAACAGGGATATTTGCTGTTTACTATTCAAGATATCACAGAGGTCGAAGAAGCCATTAATCGCCAACGTGTTGCAGGGCGTGTTTTTGAGCACAGCCAAGATGGACTCATTGTCCTCAATAATAAAGGCATTATTACAATGGCAAATCCGGCCGTCACTAAGTTTATTGGAGAGGCGGACCAGCTGGTTGGTCGATCTTTCATGAAAATGATCCCATGGAAACGACTCGAATTCATCATGCCGACCATTGTAGAATCCATCGATAATTACGGTATGTGGCAAGGCGAAATGATTGAAAAAAATCACAATGGCGTGCTCATCCCAATGTTTGTCAAAGTAAACCGTATCGCAAGAAGCGAAGATAAGAATGCATACGATCTTGTGATTATTCTTACCGACTTATCGAATGCGAAAGAAATGGAACGATTAGAATATCTCACTCATCACGATGAGTTAACTGGACTTGCTAATCGAACCAAGTTTCACTTGGAACTTGATAAGTTGGTAACGATGTCGTCTTACTTGCGAGATGAGTTTGCAGTTCTTTATTTAGATCTTGATGGTTTTAAAGGAATCAATGACAGTTACGGTCATGATGCTGGCGATGAAGTGTTAAAGCAGGTCGCAAGTCGTATGAATGACGTGTCACGCTACGGTGATTTAAGCGCAAGGTTAGCAGGTGATGAATTTGTGATGATCGTGAAATCTATCAATTCGGAAGAAGTCACTCGCATTGCTAAACGATTGCTTGATGTCATTTGCCAACCTATCTCATATCGAGGAGCATCAATGGCTGTTGGTGTGAGTATTGGAGCAAAACTTGTCAGCATTGATGAAAGAGACCCAACGACAATATTAAAAAGCGCCGATACCGCGATGTATCAAGCAAAGAAAGCTGGAAAAGGCCAAATTATCGTGATCGGATGTGAATCCGATCAGACAGTTTAAAAATCGACGTTAAACCGATACACTATTTTGATTCGATCAAAAGGAATAAATAAATGAAAGTACTTGTTACAGGTGGTATGGGCTATATCGGCAGCCATACATGCATTCAAATGATTGAAGCTGGAATGACGCCAGTGATTTTAGATAACCTGTATAACAGTAAACCAACCGTCCTAGAACGTATAGAAAAAGTGTGCGGCACCAAGCCAACGTTTATTCAGGCAGACATTCGTGATAAAGCGGCACTCGTTGAAGCGATGAAAACGCACGGCATTGACGCTGTTATCCACTTTGCTGGTCTAAAAGCGGTAGGAGAGTCAGTCGCTAAGCCTCTTGAATACTATGATAATAACGTAAACGGTACGCTTGTATTAGTCGATGCTATGCGTGAAGCTGGGGTTAAATCAATGGTATTTAGTTCTTCAGCAACCGTTTATGGCGATCCAGCCTCAGTGCCAATCACTGAGGATTTTCCGACGAGTGCAACCAATCCTTATGGTCGCAGTAAACTTATGGTGGAAGAGTGTCTAACGGATTTCCAAAAAGCAAATCCTGACTGGAGTATTACATTACTTCGCTATTTTAACCCGGTAGGTTCGCATCCAACGGGTGAATTAGGTGAGGACCCGCAAGGTATTCCAAATAACTTGATGCCATTTATCTCTCAAGTTGCGGTGGGACGTCGTGAGTTTTTATCGGTGTTCGGCAGTGATTATGCAACCAAAGATGGTACTGGTGTACGTGACTACATTCATGTCATGGACTTATCTGATGGTCACGTTGCTGCACTAGACAAAGTTGGGACGAAAGCAGGTCTACACATTTTCAATCTAGGGACTGGTAACGGCTACAGCGTATTAGAAATGGTTAAAGCGTTTGAGCAAGCATGCGGCCAACCTGTACCTTATCAGCTGGTGGAACGTCGCCCTGGTGATATCGCTGAATGTTGGGCGGATCCATCGAAAGCGATGAATGAGCTGGAGTGGAAAGCGACACGTACGCTGGAAGAAATGACAAGTGATACTTGGCGCTGGCAGTCAAATAACCCTCAAGGCTATCCAAACGTTTAAAACTTTAGGTTTTACAAAATCATTACAAAAGGCGCGTATTAGCGCCTTTTTTGATCTAAATCGGAAAAATAAGTAAAGTTCTGGTTAAAAGGTAGCGTCTATCAATAGAACTGCTAGACTACAGGCGACTTATAATTCGAGTCGTAAATTTACTTTCAGCTATTGGGGTCGTTCATGGAGCTTGGTTTAATCATCGCTTTCATCGTTGCAGCAGCAGTTATGGTGAAAAAAGAGATGGCAAAACAATAAACTTTCATTTTCCATACTTTTCTTAACATTTTTGAAATGAAAGCGCACAAAAAAAGCCAGCATTAAGCTGGCTTTTTAGTATTTGTAACACTTAAAATTCGTATTTGACACTAATGTTGTAGTTGCGCTCTGCCTGCGTTTTATCTCGGCTTAGCTCAGTCTCACCACGAACATCGTTCCACAAATGGTATTCTTCGTTGGTCAAGTTCATCACACCTGCACGAACAGTCAAATCTTTCATTGGTTTATAATACGCCGTTAAATCAACAACGGTTGCCGATGGCAATGCTACTTGATCCTTTATTCCGCCGTTATCACTATCCGAATTAATGTCGCTGCTCGACTTTTTCGCCGTGTAGTTCACTTTTAGGCTCGTTCCCCACAGGTCATTCGGTGAATCGTAGTTGACAGCGGCAACGGCATTCCAAGGATTAACACTGTTTAGCGGATTACCTTCGCCATCTTCACCTTCAGTATATGCTGCCGCTAGGCGTGTAGTCATACCTTTAGGCAAGCTAGCAATAGCATGCCAATCTAGGCTGTTGGAAAGCTCAACACCTTTAATCGTTGCTTCGCTAATGTTGATAAATGTGTATTCGGTTAAACCACTATTATCCGAAGACGTTTGCTCAATAAAATCCGTGTAATCACTGTAGTAGAACGCCACTTCCGTTGCAGATACTGCCGTATTATGACGATAACCTAACTCATACGATAAACTCTTCTCAGACTCCAGATTTGGGTTAGGGCGGTTAGTATAACCGTGTCCCGGGTTATCATAGGTATAGTAAAGTTCGTCAAAGGATGGCGCACGGAAACCTTGACTAACTTGAGCAAATATCGTTCCAGGTTGAGACAACTTGTACGTCGCCCCTAATCGACCAGTAAAAGCAGAATCACTGAACTTTTCAAAGGCTTCGTCTGATGTGTCTGATGGGTCAGTAGAGAAGTAATCGTAACGAACCCCCGGAGTCAAAATGAGCTTATCGTCAAGCAAGGCTATCTCGTCTTGCAAGAATAGCCCAAAGCTTTCTTCTTTTGCGTCTGGTGTGTATACGTAAACTTTATCTGGCGTATTAGGATCTGAGTTAAACTCGCGATTCGAATTGCTGATGTCACTGTGTTTGTAAGACAGACCATAGACTAAGTAATGATTTTGAATCTCTTTATCTAGCTGAGTTTCAAATTCGATTTTATCTTCAGTATATTCGTAGTCTTTCTTCTGTTGGTTATCACCACTAGGCGGAACATAAGGGGGGAAACCTGGGCTTGCTTCTTTGAATCGATGAGTTACCCCATTTTCTTCTTTACTCGTCCACGTTAAATTAGACGAAATGCTGTCAGCAAAAGCCTGATCCGCAAACCAAATGTGTTTAAGACCAAGACGATTTTGCTTGGTTGAATCTTCCGCATTAAAGTTTTTGTATGATGTACTCGCAATATCAGAATCAGTCTGGTTATAAATGACTTCCCCCAAAAACTCTAGACGGTGATCCTCATTTAACTGGGATTGCAGTTTAATCAAAAGATCGTTCTTGTAATAATCTTGTGACTTAACCGAATAATTGTCGTACGGTGCTTTGGAAAAGTTTTGTAGCTCAGAGCCATCACGGCGGGTATACGCCACAAGCGCCTCTAAACTGTCAAAGCGCTTTGCGACTGCAATATGTTCGCTAAAAGAATTGTCTTCAGAAGAGTAGGAAAGTTTAGCTTGGCCACCAAAGTCTTTACCGTCTTTCAAGAAGTCGCTAGGGTCTTTGGTTTCAAATGCTACGACACCGCCGATAGCATCGCTTCCGTGAAGACTGGATGCAGCACCTTTTACGATCTCAACACTTTTTAGCATGTCAGGATCGACCGTGACGGCACTTGAATTGATGAAAGAGTATGGACCACCGTCAAAAACACCAGGTTGGGAAGCTCCATCCACGAGAATCTTGACGCGTTTTCCTTCCATGCCTCGAATATTGATACTCTGAACACCTTGTCGTTGAGTTCCATTCACTGTCACGCCGGGTGTGTATTCGAATACATCATTAAGATCTTTAACCATGTTATCTTCAAGGTCTAGCTCTGAGATAACAGCAACAGATGCAGCAACAGTATCCATTGTTTGATTAGTACGAGTGGCAGATACAACCACTTCGTTAAACGTGGAATGTTCCTCTGCATATGCACCTTGTGAGATGGCTAACAAAATAGAAGTGGTTAATACGGATTTATTATACATTGATTTCAATACCTTAGGTCCATGGTAGGTAAACACAAACGCGGCGAGTTTAATTTATTTGAATGATAATTGCTATCATTATCACTTAAATTATCATTGGTAATGTAACCTAAATGATGTAGTAGTCTTTACTTATCAATCTGTTATATTGTTTTTAATGATTTTTCATATGTTCACAGAAATTTAGTATCGCGACATACATCACAGCATGGAGGGGTTACATGCAGAGCCCGATTACTTTAGAAGCACTTCATATCTTAGATGCGATTGACCGACGGGGCAGCTTTGCCTCCGCCGCCAATGAGTTAGATAGAGCCCCATCTTCACTTAGCTATCAAATTCAAAAGCTCGAGCAAGATCTGGATATCATGATTTTCGATCGTTCTGGGCACAAAGCACATTTTACAAAAGCAGGAAAACTCATTCTGGAGCGCGGTAGAGCCATATTGCAAGCAAGTGAGAAACTGGTCGCCGATGCGACTTTGCTTGCGAATGGCTGGGAGCTAGACCTTACCGTTGCGTTTGATGGCATCATTCCAATTAAGAACTTCTTTCCTATGGTAGAAGCATTATCAGACGTCAGTACAACGCGTGTTCGGCTACAAGAAGAAATCCTAGCGGGCAGTTGGGAGTCGTTAAATAGTGGACGTGCCGATTTACTTATTTGTCCCGCTTTAGATGCGTTGCCACAGGATGTAAAAGCAGAACGAATTGGAAAAATGTCCATGATCTGGGTTGCGGGTAGCGATCATTACGTTCACAAACGAAACGGTGAATTCGATGAAGCGGCTCGAGAGAAGTACCGCGTGATTGCGATTGCTGATACTGCGAGGGAACAACATGCGCTAACCATGAATATCACTCAAAAACAGCCAAGACTTACCGTAACGAACTTCCATGCAAAAGTGGAAGCGCTTGTATCCGGCCTTGGTATTGGCACTTTACCAAGTCAAGTTGCACAGGAATTCATTGATCGTGGAGAGTTAAAGCGTATTGATGGAACAGAAGACCATTCATTGGACATTATTATGGCTTGGCGAAGAAACACCATGGGCGAGGCGAAGTCTTGGTGTGTACAGTATTTAAAGAAAAACTGGGCACTAAAGTGATGATGTCACTTTATCAACTCGCATTAACACCAAAAGCTAAAAGCACGCGCCAAGCTAAACCAATGGACGCTTCTAAGGCGTCCATTGCTGAGCACTCAAAGACTTAAAAGATAGGAAACTATCAACTTATCAACTTCAGCTCGCTTGCCAATATTCGTTCATAAGAGGCAGGACGAAGATGTTTAATTTAGCGGTAACACCATATCTGCGGTCCCGTCACTAAATTGTACATCCAGTTCAAACCCCAAACTTTGTGCTAATGACAGCATCCCACGATTCGTTGGCATCGTCATCCCGGACATCTGCGCAGTACCTTTAATTTTGCAGTAACTGATGATTTTTTGCATCAGAACTTTACCAAGTCCTTTGCCTTTTAGATCCGAACGAACCAATATCGCAAATTCCGCGTCGCTGTTATCCGGCGTAATTAATGCACGCGAAACACCAATAATGGATGGGCCATTATCATCAAATGCCACCGCAACAAATGCCATTTCGCGGTCATAATCAATCTGTGTTAAGTTTGCCAAGGCTTCATGATTGAACTCACCAACATCTGAAAAAAATCGGTTATACAGATCTTCTTTTGATACGCTATTAATAAATTGAGCGTGAATAGGTTCATCTTCTGGGAGAATCGGCCTCAGTAGAATAGGCTGGCCATCACGTAAGGTAACCGTTTCTACAAACTCTGCCGGAAATGGACGTATCGCAAGGCGCTGTTGTGCATCACCATCATACTCAGACAAGGTAATATCTGCATCGACAATACTTAAATCACTGCCTGACACAAGTACTGGATGGATATCCAGCTTCTGTATTTCTGGTAACTCTACCGCCATTTGTGAAATACGTACAAGAAACTTAGAAAACTCATCAATATTAAACGTCTCTTTGTTTCTTTGTAGACGGATCTTTCCAGACTTAAGTGCAATCACAATCAAATAACGTGCAAGTGCCATATTTAAAGGTGGTAATGCCGCAACGGCATCTTCCATGATATTCCAATCTGAACCGCCTTGTCCTATTAGTATAACCGGGCCAAACACCTTGTCGACTTTAATACTAACTCGCAGCTCTTCGGCACTGCCAAGCTTAGCCATACCTTGAACGAGTAAGCCTTGCAAATTGGCCTGGGGGTAGCTTAACTTCGCCGTATCAAGAATGGCTTGAGCGGCACTCGAGACTTCTTGGCTATTGCGTAGGTTAAGCGCAACACCATGAACATCCGATTTATGTGGAATGTCTGGTGAACGCAATTTAACAGCGACAGGATAACCAATGTTTTCAGCCATATGAACAACTTCGGATACTTCTGAAGCAATCCAAGTAGGGAGAATATTAAAGCCAAACTGTTCAAATAACGGACTATTTTGATGGGTATCTAACGATACTGTTTTTTTGTCCAGTAATTGTTCTTTAATCCAATTTTTAGCGCTATCAACACTTGCGGTATGAAGCGGTTCTGCCGTGGTTGGAGTCTGCATTAATTGCTTTTGGTTTCTCCTGTACTCAACTAAGTGCATGTAGGCAACCGCAGCGCTTTCAGGGGTTCGATAGGTTGGTATACCAGACAGAGTAAACGCGAGTCGAGCATCCCGCGATGTTTGTTCACCAGACCAATTACTCAGAATGTTAAAATGCTTGTGCCTCGGATGAGCTTTGATGGCTTCAATCACGGCGTTTGCAGTGTCCGTTGAATCGGATACTGCGGATGGACTATGCATAATCAAAATGGCATCCGCACAGTCATTATTCATCAAGGTGGTAATGGCTCGAACATAGCGTTCTTTTGTTGCATCGCCGCCTAAGTCAATCGGATTTACACCTTGCCAATTAGCTGGTAGGGCTGATTTCAATTGTTCAATCGCTTCGTCATCCAAAACAGCCAATTTTCCGCCTCGTTCTAGTAGAGCGTCTATCGCCATGACAGCAGGTCCACCACCATTTGTCACTATGGCGAGACGCTCACCACGAAGTGGGACAGAGTGAGTGAGTGTTTCAACGGCGGCAAACAGTTCATGAGTATTTTTTACTCTTAACATACCAGTACGACGAATGGCGGAATCATAGATGATATCAAGCGTATCTATCTCTGGGCTCCCAAGAGCCTGAGCTTCAGGCGAGCAACCCGCTTTTAGTACTAAAATGCGGCGATTGCGAGATGCCGCTCGAGCTGCAGACATAAATCGACGAGCGTCTTTGATCGATTCAACATACAATAAGATTGATTCTGTTTTTGCATCCATACTCAAATAATCAAGCAGTTCGGCGAAATCAATATCTTGCCCTTGTCCGATAGAGATAAAAGCGGAAAAGCCGATGTTTTTATCGTTTGCCCAATCGAGTACGGTTGTACATACAGAAGAGGATTGAGAAACAAAAGCAATTTTCCCTGGTTTAGCCGCCACAGGAGAAAAAGAGCAATTGAATTGTTGCCACGGTAAAATGATACCTAAACTATTTGGCCCTAATACACGAATTGATAGGGCGGATAGCTCAAGATCTTCTGCATCATCGGATATAACAATCGCAAATTCAGTGCCTCTTTCGTCTAACTCTTTCAGTAATTGTTGATTACGAGAAACATTTGTACAGAGAATCGCAATATCAGGCGTGTAGGGCAGAGCTGCAATGCTCGGATAGGCGATAACGCCAGATACGGTTTTATATTTTGGCGTCACCGGCATAATCGCACCACCAAACCCAGATTGAAGTAAATTCCGCATGACGATATGACCGGCACGGAGCGCTTTAGGTGAGGCGCCAATAACGGCAACAGAGTTAGGTTTGAACAGTTTTTGCAGTTTATTCATAGTGACTCCTTGCCGACGAAATGCTCATTTTTTGGACTGTCGTTTACGCCATGATAACGGAATATGTTGCTCTTTAAATATGGTTGGCTCAGACAATTGCGCAAATCTAAACCAACCATGTGGAGTTTGTGCCACTCATCACATCAAAATTGAAGATTATTGTCTTTGGTGCTTGATAAAATAGCCGGCTATCGGCATGATTTATTGTAATATTTACTCAGAGCTTTTGTTACTTCATGAAAAAAATCTCAATCATTGGTTTAACGGTACTGCTTTCGGCTTGTGCATCGGAAACTTACATCACAGACGTTAGCACAGAAAGCTACCGAGAAGATTACCAATCTCAAGCCATATCAAAACCAGTCATGTCGACCGACAATGTAGTAGAAGAAGACGTCAAGCCGACTTATGTTGAGACGACGCCAAAGCCTGAACAAAGTAATGCAGCGGTACAGCCTCCAAAAGAGCAAGCAAAACCAGTACAGATTGTGCCCCCAAGCGAACAGCAAGCAGCGATCCAACGTTTTGGTTATACAATCCAAGTTGTTGCCGTGGGTAGCCAAGCAAAAGTCGACCAATTTGCACGTCAGTTGCCACAAAATGACCAACCAATTTGGGAAAACTACAAAATTGTTAATGGGACTAAATGGTTCTCTGTTCTTTATGGAGACTACGCTACAAGCGCAGAAGCAAAACAGGCCATCATGCGTTTACCTGAGCAATTCCAACAGCTCAAGCCATTTGTAAAGAGCATCGATGCCATTAAAAATTCAGCGTATCCAACACTTAACAAGCTGAATTAGAATTCGAAAAAGGGAGCTTAAATAGCTCCCTTATTTTTTGTTCACTTCCTACCCGAACAGTGTTTCTAACAGTAAAATTACTGTACGTTATCACGCAAAAGTTTATCATACTGAACAGTATCTTTTGGAAATCACGGAAAGATTGATTCATGATTAAAAATATTCTTCTACTTTGTGGCGGCGGCTCATCAGAGCACGAGATCTCTCTGCTATCAGCAAACTTTGTAGAGCAGCAATTAAACCTCATTGAAAATTTCAATGTTACACGCGTCGAAATCAAAAATGAAGGTTGGGTGACTAACCAAGGTGAATTGGTTTACCTAGATTTAAACTCCAAGCAATTGTGCTCTGACAACTTAAATCTGACGATTGATTTCATCGTACCGTGCATTCACGGTTTTCCTGGTGAGACTGGTGATATCCAATCCATGTTTGAGATTGCAGGCATTCCTTACCTAGGCTGTGGACCTGAAGCAAGCAGTAATAGCTTCAACAAAATAACCTCTAAGCTTTGGTATGATGCAATCGGTATTCCCAATACACCATATCTCTTCTTAACTCGTAATGATGAGCAATCCCATCAACAAGCATTAGCAGCGTTTGATAAATGGGGTAAAGTGTTCATCAAAGCGGCAAGACAAGGCTCATCCGTTGGATGTTACAGTGTAACTGAAAAGAGTGATATTTCTCGTGCGGTGAACGATGCATTTGGCTATTCAGAGCAAGTGCTTGTAGAAAAAGCAGTAAAACCTCGTGAACTGGAAGTTGCAGCTTATGAAATGGATGGCCAACTTTACATTACTAAGCCTGGTGAAGTTATCGCACCAGACGGAGCGTTTTACTCATACGATGAAAAATACAGCAGTTCAAGCCATTCATTAACCGAAGTTGAAGCAAAAGGCCTCACTGACACTCAATCTCAAGCAATTTTGGACGCATCAAAAACTGTATTTACTCAGATGAATCTGCGTCATCTTTCACGAATTGATTTCTTCCTGACTGAAGATGGTGAAATCTATTTAAATGAGGTGAACACATTCCCAGGGATGACGCCGATTTCGATGTTTCCTAAGATGCTTCAAAACAATGGCCACAAATTCCATGAGTTCTTGGAAAGTTGTATTAAGAGTGCAATCTAGCTAACGTTAGCTTCATACATTTTGTGGTAAATATAAACTCAACTGAGCATTATTCTGTCGCTTACATCGAATGCGCGATTTGAATAATGCTTAGCTACGATTATTATTTAAACAACGTATTGAAAGAAAGTTCAGTGGTATGGCAATTTCTAATTATAGAGGCTATAACCTCCAATCTAGCGGTTCCGACGGCAGCGTTTGGAGAGTTAAAATCAAAAACCACGTTTTACAAGGTAGTTTAGCGGCGGTAAAAAAGAGTATAGATTGGTGGTGTGACACGGCATCGATTATTGATCCAAAAGAGTTTTCATCTTTAGGACAACGAAAGCAAAGTGCCGCAAATCCACTGTCTGAAGTTTTTAATGGCTACACGATAAAGAACGATACTGGCGAACCGAACGCTTGGTACTGTATGTTCAATGGCAAGTTGATAAAAGGTGGGAAAACTGCTATTCAACGCCATATCGAAGCTTATTTGATTGCAAAGCAAAAAGCGATGCAAGCTCAAGCACAGCAACAAAAGAAGTAAATCTATGACACTCGTATATTCAACAGAAACTGGTCGAATCAAACCAGAAGAAGAGAAAGTCGAACGTCCTAAAGGCGACGGCATTGTCCGAATCCAACGCCAAACGAAAGGCCGTAAAGGTAAAGGCGTTTGTATTGTCACTGGATTAGATCTTGATGATGCGCCTTTAAAATTACTGGCTGCCGAGCTTAAGAAAGTTTGTGGTTGTGGTGGTTCAGTTAAAGATGGCACTATCGAAATTCAAGGTGATGCTCGTGACAAAATCAAAGCACACTTAGAGAAAAAAGGAATGACGGTAAAACTTGCTGGCGGTTAAACTGAGCAAGATGACCAACGTTTATAAGAGCGCCATAATTTGGCGCTTTTTTACGTCTTAATCTTTTCGTCACTCGAGCTGATGAACTGAGTGCAACATAGAAAAAAGTGCATTTATCGCTACAAAGCAAAAAAACGAATCGAGATGACTTAAAGAGCTTTAATTTACAAATGAGAAAGCCAATCTCTGAATAGACATTGGCTAATGGAAGATCAAGCAATCGCAGATTGATAGATCGATATTAGCTATTTTATGGTAAATAACGATTATGTTTAATGATGCTAATAAAATCCGTCTGATTTTAAAATCTGAGAGGGATAGGAGCCCAAAGTATTGTAGATTACGAATACAATCACACTTTATTCAACATAAGCCAACATAATGCGAACTCGGATACCTTGTTAAAATGCGCGTCCATGCTGACCATAAAAGCTGTGCAAGTCATTGAAATGCTTGTTAAACCTAGCCCGTTAAACTTTTTTGCAATGTCTGACCAAATTGCGTGAGCTTCATAAGTTTTCGCCTTATCTAGCGCTAAACCTACTAAAGCCTTTTCTTTGTCTTCGCCTACGGCCTCGGCTAACATAAGTATTTGATTTTCTTTAAGGAAGTTTCTTCCTTTTCTTATGTCTGTGAGCATTTGAGGGCTTACACCCAAGTCATGGGCGATTTGCTTATATTGAACATAGTTCATTTGCTCTTTATAGGCATCTAACAGCTTGCTTGAGTACATTTGTTACACCTCTTTTTGTCCTGTCTTTTCCTTATCATAGCGCATTAACACGTAAATCTGCGTATTGACGATGTGTGAATTAACATATTTACTATATGTAAATTAACGTATTCGACCGCCTTGGTTGGGCCGTATGGCCTTGACTCCTACGGTGTGGCTTTGGCGGTCACTCTCTCAACTGGTCAAGGTGGTTGTTATGTCTGAAGTGCAAATTGAACCTATCGCGATGCGTGAATTTGCGTGTACTGATTGCGGTCAGGTTTACACTTCGCCATTCGTCTGCGTTTGTCCTTTCTGTCGCTCTGGTGTTGTTAACCAGAAAGCCCTTGGTCTTGAAGATAAGCATGAGCGTGTTGCTTACTCTAACTTTCGCACGCACAAGCCAACGGCTTACCTTAAAAAAGCGGCTCGCATCAATCCAGAATTGATTTACAAAGAAAAAACCAATATTGATTCTGAATCTGAATACCTAAACTCTGCTGTTATCATTGACCATCTTGCCTTTACGGTTAAATTGGCGGATTTCCGTTACTGCACCAAATCCGGCCTGTTCTCTGGTATCCCTTTCCCAAAAGAGCCAGTGTTTGAACCAATGAAAGCCAAAACACCTAAAGAAGCCGATGCGATTCGCGCTTATCGCCGTAAAGTGTATGTTGATTACTTAGAGCGTTGCGTGTTGGTGTTTATCACTAAAGTGCTTGGTTTTACAGCTGGCTCAATGACTGGAAACAAATTTCAGTTTTACGATGATTCATTTGCGCTTCATCCGGTGGATTCATCCGATTATTTAGGTCGTGTTGGTGTTGGCGGTAACAATGACACGATTCACTTTCAAATTTCTGGTGATGGTTGCAAGCATTTGTTTATGCGCCGTTCTCGCCGTTACGTTCACCACTGGCTCGCCAATGTTCTCAACGTAACCTTGTTAACTCGTTGTGATTTGGCGTTCGATGATTTCGACGGGATTCACACTTGTGAGCATGTTGACCTCGCCTTTTTAGATGATGCCTTTAAGCGTTCTCGCGGCATTTCTCCTAAATACCACAATGCTGACCGTTGGCATTTGGACGCCAAAGGAAACAAGGTTTTCTATTCTGAGGCGCGTGAAATTGGTTCACGTCAGTCTTTGGTGTATTGGCGTATATACAATAAGAAGATACAGCAAAAAATTGAAAAGGATGATTTCGTTTGGTATCGCAGCGAGGTGGAATTAAAAAAAGTCTCGGTTGATATTCTTCTTGATATTGAGGGCTATTACGCCGGAATTAATGACTATGCGGCCTCTTTGTTTTCAAAGAAAGTCGATAAGAAGTCAATTATTCATAAAGCTAAAAAGCGCATCAAATGTGACGTATTAAAAGCCACTTATTGGGCTCGTCGTCAATATGGTCGTACAGTAAACAGTTTATTCCAACTGCATAAGGGTGATTGTGAAAAGGTGGTCGGCGCGTTAATACGGTCGGAATCAAAACTTTCGTTCACGCCTATGCACTCACAATTAGTTAATAGTTTATAAGGAAAAACGCATGAGCTTTTTTATTCATGGTATTAAGAAGTCCGTTTTTAAAAACTCGGGTTCAATGAATTTTGAATTGTATATTGGTCGTCCGGTAACGGATTTTGAAAATGATTCAATCAAAGTGTCTGGTGTTGGTTTTTATGATTCAGTCTCTGACTTTGAAAAAAGCCGCGGTGTTAAGTTGCGCCAATTAGAGGCCGGATACGCTGAGCGTCTAATTTCTTCTGGGGCGTTTGTTCCTTACAAGCACTATGAGCTTAAATTGATTCCTGACCCTGCCGACCCGTTAAAAGATATTGTTGGCGAGTTAATTCCAGTGGATGCCGATATTAAAAAGCATTTTGCTGATTCAATGAAATAAATTTTTTGTGTGTGATTGATTATGCCTACTTGTGTAATGCCCAACGCTCAAGGTTTTTTAGCGGTTGTTGCTGATATGTCTCAAACGGCTTGTGAGGGTGGCTTTGTTGCCATTACCGCGGCGGAATATGACTACATGATTAGTTACACACAGATAACCAGTATCGAGGCAACATCGTACTTTATTGGCGGCTTTGCTGCTGTCTTTGCTGTGGGTTTTGCTTCTACGTATGCGATAAAAATCGCGCTTAAATTAGTAAACATTCTATAAGGTACATTTTATGAAACTAACTACTAAGTTCCGCAACGCTTGTATCGTTGCATCGGCTCCACTTCTAGCTTCACCTGCTTTTGCAACTGAGGGCAGTGATATTTGGGCTTCTATCGACTTCGCAGGTATTGCGGCAAAAGTAACGGCTGCGGGTATCGCAATCATCGGTATCGCTATGGCATTTAAAGGCATCCAATTGGCTAAACGTGCGGTTCGTTCTGCATAAGGTATTTTATGTTAATAGCGCTGCATGATTTGCAATTAATAGTGTTTGCCCTACTTGGCGGCCTTGCGGGTTTTGTGGCTGCTAAAAACTTAAATGAGTAGGGGCTGCGGCCCCTTTTTTAATAGGAGTTAACTTAACATCAGAAAGGGCTCGCCCCTTTTTTAATAGGAGTTAACTTAACATGGGAAAGAGCTCCACCCTTTTTTAATAGGAGTTAACTGAACATGAGAAAAGGGCGAGCCCTTTTAAATAGGAGTTAACTGAACATGAGAAAGAGCTTGCCCCTTTTTTAATAGGAGTTTCTTATGAGCTTTAAACAAAGCATTGCAGCATTAATCGTTTTATTCAGTGTTTCGTTTAGTGCTTATGCGGATAAAATCGTTTACGTTCATACTAAAGCGTATGGTGTTAATGTTTCCGGTTGTCCTGTTAATGAGTATCAACGCTATTCGTTGGACTGGTTAAAAACGTGTCCTATTGGCAAGTACACGGGTAAGTATCAAATACGCTCTACCTCTGATAATGGCTCTGTTGTTCGCATTCAATACAGCGCTAGTAATGCTCAGTGGGTTTTCTACAATCAAGTGACGGACAGTTGTCCAGATGGGACGGTAGTGAATCCAGAAACTGGTCAATGTGGTGCGCCTCCTCCTCCTTATTGTGAGCGTGAATCAACGCTCGAAGAAATATTAAATGCTCGTAATGAATGTGAAGCGCAAGGCAATGAGTTCTCTTTTTCTTGTAGTGATGAAACTGAATCATGGGAGCCGTTCTGTGAAAAGCCACAATGTGACTTTGGGGAAAATGGAGACGGTACATGTAAAACAGCTTGTCAGTATTACAAGGATATTGGTGAAACTCGTACTTTGAATTGGCATCCATACATTTATGGGAGCTCTCCTACTGGTGCTTGTTATGGTGGTTCTGGTGGTACTCGTTGTGAATTGGGCCGTTCTGGTGTATCGGTTTGCGTGGGCTTAGATAATGGCTCAATCGGTCCTGACTCATCTTGTTCCGGTACATTTGCCTTTAATGGTAATGAGTGTTCAAGTAACGAGGCTTTCTGGGGCGATTCTCCTACATCTCCGCCACCTGTTAACCCAGAAGACCCCAATCATGACCCTGATGACCCAACGGGCGGCGATATTGAGGACCCTAGCCCTTTGCCAGATAGTGACAGTACGCCTCTGCCTAATCCAAATCCTGACGATGTTGAAAAGCCTGATGTGGAAGACCCAGAAACGACGCCAGAAACAGATACTGCGGTTTTATCGGCTATTAAGGGAATGAATGCGGATATTAATGATTCACTCCATACGTTAAACGGTGATGTAAATCAGGCAAGTGTGGATATTCGCAATGAATTAAAAGTGCTTAATGCTTCTATTGTGAAAAACGCACAAACCACGCAGGAGCAACAGAAAAACGATAATGTGATTTATGAAAAAACAAAGGCATTAATTCAGCAAGCTAACGCAGATATTACTACCGCGGTAAATCGGACAAATAACTCTATTAATGCGCTTGGTGAGGATGTGGGTTCTATTGCTGGTTCAATGGATGGCATTGCGGAGGATGTATCCGGTATTTCTGATTTCTTGGATGGGGTTGCTAATACGGATACTTCGGGCGCTGGTGTTGGTGGTACGTGTATTGAATCTGATTCGTGTACGGGCTTTTATGAATCTGGTTATCCTGATGGTTTGGGTGGTATGGCCTCTGAGCATTTGGCAGGTATGAAAGATACGGTGCTTGATGGCATTGTTGGTATGTTTAACTTAGATTTATCCAATGCTAGCCGCCCTAGTTTCTCTTTGCCTTTGCCCTATTACGATAATCAAGATTTTGATGATTATGTGAATTTTGATTGGATATTCGGCTTTATTAAAGTGTGTATTTTGGTGACTGCGGTTTTCTCTGGTCGTCGCATTATATTTGGTGGCTAATATGGATTGGATAATTGATTTATTTAATAAGCTGATTGAGTTTCTTTATCGGCTTTTAATTACCTTGATTGATATGGTTAAGGATGTTTTCTTTTGGGCCTTTGAACAAATATTTGAAGCAATCAATATTATGCTTTCTTGGGTGATGGGCTTTTTAAGCCCAATTGATATATCCCAATATTTGACCGGATTGCCTCCGGAGGTTGCTTGGGTGATGACCGCTATTGGTGTTCCTCAAGCGTTAACGATCATACTTACCTGTTTGTCGGTGCGTTTACTTCTTCAATTAATTCCGTTTACAAGGTTGGGCTCATGATTTATGCCATTGTAGGCCGTCCACGTAGCGGCAAGTCTTATGAGTCTGTGGTTTATCACATCATTCCTGCTGTTAAATCGGGTCGCAAGGTTATCACTAATATTCCTTTGAATATTGATAAGTTTCGTGAGGTGTTTGGGGATGATGCTGCGGCTTTAGTTACGGTTGTGGATGGTAAGCTCAATGATTATGGTAGCTTAGATAGACCGTTTGCTAAGTTTACCGATTATCAAGACGATTGGCGTGATGAGAATAATCGCGGTCCGCTATTTGTGGTCGATGAGGCTCATATGGTATTGCCCAATCGCAACTTGGATGCGCATATATTAGAGTTCTACTCGTTACATGGTCACTACGGTATTGATATCATTTTGCTTACGCAGGATTTGCGCAAAATTCACCGTGACGTAAAGGCCATGATTGAAATCACGTATTACTGTGCAAAGAATACGGCTTTTGGGAGCGATAAGACTTATACCAAAAAAGTAAGAATTGGCTCCACTAGTGAAGTGGTTAATGAGGAACAGCGAAAATATAAAGCGCATTACTTCCCTTTTTATCAAAGTCATACTCAATCATCAGGTTCTGTTAAGGAAGCAACTGCGGCAGATATTAAGCCGATTTGGACTCGTTGGCCGTTTTGGTTAGGTGGTACGTTTTGTGTTATTGCCGTAATTTTTAATGTTTATGTTTGGATGCCAGATGATGAGCTTCCAGTTCCTGAGCAACAACCCATCCAAGAAACTCAATCTACTTCATCCAGTGCGATAACTTCGGTTCCTGATGGTGTTCCATCATCGACTGCGGTCCCAAACGAAAAAAGTATTTCTGTGTTTGGCCCGTTGTCTGCTTATCAATTTGTCGTGACCGGGTATTCTAAGCAGCATGTTTACGGTGCTTCGTTTAATGGTGATAGCTTCCTAAATCAAGACCTCTCTTTTTTCCGAATATACATCGACGTTTACAAGGATGATAAAAAGGTTTTTTCTTTAAATCAGATAGATTTGCAATCTATGGGCTATGGCTTCAATGCCTTAGCTGAATGCGTTTATGAGATGAGTTGGGGTTCTGAGCTTAGGGTGTTAACTTGCCTCGATGGTGAGGATGTTCAAAGCAAGCCGGATAACGTTTTTGATTCCCTTCCAACTGTCAGCATATAGCGGACTGCCTCGCAGAGATAAGGGCGCATAGAAAGTCATTGGATGTGATCATTTTAAATGCGCCCGATAATCCAGCATATTCCCTGCAATTGAAAAACTTCCCTCTTTCTTGCTAAGCCCGCTTTTGGGTTCAGGGCACTGCCAGTTCATGGTTCTTTCACTATTCTTCTATGGTTCTCTGAATCAGTTGAGAGTCGAGACTGATTCTTAACGATTTACCGAGCGCAGCTCGGGAGGGGCCCGTTTCGTCGGGAGGGCCCCGAGCGAAGCGAGGCTAACCCCCGTTCTGTATTACGGGGGTACTTTCCTCCTAACTATCGGATTTCACCGCGGCAGCATGTATATGTAAGCGTAGCGCGCCAGTGTTTGAGCGCTAGCGAGTCTTAATCTTGCAAAGTGCTCTAACATATTTCATTAGCCTGGTGACTATCAACATATCGGCCTCTGCTCCAATTTCTAATAATGCGATTGCGGTTAAAAGCTCTTGTGATGAGATTTTCTGTCCAGTTGGTAATTCAAGTTTGTCGTAGTGCATTTTGAATAGTTCCCAATCGTCACTTGGTGATAGTTCTCGACCAGTTGCCATTCTCATAAGCCGTTTGCACTCGGGTGGAATAGGTTTACCATCATCCCAACTTTTGACAGTCCTCACACTTTTAAAACAAAGTTTTGCTGTGTTTTCGATGCTTAAACCGCATTCAAATTCACGAAAAATGTAGTTCTTGCTCATCTTTCGGAAGTTCGTCATATAGACCCTTATTTTTAAAGGGTTCTATATACTTTCTATATGAAACGGCATTCAACATAAGCCAACATAATGCGAACTAGAATTGTAAGCCCAAAGCGATAATGTCCTAATATTTCCAAGTGAATCTGTCCTATGTTTGCTTGGAGGTATTTAGGATGTTAGTAACGATGAACGACCATGAATTGCAACGTTTCTCCATTATCCAAGATGTTTTAAACAATAAGTTAAAGCGCCGAGATGCCACATCCATTCTTGGAATAAGCTACCGACACTTGTCTCGCATACTTAAAACTTTTAAGGAACTTGGCGTTGAATCCCTAGATCATGACAACCGCGGTCAACCCTCGAGAAACCGAATTAACCATTCATTTGGGTGTCACAGAACGAATTACATTGCGCTTAATCACGATGACTTTGTTTCTATGGATTGGATCATATTCGTGTTTAGCTGGAAAGATGATGTATGCTAAGTGCTGAATGACCTATCATGAAGACCCAATCCATGAACAGCACATCTCGAGAGCTATAATTAATATTCAGGCGAGACGATAAATTCATAGGTGCGACGTTCTTTCGTACAAACAATTGAACAAGATCACGTTTTTAAATTTCAAAATGTTGATAATTCGCGTTGAAATATCTGCGTCAAAAAGCTAGTAAAATGAACAACACATTTCGAATATTATTACCGATTCTTTCTTTAATGCTACCCGCTATTTCTTATGCAAAAAACTGCCAAGATACAGCGTCTGGGAACGCGCACTATGAGTACTGTCAAAGTGAAAATGGTGATGCTATTTGGAAAAAGAAAACAATCGTTGTCGATGGGAAGTCGTTTCTTGATGGCGTCGATAAAAACGGCAATGATTGGACAGGCGTTCGTGAGATTCAAGGTCAAAAACACATTACGCGATACTACAATAAAAAGAATCAACTTATCGCCATTAACACATGTGAAGGGACCAAGTGTAGTCAAGAAGTCATATCCCATTACTCAGAGCATGGCGAACTAAAACTCGACCTCGCGGACAAGTAATATCATCAAAAAAATACAAGCCGAGTGCACCACGTACACTCGGCTTTTTACTATGTATCATTCCACAAAACCCTACCTACTTACCAATTACTTTAATAATACTCCCTAGTGAGACTAGGGTGACATCGTCACTTAATAAAGACTTAGCACAGCAACTACCAAGCGGTAACGTGTAAGTCACAGAGAGAGCATTCCTTCACTTTCAACGCTACAGTGTCACGTAATAAGAAATAGTTACCTTAGTTATCATAAAAACTTACGTTTGAAACTGATCAAAATGTGGAGTTATAAATCGCCCCTTACCTATCCCAATCATCGGCTTTGTTGCTGATTTCAACATTCCTTAATCTCAATTCATATTTAACATGGTAAGCGTCTGCTAGTACTCACTGTTTGCGCAGCGACCATTATCATTGAATATATTTTAATGAAATAAACGTGACAATGTCCCTTTCTGACTTGTACAGAATAATTCACTGGCTACAAACTCGTGAGATTTATATCTTGTAATTTAATTACACCAAGTGGTATGTCTCGACTGATAATAAGTTTAAAACACTGCCATAAGTTGCTGTTTTATCTGCATTATTGTCATTCGACGTGAAGCAATCACGCCTGATTGCGTTGTTAGTCTTTAGTGGATAAAGCATCGTTAGTAAAATTTTACCAACTTTACCTGCTAAGATCTTCATAGGTCTTAAAGGAATAAAAGATACACTGTAACGTAATCCGTTGTTTATCGCGGACGATCGTTAAGTTTAGAGAATGAGCTTGGGTAAGTAAGGTATAAAGCAGACGTAAAAAAGCAGGGTCTGTGCCCTGCTCTTTGTGATTATTCAGTCTTGCTGCTTGGCGGCGTATTCCGCTCGGATTTGCTGAGCAACTATTTTAATGGCTTCTGCGGTGCTGGTGCCCTTTGCCATCAATTCTTGAATTTGCTCTACAGCTCGTTGTTGTTCTTGATGAGACAGAGGTGGTAAATCGTCAAACATAAAAAAGCTCCTCAATATAAGGAGCTGACTATAACGATTCGCTTAGTACGTCGCAAGGAAATTAATCGATGCCCCCATTGCATTTTCATTTGTATATTGCGCTGCAATGTCTAACTCAATGAGATTTAGTGGTGTGAGCCCTACACCCGCCGTAATGGTCCCTTCGTTATCAGAGTAAGCAAGATTTTTCTTATAGCCCGCACGGAGGGCAAGTTGACGAAGCAAGTCTACTTCCACACCTACTCTTAACATCTGAGTGTTATCATCAAACGACGAGAATTTTTTCTCTTCATTCAAATCATAATCAACACTTGCTGAAAAGTAATCTGCAACGTAACCCGCCCCCACGGTATAGACTGGGCGCATACTGTAATCTTCAGATGCGATTGTTGTGGTTCCATTATAGATAAATGCTTTAGTGCTAATGTCTCGACCCATTAGGTTTTTGGCTGAAATACCTAAGCGATATGGACCGAAAAACCATAGAGCACCAGCATCGAAATTAAACATTGTCTCTGCAGTTTCGTTTTCACGCAGGTTTTTGGTATCAAAAGCCGCAAAGCTTGTTGCGTATGAATAAGTATAAATTCGCTGAAGCTTAGGAGTAATACCGAATGACATGTGCTGGTTCATGAAGTTGGTGTACTTCGCCAGCGAGATCCCCGCTTCTGCTACACCGATTGATACCCCACGCACGTAGTTTTTATTTATATCGGTAAGGTCCGTGATTTCTGGCTGGACAAAAGATTCGGTGTAAAGCTTTCCGTAAGCCGTGGCAGATAAAAACCGGTTTGGAATTCCGACTGCTACCACGCCCCCAACATCGAAATTCATCGTACTAGTGCCCAGATTTTTTAATTCTGTACCCAAGTTAGGATCAGTCGGGTTCATTTTCCCAATTCTATCAATGGTATCGATGATGTTATCTTGGTCATTATAGTTAATACCAAAGCTTGGTACGATCATACCTGCATCATCATTACGTCGATAAATGGCAGTGAGAGCTGGATTGAAAAATGGCGCGGTAAGATAAGAGGCAGCCACAGTGCCGACACCACCCATCGCATCACTCCTTGCTTCGACGGCATAAGTTCCAGCAAAAGCAACGCCGCTAAATGCAGCGGTAGATATTATGGCAGCTAAAATTTTTAATTGGGTTTTCATACTACACTTGTACTTTAGTTCGTCCTGAACTTATATCGGCACAAGTGCAGTTTCTTTAACTATTCTTCTTGAGAAACATCATAGGTTCGACTAATAGTTTGAGCTTGCTCAACAATTATCTCTCCCTGCCACCTTCTACTGTTGATGCTAACCGCTAAAACATAACGATCATTTGGGATCCCATCTAACTCCAACGAGTTCGGGTAGTTAGATTCATAGGTTTTATTCCAGACTTGATCATACTGACCATCAACATAGTCAAAGAGTCCAACTTCTAATTGAGGTAATGGGCAGTGTGGATTTCTTAACGCACTTTTCTCTACTTTCCAGTTTTCTTTTGATGTCCAACGTACATATTGTGAAGAGCTGGAATCGCCAAGAATTACCCATGTTCGGTAGGAACGTCCATCTTTAGCAACAATAGATAAATGATATAAACCTGCTTCAACTTTGCCCGTTAAATTATATCGCTTTAAATAATTGCGCTCATTAAGTAACTCCGTACCTGGTATTGGCTGCTCGTGACTAAAAGAGCTGTCTGCGGAAATGGTCGTGTCGACCCAGCGTCGAAATGAAATTTCATCGATATCCGTTGTTGAGCGAAGCTTTACAACCAATCGATAGGTATCACGACCCGGACTTTGAATGGTTTGTCGAATGACGTTAACGCCGCTTATCCACTCAGGCAAAGCAATACTACTTAAAGATTTACCACAGTCTTTGGACAACGATTGCCCTAATAGGTCATTGAGATAAGGCGTAACGCGCTTGTTGGGTTCACTTTGCCAAAGCTCAACCAGTGAGTTGAACATTGCCCCGAGGTCATCTTCAAGAAGGTGTTGGTGCGCTTGGGTTAAAGGAGTATTAGATTGAAACCAGTCCATTGCTTGGACTGGTTTTATGATCATTAATGATAGGACTACAGGAAGTAGTGTTTTCATTATCGATGTTACGCTTTCATTTTGTAACCAACGCCGCGAAGCGTTTCGATCTCAAGACCTGGGAGCTTTTGACGTAGCTGAAGGACATGCGTATCCACAGTACGAGTCGTTGGGAAATGGTTATAACCCCAAACGTGGTCAAGTAACTCATCTCGTGTAAATACACGGCCAAGATTTGATGCTAAAAATAACAGAAGATCAAATTCTGTACGAGTTAGAGTGATCATGTCACCTTTGAATACTACTTCGCGAGTCGCACGATCAATTTCAAGATCTTTTGCTGTTACTTTATCTGCATTGTCTTGATCGGCAGAGTCCGGAGCACGAAGTTGAGCACGGATGCGCGCAAATAATTCTGCTTCAGCAAATGGTTTCGTCAGGTAGTCGTTTGCACCCGAGTCTAAGCCTGCTACTTTGTCTTTAACCGTTACAAGCGCAGTAAGCAAAATAACTGGAATATCCTTGGTTTTTTTCCATTCAGGAAGATGATTTACAGAGTCACCATCTGGTAACTGGCGGTCTAAAATGACTAAATCAGCCTTTTTCCACTGTGGTTCTACGTCTGAAATACGCTCCACATGCAAACACTCGTATCCTGCTTGTTCCAGGCTTACTAACAGGCCGTCAGCCAAGTTTTTATCGTCTTCAACGAGTAGCAGTGTCTGTTTCACAAGGTATCTCCAATATAAAGGTTGTAGGTGGTCCCATTAAGGACATTTTTCCGCCCATGCGGCCTACCATAGATTCAACAATTGTTAATCCAAGTCCTAATCCACTCTTACTTACGAATGGCTTTCTTAAGTTTGACCAATCTTTAGCCGTCAAATCGCCAGCATCTTGGACTTGGATAACTATTTTTTCGTCACTGGTCATAACATTTAATTCGACCGGTGCTACGCCATACTTAAGTGCATTGCGTAATAAATTATCGATACAGGTGCCTAGCCAGTATACGTTAAGTTTGGCTGCGATATCTTCATTAATACTGAACTGTACCGCGTTTTCAAACTCTTCTTCAATCTTATATTCAAGCCACTCTGCTACAGATGGAACCCAATCTGTGGCAAGCATTTGATTATCCGACTGAAGATAATCTTTACTTGCTTCAGCAAGTTGTCTTAAACGACGAGTGTCTTCACATAAGCGACGAAACTCATCGTATACACTCTCAGGTAAGTGTTCAAACTCTCGCCGGAATCCCTCAACCGTTAGAGACAAAGACGCAATTGGTGTTCTTAGCTCATGGGTCAGAATCTGAAGAACCAGCATCCGGCTGCGCATTTCTTCTCGCTTACTGTTCCAACGGTAGACCGCCCAGCCAATCACGAGCAATATGTTCGCAATAACAAGGACGATCATACTGATCCTCAACACTTGGGAGTGATCTTCCACATCCCAGCAAACGTTGCCGCGTTTTACGAAACAACTCCTGCTCTCCGAGGCTAATCCAAACGACAAGCCTGCGATATCTACGTTTTCTTTCCAAACATCTTTACTGAATACAAAGTAGTGATCGCCTCTTCTCAGCCATAACTCTTGGTCTTCAATAAACATACTTGCACCACCAATAAGCGCATTTATGGCATCATCATCCATATGCTGAAGGCTAGTAAGCAGTTCATCCCCCTCTTCGTTATTACGCTCTTTGATATGCATATACTGAGCGAGCACACTGCGTAGCTCCGGGTATTTCTCTGCATATCTGGCTGCGTAACTCCCGCCTCCTGGGTGAATCAACCCACTACGTGAGAACCATCTAGGTGTTAATTTCGTTCCTTTGCATAAGGCACGCGTAAAAACGAGAGGTTCGGTAATTAAAGGGCTGAGTGGCAATTTTCCGCGACAAGTATTTGCCAGCCGATATAACTGCTGTATGTCTTTCAACGGATAATCAGCTGTTTGAGGGAGCATTGAATCCGGAGAAAGAAGTTTGGTTGGGTAGTTAGATTGAAGTATGCGTATATCGTACGATTTAAGGGCTTGTTCGTAATTAAAAAGCTCTGTAAACGTATCTATTCGTTCTGGTAATGAATCTGCAAATGCGCTTACCGAAATAAGAGGTAGCATTAAGGCAGAACGGAGCAAAAACTTTTTAATCAAACTGTTACCGTTACTATTCACATTAACCAGAACTATACATCAATCATAAAACAAAAGACATCTGGAGGATCAAGGATTTGCAGTACTATAACAATTGAATAAAAAAGAAACGACAAGGTAAAAATAGAAACGAACAGACGAAAAAGGGCCAGCGCAATGCTGACCCAATGATTAAAATTATGTTTTTATTCGTTTATTGTTATAGCGCTTTAAAGATAGCCTCAACGCTCTCTTTCGCATCACCGAACAACATTGACGTATTTTCTTTGAAGAACAACGGGTTCTGAACGCCAGCATAGCCCGTGTTCATCGAGCGCTTAAACACAACCACATTTTGCGCGTTCCAAACTTCTAATACAGGCATGCCTGCGATTGGGCTGTTTGGATCTTCAAGTGCAGCTGGGTTTACTGTGTCGTTCGCGCCGATAACCAAAACGGTATCTGTTTGTGGGAAGTCATCGTTGATCTCATCCATCTCTAGTACGATATCGTAAGGGACTTTTGCTTCTGCCAGTAGAACGTTCATGTGGCCTGGTAGACGGCCCGCTACAGGGTGAATACCAAAGCGAACTTCAATGCCTTGAGCTCGAAGCTTCTCTGTGATCTCATGCACTGGGTATTGTGCTTGCGCTACTGCCATACCGTATCCCGGAGTGATGATCACTGATTTTGAGTTCTTCAGCATTTCTGCCACTTCTTCAGCTGAAGTTTCGCGGTGTTCGCCCTGCTCTTCATCACTTGAGATCACAACTTCTTGACCGAAGCCGCCAGCGATAACGCTGATGAACGAGCGGTTCATGGCTTTACACATGATGTAAGAAAGGATCGCACCCGAAGAACCAACTAGTGCACCCGTTACGATCAGTAGGTCGTTTGCAAGCATAAAACCTGCTGCCGCTGCTGCCCAACCTGAGTATGAGTTCAACATTGAAACCACAACTGGCATATCTGCACCACCGATAGACGCAACTAAGTGGTAACCGAATGCGAATGCAATCAGCGTCATTACGATCAGTGCGAACATGCTGCCGTCCGCTTTTACGAAGTAAATCATAAGAAGCGTAGAAACGACGATCGCCGCAAGGTTCATTTTGTGCTTGTGAGGCAAGTTAAGTGGCGAGGATGAGATCGTGCCGCGTAGCTTACCGAAAGCAACGACCGAACCCGTAAAGGTTACCGCACCGATGAACACACCAAGGAAGACTTCAACAAGGTGGATTACGTGCTCAGCGTGCATACCTGCGAGGTCCGTTGATACTGGCGCAGGCGGCTCTAAGTAACTGTTGTAACCTACCAATACCGCTGCCATACCTACAAAGCTGTGTAGAATAGCAACCAGTTCTGGCATTTGAGTCATTTCTACTTTTTTCGCGTAGTGGATACCGATGCTACCACCAATAACCATAGCGATGATGACCCAAACAAACCCTTCCGCACTCGGGCTAAAGATTGTCGCAATAAGCGCAATCGCCATACCCGCAATACCGTAGTAGTTCCCCTTTCTTGCCGATTCTTGTTTAGACAGTCCCGCGAGACTTAAAATGAAAAATAACGCAGCAATTATATATGCCGCTTGTACTAATCCTGCAGACATTGGTTACTCCTATTATTTATCTTTGCGGAACATTTCGAGCATACGTTTGGTCACAGTAAATCCACCAAAGATGTTTATGCTTGCAATGAGTACAGCAATGAATGATAGGAAGGTAACGACACCATTACCCTGACCAATTTGTAGCAGCGCGCCCACTACAATGATGCCTGAAATCGCGTTGGTTACAGACATAAGCGGAGTATGCAGTGCGTGTGTTACGTTCCAAACTACGTAGTAACCAACCACACAGGCCAGAACGAATACGGTGAAGTGAGATAGGAACGCAGCCGGAGCGACAGAAGCAACCCATGCAAATGCACCTAAACCGACAGCGAGCGCACCGAATTTCTTCACTGGTGACGTTGGCTCTTCGACTTTAGGTTGAGGTTTAACTGGTTCCTGCGGTTTAGCTTGTGGTTGCGCTGACACCTGAATTGGTGGCGCAGGCCAAGTAACCTCGCCTTCTTTCACCACAGTTACACCGCGAAGAACAACATCTTCAAAATCAATATTGATGTTGCCGTTTTTCTCTTTGCACAGCAATTTTAGAAGGTTTACAAGGTTGGTTGCGTAAAGCTGAGAAGATTGCGTAGGCAGTCGACCTACCATATCGGTGTAACCAACGATTTTCACGCCGTTCGCCGTGGTGATCACTTGATCTTTTACTGTGTATTCACAGTTACCACCGTTTGCGGCAGCAAGGTCAACGATCACGCTGCCCGCTTTCATGCTATCCACCATTTCTTTGGTGATAAGCGTTGGCGCTGGTTTGCCAGGAATCAGTGCTGTTGTGATGATGATATCAACGTCTTTCGCTTGCTCAGCGTACAGCTCAGCCGCTTTTTTGTTGAATTCATCTGACATTTCTTTCGCGTAGCCGTCACCTGAACCGGAATCTTCTTTGAAGTCTACGGTTAGGAACTCTGCACCCATCGATTCAACTTGCTCTTTTACTTCAGGACGAACGTCAAAAGAGCGAACGATAGCACCAAGGCTACCTGCAGCACCGATTGCAGCAAGACCTGCAACACCAGCGCCCGCAACCAATACTTTAGCCGGCGGAACTTTACCTGCGGCAGTGATTTGACCAGTGAAAAAACGACCAAACTCATGAGCAGCTTCAACGACGGCACGATAACCAGCGATATTAGCCATAGAAGAGAGTGCATCGAGCGCTTGAGCACGTGAAATACGAGGAACAGCATCCATAGCGAGAACATTAATGTTCTTGCTAGAGAGTTGTTCCATTAACTTCGCATTTTGAGCCGGCCAAATGAAGCTCACAAGTGTTGCCCCATCTTGAAGTAAAGCGATTTCATCAAGGCCTTTTTCGGCATCAACAATAGGCGCATTCACTTTTAGAATGAGACCAGAATTCCAAACTTCTTCACTAGATACAATTGTCGCTCCTGCCGCTTCATAAGCCGCATCGTCGAAACTGGCTAGCACCCCCGCTTGTGATTCGATTACAACATCGAATCCCAATTTAATTAACTGCGCAACCGAATTAGGTGATGCAGCTACTCGCGATTCTCCTGCGAGTATTTCTCTAGGTACACCGATTTGCAAAACGCATACTCCTTGTATACATATCTATTAGTAATTTCTATATCCCCATACCAAACAAACTTTGACAAAACTGCCAATCAGTCGTTTGAGAAAAGCAAAGCGTCACTCATTCTTTTGTATCTAACGTACACAGTGACTTCAAGCATTTTGTAACAAAAATACAAAAATTCATTACATATAACGCCTAGTCATGGTGAATCTTCCCCTCAGGATTGAAAAATAACCACGACCATTCGGACTACAGCGTGGTCCAACCAGAAGCCAACTAAGTGCTTAATTTACAAATAATTTGAGCTTAAAAACAAAAAGAGCCATCAGCATATACACTAATGGCTCTTTCATAGATGATTGGAATCAAGTTACTGTCAGATCTCAATCGAAGATTGTTTCACCCATTTGATCAATGAACATTTGCGATTTTTTTAACATCAGTTCATTCGCATCTTGTTCTGAACCAAGCAGGTCAGATCGAATGAAGCGGTGACTTTTTACTTCTCCATCAAATTCTTTCTCAATCCGACCAGCAATACGATATTGCCCATTTTCAGGAATGCTATCTTGGTAGATCAAAAAGCCTTTATACTCGATAGGCTCGATGTTTTTTACTTCGGCAGTACTTTTACCGCCACCAAACAAGCGCGAAAAGAATCCCACGGTTCCTCCTAGAGGTGTGCAATTTAGCGAAAAGAATGCACAAACTACTTTGAATTGATGTTTAAGATTGGTTGTTCAAACCACTCCAGTTCTTTGTCCTCATCATAACTTGTATGAGAGAAAATTACAGGCACATCATTGTTACGATTCGTTCTTCTATCTTGCTGAATCATATTAGTTGCGTTTTCGAGAGCAATATCAACGCTATTTTTAAACCTTGTTAACTTATCTTCCGGAAGGGCAGAAAGAAAATCGATATCATGGCGGATGTAAATCGGTTTGAGTTGGGTTAAGGCCAAACAAGCAATATCTGCAAGTTGCTCATTAGTGAACTGTTGAATGTAAGTATCTGTACTCAGTACTTGGCCGACTAAGGTTTCCATATAATTGTGAACATCTGAACTAATTTGCATCGTTCTCTCTCCTTTGTCTTACCCTAGCTTTAGATTACAACGAAAGTATAGCAGTCAATAACATAGTGCAACTTGTTGATTGATTTAAATTTAATCAACCTCTCTCTTTTTATCCTCACTTACTGCAAAACACTTGGCAATTTCGTAAATACACGTATTCTAGTTGGTTTCGGAAGTGTTAATAGTGTGCATTTGACTAACCACATTCATTCACTTCATACAGGAACTGTCGATTAGTTAAGTAGGTAATTTGTTGTAGATGGCATCATCTTTAATGACCTCACCCGGCTTTAGGTTTGCATTCCCCATTATATTAATGGGAGCAATCGGCCTAGGAATGGACCACATTGTTCAAATGACCCAGTCAAACTGGGGCATCGCTGCTAACATGCCGTATATTCTACTCGGTTGTGCTTTGGTACTATGTTATTCCTTTAAGCAAGGCCGAGAATCGATGGTGTGCATCGCCATGTTGTTTGCATACTTCGTCATCCAAAATCGCCTTCAGACACCCTTGCAAACGGGCACAACACTCCTCGAACTCACTATTTTGGCAACGCTTTTACCCGTCTCCTTTCTCGCGGTGTTCTTATTCAACAAAGAAGGCTTCGATTCACAAGCCACACTGACCTACGTTGCTTTACTGCTTATGTTTATTTTTTGGTCTTACGTGACCTTAACGTATTATGTGGTTGGTGGATTTGATGAATGGACTGACAGCATTCTTTTTATTGTGCCAAGCGTGTCCAAGTTGCCCTTGATATTAGTGCTCTACTGCATTGGTATTGTTTGTTTTCTTGGCATACTTGTTCTTAAGAAAAACAAGATTATCCATGCGATGACTTACTCTGCGATGGTCTTAGCAAGCGCGACTTTCATCTTCTTCGACGTTCAATATATCTCAAGTACAATGTTTACCTTAACGGGTCTATTGATCATCGTTTATTCAACGTCAGCGAGTCACCAACTTGCTTTCACCGATAGCCTCACTTTAATCCCCAGTCGACGCGCTTTGGACCTCGATCTTAAACATATGGGCAGAAAGTTCACGATCGCCATGCTCGACGTCGATCACTTTAAAAAATTTAATGACACTTATGGACATGATACCGGTGACGATGTCCTGAGAATGGTAGCCGCACGTATTATGAAAACTCAAGGAGGAGCCAAAGTTTATCGATTTGGTGGAGAAGAGTTTACTATCGTCTTTAAAGGAAAATATTCCGAAGAGTGCGAAGAATATTTAGAAGAAACACGTGAAGCCATTGCTCAGTATAAAATGACGCTCAGAGATCAAGATTCTCGCCCAGATGACAATAAGCAAGGTAAAAAACAACGTGGCATTGCCAGTTCTAAGAACAAAACGGTATCTGTCACCGCTAGCTTTGGTGTAGCAGACAGTCGCAGTGCACGAAACCCGCTTGAGACAATTAAATTGGCAGATGATGCTTTGTACAAAGCCAAAAAAGCTGGCCGAAACTGCGTGAAGTTCAGCCGTGCTTGATTTTTATTCGAAACCTAACAATGCCTTTCCCTGCGAAAATAACGTGTTACTTTCAACGATTGGTATAATTACATTTGGTTAAAGAAGAATACTAGGCTGCCACCTTTAAATGCACTCCCGTAGTTTAAACTTAATCCAACCCCAACGTTTGTCACCAATGGAATATTGAATGGCGGAGTCATTAACCACCCCATACTTACCTCGTAGTAATGGTCCGTTTTGAGCGGTTTTTCTATATCGCCACCAACGTCAACGCGGTTAAAACTGGTGTAAAACGACTGCACCATGTTTTGCCAAATTGCAAGGCGATAAAAGACTTTTACGCCGTTTACCCAATACCAACCCTCAGGATTAACCGTGTTATTTCCGTTGCCAAAATTGACGCCCACGCCATTAAAGTAGTGTGGTGAGGACCAGAAATACCAATTTCCGAAATGGCCGTTTTGTGAATACTTAAGTGTCGCATTAATTTCCCCAACCATCGCAAGCGAATTGGTATTTACATAGACACCATCGATCTGATCTTTGTAATCAAAAAGTGCATCACTTCGATAAGCGTAATCATTCTGATAATACATCAGATGTGTACCTGCCGCACCGCTTAGCGACACACTAGGCGACAAATAGGCCTCATGTTCCATCTCTAGATATCCGCCCAAAATCAATTCATCTAAGTCATCTGCCATCGCTGAATCTAAAGCATGCACTTTCTGTTCACTAGACAACAAATAACCTCGCCCATTGACCTTTGTTTGGTAAGGCGAATAACGATAATTTCTTACCGGCACACTAAAAGGAAGTGACATGACAGTGATCTTTTTCCTTAGATCTACCGATTCCTCATCGCCAAGTGACTCATCATCAAAATTCAAATATTCATTCGGATCAAAGTCGGAGAAGCCGACAGTAAACACATCGCTATCGGACAGGACAATGCTGGAAGCAAAATTATAATCGAATTCTTTTTCTAATTGCTTTCCGACCGTACCGGCAGACGATGCTGAAGAGGCGAAGCACATCGCCAAGCAAACCAACTTACGCATATCTCATTTAAACGAGTAAATGTCGTTCCATGACTGAGGTTATGTGTTCATCTTCCTATGAACCAAGGGCGCGCGATTTTGGCGCCAATATAGAAGAATTGCAAACGCTTTATTGGTCATTTAACCGATATAAAACTAGAGAAAGGATGCCTATCACAAGTGAAACGTTTGCGACAGAACAAGCACGTTGTCACCATCATGCACCACTCGTGAAAAGTGCTTAAAATTTGCACAAACAACGACCTGTATGTGACAATGTAACTGACAGTGCTAGGAATAAACAGAAATACTAGGCATAAACAGAAATACCAATCAATATGCTGTAATATTGTTCAACGTTAAATCGCGTTAACTTTCAGAATTTATTGAACTTCTTAACGTGTATGTATTCCTACCATCTGATTTTGATTGGTACATGGCAATATCCGCTTCCGAATAAATATCTTCTAGCTTTTCCCTACCAAAAGGAACAAACGAAAATACACCTTGTGACACCGTCACTCTTGTTGCCGTATACGAATACTCATGTGGGTAGTTAAGATTATCAACCGCTTGTTTTACACGCTTCGCTTCTTGTTCTGCTTGAATTTCATTAGTGTTACTCAATAAAACAACGAATTCTTCACCGCCATAACGGCCTACGTATTCTTCTGCTCGATTAAAGGTCGTTCTTAGCTGATCTGCTAGAGCTTGTAGGCATCGGTCTCCCTCTAAGTGTCCATAGTTGTCATTGAACGGTTTGAAGTAATCAACATCTAATAATATCACCGTCATTGGCGTATTCTGACGACCATGCCAGGCAAGCATAGATTGGAGTTTTTTATCCATGTAGCGCCGGTTGTACAATCCGGTAAGGCCATCTTCATTGGCTTGATTTTTTAGCCATTGGTTCACTTTTTCTAGTTGAGCGGTTGCTTGTTTTAGCTCTCGCCTCATTTGTGCAATGCGCTGCATCGCCATCAACTTTGACGTTAAAACCAACTTATCGACCGGCTTTATCAGATAGTCGTCCCCACCGACATCAATGGCCTTAGCAATCATCTCAGGCTCTTCGTGTCCGCTAAGAAAGATGATAGGTATCCATTCTGGGAATGACTCACGAATATGAAATGCTAACTCAAAGCCATCCATATCGGGCATTGATATATCCAACAAGACTAACTCTGGGTCAAAGTCTTTATAGACACCAAGCGCTTCAATACCGCTGCCAACAGCTTTAACTTCATGTCCCTGCTGTTTCAGACGTATCGCTAACTGCATGCGTTCAATCTGAATGTCATCCACCAATAGAATGCGCATTGATGTTCCGGTCAGTTGCATAAAGAATCCTTTCTTCTTATCGGTATCTTTCAAAGATATATCACTTCTCTAATATCCAGCAAGGAACAATGACTTGTACTCGTGAACTCTAAAACCGATAAAGAACAATTGCTCAGTTGTTATTGCTCTATTCTTACCGTTAACAACTGCCTTTCATGTCTAATAAATAACCTTAAATCGTAGATATCAATTTTCGTGCTATATTTTTTGTTTAATGGTCACGTATTCAAATGGTTCTTATGGTAGCTATTTGATGCATTTGGTATTAATATTCCCGCCTTTTGTAACGAGAGACACACCATGTCAGAAGCAACTAACAACGAAATCAAAAAATCGATCTAGAAACCATTTCTCCTGAACTACGTAAAGTTATCGAATTTGACGGAGTTCCAGAAGAAATGTTCGAGATGGTTACCTCTATCCATGAAGTGTCTGAAGAAGCAGTTCGTGCGTCTTGGGACGAAATGCCAGCAAGTGCACAAAACATTCTGGACAACTTTGAGCAATTCCACGCTTTAGTATCAGTAGGCCAAGCATTCGCAGGTCTAAATGTAATGGAAGAGTTCCCTACGCTAAATCTGCCAGAAAGCATGACAGATCAAGATAAGGAAGAATACCGTTCTCAACTTCTTGACAATGTTCTTCACAACTGTGTGAAAGACATGGTTAAGCAAATGAAGAAAGCACGTCGCGATCCTATTCTTAAGCGTGAATTCAAAGAAGTATTTGTGAAGTAATTCGTTCGCGGAATACTTTTACACTACTCAAAAACGAAAAGGCTGCAGTTGCAGCCTTTTTATTATCATTAAGATTGAGTTAATGATGCGCTAGTGCCATATCTCGTTGCGTAACACTAACGCCCTTAACTTGCGCGTAAACAGAATCACCAACATTCAAACTAAGATCATCGAGAGCCCATGGCGTAATCGTTGCCCACAAATGGCACTCGTCAGCAAGTTTAAGTGAAACCGTAATACTTTGCTTGTCATCACCGGCGTTAAACTCTTCAATGGATGCGACCGTTGCAGGTAGAACATTTCGAATTGAGGTCGATACAGGTTTTTCTAATGCAATAGATACATCATTTGCACGAACTTGAAGACGTATCGGTTGTTCATCTTCACCATCGATTTTCTGCACCCATAAGCAAACATTGGCCGCGAGTTTCACACACGTCAATGCATATTTATCGTGATGATGAGCGATCTTACCCTCAAACAAACTACTGTGGTCAGAAAACGACTGCCATGGGCGCATAGCGTGTGATGCCCACACCTCTTCCAATTTGCCAGACGTCATGATTCTACCGCTATCAAGAATCGCTAGATGCTGCGCAAGCCGCAAGATCTCTTGTAAGCTGTGGGTAACATAAATAATGGGAATGTTCACTTGTTCAGAGAGTTCTTCCAAAAAAGGCATGACCTCTCGCTTACGTGGCATATCCAGTGAAGCGAGCGGTTCATCCATCAACAGCAGATTGGGTTTTGATAGAAGTGCTCTTGCAATAGCAACGCGTTGTTTCTCACCGCCAGATAGCGAGATAGGGAAACGCTTTAACAACGGTTTAATAGCCAGTAATTCTGTGACTTTATCGAAATACGAATCGTCTTTTTCTGTCACACCGTACAGTAAATTCCCCTGCACGGAATAATGTGGGAACAACCGAGACTCTTGAAACACATACCCAATTTTACGTTGATGGGTTGGTAAATTGATGCCTCTCTCGCTATCGAAAAGTACATGGTCTCCAACGATAACTTTGCCATAGTGTGGGGTAACTAAACCACTGATAACGTTGATCAGCGTCGTCTTTCCTGCTCCTGAACGGCCAAATAGCGCACTAATTTCGTTACCCGGTAACGACAAGTCAACATCAAAATGGGTGTCGCCAAGTATTTGTTTAAATTCAATTTTTATACTCATTACTTGGTTCCCAATCTTACCGTCGCTTTACGATGTAACCATTCCGAAATCATCAAAGTCGATAATGCCAGTGCAATTGAAATAATACACAAGCGCGCCGCTTCCATTTCTGCTCCTGGCGTTTCAATAAAGTTGTACATCGCTAACGGAATGGTTTGAGTCTCGCCCGGGATATTAGAGACAAAGCTGATCGTCGCGCCGAACTCACCAAGGCTGCGTGCAAACGAAAGCATCGTCCCCGTGATAATACCCGGTATTGTTAACGGTAATGTGATGGTAAAAAAAAACTTTGATTGGTGATGCCCCTAACGTAGAGGCCGCATGCTCTAGCTTAGGATCCACATTATCTAAACTTAATCGTACTGAGCGAACCATCAATGGCAATGCGACGACAATACAGGCGACAACTGCCCCTTTCCAATTAAAGCTAAACACCAGCCCAAAGTGCTCATAAAGCCAACTACCCATAAATCCTTGTCGACCGAGCGAAATCAAGAGCAGATAGCCAATCACCACTGGCGGTAAGACTAATGGTAAATGAATCAAGCTGTCTAAAACTGATTTTCCTACAAACGATTTACGTGAAAGGATCCAAGCTAGTGCTACGCCAAGCGGTATCAACCAGATAACCGCATACCCACCGACTTTAAGGCTCAACATCAAAGCTTGGTATTCAAGATCTGTCACTCTATCCCCTTATTACTGATAACCATACAAGGCTACTTAGAACCGACTTAGATTACTTATCATTGACTTTGATTACTGGAAACCATACTGAGAAAATACTTGTTGCGCATCGGATGACTGCAAATATTCAAAAAGCAGTTTGGACTCAGTTGAATCTTTAACAATAACTGCTGGATAAATAATAGCGGTATGAGAGTCATCGGCTAATTCTCCAACAATTTTCACCTTATTAGACAGTTGAGCATCCGTTTGATAAACAATCCCTAAGGGTGCTTCCCCCCTTTCAACCAGTGCGAGTGCCATACGTACATTCTTGGCGGGTGCAATCTGTCTTTCTAAGGCTTTCCATATTCCAAGATGGGATAATGACTCTTTTGCATACATACCTGCAGGGACAGACATTGGGTTCCCTAACGCAAGACGCTGTCCCTCTAATACTTGATGCCAAGCATTCGAATCCGAAAAGTTAAAACTTACAGTGTTGGAAGACTTGGGAGCAATCACAACAAGGCGATTGTGAACCAAATTAGTGACGCCGTCACGTGGGATCACCCCTGAATCCACCAAGTAATCCATCCATTGAGTGTTTGCCGATATGAAAATATCCGCAGGTGCACCATTTGTAATTTGTCGGGCAATCGACGACGAACCACCGTACACAGAGGTGACGGATACATCGTATTTATGTTCAAATTTTTGCACAATCTCATCAATGGCATTGGTCATAGAAGACGCTGCGTATATTTTGAGATCAGTCGCCGCATACGCTGATGATGAAATACTCAATATTGCCGTTAAGCAAGCATGAATTGTCCATGCTTTCATAAAATGACTCCGCTGCTAAACAAGTGGTGAACAGAAAATTGGGATAAATTCCCTTTTGTTTAGGCTTCAAATGGTAATAAATGGTTTATTTAAACAAAAAATCAAGCGTTATATGCTGTTCTATCGCATCCGCAATACGATTGATGCCTTGTTCTTTAAGTTGTTCGACGTTTTGCTGTTTTATTTGACTACCGTTTACCCAATCAGTTATCAAGCTCAAAGCTTCGGCCTCATCAAAAAGACCATGTAAATAGGTGCCCATGACCTGCCCACACTCACTTATCGCGCCTTCGAACTCTCCTGATGAAAGAATGATAGGTTGTTTCTCTTGTACTATCGTCTTCCCAACATGAATTTCATACCCTTTCACCAGCGCATCTTGACCATTGAGGTTTAATTGAGCTTGGGTATGAGTGAGCTTCTTACTATCAGTGAGTACTGTACGCACATTCAGTAAACCAAGACCTTGGCTTTGTCCTGGATCCCCCTCTACACCGAGCGGATCATCGATGATCTTGCCTAGCATTTGATAGCCGCCGCATATCCCAATCACTTTACCACCTAAGCGAATATGTCGCTGGATATCTTTGTCCCACCCTTGGCTACGCAGATACTCTAAATCATCTCTTACCGATTTAGAGCCAGGGAGTATGACAAGATCGGCCTTATCAATTTTTTCGCCTTGACCGACATAACGCAGATTAAGATCTGGATTTAAGCGCAACGCATCAAAATCCGTATGATTACTGATTCGAGTAACCACAGGAACAACAACGTTAAGTTTTACTTCATTCGCCAATTCTTGTTGTGAAGTTATGGCGTCTTCTGCTTCTAGATTCAATCCATGCAAATATGGCAACACGCCGAGCACTGGCTTACCTGTTTTTTCTTCAAGCCAATCTAGACCAGATTGAAGTAAGCTAATGTCACCGCGGAATCGATTAATAACAAAACCTTTTACCCGTGCTTGTTCAGACTCCGATAACAACGCCAACGTGCCATATAGGTGCGCAAAAACGCCCCCTCGGTCAATATCGGCAATGATAATCACGGGCACATCCGCTTCTTCAGCAAACCCCATGTTAGCGATATCGTTTTCTCTTAAATTAATTTCAGCTGGACTGCCTGCCCCTTCAATCATCACCGAGTCAAATTCTTCAGTCAGACGTTCAAATGAATCAAGAACCGTCCCCATGGCGACTTTCTTGTAATCATGAAAACCGACTGCATCCATATTTGATAACGCTTTACCTTGAAGGATGATTTGAGCCCCGGTATCACTATTGGGTTTAATCAACACCGGGTTCATATGCACCGTTGGCTCTATATTACTCGCTTGTGCCTGTACCGCCTGTGCTCTACCTATCTCGCCACCATCTTTGGTCACCGCGCTATTCAATGCCATATTTTGTGGCTTAAATGGGGCAACCTTTATCCCTCTTCGGACAAGAACCCGGCATAAACCTGCCACAAGGACACTTTTTCCGGCATCTGAAGTGGTGCCTTGAACCATTAACGAAGGGATTGCTGATTTCATGAGCGCTTTTAATGAGAAAAAGAAGTTGTGCAATCATAACGTTATCTTTGCATGAGACTCAAGAAAATGAATCGAATATGAATGCACATATCAGCAAAGGTTCAAATAAGGTTTGTTTTAATAACACCATCAAAAACGAACACCTATTTAGAGAATCAAATCATGAACAAAACGGTTATCGCTACAATTGCTGCACTGGCTATCGCTCCTACTTTCGTTATGGCTAAAGACCACCATGAGGCTCAATCAAATGTTCAATTTAACGGACCAGTAACTGTAGAGAAAGTAGATGCCCTGATCAAAGACTCCAACATGTTTACTGAAAAGAACGTTGTGGTTGAGGGGAATTTACTCCGACAAACTCGCGCGGATAAATTTATCTTTAGTGACGGTTCTGGCGAGATTGTTGTAGAGCTGGACGATGATATTCACTTAGTATCACCTATCGATCACACGACAAAAGTTCGTCTATTTGGAGAGTTTGAGGGCGGGAGTAAACCAGAAATCGAAGTTGAACAAATTGTTGTTCTGTAACGATTACTGCCTAGCAGCTTTGGCTGTCATCTAACTGCCATTTTGCCTCTTCTTTAGGCAATATAACTACACGCATCAGCACTTTGTCCTAGTGTGCTGGGTATAATGGAACACCTTAAATACTGTGCGTTTTAAATTTTGGTCTGCTTCTTGCAGACCTTTTTTTAATTCGTTTTTTATTCTTGCCCGGAGAGACCCATGCTAGGTAAAGCTCTAAAGGTTGCAGCCTTTGGTTTATGCGCTGTTTTGCCACTTTCTGCACACGCTAACAATTTCAACTACAACGTGATGGAATTTCGTATGGGTACAAGCCCAGGTACATTCGGTGGCGAAGTAACGACATATTTTACAGAAAACACGCACTTTATTGCCCGTGCAGACAGTGAATTCAGTGGTGACTGGGACATCGCTGGTGGTATCGGTTTTAACGGTCCTGCAGGCCAGTTTGCAGATATTTTTGGCCAAATGCTCGTCCACAACATTAAAGAAAGCGGCGGCGACAAAATTGGCGACGTATGGAAAACCGAAGTCAACATCGGCACTCGTATTTGGTTAATGCAAAATATGGAGATTCACGGACGCATTGGGCAATTGATTGATAATGAGGGGAACAACTCCGTTTACAACGTCGGTGCACGCTTCCACTCAACTCAACAATTATCTCTTGGTGCGGACTTTAAAAATAACGGCGTATATGGAACACAATTGGTTATGTCTGCTCGTTTTGCATTTTAATGCATCTAGCAGCGTTTCATGTCCATAGAAGTAATTAATAATGCTAGAAACTGAGTGTTCTGATAGACATAATAAAAGCCTCTCGATGGAGAGGCTTTTGGTTTGTGGTTCAATGAACGTCTAAAGTGCACGTTAACTACGTAACTATTTTCCCACTTTAGGTTTGTTCTGAACGTATTTTTTAGAGACATCAATAACGGCAATATCACGGAAGAAGCTACGTCCAAGCAGGATCGGGAACTTCATATGGCCACGTTCGGCTAACGTAAACTCCGTTTGCTCTTTTAAGTCACCCACTTGGATATAAGCGACAACCACCGCGCGTTTGTCCACCTCTTCCGAAGAAGATTGGCGCACTTTTGCCCAACGCTCTACTGGTAACTTGAACTCTTTACTCGCTTTACCATTAATATCAATTTTAAATTGAACCCAATCTTTACCATCACGCTCAAAAGGAACCACTTCTGTCGCACTGATAGAAGACGTTGTCGCACCAGTATCAATCCGAGCTTTAAACGTTTGTTTAATCGCAGGAACATAAACCCATTCCTCCGAACCCAGAATTAACATACCGTCTGGTGTTTTCTGCACTTTCGGTGGTTGTTCTGGCTTTGGCTTAGGTTTTTTCTCAGGTTTAGTTTCCGGTTTTTCTGCTGGTTTGACATCCGGTTTTGGTTCTACCTCTGGTTTAACTTCCGGAACTTCAATTGGTTGCTCTATCACCGGAGTTTCTGGTTCCGCAGGTTGTGTGGTCGTTGGTGTCGACGTACATGCAATAAGACCACCGCTCATCATTAGCGGCAGAATCAGTTTCCAATTCTTCATCAACTCTCCCAATTAACGTTGAGATACTTTTTGAATGGCGTCCGCTACATAAGGAATATGCGTTTCCGTTAGGCCTGCGATGTTGATTCGCCCATCACCTACGCCATAAATACCATAATCTTCACGCAGTTGCGCCATCTGATTTTCACTAAAGCCTAGCACAGTAAACATGCCTTTGTGGCTTTGTATGAAATCAAATTGATCTGTATTATGGTTAGTTCTCAACTCGTTACACAAACTCTGACGCAAGCTGACCAAGCGCTGTTGCATTTCACTCAGCTCTTGCTTCCAGATCGCCGTCAGATTGGCATCTTGCAAAATTGTTTTCACAAGTGCAGCACCATGATCAGGTGGCATAGTATAAGTTGCACGAGCAAGTGTCAGCAGTTTACCTTTTGCATTGGAAACATCTTGCAGGTTCTTGCCCACGACAATCGCAGCACCTGTACGCTCACGGTATAAACCAAAGTTCTTTGAGCATGAGGTGGTGATCAGCATTTCGTCGACATTATCGGCCATAAAACGAAGACCTTTCGCGTCTTGTTCTAGTCCGTCACCAAAGCCTTGGTAAGCCACGTCAACAAATGGTGTAAAACCATTCTTCTGAGACAGTTCAGTGATGGCCTGCCAAGCCGAAAAATCAATATCTGCGCCAGTTGGATTGTGACAACAGCCATGAAGAAGAACCACGTCAGATGGGCCTGCTTTTGACAAGTCCTCTAACATTTTTTCGGTATCAACTTGCTTAGTTTGAGGTGAGAAGTAATGATAAAAACGAACCTTAAGGCCTGCGGCTTCCATTACTGGTTTGTGGTTCACGTAGCTTGGATTAGAAATCCAAACAGTTGTGTCAGGTTGGGCAACTTTCATTAAGTCACCCAGCATACGCAGCGCACCACTCGCCCCTGGCGTTTGAATAGCCGAGACGCGATCCATGGCTGACGTTCCGGTCAAAAGTAGATCAATCATACTTTGATTGAATTCTTCGCAACCCGCTAAGCCAACGTAAGATTTGGTTTTTTGGTTTTCCACGACCACGTCTTGGGCCATTTGAATGGCTTTCATGATCGGAGTTTCACCTAAGCTGTTTTTATAAACGCCAATACCAAGGTCAACCTTGTTTGGGCGTGCATCGCCGCGATATGCGACGGAAAGAGATAAAATAGGATCTAATACAGGCGTTGGTAGATTAGAAAACATGAAAGTCATAACCCTTTGAAATTCAAGTATCGAACCTCACGGTAACACTTTCATTAACAATGGCGAAAGTGTTTTTTGTCGATTTCACCAATTTGAGGACAAAATTCTAGTAAGTGCTGCGTTTCATGAACGCCATTGTTCACAAAAAGAACGATTTACTCACTACTATGGCGATCTAAACGGCCATTTCGTCTAAATTCTCGTGGCGTCATTGTCGACCACGCTTTAAAGCGAGTACTGAAATTCGCCCCCGTCGGATAACCCACAATTTCGCCAATGTGCTGAATTGACCACTCCGTTGAACGTAACAGCCTTGCCGCATATTCCATTCTCATCCGCGTCAAATGAGCCATAGGACTGCGCCCAAAGTATTGTTGCGAGAGTCTATGTAGATGAGGCTCTGAACAAGGATAGAGTGCAGCAAGTTGTTCTACTGTCCATTCTTTATGTAATTGCCTTTGAACAAGATCGAACACTCGATGTAACCTAAGTTGATTCCGAGAAAGGGAATCGGAATGCGGCATATTAAGCATCAGTTCGAGTTGTGCAACACTGTGCGCCCCCACTTCACCGCCATAGTCAATCGGGAGGTTAATGCTTCTAAGTAGTGTTTGAATACAGGAATACATCACTTCTGGTGCAGTCGTCAGTTGATATTCAATCTCATCTCCCACCATAGGCCACTCTTTTCCTTGCGCAAGAAAGACCCACGCAATTTGCCAGGTTTGATCTTCCATACCAAAGCCGTTTTCAATACCTGCAGGGACAATCACTAATGACCCTTGTTCTAACGAATAACGACAAGCACCACTCTCAAGCCAACCCTTACCCCTTACGGTATAAAGTAACATATGCTTTTTCTGGTTTTTTCGATATACAGAAAAGAAATCGCGACACGTTGCAATACCACATTGCACAATCCCACGCTCTTCTAAAGCGATAACTTTGGTATGGTCAATAAACTCTTGATAGGTTTTGTCTGAAATGGCGTAGCGTTCTTGTTTTTCTTCCACGATTTTGTAGCTCACAACAATGTCATTGGACAATTTAATCGAACGACGTCTAAGAATGGATAGTTTGGCAAAACTTTTAGATGTAACTGAAAAATACACTGGGCAATCATGAGGATAAACTACTCGCATAAATCTTAGCGGAGAAATGCGATGCTCTTAACACGTCAATACATAGACAAGACATTCTGGCAACGATTGATCGCGATCGGCGTTCCCGTATCTCTTCAATCAATGTTATTTTCGTTACTTGGCGCCATCGATATTTTCATGGTAAGCCAGTTGGGAGAATCAGCGACTGCTGCTGTTGGTGTCGGTAACCGTATCTTTTTCTTTAACCTTGCTGTTGTATTCGGTTTATGTGGGGCTGTCACAGTTCTGGCTTCGCAATATTTCGGTTCTGGTAATGTTGCAGGCATTCGGCGAACACTTGCTCAATCTTGGTTTATTTCAATAATTGTCACGCTGCCGTTTATTGTGCTTTATACGATATTCGACAAAGAGATCGTCTCATTTATGGCAGACGACCCACAATACGTCAGCTATGCTCGCGAGTATTTGGTGGTAACAGGATTTAGTCTCATTGGCACTGCCATTGTCGTGCCTATTGAATCGGTACTCAGATCCGTCGGTGAAGCAAAGATGCCAACTTACGTCAGTATTGCCGCCATAGTTGTAAACATTTTCCTCAATGCAGTGTTGATCTTTGGTTTATTTGGCTTCCCACAGTGGGGCGTATTTGGCGCAGCTGTGGGTACGTTTATCTCACGTTTTTTCCAAACTGCAGTGCTGGTATATTTCTTTTGTCGTCGCTATTCGTATCTGCTCCCTACTCGTTCAGACTGGCATGAGGGCGCAGTAAAGCAACATAGAAACAAGTATTTTAAAGTTTCGATGCCGATGCTTATTCATGACTCATTATGGACTGGAGGCTTAATCGTTTACAGCATCATCTACGGACAACTCGGTGTTACGGAGCTTGCGATCATCTCTTTCCTTTCGCCAATAGAAGGCGTATTGATATCGACGTTTATGGGCTTTGCCGTCGCGGCTTCTGTATTACTTGGTAACGACATTGGTGCGAAACAATATGACCGTGTTGAAAAAACGGCATGGTGGTATGTATTAACAAGTGCCGTACTTGCTACAGTGCTGTTCACCATGGTTTGGTTGTGTTCACCTATTATCCTACAACTTCTCGAATTTAGCCCACTGACAGATGCACATATGGCATTAAATGTATGTCTCGTACTTGCGTTAGGAATGATTCTACGCGTGTTTAATATGGTAGGAATTGGTGGTGTACTAAAAAGCGGTGCGGATATTCGCTATAGCATTTTCATTGATACATTTGGGCAATGGGCTATTGGTATCCCATTAACCTACTACACCGGGATGGTACTAGGCTTACCTTTACATTGGGTATTGATGTCACTGTTAGCCGAAGAGTTAGTAAAAGGTATTTTGACGACACATCGCATTCAATCCAAACGATGGATCAATAACATGGTCGATGATGAACATAGAGTGACAGCGTAACATGCAGTCCCAAAGTTACATAGTAAAGTAACGTTCATTGTAAATTGACAGGCACTCAATAGACTCTCGTTAAAGAGCGCCCTCATTAAAGAACTCACACCAAAAGGGCACATCCGAAATTTACGAATGTGCCCTTTTCATATTCTTGTCTTATTAGAGACAAAGACGATTAGATGTCTGTGAAACGATGAATGATTTGGTTCGAACTTCCCCGCCATTCTAGATTCAGATCTTTCTTGTCTTGCTCAAATTTCCCATCGATCAATGTATCGATGTATTGCATCACTTCTCGTTGGGCATCATCGAGTTCTTCCAGTGTGTACCCCGTCCAAACCCAAATATCTTTACCTGGGCACTCTTCTCTTACGCGCTTTACTAGCTTGAGAATGTGTGGCACGTTCGCCGGATGCAGAGGGTCACCGCCAGACAGAGATAAACCACGGCGTTTGATGCGCGTGTCGTTCAAATCTGCGATGATTTTATCTTCAGCTTCTTGAGTGAAAAACACACCAGAATCCAAACGTTGCGTCGACTGGTTATAACAGCCACGACACTGGTGTACACAGCCCGACACAAATAACGTGCAGCGTGTACCTGGTCCGTTTACAACATCGATTGGATAATATTGGTGGTAATTCATAGTCATGCCTTTTGTTCTGGCTAGAAAAGAAAATCAACCCATTACAGGTTGATTTTCATTATTGAGTTTGAGCTTAATTCAACCTTAAAGGTGCTTCACTCGACGCTTAACTTCTTCTTGCTTACCGAAGTTAAACGGGCGAGCATCTGGACTGCCTAGGTAGCCACAAACGCGGCGTGTTACTGATACTTTCGTTGAGTCGTGGTTGCCACAACTTGGGCACGTAAAGCCTTTACTTGTACAGTCAAACTCACCGTTGTAACCACACTCGTAACACTCATCGATTGGTGTATTCGTACCGTAGTAAGGTACGCGCGTATAACTGTAGTCCCACACGTTTTCTAGCGCTTCGATGTTACGTTGCATGTTCGGGAACTCGCCATAACAGATAAAGCCACCGCTTGAGATTTCTGGATAAGGCATCTCAAAATCGATCTTATCGTAAGGGTTTACCGTTTTCTCAACATCTAAGTGGAAGCTGTTGGTGTAGTAACCTTTATCAGTCACGCCTTCGATAACACCAAATTCTTTCGCATCGATGCGGCAGAAACGGCTACATAGGTTTTCGCTTGGTGTGCCATATAGGCTGAAACCATAGCCAGTTTCGTCTGTCCATTGGTTTACCGCATCTTTCATATGTTTGATGATAGCAACTGCTTTTTCGCGCAATACGGCATCATCATACAAGTGAGCTTCGGTTCCAAATAGCGCGTTGATCGTCTCATGAACACCAATATAGCCAAGAGAAATCGAAGCACGACCATTTTTGAAGATTTCAGCAACAGAGTCATCCGCTTTTAGTCGAACACCACAAGCCCCTTCCATGTATAGAATCGGTGCAACGCGTGCTTTAACGTTCTCTAAACGTGAAATTCGAGTTTCCAGTGCTTTACGAGCAAGACGTAGACGATCATCAAGCAATTCGTAGAACTTTGCTTCGCTGCCGTTTGCACGAATAGCGATACGTGGCAAGTTTAAGCTCACTACACCAAGGTTGTTACGACCCTCGTGAATAAGCTCACCGTTCTCTTCATAAGTGCCTAAGAAGCTGCGACAGCCCATCGGTGTTTTAAATGAACCCGTAATTTCCACAACTTTGTCGTAGTTAAGAATATCTGGGTACATGCGTTTAGAAGCACATTCTAGCGCCAGTTTCTTAATGTCGTAGTTTGGATCTTCTGCCTTGTGGTTCAAACCATCTTTAATACCGAAAACCAGTTTAGGGAACACGGCTGTTTTACGGTTTTTACCAAGCCCTGCGATACGGTTTTTCAGAATCGACTTCTGAATCAGGCGTGATGCCCAGCTTGTACCAAGGCCAAAACCAAACGTCACGAATGGTGTTTGACCGTTTGCAGTATGCAGCGTGTTTACTTCATATTCGAGAGATTGGAATGCGTCATAACACTCTTTTTCAGTGCGTGATTTAGCAAACGCTTCAGGCTCTGCAATATCCCACTCTTTAGCGATAGCTAGATGCTTCTCGTAACTCGTAGTGACATAAGGCTCTAGCACTTCATCAATACGGTTGATCGTTGTACCACCGTAAATGTGGCTAGCAACTTGTGCGATGATCTGCGCCGTAACCGCGGTAGCCGTTGAAATTGATTTCGGTGTATCAATTTCTGCATTACCCATTTTAAAACCGTGTGTCAGCATGCCTTTTAAATCAATCAGCATACAGTTAAACATCGGGAAGAACGGTGCGTAATCTAAATCGTGGTAGTGAATGTCACCGACATCGTGCGCTTGAACTACATCACGAGGAAGAATGTGAGTTTTTGCGTAGTGCTTAGCAACAATACCCGCCAATAAATCACGCTGAGTCGGAATCACTTTACCGTCTTTGTTCGCGTTTTCGTTGATCAGATCAAGGTTGCTTTCTTCAATCAAACCCTCAATTTCACGCGTTAATGTGCTTTGCTTTTCACGTGCAATGTCACGATCATGGCGGTATTCGATGTAAGAACGCGCAAGTGATTTGTAAGGACCTTGCATGAGTTCATTTTCAACTAAGTCTTGAATCTCATGGATGTGAACTTCATCGTGATCTTGTAGTTGCAACTCAACAGAAAGCGCCACATTTAGTGCATAAATGGCGACTTCTTTTTCATGGTTATCCGCTGCTGCTTCCACTGCTGCTTGAATTCGATCCCTATTAAACGGAGCCCTTGAGCCGTCACGTTTGATTACGATTGGTTTCACTTTTTCTCCTTACCCAAGAATACTCACAGAGTTATCCACAAATACACTATATAGGGCGATTTATTATTCTGCTGACACAATATATTGTGGCGTATTTAACGAGAAGCACCATTTGAAAACATTGATCTTGATCAACAAAACATAGCTAGAGGATAAGAACAAATCGATCTTATTGCAGCTGATCTCAGATGAAAATAAAACTGTGAAAATTGCAAAAATGGAGGTGATTTCACTTGCTTTTTAGAGAGGTCTTGTAGGATAAAGGTTGCAAAGGAATTCACCTAAATTTAGGAGTGCAATGGACCAGTATGCGATCACTTTTTGTTACGGCAATATTATTATTTAGTTCTTTTTCGTTTGCTCAGGATTCAATCAAACTCACCAGTTGGAATATTGAGTGGCTATCCATAAATGGTGAAAAGGTATCTCGTACTCCACAAGACTTTATAAAATTGAACCACTATGTGGATAAAACTGACATTGACGTTCTAGCATTTCAAGAAGTAGAAAGCCATGCGGCGATAAGCAAAGTCGTAGGAAGTGAATACACCATTTACTTATCAGACCGCGCTCAGCCCTCTCATCGTCATCTACAATTCAACGACACAAATCAATATACTGGTTTCGCGGTTCGTAAAGGAATAGATGTGGATGACAGACCCGATTTCTCAATCACCCAAGGTAATAGCAAATTACGCTTCGCTAGCTACATCGTATTAAATCCTAATAAAGATAACGAAACTCACCTGCTCTCTGTACACCTAAAAGCAGGATGCAGCGGTGCGTATCGCAATAATCGTGACTGTAAGATAGTGAAACAACAAGGTCAGGCGCTAGCGAAGTGGATAAAAGCGCGCGAGGATAACAAACAACACTATGTGGTTCTCGGTGACTTTAACCATAACTTAGGTTATCGAGGGGATTGGCTATGGGAAGTGCTTTCGAACAATACTGACGCAAGACTGGTGACCAAAAACACCAAAGCAGAATGTAAAGTGCGCTCTAACCGGAATCCAAATAAAACTCACCAATTCCGCTCGGTGATTGATCATATCATCGCAAGCGGCGATCTAAAAACGTCGCCTGGTATCCAGACTGTCTTCCGATCACAGGATGTGCTCGACTATAAACTGAGTGACCATTGCCCAGTCTCAACGATACTTTCTTTTTAGCGAGCACGACTTTCTAACGCTGCAACACTTTCTTCGCAGTAAACGAACCAACTAACATCGCTGCGATAAATATCAAGACTTGTACGTTGCCAGTTAAAATGCTGGCAACTGCAGGACCAGGACACACGCCTAACAAGCCCCAACCAATACCAAACAACGCCGCACCACCAACTAATCTTTTATCGATGACTTTTGACGTTGGGCAAATAATCTCGTCACCAAATACTGATTTGCTTCTTGGCTTTATTAGTAAAAGGTAAGCAGGAATGAAAACGGCGAGCGCTCCCCCCATGACAAACGCCAAACTTGGGTCCCATGCACCAGTGATATCAAGAAAGCCAATAACTTTTTCAGGATCCGCCATGCCAGAGATCACCATTCCCATGCCAAACAGCACACCAGAGAACATGACGATTGCGATTTGTTTTGCATTTTTCATTACGACACCACCAAAACTGTTAGCATGGCTGTCGCCATAAAAGTACATGTTGCGACCAAAGAGCGGACAGAGAAACGCCCCATCCCACAAATACCATGACCACTCGTACAACCATTACCGATGCGCGTACCTACACCAACAAATAGACCCGCCAGTACGACCAGAAGCAACGAGTCACTGTATTGTTCTGGAGCATGGCCATGCATAACATAGAAAGCGAAAAGTCCACCCAATGCCATGGCAATCAAAAATACGATTCGCCAAACACGATCGGTATTTTCTACCGCCCCATTTAAGATCCCGCTTATCCCTGCAGTCTTACCTGTGAATAGCATCAATATCACAGCTGATGCGCCAACCATTACGCCGCCAATCAGCGACATCCAAGGAACTTCAAACATAAGTACCCCCAAAATATAAGTTTGAATTACTGTTTACAAAAAACGTGATTAAACGCTTCGATGAGCGGCCCCACTCTTTTATCAGAAATGGAATAAAACACTTGCTGAGAAACCTTCCGTGCTTTGATGATGTCATGTTTTCTCAATACGGTGAGGTGTTGCGAAAAAGCCGACTGACTTAATGATGACCCTTCAAACAGTTCACCCACCCCTTTTTCGCCCTCTATCAACTTGCACATCACAATTAATCGTTCTGGATGAGCCATAATTTTAAGTAGCTCACTCGCTTCAGTCGCGCTTTGTAGCATACTGTCGCCCATTCTTATGCCTCTTCTTCAATACATTAACTTTTATTAGATATTACTAATTAACATTATTAAGTCAACCCTAATATAGATAAAATAAAATTAGACAATGCTAATATTATTGAGTAAGGTGTAAGCGTTTTCGATCATTCAGTAGGAGAAATCCATGAGCAAAATCGTGATTATTGGTGGTGTTGCTGGCGGTGCATCTGCAGCAGCTCGCGCTCGTCGTCTCAGTGAAGACGCACAAATTATTATGTTTGAACGCGGTCCTTTTGTGTCTTTTGCCAACTGTGGCTTGCCTTATCACATTGGTGGCGATATTCAAGAACGCAGCAAACTGCTACTTCAAACCCCAGAAAGCTTTTTAGCGCGTTTTAATGTCGACGTTCGTGTCATGAACGAAGTCGTTTCTATTAACCGTCAGGACAAAACCGTCACGGTAACAAACTTAATTGACGGCTCTGAATACCAAGAAAGCTACGATTTTCTTCTATTGAGTCCTGGAGCTGGGCCTGTAGTACCACCTATTCCTGGTATTGATAACCCGCTTACCCATTCTCTGCGTAACATTCCAGATATGGATCGCATCATCAACACGATAGAGACAAACAAGGTTGAACACGCAACGGTTGTTGGTGGCGGTTTTATTGGCTTAGAAATGATGGAAGCATTCCATCAGCTAGGAGTGAAAACCACATTAATAGAAATGGCCGATCAAGTAATGACACCTGTCGATCGTGAAATGGCAGGCTTTGCACATGCAGAGATCCGCGAGAAAGGCATCGATTTACGTTTAGGTGTCGCCCTCTCTTCTGTTGAATACGTTGCCAATCAATCTATCGCCAACATAGAAGCAGGTGAAAATGATGCGCATCAACACCTTCAAGGTAAGCTAACTCTGTCACTCAATAATGGCGATGTGTTGGACACCGATATTCTGATCATGGCGATTGGTGTTCGTCCTGAGACAAAACTTGCGCAAGAAGCAGGGCTTCAAATTGGTGCTCTGGGCGGTATTTATACCAACGAATACATGCAAACCAGCGATCCTTCAATTTATGCCGTTGGAGATGCCGTTGAGGAAAAAGACTTTGTTACGGGTGAACAAGCACTTGTTCCATTAGCTGGCCCTGCTAACCGTCAAGGTCGAATGGCAGCAGACAACATGCTAGGCCGTCAAGAAACTTACCAAGGTACGCAAGGTACTGCTATCTGTAAGATCTTTGATTTGGCAGTCGCTTCTACAGGCAAGAACGAGAAGCAACTTAAACGTGACAACATCACTTATGAAAAAGTCTATGTTCATGCAGCTAGCCATGCAAGTTACTACCCTGGCTCTGAAACCGTGTCGTTCAAAATGTTGTTTGATCCAAAAACCGGTAAGATATTAGGTGCGCAAGCGGTAGGTAAAGATGGTGTCGACAAACGCATTGACGTAATGGCGGTAGCCCAGCGTGCAGGTATGACAGTTGAGCAACTTCAACACCTCGAACTGACTTACGCACCACCTTATGGCAGTGCTAAAGACGTCATTAACCAAGCAGCTTTCGTTGCCAACAACATCATCAAAGGTGATGCTACAGCGATCCATTTTGATGAAATTGACGAACTGTCGGAAGATCAGGTGTTGCTTGATGTACGTAATCCTAGTGAATTGGAATCTGTTGGGTTCATTGAAGGCGCGATTAACATTCCTGTTGACCAACTCCGTCAACGTATGGATGAACTACCTAAAGACAAAGAGATCGTGATTTACTGTCAGGTGGGTCTAAGAGGCAATGTCGCTTATCGTCAACTCGTCAACTCAGGATTTAAAGCTCGCAATCTGCTTGGCGGTTACCGTACTTACAAGTTCGCAAAAGCCTAATCTCTGATTTCTAATTGAAGCAAAGGGGCACATAATTTGCCCCTTATACATATTGGATTCAGTCGCCGATTATCTTAATAGACCAGAGCTGTCTTTTTTGTCGCAAAATCGCCCAAAATAGCAGCACTGTCTATTTATACAGCTGTTAATGGAGCAGCGAGAAACATAATCAACTAGATGAATATTCTTGCGCGTAAGCCCATCACCCAAGTACTGCTTTTATTGGAGAATGCCGGGTCTTTGATATACTGAATATCCGGAGTGATCTGAATATATTCATTCAACTGCATGTTGTAATAAAGCTCAGCAGTAAACTGTTCAGAATCACCAACGCCATAAGCTTGCTCTAGGTTGTCATTTACATGACTCCAGTTCACCGCAAAACCTAGGTTATTGGTCGGTTTCCCTAATCCAAAATAACCAACGCCAACCGTTAAAGAACGATCATAAAGTGCGACATCCCCCTCAGAGAAACCACCACGAACGAATGGCATCAATTGCTCTGTCGCAAAATAGCTTGCTGAAAAATTAATCCCTTGCCCGCTTTCTCGGTTGGTTAAGTTGTGTTGAGTTCCACCGTCAAGGTGCCATGCAGTGAAATGCACATTGTCGGTATAGATCTGGTCCTGTGATGCCGCCCAACCAAGTTCAAACGAAGTAAATAACTTATGATCATTAAACAAAGTATCAAAACCATCAAATGGTTTATCAGAGCGTCCCTTACCATCGGCGACACCCGCAATCATGTAAATGTTGTCCGTTAGCATATGACCAACAGCCAATCCTAAAATACCGTCATCTGGTAAACCAATGGCCCCACCACCAGTACTGAATGCCAAATTTGTAAAACCCGTCCAAGGGCTTGCAAGTGCGTACGCATCCACATAATCCGAGGTATCTAAAAAACCAGCAATAAACGTTGTCTTACCACCGTTGAGGCTCTGCTTCCAATACAAGTTAGTTAAACGCATCCCTTGATCACTGTACGCTGAACCAATCATTCCCGCATAGCCTAAGCCATCACCAATAAAAGCGAACTCTTTTGGGGCTAACGCGCTGTACGAATGACGATGTTCAACTTTCCAAACTAATCCCCCTACATTGCCCGACTCTAAACCAACCAAGTTCCACGTACCGTAAAATCGAGCAACGCCAGAACTTGCCGTGTCGTCTCCCCCTGTCACAGGATCTGTAGCAGACAGACCTAATGCTTGATAATCTAGGCCAAAAGTAAGGTTATGCTCTTGTTCCAATGACTCGCGCCAGCTTTCTTTTTCATGTTTTGTCTCTGCCAAAGTATTACCAACCGTATTGGGACTACCAAAATTGGCAGCATACAGATTCGATGAACTGACAATAGAAAGTGCAAGTAAACTGAGCGTAGAGATTGATACTTTCATTAAATGGCCTCATTAAGTTGATAGATAACAATCTTAACGATTCACAAAACTGATAATTGCCATTAAGCGACAATTGTACATTTCGATCATTTTAACTGTCATGAATTGATTAAGCGGATTATTGATAAGCTCGAATAGAATCGGCATCCATTTGGTATACCGTCTCAACATCCATAGCCCCGTCTACGTAGGTAACGTCGGCTTTTACTTTTTCAATTTCTAATTCACCTTTTACCCAAACAGGCTCATAAAGAGACGTGAGCTTCAAACCTTTCGGGTAACTGACTAACACGATTTGATTTGCAGGTGGTGGCGGTGTATGGACACAAGCCCCGGAGGTAGGTACAAGAAAGAATTTTGTGACAACGTCATCATTAAATTCTACAGGCGTAATAAAGCCCGGAATTTCATAACTGTCGGCAGTGAGATCAGTATTAGGTTGTGTCGCAATCTTCCGCCGATAATCGGTGATCTCTTGCCTCTTCGAAAACAACCAATCAACATCAACCCCTTCTTCATGAAGTTTTGCTTCAATCTCTTTTTTCGTTTGAAGTTGAGATTCGTTCAACACGTTGGACTGACGATACTTAGCAAGTGTACCTAACTCAAATAATTGCTCATCACTCAACGCAAGAAATGGGTCTTCAATTGGTGGGATCGCTGGACGCAATTGTTCCCAGCTAATTTGCTCTGCAACGACGGTCGATGAGGCCGTGAATAACAGACTTGCTAATAGATACTTCTTCATACTTTACCCAAATACTAAACAATGGAAATTTAAAGTTGGGGGGATTTTGGCCCCCCAATTATTTATTACAGGGTATTTTTATGAATCTTGCCGTCTTTCATGATGACTTTAAACTTGTCTTGGTAATCCTTAAGAATAGAGATGTCTTCCAGAGGGTTACCATCCACCAGCACAACATCGGCATAAGCGCCTGGTTCTACAACGCCGAGTTTACCGTATTTGTATGGATTCATACCGCCAGACCAACTTAATACCTCAGCCGCATTTGACGTACCCATTTTCATAATTTGATAAGGGGTAAAGCCTACTTTTTCCATCCAAACCATGTTATCTGCTTGGCGTGTATTGTACGCCGGACCAAACATATCTCCGCCCGTCACAATAAGTACATCATGCTTGCGAGCCCATTCAAACATCTGTTTAGCACCCGCATTCACTTTGGCCGCTTTGGATTTTTGATCAGGGCTAAAGAACGTAATTTTTTCTGGTTCAGCAAATGCTTCTAAAGACATCACCGCTTGAGCAGAAAGCGCAACCCCTTCTTCTTTCATTCGTTTGATCGTATCTTCAGATACCAAGAAATTGTGCTCAATCACTTTAACGCCTGCATCAATTGCTCGATTTACGGAGCGATCATGATAGGCATGGGCCATAACGTAAGTGCCATAATCTTCTGCGACACCCACGATAGCTTCCATCTCTTCTTTCGAGAACTGAGTCATGTGGATCGGATCAAATTCACTCGCGACACCACCACCAGCCATGATTTTAATTTGTGTGGCACCAGAGCGAAGATTTTGACGAGCCGCACGACGAGCCTCCGTAACACCATCAACGATGTAGCCAAACCCATGACGCTCTAGATCATCAACACGTCCTGGGACATCATTAAAACTGCCGGTATCAGCATGACCACCTGTTTGGCTTAAAAAACCACCAGCAGGGAATAATCGCGGCCCATCAATCAAACCATTGTTGATCGCTTTTGCCATACCCAGAATGTTACACCCTGCATCACGAGCAGTAGTAAAACCCTGATCGAGATACTGCATCATCGATACATGTGCTCGCGCGCCCATTGCCATTTGATCATAACCATCACGGCCAACTAACATCCCCTCTTGAATACACATGTGGGAGTGCATATCGATCAAGCCGGGAATCATTGTCATTCCCTCTCCATTGATCGTTGTGGTTTGTTTGTCAGCTTTAATCGGTTTTGCTGATATTTCCTTGATAAGGTTGTCAACGACAAGCACATTCTGATTTTTATGTATTTTGTCCTCAGTGCCATTGAACACATCGACATTTGTGAACAAGGTTGAAGCCGCATTCACATTAAAAGCAAGCGAACATGACAGCGCAACGAGAGAGAGTTTCGCCTTTGAGATTTCCATTATCACACCTATCTTAATTTAGAGTCCTTTCCCCATAACGACACTTGTTATGATGTAAGTACTATGGAGCAAACGTCTCAATGAAAATTTTAAAAATTACATATGAAACAAATTGTTCACATCAAAGATAGGTAAAGGTATAAGGTAGGTCAAACCTGTTTTATATGAAACGTGATGTAATGTTAAGCATTTGAATTAATTGTTAAATAAATCCAACTTCTACGGATTGTTGATTAACATTGCTTATATCAAAGATTGGCGATACGCTTTTGGCGTGGTGTTCATCATACGTTTAAATGCACGAGTAAAATGAGCAGAATCGGAATAGCCCGTTTTTAGAGCAATATGTGTAATGCTTAGATCCTTGTCTGCGAGCAGCTCTAAAGTTTGATTCAACACTAAACGCTCGATCACTTCACGATATGTTGTCTTATCGTTCGCCAAACGACGTTGTATTGTCCGTGCATTCATATCTAGAAGCTCTGCTGCAAACTGAATCGAGATCTTACCCATCGATAAATACGGCGTTAATGCTTTTTCCAATGCGACACTAAATTTATTGCAGTTTGTTTGATTGGGGGTAAAAATCTCTTTATGTGATAAAAATTGCTCTCGATTCGGTATAAAATTGATTGGCTTATCAAGCTTTTCACTAGGCAATGAGATAGCAGTAACGGATCTACCAGTATAGAATTGTGCATGCTTAAATCCAGGTAACTGACGAAATGGCTCAGATTCAAGATCTTGAACCCCCACTTCTCTCAATTGGCATTGGTGCCCAACCAGTTTTTTAATCAGCTCATTCATAAACATTGCGGAAAACATTTCTGCATAACGAAACCAATCTTTATCAACGTACTCTTTTTCTCTAACGAGCCAAATTTTTCCGCCGTGTGATTCGATGGTTAACTTTACATTATCCGAAACACTATGAAGTAATTCAGCAACTTCTGTCAGTGCAGCTCGTAGGGATTGTGTTTGAGTAATTTGATTAGCAAAACGTGGAACATAGATATCGTGACACAGCGTCCATGTCAGCAGAGAGAATTTATCTTGCGAGGCTTGTTCACCTAGGATCTGAAACACCGACTTTAACGCACTCTCTGGTACAAATGCATCCAAAGAATGGTTAGACAAAATATCCTGCGGCATTCTGGCAGACTCAAGAAGTGTGTGAAGGTCGCCATCCAGCTGTTTGAGCAAGGTCGCGAATAGTTTCACTTCTTCTGAATGCACTAGTGGAATGTCAGGATTTGCCATACGATCTATCATTTCAAATTACCAAGTATTTTTCAAGTTTAAACATTAGCTTATGGAATGTCATCAGTAGCAGTCTAAATGCCATTTTCTATTGATAATGACATTGGTGGTATGTGTATCGCTGCAGCTCAATACCAAGTCGAACGCTACACCCGCTAACCCTGATTCTGAGTTAACCGAATGCTCACCAAACTCGCCACCATAATTGCCAAGTAAAAACTGCCAACTATTGCCTCAAAGAACACGAAAAACTGTGCCACTGGAACCGTCGGTGATATGTCCCCGTACCCGACAGTTGTTAACGTTATAAAGCTGAAGTACAACGCATTAAACAGATTTGATAACCACGGTTTTGCTTCTAACCCTGTAAATGAGCTTGGGAAGAGCTCCAACACTAAGAGATAAATCACCGCCCATGCCAACCCCAACAGTAAGTAAATACAAATAGAACCAATAATGTGGTTCGTTGTTACCGATTTAGTCAGCACAACTTGCTTTAATGCGGAGTATATGTGAGAGAACAGAAATACGAGTAATGCACCCAATGTCAAAATGGACAAATCCAAATGCTCTAAAAAGGACACCCCATACGAAATCACGGCAACAATGAGCAATACGCCATACCACGTGCGATTGCCCTTGTGATCGCGATTAACACCAGCGATTGATGCGCCCAATGTTACGATCAGTAACGCCAATACTGTTTCTTGTCCATCTGGATAAAATTGGTGCATCAGCGCACAGCCAAAGAAGAGTGCTATCAACGCAAAAAACAAAAAATAGAAGTTATCTTGTCCAGTCATTGTTTTCATTGCGATACCTCAGCGTTTTCTTTCTCCGTCCCCGTTTGAGGTTCCTCATTACTTTCTTCATCCAACCAATTCACCATTAATTGATAAGTCAGGCTCAACACAACCGCCCCGACGAACAAACCGACGATACCAGACATCGCCATACCACCAAGTGCCCCCAACAGTGTTACAAGCATCGGCGTATCTGAACCACGGCTTAGAAGTACAGGCTTAAGTACAGCGTCGCTCGCACTGACTAAAATACACCACACTAAAAATAGCCCTGCAACTAACGCTGATTCGACGCTGAATACATAGATAATGGCAGGAATTAGAGCCAAGATTGGCGGCAATTGAACAATGGCAACTAAAATCACGGCAACCATCCATAATGCCGCAGCGGGTACACCCACAACGACCATGCCCACACCTGCCATGACTGATTGAATCAACGCAACGCCGATAACACCTTGTACAACACTGCGAACCGTCGATTTTGAGAGATTGACTAGCCCTTCACCTTTCTTGTTGGTAAGGCGGTCTGCCAATTTGGTAAAACCTTTTTGGCAAACGTCAGCATTACTCATGAATGCACCCGCAATCATGGTTGAAATGATAAATTGGACAAAACCACCACTGACAGACCCAACGATTGAGGCCGTTTGGGACAAGAAACCTTTTAATTGTTCTCCGTACTTAACAAGAAATCCTTCCATATTGGTCGATGCATAGTTAATCGCGGCATATACCTGATCGCCTACTAATGGGATTTCTTTCAAATTATCTTGTGGTTTAGGGACGACAAGCGTGCCGTCTTGAAGACCAGTCACTACTTCTGTCGCGCTCGTGTAAATACCTGATGAGAGTGCAATAAGTGGAATTAAAAGTAGTAACACCCCTACCGTACTAATTAATGCGCTCGCCTTGCCTTTTGAAATGCCTAAACGTTTATGTAATGACATTGCAACAGGATAGAGAGCAATCGCAATAATGCCCCCCCACACCACCAGCATAATGAACGGGCTTAAGATCGAAAAACACCACCAGATCAGTAACGCTACGGCTCCGATCTTGATAGCGGCGTCTATCGCCTGTTTAGAAAAATCATTTGAAGCTTTCATAGCGTTACCTTTTAAGTGTTTAAATGGTTATGTTTGCAAGAACTTCCATTGTCGGGTTTCCAAAAATAGTGATGCGACAATCATGTATGTCCCGACCATCACCAATTGGAAGATTCTGATAAATGTGTTGCTATCAATGTCACCAGAACTCATTAACGTACTACCAATAAGAACAAGTAATGTACTGAATGCCGTCGCAAATACTGGGGCTTTTTCCGGTATCGTGTATATTTTTTTGCCAATAATTATCGCTAACAACGCAATAAACGCGGTGTAAAACCAGATATTGGGTACAATCGCCAGTATCGAGAACGCGGCAATTGCTAGTAATCCACCAATACCATTACTGATGATCAAAAACGCACTCAACTTGACCGATTTTTCCGCTGTAATCATTAAAGAGAGCAACGCGACGAACATCATCGTGAGTAAAGCTTCCGATATCTGAAAGATAAAAAAGAAGCAAACCAGTGGAAATGAAATCAACATCGCTCGAAAAGAAGCATGCCAACGCTGCTGCGTACCAATTGGTGGCTCAGCATATCCCTCAAACTGACTTTTTGGTTCCGGTAAGTAGATGTGCATTAGGGTGAAAATTAAAACCGCAACAGCACCTGAAGTAGCAAGTCCACCCGCGAGAATCACCGACATCGCTGGGTTTCCGATTGCCATAAACGGCAGCATCAATACCGCTATCAATAAGATAGTCGCAAACAAGTTCCACTTAGGATCCGTAAATAGGTAGTAGCCCCAAATCATCATCAAGCCTACAGCCAGCAACAATATGATGGGGTATTGCGTAATGCCTCCTGAAAGAAGCAACCCTAACCCCATTGTTGCAATCATAGCCAATAACAATTCATAGACGGTTTCTTTATGCGCCTTAGGTTTATCGACCAAAAACTTTGCGGTGAACACTGGCGCAACAAACGCCAGTGACCAATTAATCCAAGCCGCAAGAAACACGGCCAAACTCACCCCTATCGTAAAGCGCAATATACGACGTTGAGTGGCATTATCTATGCGATCGTTATCGGACATAAGACAACACACTCTTTATACGAATCCATAGTTTACCTATCGCGTTAAACACAAAGTTGTCTCCGCTATAGACAATCACGTCCGCTTGGCCACCAACGCGTAGCATTCCACTGACTTCATCACGATCAAACTCGATCGCAATAGGCAGCATTTGTGTTTGACGCAGCCAACCCGTTTGTTGATTCGCTTGTGCCAATTTACCTGCTTGTTGATTTTGCCCCCAGTCAACCCCCCAATCGATGCTGCTCACTTTGCCTTTGATGACTTTTCCTGGAACAAAATCGAGTGCGATTTCTACCTCATCACCTATCGTGATGTTCCCTAGGCTATTCTCACGGAAGTAGGCTTCTATCCAAATGTCTTCGGTAGAAACAAACGTCATAATCGGCTGACCAACAGAAGCGTAAAATCCCTCTGTCAAACTAAAGTTAGAAACACCACCTTGCGTCGGAGCTCGAATAACCGTGCGCTCTAAGTTCAGCTGCGCTTGCTCTAAAGCCAGTAATGCCGCTTTCACTTGACTGTTTTCTTCACCCTCTTCACCTAGCTGCTGTTTTGCTTTTTCTAAATCAGCTTGCGCATTCACTACGTTCGCTCTTGCTGTTGCTAAAGCGGCTCTTGCTTCATCAGCATCAGACTTTGATACCACGCCCTTTTCAGCCATGGCTAAGATTCGATTCGCTTGGGCTTCCGTGTTTTGACGTTCTACGATGGCAGAAGTCAATCGAGCTTGCGCAGAGGCAATATTCGCAGTCTGTGCTCCGACATTCTGTCCGGCGATTTCTAAGTTTTCTTCCGCTTGCTGAACCGCTATCTCATAGTCAGATTTGTCGATAATGGCTAACTCATCGCCCTCTTCAACAAGTTGGTTAGGCTGAACTCTAATATCCTGCACATTGCCGGAAACCTGGGGTTTGATGGGGACGATATAGCCTTTTACTCGTGCATTGTCCGTAATTGGGATAATGCGATCTGATATAATGCTAAACCCCAGCATAAAGACAATGAATAGAATCAGATAATTGGTGATCGTTTTAACTTTATCTTTCTTATTCGTGTTTGCATCTTCTACCACTTCCGTTGGCTTGTTATCTTTTTCGTTCTCGGACATACTTTCCTCTGCCATTGAATAGATCGAACAATTTTAAGAATATACCGTCCTGATGAGTGTTCAATATTTGCAAATGAAATTAGAGAGCTATATCTAAAATGATTCATTTTTAACTAACATAAATACTTGATATACCGGAGTTCTTCATAGTTATTTGGATGGAAAAGGAGTTCCCATTAATGCCGAATCAAACGTTTCATTTACCCGTCGTTCAGACTAACTACGCACGAATTCTCGTCGAGGTATTTGCAGATTACGGCTTAGACAAACATAAACTACTTCACGATTCGGGTTTGCCTGCTGACTTGTTTCAAACTGACAGTGACTTCATCCCATCTAAATCCATAAAACGATTAATACATCTCACGTCAACGCAATTCGGTGTCACCAAATTCACAGATTTGCTAAGGTTTGTTTTTCGCCGAAGAATCATACCCAATGTCTTGCATCAGTTTACGCAATTCCCGACCATTAACGATGCCATGCAGCATATCAATGACATCTTTAGTTTGGATTCTCCAGGTAGTCTCGTTACCTTTGAAACCGTTCATGGGCATTCCTGGTTTTGCCGATTCTCCGAAGAAAGAGACACTCAAGTCTCAGATTGGTCAGAAACTTTTGCCATTATTTACATCATTGAGTTAATTCGCATACTCACCAACTCTTCTTGGGAACCCACAAAAATACGCTTGCAGACTCATTGTGGCGATATAGTAAAAAGCGCATTACCAAATTCATGCCAGATCTTCGTCGGGCAAGAAAAAACAGGCGTGCTAATACCCAAGGATGTACTAAATACCCGAATTCAAATAACCGAATCACAACTGAGTGAGCAACCAAAGAAAATCCAATGGCATACAAGTTTCACCGACAGCGTATTCGAACTTTTACGACCATACGTACGTGAGCGAAATTTATCTATCGAAGAAGCAGCCCAAATACTTAACTATTCTGTCCGAACTTTTCAGAGAAAATTAAAGAATGAAAGTACGTCTTTTCGTCACGTCAAAGAATCTTTGATGTTTTCTGTTTCTTGTGAATTAATGGAAGAAGGACACTCCCTCACATATATTTCCAATCAACTTGGCTATACAAGTATTTCGCACTTCTCACGTGCATTTAAAAGAGTGTCCGGGCTATCTCCTAAAGTGTATAAACAATCCATCGCACTGAATGCATCTGGTGCATAATATTGTTTATCTATGCTCAGTGCTTATCTATGCTCAGTCCGCTTGAGGCTTCATTTTTGGTAATTGTTTGAGTTTTGCTTGCATTAGCGTTGCTAGGTCGATTTCATCACAAAGCACTTCTACATCTTTTACTCGAAAATAAACAATCATGTCTTGCCCTCAATTGAAAACGTATGGCTATTATGCCGCCGTCAGCATGAAATTATTTACCATTTTACGCCACTGTTGACGTTCAACTCATGAAATCCTAACCCGAGTAAAAGTAGCTTAAACACTTTACACAAATTTGACATGGGTACATTTTCTCAATTTTTAACACGCGCAAAAATAGCCCTTGCGACAAAGACATTTGACTTATAATTGTTTTTCAAAGAGTTAATCACCAAAGTAACACGCTACTTATCGACAGATACTTCACATCTGCCATTCCAGTATCTACTCCAAACGCACGTAAACCCATGTCACCGGATGGTTTTGTTGCAAAACGTATACAGAGCATTGTAATCAAGCTTTGTATCACTACAATTTTAAGCCTAATTCATAAAGAAACGTTTGTATGCCGAAACTAAACTTAGACAGCGCAAGGAACCGCTCTGCTCTCTCTGATATGGAAAGCAGTCAAAAACTACAATCGGCATTAGAACCGAAATACCACCCAGCGAAGAATAGGTTATGCCTAAGTGCTGGCCTTACAGATAAACATCTTAAACGTCGTTGGCATATTCTTGAATCATTAACGAACAAAGATCTTTTACTGGATCCTTTCACTCAGTCCCACAGCCAAGCATACGCCAATAATATTGAGCACTTTATTGGAACCGTCAACGTGCCAGTCGGGATAGCTGGGCCATTACGCATCAATGGGTTGTTTGCTAGCGATGATTACCTCGTTCCACTTGCGACAACGGAAGCGGCTTTAGTGGCGTCCTACAATCGTGGAGCAAACCTAATCACCGCCGCTGGTGGAGCGAGTGCATTGTTAATCAGTGAGGGCGTCAGTCGTACTCCGGTATTTGGTTTTCAAACGCTTGCTGAAGCGGCTCAGTTCGTCAGCTGGGTCGTGACACAATATGATGCATTTCGTAAAGAAGCAGAATCTACGACCACGCACGGGAAATTGAAAGATATCAATGTGAGCATTGAAGGAAACCACGTTTACTTGGTATTCGAATACGTTACTGGTGATGCATCGGGACAAAATATGGTCACGATTGCCACTCATAAAGTGTTCCACTACATACTGCAGAACAGCCCTATCACGCCAGCTGACGCATTCTTAGATGGCAATCTATCTGGCGACAAAAAAGCAAACTCGCACACTTTGCGCTCCGTACGAGGGAAAAAAGTCTCCGCCGAAGTAACCATTCCAGCCAATTTGGTGGAAAAGTACTTACATACCACGCCAGAAAGCATGGTCAAATTCGGGAAAATGAACACGGTTGGTGGATTGTTGAGTGGCTCAATCGGCATTAATGCTCATTATGCCAATGCCCTTACCGCGTTATACATAGCTTGTGGTCAAGATGCGGCTTGTGTCGCGGAGTCTGCCGTTGGCATTACTCGTATGGATCTAGATACCCATGGGAATCTCTACGCTTCAGTGACACTCCCTAATATTATGGTTGGAACGGTCGGCGGTGGTACCGGACTTCCGACTCAAAAAGCCTGTCTTGATATCCTTGGATTGCACGGTAACGGAAAAGCCAAAGCATTAGCGGAAGTGGCCGCAGGGTTATGCTTAGCAGGCGAACTTTCTATTGTCGGCGCATTCTGTGCTGACCACTTCTCAAGTGCTCACCATAAGCTTGCACGAAAAAAATAATTCCGTTCTTGTACCAAATAGAAAGGGAGCTTCATCGCTCCCTTTCAATATTTAATCTCAACTTGGTATCCGCTTTAGGCCATCATGAATTGAGGCTAATGACGTACTTGCATTTAACGCTGACGTTCATTACACAGTTTGATCGCTCGCTCAAGTAACTCAAGCGCAGACTTATCCGATTCTGCTAGAGCTGCGTCACTCTCTGAAATTGGCGTTACGCGGTCACCCCATTTCAAAACAGCCGCACCCCAAGTAAGACCTGCACCAAATGCAGCAAGAAGCATGTTATCGCCAGGTTTTACTCGACCTTGCTCTAATGCTTCACATAATGCGATTGGCACAGTGGCAGCCGATGTATTGCCATAGTTTTGGATATTCACAAACGCTTTGTCTTGTGGGATACCCGATAAATCACATAAGGTTTGAATAATACGAATGTTTGCTTGGTGCGGTATCAAGACATCAATTTGGTCCGTAGAGAGTTGAGATGCTTTCAATACCGTTTTTGCCGCAAGTCCCATGCCTTTTACTGCACGCTTAAAGATCTCTTGACCGACAAAATTGAAGTCCCAATAACCGTTATCTTCAGCAAAACGGTCCATGCAAGTACCAAACTTTGGTACAGAAAGAATATCGCGCCCTTTCGCATCACAACCAATTTGTGATTGTAGCAAGCCAGTTTCTTGTTCTGTGCGCGTCAATACAACGGCACCAGCCCCATCACCAAACAGCACAGCGGTATCACGCATTGCCCAGTCAATGTAAAAAGAGAGGCGTTCAGCACCAATGATGATTGCGTTGCGGTAGTTGCCGGACTGAATCAAACGCGTTCCGGTTTCAAGGCCATACACAAAACCTGTACATGCGGCGTTTAAATCAAACGCGGCTGCCGAACGAATACCGAGGTTTTGTTGCACCTTAGAAGCAATATTAGGAATAAGTGAATCTGGCGAGCATGTCGCCACAATGATCAGATCTATATCACTCGCTTCTACCCCTGCCCTTGCCATTGCATGCTGTGCGGCAACAGTGGCCATATCCGAGGTATTTACATGGCTAATGCGACGGTTTTCAATGCCTGTTCGAGTCCGAATCCATTCGTCAGAGGTCTCAAGGAAAGTACTAAGGTCATCGTTTGAGAGCGTTGCTGGTGGGAGGCATTTTCCCCAACCAGTAATTTCAGCATAGTAATTTGTCATCGCAGACCTATTTATTGTTGTATTTTAATGAAATTTCTTAGAACCTGTTTAGGTCCAATTAAAGACTTGCTACTTTTATTTTGTAGCAGGCTAAAAATTAAGTATACAAATAATGAAGCAGGCTGATAAGTCATGTTTTCATCAAGTTGTCATAAAGGAAGAAGTCATGTCATCGTTTAAAACTCGTTGCCCGTCTTGCGGCGGTTTAAATCGTGTTCCCAATGAACGTGTTGCTGAGTCAGCAAACTGCGGCAAATGCAAGAGCGCACTGTTTGACGGTACGCCGATTGAGGGTACTGTCGATAACTTTTCAGCACTGTTGCAAAGTAACACACCAGTTGTGGTCGATTTTTGGGCGCCATGGTGTAATCCCTGCGTCGGCTTTGCCCCTGTTTTCGCTGATGTGGCACAAGATCAGGCCGGAAACGTTCGTTTTGTCAAGATTGATACAGAAACAGAACAACAACTCGCCACACAGTTTGGTATTCGTAGTATCCCGACTATTATGGTTTTCAAGAATGGACAACGTGTCGACATGATCAACGGAGCTCTGCCAAAAAACCAATTTGAACAGTGGTTAAATCAAGCACTTAATAAGTAATTTTACACGCCAGCTTGGCCCTCAAGCTGGCGTTTTTATGCATCAATTTCTCATAGAATATCGATAAATTTATTTTATCGACACGGATGAAAATAATCGTTTTACTTGCCTATTAATTAGCCTCATATTCGCGCCGAATAACCCCTGATTTTTACTTAATTTATAGGCGCAAAACATTGGAAAACACAGCCATTCCTTCAGCATCACCACGAGTCACAGTTCCTGTCGTAGCACTGTCTCTTTATGCAGTGGCATCAGGCTATTTGATGAGCTTGATCCCTCTTATGCTTGGTGAATACAACATCTCTGCTGATTACGCGAGTTGGTTGGCGAGTGTGTTCTATGGTGGCCTACTGTTCGGTGCGATTTTCTTTGAACGCATCGTGCATAGTGTTGGCCATCGCAAAGCGTTCATCGGCTGTCTAGCGGCATTCTCGCTAACTATCGTAATTTTACCACTTGTCCCGAATGGTATGGTTTGGCTACTTGCACGTTTCATTGCAGGTATTGCGGTTGCTGGTGTATTTGTCATTGTTGAATCTTGGTTAATGTCTGGTGACGAGTCCTCTCGCGCAAAACGTTTAAGCCTTTACATGCTGTCACTTTACGGCGGTTCAGCACTAGGCCAATTTGGTATTGGCATTCTTGGTGTGAGTGGTGGCGTACCTTTCATTGCGATCACGACATTAATCTTAATCGCAATGCTTGTGCTGATGTTCATCGATTGTGAACAACCAAACAGCCAAGAATCAATGGCGCTATCGTTTAAGCAAATTTCTAAGCTCAACCATGCTGCTATTATTGGTTGTGTGGTTTCGGGTCTAACGCTTGGTGCTATCTATGGTCTAATGCCGGTAGAACTTGCGAACCGCAAGATCAGTCACCAAGACATTGGTACGCTGATGGCACTTGTCATTCTTGGTGGTATGTTAGTTCAACCTATGGTTACCGCATTAAACAAGTACATGAGCCGTACCGTACTAATGGCGTTTTTCTGTATTCTCGGTATTTTCTCTATCGGTCTGACGTTCATCTCTTCGTCAGCGGTAGTGCTTGCGGCGTCACTGTTCGTATTAGGCATGGCAACTTTTGCACTCTACCCAATCGCGATTAACTTAGGTTGTGAGGGTTTAGACGAGCGCTTTATCGTATCAGCTGCTCAAGTGATGTTGTTCAGCTACAGCATTGGTTCTGTTGCTGGCCCTGTCGTTGCGGATAAATTCATGGGTCAAATGCACGGCTTGTTGGGTTACTTGTTCGCTGCTCTACTTGCGACATGCATCTACATGCTACTTGCTGCGACCAAATCAAAGCACCAAATGGCTGCAGGCTTATAATCCTAACCAAATCATGATAATAAAAACGAGGACCTAGTGTCCTCGTTTTTATTTGTTCATTCTTCGATGTCGGTTAGATGCATTTGCAATAGGTTTTTCCGGAACGCTCCGCTTCTCATGCACTAAGTGACGAATAGCCAAGATAGGATGTTTGAGCAACATTCTTGGCCCCGAATAACGCATAACCAACCGCATTTGCTCTTTTGGCTTTGGTTTATAGCAGTGAATTGGACATTTATTGCACGTCGGTTTGTCTTCCCCATACGGGCAACGATCTAGTCGCACTTCTGCGTATTCCAACAATTCACGGCACTCTGTACAAAGCCCACCACCGTCATGATGACGAGTACCATGGTGATCGTTGCAATAAACCTCGACCATCGCCTTGACGGTTTTAAATTCAGTGGCAAGTTTACCGATTAAAATGTCGCTCATACATCAGCCTTAAACTAAATGAACCTTAAACTAAATCAACCTCGACCGAAATCTAAATCAACATCAAACTACAACGTCGAACTACAATGCCATAGTGTAAAGCTGTAACGTTCTACCGTTGTCGTAAGTCTGCTCGATACGTTCATACTGGAAGCCGAGCTTACCTAACAACGAAATACTGCGATGATTGTCATTATTGGTGATGGCAACCAAGTTTTCTATTTGCATTCCATCTCGCGCATGACGAATTACCGCTCGCGCGGCCTCAATAGCATAGCCTTTTCCATAAGCATCAGGTAAATAGCCGTAACCAATATCAAACGCGGTTAAAGTATCACGCTTCACTAAACCACAAATCCCAATTGGCTGGTTATCTACTTTGGTTTCAACGACCAACAAACTTACGCCTTTCCGTTCTTGCATGCGTAGCATGTTATCTTGAATATAACGTTCCGCTTCTTCAAGGGAGCGAATTTGCTTGTCTCCAACAAAGCGGTAGAAGTCTGGCTGGTTGTAGAGCTCTAAAATAAACGGCGCATCTTCTACACTAACAAGACGTAGTATTAGGCGCTCTGTATTAAGTGTTCTCATAGGGTATCCATTAGGCTTGTAACTTAGCGGAAAAATCACTATTCTGCCCCGCTAAATTAAAGGACCAACACCATGAACCGCAAGAAGAAAATCAACCAAATTTTAAAATCAAAGCTAAAGAAGCAGAATTCAAAACTGCACAAAAGCAACAAGCCTCGTTACATCTCTAAAGCTGAACGTGCAAAAATGGAAGCAGAAGAGCAAAACCCAGCGACTGAACAAGGTGCTGATAGCGCGGTGGAAAGTGAGGTTGGTGAGCAAAGTTAATGACTTTCGCGAATCCGTAGAGCTGAACGAGTGCCAACTTTCATCAGTTCTACGGCATCACAACGGTGAATTGATCATTCGATCAATTCACCTCTGTTCTTGACATTCATCACCACAAATAAGCGATTACAGCAAAAAATCGTCTTCTATTGCAATAAAGCTGTCCGCCGCATCAATGAGAGTCTGAGACGTAAGCTTCGGTACGCCATAAACAGTGACTTTCTTATTAAAACGTTGCTGGATACGCTCAACTAACATCGTAAAATCACCATCACCAGAAACCAGAATCACTTCGTCTACCTCTGGAGCAATCTCTATCGCATCGAGCGTGATGCCAACATCCCAATCCCCTTTAGCGCTACCATCTCTGCGCTGGATAAAAGGTTTTAACATCACTTCAAAGCCCACACCGCGTAAAATATGATGGAATTGACGCTGTTTAGGATCGTTACTAGCAATAGCATATGCGCGAGCACTGACCACATGTTTGTCCTGTGCCGCCACATACCAGAATTGGTTGTAGTCAAAATTAGCTCGATACGCTTCTCGGCAGGTATAATACACATTCTGCACATCAGCAAGAATCGCGACTGTTTTTTTATTTTCCGAACTCATCTATTTCATACACCTTATCTTTTGCTGCATACCCTAAGCGACTTTGTCCAAAAGCACAATGAGCGATTTCCACTAAACTTACGTATATAGACAAGTAATCTCAAGGTGCCCTTGTCAAAGACTTAGTTCAGCGAGAGTGACTTGGTTTACAGGCGTGACCAGACTTGTTGTTCGCGTTTAAAGGAGTAATGTCATGATACACAAAGTACTCGCTCTATTGGTTTCGTGCCTCGTGTCCACTGCTGCTTTTGGCTATCCGTCACATGGGCAATACTGGCCACATCGAAGTGTGCTGTATTTTGCACCGACCAATGATGACCACGTGAAACAGTTTTTGCTCGAAGCCTTAATGAACGAATGCGAACTCGAAGACCGTGACATTGTCACACTGGTGATTGCTGAAGATGGATTTACCCAGCCGGCGTGGTTAAAAGAAGAGTTCGATCTAAAGATGCTTGCCAAGCTCTATCAAGTAAAGCAAGGCCAGCACACCGCCATTCTGTTAGGCAAAGACGGTGAAGAAAAACACCGCTGGGGCGCAAAAACCGATTGGCAATTCATCAATAACCTCATTGATCAAATGCCTATGCGAAAAAGAGAAATGCAACAGAAACGCAGCCCTTGTGCTATCTAATGTTTAGTCATGTGCAGCCAAGTTATGATGAAACTTAGCTACTATGACGCTTAGTTATTATGAGGATTAGTTATTATAAAACTTGGCCATCATGAAACCTAGCTGTTAGGAAATTTGCTTTTAGAAAGTTAGCATTTGCCAAACCAATCCAATTTGTTGTGCAACTGAGTAACACTGCCAACTACAATCAATGCCGGGCTCACAGCTTGCTCTGCCATATTCGACAATTCACTCAACTTCCCCTGAAACACACGCTGCTCTGGTCGTGTACCATTTTCGATGATCGCACATGACATTTCTGGATCTAACCCATGCGTGATCAGCTTATCCATGATGTGACCACTTTGTTTTAGTCCCATGTAGAACACAAGTGTGTTGTTTGACTGAGCCAATGAGTGCCATTCAATCTCACGGCCATCTTTTTGTACGTGTCCGGTAATAAATTGAACGCTCTGTGCATGATCACGATGCGTCAAAGGAATACCCGCATAAGCTGTCGCACCAGCAGCGGCCGTAATACCCGGAACCACTTCGTATTTGATGCCAAACTCGGCTAACTCTTCTAGCTCTTCACCACCACGGCCAAAAATAAACGAATCGCCACCTTTTAGGCGCACCACCCGCTTACCCTCTTGTGCTTTTTGTACCAATATTTGATTGATTTGATCTTGTGGTACGCAATGAAAGTCGAGTTTCTTACCGACATAAATCATCTCTGCTGATGCATGAGCCAATTCAAGAATGTCTTTCGACACTAAACGGTCATACACAACCACTTCAGCCGCTTGAATTGCTTTTAAGCCTTTTACTGTGAGCAGATCAGGATCGCCAGGTCCTGCGCCCACTAGTGAAACAAAGCCGCTGTTTAAAGATGAATGAACTGCAGTCATATCGATGCCTATCGGTAAATTTAGATATAAAAAGTAACACTCACGTGATCCAATTGAGGTTCAAACTACTCTAAAGAGTGATTACTTTTTATCGCTAAATCAATAAAATAACAGATGAAAGTTAAAATTGAAGCATGGTCCCATCTATCTAAAAATGGGACCAGCACAAGCAAATTATTTCACCATTGCAGGTTCAACTTTTACTTCGTCTTGCGCATTGATAGCAGGCGCAGTTTTAGCATGAGTTAGGTACAGTGGAATACATGTCATGACTAAACCACCAACAATGTTACCTAGGATGGTTGGAATTAGGTTGAAGTTCAACCATGTCGCAATGCCAAAATCCGCACCTAGAATCATACCTAGTGGGAATAGGAACATGTTTACTACTGTGTGCTCAAATACGAGCGCGAAGAAGATGAAAATTGGGAACCACATCATCGCTACGCGACCAGACACTGAACGTGCTGTCATGTTGCCGATAACACCTAGACACACCATCAGGTTACAGAAGATACCGCGCACGAAACACGTGATCCATCCGTCCATACCCATATTCTCAAAACCAAGGCTACGTGCGGTAGAAACCGCGACAAATTTCTTCGCTACCGCATTCAGTTCTAAAGAGAAGTTACCTGTCAAAGAGATAGCCACTAGGTAAGCAACGATCAGAGAACCGATTAGGTTACCCAAACCAACAAGTCCCCAACAACGGAAGATGCGATTCCACGTGATGCCAGGACGATTGGCGAACTTCGCTAATGGTGCAAGGCCGAAAACACCTGTGACGAGGTCGTAACCCATAACACTGAGAATCACAAAACCGACAGGGAAGACAAGTGCCCCTACAAGGCCAATTCCTGTTTGCACCATCGCTGTAATTGCGACCACAACCGCCAGAGAAAGAATTATTCCAGCCATCGTTCCACGAAGAAGAAGATCGCGAGTACTGGTGTTGGTTTTCGCTTCACCCACGTTGATCATGGTTTGCACGAATTCTGCAGGCTTAAAGTCAGTAGACATGAATGTGTCCTTATTCAAAAATGTGAAAGTTAAAAATTAAAGATTGAATAGAGAAAGGCTTCCCGTTAACTCAGTAACATCTCGCTTCCTTGTCCCCCGCAGATGACCAAGGGAAAACCTTTGTCTATTGAATCTAGTGTTCTTTGCATTCCCTCCCCCTAAGAGAAGGGAATGCAAATCGAGCTTATGCAGAAATTTCCACTTCGCCGTTTTTCACGCGAGCTTTGTACGCTTTCACATTGAAACGCTCGTCTTCCATACAAACACCGGTTGCTAAATTAAAGCGTTGCTTTTTAAGTGGACTAGCCACCCAAAGTTCGCCTTGGTGCTCACAGATCAAACCACGAGAAAGCACGTTTGATTGGAAGAACGGGTCTGTATTGCTGATCGCCATGACTTCTTCTGCTTCCGTCGGACGAAATACGGCAACTTGCTTTCCATCAATCAGCGCACAAACACCTGTGCCTGGTACGATATCGCTGATTTGGCAAATCTTTTCAAATGACATATCAACTCTTCCTTATGCTTCTGTAATCGCTACGTGTAGGATGTCGCCTTTCGCTTCAGGGTGTTTTTCCGTGAAGGTTGCTGGGCGGTGCTGTTCACGCTCTTGTACAAACACAACGTTATCATCGCGCTTGTCTGAGTTGATGAAGTGCGCGAAACGAGTCAGTTGTGATTCGTCGTTGATGGTCGCAGTCCACTCACACTCGTACTCGTCGACAAGCTTCGCTACGTCAGCTTCTAGTTGCGCGTTGATGCCAAGTTTGTCGTTAACAATCACTTCGCGTAGGTAGTCAACGCCACCTTCCATGTTTTCCATCCAAACTGATGTACGTTGTAGTGGCGCAGCAGTACGGATGTAGAACATCATGAAGCGGTCGATGTACTTGATTAGCGTTTCTTTATCTAGGTCACTTGCAAGTAGGTCTGCGTGACGAGGCTTCATACCGCCGTTACCACATACGTACATGTTCCAACCTGCATCAGTCGCGATGATTCCAAGGTCTTTACCTTGTGCTTCCGCACACTCACGAGTACAGCCAGAAACACCGAACTTCATCTTATGAGGTGTACGAATGCCTTTGTAACGGTTCTCGATGTACGAACCTAGACCAACAGAATCTTGAACGCCGTAACGACACCACGTTGAGCCAACACATGTCTTCGCCATACGAAGTGCTTTTGCGTACGCTTGACCTGTTTCGAAACCAGCGTCGATAAGCTTGCGCCAGATCTCCGGAAGATCGTCTTTTTGAGCACCAAACAAACCAATACGTTGAGCACCGGTGACTTTGGTATATAGGTTGTATTCTGCAGCAACGTTCGCTAGCGCACCCAGTGCTTGAGGTGTTACTTCACCACCCGCCATACGTGGGATTACAGAGTAAGTGCCGTCTTTTTGGATGTTACCTAGGAAATTATCGTTCGTGTCGTGCAGCTTAACCAGTTGCGGCTTAAGAATGTGCTCACCCCAGCAAGATGCCAAGATAGAACCAGTCAGTGGTTTACACACTTCGCAGCCGTAACCCTTGCCGTATTTCACTAGAAGTTCATCAAACGTTTTGATCTCTTCGATACGAATAAGGTGGAACAACTCTTGGCGCGAGTAAGCAAAGTGCTCACATACGTCGCTCTTCACTTCAATACCCGACTTCGCAAGTTCTGCGTTCAGTACTGACGTCACTAGAGGAATACAGCCACCACAGCCCGTACCTGCGCCTGTCACTGCTTTGATATCACCCAATGTGTGATGACCATCAGCCACCGCTTGCGCGATCTTGCCTTTGGTTACGTCGAAACATGAACAAATAACCGCGCTTTCTGGAAGTGCATCTGCACCCAGTGATGGTTTTTCTGCGCCGGCGTGTGCAGGAAGAATTAGTGCATCAGGGTGTTCAGGTAGGTCGATTTCATTCAGCATAAGCTGTAGAAGATCACCGTAGTCAGACGTATCACCAACCATCACTGCACCAAGCAGTTTCTTGTTGTCTGCTGAAACGATAAGACGCTTGTAAACCTCTTGTTCTTCGTTTTGGTAAACGTAGCTCTTACAGCCCTCTGTTCGGCCATTTGCGTCGCCGATAGAACCGACTTTCACGCCCAACAGTTTCAGCTTCGCAGACATGTCTGCGCCTTCAAATTTGCTTTCTGTATTACCTAGCAAGTGATCAACCGCAACGGTCGCCATCTTGTAACCAGGAGCAACAAGGCCGTAGAACATTTCGTTCCAAGACGCACACTCACCGATTGCGTAGATGTTCTCATCAGAAGTCTGACAATGGTCGTTAATAGCAACACCGCCACGAGGTGCTACTTCTAGTTCCATTTGGCGTGCTAGTTTGTCTTGTGGACGAATACCTGCTGAGAATACGATGAAGTCTGTTTCTAGCTCAGTGCCGTCTGCGAAGCGCATAACGTTGCGAGCGTTTGTTCCTTCTGCAGCAATCTCAAGCGTGTTTTTGCTGGTGTGGACGTTCACGCCCATACGCTCGATCTTTTGACGCAGTTGGTTACCACCAGCAAGGTCAAGTTGCTCAGCCATTAGCTTAGGTGCAAATTCAACAACGTGAGTCTCTACACCTAGTGCTTTCAGTGCGCCTGCTGCTTCAAGACCAAGCAGACCACCACCGATAACAACGCCTGATTTGCTCTTCTTCGCACACGCTTCGATCGCTTTAAGATCTTCGATCGTACGGTAAACAAAACAGTCTTTGCTTTCGTGACCTTTGATAGGTGGAACAAATGGGAATGAGCCAGTAGCAAGAATCAGCTTATCGTATTGAACTTCTCGTCCAGTGCTTGAATACACAATGCGATTTTCACGGTTAATGTTGATCGCGCGTTCGCCAATCAGCATCTTAATTCCGTGCTTGTCGTAGAAACCTTCTTTTACTAAGGAAAGCTCGTCTGCAGTGTGGTGAGAAAAGTAAGAGGAAAGGTGTACACGATCATATGCGACACGAGGTTCTTCACAGAAAACCGTAATGTCCATATTAGAAACATCGGTTTTGTCGACTAAGTCTTCGATGTAACGGTGGCCTACCATGCCGTTACCGATGACAACTAGCTTCAACTTGCTCATTCTAATTCCTAAGGGTTAGGTTCTTATCACTGAGCGCATTGTTAATTGTGAAAGAAAATTAATACATGATGTAAATCAATTACGGAATAAAACTACCCTAAAGGGGTAGATGTGACTAACTTCGTATAATTTTATCTATTCTTTCGTAATTTAAACGAAATTAAAGAAAGTCAAACTATCCTAGCGACACTTTTGCCACATTTTTACACATAAAAACATCGTTAATTGATATTGAGCGTATCCGCCATAATTACAATATTCCGGCCTTTGTCTTTTGCAACGTATAAGTTTTTGTCTGCATCTTCGAAAGCTTGTTCTAAGCCTGTTTGGCACGCTTCTAGCGTTATAAAATTATCCAATGTGGTCATAGGTACCGCCCCCACAGAAATGGTCACGACTCCAGACGGTTCATTCTTAACATGCGGAATGGCCATCTGTTCTACAGCACATCTGACGTCTTGTACTTTGTTATGTATTTCATCTATGGTATTGCCATAAATCAGTAAGGCAAATTCTTCACCACCTAAGCGAAATGCTGGTTGAGACTCCCCTAAATGCTTATTAAACACATTGGCAACCTCACATAGCGCATTGTCTCCCTCGGTATGCCCGTAGGTATCATTAAACTTCTTGAAATTGTCGATATCACACAACACAAAACACACGTATTTATGCTTCTGAAGCCCGTTAAGTACAAGCGTCGGCCCCATACGATTGTACCGAAAGCGAGAGCCTATCCCGGTTAAAGTGTCCGTATCCGTCTGCATACGCAGTACTCGTAACTGATTTTTAATTTTGGTAATAAGGCTTGAATACGCTCGTGCCAAATCACCAATTTCATCTGAGCGTGTAATTTCAGGAATATGTGTTTGGTCGATCTTTTCAATGTCTTTTTTCATCGAAAGCGACAAGCGAGTTAATGGGCTGACAATCCATATCGTCACCATATAGATAAGCACCATCGATATAAGTGCGGCAATAATCGCCTCATAAACAAGCTCTCTAATAAGCTGCAACTTGAATGCATCCAAATCACTTGCATCCAAAACTACCCAAATGTATCCCCCATTGATATTCCGCAACGGAACACACACATGTAATACCGAATGGAGTGAGTCGTAGAAATAATCCAACTGTCCTAAAGATGCTTTGTTCCAAGGTAGCTCTGTAGTAGCACTAAGTTTCTGACTTGAAATCAAAGCATCAAGGTCAATGCTGGTTTTATTAATGAGGTAGCCCAATTTTTTCTGCTTAAGGGCATCTTCTGCGCCTGTTTTCGATAACATTTGCTCTAACAGTGCCTTGCGCTGCTTGAGTTCATTGACTTCTTGGTCAGACACATCCGTTCGCCAGACTTGATGATCTTGAGACAAATAACGTACGGAAACAGTTTTCTTGGTGTAATCCGAAACACCTGAAATTTCGAGAAATAGCAATTTATCAATCGCACGGAGATCTTCTTTGGTGGACGGCATCATCAAATTGGCGTAATTACGGCCGGCGATAGATGAAGAAAAGAACGTCATCTGAGCCGCAAGGTGAGATTTCGTAATGGCAGCAGCGTGCTCGATTCGCATTTCCCACTCACTTTGATAGCGAGCGAATGACATGCCCAGAATAATAGACAGGACTAAAAACAGATGCGAAACAAAAAGCATCTGATTTATCGTCAATAAGCCAAATAAACGCTTACCCAATGTACTAATTACTTATCTTTGTAGACACCAAGTACCGGCTCAGCACATGTGCCATTGATACAGATATCTTGATAAGTGGTATGGCAGCTTTGACAAAAATTTGGCTCTAAACTTGGGTGCGTATGACTGACGTCTTTACCCTCGCGATCGTAACTACCGTAAATCGCTAACCCACCAATATGTTCCGTTACCCAAACAATGCCATCCACTTCTGAGATTGCAACGGCTGTTGGTCCATCCGTATAAGGACCATGCGTTTTATATTGTTCCAATTTAGATGGATTAACGCGAATAGTCAGTGGCGAACCTTGCCCATTGTTTATCCAGCTGTAAGCTCGGACAGATTCTTGTATAAACAAGGAGGTATCTGGCGGGAGAACCGTATCAGCAGGTAGGTTTTGTGATTCTTTCACGACCGGCCAATCTTGCCACCCATCAGGATAGCTCGCCATAGATGCCGCGAATGCCCCCATCGATACAACACTTAGCAATACAGCAGTGACTCCAGCTCGCCTACGATCTAGCATCTGTTACCCTCCTTGGACGTGATCGGCAATATTAGGCACGAATACTCATATATCCATAATATGAACAAGCGCCTGAATAGATGATGGTATCAATTAGACGCATCAAATGCATCTAGTTTCCCTGCAACGAAATCTAATACGTGTAAACATTTTCTACCAGCTCAAACAAAAAACATTAAGAAGAGTGTGCGAACACAAACTTACTTAGATTCAATCCTATGGATCAGAAGCTCGTGTTTATTATTGAACGAATGATGGGTACAAAAAATCAAGAAATTGAAAATACGAAAGTAGTAAATTAGCAGGCGAACGATAATTAGATGTAACGAATGGATGACAAAAGGATTAGGATGACAGTCTAGAAAAGCTAAAGGGGTAGTATTGAGACATATTTATGAGATGGAGGCGCCTCCCGGAGTCGAACCGAGGTCCACGGATTTGCAATCCGCTGCATAGCCACTCTGCCAAGGCGCCATCTTGTTGCTTCTGAATGAAGCTGATTGAAGCTGATTGAAGTATCAGCACGACAACTGTCGTTCCGATGGGGCGTACTTTAATGATTTATTCTAAAGAGTCAAAGAAAAAAACATTCTTTTGGTTTGTTTGACAAAAAAAGCAACACATTGCCTACTTAGCATCCTAATACTGCCCTATCGCCTTTTATTCTTAGCTTTTATTGGCACCGAATATTCTAAGTTTACGCATATTCAGTTCAAAACCAAATAGAGTTATCGGCTGACTCACTAAGCACTAAGCACTAAGCACTAGAATATAAACCGAAAATAAACAACGCCCCACTTCCATTCTTTAAAACTCCATTCTTTAAAACTCTGAAACGAAAAAGCCCCGTCACATGGACGGGGCTTTCAAAATTCTTTCGCGATAATCGTTATCGAATGGAGGCGCCTCCCGGAGTCGAACCGAGGTCCACGGATTTGCAATCCGCTGCATAGCCACTCTGCCAAGGCGCCTTACCGATAGTGTTCTCTAATACACTTGCATTTGAACTAGATGGTGCCCCGGGCCGGACTTGAACCGGCACGACTCGAAAGTCGAGGGATTTTAAATCCCTTGTGTCTACCAATTTCACCACCAGGGCAACGCAATCATGCGATGGTACCACCATCTGTTTCAACGACTTTCGCCGTGAGAACGAGGCGTACTTTAACCTAATTAAATTTTCGGTCAACAAAAAAATTAGTTTTGAGCATTCAATCGCTTAACATACAGACAAATCAATTATAAAACATGCAATCTGGTTAAGTTTTAACAACGGAAATTAGGTATTCAAGGCACGTTAAGATTCAGCTAGGTAAAACCCAATCAGAACAAGTAGGCAAAGTCGGTGATCCAAGTAAGAGCTCAAAGTTGACATAAGACCTCGCCCGATAAGGAACGAAAATTATTGATAAGCCGTTATCATGAGAAACATGCCGAGTTATATACTACGATTGGCCTCAGTTACTACTGGTTGATATAGAAACCAAACTACTGATTGGTATAAGCGGCTATGATCGCTAGAAACGACTTTGATTGCTATAAGCAACTATGATCGCTATAAGCGGACTAAGAGGGGTATAAACGGACTGATTTAGAAACGAAAAAACCCCGTCACACGGACGAGGTTTTCAATGTTCTTTCTCGATAATCGTTATCGAATGGAGGCGCCTCCCGGAGTCGAACCGAGGTCCACGGATTTGCAATCCGCTGCATAGCCACTCTGCCAAGGCGCCTTAATGATACCAATACCCTAAGATGAATATTGGAGCGACACACGAGGTTCGAACTCGTGACCTCAACCTTGGCAAGGTTGCGCTCTACCAACTGAGCTAGTGTCGCATTCATGTCTACTGACATAATGATTGATGGTGCCCCGGGCCGGACTTGAACCGGCACGACTCGAAAGTCGAGGGATTTTAAATCCCTTGTGTCTACCAATTTCACCACCAGGGCAACGCAATCATGCGATGGTAACACCATCTGTTCCAACGACTTTCGCCGTGAGAACGAGGCGTACTTTAACGCATTTAGATTCTGGGTCAATAAAATTTTTAGCTTTTTTATTCAAGTGGTTAAAACAGAAACACCAAAGATTACAACTCAATCACTTTGCTCAAACTCACACCATTTTATTCTGAAAAATACGCGTTACCAGAAAACGTTTTTCTTCCGCATCTGTATTTTTACACCAATTAAATGACGACATATTAAAGGTCTGCAATTCATTTTTCCTTAATAATCCCATCTTAAGGTTAAAACTTGGGCAACTCACTTTACCGTTATGTGAAACCATTAAAACGATACCAATACGAACGTTACGCAGTTCTCTGTAGCTTAGCCTACCCTAGAATCTTTAAGCAGACTCGATATGGGTTTGATCCAGATGGACAGCGGGTCATCAAAAACCAGTTCGGCAAAACCATGACCCGTGTACTTTGGAGCAAGAAGCGCACAGAAGTGGTGGTCGTGATAAAAGGCTCACACAATCTCTCGGATTGGTTACTGAATTTTTTCATCTGGCCACGTCGTTGTCACCACTTAGGCCTGCGCTACCGAATCCATAGTGGCTTCTATCATCTATTATTCCAAGAAAGTACACCGAGCAGAAATCAAGACCGTTTGGGCCTGAGCGTTCTAGAAAGGCTCGAAGCCACTGTTGTTCCACTGATTTTGCAAGGGAAACGCATTACGGTGACTGGGCATTCGTCAGGTGGGGCAATTGGTTGCGTGTTTGCTGATTACCTTGAAAAGAAATACCCCAAATGTATCAAGCGTGTTGTCACTTTTGGTCAACCTGCAATTGGAGACTGGGCGTTCAAAAAGCACTATCGACTGAGTCATAAAACCTATCGCATCTGTTGCGATATCGACATCGTGACCTTTATGCCTCCGGTACCCTTTCTCTACTGGCATGTTGGAAAAATGCTGTGGTTATATAACGGCAGGATTTACGAAAACACCCCTACTTTGATCCGCTTAGCTCGCTCTATTGTGAGTTGGCTTATTCGCCCTTTTTCTTATCACTTAATGAGCAAATACATCCGCAATAAAGATTTTTTCGATGAGCGATAATCCAGAGATGTAAACACCTGATAGCTCAAAATACGAGTTAAACCTGAATTAATGAAACGAAAAAAGCCGAAAAACAGCAAGCGTTTCGGCTTTATGAAAGTCACCCAATGGAATCAATTATCTCACTGTAATTTACGGGGACGTTATAAAGACGCTATTTCTCGATCCAGTTGATACTTACGATCAGTAACAATGCGCTCCAGTACTTCGACTCTTTCAGTTAAAGCAGCTACCTGTTTTTTAAGCGCATCACGCTCTTGCGTTGAAAGCTGATTACGTTCAGACACCTCTAACGCTTTCACATCTTTACGATGCTTTAAGACCATATTGACGATACCACCACCAAATATTGCCCCAAACACTATAAATACTATCAATACGTCTTCCATAACATCTCATCCTTTTTATGTTATCTGCATCCAAGACATTACAAGTTAAGCATTTATGCTATAAATATCAAACTCAAACTTCATCACATAGGTGTATAACTTGAGTGTCACCACACAGGAAAAACATCACAATATTAGGCGCAACAATTACAATTGCGCTTGTAGCGGTCCATCATCCCTATTCCTGGGTTGAACGTGTTCGTTGGGTCCAACTCATGGTAAAACTTCTGCAGACTACTTTCTGCTTCATACAGATGACCAACATTGTGTTCGGCTGGGTACTTCGCACCGCGGCGGTTCAAGTGCTCCAACATAAGCTTCTTCATTAACTTGGTGTCGGTGCCTTTCTTAAATATGTAGTCTTGATGGAAGACGTAACACATAAAGTGTCCGTAATAGAGCGACTTAACCAGATTCTTACTCACTTCTTCTGGTAACGTCTCTAGCCATTCATCATCGTTACGACGTAACGCAATATCTAGCGCGACAATGTCCTCAACCTCTTTACGATGGATAGTTTCATAACGAATAGCGGCCCCCGCTGCGGCAAAACGATGTAAGTAAGCTTTTTTACCCTCTTCCGGCGTACATTCAAAATAGTCACAGTCATCATGAGCATTCCACACGGTTCTTAAATACTTCTGCGCTTCTTCAATGCCCCCATCACTCATTTTAAGTACAAGGTGGTGTTCATAGTTGTCACGAAACGCCAACATACGTGGTGGCAAATGTTGGGGGAACAACTTACTCACGTAGTACAGCATGGTATCTGGAAGATATTTGTTCACGAGGGGTAAACGGTCTAAAATATTCTCAACTTTTGCTTTGAGTGAAAACAGTTTTGGTAATTTGTCCGTACCTAAACGATCAATCGACAAAAAAACATCTTTGCCATAATTTTCCGCCATATTGAAGATATCCCGGTGAAGATACTCCCCCATTTCTGGTAAATGTTTAAATTGAGTCAGAAAATCTTTTCTTAACTGAGCTAGTTTCTTTGGATCATTCGTCCCGAGATAAAAAACTTGTTCTTTTTCCGGAATTGGATAGCTGTCGACACGAACCGCAAACACCCCAAGCTTGCCAGCACATCCACTCGCCTCAAATAATCGGCGTTCATCGGCATTGAATCGGGATGGAATATCAGAGGTAACGTCACGGACGCGCTCATCATATTCTTTGTCTGATGCCATACGCGAATCATGAAGTACCTTATCTGGGTCAAAATTACCGTCTTGGATGTTTTGCAAAATTTCTTCTGGTGAAGAGCCTAGTCCCTCAATACCTAAATGATTAACCAGATTCAATTTGCCTTGTTTATCCACCTGAGCAAATATGGCAAGTTCTGTATAAGCGGGGCCACGTTTCACGAGCGCCCCACCAGAATTATTGGCGATCCCCCCCACCACAGTCGCGCCTAATGAAGATGAACCAATCACAGAATGGGGCGCACGGTTAACCGCTTTGAGTGCTTTCTCTAGTGAATGCAAGCTAGCGCCGGGTAAACATACCGCTTGCTTACCTCCATCGAGCAAATAGATTTGCTTCATCTTGGTAATATTAATCACCACTACATCACGATCATAATCACTACCACTGGGCGCAGAACCCTCGGTTAAGCCCGTCTTGGCAGCTTGCATGATCACGATGCAATTATTCTCTACACATTGCTTTATTACATTCCATTGCTCTAATAGTGTATTGGGGAAGACCACAGCAAGCGCTTTACCGCCACCGGAGCGAAAGCCAGTACGGTAGTACTTTGTTTTAATCTGATCAGTCAGAACGTTTTCTTCCCCGACAACGGCTTTAAGTGCCTCAATTAACAGCTCTTGTTTCATATCCTTAGCTCTATTCCCCAAATCTTGTATCACTAGTAGGTTAACGTTGTTTGTTAAAGACTCAATCCATTTCATTAACAAAACAATAGCAAAGCTTTTTGTTAACAAATGTGCGCCAAATCGAGGAAACCAAAAGGTTGGATATCGTTATTCTATTTCAATACAAAAGTGAGAAAGACGGATTAAATGTAATCACTGGAATAAGATAGAAAGGTAACGGGATGAGAAAAAGGTGTATCGCTAAACTGTAAAATCACTATCAAAAAACGACAGATACAAAAAAACCAGCTTTCGCTGGCTGCTCGTCGATGTTTATACATCGTAATGTCACGACTGAACTCATGTCGTAAAATGGAGGCGCCTCCCGGAGTCGAACCGAGGTCCACGGATTTGCAATCCGCTGCATAGCCACTCTGCCAAGGCGCCTTTATTTTCAACACTTTGAAGACTGTGTCCCGCTGCGTTGGTTGCTACTTTACGGATTCCGAAAATAGAGTCAAACAAAAATCTATCTTTTTAAGTTTGTTTGCTTTGTTTTAAATCAAATGGATCATTATTCGATCTAATTGCGCATTTCTTGTTTAGCCATTTGAGACGCGTTGAAACAAACGCCCCACCACATTGGGATGATAAGACCAAGTATGATCAAACATCGACATCAACGCAGGATTTCCATATTTAGACAAGCTGATCGCATGGAAACGGTTTTTCTTGGCTTTTAATGCGTCAACTTTGGCAATCAACTCATCCTGCTGCTTCGGCGCAATAAAGTCAGAAATGACCACTAAATCTGCATTTTTATATTTATCACTGCTCATGAGGTCTATTGATTTGATCAGTGTGGGCTCTAAATCTGTACCACCATGAAAGCTGTACGTCAGAAAATCCGCCGCTTCACGTAATCCATCTTGGCGAGTAAGCTCATAAGTGATGTGTTCTGTTGAAAAGATGATAACGTAACAATCACGTTGCTCTGCTAACGCAATTTGCATCAATGCATAAGCCATCCCTTTCGCACATTGTTCCGGGAAACCACTCATAGATCCCGACGCGTCCACACAGACAATAAACGGCCCTTTCTCTACATCAACGGCTTTGTGGTCGGGTTTATGTGCTTTTACTTTACGCAAAGTGCGAGACTTACCTTGCGTACGATAGTTCATCAAGCGTTTATCAACGAGATGTTTGTAAAACACGACTTCTAGCTCTGGATAAGCCAGAAACATGGTCTCATTAGGCAGCAGCTTGTTAAGATCGTCACTCTCATGGATACCGACGATATCATCCGTTGCTTCGTCGCTCTTTTCCTCAACCATTTGCAACTCTTCAGCGGGTGCACGGTTAAGATCAGGATCATTCACTTGGCCCGCCATACGTCCAAGCTGTTCAGCGATATCTTGTAAGCCTTTGTGCTTTTTCAAAAACTCTGCATGACGCTTCATAACCGTCAAATCTGTTTTACTTAGCTTGGCCGATGCCATGTCCCAAAGGCGCCCAACGCTTTGCTCATCACCTGATTCTGTCACTTTGTCCATACTGCGCATCGTTTCCATTCGCTGGTACAAATCCTCAAGGACTTTCTCTTTGTTGGCTTCGAGCTCAGTCAACTGCGCTTGTTTTATCGCATCGGCAAGGCTTTGATACCACTGGTCACAAAAATAATGTGGGAACATAGGATTATCAACACCCTTGTTCTTCTCCAACATTCGACGAGCCTGCATGTAAAACGCAGAGTGCCACTCCAGCTTTTTGATCACATCATCAATGCGTTCAAAGAATTCTTCTTCGTCCCAGTAGATGACTTCTTGATACAGTGCAAGTTCTTGCTGAAAACGCTCGGTTTCACAGACTTTCGTCATGCGCTTTTTAACGCTGCCACGCCACTTGAGAAGATGGTTTTTGACCGAAGATTTCATTCCTCGGTTCTCGGACATCATTATAACTTGAGAGCGCGCCATGAGATCGTTCACAGCCCCATCGATAATGCCAGAATCCGCTACCATGAGCGCTAAATTGAGTCCGTCTGCACCTAACATGTTGTCTCCTTAAGAGAAAAACTGATGTAAGTTCTTAAAGCGTTGAATGATCTTCTCGCTTTCACCTTGAATAGACTCAAGTCGTTGAGTGACCTGCTGCAGACTCGACTCCATAAGTCGTGGTAATTCTGGATCCACGAAACTATGTGGTAATGCACCATGGAAGTTGGCTTTAACTTTACGCATATGATGCTCTGCATCCGCGAGTTGGCTGACCGCTTTTTCACTCTGCGACAACCATTTTTGATAAAGCTCAACATCTAACCCTTGCTGGGTCACTAAGCTCACTAAAACGCCGCGATTAGCGATATCTCGGATCACCAAGTTGTTCGCAGCATCGATATCAAATCGAATACGACACATTTTGGTATTTTGGTTAACGTAACCATAAACATCACCGTGCCCCTCTTTAATGACACGATCTAATTCATCTTTTGGCACGTAAACCCAACGACTATCGCCTTTTTCAGCTTCAGAAACCGACATGTTGCTTTGCAAAATCACAAGCTTCACAAGATTAACCGCCGCACCCACTTTGTACGATTTTGCTTTTGACGTATCAAAACTCATGGTCTCTTTGCGCAGCAACCCAGTCGCCGTTTCGGTATTCAATGTCATGCGGTAGGCGTCTTCTAGTTCATGCTGAACATCCACTAAAGATTCTCGACAGTATTCAATCTCTTGCTCTGCCTCTTGCTGATCAAAGGCAAATTTCAATGCAAAGTCCTGAATAACAGCGCGCACAACGTCACGCGATTCTGGGCTATTCCAAAGACAGTCTTGAAGAAGCAGGAGGTCGAGCGGGTTGATTTCATCACGGCCATTAAAGAATGCGCTTGCCTTGAGCAGTTTTACGGCTTTCTTCCAACGGCGATCTGACACATACATCTCGGTAAGAGAAGCATCGCCAAACTCAGCTTCAACTTTACTCTCTAGCATGGATTTTAACTGGTACAGTTTTTCGAAAGCATTATCAGTGAGCGTCAGTTTATCCAGCTGCTGCTGCCAACGATGATACTCTTCATCAGTGATCGCCAACCCCTCTGGTATTTGCGCTTCCTGAGCCGTCCCCACTGTTAGCATCGATTTAAAATTCTGTTTATCTTGAATGCGATTTACAAACACGCGCACAAGCATCCGGTCATAGAGCGCGTCTAAGCCGCTATCTTCATCTGGCAGTTCATTCGATGCAGATACCAATAAGCGCATAGGAACGCGTTCAATATCACTGCCATTTTTAAACGTCTTTTCGTTCACTACCGTTAAGAGTGTATTAAGAATCGCAGGCCCGGCTTTCCATATTTCATCTAAGAAGACCACTTGTGCGGTTGGCAGGTAACCTTTTGTAAGACGAACGTAGCGCCCGTTGTCTTTTAATTCTTGAATGCTTAATGGGCCAAAAACTTCTTCAGGGGTTGAAAATCGCGTCATCAAGTACTCAAAATAACTGCTGTTATCGAATGCTTGGATCAGACGTTTAGCGATTAAGCTTTTGGCAATACCAGGAGGCCCCAAAAGAAACACACTTTCACCCGATAAAGCGGCAAGTAAACAAAGTTTGATCGTGTGTTCACGCTCATAAACGCCATCAGTTAAGGCTTTAGCCAGCTTATTGATACGCTCTGAGAGAAGCGCTTTTTCGGCATTTGATGCGAAAGATGGTTGTATCATAACGGCTCCGGCTGTTGAACTGATGCTGTATATATAATTTTATACATTTGTTGTAACTTTGTTACAAGTGTATTTTTTAGCGAGTCTCGTTTATACCAGATGCGCTTCGCGCGAGTGCACGAGCAACCAAAGTTTTCATTTATGAGAGACAAATCACTGAAAGCCGAGGACTTATTAGGGTATGAGGACACTTTTCTCTTTTGTTTCTGTGTGTTTATGGTTAATGTTCAAAACACATCGATACGCAGTGACAGTCAAGGTTTGAACTGCAATGAGCAATACTATTCATACATGGAAGCAAATTTCTTTAGTTGAAGAAAAAATCAAACTTCCAACGGGCCGGACAATTACCCACACCACTATCCAACACCCCGGTGCTGCCGTTATCTTACCAATTACTTCTGACGGGGAAATTGTGCTGGTGAATCAGTTTCGTCCCTCTCTAAACAAATGGCTGCTCGAATTACCGGCAGGCACTCGTGAGGGGAATGAAGACCCATTGTGCTGTGCACAACGAGAACTGGAAGAAGAAACTGGGTACAGCGCAGAAAAGTTTACCTCGCTTGGTCAAGTCACGCCATTAGCTGGATTTTGTGATGAGATTCAGTATTTATTTGTTGCTGAACAGCTTAACAAAACCAATCGATATGAATGTGACGATGACGAAGTGATTGAAGTAGTGACGCTGTCACTAGAAGCGCTCGAACAACAAATTATTCAAGGCATTATTACGGATGCCAAAACTATTGCTTGCCTAAGCAAAGCTCGTCTTTGTGGTTATATTTAGGTCATTTCGACCGAGGAGAGAATTATGGACTTTCGATCAGATACCGTTACCCAACCAACACAAGCCATGCGCGAAGCCATGTTTACCGCTCCGGTTGGCGATGATGTTTACGGTGATGACCCAACGGTAAACGACTTAGAGCAATTTGCCGCAGAACTTGCCGGATTTGAAGCTGCGATGTTCACAACATCGGGCACGCAAGCAAACCTACTTGGCTTAATGGCGCACTGTGAACGTGGTGATGAATACCTATGCGGTCAACAAGCACACAACTACAAATACGAGGCTGGTGGCGCGGCGGTACTGGGCTCTATTCAACCTCAACCGATTGAAAACAACCCAGACGGTACACTGCCGTTTGATAAATTAGAGGCGGCAATCAAACCAGATGATGCGCACTTTGCTCGCACTCGCCTACTGAGCCTTGAAAACACCATCAACGGTAAAGTGCTTCCTCTTTCTTACCTTGCACAAGCTCGCGAGTTCGTAAACAAACACAACTTACAAATGCACCTCGATGGTGCTCGTGTGTTTAACGCAGCCGTTGCATTAGATGTACCTGTAAAAGAAATTGGTCAGTACTTTGATTCTATGACGATCTGTTTATCAAAAGGTCTAGCAGCACCGGTTGGTTCACTATTGCTTGGTAGCCAAGAGTACATTGCAAAAGCACGTCGTCTAAGAAAAATGGTCGGTGGTGGGATGCGCCAAGCCGGCATTCTTGCGGCAGCAGGTAAACTGGCACTGACAGAGCAAGTCGAACCATTAAAACAAGACCACATCAACGCGAAAACATTAGCCGTGGGCTTAGCGCAACTTCCTGGATTTTCGGTAAATCCTGATTTAGTGCAAACCAACATTGTCTTTGCCAAACTGGATTCGCAAGTCGATATTGCTGGCATTGCTGAAAAACTGCAACAGCAAGGCATTACCATCACACCAGGAAATCCGGTTCGCTTTGTGACGCATAAAGACATTTCTGCGCAAGACATCGACACGCTTCTCTTAAGCCTAAAAGCCTTAGTTTAAATTTTATGCTATAAGCGGTTTGATGTTTTAGCATTTTGATATTTTTACCTTGGCTCGCTTGGTTTTGCCAACATAGTTTGAGTATCTAGCTTCTCACATTGGGTAGCTAGATACTCATATAGGAAGCTAGATAGCACTTCCAAAAACTAAACAGTACTTGGCCAAATCGTTATTATTTATTTCGGGAACTTCCATGCATTCCATGCTTAAACACGCGCTATTTGCGTTTGTTCTTCTTTCTTCTTCGGCTGTCATCGCAAAACCTTTTGGTGATGCAGATAAAGGCAAACATAAATCACCTAGTTGCATTTATTGTCACGGTGCAACCGGGATTTCAAATAATGATTCATACCCGCACCTTGCCGGTCAAAATGCGAAATACCTGTATGATTCAATGAAAGCGTATAAAGACGGTTTACGTCGTGGTCCATTAGCGGACATGATGGCGGCACAACTAAGAATGTTAAACGATGATGATCTACGCGATGTCGCTGCTTTTTATGCACAGCAGTCACCACAAGCAAAAGACTGAATATTCAAAAATAGTGGCCCAACTAGGCTCGCAAACGTGAGCTTAGTTATCTGCACTAAAAAACAACATTTCACCAATATTTTTAACCAATAAAACATTGGTATATAACTCAGCCCACCTCAGATCAAATTATTGATGAATTTATAGTTCGCCAATTCACTTAATATTGACTTTTTATTCCGTTTTATCGATATTTCATGCTTTCTAAATTTCGACGTGAAATAGGTTATGTCCCACACACACGCTCAGCCATCGGAATCGGCGGCAACCCCAAAATCATGGCAGATGCCTGATACCCTCATTTTGATTTTCATTGTTGGTATTCTTGCTGCGATTCTTACCTACTTAATCCCTGCTGGCCATTTCGATAGCCAACAAGTGACTTACATGGTCGACGGTGCAGAAAAAACACGTACTGTTATCGACCCAACGTCTTTCGCTTATGCAACCGATGAAAACGGCGAATTGGTATACAACACGGTTAGCCTTTTCGCTTCTGGCGGTGGCATCGGTTTGATGAACTTCCCATTCGAGGGTCTTGTCTCTGGCTCTAAATGGGGTAGCGCAGTTGGCGTTATTATGTTCATGCTGGTTATCGGTGGTGCATTCGGCGTGGTTATGCGCACTGGTACTATCGACAACGGTATCCTACGTCTTATCGACAAAACTAAAGGCAACGAAGCACTATTCATTCCTGTATTGTTCCTCCTATTTTCTCTAGGTGGTGCTGTATTTGGTATGGGTGAGGAAGCGGTGGCATTCGCAATCATCATTGCCCCGCTCATGGTTCGCCTTGGTTACGATGGTATCACCACTGTGATGGTGACGTACGTTGCAACGCAAATTGGTTTTGCGACCTCTTGGATGAACCCATTCTCTGTCGCAATTGCACAAGGTATTGCGGGTATCCCTGTTTTGTCCGGTATGACAGTTCGTATGGCACTGTGGGCAGGTTTTACTCTGATCGGTATCGCTTTCACTATGCTTTACGCTGCACGCATTAAGGCAAACCCAGAGCTTTCTTACAGCCGCCGTACAGACAAATACTTCCGTCAACAAGAGCTAAGTAACCACGATTCTCGTTGGAACCTAGGTGATACACTGGTGATCCTAACGGTAACCGCAACCACGATTTGGGTTGTATGGGGCGTAGTCGCAAACGCATGGTACATTCCTGAAATCGCCTCTCAGTTCTTTACGATGGGCTTTGTGGTTGCAATCATTGGTACTATCTTCCGCCTAAACGGTATGACGCTAAACGGCGCTGCTGATGCATTTAAAGAAGGTGCTGCGATCATGCTTGCCCCTGCTCTACTTGTGGGCTGTGCAAAGGGCGTACTGTTGATCCTTGGTGGTGGTACAACAGACGAAGCAAGTGTACTTAACTCCATCCTAAACAGCGCAGGTAGTGCAATCAGTGGGCTTCCAGACGTTGCGGCGGCGTGGTTAATGTATGTTTTCCAGTCAGTATTCAACTTCTTCGTGACTTCAGGTTCTGGTCAAGCAGCTCTTACAATGCCTCTACTGTCTCCTCTTGCAGACATTGCAGGTATCACTCGTCAAGTTGCGGTACTTGCATTCCAGCTTGGCGATGGTTTAACAAACATCATCGTACCGACTTCAGCATCTCTAATGGCAACGCTAGGTGTGTGTCGTATTGACTGGGGTGACTGGGCGAAATTCTGCTGGCGCTTTATGCTATTACTCTTTACCCTATCGAGCATCGTCGTTATCGTAGCTCACATGATGGGTTTTGCGTAAACTGAATACTATTTAGTCAAAGGCGAGACGGGTTCTCGCCTTTTTTATTTCAAGCCAATTGGTATATACCCAAGTAGCCACAAAATGTGCCGTTCTACGAAAATGCACCGTATTTTGTCGTTTGACGTTACTTGGGTATAGACATCAACATCGATGTTTTTTGGAGTATCCGCTTTAATGGCAACACAATTTTTGGATGACGTAATTCAAGGTCATCAAGTCATTCAATCTCTTGATGTAACAGACTTACCTGCGGGTGAGCATAAGTTTTGGTTCCGCATCGCGACCAATGCAATTTCTCAGTGGCAGCATTTGCCTGTGTCGGTTTTCAAAGGCAACAAGCCTGGCAAGAAAATCATGATCACAGCCGGTGTTCATGGTGACGAATACAATGGCGTTCTCGCTGCACAACAAACGGCACGTGAACTGATCGGTGCGGATTTAGCAGGTACAGTGACCATCGTACCGATGATCAACTTAACGGGTATGTTGAATCATAGTCGTGATTTCTTCTCTGCCGATCCTGATGCCTCTCCAGCGAACTTAAACCGTTTCTTCCCTGGTGATGCGAACGGCAACGAAGCAAACCGTTTTCTGCATGCGCTTTGGAACCATTTACTCAAGCCGAACGCAGAGCTTGCGATCGACTTACACACTCAAACGAGCGGCACCGTTTACCCACTCTACGTGTTTGCTGATTTCCGTATTGAGCAATCATTAGAAATGGCTCGCCTGATCAACCCTGACGCTATCTTGAATGATCCAGGTGATGCTGGTGTACTTGAAACCGTATGGAACAACAGCGGCATTCCAAGCATCACCATTGAAGTAGGCATGGGTCGTTACACTGAACAAGAACTGATTGATCGCACCGTTGTTGGTATCTTTAACGTACTAAAACGCCATGATGTCATTTCTGGGCAACCGAACGAACTTATTCCGTGCATTGAGGGTCAAGACGTTGTTAGCATCCGAGCAGAACTGGGTGGCTTTGTTCTTCCTCAAGTCAAAATGATGGATGTGGTTGAACAAGACCAATTGCTTGCTATTCAATACGACAGCTTTGGCGATGAGATCCAACGCTACACCGCACCAACAAGTGGTACTGTATTAAGTCACAACATCGAATCGATTCGTGCGCCAGGCTCTTTAGTGGTTCGACTAATTAAATAGTTATATTTGTGGTGAATATTTTAGCCCTACCAATTTGGTAGGGCTTTTTATCTCTGGTTTATTTCACTTTGTGTGACATTGTCACTAAACACACAAGCAATGCACACACCAACAAAACCGACCCCAAGATTTTGTAGCATTCCTGCCAAACCTAACCCTGTGCCAATCATGACGAATGTTGTCGCGTATCGTTCGATCTATTTCAATTGTTCTGAGTATCCGTGCCCTACTGAGTTTGTAACGATTGAAGTGAACGATCTGCTTAAAGCGCTTATAGATAAAATGGCATTGTGGGATTGGGATATTGAAGCAACAAAAACGCAGGCAACAACCACACTTTTTTGGGAGGAGTTCCAGCAAGCTAAGCAACTTGAGTTTAACTTACCATTGCCCTCAGACAGACGCTTATCTTCATTTCGCAAATCGGTCATGAAAGATGAGTTTCTCGCACCAGAATTAGTCCAGCTGTCACTCACAATTGGGGCAAGCAGCAAAACTATTACCCGATTATTTAAAGCAGAAACCGGCATGTCCTATCAGGATTGGCGTCAGCAATGGCGTTTATTCAAAGCGATTGAACTGTTGTGTGAAGAACGACAAGTCAGTGATGTGGCCCATTGTTTGATGTTTTCATCCGACAGCGCATTCATTGCCTTTTTTAAAAAACAAACTGGACAAACACCACTGAGTTTTATGAAACATCGAACCTTATTATAAAATTCGGTCTTAACGTTAGTGACTAAGATTTCAATGCAAAACACTTACTGCCTAACTCGTTTCTGCCCAAAAGTGTTCTACACATTTTATTCATATACAGTCATCTTATCAGATCTGACTCCAAATTAGTCACAGCCGATGCTCATTTTTCTTGCTAAAAAGGTAGAAAAATATGTAGTATTATTGAGGTAGAGTTGAGGATCGATATGCCATTACAGAGAAAACAATCCAAAGTATCACTAAACATTAAAATTTCTTCAGACTTAGATTTTCGTCTTAAACGAGCTCGAAAAGCAGCACGTGAACAGGGGTTGATGTTCAACGTATCTCAAGAAGTTGAAAAATTCCTTGAGAAAGAAGTAAAGAAAGTTGAGCGCCATCTATCCATAGATGAAGAAATTAAAAGTAACCTAGAGGAACTTGGTGGATTGAATATAGGTAAGCTTATGAAATCAATCGATTAGTTTCTTTTCATAGACTTTTGTTAATTTAATTGAAATGCGAATTGTAGATATAGGTTGGGGAAAACGATGGGAACAGTAATTGGATTATTGATTTTAGCTGGTGTCGATGTATATCTAAAGCGAAAAACGGGACTTCACGTGCATCAGTGGATAGCAAAAAAATACAGTGATTATCAAAAGAATAAAGGCGAATGAACTTTTTCTATACAACTCGCTTGTGTGACTAGCTCAGATCTGTCCGTTTTCAAGCCAAGTGTCAAAGACAAAAACCTGCGCGCATATTTCTTCTAGAAAGTACCGCCGGTGTGAAGAATGATGCCTATCACCATGGCTACATACATCAGAAACCCTAAACAGTTTCCTACCCAAATTGTCGGATTCTTGTGGTAAATACCATAGATAGTCCACAGAAGTGCGATAAACGAATAAAGCAACCAAGTAGTGAGTGACAAGCCTAAAGCATGTTCACTGTGAGAGAAGTACAGTTTATATAACTGCGGCATTGTGGCAATTGGGCTGATTAACCCCATGACAAGCATAAGGGGTTCGAGTGCTTTTCCAATTCGTTCTATGAATGACATTAATTCCCTTATCCTTAGTCGTTAGATTAAAAATAGTGACACGGTAAATTTTTTCACTTTGCTTTATGAAATGCAACACCATTAGCAATCATACAAACACAAACATAACCTTTACTAGTATATACGTTGTTGCATATTTCAGTTTGAAATTTAAGATTCCTAATCTTGCTTAGACCCGCCGGAATGACCCAAAAAAACAAGGCGAACCAATTGGCTCGCCTTGTTGAATGAAATTTGATGACTCAGTTTTGGCCTAAGTCTTGTTGCGTTCAGCACTATTAATTCGCTTTTGATGCCGCGTGCTGCTTTACCATGAACGCGATGACTTCTTCATTTAAGCAAGATTTACTGACGTATTGACGTTGTTTACCAAGATGAATGATGAACCCTAAATCGGTTTGCTCAAGTTGGTCGATTTCATTCCAAGCGATGCTACGACCGATTTTACCGCTTTTGTATCTCACACCGTTCGCGTTAACTTCAAATACCACTTTACTTCCACGGCTTGAACTGATGTTTTGTCGCCATAGCCACCAGGTACGCTTGCAATAAACACTGAACGCTTCAATCACACTCAATACGATAAAGAACCAACCGACATAACCGTTAGGTAACAGCTCAAACTCTAATAAAACCACACCAAAGATTAGAAAGAGTATGCCTTTCCAATAAGCTTGTGGGAACTTAACCGGCAGGCTCGTTTGATCATAACACTCTGCAAAGAAAGGCTTGTCGAGCGTGTATTCTGTGGTGAAATCGAAATCTTTAGACATGTATGGTTACTTTAAGGTTTCTGTGAATGAGTATTCTTAGTTGCACGCTTGCAACGCGAGTATTGTATCGCTTCTCAGGGCTGATCTTTAGTATTTTTGATTCTGTTTTGTAAATCAATAATACCGAAAACGCTAGGACAAGAGCTTTCTGAGATTCTTTGTGTCACTAATGCTACAGAACAACGGCATCGTATTACGCCAAGATCAAACAAGGCGAACCGTTCGATTCGCCTTGCTATTACTCACGATGATTTTTACTTTAGCGGGTCATTGTCTGGCAACGCACTATGAATCCATAGTGCCAGTCTGTGTTTGATGTTTGCGCCGTCGAGTTTGTTATCAGGTAATGGTGTGATCTGTTTAGCATCAACCAAGAATAGATAAATCGCTTTTACTCTTAAAGGCTGCGGTGATTGAGGGAGGTCAAAGCCTTGCATCTTTGCCATCTTCCCGGCAATCTCAAGTGCCTTTTTTACCAGTTTATCTTCATTATGAAGCTTGGAACTTTTTGACATTGATAAAATCCTCTTCTTCACTTTGGCTAAGCATACAATAAGTGTCACAAATGGCGTGTTAGTCAGCTCTCATATTGATGATATTACGCCCCACAATCCGTTAACTGATTGAAAAGTGAACTTATTGGGTAATCGGTTTCATTTGGAGAAAGAGAAAACCCTCGTAACACTCTCTCTCAATCATCCCCCGTTACTGGCCTCCCTCTCCAAACTCGCTTACTATGCTAAGTATCTGAAAAGCTGGGTGAGTAACTCATGAGCAGTAAAAATAACAAAAACCTTGGTATTCTCCTTAAACTCAGCACCTTTGTTGCGCCTTATAAATGGCGAGTAACGGCCGCCTTAGTGGCTTTGGTTGCGACAGCGAGCTTAACGTTGTCGGTAGGTTATGGCGTTCGTATTCTGATTGACCAAGGGTTTGCTCAGCAATCGTTGCAAGAACTCACAAGTGCGATTCAGTTTATTGTGGGTGTGACACTGTGTATTGCCGTCGGGACTTTCTTTCGGTTTTATCTTGTTTCATCGGTTGGCGAACGTGTCAGCGCGGATATTCGACTTGCGGTGTTTAACCATGTGATTGCCCTGCATCCTAGCTACTTTGAGACCAACAGCAGCGGCGATATTATGTCTCGCCTCACCACCGACACGACCTTGCTGCAGAGCATCATTGGTTCATCGTTTTCTATGGCGATGCGCAGCGCGTTGATGTGTATTGGTGCCATCATTATGTTATTCGCCACCAATTTTAAGCTCACCTTGATCGTGCTTGCCTCTGTGCCTTTTGTTTTGGTGCCTATTTTGGTTTACGGTCGACGCGTGCGTGCTCTATCCCGCCAAAGCCAAGACACCATGGCCGATGTCGGTAGCTACGCAGGCGAAGCCATTGAACACATTAAAACCGTACAAAGTTTTAGCTCAGAACAACATGAAAGAGCTGCGTTTGCTATCGAGGTAGAAAAGGCCTACGAGATCGGTAGGCAACGAGTGAAGCAGCGTGCGATTCTGATTTCCGGTGTGATTGTTATTGTATTCAGCGCCATTGCAGGCATGCTTTGGGTAGGTGGCAGTGACGTCATTCAAGGTAAGATGTCGGCGGGCGATCTGGCTGCGTTTGTGTTTTACGCCATTATAGTCGCCTCTTCTACTGCGACCATTTCAGAAGTGCTGGGTGAATTACAAAGAGCCGCAGGCGCAACCGAAAGATTGATTGAAATTCTACAAGTAGAAAGCGATATCAGCGCACCAGACAACGTCTTGCCAATCAGCGAAGATATGCCTGCTGAAGTGAAATTTGACTCGGTAAACTTCAACTACCCCTCTCGCCCTGACCAACCTGCCATCAAAGAGTTAAACCTTACAGCAGAGCAAGGAAAAGTGTTGGCATTGGTTGGCCCATCAGGTGCGGGGAAAACGACACTATTCGAATTGCTGCAACGTTTTTACGACCCGCAACAAGGACAAGTACTATTTGGAGGAGAAGATATTCGTCAGTTTGATCCTAACGATCTTCGTCGCCAAATGGCATTAGTGCCACAGCAACCTGCTCTATTCAGCCACGATGTATTCCACAATATCCGTTACGGCAATCCAGATGCCACCGACAAGCAAGTGATTGAAGCAGCGAAAAAAGCCCATGCCCATGAGTTTATCGAGAAGCTTCCTGATGGTTATCACAGCTTTTTAGGTGAGCGCGGTGTGAGGCTTTCCGGCGGTCAAAAACAACGAATTGCGATTGCTCGTGCGATCCTTAAAGATCCGAAAATCCTATTACTGGATGAGGCCACCAGCGCACTCGATAGTGAAAGTGAATACCATGTTCAACAAGCACTTGAAGCCTTAATGAAAGGACGCACGACTCTGATCATTGCGCATCGCTTATCCACCATTCAACATGCGGATAAAATCGCGGTATTAGACGGCGGTGAACTGGTCGATATGGGTAACCATCAATCTTTGATGCAAAGCTGTGAGCTATATCAGCGACTGGTCGCGTTACAATTTAAACACCTTGGCTAATGCGCTATGAATAACCGATCTTTCTAGATTGTTATAACCAAAAAACAAAATTGTTATAACCCAAAAAAACAAAGGCGAACCCAATGGGCTCGCCTCTATTTTTCCTCACGTTTTGACAAGCAGTTAAGCGTTCAAAACTAAATCACCTATCAAAACGATGAGTCTTATGCGTTTTGTTTTGCGTTGATTTCTGCGTAAGTGTGCAGAAGTTCTGTCAACGTTTTCACCCAAGAAAATACGTCTGTTGGTGTGTTTTCTAATAGCTTTTCTACTTGCGCACAGTGGGTTTCAAGCGTGATTGCTTCTTCTAAATTGAATGAAATCGCATAGAAATGCCAAAGTACTAGACGGGTCATTCTCTCGCTGTTTTGTTTTGCATTTTCTGAATCATCAAACGCTTGCTGAATTTCACTCAGTGCGATTGCCGTCATGCGCAGCATCGCATCAAGTCGAGCTGTCAACATACGTTCTTCGCTATCGACTTCTTCTTGTTCAAAAGTAAACAGCTCATTCATGACATCTTCTGGAACCATTTTACTGATCATACGAGCGCTAAACTCTTCCAGCTCATGGCGAGGCATGGTTACGAGGCAATCGAAAGTGTAATCACGAAGCATAAAATCACTCTACATCTGTTATAAGTTTCTGTGTGCGCATTCTAAGCATTGGGGCTTCAATTACCACTGTTTATTTACGTAGGTATCAAAACTATTTGTTGACGTCGCTTTAATCAGAGGATTTGTTATTCTGAAAATACTGGCACACTTTCCAGATAACAACCCCTGCAACACCAACGATCAGAATAGAACGAATGAGAATTGGTGCATCGTGCTCAAGTTGACTAGCATGTGGGACAATGCTGGCAAACAATCGGCTAGTAAATAGTAGCCCCATCAGCAACATAACAATTTTATTCATACGACCTACCATTCAACTTTACGCGCTGACAAAACTTACCGTTATCAATCGCGGCCTTTAATACAAGCAAATAATGCCTTGAGTGAGTGTTAAAGGATGCGCTTGATAAGCGTGAGGGTCAATACGACCAGACGCCAGACGACCGTAAGCTAATGTTGCACATTTGGGATAAGCGGGTGCTAAGCCTTACGAACACGAAAATAACTCACACCCCAAAGTACTGATCTTTTCTTTCATCTAACCACAAGTTGTAGTTTTTCATTACTTTAGAAAAATGAGGGCTTTGTATATATCGGTTCAACCACGCTTTTAACTTAGGATAAGGGCTATTGCGGAACCACTGTTTGTCAATTCGAGCGTACTTGCGCAAAAATGGCAACAGCGCGATGTCAACCAAACTCTCCTCTGCCGAAAACAAGAATGCGTGCTCATTTAGCTTTACTTCGAGCTTGGCAAGTTCAATTTCGCACGCATTGCGAAGTTCACAAGCGTTTTTTTCATGATAGCGTTTGGCACACCCAAAGGCATTGAGTGCCGGAACAAAGTGATTCTCAAACTCTTCTATTATCGCAAGCATGGTTGGCAGCGCTTGTGGGGTATCCGCTCTCAATAGGTTTTCAGGGTCATTTATCGACAATGCCCAAATCATGATCTCGAGACTTTCTTCCAGTACGTGCGTTTCCTTTTCGTCTTGGCTGTTTTGCTGCTCCTGTGAAGTGAAAACTAAAACCGGGACACTGCCCTTTGGCGAGGCGTCTAACATCTCTTTTGGTTTGTTATCGAGCTTAACTGAGCGGATGAGTACTTTTTGCTGAGCCTTAAGCACAGCAAATCTCGCTCGGATGGCATAAGGGCAATTGTGCAGTGAATATAAAATGGGCAACAAATGACTCTCCATTTAGAACTCATCAAACATTGATATTCTATTTAACTTCCGTTGCATATTAAATTCTAGGATTAGTCAACGTCACTGAGCATCTTCAAAAAGGCTTTTCTGGTTCGAGCGCTATTATCTCGATGCGTGGCGTACTTCACGTGGGTGTCGTCCGTCACGTTCCGCGAAAGTTGGATGCTCCATAACGCGTCAATCCGATTTGGGACCATCGAGTAACGGACGTCAATAATGCGAAGTTTTTGGTTAGGATCTTGGGCTAGATAACCATTTGAGAAGTGACGAAAACGTTCGATATCTCTCGCTTGTTGAGATTTGGGACCAAGCCACGGAAAATCTCTTCCTACCTCTAACTTTGGAATGGAATCACCGGAATAAGTCTTAATGGATGTCCCGACCCTTACCGCATCCACAAAGTAGTTATCTTGCGTTTCATAGATCACTTTCCAAACTAAGATATTACCAAACGTGGGCTTTGCCTCTAACCGAACTGGCGAGTGCTGACGTGCTTTCGCTAACTGCCAACCTGCGGATTCAGCCTTGTCTCTCTGGCTTGCCCCCAGCACCAGATAGGTCAATGCCCACATTAGTGCAACCCGAGGTAGCCAAGGACTTCGCATCAAGATTCCTCCGAAGAGAAGCACCAATATTGGCAGTGAGAATGCGGGATCAACCACCGAGACTGTATTCCATGCATAACGTACGTCGTTTAATGGCCAAAACAGTTGAGTCCCATAACTGGTACACGCATCCAACAAGCCATGTGTGCTATAACCAAGCGCGCAGTAAAACCAGGTTTGTTTGAAAGACAGCCCCTGTTTTTTGGCAAACAAGGGATGCAAAACCAACGCACAAATGAGACTACCGATAGGAATAAAAAAGAGTGAATGGCTAAATTGCCGATGGAACTCTAAAAAAAGCAATGGATCCGTCGATGAGCGAATAAGTACATCCAAGTCAGGCGCCATGCCCGCAAGCAGGCCTAAAACGCCAGCAACCATCAAATGCTGTTTTTTCCCTACTGCTTGTGGCAGCGCTGCACCGACTAGACCTTGCGTGATTGGATCCATAATTTACGCTCTTAGAACAATAAGTGACACTATACAGACGCCAAAAGTAAAAACTGGAACACTCTCTACCTCAAATCCTCCGCATTTGGGTTAAGAAAGGCCATTTGGTAACTCGATTAAAAACAAGCGCCTATGTATTAGTGTAAAAGATAATGTTTTATTTCGCTTTGCAAGCCTATTTGAATCACGAGAATCATTCTCAGATGTATTGCTGTCTTATCACTTTTATGATGAAAAGCTTTACCCACAGACGGGTTGAGCACTATCCTATTTGTAACAATCAGAACACTTGACGCCTCGTGCTTTCTTGTCTCGCGTCGTTCTTTTAATAAGCTCGCCTAACGTTACGCGCGCTTGAAGATTCACAAAATAAACGAATAACCAACATGAACCAATACGTTAATGATCCATCAAACTATCAGCTATTAATAAAGAATCTGCTTTTCTCACCTGTTGCTTTTAACCCTGAACAAGAAATTGTCTACGCCAATCATCGACGCCACACCTACAAAACGTTTCATGACCGTGTGAAGCAGTTTGCGAATGCTCTGACAAAAATGGGCGTTAAGAAAGGTGACACTGTCGCGGTGATGGATTATGACTCTCACCGTTATTTGGAATGTTACTTTGCGATCCCGATGATTGGCGCAAAGCTGCATATGATTAACGTGCGTCTTTCTCCTGAACAGATCCTCTATACCATTGATCATGCAGAAGACGACATTGTATTGATCCACGAGGAATTTTTGCCGATTCTGGACCAAATTAAAGGCCGTATTGACACGGTGACTCGTTATGTGGTGCTACGTGACAACGAAGAATGTGAATATGAACGTCTTCTGGAACAAGAAGAAGCGCAGTTCAACTTTCCAGACTTTGATGAAAATACCGTTGCAACGACCTTTTACACCACAGGTACAACGGGCCTGCCGAAAGGTGTTTACTTCACTCACCGTCAATTGGTTCTTCACACGCTGGGTATTCTAAGCACCATCGGGACAAACTCAGTTCAAGGACGTTTACACCAAGGCGATATCTACATGCCAATCACCCCGATGTTCCATGTTCATGCTTGGGGACTTCCGTATATGGCAACCATGCTTGGTGTAAAACAAGTTTACCCAGGTAAGTACATACCAGATGTTCTGCTTAATTTGATTGAGCAAGAAAAGGTGACGTTCTCTCACTGCGTGCCAACTATTTTACATTTGCTACTAAGCTCACCAAAATCTCAAAGCATCGACTTTTCGGGGTGGAAAGTGGTGATCGGTGGCGCAGCCCTACCAAAAGCACTATGCAAATCTGCACTTGAGCGCAATATTGATGTGTTTGCTGGTTACGGTATGAGTGAAAGTGGGCCAATTCTTTCTATCGTTCAACTCTCTCCAGAACAGATAGAGCTCGATATCGACCAACAAGCGGAATACCGCTCTAAAACAGGTAAAAAAGTGGCATTGGTCGAAGCTCATATTGTCGACGAAGACATGCAAAAACTCGCACACGATGGCGAGACTAGCGGAGAGATCGTGGTTCGTGCTCCATGGTTAACGCCGAGCTACTACAAAGACAATAAGAACTCAAAAGCGCTTTGGCGCGGCGGTTATTTACACACTGGTGACGTAGCGACGATCGATAGTGACGGTTTTATTAAAATCACTGACCGCGTGAAAGATATGATTAAGATCTCAGGCGAATGGGTAAGCTCACTGGAACTTGAAGATATTCTTCACCAACATCAAGCCGTATCGGAAGTCGCAGTGATTGGCATGCCTCATAACAAATGGGGTGAAGTTCCACTTGCATTAGTGACGCTAAAACCCGATACGCAAGTGACCGAAAAAGAACTGGTCAGCTTCGCTAAAGAGTTTATTAACAAAGGCATTCTTGCCAGAGAAGCCCTACTACTGAAAGTAATGTTAGTTGACGAAATTGCGAAAACCAGTGTTGGTAAAGTGGATAAAAAAGAGCTTCGCAGAATACACCTGTAAGCTGATCATCTAATTGTCTTATCTTATATAGACTTACCGCTAATATGCCGCCTTATTTTTAAGGCGGCGTTTTTAAATAGCATCACTACAACTCTTTTAGCTCTTGCACTTCTGATGCCGTGAAATTGGTTTTAAAGGTGAATGCGTAAGGTGTGTCACCATGTTGCTTCAAGTGACTAAGGCGCGCTAAGGCTTCTTTCGATGTAGGAATATGATCATCTTCAATCCACCAAAGCACGTAAGTATCTTCTGCAAGACGATGGAACCACTCGCCTTTTCTTCGCATAAAATCGCGATGGTGAGTTCGAAACATGAAATTTTTAAGTGAATCAACAGACTCCCAAACCGACATATTAACGATCATGTTTGGGTCATCGAACAACTGAATACTGGTTGCATCGCCCGATTCATCCTGTAACCGCCAGATAAAACCCTCACTGTTTTCAGCAATGCCATTTACAAGCTCCAGATTATCAACAAACTCTTTAATTTCTGGTGCATCTAAAGGGTATTTTGCAAGGGCGATATTTAACTGAGCCAATTTCATTCTATGCCATCCTTGGTTTGTGAATGTAAAAACCAACTATAACAAGCGTTTGAGGTTCTCGCAGCACCATTGCCATTGGGCGTAATTTCTTTTTTAATCCTTTTGTTTTCAACATCAGTAAATAAATCATGCAAACAATACAAATTGACAGTTTTATATCCTTCACGCTTGCTATCGACTTATTATTTATTTGTAACGCATTAACCTGATGATTAGCCTTGATCTAAATTTTATGACCTAAATAAAAAAGACGGCCATTTACGGCCGTCTTTTAAGAATTAAATCTACTTAATTATACTTGCTAGGTTTTGTCCGTTTTTGATTCACTATTTTCAATAACTTGAGCGACTTCTTGCGTCTCTGCGTCTACCCATTTCATGAATACTTGGTATCCCGCCGCTAAGAATGCAGCACCAATAAACATACCCAAAATACCGCCCGACATCATACCGCCAATAGCACCGATAAGAACAATTGGCATCGGCACTTCCAATCCTCGGCCTAAGATCATTGGTTTTAAAAAGTTGTCCACTAAACTCGCAACAATCAATAATATGGAAAAAATAGCATTGTGCACTGTACCACCATCACCAGACCATAATAAGCCAACTGCAACTAGCGCAATGATAGTGACGGGTAATTGAACAATCGCGAATACCAATGCTACAACGGTAAATAACGCAGCGGCTGGCACACCAGACAAGGCAACAACAGCACCAAATATCATCGCGGTTAAAAACGCGATACCAATAATGCCCACTGCGACTTGTCTGATGGTAGCGGTGGTCAGCTCGTGTAGCTCAGGGCCCTTGACTTCATCCGAGAAGCTGATAAAGATTTTGCGAATGGATTTGGCCGCTGGTTCTGCCCACGCCAACATGATACCGGCGATAATTATTGCTCCAATCAGCAAGAATACATTCTTTGCAGCGCCACTTGCCGCATCCACAAACCAGCTCAACGCGCCTTTCATCTGTGGTTGACGTTTTTCAATAAACTGCGGCAAATCATTCGATGCTTCAAACCATACCGCATGCAGTTTCTCTCCTACGACGGGCCACTCTTTAACGCCCTGAGTTGGAGACTTGATAACCAATGTTCCCTCTTTATACGCATCGAATGCACCAAGTGTTTTAGAAGCTAAAGAGTTACCGACCATTGCGGTTGGTGTACCTAATATTAATACCCCTACAAGCGCAATCACGGTTGCTGAACGCGCCGATGTCCATCCCAATTTAGCTTGAATAAATTCACTAAGAGGATAAAGCGCAATGGCTAGCACCAAGGCCCAAAGTAAGATTGGAAGAAATGGTAAAAACGCCCAACAACAGACAATCACAATAAACGTAATAACCGAGAATCGGATCAGAGAAGCCGTAAACGCTTTTGACAGTATTTTCTCTAAATGTTCATTTGAATTATTCAACTGCTTATCCTTTTGGTTTATATCCAACACAGTATTAGACGATGTACCACGACACGCGGTAACTAAACATAACCTTTATCAAATCACGATATTAAAAATAGTACATATCGGCATATATTCAATAAGTTACTTAACTTTTCTATCACTTTATTTGAATACTTGGTCGCGTGCTGACAAACTTCACAATGATGCTTGCAATCACACCCATTTTGTATCTATGTTCCATTCTAGCTCACAAACCTAGTTTTAAATTTCACGTGACGTTGCTTACCCTCTCAACAAAAAGCCAACCGAATCCACAGTATGTACATATAACAACGCGATATAGTAACCCTTAAATTTTTATGGATTATTATATGCACCTGTCCGCTCGTTCATTACTGCTGGCTTGTTCTTTGTCTGTGTGTTTTGCCTCTCCATCATTCGCTGAGCAAGAGGCTCGCTTTCCTATCACTGAGGATTGGCTAACTCATGCTTCAAGCGGATTGGCACCCTACTGGATGCAAACACAAGCCCTTGGTGTACCTATTGGGAACTTTCCGACTTTTCGATGTGATGATGGCAGTTTGCTTAACGTAAATAATGTTTGTCCTGAACTTAATCACAGTTGGATTACGCCACACTTCGACCGTGAATATACACGCATGAAGTCTCGCCAAACCTACGCCTATGGTGTGCTGTTTCATTTAACCGGCGATACCAAAGCATTAGCACTGGCTAAGCAAGGCGCGTATTACCTTATCGAACACCTGCGTGATACTGAACACGGGGGATTTGTCTCATTCACAAAACAGGGCAATCCCGGACTTAAATGGACACAACGTACATCACAGGACCAAGCTTACGCACTAGTAGGCTTAGCGATGTACTACTACCTCACTCGCGATCCAGTTGCTGAAAATGCGCTGATTGAACAACAGCGCTTTATTTTTGAACATTACAAAATTGATGACAAAGTAGGACTTGCATGGGTGCTTCAGGATGGTGATGAACAAAGTGCCAAGCAACACGAACTCGTCGCCCAGTTAGACCAAATCAACGGGTACTTATTGTTAGTCGCCCCTTTATTACCGGAACCACACAAAACGCAATGGTTAGCGGATTTAAATTGGTTAACAAAGGTATTAGTTGAGCATTATCATTCGGAGTCGGAGCAACGATTCTACGGCGCCATTCACCATAAAGCGGTGATGCAGCCCGATGCGAAGCATAATGATTTCGGACACACGATCAAAGCTTATTGGATGACCTACCTGACAGCAAAATTACTTAACAATCAAGACTGGCAGTCGTTTGCAGAACAAGGCATGAAAATCACCTTGGAACGTGCGAAATATGAAGTCCCATTTGCACAAGTAAGCCCATTTTTCAGTTCAACATTGCAGACTCAATGGCAAGGGGGCACGATCCCAGGATGGCAGAGCAAACCTAATAAGAACAGAAGCTCCTCTTGGGAATGGGCAGAGTTAGACCAAGCAGCGATGACCTTAGCAATGAAGAGTGGCCAAGTTGGGGACATATTGCCCTATACGACTCGTACTTTTATGGATGTTTGGGTCGACCATCAATATGGTGGAGTTGGGCTTAACCCGAAGACAACCAAAGCATTTCACTGGGGAAATGGTTACCACCAATTTGAGCATGCTCTGGTCGGAACGATCGCATCTGGCTCACTCAATAAAACACCGGTCACTCTGTATTACGCGATCAAGGACGCTAAGCAACCAACGCTGACTCCGTATTACTTCCAAGGGCAGATCAATGACGTAAATAAAACTGATGCAGGAGTGATTAAGTCTGTCACCTATAGTCATATCACGCCTTAATATTCTCGCTCTAAGCCATTTTCACTCTATACCCAAGTAACCTTAAGATGCTTGGGTAGATGATTCACAAGACAATGGCCAACGTATTGTAACGTTGGCCGCTTTCATTTTTATTTCACCATTTGACGATTCCAAGCGTCACTTTTACCCCACCAACAAGGGTTGACCCACCGTAATCTTTCGCGAGCCGCAATAAGGTGTCATGAAAACCTAAATTTGGAAATGCCGCCTCTACTTGCTTAATCATTTCCTTACTTAGCCCCTTACGTACTTTTCCTTTAGATGCATCAATCCAGTCGGCTTTTCGACAAGCTTCAATCACTTTTTGGTGAGGTCCTTTATAAGGCGTAATTTTATGATGCCAATGTATCGCTCCACGAAGTGCGTCTTGATCAAGCCCCCATTGGAAATGGTCGTTATCAGCAAGCGCGGTTGCTTCTGATGGTTCAAGGTACGCCAGTTGATGGTCAGTCCATAGGCCAATGTCATGATAGACAAACGCGGTCTCGACAAGCTGTTCAAATTGCTCATCGTTATCAAGAAAATGCATCGCATAGGTAATGGCGCGATAAACATGATTACGATAGCCAGGGAAATCATCCCCTATCTGCTCTTTATATTTGGCGAACAGAAATTCAACGCGAGGGCGTTCAAGTTTGATATCTATCGTATTCATCTTTGATTCGTGTTCCTTTCACCTATCCAGACAATGATTACGAAGCGCATTGTTAACGACACCAAAGCTATCGAATCATGCTGTTTGATGACTGTTGACTTCTAAATCGATCATAATCTTCAACTAATAACTGATGCTGATAACGTCGGTAAGAGAGTGCCTCATTCGATACAACAATCTGGCTTTCTTTTTCTATTAACTGCCCACGAAGCGTTTCAATTTGTTGATGCTGCTGGCTGTAGCTCTGATACATGGCGATCAAACCGCACACGGCGGCAAATAGCAACACAGATAGTACGCCGTTAATGGTATGACTTTTCACTCGCATAACCTCTCCTTGTCATTGGGTGGCTTTCATTTCTATCAAAGCCAACGATGATTTGGACGTTTACTGACTAAGAGTGTTGCACTCTAAAACGTCTTTAAAGTCGCCTGAGGTTGATTAACTTGTAAACCTAATTATAGGTTAATAACAAAAAAAGGAGAAAGCGCCATGCGTTATTGATTAGTAAAGCCTAGGTTAACCCGAGCAAAAGAAAGCACGCAACCAACGATTTATCATTGGCTACTTGCGTATTCTCAAAGGTTAAATGATTCTCTCGCCGATACCAAATTGAACCAACGAGCGATATTTGGGTAGTTCTCTAGCACATCCAATTTCAGGCCGTTGATTGCAAAAGCGACAAAGATGTGCCCAGTGATATCAACAATTGTAAAGCGGTCTGCTGCAATATAGTCACTCTCACCTAAACGCTTATCCAGAGTGGGTAAAAACATCTCAACTCTCGCCTTAGATTCTTCACCCCACGTAGGGATGCAATTTTCACGATCTTGGTATATGGCAGTGATATTTCTCAGCGCTTGAAACGCAGTGTACAGCCCTTGAAACTCTACAACGCGATGCCACATTTCCACTTGAGCTTTTTCAAGCGATCCATTCCCAAACAGAGCGAGATCATTTTCAAATACATCATCTAAATAACGACAAATGGCGACACTTTCACACAATGTTGTTCCATCTTCGAGCTCCAATACCGGTACTTTTCCATTCACACTTTTTGCTTTAAACGCTTCCGATAGATTATCGCCCTCTCGCACGTTTAACGAAATTCGATCGACGTCGCCACCTATTTCCTTAAGAAAAATGCCAACTCGCTTACAACTTGGCGTTATTGCTGTTTCATAGAGCTTCATTACACATCCTTTTGTCTTTTTCTAACTGAATGGTTAGGTTATACTGTAGTAAGTTTATAAACGATCAGTCAAGAACTTCACTGCTAAATTTTTATCGGCTTTGGATCTGTTTGCCGTACCAATATTTAGATGTCGTCTGTGGGTTCATATGAACTTGGGATTGTTTTAGCGCATATTGACCACTTGGGGATTGACGCTGCTAGCACTTCCATAATTTCAATCAATACAAAACAGATCCAGGCAGGTAATTTATGGCGAGAAAAGCCAACTTCGACCGTGATGAAAAACTTCTTGTAGCTATGGATCTATTCTGGCGCAAAGGGTTTTCTAATACTTCCATCTCGGATCTCACTGATGCAATGAACATCAACCGTTTCAGTCTTTACAATACTTACGGTGATAAGCAGCAACTTTATTACGAAGCGCTCAACGCCTATTTAAAAACAGTGTCGCTTCCAGCAATTGATGCGCTTGATAAAGACGGAGCTTCGCTGCCAGAACTTGAGCGTTTTTTACGATCGTTCGCGACACTTCAACGCAAACGCAGTTACGGTTGTTTCATTCAAAATGCGTTGGTTGAACATGCTGGCGAAGATGATGATGTGTTACGTAAAGGACACTTCTTGTTTGATCACCTGATCGACATCATCACTGAAGCCGTCAAAACCGCTCAAAAAGAAACACTGATTCCAAAAACGCTCAAGCCTGAGCAACTCGCGAGATTTATCCTTACAAACATGCAAGGCATGCGCGTACTTGGCAAAGCAAAGCGCTTTGAAGATTTGGATATCGCATTATCTTGCTTGCTGGTTTTGATTAGGAAGTGACATGTCGATTGAAGTGATAGCAGTACGTCTTACCAAAGGCATGGACTTAAAGCTCAGCCTAGCGAAATTGGTCGAGCAGCACGGTATCAAAGCGGGTTCAATTGCCTCATGCGTTGGCTGTGTCTCTGACATCAACCTTCGTTTGGCAGGTGCAGAGAGTACGTTAACTAAACGAGAGCCATTTGAAATCGTCTCTGTGATGGGAACCCTAACGCCTGAGCATCAGCACGTTCATATCTCGGTGTCTGATCGTGAAGGACGAGTCTTGGGCGGACACTTGCTGGAAGGCACAGTGATTGATACTACCGCAGAGTTGATCATCCATTCTTACTCAGAGCTTGAGTTCACTAGAGCGATGGACGACTCGACTGGCTATACCGAACTCCAAGTGCATCCTTCCAAATAGTAAAAAGCTCCAGAGCCACACTGTATGGTCTCTGGAGCTTTATTCGCTTATCTCTTACGCTAAGAATTTACTCATATCGAGCAAGCTAATTTCGAGGATCATTCTTCGACTAAATAACAAACCTGATTATCGTCGACCGTTACTTGCCACGTTTTTAGACAGTGCGCATCGTCTTCCAAACACTGCCCGCTCTTTAAACTGAAATGCTGTTTGTACAGTGGTGATGCAACACACATCTCACCATCGATGTCACCGACAATCCCTCGACTCATCACATAAGCCTTACCAATTGGGTCCCAATCCTGCACAGCGTAAACACCGTTGTCAGGAATGTAGAATAACGAGACATGCTCGCCTTCAATCAATACAGTGGCTCCGATGAACGGCATTAGGTCATCAAGCTGACACAATTTCACTTTGGTTAAAGCTGCCATTTACACCTCCTGTTTCACGGGTATACGCAGACCGCGCACACGTTGGTACGGCAAGACTTTGCTGCCCGACGTGCTGTTCAAGAAAGGGCGGAAGCGTTGCAGTTTCTGAGGATTATCCAACGTACTCTTCCACTCACATTGATAGGTATCTACGACTCGTGCCATTTGTTCATCCAAAGAGTCACATAGGTTGAGAGAGTCATCCAAAATCACTTGTTTAAGGTAATCTAAGCCCCCTTCCATGTTCTCCATCCACACCGACGTGCGCTGCAAGCGATCAGCGGTGCTGACGTAGAACATCAAGACTCGGTCGATCATGGTGATCAACTCTGATTTGGATAGGTCGGATGCAAACAAATCCGCGTGTCTTGGTCTCATGCCGCCATTACCGCACACATATAAGTTCCAGCCGTTTTCAGTGGCGATCACCCCAATGTCTTTACTTTGCGCTTCTGCACACTCGCGAGTACAGCCCGATACGGCAAACTTAAGCTTATGGGGCGCTCGCAATCCTTTGTAGCGGTTCTCTAACTCAACGGCTAATCCAACTGAATCATCAACACCATAACGACACCAAGTAGAACCCACGCAAGATTTCACGGTGCGCACCGATTTGCCGTAGGCGTGCCCTGTTTCAAAACCCGCATCAATCAAGGTTTGCCAGATTTCAGGAAGCTGTTCTAACTGTGCGCCAAATAAATCCACGCGCTGACCGCCAGTGATCTTGGTGTACAGATCGTATTGCTGAGCAACTTCGCCTAGCACGATGAGTTTGTCTGGTGTGATTTCACCGCCCGGAACACGAGGTACTATCGAGTAAGAGCCATCTTTTTGTAGGTTCGCCATAAAGGCATCATTAGAATCTTGCAGAGATTGATGCTGCGGCTCCATGATGTGTTCATTCCACAGAGATGCAAACACAGATGCCGCTGTCGGCTTACAGATATCACACCCATGCCCTTTGCCATGCAGTGCAATTAAGGTGTCGAAGTCTTTGATTTGTTCCACTTGGCAAATATGGAACATCTCTTGGCGACTGAGCTCAAAGTGCTCACAAAGGTGGTTGTTAACCTCTACCCCCATTGCTGCCAGTTGAGTATCCAATACCGACTTGACCATATTGCTACACCCACCACAGCCAGTACCGGCTTTGGTGTTGGCTTTAAGGTCCGTCAGGTTGGTGGTGCCAGCTTGTATCTCGGCAACTAAGTCGCCTTTTGTGACGTTGTGACAAGAACAGATGATGGCGCTGTCTGGCATCTCTCCGTCCAGCATTCCGGTATCAAACAGCAGGTTCGCTGCGTGGTCTGGCAGAACCGTTTTATTCAAATAACACTGTAAGAGCGCATCGTAGTCGCTGTTGTCACCGACGAGAATCGCACCTAGTAATTGGGTGCCGCTCGCATCAACCACCAGCTTTTTGTAGATGCCTGCGACCGCATCTTGCAAGACCATTTCTTGTACGCCTTCGGTTTGCATTTGTGCATCGCCGATAGACGCCACATCCACCCCAAGCAGCTTAAGTTTGGTGCTCATGTCAGCACCTTTAAAACCTTCGCTCGGCATTCCAGTCAAGACATCAGCTGTAGTTCTCGCCATGGTGTAACCGGGAGCGACCAAACCAAAAATCTTCTGCTCCCAAAGGGCACATTCGCCAATCGCGTATATGTTCTCATCGCTGGTTTGGCATTGGTTATTGATCACAATGCCGCCTCGCTCGCCTACTTCTAGCTCTGCCAGTCTTGCCAACTCATCTTGAGGGCGAATCCCTGCGGAAAAAACAATCACATCCACTTCGAGAGGATCTTTGTCTTTAAACACCATACGATGCTTAGCCGTTTCACCATCGCAGATTCGCTCCGTCCCCGTTGAGGTATGCACGGTTAGCCCTAGCGCTTCAATCTTCTCTTTTAGCACTAAGCCAGCACCATCGTCCAACTGCACGGGCATCAGGCGGGGTGCAAATTCAATAACGTGAGTTTCTAACCCCAATAGTTTGAGTGCGTTTGCCGCTTCTAAACCCAACAAGCCACCACCAATCACTGCGCCTGTTCTTGCGCCTTCACATGCCTTCTTGATTTGTGAAAGGTCATCAAGCGTGCGGTAGACAAACACGTTGTCGCGGTCTTTACCTTCAATTGGCGGCACAAATGGGTACGAACCGGTAGCGAGCACGAGTTGGTCGTAACCCAACACATCTTCACCATCAAGTAGGATGCGCTTTTGCTCTCTGTCGATGCCAGTTACTTGGCTACCAAGTACGAGTTGGATGCCATGCATGTCGTACCATTCTTGATTACTCAGCATCAAATCATCATGAGACTTACCCGCAAACAAAGAGGACAACTGCACACGGTCATACGCGATAAAACGCTCTGCACCAATCACGGTAATTCGGTGTTCCAAATGCGCGTTTTTCTGCACTAATTGCTCGACAAGGTGTTGCCCGACCATACCGTTGCCTACCACAACGATGTGGCTCAATGCGTTCTTCACTGGGATCGTTAAAGGACTGTTCATCGCTGCCTCCTTATGCCGTTTGCGCTGCGGTTTTGGGTTGGTCTTCTTTAGAAGCCGGAATCTCGACTTTGGATTGCTTCTCGTAAAGGAACTTCAACACCGCTTGTCGACATCTCTGATACTGCGCATCATCTGCCAGTGCGACACGCTCACGAGGACGCGGTAGATTCACTTCTAACACTTCACCAATAGTTGCAGCCGGTCCGTTGGTCATCATCACGATTTTGTCAGATAGCAGCACCGCTTCATCCACGTCGTGGGTAATCATGATGACGGTGTTGTTTAGCTCGGCTTGAATCTTCATCAGTGCATCCTGTAAGTGCGCACGAGTCAACGCATCCAGCGCACCAAATGGTTCATCCATCAGTAGAACCTTTGGTTGAAGTGCCAGTGCTCTTGCGATGCCGACTCGCTGCTTCATACCACCCGAGATTTCATCCGGTTTTTTGTGCGCGGCATGCTGCATTTGAATCAACTCCAAGTAGTGATTCACTTGTTCCTGAATCCATGCCTTGCCCTTTTTGCCGGCAATTTGTTTTACTGCAAGCTCAACGTTTTGATACACGGTGAGCCAAGGCAATAATGAATGGTTTTGGAACACAACCGCGCGGTCAGGCCCCGGACCAGCTACTTCTCGTCCATCGACGATCACGCCACCGTCTGTTGGCATGTGTAGCCCTGCAACTAAGTTCAATACCGTTGATTTACCGCAGCCAGAGTGGCCAATCAGGGATACAAACTCACCTTTATTGATTTGTAAATCGACGTTCTTAAGCGCGATGAACTCACCATCTGGCGTTGGGAATCGCATCCCTAAACGCGTTAGATCTAATAATGCTTTTTCCATGATCGTTTCCCTTATCTCAACGCTTGTTGTTTATTCCAAGACAACCACTTTTGAAGTTGCAATATGCCTCTATCGAGCATCAATCCAATAAAGCCGATTGTTATGACTGCGACCATAATACGACCCAATGATGCCGAGCTGCCGTTTTGGAACTCGTCCCAAACAAACTTGCCTAATCCAGGGTTTTGCGCGAGCATCTCTGCCGCAATCAATACCATCCAAGCGATACCTAAAGAGAGACGTAAGCCAGTGAAAATCATTGGAATGGCAGAAGGTAATACGATGGTGCGGATGTGCTGCCACCACGAAAGTTGAAGCACTTTACTCACGTTAACTAAGTCTTTATCAACGCTCGTCACACCCACAGCGGTGTTAATCAGCGTCGGCCATAAGCTACACAGCGCCACAGTGATCAGTGAGTTGATGAACGACTTAGCAAACATCGGGTCATCACTCACGTAAGTGGCACTCACCACCATGGTAACGATAGGCAGCCAAGCCAAAGGTGATACAGGCTTGAGCAATTGAATGATTGGGTTGAACGCTTGATACAGCCCTTGATTAAGACCAAGCACGATGCCAAGTGGAATCGCGATAACCGTCGCCAGCAGAAAGCCGCAGTCACAGTCACTAGGCTTGTTATGATTTGGTCGAAGAATGTCGGTTTACCTGTGTAAGGACGAATCTTCACTTCCGCATCTGGATTCTTGGCTAACTTCGCGGCATTACGCTTTTCCTGACGCTCGATAAACGCTTGTTCCTTTTCTCGCTCTTGCCAATGGTCATCGACAAGGTTGCTGAACTGCTGAAAAGTTTGCACAGGTCCCGGTAGCGTACCTAATGAGGTTTGCACTTCTCTCGCCGCTAAGTGCCACGTTGCCAAAAAGATCAGCAAACCAATGACGGGCAAAAGTACCAACCGACTTCGGTTCACTACCTGCTTAGCAGGAAACAGGGAAATGACATTACTAGACATACTCACTCCTAAGAAATTTACATCCTTGTTGCCACAAGCGAATCCCCTCGCCTGTGGCGTTTATCTTTATCGTTATGGTTAAACCTTGTCTTTTCCTTTAAGCCCGATAGAGAACTTCTCTAGATATTTATTTGGCTCGCGACCGTCATAAACGATGTTGTCGATAAAGTGTGTTTGTGGCGCGCGGAAACCATCTTCAGCACTGAAATCTGGGAAGTCTTTTTTGCTCAACACACCATCTTCAATTAGCGCTTGAGCTGCTTGTTGGTAGATATCAGGACGGTAAACCTCTTTTGCCACATCCATGTACCAATCATCGGATTTCTCGCTTGAGATTTGTCCCCAGCGGCGCATTTGGGTCAGATACCAAATCGCATCGCTGTAGTACGGATACGTGGCGTTATGACGGAAGAACACGTTGAAGTCTGGTACATCTCGTTTATCGCCTTTCTCGTATTCAAACGTCCCGGTCATTGAGTTGGCGATAACTTCGGCATCGGCTCCCACATACTCGCTTTTTGATAGCATTTTCACTGCTTCTTGGCGGTTGGCATTGTCGTTTTCATCCAACCAATGTGCCGCTCGAATCAAGGCTTTCACTACGCGAATGTGCGTGTTTGGATACTTCTCAGCCCAAGCTTTAGAAACACCAAATACTTTCTCTGGGTTGTTCTTCCAGATCTCGTAATCGGTCACGACTGGTGTACCAATGCCTTTGAACACGGCTTGCTGGTTCCATGGTTCACCTACGCAGTACCCTTTGATCGTGCCCGCTTCCATTGTGGCTGGCATTTGAGGTGGCGGTGTAACACTCAACAGAACATCTGCATCCAATTGGCCACTGTTGTCGCCTGAGTCTGGTGCGTAAAAACCTGGATGAATCCCTCCTGCCGCTAGCCAGTATCGCAACTCATAGTTGTGCGTCGATACAGGGAACACCATGCCCATGTTGAACGGTTTGCCTTTATCCAGATAGCTATCGACCACAGGCTTCAGTGCATCCGCTTTGATTGGGTGAACAGGTTTGCCATCTGGCTGTTTTGGAATGTACTGCTTCATCTGTTCCCAAGTATCATTGGAAACCGTGATTGCGTTGCCGTTCAAATCCATGCTGAACGCGGTAATCACTTCTGCTTTTGTGCCGACACCAATCGTCGCGCCCAATGGCTGACCAGCAAGCATGTGCGCGCCAGCAAGCTCACCGTCGATGACTCGGTCTAATAGCACTTTCCAGTTTGCTTGCGCTTCTAATGTGACGTACAAACCCTCATCTTCAAAAAAGCCTTTCTCATAAGCAACCGCCAGCGGTGCCATATCGGTTAACTTAATAAAACCAAACTTCAGGTCTTCAATTTCTGGCTCACCCAATTCTGCCTTTACGCTGACCGTGGTGAATACCGATAACGAAATTGCTGACACTTTCAGCATCGAACTCCATTTCATTGGTTTGCTCCCATAAAAAAAGCGCCACTACTCCGAAGAGCAGTAGCGCCGTTGCTAAGTCTACAATTACCGCCGTTGATAATTGAGATAAGCGATTCAACAATAAACCCAAACTATCTATTACATTTATGGCAATCCAATTACTATGCCAACTTATTTTTTATATTAAATACAATGCATTAGGATATACCACTATTAACTGCTCCCCGTTATTGCTTGCTGATAGTGCAACACGCACCACGTTAGAAAACGCCACCTAGCCCCAAAGTAGTAGAGTAACTAATCAAGCACCTCCAAAGTTGTTATCAAATTCTTGGCAACTTGTGCGAGCGTTTGGCTTGATTGCATGGCTGAATTTCTTAGCGCTTTATAAGCCTGCTCTTCATCAACGCTGTGCATCTTCATCAGCAGACCTTTGGCTTTTTCCACCAGCTTGCGCTCTTCAAGCTTATGGATCAGCGATTCAATTTCCGATTGCATACTTTTGAATTTCGCTCTCACCAATGTTGCATGTTCTATCCAAGGTTGGAGTGCAAACTCACTATCGTGCGGCATGAGTACATAGTCCATTTTTTCTGATAACCGATTGATATCATTTGATGATAGCTGTTTTAAGACGATAAGAAGTGGTACCGATTTTCTGCGGCAGAAATCGACGATCAAACGCAGTTCCGCCGTAGGTTGCTGCCATCCAACCACAACGCTTGCTGGCGGTTCTCGTTGCATTAACGTTTCTAGTTGTGCCAATTGGCAACCGATGATGTTGTCGTAATCTTTGCTCAATAAGCCGGACAATCGAGCCTGCTCTTGGAGGCTATCACAGCATACTATGATGGGTGTTTTTGACGTTGATTGAGTCATGCACATTCCTTGTTTATATCTCACTCACTAAGAGAGACATAACAAGGAATGTGCCAACTAAAGTAGACGCGTTTTAACTAGAGGCAAGATGTTCTTTGAAGAAGCCCAGTGTGCGCTCCCAAGCGAGTGCTGCTTCTTCCGGTGCGTAGCGTGCCGTTGAGTCGTTATGGAAACCGTGGTTGACGTTTTCATACATTAACGCTTGATACTGTGCGTTGGTCGCGATTAACTGCTGTTCATAAGCAGGCCATGTGTCGTTAACACGCTTATCGAGTCCTGCAAAGTGAATCATCAACGGCCCTTTGACTTGCTTTTGGATCTCTTGTGCCGCTGGTGTTCCATAGAAAGGCACACCTGCATCGAGCTCATCGGGCATCACTGCTGCAAGCATATTGACAATATAACCACCGAAGCAGAACCCGACCGCCCCCAACTTACCGTTCCCATCCTCGTGCTGTTTGATGAAATTAGCCGCCGCAATAAAGTCTTGCTCAATCTTGGCTCTGTCCATGTCTTTCTGCATAGAGCGACCTTCGTCGTCGTTCCCCGGATAGCCGCCGAGTGGATAAAGTGCGTCTGGAGCGAAAGCAATAAAGCCGTCTTTCGCAAGTCGTCTTGCGACATCTTTAATGTAAGGATTTAAGCCTCGGTTTTCATGAATCACCAACACGGTCGGCGATTTTAAGGTCTTCTTCTGTGGCGTCACCAAATAACCACGTCCTTCTCCGTGTCCATTTGGGGATGAAAAGGTTTCGTAAGTTGCTTTGATGTCGGGATCATTAAAGGAAACTTGTTCTGCCAGTGCGTAATTCGGAGTTAAAGCATCGACAAGCGCTGTCATGCTAAACCCAAGCACCGCAAGGCCACCAAGCCTATTAATAAACTCACGGCGAGAGATCTTTCCGTGTGCATATTCATCGTACCAATCGAAAGCTTCTTGCGGAATGGGATGAGAAGCCTTTTTACTCGGAGTGGTATGCTTTAGAGCCATTATCCATGTCCTCTGTGTCTTACCATAAGCGGATTTCAAATTCTCAATCGAACATAAAAACCAAGGCGATTGAGGCTAGAACTGCAATTTCACCACTCTCATACGAAACAGAGTGGTGAAATATATCATTGGTGAGCTAGGATCTTTTCCTTTCTTCAAACAATAGATAATGGATTCAGATTCAACAACTTTGCGTCGTTGCTTTTACATTAATTGACAATAGTACGTTATTGCTGCGCACAATAGGCTTGCCAGTAAGGGAAGGCACGTTCGAATGCTTTTTCTCTGTCGTGCATTTGTGCAAATAGCACTACTGTCATGGTGGCAAGAACCGTATTTGCCATTTGGTTCATGTCATCTTGTGACGTGCCAAATGGGCAGTTCGCAGGCATTGGCACCTCAGACAACATTTGCTCCGTCCAGTAGTGCGATGTCACGCCGCTTGTTTGGCTTAGCCATACCGTTTGGCTTACTTTCGGATTGTATTCGGACTCACCCGATTGCCCTTTGAATGACACAACAGCGTGAGCGGTTTGACCAATTTCATATTCGACTTCAGCATGAAGTTGTTGGAATCCAGGATGGAAACTACCACGAATACCAACCGTTGCCTGCCCCGGATTCAATGCTCGAACCACGGTATTAATTGGCGTTCTAAGCCCATAACGATTCTTCCAACCGATCATGGTTTCTGCTTGAGGAGCAAACGCGCTCAGCGGCAGATACACAATGTTTTGTGTTTCTAATACACGCTTTGCTTCTTCTGCTGATTCCGCTTTCTTGATAGCAAACTTGTCGAGGTAATCTTCTGCGTGTAAACGTCCAGATTGACGATCGTGATAGCCGTGCATCAGCACTTTATGGCCATTATCGGCAAGGATCTTGGCTGCCAGCAGATGCCAAGGCTGACCAGCCGCTTCACGTTTTCCTGCATAACATGGCCAATCAATATCTGCACCAATAGCAGGCATGCGGGATTGGAATGCTTTCACAAAGCCAGCGATTTCTTGTTGAGTCTCGTTCTGTACGCGGATCAGCATCAACAGCATTGCCATCTGATCGTCGTCGCACTCACCGTTTAGGTATTCATCCATAACTCGAAACGCTTGGTCAAAGTTCAGTGGTTTTCTACCACGTTCGCCACGACCGACTGTTCTAATACATTCCAAAATGCTGCTCATATTCCCTCGTATTCCGTCACTGACTGTACGGTTTCTATTAGTTGTTCGCGCAGTTTGACAACTTCTCCCATCACAATCAATGCTGGGCTCACGCCTTTAAGTGTAATCGATAAATCATTGAGCTGATTGAGTTGGGTAACGTGCACTTGTTGTTGAGGGCTGCAACCATGAGTGATGATCGCGACTGGGAAATCTTCTCTCAAACCAGAGCCTATTAAACCCGTTTGTATTTGCGATGACTTTTCTAACCCCATATAAAATACTAACGTTTGTCCGCTTTGCATCAGTTGGCTCCACGCTTCAAATGCGCCTGTTACCACTTGCCCCGTCACAAAGGTAACGCTGCGAGCAACGCCACGATGAGTCAGCGGAATCAAGCTATTTGCTGAACATCCAATCGCAGCGGTAATGCCGGGAATGACTTCGTACGCGATTGAGTGTTTGACGAGCGCTAATGCTTCTTCGCCTCCACGGCCAAATACGAAAGGATCTCCCCCTTTTAAGCGCACAACTCGCTTTCCTTGTTGAGCGAGCGATACCATCAAGTCACAAATTTCTTCCTGACCAATACTAGGTTGTCCGCATCGTTTGCCCACGTAAATCCAATCAGCTTGTGGCGAGGCCAACTCCAAAATATCTTTGTTAACCAAACGGTCGTACAGCAGAATCTCTGCCGACATAATCGCTTTCACTGCCTTTACGGTTAACAAGTCTGGATCGTGCGGCCCTGCTCCGACAATCGAGACAAAACCTTTGTGGTTCGCGTCTAGGTCTAGTGAATTGTCTTCTAAAAGTTGGTTCCGTTTGCTTGCTTGATCATGCTTAGAAAAGCGAGACGAGCGTTCTTGTTTCTGACTCGCTTGTCCTTTCTTAAACCAAGACTTTTGATAAGGCGCTTCCATGTGCTTATCCTCTTTGTGACTTATTTTATTTGAATCGCCAGACTTTGCTGGTTCGCTTGCTGTTTGCCCTTTTGATGCTGATGGCTGTCGACCATTTGTTTGATTTGAGAAACGCACGAACCACAGTTAGTGCCGCATTTGAGTTTGTTTTGAAGTTGAGTCAGTGAAGTGCAGTCTTCCATCGCGTCATGTATTTGTTTATCAGTGACACGGAAACAACTACAAACCAGTTTGGCACTGCTTTGCGATTGAGTGATGGTAAGCAGTTTCGATAGCTCCATCGGTTTGCCAATCAAGCCGATAAAGTTGGTGTAGTCGGTTTGAATCGGTTCACTAGACACCACTAAAACAGAGCGAATGATACGAACTTCTCCAACAAGGTCGTAATCCACTGCTAGCCAACCTTGGGCAATATCTATCGTCATTCTGCGGCTCTTTTCCGTTCGACAAAAACTCTGCTTCTTTGGTCGTTTATCGTGTGCAAAGCGCCAGATACCCAGATTGCTCTCAGCTTGAAATGCGCTGTAGAGAAACTTGCCGGAATCAAACTGTGTACCGATAAACATACCGTAGGTTTTTACCGCCGTATCTTGCACTTCAACATAAGACGACTTAAAGGCAGGCTGCCCAGAAATAGGGTCTTTTGCGCTGTTTACTATCGCGTTAACACTGCTTTCACCGCCATATCGACCCGCCCAGTGCATTGACATAAACAGCTCCTGAAAACCTAACCCCTCATCAATGGCAACTTTGGCATAAATACTGGTGTTTGAAGTGGGCTGAAACAGCTTGGTGAGTTGTCCTGCTTTTAAGCGATTTTGAGTAGCAGAGAGTGTGTTCATGTACACGGTTGGTTCTAGCTCAGAGGCGGCAAGGTGGGCGATATGCCCTGTGCGCGTCATGGTATGCCATTGGTCGCGTTGCCTGCCCGTATTGAGCCACCAGCCTTTTGTTCTCTCTAAACGCGTTGGAGATTCGCTGGTCACGACAAAACGCGCTTTACCATCTGGGTACGAATAGACGCCATCAGCAAACGGACGCTCTCCTCCCCATTGTGTTGGCACCCACTCTTCGTATTCTTGCTCGGTTAAGTTGGCGAATTGAGAAAGATCTAGCTTCAATGGCGAATCCGCATTCATGCCTGTCATTGCCGCATATTCCCTGAAGATTGCCCGCTCAGAAGTAAACGCAAAACCATTTTGTGTCTTTTCCAGTGCACACAGAGCTTGTCCGACTTGGCTTATCGCCCACCAATCTGATTTTGCTTCACCCGGAGGCGTTTGAAACTGGCGCTGCCTAGAAAGTCGACGCTCAGAGTTCGTTACCATGCCTTGCTTCTCCCCCCAGCCAGCGGCGGGTAGCAACAGGTCCGCATAATGCGCGACATCCGAATCCGCTGTGATATCGGAAACAATCACAAACGGACAAATCTCTAGTGCACGTTTTACCAATTGGTTATCTGGCAAAGAGACAACGGGATTGGTTGCCATGATCCACAGAACTTTAATCTCACCACGTTCTACCGCCTCAAACAGTTCAACAGCTTTTAAACCGGGCTGAGTGGCAATTTCTGGTGAATCCCAGAACGCTTGCACTTGCTTGATCGAATCTGCATCAAAAGCGCGATGAACCGCTAACTGGTTTGCCAATCCACCGACTTCTCGCCCACCCATCGCATTTGGCTGACCTGTAATAGAAAACGGCCCGCAACCAGCTTTCCCAATCTTACCTGTCGCCAAATGTACATTAATAATGGCATTGCCTTTATCGACACCATTTTCGGCTTGGTTTACCCCTTGGCAAAACAGCGTGATTGCGGTTGGGCTTTGTGCGAACCATTGGAAGAATGTCGTGAGTTTTTTTTCTGAAATACCAATGGAAGACGATAGATTAGTGACACTGTAATGTACATCAGAAACTTCTTCTGCAAGCGCATCAAACCCGTCGGTATAGGATTTTATGTATTGAGGATCAATGCATTGATGCTCAATAAGAAATTTAAGCAGCCCATTAAAAAGTGATACATCCCCGTCGTTTTTAATCGGTAGATGCAAATCGGCTTGCTGTGCGGTGACCGTTTCACGCGGGTCAATCACCACCAACTTTAAATTTGGATTGTTCTCTCTCGCTTGTTGGATTCGGCGGAATAACACAGGATGTGTCCATGCGGTATTGGCACCGCAAATGATCAATAGTTCGGTATTATCAATGTCATCGTAATTGACGGGAACGACATCTTCACCAAATGCTCGTACATGAGCCGCAACCGCCGAAGACATACACAAACGCGAGTTCGTATCAATATTTGCGCTGCCAACATAGCCTTTCATGAGTTTGTTGGCGACGTAATAGTCTTCCGTCAACAACTGGCCTGACACATACATCGCGACAGAATCCGGTCCAAACTCTGCTTTCGCTCGATGAATTTTTTCCGCAATCAGATCTGTCGACTGTTGCCATTGCACTTCTTTACCTTTCGGACGCTCCTCGCTGACTAGTTTTGGATACAGCAACCGCGATGGCATATTGAGACTCTCTGCAAGCGCCACACCTTTTACGCACAGTGACCCTTGATTTGCCGGATGATGTGCATCCCCAACAATTCCTTTAGTATTAACCTCGACACCACATCCAACTCCACAATAGGGACAAGTGGTTTTCTTGCATCCTTGCGACATTACGCCCCCTGACTCTTTTCTTAGAATGACGGGCTTTAAGCGACAAAAAAAAACCTCTCTCGAAACGAGAGAGGCTGCATTGCCAATAAAGCTTAACAAGTAATACCCTATCCGCTTAACCGCCTGCTAAGGAAAAGCGGCGCATCGAGTTAACGATGAACACAATCTAAACTGCAAACCCGATGCCAACTTTATATTGAACTATATTTCAGCAACTTAACGAAAAGAGCTTTCACTTTATCATTGGCAATGCACTCATTAGGTGCGAGGTTGAATCACAGAAGTGCAGCGTTAACGGGTCAGTTGCATCACAAGCCTAGGTTCTCCATCGCCGAAGTAATTGTCTTCTTCTTCAATCACCCTAAAACCGATAGAACAATAGAGTTGATAAGCAGGAGCATTGTTCGGATCAACCGTGAGTTTCACTGAAGACCCAACTTCGATTTGACTGATCGCATCCTCAACCAGTAAACGAGCGATTCCTTGCCCGCGATATTTCGTCGCCACCGCTAACGACAAAATCCAGTAAACACGTTGTTCCAAACTTGGCGTTAAAAGAACGTAACCCGCTACATCTTGCGCCTGTTTTGCCACCATCAAGCCACGACTCCAACAGTCATAAGCTTGTCGAATGAAAAACTGAGGGTATGAATGATCACCAAAAAGCTGGTGTTCCAATTGGTATACAGCATCGAGATCCGTTTTCTCTGCATATGATATTTTCACGTTAAACTTCCTGAATCATAATTTTCGACAATATACCCAAAGCGCGTTCGAGTATAAAGAGCATGCACAGTGCACCAAGTTTGATATCACTAACCTCACCTTACGACACTAACAAACCCTATAATGAACAAACATTAACCACAACATCAACGACTGAAAAATAGTAAAAATTCATAATATAACTTCAAAATCACACGCAAACACCGATATTAAATATCGCATTTTTTAAAAATTCATGGCTCGATAGTTTACATCGATAGCAATTCACTAGCACGATTCACCACATACCACATGTGATATCAATCACTAAAGCAGATAACATCCGCGCGATTATTATTTCTATACAAGCGACTCTTAAGTGAAAGAATCTCAAGAAACACTATCTTTTAGTGACGTAAACACAACAAACTCATGGACTAAGCACGATACACACTGGTTATTGAGCTTATTTGGCACTGCCGTTGGTGCGGGCATTTTATTCTTACCGATTAACTTAGGAATTGGTGGGTTTTGGCCTTTAGTCGTTATGGCGATTCTTGCCTACCCAATGACCTACTGGGCACACCGAGGACTAGCACGTTTTGTATTGTCTTCAAAAATTAAAAATGCCGATTTTACTGATGTGGTAGAAGAACACTTTGGTGCGAAAGCAGGTCGTATGATTTCGCTGCTGTACTTCCTATCGATCTTTCCAATTCTTCTTATCTATGGCGTTGGCATCACCAACACTGTCGATAGCTTTATGGTCAATCAGGCAGGAATCGAGCCTTTACCACGCGCACTACTATCTGGTGTGTTGGTTTTTAGCTTAATCTCAATCATGATGGCTGGCGAAAAAGTCATGCTGCGTGCTTTTGCCATGATGGTTTATCCACTGGTAGCGATCTTAGCGTTTCTTTCTCTCTACCTTGTTCCAAACTGGCAAGCACCGGTTCTTGATGCGCCAGAGTGGTCTTCATTTGCGAGCACGATGTGGCTTGCCATTCCAGTTGTAATTTTTTCTTTCAGCCATGCAGCGGCGATTTCAAGCTTTTCGAATGTTCAACGTCGTCATTATGGTGCAGATGCCGATGCGAAATCCGAGCTAATCCTACGTCGTACAAGCATCATGCTTATCGCGTTCGTTTTGCTGTTCGTCTTCTCATGCGTACTTGCACTGTCACCAGAGCAACTAGCAGAAGCAAAAGCGCAAAATGTTTCAGTATTGTCGTACTTAGCCAACGCAACCGATAATCCGTTTATTGCAACACTTGGTCCTTTGGTTGCATTTGTCGCGATCACTTCATCATTCCTCGGTCACTTTCTAGGTGCACGAGAAAGCTTAAACGGCCTGATCAGCAAACATTCGTCTATGCCGCCAGTGCGCATTGATAAAATCAGTGTGGTGATACTTTTTGTATCGATTTGGGTGGCAGCAATTATGAACCCAAGCATTTTAGGTATGATGGAAGCATTATCTGGCCCCGTGATTGCCATGATTCTATTCATTATGCCAATGCTGGCTGTATACAAAGTGAAAGCGTTGCATCAATACCGTGGAAAAGTATCCACCTACTTTGTAATGCTAACGGGCATTGTTGCGGTAAGTGCGCTAATTTTTAGCTTATTGAGCTAGCTGGGATAACGTAAGATGGATTTTCAGGGGAATACCTTAACATTTATTGGTAATTCCCTGAATTTTTCTTGTTATTTTTAGACTCATCTAATTCAGTGGGTAACTCGGTTAGAATAAGATGAAAGTACCCGCCATCATTATGATTGAAGCAATACAAGTGCGGCCAATAATACCGAAGTGGGATGGTTGAATCATTTCATTGTGCATAGGCAAACTCCATTTTTATGAACAAAGCCAATTTACTTTGGCTTACTATCACTATGTATAAAAACGCATTTTTTCACAACCACAATAAAATGAAACTTTTATGACAGTAAGATGATCTTTTGCATAATGCTGAAGATTTCCCAATGCATCCCCCCTTTCTAAACACCCTTAAGAGTAAGATTCTCTGCAGATAACCACTCTCTTTGCGACACGTCACATTAGCTAACAACTAAAGTCGCACCATCTTCCTAATTGCATTTTGTTAGTTGCACCGCCCATCTCTCAAAATGTATCCTTGAAAACACATACATTCACTCCTAACAAAGCCTCGGAAAAACCATGAATAAATCTCTCATTGTTGTGGCCATTGCATCACTGCTTTCAACCGCCTGTAGTAACCAACAGGCCGCTCAACTCGGCATGAGAGGCAGCAGTGTTAATGTCTATGCGCAGCAAATGAGTAACATGCAATTATGTGAAACTCTGTATTACAAGCGTCCATCCAACCAAACTCATGTTGCCATTGGTGCGGAGTTCAATCGCCGTGGGCTTAACAAGCGTTGGTGTGATTCAGAATACAAACAACTCTATGTAGAAAAAGTGGTAAACAGTGTTCTCAGAAAATAAGAACAAGTCCCTACAAACTCTAAGGCAACTATACAACCTGCCATATAAGAGCGCTCTTATAATAAGAAACAGCAAATCTCGCTAAATTTGCTGTGTTTTTTCAGATTAACACTTTTCTCAGTTATCTAGATTTCAACGTAATTTCAAGTCGTTATCATTAGTTTAAAGCCATGCGTCGAAAATTTGACGTAAACAGAATGTAAGCGGTTTTCATCTTTATAGTTACCCACTAGCTTTGTTTAGACCTGTTTAAAGGAGTATCAAACAGGAATAAAAATTCCAAACAAAGACATGAGGTCACAAATGGAAACACGTATAAATCGCCTATTTGCAGCAATGCTAGCGATAGGCCTTTCTCCTGCCGTTTCGGCATACGATCCGCTCTATTCTGAGCAATGGCATCTAAACAACATCGGACAAACCGCCTATGCAGCTAACCCAGGCTTAGCTGGTAACGATTTAAACACTCAGCTAACTCAAGCGATGGGTATCGCCGGTGTAGGGATCAAAGTCGCTGTCATCGACTCTGGTGTTCAAATTGATCACCCAGATCTTGCCGGTAACGTCGTTCCTGGGAGTCGAAACTTTATTGAAGACTCCCCATTCCCTGACCACTACCCTGTCGATACTAATGGGCATGGTACTGCTGTTGCGGGTTTAATTAGCGCCGTTGGGAATAACGGTGAAGGTGGACGTGGTGTTGCTTCACGTTCTTCACTGATGGGCTTCAACTGGTTGTCTAGTCAAACACTTGAAGGGTGGTTGATTTCCCATGGCGCTGATTCATCAACTAACGATGTTCGCGTCTTCAACCAGAGTTATGGCTTTAGCCCAATAAATCCCATTTCATTCGACGAGAATGATCCTCAGTTCAAACTTGAAATGGATGTGATGAAAAACGTCAGCGAAGGCAATGCTTGGGGCCGTGGTGCACTCTTTGTTAAGTCTGCAGGCAACGGCTATCGTTATTTCAACACAGGTCGATATTTTGTATTGCCTGGGGACTTCTTTGTTGGTGGTGCTAACCAAGGGCTACCAATGCACAACTCTGCTCAGTCTTATGACAACTCGAGTTACTACAACCTCGTGACGAGCGCACTGCGTGCAGATGGTACGCGTGCAAGCTACTCATCGGTTGGATCTAATGTTTGGGTGGCCGCTCCTGCGGGAGAATATGGCCAAGATTTCCCCGCAATGGTTACGACTGACCTAATGGGTTGTGACGAGGGGCAAAATACGAGCGCAGGCCTTGGTATAAATGGGCTTCATGGTGGTACCGAACAAGATCCAAACTGTAATTACACCAGTACCATGAACGGAACCTCATCCGCTGCACCGAATACCTCTGGTGCGATTGCAGCCATTATGTCAACAAACCACGCGCTAACTGCACGTGATGTCCGTGCCTTGCTGGCTGAAACCGCAAGCGTAACGGATGCAGAGCACCCTGGTGTCCAACTAGAGTTCGTGAATAACCAAGGCGAATTAGTTAGCTATGAAGCCATCTCTCCATGGCATAAGAACGCGGCTGGTGTCGACTTCCACGCATTCTATGGCTTTGGTGCGGTGAATCTAGACGAGGCAATGAAACGTGCTCGAATGACAAATAACGTTCTACCTGCACAAATTATCACTCCTTGGGCAAGCAATACTGCTCAAGTCAGTGTTCCTGATGCGAGTCTAGAGGGAGGTTCTTCTTCTATTTCGCTGACAGATGACCTTACGGTTGAATCTGTGCAAGTTAAGCTCACTCTTGAGCATTCACGCTTACCTGATCTTGCGATCGAGTTGATTTCTCCATCAGGGACTCGCTCGGTCTTACAAACGCCACGCAACGGCTTAGTCGGTCAATCACTCGATCCGAGCATCGTAGGCTATGAAGATCAACTGATGCTCTCCAACCAGTTTTATGGTGAGAATGCAAAAGGTGAATGGACACTGCGTGCTATCGACACCAACGGTGATGAAGTATTCTCATTCATTGCCTACTTTAACTCTTCTGCTATCTACGATGTACCGATGGCAAACAACGCAAAACCGGGTGTTATCAAAAACTGGTCAATGCGTATCTTTGGTCACTAAGGAGTCATTCACATGAAATTTATGACATTTTCTATTCTGGCTCTGTCTACGGTTGCGGCAGCAGCAAGCGCCGAGCAGCAATTAGCACAGCAGCCGTCACCAGATCTGTTTGTTGCCTCTGATGCCGTTGAGATCAATGGACATGACTATCGAAAACTATCAGTAAACAATTTGTCTAAAGCGGCAGAACTGCACGCAGGTGATGAGGTGTTTAAGAATGCGTTTAGTAACGTATCTAAAGCCACTGGCCTTATCTTTGTGACCGTTAATAACCCTACAGACGCTAAATCAGTCGCCAAAGCACTTAAACTCGAAGTAGTTTTCGCACAAGGTGAATCCGCAGTGTTTCGCGCCTCTGACGGCCAAGATCTTCTTGCTATCAGCGATTACTTAAACGCAGACAGCCGAGTAAAAGCATCGAAAATTGAACTTAATAGCGGGAAATTCCGTGCACAATAAATCTCTAACAAAAGACGTTGGCTAAAAAGATTGGTATTTCACCAATAAGTAACAGTGCCTCAGCAATTACTGAGGCACTTTTATCTAAAACAGACACGACGTTAGACGTAAGTATCAACGTGATTCATTTTACTCACGATTTTTTCGCCATCAATTCGACGAACCACGATCCCGTCATCATTTTTAATCACCATCATTGGCTTACCTGTTTGAGCACTTAACTCTGCACTTACGCCAAGTTGATTCGCTTTGAAAGCAAGGTTCATATATCGATTTGCATTTTTTAAGTCGACCTGACCACGAGTCGCATAAATGTTAGTTTTCTTATCTACTTGCATAACATCCCCTTTTCTTTCAAGCTTTACTGGATAAATCCAATTAACTTCTTCGCGATATCGGTATTATTTTGCGAACCAACAAAAACGTCAGCACCTTTACCATAGCTAAACACTTGCACATCTACCGCCGTATGCCCTTTCGTTGTCCAACCTGTATAGCTCTGTTGGTTGATGATCGCTTTAACTTGGCGGTAAAGCGCGACAGCTGGCTCTTCACTTTTTTTAGCGGTCACCAACTGCTGAATTTGTTCCTCGGTCAACGCCCAATCTACTGACTCACGCCATGTTTTTTGCATATCATTCGCTTTAGCAAGAGACATTGCTAGGGGCCATGCGGTTTGGCGAACGCCTTTAATGACGTCCGTATTCCATTTATATTTTCCGTTTGCACCAATCGTTAAGCCCCCCGTCGAATGATCAGCGGTAACGACGAGCAGTGTATCCGGATGGGCATCTACGTAAGCTTTCGCCAGTGCAATTGACTTAGCAAAATCATCCATTTCAGCCATCGCACATGCAATGTCATTTGCATGCCCGCACCAATCGATTTGGCTGCCCTCAATCATTACGAAAAATCCTACATCTTGGCGCTGCAACAGAGAAAGTGCTTTATTAGTCATGACCTCTAGGCGATTGGGGTTTTCATCCAACGCAAAAGGAAAGGCTTTATCTGCAAACAGCCCTATAGCCGGAAGCGTTTGCAAAGATGGCAATGCATCAAAATCAGAAACATACTGATACCCTTGCAGTTGAAATTCTTCCACTAGATTCCGGTCTTCACGTTCAAAATAACGCACGCCGCCACCAAGTAGAAGATCAACCGGAAGTTGGTCGCTCACTTTATTATCAATATAGTCATCCGCAATTTCATCGTAGTTCCTTCTCGACTCATTATGTGCGGCAAAACTTGCTGGCGTTGCATGGTTAATTTGTGACGTTGCTACTAAGCCGGTCACCATTCCTTGCTCTTTTGCCATTTCTAGCATGGTTTTGACAGGTTTTTTCTCCACATCGACGGCGACCGCTCCATTATAGCTTTTGATGCCGCTGCTTAGTGCCGTTGCACTTGCTGCACTATCTGTGACTACGGTATCGTCATCTGGATAGTTTTTGCCATACCTACCAAAATAGAATCAAAAATCGTCGTCTCAATTTCTTTGGTATCTGGATTATCATGATAGTAACGATAGGCAGTAGTAAAGGCAGGCCCCATTCCATCGCCAATCATATAGATGATATTTTTGGGCCCATCACTAGAAAACGCAGAGCTTGAAAACAAGCATGCTGTAATTAAAGTGTATTTCAGTTTCATTTCTCGTCCATGATATTGCTTTTTATACATTCGTCGCGGTGCGCTTGCGAAAAATTAATCCATGTAGCGCATTAACAAATACTATCATGCAGTTAAGATGAAACTTGGTGTTCGCTCATAATTTTACAACGCACATCATTCCTAGAGTAACTTTCCGTAAATCCTCAATATGAAAGCATACCTCAAGGCGAACAAGCTACGAAAAAGCCAGAGACGATACTCTGGCTTAGTTTAAAACGGATAGTTAGTCGAGATAGCGTTATGACTGTTTAGTAAAATCCACAATCGCGGTAAATTTGATACCATCGTCTTCCAGTGAAAATGACCAATTCATTCTTTCACATATGCGTTGCACAATCACCAACCCACAACCATAACCTGCATTGTAAGTTTCATTGCCATCGTGTCGGTTTGCGATGGTTAGTCGTGTACCATTCAAGTCAATTTCTATGTCCCCGATACTATAGCTAAATGCATTCTTTATCAGGTTATTAATGACTATCGTCACGAAGCTCTCTGGTGCATACACAACGCCACTCTGTACTTCCGACAATACATAGGAGGAATCTTGCCTTGCAAACAATGGCGCCAATTCATTCAATTGGTGACTTAAACAATGGATCAAGGCATGCTCACCATAATGTTGTGACTCGACTTTCTCTTTACCAAGTAATAAGAACGCTTCTGTCAGTATACGCATTTCTTCACATGCACTTTGCATACGAGCAATCGCTTTTTTCGCGACTCTCGGTTGATCTGGCACCTTGGCTAAGATGTCAGTAGAGCCTTGAATGATCATAATTGGCGTGCGCAGTTCATGAGAGGCAAATCGACTAAATTCTTGTTCACGACGAAAGAAAGCAGCGATATCCACTTTGCTACTTAATAGCGTTTGTTCGATATGGCGTGTTTCACTGAATTTGGTATCAATTTGGAACACTGGCTGATCTGGCGGCATTTTGCCAATCTTGTCTTCAATTTGGGATAATGGACGAGACAAACTGCGCACCATATAAATACTGTACGCCATAATAATGAGCAAAAACATGCCACCCAACACCAACGTCACTTGGTGCAACGAGCTCTCATATTCATCCAAATAGTCATCGGAGTCATCTTGGAAAACGATGTACATCACCCCCTCACCAGAAGGGTGATCGAATACAACGAAATGCTTATCCTCGGATCCTAAGAGGTATTCATAAAACCCCGGTTTCTTAAATGATAACATCCAACTTGGTGTAGGGGCTTCACTCCAATAGGAGTCAAACTCCAACACATTTGGCAACGGTGCATCCCAGCCAAGCTTTTTATAGTTTTCTTGATAAAGCGCGGCTTCGGTATCTAACCAGTGATGCAAGCTCAGAACTTCTAGTTTGTTTTCAGCCACGTAAATCAATGACCAAAATAACGTGAACATGACAAGTGTCATTAGTCCAAAACCCCAACGTATTTTGCGATAAATACTTGGGTATTCGTTATGCTTTGAGTCGGTAACCTTGTCCATGAATAGTCTCTAATCGGGATTCATCAAAGCCTTTGTCTAAGGCGGTTCTCAAGCCATAAATGTGACTACGCAGAGCATCGCTACCAGGAGGTTCATCACCCCAAACATTATCAATCACTTCATTACGAGAAACGGTTGCAGGGGCTCTCTTAATGAGTAACTTGAGAATTTTAGTTTGAATGCGGCTCAATTTGATCATCTGCCCCATTCTGGTCACTTGATCTGTGCGAGCATCTAACTGAATATCCGCAAACTTCAGTGTTCCGATATCCTGTCTTGGACCACGATTCGCCAGTGCATGAACTCGTAAACTGAGCTCTTGCATAGCAAATGGCTTCATTAGGTAATCATCACCACCCGCATGAAAAGCAGCAATTTTGTCATCCAACGTATCTTTAGCGGTTAAGAATAGAATCGGCGTACCGCACAACTGCTCTTGGCGTAATTTTTGTACAGTACTTATGCCATCGAGTTTTGGCATCATGATATCCATTATGATGACATCGTAATGGTTTTCTTTAACTAAATTTAGCGCAGCCTCTCCATGATAAGCGCAATCAATTGTCATTCCTTCGAGCTCTAGATAATCCGCAATGGTTTCGGAAACATTGTGGTTATCATCAACAATTAAAATTTTCATAGGGCTCACGTTTCTTCACGAACACTTCACGATATGAAACATAAGATACAACCAAATTAATAAATAAGCTTTCAAATTTAGGTCGATATCATGAAAAAACTGTTACTTGTCTCTGCTGTAGGTCTTGCGTTGTCTGGTTGTGGCGGCGGTTCTGGTGGTGGCAATAATGACAACAATGGTGGTTCAGTGACGCCACCAGCCAAGGTAAATACAGTAACCGGCTCTATCGATGCTGTTAATACAGCCAAGAATTCGATCACGGTTAATGGTCGTGAGTTTGTCGTTGGTAAAGCTATGTTTAACAATGAGCAAGTATCAAATTTCGTTGTTTCATCAAGCTTGAAAGATATGACAGTTCAAGTAGATACGTCAGCAGTAAAACAGACGGCTACTGTGACTCTAGAGCCAACAATGACGGGTGAAATCACCGCAATAGATCATGTAAAAAATACATTCACGATCAACGGACTCGAACTTCATTTTGCTGGTTTAAGTTCAGAAATTGGTTTGAATGACTGGGTTATGGTCTCCAGTCTTCCTGTTGCTCCAACTGCAGAAAATGGCAACCAAAGTTACAAAGTGCTTTCTGTGATCAAGTTTGATATGGACGGTGTACGTGTTGATGAAATCGAAGGCCAAGTATCTAGCATCAATGCGAATGACAATACATTCAAAATCGGTGCAATTACAATTTCTTACTCGAACATAGATAACCTAACTAATGGCCTTTGGGTTGAAGTTGAAGGTACGTTCGATGAAAGCAGTAAAAAATTTATTGCTACCGAAGTAGAAATTGATGGATATGATAATCAAATCGGTGAAAACGAAGTAGAAGGCATCGTTACTTGGGTAAGCAAAGACAAGAGTGCATTTGAGTTAAATAGCCGCGGTACGTTCACGGTTAGTCCTATCACGCAATTTGAAGACGGCTCAAAGCAAAATCTAAAACTAGGCGGTGAAGTGGAAGTCGTATATTCCAACAAATCAGGACAACTTGTTGCTCTAGAAGTTGAATTTGAAAACACCGGTGATGACAATGATGACCTATGGGAACAGAACGAATTTGAATGTTCAGGCTTAGTCGTCAATTACTCTGAGCACCCTGTTGGCGTTAGTGCATCATTTGATATTGAAGATCTAAGCCCGAATGAAAATCACGGCGTTGATTGTCGCAACATTACTATCAACAAGAGTAATGCTGTATTTGAGGATAACCTATCATTCAACAATCTAAACAATGAAAAAGTTGAAGTTGAAGGTATTACTATCAATGGCCAAAAAGTCGCCCTTGAAGTAGAAGCTTGGGAAGCTGACGATTAATACCCCTATCAAAGCACCACACGCGTGGTGCTTTTTTCATTTGTGCGGATTGATACTTTCTCAACTACCCTATTTTAAATACGTACAACCAAATGAAGGATTAAATGATGCGTAAAATCACACTGCCACTATTCTTACTTTTCGGCGCTTGTGTTTCTTCAGCTAGCTTTGCGGCAACTCAAACAGACAATACTCCAGAACGACTTGAATCTTTTGAGTGCTCTGGCTTAGTCAATAGTTATGATGCCGATACTCGCAGCTTTGTGCTTTCATGCCAAGCAGAACATGTACCAGACTTTCAAACAAAAACCGTAATGATCGATGACGATACACAAATCACCGGCATTCAAGAATCAAACTTGGACGGAGCAACGGTAGAAGTCGAAGGCGTAGTGACTGGTGGTAAAAATCTTGCCAAAGAAATAGAACTATCTGACGACTAAGCGACTTAAAATCGAACATATTTAAGATAAAAAAAGAGCACCACTTTATGAAGTGATGCTCTTTTTAATATCTTACCGTTAAGCTGCTTCTGCTTGACCAATCCAATGATAGTGGTGATTCGCTTTCTTACCAACTAAACCCAGTTCTGTTAACTCTTCAAATATCTTATCGACCTCTTCTGAAGAAAGTCGGAACTGTTTGGCCACCGCTTTTTTGGTGCAAGTAACTTGATGGTTTTTTAGTGCATCACTCACTTGTTCGAACAAGGTTTTGGGCGCCTCTGGCTCAACGCTTTCGTGTTGCAACTCAGAGGTTTCTTCCTCTTTTATATGGGGTAGATAACCTGCAGGCTCCATTTCAATGTCACGGACTGTTGCTAACGTAATGCCACCATGACGACGGTAATAATGACGGAAACGCTGCTCTTCACCAATCAAACCAACAAAGAAAGCGGCAAAGAAGTCCAGCAATATTGAAAGGAACACAACCAGCCCCAGTTGAGCTTGAGATGACGTTGTACCGAATGCTTTTGCTAAGCTATCAATCAAGCCAATGACCGAACCTTGAGCCACAGGTGGCAAACTATCACGTTCCATGGCAAGGCGTTGCTGCTCTTCACGTAGCGTTTTGTTTTGCTCTTGAATACGCGTTACACCCGTCGCAATACGCTCCATTTCAATGTACTTTTGCGCCGCCATGTTGTTTAGCTCTATTTGATTGTCGATCGCTGCAATTTGACGGTTATACGATTCTACTTTCGCCTGCTCTACCGAAATGTGGCTTTGCGCGGTATTCGTGGCACTATTGATACCACCGATACTGCCACCAATAGAGATAGCCGCAAGAACCAAATAGAACACGAGTGCAGTGATGGCTCCAGTATAATTTCGATGAGCACGACGCTCTCCGTATTCATACCACGCGTAAAACTTACCCGCTTCGAAAATGATAGCCAAACCACCAAATAGCGTTTGCATCATTGGGTTGTCATCAATCGACAAAAACAGTAAAAGAGAAAAAATCGTCGATGCTAAAATTGCAGCGCCTGTGAATGCATAGACACTCACCATAGCGAATCGACCTTTGGGGTATCGATATCCGACTTGTTGTTCGTATTTCATTCTTGGAATTTCTTGATTTTCCTTGAAGCCCCGTCAATTCGGCACTTCAGGCAATGATAAAGGTGCGAGAGAATACCGTATCCTTACTAAGATTACTGTCATAATTCCGTTAACCCAAAGCGAACGCGGAATAGATAATCACTTTGTGGCAATAATCCACAAAAGTAGCACGTAAAATCACCGACAAAAAAGCCCTGCTCGTTTAAGAACAGGGCTTTGCAAATCGCACGCTTGAATTATTTAAAACACACTTCAGCCCAACGAGCCAATCCTGCCGTTACTGAGCCAAAGTAATTGCCACTGACAACGGGAATATTTGGCAATACCGTTTGTACTGCATCACGCAAAATAGGAGAACGCGCAGAACCGCCGGTCATAAAGATGGCATCAGGTTTTATTCCTGCTTGCTCAACGGCTTCTGTCACCAATGCAGTCATCTTGTTTTTTGGTGATTCAATCGCTTCAATCATTTCATCACGTTGAACATCGACTTCAATCAACTCTGATAACAAATTGATACCAGCTCGGTATGACGCTTGATCAGACAAGGCAACCTTCGCCTCTTCAGCACGACGAACGATGTTGTAACCCAAAGATTCGTGATAGACCTCAAGCAAACGAGTGAGCTTTTCAGGCTCCTGCGCTTGTTTTTGTAAAAGCTTCAAGGCAGCTAAGTTTTCACGAGAATAGAAATCACTCTGCGCTTCAACGTTATTGATGGCTATTGGATTCCAAAATTGAGTCGTTGGCATCATAATGCCCGACTCCATTTTGCTCTCCATACCAAATGGAAACATGAGCTGTTTAAATGCCAGTGCGATATCCAGATCGTTACCACCAACACGTTGACCGCTATGCGCTAGCAAACTTGCCGTACGATCCGCTTTCCCACGCCAAGAGGGTCCCATTTGAATCAACGAACAGTCTGTTGTACCACCGCCGATATCCACGACCAGAATGGTTTTATCTTCTAAAAGCGTAGCTTCGTACTCAAGACCCGCAGCAACGGGCTCGAATTGGAATTCGATATTCTTAAAACCAGCACGCTTTGCCGCTCTTAGCAGAATATTTTCCGCTTGAATATTGGCAGTATCACCACCACGACCATGAAAGTTAATTGGACGCCCAATCACCGCATCAGAAATTACTTGTTGCGCATGATTTTCAGCTTGCGATTTGATGTTGTCCATCATCGCACAGACCAGATCTTCAAAGAAACTCAGCTGAACATCACGTAAACCTGAGGCCCCTAAGAATGATTTTGGCGACTTCACGTAATAAATATCACGCGGGTCAGCCAAGTATTGATTCAAAGCCGCTTGCCCAAAGGCGATGTCTTCAGGTTCGAGTTCTATGCTCTCTTCTTGGTTAAAGTTAATTGCACGGCGCAACACTTGCTCACCCACCTGATCAAAAGGCTTGATGCTGCGGTGACGAAATAAGTGCTCGGAAACAGATTCGCGCGTTGGTGCCGCTAAGGTGGAAGGTATGTAAGGGCTATTACCCTCTAAGTTGAGCAGTTGTGGTTCACCTTGTTCCATTTTCGCCACCGAACAGTTTGCGGTGCCATAGTCAAAGCCAATATACATAAGTCCTCCCACTGACAAAAAAGGTCGGCAATGCTACCTCAACCTCAGCGGAATTACTACAATGGCAGTGCACCTTTATCGTGTTAGGTGCGCCTTATTTATAAGCAAGACTCTTAATAAGCAAGTCTCTTCATAAGAAAGCCTCTCGTAAATAAGCCTTGACCGCGTATTTACTTTAGCCTTTATCGGTAGACTCTTTCTTCATAGATGGGAGCACAAACGCGAGCAGCAAAGCCAATAGCAAGAATACTGGCGTGAACTTTAAGCCCTGCCAAATGGAATAGCCATCATGGAAAAGCCAAAAAATCCCGACCGTCAACAAATAGGCAAAATAGCTACAAAACACCAAACTGATCGCGACGAATCGAGTCCGGCTGATGATAAGAACTCGTACCAAATATTGGCTTAAAATACCGGCACAGTGTACCGCCAGTTGCCAATTAATAATAAAGCAAGCCAAGGCAACAAAACCGGCAATCAACAAGGCATCATGGGTATTTAAAATAAAATAACTCCCAAAACGACTCATAATAATGGGGTAATCACCCTCATAAACAATCGACCAAGAAATCGCATTAGCGGCAGCAACAAAGTTGGCAAAATACGCGATAGCATAGAAAGTGGTTTGAGAACTGAATGGCTGAAAGACCTCAGAACAATAGCCTTGCCACTCTTCTTGATTGGCCGTAGGGCCCACCCAGTTACGTTTTTTATTCGGCGCACGCTCAGCAAAAGCGGGGCCATTACGAAACAGCAACCAAAATATGTACAAAGACAGTGCGACTAAGAGTAGTGTTAACATACTCTCCCCCCTCAAAATTTACGTTTCCACTGCCAACGGCGTTAGGGATCGTAAACTGCACTTCCCTGATAGACTTATTCGTTTTTACTGCTCGTTGTTATTTTATACCCGATATCATTAAGCCCTTTCCACCTAGGCTGAATCACGGTAATGGATAGTTAAACACTCATTTTTACAACGAATATTCAACTCGTTTATCTCGAATAAGTACCATTAAGTTTTAGCACAGGATGGGAAAAGTTGCGTATCTAAACAGCTTTAAAGAAAAGAGCGCACACCCAAGTGACCTATACGCTCACAATATAGATTTCTTTCTGCTGTGGCCTCTATATATGTAAAACATGATATGTAAAAGTGCGTTTTATACGCAGTTACGTCACTTGGGCTGAAGCTATTTGACCGAAGTTCAATCGATATTATTGTCGTTCAAACGATATGACTTTAGCTAAAGCGATATGGCAGGATTTAGAACCGTTTGGATGATGTTACACATCAAGCTTTTCTTCGAACACGCCCAATTCACGACCTAGCCAAATCGCGCTCTCAGTATGATCACGAAGTTCTTGCTCTGTGACAGGATGGATAAGTACGGAAAATTCGCCGCGAACGGAATCAAGCCATGCGATCAATTCATCACTGACAGATTGCGCATGCAGTTCAAACATTGGCATCTTGTGTGGGCCTACCAACTTGCACACCAATGGGAATACTTGAGTCACATCTTGACGTTGTTGGTGAATCAGATCATTTAAAGATTGTGCTTTTTCTTTCTGCTGAAGAGGAAAATAAACGTGAACGTGGTACATAATTTCTCCATGAGTATCACTATGCCGCCACACTACCTACATACCTTGCCAACTTCAAGGTATCTGACTCCGTAATATGAATAGAATGCACATTGATACGATGGATTTCTCACCTAATTTTGTTGCAAATTTCTTGTCAAACCCAGTGAAACCGTTCAACTTAAAAAACTAAGAACGGCTATAAGTAGACGTTTATCCTGCAAAATTAGGGTGTAAGCAAAACTTTACTACATATTAAAACACTACTTGCAGCATAATTTAACATTTTGTTTACACTTAATGTATCTGGTTATACCAAGATTCATCACTGGATTGGGCGGTGTAGACAGTCATTACGAACAACGCCTGGCGTTTTACCAGAACACAGTTTTGCTAGAAAGACGAATGAGAGGTGACTTTCAATATAACGGCAATCCTAGGTATGACCTTTTGCGCTGATATCAAAGCCTGATTACCACGCAGACTTTGTATTAACAATGATCAGCTGCGGTCCATAAGATCTGCAGTGTCAAAAGGAGCTTGAGATGAACGTTCAGGCATTATCCATGCATCGGTTTATCGACCATGATGGAAACCTTGTCAGCCAACTGCCCTATTGGGCTGACTTAGAAACGTTAGTTGGGTTTTACCGCGATATGGTACTCACTCGAACTTACGATAATAAAGCCGTTGCTCTGCAACGCACTGGTAAATTGGGCACCTACCCCTCACACCTAGGCGCTGAAGCCATCGGCATTGCGGTTGGTCGGGCGTTGACAACCCGTGATGTATTCATCCCCTATTATAGAGACATGCCCGCAATGTGGTGTCGGGGGATTGGAATGGAAAAAAACCTGCAATATTGGGGCGGAGATGAACGCGGCAGTGATTTTTCACCCGAAAATAGCCCGATTCCTAGTCGTGATTTACCATTCTGCGTCCCCATTGCCACTCAATGTACGCACGCTGTGGGCGTTGCATCTGCTTTAAAAATCCAAGGGAATCATGAAGCAGCACTCGTGATGTGTGGTGATGGTGCAACCTCTAAAGGCGATTTTCTTGAGTCCATCAACTGTGCTGGCGCTTGGAACATCCCGTTAGTGTTTGTTGTTAACAATAACCAATGGGCGATCTCGGTTCCTCGTCGCCTCCAATGCGCAGCGGAATTTTTATCCGAGAAAGCAAACGGTGCCGGTATTCCCGGAATAACCGTGGATGGAAATGATATCGTCGCGGTGTATGACGCAACCCAAAGCGCATTAGAAAGAGCCAGAAAAGGCAAAGGTGCCACGCTCATAGAAGCAATCAGTTACCGCTTGAGTGACCACACTACCGCTGACGACGCAAGTCGTTACCGAAATGAAGATGAAGTCCAAACCGCATGGCGATATGAGCCAATTCATCGCTTGAAAAAGTTCCTAACTCTGCAAGGCCTTTGGAGTCATGAAAAAGAGCAAGCATGGCAAGAACATTGTAAACAACGAGTTGAAGAGGCCGTCCAAAACTACCTCAACATGCAAAATCAATCGCCAGAAACTGGCTTTGATTTCCTTTACGAGTCTTTACCTCAGGAGCTTCATGCTCAAAGAGACGCACTGATCAATAAAGCAATGCGAATGCAGGGAGGAAAACATGGCTGAACTCACGTTAGTTGAAGCAGTAAACCTCGCACTGCACCACGAAATGGAACGTGACCCAAGTGTAGTTTTGTTGGGTGAAGATGTCGGTGATAACGGCGGGGTATTTCGTGCAACCGTTGGCCTAAAACAGAAGTTTGGCTTAAGACGAGTGATCGATACGCCACTCGCGGAAGCGTTAATTGGCGGCGTTACGGTCGGAATGGCAACTCAAGGCTTGCGCCCTATTGCTGAATTCCAGTTTCAAGGTTTCGTCTTCCCTGCGTTAGAGCATCTCATGTGTCATGCAGCTCGAATGCGCAACCGTACTCGTGGTCGCCTCACCTGCCCTGCTGTCTTTCGTGCGCCTTTTGGTGGCGGAATCCACGCACCTGAACACCACTCCGAGAGTGTTGAAGCACTGTTCGCTCATACCGCAGGTTTTAAAGTGGTGATTCCCTCTTCGCCACAGCGCGCTTATGGGTTGTTGCTTGCCGCAATCCGAAGCAACGATCCGGTCATGTTTTTTGAACCCAAACGAATCTACCGCACCGTGAAGTCGGACGTGATCGATAACGGCGAAGCGCTGCCTTTAGATACGTGTTTTACGCTACGCAAAGGCCGTGACGTGACGTTGGTTGCCTGGGGCGCGTGCGTTGTGGAATCTCTTCAAGCAGCCCAATCCTTGTCCCGCCAAGGTATTGAAGTTGAGGTCATTGACTTAGCGAGCATCAAACCTATTGATACCGCGACCATCTTCCGTTCATTGGAAAAAACCGGACGTTTACTTGTGGTTCATGAAGCAAGCAAAACCTGTGGTGTCGGCGCCGAATTACTGGCTCGTACTGCGGAACATGCGATGTGTCTACTCAAGGCTCCGCCCAAACGCGTTACCGGCATGGACACCATCATGCCGTATTACCGCAATGAGGACTATTACATGATCCAGGAAGAAGACATCGTCATCGCAGCCCGAGAACTCATGGAGGATTGGAAATGAAAACCTTTAACTTACCCGATCTTGGAGAGGGCCTCGCTGAGTCCGAAATAGTAAAATGGCATATTAATGTTGGCGATAGCGTTAAGTTAGACCAAATTGTACTCACGGTCGAAACCGCAAAAGCCACCGTCGACGTGCCTGCGCCGTATAGCGGTCGGATTGTTAGTCGCCACGGTGAGGAAGGTGATGTCATTAACATCGGTGCGCTGTTGCTTGAAATTGATGAAACAGGTGAGCAGATAGCATCTGAAAGCAAAAAAAATGCAGATGCGGCGACCGTTGTCGGCAATGTCTCTCAACGTGCACATAGCGTGAATGTCGATGATTTTTGGGTTGGAGGTGAACATAACCTTTCATCGAACAAGCTGATCACCGCTCTACCATCCGCTCGATTATTAGCGAAAAAGCTCGGTGTTGATCTAACCCTTGTCAAAGGCAGCGGCCCAAGTGGGCTCATTGTTGATGCCGATATCTACGACGAAGCGGGCAAACAGCGCCCCGGAACAGAAGTGCTGAAAGGTGCTCGCCGTATTATGGTGACCACGATGGCCGAGTCCCATCACAATGTGGCGGCCGTCACTATTACGGAAGAAGCGGTATTAGACGGATGGAAACCCAACGAAGACATCAGTATTCGCCTCGTGCAGGCGATTGTACACGCGTGTTTAGAAGAACCCGCAATGAACGCTTGGTTCGATGCTGAAACCATGACACGTTGCGTCCATAGTACCGTCAATATTGGGGTTGCTGTGGACAGTCGTCACGGACTTTATGTGCCAGTCCTACGTCATGCTGACGAATATGAACCACAAGAAGTTCGCCAATGGTTAGATCAAACGGTAAAAGGGATCAGAGAACGAAAGATAGGTCGAGAGCAACTTCAGCACGCCACCATAACGCTTTCTAATTTTGGGGCAATAGCAGGCATTTATGCCACACCGGTTGTCACACCACCTCAAGTTGCAATCGTTGGGGCTGGTCGCATCATTGAAAAAGTGGTGATTCGTGACGGACAAACGATGACTGTCAAAGCAATGCCTCTGTCTATCACATTCGACCATAGAGCCTGCACTGGCGGGGAGGCAGCACGATTCACTAAGCTCTTGGCGGAACACTTACGAAAGCCAAGCGTTGCCTAAAATCGCAACAATTAACTTATAAAATCAGGGCTTCCGATTGGAAGCCCTATTTAGTATTACAGCTTTACTAAAACAGTCTTCAAATCTTGTCTAGTAGCTCTGGCATGATTTCAAACAAGTCGCCGACTAGCCCATAATCCGCGACTTGAAAAATCGGCGCGTCAGGATCGTTATTGATCGCAACGATGACTTTTGAATCTTTCATTCCTGCTAAATGTTGAATTGCACCGGAGATCCCAACGGCAATGTATAACTGAGGCGCTACGATTTTACCCGTCTGTCCAACTTGTAAGTCATTTGATACAAAGCCTGCATCTACCGCCGCACGCGATGCCCCAATGGCACCACCCAGTTTATCCGCCAATTGCTCCACTAACGCAAAATTCTCTTTGCTACCTAACCCTCGACCACCCGATACCACAACACTCGCGGCTGGCAGTTCTGGGCGCTCGCTCTCTACTTTTTGCTGTGATACAAACATACTGTGCGCTGCTGTAATCACATACTCAGCCATCGTAACATGCTCGACGACAGGTGCATCAGACACTGCTACCGCATCGAAAGCGGAACTCCGAATCGTCATTACTTTGATTGTATCGTCTGAGCGCACTCTAGCTAACGCGTTTCCCGCGTAAATTGGTCGTACTACCGTATCTAAAGACTCAATGGCAATAACATCAGACAGTTGACCGACATCCAAAAGTGCGGCAACGCGAGGCATAAGGTTTTTGCCAAACGTCGTTGATGGGGCCAATATGTGCGAATAGGTTTTGCCGATTTCTGCAATGAGTTCTGCTAGGTTTTCTGCTAATGCGTGTTGGTATTCTTTGGCATCGATCGCGATGATATTCGAGATGCCGTGCGCGCATTTTATCTGCTCTAACACCGCGCCGCTTTGATAGCCAACCAATAACACAGTGACGGGTAGTGATGTACCCTCATGTTGGATTTGAGACGCCGCGTTTACGGTACGTAATGTGTCCACCGACACAGACTGATTGTCGTGCTCAGCAATCACTAAGGTCGCTCGCTGTATGTTATCCATCGTCGTCCCCTTATATCACTTTCGCTTCGTTCTTAAGTTTATCCACCAGCTCATTGACATTTGCGACCATTTCTCCGGCTTTACGCTCAGGCGGTGGCATCACTTCTAATACTTGTTGGCGATTTTCTAACTTCACATCAAAATGATCGGGAGTGACAACTAACAGCGTTTTTTTCTTGGCTTTCATGATGTTTGGAAGTGAAGCATAGCGTGGAACATTTAACCGTAAGTCGGTACTGACAATCGCCGGAAGATCGAGTTTTAAAGTCTCAAGGCCACCGTCAATTTCTCGAGTGACAAGTACTGTGTCTCCTTCAACGCGGATTTCTGACGCAAATGTTCCTTGCGGACGCTGTGTTAGCGCCGCCAGCATTTGGGCGACTTGGTTGTTGTCCGTATCAATAGACTGTTTACCTAGCAGCACCAGCTTTACTTGCTCTTGTTCCATCACTGCTTTAAGCAACTTCGCGACGGCAAGCGGTTCAGGAACATGTTCTACATCAATATGAATCGCACGATCAGCACCTAAAGCTAACGCCGACCGTAGCTGCTCCTGACAACTTGATTCCCCTATTGAAACGGCAATTACCTCATCAGCGACGCCCGCTTCTTTGAGCCGAACCGATTCTTCCACCGCGATTTCACAAAACGGATTCATCGCCATTTTAACGTTATTCGTTTCTACGCCAGAACCGTCCGATTTCACCCGAACTTTCACGTAGGGATCAATGACACGTTTAATCGCAACCAGTACTTTCATGTTCCCTCCAAAGTGTTCACCAAAACGAATCCATTCGTTAGATATTAATGGTTTTCGATATTAATGGTTTTCGATAATTAGCCAATGGCACTCATAGATGTGACATTGTCACTAGCAAACTGCAAACAGCATCAATATCAATAGATAGCATCAAAAAATAGTGCCAGAAAACGCAAAACGGCTTTCTACCATTGAGCTTAGTTTAGTTTACGTTTACGTCAACTGGACTATAGTTATCTATACAGGTCGTGCACATGAGAATGAACGTTTTATCTAAAGGTATAAGTAAAGGTAAAGCGCTGAACCTATAGGAAGCAGAACATGGAAAGAGAATGCATGGAGTTTGACGTGGTCATCATTGGAGCGGGTCCCGCCGGCCTTAGTGCTGCGTGTCGATTAGCGCAATTAAGTCAAGAGCGAGAGCAAGGCCCTCTCTCCATCTGTGTCATCGAAAAAGGCTCTGAGGTGGGTGCACATATTTTGTCTGGTGCGATATTTGAAACACGTGCGCTCGATGAACTCTTTCCTGATTGGCAAAACATGAATGCGCCACTTTCTGCCTCTGTACAACAAGATGCGTTGTTATACTTAACCACTGACCTTAACCACATTCAAGTACCGCATTTTCTGATACCCAACCCAATGCGCAATGATGACAATAACTATGTCATTAGCTTAGGGAATCTGTGTCGCTGGTTAGCTAAACAAGCAGAATCTCTTGGCGTTGAGGTTTACCCTGGGTTTGCGGCATCAAGCATTAACTATGATTCTTACGGCTCAGTTACGGGTGTTAATACCTGTGATATGGGATTAGACAAACAAAGTGCGAAAAAAACGAATTACGAATCGGGTATCGAGCTCAAAGCCAGGTATACCGTTTTTGCAGAGGGCTGTAGAGGACACCTAGGGAAAGAACTTATCCACCAATTCAGTTTGGATCATGATAAACAACCACAACATTATGCCCTGGGCTTGAAAGAAATTTGGGAATTACCACAAGATGCTGAAAATCAGACCGGCAATGTCATTCACTCGACCGGATGGCCATTAAATCAATCCGATACGACGGGGGGCGGCTTTCTTTATCACATGGAAAACAATCAGGTTGCCGTAGGTTTGATCATTGATCTAAATTACAGCAATCCCTATCTCAGCCCTTTTGACGAGTTTCAACGCTTTAAACATCACCCGGCCATTGCAAAACACTTAACTGGCGCGCAGCGGATCGCCTACGGAGCAAGAGCCATTGCCAAAGGAGGACTCGCTTCACTACCAAAACAGCAATTCTCAGGAGGCCTGCTCATTGGCTGTGATGCCGGCACACTGAATGTCGCTAAAATTAAAGGCAGCCATACCGCGATGAAATCAGGTTTATTAGCGGCCGAGGCGATTGTCGAAGCAATGACTCTAGAAAGATCGGAGCCCGATTATCACAGCCATTTTAAAGGCTCATGGCTTTATGAAGAACTCTGTGAAACGCGCAATTTTGGGGCAAATATTCATAAATTTGGTAGTTTACTTGGCGGAGCACTTTCAACGTTCGAACACAACGTATGGTTACCGCTGGCTAAAAAGCCATTGCCATGGACAATCAAAGACTCATCTGTGGATCATGAACAATTAAAGCCAGCTCGCGAGTGTTCACCTATCGCCTATCTAAAACCAGACGGCATTCTTAGCTTTGACAAGCCCTCTTCTGTTTTTCTATCAGGCACCCAACATGAGGAAAACCAACCTTGTCACCTCCACCTAGAATACCCACATATACCCATTGACATACATCTCGAAAAATTTGATGAGCCTAGTCAACGTTACTGTCCCGCAGGGGTATATGAGGTAATAAAGACCGATGGAAAGCTCACATTCCAAATCAATGCAGCAAATTGCTTACACTGCAAGACCTGTGATATTAAAGATCCATCTCAAAATATCAGTTGGCGAACCCCGGAGGGTGGTGATGGCCCAAATTATCAGAATATGTAGTGTTTGAGTAAAAAGGGGATCTCCTACACTTCATCTCCAGCTTCATCTTCTTCAACAATATCGGTCTCTTTACTAGCGTCTTCTAACCACTGTTGAAGTGATGCGCTTGCTAGCACCTTTTTTTGATAGGCCGCTGCACCGCCGGATAATTCAATCCCATAGGTTTTAAAGCACAGAGCAACGGGCGCATACATGGCGTCGGCAATTGACCATTCACCGAACAACCATGCTTGTGGGAATTGTTCTGCCTGTTCTGACCAAATCGCATCAATGCGTGCGATATCCTTTCGTGCACCATCACTAAGTTCCACCTTTCGGAGAGCGCGAATGTTCATGGGTAGCTCATTTCTTAAGTCAAAGAATCCCGAATGCATTTCTGCTGCGATTGCTCGTGCTTTGGCTTTTTCCACAGTGCTACTTGGCCAAGCTTTACCCTGCAGATATTGTTCGTTGATGTACTCTAAAATTGCCAATGAATCCCACACAGTTACGTCATCATCCACCAAGGTAGGGACTTTCGCCGTTGGTGTAATGCCTTCCAAGGCCTTGTAAAAATCTTCCGTGAATAATTTGAGTTTGTTGACTTCCACATCCAATTTGAATTGAGAAAAGATCAGCCATGCGCGCAGTGACCAGCTTGAGTAGTTTTGATTAGCAATAAACAGTTTCATGACGCCTCCATGCGGTTCGTGTTTTGATTACCCATTCACAATATCTGATTGTATTTAAGGGGACTAACGGATAGTTTTGATGGAACACTTCAACAAAAACGATGGATGAGTTTTAGATATGGATATCGATGCGCTGCGCAGTTTTCTTGCGTTTGTGGAAACAGGAAGTTTTACAAGAGCCGCGAAGCAGATCAATCGCACCCAATCAGCGTTCAGTGCACAAATGCGTAAGTTAGAAGACGAACTCAGCGTCAGCCTGTTTGAAAAAGAAGGTCGCAACCTAGTATTGAGTGAAGCAGGATTAGCACTACGCTCTCACGCCGAGCAATTGGTCAGCTTGCACAATCAAGCGCTGAAACAAGTGAAACGTTATGAAAACAAGCGCCCTCTTCGCTTAGGTTGCCCCGAAGATTACAACGACAATATCCTGCCTCAAGTCATTCGTGTACTGCAGCAAGCCCAACCAACTTGTTCGATACAAATATTTAGTGAACCAAGCATTCGGTTAAGAGCACTACTTGATAGCGGGAAACTGGACGCGGCGATTGTCACTCGAGCCCCTGATAGCAAAGAGGGTTATTGGCTCGCAAGCGATAAAGGAGTGTGGATCGCCCATCCAGATTTTAAAATCGATAAGACTCAACCTCTGCCCCTTGCCTTGTTTCAAACCGATTGCAAATACCACGCTGCAGCCATTGATGGTTTAACCAAACAAGGCACGGCTTATCAGTTGCTCGCTTGTTGCAACACCGCTTCTGCGCAACGCGCAATTGTGCGTTCAAAACTCGCTATTGGTGCGATGGGTAAAGTCAGTGTGACCGACGATCTTAAGATCCTCGATAACATGCCTCCCTTACCAAGTGTTGATATTGTGCTGTTAACAGGTATAGATCCACATCCCATTCTAGATAGAGATTGCTTAGCAAAGCTGGTTGAACTCATGCCAAATACAGCGTTAATAAACCAATAGCACCCTCTCTACCTGTGTCTCTCTGTACTTACCAATATAAAAAAGCACCTAAGAATAAACGTCCTTTGGTGCTTTATTACAAACTTAAATTTCTAACTCCAATGGGCTTTAAGAGTCAGATCCAGCAAGTTAAGCGGTTTTAGTGACAGATAACGGAGCAAACTTATCATAATTTGGGAACACATAACGAAGCGCAGATTCGCTTGTCATACCAAACCATTTAGCCAGACTGATATTGACTTGATCTGCTGCTGTTGTCGGTAGTAAACGTCCACGTTGATAGACATCTTTACCATCAATTTTGTATTCTGGGAATGTACCGATGAACTTACCGCCATCGATCGCCCCACCCATTAAAATCTGGTGCCCGCCCCAACCATGATCGGTTCCGGTACCATTTGAGTGCAAACAACGCCCAAAGTCGGACATGGTTACCGTAATCACATCATCATGTAGGCCAAGTACTTTCAAATGTTCATTAAATGCAGCCATTGCGTCACTCAACTCAAGATACTTTTCATCCAGTACTTCTTCTTGATTCGCATGCGTATCAAACCCACCTAAGCGTAAGAAGAAAACCTGTTTCCCATGACCAAGATCCGCACTTTTCCGGAGTAAACGAGAGGTAATTCGGAACTGAGTACCCAGTGCCGTTTCTGGGTAGAGCGAGACATCTTCCGCATCATCAATGCTGTTGATTGTGTCGATCAAACTGCTCGCCACGTGGATCGAATCCTTTCCTGTGTTAAGCAGCGTATTGTCAAAGGATCATCCGTTACTGTGTCAAAGTATTCATCCATTGATGCTTGCATCGTTGGACTGGCATTGAGCTTAGCAATATTCTCGCCACGAATGATGTTTTGGTTATGCTCTTTTGCTCGCAGCAAATGCGCATCACCGGAATGACTAAACAGCGGACTAATCGTGGTTCCTGATTTCGCCCCCATTACGTCCATCATTCGGCCTGCCCAACCCGTCGTCAAACTGTGTCCAACGGCACCTTTTGCCCACTCGCTTCGCTGTGAGTTATGTGAAAAGAGAAATGGTGGAAGACGAAATCCTTCCGTTTCTGCTTGCTCCTTAGTCACAGGCTCACGCAAAATACCACTGTTTACAACAACGGTTGCTTCCAAGTGATTAAATACTTGTGCAAGTGCCGTCATTTTAGGGTGTAAGCCTAGTGTTACCTGGCGGCCTTCACGATCCAAACCTGTTGTCGGAATCGTAAGTAAAGCATCTTGCGCCAACGCAATTTCAGGGCGGATTGATTGATACTCTTGATAGTTCGCTGTTGAGGTAGGAACCACCATCTGAGCCGCATCATTACCGCCATCGAGCAAAACATACACCAAGGCTTTAAACTGACTATTGTTGCTTGCAAAACTCAGTGGTGACGCAAGCAGTGTCGGCATTGCAATTGAACCCATTGCTGCGCCTTTTAAGAAATTACGACGTGAAACCATGATGTTATCTCTGAATCAAAAATTCTGGACTTGCTGTGACGAGAAGCAAACTAACCATTACTTTATTATTTGGGTGTCTTTCAACTGCGGCTGCATTAGCAATTGAGGCATACAGTTCCGCACTCATTTTACCTGCTAAAAACCGTTGGTTAATCAAATCAGGCAACGCGTCCACATCGTCTGACTGTGCTGCGGCTTGATACTCACTCACATTGATGTAAACCGCGTTGTCACATCGATTTTCTTGCATTGAACGAACGATATAAGTACGAATGGTATTTTGATATCCGATGAATCCAGCCCACGGTAAAATTTCAAATTCCGGAGCATAAAGCTGGCTGTCCATTAAGGGACCGCTTGGCATAAAGTCAGGAGAATAGAAGTTGAACACCGAGTTTGCCGAATGCAAACCTTGATTGACGTTGTTAATGATGCTGTACGCATCTTGTTCATAATTACCCTGAGTTTTCGCACCCAGTATGCGCAGCACTTCTGCTACCGCCAAAATCGGCTCTTTCATTTTGGCAACAGGGTAAGATTCCGGCTCAGACACACCATTTCGTACTTCTGGGTTAAGAGCTTCTGGGTCAAGAAGAATGGCGGCAAATACGCTCTTTAGATCCCCACGAACACCATTGCCGTTATCAGTAAAAACTGCCGCAACACGTTCAACATATTCAGGTGATGGGTTTGACGTAACCATGCGTTGAATCAGTTGACGCGATACAAATGGCGCAGTATTAGAATGCGCAAACAAAATATCGAGCACGGATTGGATGTCTTCTAGTGGCGTTTGCCCAGCTGCAATCACGTTGTTTATAACGCGCTTTTCACCCTCATCATGATACGTTCCACGTTTATCTTCTAGTGGAATCATTGGCTTAATGTAGCCCTCTCCATGTAGCGCAGAACCATCAGGATTCGTCATTTTGTCTGAATACGTCCAACCACTGAATGCTCGAGCCACTTCCTGTACGTCATCTTGAGTGTAAGAGCTGATTGGGTTGCCATCTTTATCCGTCTTGGCTGTACCATCTGGGTTCAGTTCATATAAACCAATCGTAAACAGTTGCATCACTTCACGAGCATAGTTCTCGTCTGGGTACGTCCCTCTTTTAGGATCGTGCTTCTTACTGTTTGCCATGCTCAGAAACGCGCCCATCGATGGGCTAAGTGTCACTTCTTCCAGTAAATCTCGATAGTTGCCAAATGCATGCTTTTGCAAAATATCGTAGAACGCAACAAGTGACTGCGGATTCCTACCATTTATAGGGTTATCTTTTTGGCTGACCACGAGAATTTGGCTCAATGCAAATGCTGCACGGTGGCGCAGTTGATCATTACCGTAAAGCAGAGCATCCCACCAGATTCCCTCACGAATATCGTGTGTACCATAGTGAACATGCTTACAGCCATCAACTGGCACTCTATTTCCAATTGTATCTTTCGCGGCCTCAAACTTCTGTAGATGAAGTCTAACCGGTGATTCAAATTGGTTATCTAGCCATTTGACGTAACCAATACGGTTGATCTCGTCAATTTGAGCCGGAGTCAAACCAGAAGCAGCTCGAGTCGAAAAGCTCACCAATTGCTGTTCGTTTAAAGAAACGGGTGCACCTTTAGGAAGCCAATTCGGAACTTGATTTAAAGAGGACTGATTGCTGTTGCCTTCGTTACACCCTGTCAGTGCGGCAGAAATGAGCAATGCAATGATAACTTTGTTTGTCATCAGAAGTGAATCTATCGAAAAAAAGGTGGGCCATTATAGAGTTGTACTAGCGCTTATCAATTCAGAAAGCCCTTACAATTGACTGCTAAATGGCTTAAAGAAGCAATTTCTTGAACCTTATTCCAAAATAAAAAATGCCCCAGCTTGAGAGTCAGTAAGCAGAGGCATAGTAAATTGAGTTTTGTGTTTTGTGTTTTGAGTTAGAGATTATACGACTTCAAACGCCAACGCTTTCTTCTCTACCTGACGGAATATCAAAGTAAGCAGGCCATTCACCGTTAAATAGAACGCTCCGGCAATACCGAATACCGTCAACGTATCATAGGTTTGTGCGTTGATGCGTTGTGCATAACCCATCAAATCCATAATCGTGATAGTGCTTGCTAGTGACGTCCCTTTGAAGACCAAAATCACTTCATTCGAGTAAGCAGGAACGGCACGACAAATGGCGTATGGCAGCAATACCTTGAGCGTGGCAACCTTGTCCATTCCAAGTGCTCGGCACGCATGCCACTGACCCGATGGGATCGCATTGAACGCCCCTTTAAACAATTGCGTACTGTATGCAGCCGTATTAAGCGCCAAAGCTAACATGGCACAAAACCAAGGCTGGCTTAGCCACGTCCAAAAAACGCTTTCTCTTACTGCATCAAACTGACCAGGGCCGTAGTACACCAAAAAGATCTGCACCAACAAAGGCGTGCCCGTGAACAAGGTGATGATACCACGGCTTACCCAATGTAAACCCGGTGTGCGTAGAATCAGAGTCAGCGTCATCATCAAAGCGAGGATACAGCCCACTACTAAAGAAGCAGCGGTCAATTGGAGGCTAGTGCCTAAGCCATCCAGCATTTGCCAAACGTGTTGTTCGTTCATGCGGTTGCCTCCTGTCCCATGCTCATTCCTTGGATGGAGAACTTCTTATCAATCAGCTTCACGGCACGTTGCGTGATGATCGTAATCATTAAATAAATCGCTGCAGCTGTCGCGTACCAAGTGAACGCTTCGTGAGTCGCTGCTGACGTGAGCTGCGCTTGTTTCAATAAATCCGTTACGCCAATCAGTGATACAAGCGCGGTATCTTTCAGCAGAACCAACCATTGGTTAGTTAAGCCTGGTAGTGCGTGTCTTACTGCTTGTGGCAAAACAATGCGAACAAAAGCGTGAGATTGACTGATACCAAGAGCACTTGCCGCTTCTCTCTGCCCTCTCCCAACGGCTTTCAACGCACCACGTAAGGTTTGAGAAGCGTAAGAAGCAAAGATCAACGACAACGCCACAACACCAGACAAGAACGGGCTAACCTCTATAAAGTCTCCGGTGATTAAAAACAGAACCTGCGTCGAACCAAAATAGATGAACAACACGACTAGGATTTCTGGCAAGCCACGTACAATCGTCACAAACGCCGTCATTGGCCATTTTACGAATACGCGACGAGACATTTCACCGCTGGCGAAAACCACTGCCAGAATCAAACCGACTAAAAGGCTTGTAAATGCTAGCTGGACAGTCATCCAGCTAGCTTGCACAAGTGATAGAGAGTAACCCGTTAGTGCCATATTACTTACCGAAGTACTTGTTGTAGATTACGTCGTATTCGCCGTTCGCTTTCACTGTTTTCAACGCAGTGTTTAGCTTATTCACTAGCTCGTCGTTACCTTTGTTTACTGCAATACCGAAACCATTACCGAAGTATTTAGGGTTGGTTACGTGCTCACCAACATACGCTAGGTTGTCTTCTTTCTTGAACCATTCTGCGACAACGGCTGTGTCACCGAATACAGAATCAATACGCCCATTCTTCATATCGATGAACGCATCTTGGTAGCTCGAGTATGGCACTGGCGTTACACCCGGCATTTGATCAATCAAGTAACTTTGGTGAGTCGAGCCGTTTTGCACACCCACGCGCTTGCCCTCTAATGCTTTTTGATCGACCACTTTATCTTGGATAGAAACAAATGCCGCTGAGTTGTCATAATAAGCATTTGAGAAGTTGACTTGCTCAAGACGTGCTTCAGTAATATCCATTGCAGATATAGCTGCATCGTAGCGTTTGAATTTTAATGCAGGAATTAAGCTATCAAATGCTTGGTTGTGAAAACTACATTTCGCATTCATTTCTTTACATAGTGCGTTTGCCAGATCCACATCAAATCCTTGGATTTGGTTGTTTTCATCCATGTATTCAAATGGTGCGTATGTCGCTTCCATCGCGAATTTAATCTCTTCTTGTGCAGCTGCGTTTGCTGCCATGGTTGCAGAAGAAAGGCCGATTAATGAAGCTAGTAAAATCTTTTTCATTGCAATACTCCGTGTGTACATCTTGGGCTGACACTCGCAATGACAGCCGAGCTTATCTGTATAAATTGACTGAACTGAGTTTTATTTATTTTTAGTGGTTTAGATAATCCGCAAACTGAGTCGTTTGTGGATGGGTAAATGCGTCATGTGTGCCGTGTTCCACAATATGTCCTTTTTCAAGGTAGAGGACATGACTGGCAATCTTCTTAGCAAAATCGACTTCGTGAGTGACCACAACTTGTGTAATGCCAGTTTCGCTTAAATCTTTAATTATTTTAACGACTTGATTGGTAATCTCAGGATCAAGTGCTGCGGTTGGCTCATCAAACAACAACACCTCTGGCTTCATCATCAATGCGCGTGCGATGGCAACACGTTGCTGTTGACCACCAGAAAGCTGCATTGGCCATGCATCTGCCTTATCTGCCAAATGTAACGTTGCTAGAATTTGCATCGCCTGCTTTTTGGCTTCGTCTTTGCCCATACCCGAGACTTTTACTGGCGCCTCAATAAGGTTCTCAATCACGGTCATGTGCGGCCATAAATTGTACTGTTGAAATACCATGCCGACTTTACGACGAAGTACTAACCCTTGCTTTTCTTTAATTTCTTTCGAAAAGTCGAACTCATCACTCGCGATGTTTAAACAGCCGCTATCGGCGTTCTCTAATAGGTTTAGAACACGAAGAAGAGAGCTCTTCCCTGCACCACTAGGGCCGAGTAACACAAGCGTTTCACCACTTTCACAATTAAAACTAACATCGTGAAGAACTTGTGTGTTTCCGTAGGATTTATTGATGCTTTTAACTTGAATACTCATGCTGACATACTGCATTAATTGTCACTTTGAGCTTATACTAGCAAGAAAGAAATTTTATGCAATAAAAATGTATAAAAATTTAATTTGTTAATTTATTGTATGAAAAACGATCAGTCGCACAGAGTTTATGACTGGTGTGATGAGTGCTTAAGGGACATCATTATTACAAGGTTGGTTGCGTTACGAGTATGAGGGTATAAATGGAAAAAATAGAAGAAGAGGCGATTGCCTCTTCCTTCAAACATGGGCTCATATGTTCCAAACACTCAGAACGTGCGTGAATTAGTGCCAATCAATACATCGTATTACCGTTTAGCGTCTCTTTCGGGATTTCTTGAAGTGCATCCCAGTGCTCGACAATTTTGCCATTGAGATCGAAACGGAAGAAATCCATCGTGACGTATTCCACATTATCAGGCCACGTTTGATGGGTGTGCAATGCCACTAAGTTGCCCTCAGCCACAGCCCGAACAAACGTGATATCTTTCTCGGGATACTCTTCTGGCATTCGCTCAAAGTAATCAATGAATGGCTCAGTGCCGTTACCCACCAGCGGATTGTGTTGGATGTACTCATCGCCAACAAACAGCTCAACGGCTTTACGGGGGTTACCTCGATAAGCCATCTCATAAAATGAGATAGCGTTACGTTTGTTCTCTTCCGTGTCTATTTGCATCGTGTTCATTGAACTCTCCTATATCGGTCCCTGCTAAGGCAGCCCGAGTCAAATACATCAACTCAGGCTAAAATAACGAGACGGTTATTTTAGAACGGTACTTCTGTCCTTAGGTGTTACTCGGCCGGTTTTAATTGCACTCGCCATGTGCTTAATGATTGGACTTACTTCACCTTTGCCGTTTTCCAAAAAGTATGTGTGCCCCTTGATGTCAAACTGATTATTGAAATCATCACAGTCTACTTCATACACTTTACTTGGTAACTTAGACAGATCTTCCGGCCCTGTCATGCCCAATCGACGGGATAAGGTTTTATTCTTAATATTAGCAATCTTGGATGCAGGCATTGCAAAATCATCGTTCGCGAAATAAACCAGTATGTTTCGCCCCGAATCAACAATAAATCGCCCGTCTTCGTTTTTTTCTAGAACTTCATTTTCCACATCAGCCGCAATCATAAACACGTTACGAAAAAGCTGTGGCATATTCCCTGCCGCATACTTTCTCGCCCATTCTTGCAACGCGTTTTTCATCACTCGATTGCCCATCGAATGTGCTAATACATTCATGCGCTTATAACATGGCTCCTTTTGCTGCAATTCATCTCTGCGCCATGTATCAAACTTACCCAATAAGCGAGCAAAGGCAGGACCACTAAAATCGGCGGCTTCTTGATCGTCCCAATAGTCATCAATGATGGCAACAGCATGGTCATCATCACACGGCCAAATTAAAGGAATGACTTGTACAAGAGAGGGAGATTCATCATCCATGAGCTGTTGCAGTTTTTCCGCATTCTCAAATATGTCCCCCTCCATGTTGTTATTAAAACCATGGATATAAAACAGCAGCTGAGTTTCATCCGGTAAGGCCTTTAACCTGGCAAAAAAGTGTTCACTCATGATTTCAACGTAGTCATCTTGCCCATTTCGCTCACAGAAATAGAGATTTTGGGAAACAGAGACATTATTAGAATCAAAACTGATATGTCGCCCGCGTTTCGAACGTGCTGACTGCTTGGGTGTGCGGTTAGTGATAAATAACATGGTGATTCCTCATTTCCTTATGAAATCTAAACCTAGAGCTTAGAGCTTAGAGCTTAGAGCCTATCCTAGTTGGTCTACGCTGTGTGTATTGTCTCAATTTTATGACTATACCCAAGTAACCTCGAGGGTAATGAGTATATTGAATATAAAAAAACCTCCGCAACGATAAGTCGACGGAGGTTCAATTTTATACTGACACTTGAATCAAACATTCATAGTAACGGCATTACTACTTTCTGCGTTTATAGACCACACAGAAGTTGCCTCGTTTCGTTCGGCATTTAGAACAACGCTCGCAGTCCACTTCTGCTCGATTGCCCTCTTTCCAGCGTGAGATAAGTTGTGGTTCTGCTAATAATGGACGAGACAATGCAAAAAACTGAATGTTGGTCTTTTCTGCTAGGTCTTCAATCGCGCCAAAATCGTTTAAGCCACCAACCGTAATCACTGGCACATTCACATCTTGGCTGATTACTTGGCCATATTCGTGGAAGTAACCTTCTTCTTGTAGCGTGTAGCCATCAAACGACTCACCAACCATCGTACTTGCGTTGCCGTGAATGTTACCCGATACAATGATCGCATCCACGCCTACTTCTTCTAGCTTCTTACATACAATACGCGTTTCATCGAACGTTAAGCCGCCCTCGAAGAATTCAGTCGCGGTAAGTTTCACTAAAATTGGGAAGTCATCCCCCACCAACTTACGGGTTTCCGAATAAATCTCCATTAAGAAACGCATACGATTTTCTAAGCTACCGCCGTATTCATCATCTCTACGGTTGTAATATGGGCTCAAGAATTGGTTGATCAGGTAAGTATGCGCAGCATGGATCTCAACACCATCAAAGCCAGATTCTTGTGCGCGCTTGCTTGCTAATGCGAACGCCTTAACGATGTAATCAATCTCATCTTGGCTCATCGCCTTGCCTTCCGTTTTTGTACCTCGTTCAGGTACATTACTTGGAGCAAAGATCACGCGCTCACCGACGTTGTAAGTCGTTTTTGTGCCGCCATAAGCAATTTGCATGACGATTTTAGAATCATGTTGGTGAACAAGATCGGTCAGCTTTTTGTATTCATCAATAAATGAATCATTGTAGATCCCCATCATACCGGCATTAGGCTTTTCTTCTTCAACGATATTGGCGTAACCGGTTACGATTAGACCTACATCACCTTTGGCAAGCTCTTCGTAGACATCATATAGCTTCTCTGTCATATGACCGTCTTCTGTTGCCATATTTTCCCACGTCGCGCTGCGCACGAAGCGATTTTTTAATGTCATATTGCCAATGCGGGCTTGTGAAAACAAAATGCTCAAATCGAGTCCTCATATACTGTTTTTTGTTTTAGCGGCACAACGAAAAAGGAACAGTCACACACCACCTTGATATAAGGTGTATGTGTGACTGTTCCTTTTCTGAATTCGCGTTACGTCCAATAAGCTTCGCGCAACATAGCGCTGAAAAGAGTGCGTTTCCTTAATCTGGATTAAGCTTTCGTGCGTTTGTTATTTTTACATCCGAATTCCGCCATCGATTTCCAGTACCCTCCCAGTAAAATAGTCATTTTCAAGAATGTATCTGACTGAATGGGCAATCTCACTGGCGTCACCCATTCGTCCTAATGGGATCATTTGATGTAAGCGTTCAATGGCTTCCGGTTTCATTTGATCTGCCATGGCGGTTTTAACAACGCCAGGTGCAATGGCTGCCGCGCGAATACCATATCGAGCCAGTTCCCGAGCCCAGGTCGTTGCCATCGTCGCAACCGCGGCTTTTGATGCTGAATAGTTGGTTTGTCCAATATTTCCGGCTCTTGCAACACTGGAAATATTAATAATCACACCTTGGCTAGCACTTTCTATCATTTTGACCGCTGCTTCTCGCCCGCATAGAAACGTACCAGTGACGTTTACGTTCATCACTAAGTTAAATTGCTCTAGAGACATCTTAGTGATCACACCCTCTTTTGACTTAACCAATAATCCGTCACGCAATACTCCCGCATTGTTAATTAAGCCATTTAATTGACCAAAATCTTGGAGTATTTCGTCAAAGGTGCTTTCGACGTCGGATTCATTTGTCACATCTAAACGATAAATAAGCGCTTTCGCACTGAGCATTCGGCACTGTTCTTGTGTTTTAAGCAACCCTGTTTCATTTACATCCAACAGAGCAAGATCAGCCCCCGCTTGAGCAAGCCGAATAGCCATCATTTGTCCAAGCCCCTGACCAGCTCCTGTAATCGCAATAACACTCTCTTTAAGCTCCATGCGAACTCCTAACGTTGATGTTTATAGAACTCAAACAAGCTAGAGAAATCGAGCTCTTCATTACCGTTTGCGTTATGAAATGCATACAAATTACGAGCAAGTGCTCCCATTGGTGTAGAAGAATGCGTTTGCAGTGCCGCATCCAAACCAAGGCCAAGATCTTTTAGCATCAATTTGCTCATAAAACCCGGTTGATACTGATTACTTGCCGGTGAGGAATCCATGACGCCCGGGCAAGGATTGTAGAGCTCCAAGGCCCAGTTTCGACCTGAACTTTGCAACATGATGTTTGAAAGCACTTTAGGATCAAGACCGTGATCAATTCCTAGATTTAACGCCTCACACGTCCCAGACATTAGAATGCCTAACATAAGGTTATTGCAGATTTTTGCCATTTGACCATCACCGGCTCTGCCCGCATGAAACACATTTTTACCCATGTAACGCAAGATAGCGTTCGCTTTAGAGAACGCTTGATCCGTTCCTCCTACGATAAAAGTCAAAGTGGCGGCTTTAGCACCAGCTACGCCTCCCGACACCGGAGAATCAACGAACATCAAGCCTCGATTATTGGCTTCATTTGCGACTAACCGTGCCGATTCTGGATCAATCGTAGAACAATCAATGAGCAAGGTATTTTCAGCCACAAGGTGAATCAACCCCACGCTGCCATGTAAATCCCCTAAATATACGACACGGACATGCTCGCCTGCGGGTAACATAGTAATGACGATATTGGCACCATCTACCGCTTCCTCCAATGAGCTCGCAACTTGGGCACCAAAGGTTTGAAGTTGTTTTGCCGCTTCAATATCAAGATCGAACACTTGCACATTAAACCCCGATGCAAGTAAGTTTTGTGCCATCGGACTGCCCATGTTCCCTAAGCCAATAAATGCTATGGTACTCATGTTGTTCTCCTTATTTTCCTAACTGAGCGAGTGGGTGTGCGTCTTCGCTCCAAAGTGAGGTAAACAAATCATCAATTATCTTTTCGTCAACACTGCTAACGCTATCAAACTGCCATTTTGGCGCATTGTCTTTGTCAATCAGGCGAGACCGAACCCCCTCTTTAAATTCACCGAGCAACGCACTTTTTACCGATAAGGTCAGCTCTAGGCGAAAACAATCCTCTAGCGAAAGGTTATGGTACTGCTTTACTTGGCGATAACAGATATGGGCCGTAATGGGACTGCCAGTAATAAAGGTGTGCTTAGCGTTATCTAACCACTGACTATGCCCCTCTATCGCCATGATGCGTTGTGCAATTTGATTGATGTCCTGCCCTTTGCACGCCGCTTTAATTTGGTCAAGGTATGGAACAATTTGTGTGGTAGGCTTGCTATCAATAACCTGCTCTTCAAGTAGTTGCAGTAACGCACTGACAATGGACTGAGCATTCGCAGATTGCCAATCAATTTGTTTGAGTTCTTCCAGTAACGTTGGGTACTGCTGTTCAAGCAGCAGCCACTCGGCCAAACCAATAGTGACAGCGTCACTCGAATTCACCATTGCGCCTGTTAAACCGAGAAACAAACCCACTTCAGGATCAATTTCACTGAGAAACCAAGTGCCACCAACATCAGGGTATAAGCCGATATTTATTTCTGGCATGGCAAGGCGTGATGTCGGGGTGACGACTCGATGACTGGTACCCATAAAGAGTCCCATCCCACCGCCCATCACAATACCCTCACCCCAGCCGATAATCGGTTTCTTGTAGGTGTGGATGAGATAATCACATTCATATTCGAGTGAAAAATAGTCGGTACAAAACGTCGCGGTTTCTTCTTTGCTCTTGTCATGCATAACGTGATACATGGTGCGTACATCCCCGCCGGCGCAAAAGGCTTTTTCTCCGGCTCCGCTTAGAACCACGCAAACCAAATGGGGATCATCTTGCCATTTCAGTAACTGGTCGTTAAGTTGTACAAGCATGTCAAATGTAAGCGCATTGAGTGATGAGGTATTGTCCAATGTCGCAATGCCAATGCGATGAATACCATCCAAACATTGCAACTCACTTATGGTAACCATCCCTGCCATGAGGCCTCCTATTGATTTTTCCAATTCGGTTTGCGTTTTTCTAAGAACGCCTGAACGCCTTCCGTTTGATCTTCGGTATCAAACAAATTAAGGAAAAGCTCGCGCTCTTTAATCAGCCCATGTTTAAGTGGCGCCGAGCGCATATTTTGAATCAGTGTTTTACATGCGGAAACGGAAGATGGCGATTGGTTCGCTACCGACTCCGCAAGTTCAATGGCTTTACTTAATGCATCACCAGTTGCGACAACCTCTTCCACTAGGCCGAGTTCCAAAGCTTTCGCTGCACCAACTTGTTCCCCACATAAAATCATGCGTTTTGCCCATCCCTCACCAACCAAAGCCGTAAGATTCTGAGTTCCACCAGCACAGGGGAGCAACCCTACTTTTGCTTCCGGTAAAGCTAGAGTGGCCTGCGCTTCTGCGACTCGAATATCACACGCCAATGCGACCTCTAACCCTCCTCCCATCGCATAGCCATTGATAGCGGCAATCGATACGCCACGAAATGCCGAGAGCGTTTCAAAGGCCTCTCCAAACACTCGCGCCATTTCTAGTGCAACCGCTTTATCACCGCTAGCAAAGAGTTTGAGATCCGCTCCAGCAGAAAAAAATTTGTCGCCGCTTCCGGTTAAAACAAGCGCGTATACTTCTTTATCCTCGTTAAGCATGAGCACCAACTCTTTTAGTGCATTTAAGCTCTCTGCTGTCCACGTATTAGCAGGTGGATTATTCATCGTCACTACCGCAACATGATTTTGAATTGAGTGCTGAATCGCTTGCTGATCTGTCAATGACATAGTTCTAAATCCTTTTCATCCAAGTGGGAATTAAAGTAACGCCGATTCTTGAGCAAGTAATCGCCGAGCGATAATGACACGCATAATTTCATTCGTGCCCTCTAAAATTTGGTGTACTCGAACATCTCGGAAATAGCGCTCCATTGGGTATTCTTTGATATAACCGTAACCACCATAGAGTTGCAGCGCTTGGTCACATACCTGAAAGCCCACATCCGTCGCGAAACGTTTTGCCATCGCACAATACGTACTGGCATCTGGATCCTCACGATCGAGCTTACTCGCGGCATAACGCACCAACTGACGAGCAGCAATCAGCTCTGTCGCCATATCTGCAAGTTTGAATTGCAACGCTTGGAATTGAGCAAGAGGTTGACCGAACTGTTTTCGCTCTTGAATATATTGAGTCGCTTGATTCAAGGCTTGCTGAGCCGTGCCAATAGAGCAAGTCGCAATATTAATCCGGCCACCATCGAGCCCTTTCATTGCAAAGGTAAACCCTTGCCCTTCTGTACCCAGTAAACATGCTTCAGGAATCGAAACATTATCGAATGTCACTGCTCGTGTCGGTTGGCTATTCCATCCCATTTTCGGCTCTTTTCTGCCATAACTGATCCCATCCAAGTCGGCGGGCACTACAAACGCAGACACACCTTTTGCGCCGGATTGCCCCGTTCTTGCCATCACGACCAACACGTCTGTATCTCCCGCACCAGAGATAAAGGCTTTGCCTCCATTCAACACGTAATGGTCGCCTCGTATTGTGGCCGATGTGGTGAGAGAAGCCGCATCCGAGCCTGCATTTGGCTCAGTCAAACAGTATGAACCAAGGTATTCACCCGTCATTAGTTTTGAGCAAAACTGATTTTTCACCGTATCCGTTGCGAAAGTGGCAATCATCCAAGTCACCATATTGTGAATGGTCATGAATGCTGTCGTGGATGTACACCCCATTGCAAGTTGCTCAAACACAATAGAAGCATCTAAGCGACTTAAACCGAGGCCCCCTTGTTCTTCTGGCGTGTAAAGGCTCAGGAAACCCAGCTCCCCCGCTTCACGTAAGATCGCCTTAGGGAAAATCTGATCTTCATCCCACTTAGCCGCCATAGGGGATAAACGTTCGAGCGCAAATTGCTGAGCCGTGTCTGCAAACATGCGCTGCTCTTCATTAAGTTCGAAATCCATTCGCCCTCCTAAAGATTTACTGGCTGCTAGTTGCGAACTGCTAGCGTAAATTGATAGTGAGATTCGGGCCGGTTGGAATGTCGTCATCAAACCATCGAGCCGTCACGGTTTTTGTCTCGGTATAAAAACGCACCGCTTGTTTTCCATAGGCGTGGAGGTCACCATAAAAACTGCCTCGCCACCCCGTAAACGAGAAAAATGGCAAGGGCACCGGAATTGGAACATTGATCCCCACTTGTCCTACAAGGATCTCATGCTGATACTTTCTTGCCGCAGCACCATTCGCCGTAAAGATGGAAGTGCCATTGCCATAAGGATTTCGATTAACAAGATCAATGGCTTCTTGCAACGTCTCTACCTCAATACACACAAGCACCGGACCGAAAATTTCTTGCGTGTAGATCGACATATCCGTCGTCACTCCACTAAATAGGGTCGGACCAACCCAGTTACCATCGGGAAAGCCCTCGACTTGACATTGGCTGCCGTCAAGTTCACATACGGCACCCTGTTTTTTTCCCTCTTCAATCAAACTCAATACACGTTGCTTGGCTTGTGCACTAATGAGCGGGCCATAAGCCGCAGTGTCATCATCCCACGCACCAGGGTGCACTTTCGCCATTTCTCGCTTTAAATCTGCGATCCACGCTTTTGAACTGCCTACAAACACTGCAACAGAAATGGCCATGCAACGCTGTCCCGCAGCCCCTACAGATGACCCTACAAGATTATTCACTACTTGCTCTTTATTCGCGTCTGGCATCACAACCATATGGTTTTTTGCTCCAGCAAACGCTTGAACTCGTTTAAAGTGTTGTGTAGCTGTTGTGTAGATATATTGCGCGACAGGCACAGAACCAACGAAAGAGACCGTCTGAATATCTTGATGTTTTAGTAAAAAATCGACCTGCTCTTTACGACCGTGGACAATTTGAAGAATGCCTTTTGGCGCGCCCGCTTGCTCAAATAATTCTGCCAGTCGAATTGACGTTAATGGCACTTGTTCTGATGGTTTAAGAACAAAGGCATTGCCACCTGCAATCGCAATTGGAAACATCCAAAGTGGAATCATCGCGGGGAAGTTAAATGGTGTGATCCCGCAGCATACACCTAGGGGTTGAATCAACGAGTAACTGTCGATGTCTGTTGCGACATTTTCTACGGTTTCTCCCATCAAATTACCAGCGATATTTGCAGCTTGCTCTACGACTTCGATTCCCCGCCAAACATCGCCTTTTGCGTCAGCAAATATTTTTCCTGTCTCATGGGACAACAGATTGGCAAGTTCATCATGATGTTCTTTAAGCAAGTGCTGATAGCGAAGCATTAATCTTGCTCGTTCAGACACCGCGACATTTTTCCAATCATTAAATGCCGTTTTCGCACTCTCAATGGCAGCATGCATCTCCGCATTCGTTGAGCACGGTACGTATGCAATGACCTCATTCGAGGCTGGATTGGTGACTTCTAACCACTCCGAGCTGAGCGATTCAACAAATTCACCATCAATAAATGAGGGAACCAAACGAGTCATAATCAAGTCCTTTTAGTTTAGCGGTATTTCGATACCAATCGCGGTGGCTTCACCTCCGCCAATACACAGTGATGCAACACCTCGCATCACTCTTTTATTCTCCGAATTGCCATCCACACCCAAAGCTTGTAGCTGACGTAAACCGTAAATGAGCGTGACTAATATACGCGCTCCACTTGCTCCAATCGGATGGCCTAGCGCACATGCGCCGCCTTTAATATTGACGCTGTCTTTATCTAACCCTAAATGCTGTACTGCGATTTGGGTGACAACGGCGAATGCCTCGTTGATCTCCCAAAGATCGACTTCATCAACGGACCAGTCCAATTGAGACAACAATTGCTCAATGGCAAACACGGGGGCAAGCGTAAACTCTGGCGGTTTTCGAGCATGAGTAGTGTGGCCTTTAATGACCGCCAGTGGTGTTAAACCTTGTTGACGAGCCGTTTCCGAATCCATTAATACCAATGCCGCAGCACCATCAGAGATCGCACTTGAATTCGCCGCCGTTATAGAGCCTTGTTTATCAAATGCTGGTTTGAGTTTCGGGATTTTTTCTAGCTGAATTGAACGAGGATGTTCATCGTAATCCAGTGTTAATTTGTGGCGACGAGTATCAACGTCTATTGGTGCGATTTCATCAGAAAAGAGACTTTTTTGCTGCGCTTCTAGCGCTCGGGTCGCCGACATTGTTGCCCACGCGTCCATTTCCTCGCGAGTAAATTTCGAGCTATCTGCGGTCTTTTGTGCATACACGCCCATTAAGTGTCCATCATAAGCATCCTGCAAACCGTCAAGGAACATATGGTCGTAAGTGGAGTGATGCCCTATGCGCATGCCATTTCGTGCGTTTGTAAGCAAATACGGGGCATTGGTCATACTTTCCATCCCCCCTGCGACGGCAGAGCGAATCGTCCCCGCTTTGATCAAATCATGTGCCAACATTACGCTCTTCATGCCGGAACCACAGACTTTATTAATGGTCGTGCAACCTGTCGTAAACGGTAAGTTTGCGGCTAATGCTGCTTGTCTAGCCGGTGCCTGACCGCATCCTGCAGGTAACACGCAACCCATAAAGACCTCATCGACTTGAGCAATGCCGACCGAGTCCAAAGCAGCATCAATCGCCATGCCCCCTAACTGAGGCGCAGAATAGCTTTCAAGCAGACCTTGAAATGCACCTATTGGCGTTCTTTTCGCACTGACAATCCAGATGTCGTTTTCCATGATGTCGTCCTTACTGACGATGAATCACAGCTCACTAATCTATTCCTCACACCTGCTACCACGGTGGTTGAGCATGTTCAATGCACAACTACCAGCCTCTTATAAAGCGACGAATTTTCGCACTGTGATTTCTTGACGTTTACGTAAGCATAGCACTAACATTTACGTTAACGTAAAGAAACACATTAATAACAAAACAAATCCACTCTCTTGCCTTGTGTCGACATCGTTTAGAAAGTCGTCCTAAGGGAATGAAAACCGTTATGAAGCCAAAATTTTAGTGAAAGGGAATCGCCAAGTGGAAAGATTTAAGATTAGTGAACTCGCTAAGGAGTTCGACATTACCACGCGAAGCATTCGGTTTTATGAGGACGTAGGTCTGATTGAGCCGGAGCGAAAAGGCAACATTCGTGTCTATCAACGCAGAGATAAAATTCGCTTAAAGCTGATTTTAAGGGGTAAACGTTTGGGGTTTTCTCTCGCAGAAATCCGCGAACTCTTTGAGCTTTATGATACTCAACAAACCGATGGTCAGTTAATTAAAATGCTCACTATCATTGATGAAAAACAAGCCCAGTTACAACAACAGTTGGACGACATTGGCGCAGTTATGGGCGAATTGGATGCGGCAAAAATACGTTGTGAGCAAGCGCTACGCAGCGGTCAGTAGTCAGTAGTCAGTAGTCAGTAGTCAGTAGTCAGTAGTCAGTAGTCACTTTCTAAATAAACATATAAAAACCACCACAAACAATAGCAACGCACGTTTAGCCCAAGCAGTGTAAACCGGCTTTTTCACGACCGAACTTTTACAAGGAAACGTTATGAAAACGAGTTATACCCCACTTAATTTTGGGCTTGGTGAAACGCTTGATATGCTCCGAGAACACGTCAATGCATTCGCCACAAAGCACATCGCTCCTATTGCCGCAGAAATAGACCACAACAATGAGTTTCCAAATCACCTTTGGCCTCTATTTGGTGAAATGGGTTTGCTTGGTGTAACCGTCGATGAAGAGCATGGCGGTGCGGGTATGGGGTATCTCGCCCACGTTATCGCGATGGAAGAGATCAGCCGTGCTTCTGCGTCTGTGGCACTCAGTTATGGCGCGCATTCCAATCTTTGTGTAAACCAAATTTATCGAAATGGCACCCAAAGCCAACGTGAAAAGTACCTACCTAAACTGATTGATGGTTCTCACGTTGGCGCACTTGCCATGAGTGAGCCCAACTCCGGCTCTGACGTAGTCAGTATGCAATTACGAGCCGAGGACAAAGGCGACCACTTTGAGCTCAATGGCAGCAAAATGTGGATCACAAACGGCCCCGACGCTGACACGCTCGTGGTCTACGCCAAAACCGATCCAAACGCCGCCTCCCATGGCATCACCGCATTTATTATCGAACGAGATTTTGAGGGGTTTAGCCACGCACAGAAACTCGACAAACTGGGCATGCGAGGTTCCAACACCTGTGAATTGGTATTCAAAAACTGCCTCGTCCCGAAAGAAAGCGTATTAGGCAAGCTTAATCATGGCATCGAAGTATTAATGAGCGGACTCGACTACGAGCGTGTCGTACTCGCCGCAGGGCCGCTGGGAATTATGCAAGCTTGTATGGATGAAGTCGTTCCTTATGTACACGACCGAAAACAGTTTGGGAAATCAATTGGTGAATTCCAGTTGGTACAAGGCAAACTTGCAGACATGTATTCTCGAATGAATGCCGCGAAAGCCTACGTTTATACGGTTGCTGCGGCGTGTGATCGAGGTGAATGTACGCGTAAAGACGCCGCAGGTGTGATCCTCTACAGCGCAGAATTGGCAACAAAAATGGCATTAGATGCGATTCAATTACTGGGCGGCAATGGTTACATCAATGAATATGCTACAGGGCGTTTATTGCGTGACGCAAAGCTATACGAGATTGGTGCGGGCACCTCGGAAATTCGTCGCATGTTGATTGGGCGAGAACTGTTTGAAGAATCCCGCTAACCCACTGACAAGGAAGTCATCATGGCCATCATTAAAAGTAAAATTAAGCCAATTGACGAGCTATTTCAAAATAACAAAGCCGTCATGACGGATTTAGTACACAACCTCGAGGCTAACATCAAAGTGATAAAGCAAGGTGGCGGTCAAAAAGCTATTGATCGTCAAAGGCTCAAAGGTAAGCTTCCGGTACGAGAACGCGTGTTACATTTGCTCGATGAAGACAGTGCGTTTCTGGAAGTTGGGCAATTTGCCGCATGGAATGTGTACGATGAAGCTATCCCGTGTGCAGGCGTCGTAGCAGGAATAGGCACAATAAGTGGGATTCAATGCATGGTCATCGCCAATGATCCATCGGTAAAAGGCGGTACCTATTATCCGCTCACGGTGAAAAAGCACTTGCGAGCCCAAGAGATCGCCCAACGCTGTCGCTTACCTTGTGTCTATCTGGTTGATTCTGGAGGTGCAAACCTTCCTCATCAAGCCGAAGTCTTCCCTGATAAAGAACACTTCGGCCGAATCTTCTTCAATCAAGCGCGTATGTCTGCACAGGGCATCGCTCAGGTCGCAGTCGTAATGGGGTTATGTACTGCCGGTGGCGCTTATGTACCTGCGATGGCAGATGTCTCGATTATGGTAAAAGAGCAAGGCACCATTTTTCTTGCCGGGCCTCCGTTAGTCAAAGCCGCGACAGGTGAAGTCGTCACCGATGAAGAGCTCGGTGGTGCGGACGTACACTGTCGAAAATCAGGCGTGGCCGATTATTATGCAGAGAGTGACAAACATGCCCTCCAATTGGCTCGTGAAGCCATTGCCAACACAAACCAATCAATGCCGACTGTCACAGAAAAAACCGTGTTACCCCCGCGTTACGAGGCAGAAGAGATGTACGGCATCGTCAACGCGAATCTGCGTCTCTCTTTTGACGTTCGAGAAATCATTGCCCGTATTGTAGACGACTCGGATTTTGATGAATTCAAAGCACTTTATGGCAAAACACTGGTATGTGGATTTGCTCGACTTCACGGTAATTTGATTGGCATTGTGGCTAACAACGGCATTTTGTTTTCAGAGTCATCACAAAAAGGGGCACAGTTTATTCAATTGTGCGCCAAACGAAAAATCCCCCTTTTGTTTTTGCAAAACATCACCGGTTTTATGGTCGGCAAAAAGCTTGAAGCAGAGGGTATCGCCAAACATGGTGCAAAATTGGTGATGGCAGTCGCCTGCGCAGATGTGCCTAAATTTACAGTAATCATTGGCGGATCCTACGGCGCAGGGAACTACGGCATGTGTGGTCGCGCGTACGATCCAACCATGATGTGGATGTGGCCTAATGCTCGAATCTCTGTCATGGGTGGTGAACAAGCGGCAGGCGTGCTCACTCAAGTGCGCCGAGAAGTCAAAAAACGCCAAGGTGAGCCGTGGCCTGAGCAAGAAGAAAGGACATTTCGAGAATCTATCTTAGACTTGTATGAGTCTCAGGGGCATCCCTACTATGCCAGTGCGCGCTTGTGGGATGACGGTATTATTGACCCAAAAGAGACAAGGCAGGTATTGGCTCAAGCCTTAGTTGCCGCCCTTAATGCGCCAATTTCTGACAGCAACTTCGGTGTTTTCAGAATGTAAAAACAAAAAAGTAAAAGGATGTCATATGCAGGATCATAAACCGAGCATAACCCCAAATCCAAATCGACAAGATGAGGTACTTTGGAGCGTCAACAAGTTTGGTGTTGCGACTCTCACTTTAAATCGCACAGAAAAGCACAACGCATTCGATGCCTGCATGATTGACTTGCTGATTCATCGGCTTGACTACTTGGCATTGAGAACCGATGTGCGATGTTTAATTTTAAAAGGCAATGGCAAACATTTTTCTTCTGGTGCCGATTTAAACTGGATGAAATCCATGGCCAATAGCACCCGTAAGCAGAACTTAGAAGATGCACAGAATTTAGCTCGACTTATGCATACCTTGGATGCTTTCCCTCAACCGACAATAGGTATTGTACAAGGCTCAGCATTCGGCGGTGCTTTAGGGTTGGTTTGCTGTTGTGATATCGCCATTGCTGCCAACGATGCCAAGTTCTGTTTAAGTGAGGTCAAGTTGGGCTTAGTGCCTGCAACCATTTCTCCTTATGTAATGCGCGCAATGGGTAACCGTCAGGCACGCCGATTTATCCTAAGTGCAGAAGTTATCGATGCCGCCGACGCCAAAAACTATGGCATTGTGCATGAGGTTCACCCTCACGAACACATTGATCATGTGCTTGAAAACCTAATCGACACCTTACTACTCAATAGTCCAGATGCGATGCGAAAAGCGAAAGCCCTCTGCCAGCAATGCCATCAAAATCCCATTGATGAGCAACTCACTCAGTACACTAGCCAATTGATTGCCGATATTCGAGTCTCACCTCAAGGACAAGATGGTTTGCAAGCTTTTCTCGAAAAGCGATCGCCATGCTGGATCAACAAATCCAATAAGGATAAAAAATGACGTTACCAAACCATGTCAACATCGTAGAAGTGGGAGCTCGTGATGGCTTACAAAATGAATCCCGCGTCTCGACGGAGGCCAAAGTCCGATTGATCGATTTACTCTCAGATACAGGGCTTACTCATATCGAAACTGGATCATTTGTTTCTCCCAAGTGGGTGCCTCAAATGGCGGACTCACGAGAAGTTATGAGCCGTATTACTCGCCGAAAAAACATTACTTATTCCGCTCTCACACCTAACTTGCAAGGTTTGGAACAAGCTCTGGATGCCGGAGCCACTCAAGTGTCGATATTTACCTCTTCATCCGAGCGTTTTTGCCAACACAACATCAATTGCTCTATTGCAGAGAGTTTAACCCGGTTTGAACCGGTAATGGCATTAGCGAATGAGCACAACATCCCCGTACGCGGCTATCTTTCTTGCGTTGCAGACTGCCCTTACGACGGCGCAACAAACCCCACCCAAGTTGCGAGAATCGCGCATTTGTTAATGGATCTTGGTTGCTATGAAGTTTCTCTTGGTGACACCATTGGGACTGGCACACCCATTCGTATTGCAAACATGCTAGAGGCGGTGCAACAAAAAGTACCGACCGACAAACTCGCGGTTCACTTTCATGATACATGGGGCCAAGCTTTGGCCAATATCTACCAAGCGCTCACGATGGGCATCAAAACCATTGATAGCAGTGTTGCAGGACTTGGAGGTTGCCCTTATGCTCACGGGGCATCAGGCAATGTTGCGACAGAAGATGTTCTTTACCTCTGCCAAGGGCTCGGTATAGAAACTGGGGTCGATTTAGAATTGTTAGCGAAAGCCGGATGGATGATCAGTGAAGAACTCAATCGTCAACCGACTTCAAAAGTCTCTCTCGCGCTAAAACATCGCTCAGAAATATAGAACCAACATATCCAGTGATGTTGGCTCTACTCTCGTTATCCCCGCTTGGGAAAACGAAACTTGCCACCTGTTCGGTATATCACCAGTGAAAACAAAATCAATGTACAGCCTATCAGTTTGTTAGCTGTAAGTATTTCTCCGTACCAAAGCACACTGAGTACCACAGTCCATACTGGCTCTAGGATCATAATCAGTGCCGCATTACCTGCCTGAACAAACTTTTGCCCCATGGTTTGCATAACGTACCGCAAACTCGTCGCAAGCAATGTACTTAACGCGAACCACATCCAAATAGTCGAATCAATCTCTGTTGGTCGAGATTCCACAAAGAAAGAAACGATCAGGCCTAAACATCCTGCGGTAAACAGCTGAACACAGGTCAATACCAGCACTGGTAATTTTTTGGAGTACTTACTGTTAACGTTGAAATGCAGCGCTAATATCAAAGCCGCGATAAGAAACCATAATTGGCTCGCTGATTGTTTCCAGCCACCCACAAGAGACAAACACGCTAGTCCAGCAACTGCAATTGGCAACGATACCCAGAAAATCCGTTGAGGTCGCTGACGAAACATCACCCAAGCAACGATCGGTACGAATAACATCGACAAGCTCATGATGAATGCACCCTCGCCCAATGTATCACTGATTGAAATCGCAGAAATCCATGTCATGACTGCGCTTCCAAGCAATAAGCCTACCCCACCAGCAGACAGTACATCTTTCAAGTTTGCAGCAAGTAAAGGTCGAAAACACAAAGGTAGTAAACAAACAGAGGCGATAGTGAATCTGAGTCCGATAAAACCAAAAGGTGGCATCCCTTGGATCGTTTCTTTCGAGAAAATCCACCCAAGTGCGGCGATCATGGTTGTCGCGACGAGCACGAGTGCAGCTTTGCGTTCTGAGTTAAGCATAATGACTCACAAAAGTACCCTGCCAGAGGTTAATCAGGGCGTTATATATTATTAATTGGAATGCGTGATAGCGGATTACATTTAGATCGCAAATGTTGACAGAACATGCCATGAAATAAGTGCAGATCGCGGCAAGTATACATTGAGAGGTAGCTCTCATCGAGACAATTCCCTGCAATTGTGCCGATTATTTTTCTCGTTTGGATAGTACATAACAGCCCGATTAAAGCTCATCTAAACCGCAGAGTAACCACCTCATTTTTCGATCATTTTGTCTCTGCTATTTTTGCTCTTTTCACCAGTTCACTACGTACTAACCATAAAAATAACAACAAAATACGCCTGTACATAGCAAGAACGCCAGTACCTGCTTACTCTTTAAGCTAAAGCAATACGTTTTAAACTGATAACAATAGGTTTTAAACCGACAACAATACGCTTAAAACGACAACGATACTTTCAAGCCAATTCATTCACCCAGCAAATAACCGTGAATCGTTGGTCATTTAACGCCCGAGTTTCTGACGCTTAGTTTAAGAGCACGTTCATATTACTAGGGAACCAGTGATGAGAATAAAAGACAACTATTGGAAGCAAACCGCCTTGAAAATCGCACTCAGCGCCGCGGTATGCATTACCCCACAAACTTTCGCCTCTCAAGAGGATGAACAGTTCAAAATCGGTCGCGAGAAAGCAAAAGTATGCATGACCTGCCATGGTGCTGATGGTATTTCCACTATCGATGCCTATCCTAATCTACGCGGTCAGAAAAAAAGTTACCTAATATCTTCGCTTAAAGACTATAAGGCACGGGAAAGAACGAGTGGCCTCGCAGTGTTGATGCAACAGCAAGCCGATGCGCTTTCTGAACAGGACATGGAAGACATTGCCCACTATTACTCCAGTCTTGGTACTGAGCCTCAGCTAGACGCTGAATCCACACTAGGTGCTGGCTCTCAGCCTTAATCGAGGAGCGTTCTAATGGAACAAGTAACGACACAGTACAACATTAAGGTTGTGAAGTTTTTCGTACTCGCCTCTTTGATTTGGGCTATTGCGGGTATGATTATTGGCGTCATTCTAGCCGCTCAACTGTATTGGCCAGTGCTTAATTTTGATTCTCAATACTTCCAATTTGGTCGACTCAGACCGTTGCATACGTCTGGTGTCATTTATGGTTTTGTGGTCAATATTCTCATGGGAACGTCGCTCTACATTGCCCAACGAACGGGCCGTTGTGAGCTGTTTAATCAAAGCCTATCTTGGATGGTATTCTGGGGTTGGCAATTGGTGCTGTTCTTAGCTTTGCTGACTCTTCCCGCCGGTTACACAACATCAAAAGAGTATGCGGAACTTGAATGGCCGATCGATCTTCTGATCGTGTTAGTGTGGGTCCTGTATGCGGTGCTCTTCTTCGGCACATTAGCCAAGCGCAAAGTTGAACACATCTTCGTCGCCAACTGGTTTTTCGCGGCTTTCATTATCGTCATCGCCATGATTTTCATCGTGAATAACTTGGCCATGCCAGTTTCTATGATGAAATCCTATTCCGTATTTGCAGGGGCTCAAGATGCCATCGTTCAATGGTGGTGGGGGCACAATGCTGTGGGCTTCTTACTCACTGCCGGAGTGATTGGGATGAACTACTACTTCATTCCAAAAGCTGCCGACCGCCCGATATATTCTTACCGCTTATCCGTGATCCACTTTTGGGGGCTCGTCGGGTTTTATACTTGGGCCGGAACACACCACTTAATCTACTCTTCCGTTCCAACCTGGGTGCAAAACATTGGTATCGTGATGTCGCTAATCCTTTGGCTTCCCTCTTGGGCTGGGGCATTCAACAGCGCCATGACACTGTTGCAGAACAAACAAAAACTCAAATCTGACTATATCTGCCTATTCTTTTTCTCCGCCATTCTTTACTACTGTTTAGCCACCATTGAGGGACCTTTGCTTGCCATTCGTTGGTTTAATATGGTTGCCCATAACACCGAGTGGGTAATCGGCCATGTCCACTCGGGTGCCCTTGGATGGGTTGGGATGTCAGGGATCGCGGTTTTCTATTACTTTATACCTCGTCTTTGGAATAAGACCGAGTTGTGGTCACCTAGATTAATTAAGTGGCATTTCTGGCTTGCTCACGCTGGCGTGGCACTCTATGCCATTGCACTTTGGGTTGCAGGAATTGGTGAGGGCTACATGTGGCTAACACAAAATGAAAATGGCGAGTTAGTTTACAGTTTTATCGAGGCGATGAACTTCAAGGCACCTTGGTTGTTCATGCGCTTCTTTGGCGGAGCTCTATTTGTACTTGGCTTATTTTTAATGGCGTTCAACTTGTACAAAACCGTCCGCTCTCCTTCAGTACTAGTCGCTAAGGAGGTGTCATCATGAGTAAAGACTTCACACATTCCGTCGTCATTTTGATCATCACAACGGTGGCTGTTGCGTCGTTCTCGCTGGCAGTGTGGGTTGTTCCCAATATCCTACGCACTGATGACATCGCCAAAGGCAGCTTAGCCAAACCGCTAACAGCTATCGAGCTTGCTGGCCGTGACATATACATCAGCGAGGGGTGTCATGTTTGCCATACGCAAATGGTACGGCCTCTCGATCCAGAGGTAAAACGTAATGGTCGCCCCAACTTAGAATCTGATGATATTTATGAATTTCCAAATTTGTGGGGTTCTAAACGTACCGGACCAGATCTCACCAATCTGGGGCGTAAGTATTCTGACCAATGGCACGTCATGCATCTTGTCGATCCAAGACAGGTGATTCCGACTTCCATTATGCCAGCCTACCCTTGGCTATTCGAGCAAACCCTTTCTGGTGACGCTATAGGGGATAAAATGGAAACACTGCGCTTTTTAGGCGTTCCCTACACAGATCAGGAGATTTCCGATGCACGTTTACAAGTTAGGGGGCGAACCAAAGGAGAAGCTCTGATTCGTTATCTTCAAAGCCTTGGTCAAGATACTACACAGGAGGTGTCACCATGAGCACATTCTGGAATGGGTGGGCGGTTGTCTTTACCCTTGTTTTTTTTGCACTGATGGTAAGCGTGATCATCAAGTACTGGCGCAACAATCATAAAGCGGACAAAAACCATACGATCGCGAGTTTTGATGGTATCGATGAAAAAGATGCCCCACCACCAAAATTACTGTTTATAAGTTACGCGGTCGCGTTTTTTCTTTCATTAGGCTACCTCGTCTTGTACCCCGGATTAGGAGAATGGAAAGGCATCGTCGACTGGCAACAAAGCGATGACAAATTGAGTAACCCCACGACGACGCTCGATGATCAATTTAACCAAGTGAGTGACACGTCTCTGGCAGCGCTTGCGCAAGATACTGAGATTGTTCGTACTGGCAGTATACTATTTCAAACTCACTGTGCAGCATGCCATCGTGACAACGCACAAGGTCAAAAACACTTTCCAAACCTTATCGACAATGAGTGGTTGTATGGTGGAGACGATGATTCCGTGATCCACTCCATCGCCAATGGGCGAAACGGAGCCATGCCTGGCTGGGTAGAAGTTCTCAGAAAAGATGAAGTCGACAAAATTTCTTACTACCTTGCCTCTCTCAACCAACGTCACAGTGATGTGCCAGAAGTCAAAATCCAATTAGGAAAAGATTTATTTGTTCAATATTGTGCATCTTGTCATGGCGATGGTTCAATCGCGAATCAACAAACCGGAGTCCCTAGCTTATCAGATAGCATCTGGCTACATGGTGGCAGCATTGAAGAGATACAACACACCATCAACTATGGGCTCAATAACCTCATGCCTGCATTTGAAAACCAGCTAACCCACAACGAGATCCTCGCAATTGGAGCGTATATTCGACACGCGGGTAACGTGCAAATGGAAAAACTCGCCGCGTTAAATGCTCAATCCGTAACAAGGGGCGAATATATTGCCCACGCCGGTGATTGTATCGCTTGCCATAGTGCAGAGGGTGGTGAGCCATTCGCTGGCGGCTTACCATTTGTTACGCCATTTGGTACGGTTTATTCGACTAACATTACGCCACATGCCAGTGAAGGCATTGGTGAGTACAACTACGAAGACTTCCGTAATGCTTTGGTCAACGGTAAAGGTAAACACGGCTATCTATACCCCGCCATGCCGTACACTTCATATCAGTACTTAACGGAAAAAGATATGACAGACTTGTGGGAGTACATGCAATCTATTCCCGCTGTCGCAAGGCGAAATGATGAGAACAGTATGATGTTTCCATCCAACATACGACTTGGTTTGCTCGGTTGGAATATCGTATTCATGGATACCGACCCCATTGATTACAAGTTACCATCCGAGCTAGAAAATACCGTAGATGACATCGAAAAGTGGCAAAAAGGAAAATATTGGGTTGCTGGTCTCGGCCACTGCTCTGAGTGTCACACGCCGCGTAACATTGCTCAGGCATTAATCCCTGAGCGAATCTTCCAAGGTAACTTGATTGATGGTTGGAATGCACCCGCCATCACTGCGACAGAACTGTATGTCGGCGGATGGGATGAAAAATCGCTAACCGACTTTTTGCACACTGGTCATTCTGACAAAGGCACCGCGTTCGCAGGGATGGCAGATGTGGTGAAAAATAGCTTGAGTCAAATGACACGGGAAGATGTTTCATCCATGGCGTACTACCTTCTCAACGGTGATGTGAACAATTTCATCGCCTCTGATGCTGTACCGCTCGATCCAAAAGGGTTTGATGAAAGCGCATACCAAGAGCCAATATATGCGACCTACAAGCAGACCTGTGGGGCTTGTCATGGTAACGACGGTAAAGGTCGCGACCCTATCGCACCCACGTTACTAAACAACGGCATTATCATGCATAGCGACCCTTTCAATACCATTGCTGTCACTGTGCGCGGATTGCAGCCAACTTACATCGATCCAGAGAAGAACTTCATGCCGATGGCAAGCTTTGAGGACATATTGTCTGATGCACGCTTAGCCGAGTTAATCACATTTGTGCGCAAACACCTTGGTGATCAACAGGAGCCTGTCACCGCTACCGATGTTCGTGCAGTAAGGGAGACGCTTGAAGAAGCCGGTTACGCAGGAGGACTCCATACCACACCAGACATGTATGACCGACGAGATAACAACATCAATATTAAGTAGCTCAATATTAAGTGTGTTTAACGCGAGCTGCCTTTGCCATCGTTCCCTTTAAACATAAAAAAAGCCCTCTCCAATTGGAGAGGGCCTTTGACTTAGTTCCCAAAAATTTTTGCTGTATTACAGCAGTTCCACCGACTGTTGAGCGATAACCCACTCTTCATTGGTAGGAATAACCAGTGCTTTCGCACCAAGCAACTCAGATGTAGCAACCACACCTGCGTTACCAAATCGTGCGTCTTCGTTACCTTTCTCATCTTCAACAAAACCTAGTAGTTTTAGGTTTTTAAGAATCTGACGACGGATTGGTAGAGAGTTCTCGCCAATGCCGCCTGTAAAGATAATGCCGTCAAATGAATCCAGAGCAGCAAGGTAAGACGCAATGTATTTTGATACACGGTATGTAAAGACTTCGAATGCAAGCTTAGCACCTTCATGGCCTTGCTCCATCGCATCCAGAATACCGCGAGCATCACTTGTCAGGCCGGATACACCTAGGAAGCCAGAAGCCTTATTCAAAGATGTAAACACTTGCTCTTGAGACCAACCTTTCTTAAGTAGGTACTCAATGATACCTGGGTCAAGGTCACCACAGCGTGTGCCCATCATCAGACCTGATAGCGGTGTAAAGCCCATAGAAGTGTCTACAGACTCACCATTGTTAATAGCACAAACAGAAGCACCGTTGCCTAAGTGAACTGAAATGAAGCTTGATTCTTCAACTGGCTTGTTCAACATTTTCGCAGCTTCACGGCTAACGAAATAATGGCTAGTACCGTGGAAACCGTAACGACGAATACCAAAATCAGTGTAAAGTTCTTTTGCAATCGCACCAGTGTATGCGCGTTGAGGCATAGATTGGTGGAATGCAGTATCGAATACAGCAAACTGAGGAAGCGTTGGGAATGCTTCAATTGCAGCACGAATACCAATAGCACCTGCAGGGTTATGTAGTGGAGCAAGATCTGCAAGCTTTTCGATTTCTGCTGTTACTTCTTCAGTAATGCGTACTGTTTTCGTGAATTTTTCACCGCCGTGTACGATACGGTGACCTACCGCTACGATGTCTTTAGCTAGACCATATTCTTCGGTTAAACCTACCAGTTTGCCGATAGCGATTTTGTGATGGCTATCGTCACCTTCGATTGCGATTTCCGTTTTCTCGCCGTTGAATTTCCAGCTCATGCGAGCGTCTGACAGACCAAAGCATTCGCCCAAACCACTTAATACAGCATCGCCAGAAGTTGAATCGATAACTGCAAATTTTAGTGATGAGCTACCAGAGTTGATCACCAGTACAAACGAATTAGACATGAAATAATTTCCTGTTGTGGAGCAAAGGTTGTAATTGCGCTGACGCGCCGAGTACTTCTTGTTTGTGTGCTCTATTATTCAATAATTTTTTAATCTTTCAACTATCTTTTAGTATTAGTTACTCGTTTGCGCGAACTTTGTTGATCTACGACAAGTTTAAAATTTATTTGAAGCATGAAATATATGTCATAAATTCAACTCAAGTAGAATCAAGTACATAAAACCATCAATTAATGACTAAGAATGCTGAATAATTACAAATATTTTTGAATGGATAAAGTATAGAAGACTAGGGACAAAAAAGCCGAGCTGTTCGCTCGGCTTTCAAATTCAACTATTTTTTAGTGCGCAAAGATTATGCGTCTTGAGTGCGACGACCACGGCCGTGACCACGTTCACCACGGTGTGCGCCACGGTGATCACCACCACGGTTGCGATCGAAACGACGTTCGCCACCCTCGCGGTTGCCCTCACGGTTGCCATCGCGGTTACCACGGAAGCCACCTTCACGACGACCGCCATCACGACGACCACCGTCACGGCGACCACCACGAGACTCGCGGAAATCATCGAAGTCACACACTACAGCACCAACATCTTGTTGACGAATGCGTAGCTTGCTTAGTTTGCTCGCTGCATCAGAAGTCATTGCTTTTGGTAGCTGAACAAAAGTATGACCCTGTGCTAGCTTGATTGCACCAATAGAGCCTTTACCAAGACCTAGTTCGTTCGCTAGAGCACCAACGATGTCTTTAACTTGAACACCTTGCTCACGGCCAACTTGTAGTTGGTATGTATCCCACTCTTGGTTGTTGAAGCTACGACCGCCCTCGCGGCCACCTTCACGACCACCCTCACGGCGATCTTTACGACGTTGCTTGTCGCGTTCAATCGCTTCTACCATTGGGTCTTCGCCAATGTAGAATAGTGGGCGCTTGCCTTGCTGACGCTTAAGAAGCATAGCTGCTAGCATTGCTGGTTCGATTTCTAGAGAAGTTTGTAGTTTCTCTACAAGTTCAGCAAACTTGTCTAGTGCTTTGTGCTCTTTCTCAGCTTCTAGCTCAGCCGCTAGTTTGCTTAGACGCGATTCAGCAACTTGATCACGTAGAGGAAGTTGGATTTCTTCCATAGATGACTTAGTTACACGCTCGATTGTACGAAGCATGCGGATTTGGTTAGTGCGAACTAGAAGAATCGCTTTACCTTTACGTCCAGCACGGCCTGTACGACCAATACGGTGGATGTATGACTCAACATCGAATGGGATATCGTAGTTAAATACGTGAGTAATACGTGGAACGTCAAGACCACGAGCAACAACGTCAGTTGCAACTAGGATATCGATAACACCTTGTTTGATGTGATCAACAGTACGCTCACGTAGAGACTGAGGAATATCACCGTGAAGTGCAGCAGCTTTAAAGCCACGTGCAGATAGCCAATCAGCTAGGCGCTCAGTATCTTGACGAGTACGTACGAATACGATTGACGCGTCAGTTTCTTCAGTTTCAAGAAGACGAGACATTGCTTCATCTTTCTCTACACCTTTTACTACCCAGAACTGCTGTTGAACTTTGTCTACAGTGTGGTTCTTACCAGCTACGTCAACAGTCACAGGATCGCGTAGGAAACGCTCTACAATGTTTTTCAGCATCGGTGGCATTGTTGCAGAGAACAATACACGTTGTGCTGAAGATGGAGCGTGTTCCATGATATTAGTTACGTCGTCAACGAAACCCATGTTTAGCATTTCGTCAGCTTCATCTAGTACGAATGTGTGTACTTCGTCTAGGTGTAGACGTTCACGGTTGATAAGGTCTTGAACACGGCCAGGCGTACCAACAATAACGTGAGCACCATTTTTAAGTGCACGCATTTGGTCTACGATAGATGCACCACCGTAGATTTCTAGAACTTTAAGACCATTGATATTCTTACCAAGGTTTTTCATTTCAGCCGCAACCTGGATCGCTAGCTCACGAGTTGGAGCAAGAACGATAGCTTGAGGTTTACGTTGATCAAGATCTAGTTTGTTTAGAAGAGGCAGTGAGAACGCTGCCGTTTTACCTGTACCCGTTTGTGCCTTGCCCAGCGCGTCAGCACCTTCCAATAGGTGTGGGATTGCCGCAGCCTGAATTGGAGTTGGTGACACGAAACCCATTCCGTCTAGAGCAGAAAGGATAGAATCATTCAGAGATAAATCGCTGAATTGAATAACAGAATCTTGCATTGGGATCCTACTTAATTAACAAAAAAACAGTCCCATATGCTCTTCTAATTCGATACTGATCCATCCAGATACTAAATCCATTCAGATAGGAATTAGCACAGTACACAACCGCGATAAGCCATTAGGGACGACTAAGGGAGGCGGATTATTCCCTAAATGCATAAAAAAAGCCAGAAAAAATTGAATTACATCACAATTTATTTCATAAACGGTATAAAATGCATAATTTTCCACCTCTCCCCCCATTCTCAAGAGAGAAGCGCATCGAGACTGATGACTATTTCATCAACAATTTCGTGAACAATTCACATCAAAACTGCGCGCTCAAGTAGTAATAATAGCTTGTAATGGCCATGGCGTGCGTTTTCGACCATTTTCTCAGTTAAAACAGGCAAAACTTATACGAATAGTTGCCCATAATGCGCTAACTGATGTAGCCGTTTAAAATAATCTACGTTCAACTCAAATGACGACTGTTCAAGAGGCGCAGCACGGAAAAGTGTGGAGTGAAAGGCTTTAAACGAAAACACTATCGTAGTACATAGTGTAATTTAAAATAGAAAATCATATTTTTAATTAGATCCATTTCTATTTTGGATAACGTATCATGATTTTTGTCATTAAAAGATTGCAAAGCGCCAATTAGCCCTTTTATTTTAATGACTGACAATGGGATCTTTATTCTAGCATTGTATGATTCACAGTGCCGCCTCACCATGTGAATGGTTACGTCATGTGATGTGACAAGTATCGATACTCGTTCATTTTCATCATGAAGCATCGTATTCAGATCACTATTGATGTACTTATTACTTCCTAATGTATTATTGGGCAGTAATGGAATTCCTTTAGATAACATACCGTAAAATCTTTTTCATTTACTCACTTTTACTCAAGGATTAAACAATTAACAATCCATGAAGGTAAGAGCCAAATAAAATGCAACTTACAAGAAGTAAGAGAGCATAAACAAACAAGAGATTTATGTATGAAAACATACTTACACTCACACACTTTATTGGCTCTATATTTTAAATTTCCAAAAGTTGAAAAAATTCAACATTATAATTTACAATGAGATAATATCACTTATATTTTAAACTTCATCCATTACAAGAACATGGAGTGAATACTAAAAACATTTGATTCTATTTCTATATTTAAAACCCATAGAAAACAATATACAATGAATAACTCACAAAACTCGACCATACATTTAACAATGTTAATTTGTCGACATCATTTCATCCGTAAGAGAATCAGACAATCAATCACCCCCAAATTATGAGTAATTATATCGCCTTATATAATGAGGATGTACTGAATCAATACCTTGATAGTATTTCAGCTAGCAAGACCTCGCTCAACAGATCTAAGTTAAGATTACTAGCAAACGAGTTAAAGATTGAACTTTGTGTCGGAAGGCTAAAAGCCCACGAGTTCTATGGGTATATTACGAAACCAGAAAATAGAAAAAGATTCACATGCTTGAATAAAATTTAGTTATCCTACCAATTTATTTATATTCTTAACCATCTAATTTTAGTTAATTGCCATCCTTAAAATAATACGTATTATAAGCACAAATCAGACATGACTACCGTTTGATTATATAAATATAAATCTCGTTTAAGTTTCTTCCAAAACGTCTTCGGCAGCTAATCGCTGCCATTTTTTTACTTTTGGCTATTCAAATATGCACTTAATAAAAAACTGCCCACATGAGGCAGTTTAATTATACTGTTGGTTAAGCGTGCGTTAACATGCCTTTATCTACGATAAAATCGATGATAGTTTGTAGCCCTACCCCCTCTTTTAAGTTGGTAAATACGTAAGGCTTCTCTGGTCTCATACGTGCAGTGTCCGCTTCCATAACTTCTAAAGATGCGCCAACATAAGGTGCTAGATCAATTTTATTGATAACGAGTAAATCAGAACGCGTAATGCCTGGGCCACCCTTACGAGGAATCTTTTCCCCCTCGGCCACATCGATAACATAGATAGTGAGATCCGCAAGCTCTGGACTAAAGGTTGCGCTTAAATTATCACCGCCGCTTTCGACAAAGACCACGTCCAAGTTTTTATGACGAATAGCCAGTTCTTCTACTGCAGCAAGGTTCATCGAAGCATCTTCTCGAATTGCAGTATGAGGGCATCCTCCCGTTTCTACACCGATGATCCGATCCGCATCCAATGCTTTAGCGCGAGTTAAAATCTTTGCATCCTCTTGGGTATAAATATCATTTGTGACCACTGCAATATGATACTGGTCACGAATCGTTTTACAGAGAACTTCTAATAGGGCCGTTTTACCTGAGCCAACAGGACCACCAACACCAATACGTAGTGGCTGTTTATAATTTTGCATAATCTGATTTCCTTAAGAACGGAAAAGACGAGTATATTGAGTTTCATGACGGCAGCTTGCGATAACCTGAGCCGGAGTAAAACTACCAATTTCTTCACAGGGCCAATTGGTAGCTTTTGTCACGGCATCTGGGATCAAGTTAGCGATTTCAAGAAGTAATTTTTGTCCATCAGTTTGCCCAAGAGGCACCAGTTTTACCCCCGCCATAACTGCATTTTCTAACCAACTCCATGAGTAAGCAGTGCACAGCTGTACTGGAGGTATATCCCACTTGATAGCGGCGATAGCAAAAGCCGCTATTTGGGTCTGCTTTACCATATTCATCGTGTGCTCATCTAACTCAATACCCAGCTGAGGTAATAACTTTGCAAACGCTGCACCTCGCTGTTTTTCTTCTTGCCTTAGCTCTTTTGTTTCGCGACTGGCAATAACAAAATCACACCAACCAAGGGCCTCGCTGTTATTGCCCTCTGCGATCAACCACCTTAGCTTTCGCAACACCGGCAATTCTAATGTCGCCAAACTATCCATTAGTTGTGTGGTTAACCAATCGGAAAGACTTTGCACATCATGAACCCAGCCTTTTTCTATCGCCCACTCAAGGCCTTGGGAATAGGTAAACGAACCCACAGGTAAAGACGGACTAATGAGTTGATATAAGCGCAAATCAGCTAACATCGTTCACTCCATCTAATGTCAATGATGATGACCATGAGAAGAACCCGCGGTAGAACCGCCATAAGCACCTGGCTCTGGTTGATACTTAGCACGTTCAACGCGCACGCCTAGCCCCAACCCTTTCACCATGTCATCTAATACATGATCATGTAAGTAACGACACCACCCTTGCTCGACTTGTAAAGGTACATGTCGGTTTCCTAGGTGGTAACAAGCCTTTGCAAGCAGTAAAAGGTCTTCGGAAAAAACCGTAGAAACCATTTCCTCCGCCGCTTCAACACGTGCAAATTCTCCCGTATCCGCTTTAAGCAAATCTCCCTCTTTTAATACCGTCCCTCTCGGTAGAAATAGCCCCGCGACCTGACCATTGCTTAGTGTAACTTTAAGTCGGCTTTTAGTACGCTCATCCATAGTGAGACACAAAGTCAGTTCAGACTTACTTTGCTTAGTGTCTAATTGGCTATTCGAATTGGAACTAATACATTGAGTAAATTGAATCATTTTTCTTTTCCTCTCCCCTTGGTTAGGCTTTCAAAGGGGCATTAAAACAGGAAGTAACGTTGCGCCATTGGTAACTCTGTAGCTGGCTCACACACGAGTGGAACGCCATCTGCTTTGACCTGATAAGTTTGAGAATCTAACTCAATCTTTGGTGCATAATTGTTGTGTACCATGTCTTGCTTTGAAATTTGGCGACAACCTTTAACTCGCCCTATTTGGCTCTTTAAAGACAATTTTTGTGGTACGCCCGCCTCAATACTTGCTTGAGACATAAAAATCATCGACGAGTTATATTTCGCCTTGCCAAAGCACGCGTACATTGGACGATAATGTACTGGCTGAGGTGTTGGTATCGCCGCATTCACATCTCCCATAGGGGCATACGCGACCAAGCCACTCTTTAGTACCAACGCAGGTTTTACGCCAAAAAATGCAGGATCCCAAACGACGATATCAGCCAGTTTCCCGACTTCAATGGAGCCGACTTCATGGGCAATTCCATGTGCGATGGCTGGGTTAATCGTGTATTTCGCGACGTAACGTTTCAATCGGTTGTTGTCACGGTTGGTCGCATCGCCTTCCATCGTCCCACGCTGAAGCTTCATCTTATTGGCACATTGCCATGTACGAGTGATGACCTCACCAACACGTCCCATTGCTTGTGAATCAGATGACATAACTGAAATCGCACCGAGATCATGCAAAATATCTTCTGCTGCAATGGTTTCTTGACGAATACGCGACTCAGCAAAAGCAACATCTTCGGGAATAGATGGATCTAAATGATGACAAACCATCAACATGTCCAAATGCTCATCCACCGTATTGATGGTGTAAGGCATCGTAGGATTGGTGGATGCAGGAATGATATTCGCCTCACCGACGGATTTGATCACATCGGGCGCATGTCCCCCACCCGCACCTTCGGTATGGAATACATGAATCACACGCTCGCCAATCGCGCGCATGGTTTCTTCGTAAAATCCACTTTCATTTAGCGTATCGGAATGAATTGCGACTTGAACATCCATTTCATCTGCCACAGACAGACATGTCTCTATCGCTGCAGGTGTCGCCCCCCAATCCTCGTGCAACTTAAGCCCCATTGCACCGGCTTCAATTTGTTCACGAATCGCCTCTGGCTTGCTTACGCAGCCTTTACCAAACAAGCCAACATTAACGGGTAGCTCATCGACCGCTTCTAACATGCGATGCATATTCCAGATGCCAGGTGTGACCGTCGTTGCATTAGATCCTGCAACCGGACCAGTGCCACCACCGATAAATGTCGTCAATCCCGCAGATAGCCCTTCTTCAGCCTGTTGAGGGCATATAAAATGAATATGTGTGTCGATACCACCAGCAGTAATTATTTTTCCCTCACCAGCAATCACTTCCGTCCCCGGACCAACAACAATATCGATGTTAGGTTGGACATCAGGGTTACCTGCTTTACCAATACCCACAATTCGGCCGTTCTTGATGCCAATATCTGCTTTTACAATGCCCCAGTGATCTAGGATTAACGCATTGGTTATTAGTACATCGACGCAATATTCACTGACAACTTGACTTTGGCCCATGCCATCACGAATGACTTTACCACCGCCGAACTTCACCTCTTCGCCATAGGTCGTGAAATCTTTTTCAACTTCTAGAAAAAGTTCGGTATCAGCAAGGCGAACACTGTCGCCTGTGGTCGGCCCAAACATATCTGCATAGGCCTGACGTGAAATTTTACTCATTGTTTATCCTGTAGTTTTCCCATCACGGCGCCTTGAAAACCAAAAATTTCACGTTTGCCGCTAAACTCAACCAACTCAATTGTTCTTCTTTGTCCTGGCTCGAAACGAACAGCCATACCTGCTGGTATATTTAATCGATACCCTAATGCTTCTTCGCGATCAAAATCTAAGAATGTATTCACTTCGTAAAAGTGATAGTGAGAACCAACTTGAATTGGACGATCGCCTAGGTTGGACACTCTTAATGTTTTTGTTTGACGTCCTTCATTTAAGATAATGTCACCCAAGTCATGGTTAACTTTTATTTCTCCTGGAATCATTGCTGTGGCTCTCTACACTATTGGTTCATGGATCGAAACAAGTTTGGTCCCATCAGGAAACGTGCATTCAACCTGAACGTTTTGAATCATCTCAGGAACTCCTTCCATGACATCTTCTGCCGTTAAAATGGTACGGCCATAATTCATCAAGTCAGCAACCGTGCGACCATCCCTAGCTCCTTCCATGATTTCACAGCAAATAAGTGCAATTGCTTCTGGGTAGTTTAATTTCACTCCTCTTGCTCGGCGTTTTTCAGCGACTAAGCCCGCAGTAAACAGGAGTAGCTTATCTTTTTCTCTTGGCGTTAATTCCATATCAACTCTTATCTCTAATTAAGTGGCCCAAATTCTTGGTGTTTCAGGAACATACCCATACCAATGCTCACGGCACATCTGCCATAGATGAACAAAAATGGACATGATCGACTCTGTTTGATAACCAAGAATGCGAACAATCAACAAACCATCAACATCTGTAATGCCAAATTCCATCTGATCATTCTCTGAAGCGATAACCGAACTCAATGCGGTCTGAAAATGCGCTTTCAAATCCTCATCACCGCGATAGATATATAGACTTCCCATCATTGGGAAGTCACGCATTGCTGCGGCTCTATTCCCTATTCCGTCTTGGATATTGAGGGATTCGGCTAATACCAAGCGCTCATCCACATAAATATGAGTGCGCCCAATGACATTTCCAGAAGTAAATAATTCATCAAGCATTGGACGACCAAAACACTGCATTTCCCAACCAATAAAACGAGAGGTTGAATGAAGTTTTATTTGTGTATCTAAAACTGCATTGGCCTTAGGGAAAAATATATTTTCAAGTGGCAGCCACTCTAAAATAGCATTTTGTTTTACATCTAATATTTGAACCTGACGTGCACTATGGCCTGCACTTCGATAAAACTTAGTAGCTCCGGGAGTCGTAATAAGTGAGTGAGCTTGTTCATCTACACAAATATGAACATTCAGCGTGTCTCCACCAACCACACCGCCAGGAGGATGCAATAGATACGTGTGCGATATGCCTTTCTCTGGATAGAATGGTCGTTGCACCATCAACGGCCCTTTTTGTTTTCTATCAGTAAGTCGAGTAACACCTCGTCTCATTTGATAATGCAGATATATTTCTGCTGCCCACCCCGAGATCGGACTGGAAAATACAGACATGAAAACCCCTGAATATTAAATAATTGAATATCGAAAAAGTCCGAAACATCAGAAACCATAACAATACTTGTCGATGTTGTGATGTTTCGGGAAATAAAAGGTATTATTCAGAGTGACTAATTGAATACTTCACATGAAAAGAGAGGGGGTTAGACTAAACTCATTGGCCAAGTTTAGAAGCATGCTAACTTGTAATTTTTTGATAATGAAAGGTTGCAATTTTTATCATCAAGAATAGATACAGGATTAGACTGATTTAGATGCCGTCTAACCGCCCTCGAAAAAACTATACAACAATGAATCAGCGTTTAAGCTTCAATATTCAATCAAAATATATAGATTATTCATCATCACGATATGTTCAAAAGACTTTGAATGAATATCTATATCTCACCCTATTGCGGCAAATCTAGTTGACTAATATTTTATCAACCCGATTCAAGCACGGACAAAAGGTAAATGAAGCAACTCTTATTAATGTTCCTCGCTACTCTACCATTAGTAGCAATGCTATTTCTGCTCCACTTCCAGACACTCTTTATGTTGCATTAGGTAGTGAACCTATAAAGGGGTTTGACTCCACGAAAGGTTGGGGGAAATACGGTCACCCACTGATTCAGTCAACCTTACTAAAACGTACTAAGAAGTTCGGTCTTAAAGGCGATCTTGCCGTAAAATGGGTTCTGTCTGATGATAAGTTATCATGGCGTGTAACTTTGAGAGATGATGTCATGTTTTCTGATGGTAGCCCACTAACCGCTAATGATGTTGCTTTCACTTTTCTCCATGCAAAACAAACATTAAGTACGCATGACTTATCCAATTTGAAAGCGGTATCGGTTATCTCACCGACCATGGTCTCATTTCGTCTAAATCAACCTGATATCACCTTTATGGATCACTTTGTGTCCTTAGGTATTGTTCCAAAACATCTATACAGCGATCAATACGCTCAACACCCTATTGGTTCAGGGCCCTATGCGTTTATCAAATGGAAGAAAGGCGAATCACTAACGCTCAAGCGAAACCCCTTTTATTACGGTCAAAAGCCAGAGTTTGAGTCTTTAGTCATCGTCTTTGGTGAAGAACATTCTAATTTTGCATTGTTCAAAACAGATCAACTCCAATTAACGACCCTACCTCAGAAATACGTTCATGCTCTGCCTCAACATACAAAAATCTGGGCGGTTCAAAGTGTTGATAATCGGGGAATTGTATGGCCATTAATAGAACAACAAGGCAACGACATTGGCAACAACGTTACGGCCGATTATGCCATTAGAAAAGCAGTCAGCATGGCCATCGATCGAAAGTTAATCATCAACCAATTACTCGAGGATATGCCCATCCGGCTACGTCAGTATCTGACGGTTTACCATGGGGGCCAACGCCCAACACGTTGCCGAACTATGACATTGCAGCTGCCAAACAGTTACTTGTCAATGCAGGTTGGGTAGACTCCGACGGTGATGGAGTAAGAGAACAGGATGGCATTCGCGCACAAATTAATCTGTACTATAAATCAGGCGATAGTGTACGTGAAGAGCTATCACTCACGATCAGTCAGATGGTCAAAGCGATCGGAATCGATATTCAACCCATTGGCACTGATTGGGCATCCATTGCAAAACGCATGCATTCAAACCCAGTATTAATGGGGTTTGGTAGCCACTCGGCTAGTGAAGTGGCATTTTTATACCATTCGAGTTTCGCAGGTATCGACTTCTACAACTCTGGTTTCTATAAAGAAAAGGAAGTCGACACTCTTATTAATAAAGCAAAATCAGCGGCATCTTGGGAAAGCTCTCTCACATTTTGGAAGAATGCTCAACAACGTGCCTCCTTGGATGAGCCATGGACATGGTTGGTTAACCTCGACCATCTTTACGCTGCGAATAATTGCCTGGATCTGGGCGATCCTATCACTGAACCGCATGCTCATGGTTGGCCGATTGTCAGTAACATCGACGAATGGCGATGGATATGCCGATGAATCACTTCGGGCTAAAAACCGTTGGTCGAATGCTACTACTTGTTGCGGTTACCTGCTGCACCGTCATATTGTTGATTGATTACTCTCCCATCGATCCTGTAAACGAATTTCTTGGGGGAAACCTATTCTCCGTCTCAGCCGTTCAAAAAGCGAATATCGCACAACATCTAGGCACAACAATGACGCCTTGGGAGCAGTTAAAGGAGATCGTCTCTCAATTTTTAAACGGCAATTTAGGTTACTCCAGTTATTATCAGCAACCCATTTCTGATGTTCTAAGAGAGAAAGTCTCGTACTCAGCTTGGCTACTGGGTACAAGTTGGTTGATAACTTTTGTTTTGGGATATGCATTAGGTCTATTCTCAGGAATAAGCGCAGACGCATGGTGGAATAAAGGACTCCAGCAATTTGCTTGGTTGCTCTCTTACTTACCCACCTTTTGGGTAGGCATCATGCTCATCGTACTTTTCTCACTCAAACTCGGGTGGTTTCCTGTTGGCGGTGGAGCGTCATTAAACGGGAGTATTTCTACAGGATACGATCACTTTATTCATCTTGTTTTACCCGTAGCGACGTTGGTGCTGAGTGGTATAGGACCTTTGATATTACATACTAGGGAAAAAGTGATTGAACTCATGTCCAACGAATATGTGCGGTATGCTCAAATTCATCACTTGCCATTGTATACCCTGATCAAGATGTACATTTTTAAAAGCAGTATTTTGCCCGTCGTTATACTTCACTTTGCTGCAATGGCCGAAATGCTAGGTTGCTCAGCACTGATTGAATCCGTTTTTAACTACCCAGGATTAGGCAGCGCTTTTGTTAATTCTGGTTTATATCAAGACGGAGCGTTATTAATCGTACTTAGTATTGCTTCCGTTGTATTGATTGCCTTGAGTAATATGCTCGCTAACGTTATCCAGCAATATGCTCAACCAAGTGCATTCCGCTCATAACCTAAAAAGTCAGATATGAAACACCATTACTTATGGCCCATTTTTATTCTATTGCTACTGATCACTCTTGCGATTGTATGGCCAAACAATGGGCAAGAGGTCAATTTAATGCATCGTTTACAAGGCCCCTCTTGGTCGTACTGGTTCGGTACTGATTGGCTCGGTCGAGATATGTTCGGACGTACACTTAAAGCGTTACTTTATAGCTTGAGCATTTCTGGTGCGGCCGTTGTTTTGTGCTCCGTGATCGCCTTGTTATTTGCGGTAATTGCGAACGTAAATAAGACGCTAAATTCGACCGTAGATTTCTTGGTAGACGCTTTACTCTCTCTTCCAAGTTTACTGCTCCTCATCATATTGACTGTGGTGCTTGGCGGTGGAACACAGGGCATTATTTTCGCAGTTTCCCTAAGTCACTGGCCCAAACTGGCTCGATTATGTAAACAAGAGATACACACGCTAATGAACCAAGATTACATCCAGTATGCACTTGGTTTTGGACACAACAAGTGGTATGCCATTTTGCGCCATGCTCTACCACACGTTTTACCTCAATGGATGCTTGGGGTTCTTTTACTGTTTCCTCACGTGATATTACACATAGCGGGGATGTCATTCTTAGGCTTTGGGCTTAACTCCAGTTATCCCTCAATGGGGAAAATCCTGAGCGAGGCTAACACCTACTTGCTGACAGGTGAATGGTGGCTAGCCTTGTTCCCTGGCATAACATTAGTCGTAACAACGCTATTAATATCTCTTTCAATCCGGTCGTTATCTTCAATGGCGTGCCGCTAAGTGTCGGCGATATGCTCATTTCTAGCGATGAAAAAACAACTTTCTTTTTGTTAACCTGCTCTCTCTTACAAAGATTCACACCATGCTTAGTATCAACAACATCTCGATTTACGATACAAAAACAAACACCCAGATTCTGGATTCAGTCACGTTAGATATAAAACAACATGAAATGGTCGCCATCGTCGGGGGAAGTGGAGGCGGAAAAACCGTTTTAGCCAATATGATTTTGAACAACTTACCTAAAACGCTTTGCGCTAGCGGTAATATAAAGTGGGAGCAGCCACAAGGGCTCGATAATCAACATAACAAAAAAGCAGCGTTGATCTCTCAACACGCTTCTTCTCTAAATCCAAATTTAACCATCGGTTCTCAACTAAAACTGTTTACACAAGGATCAATTCAACTACATCAATTACTCCGCTTGCTAGGATTATCGTCACACATTCTATCTGCTTATCCCTATCAACTGTCCGGAGGCATTGTCAAACGAGTCCTTACCTGTATGGCTCTTGTTCAACGTTCTTATTTGGTCGTTGCTGATGAACCGACTTGTGGCCTAGATGAAGCAAACGCTGTGCAATTAATGACGTTATATAAGTCATGGAGCAAACTAGCCTCTAGTTTTCTAATTATTAGCCATGACCTTCCATTAGTGTGCCAATTTGTTGATCGCGTATTCGTCATGAATAATGGCGCTATTGTCGAACAAACCACCCCATCAAGAATCATTAAAGGACATTGTCATTCCTATACGCAGGCCCTATGGCAGTCACAGCCCCGTCATTGGCATCGTCAGGAATTTTCACATAGGAGCGGCGTCTAATTAGGATATTAACATCCACATTCGAACCGATAACATATGATAAAAATTGAACAAGGTACCTATCGCTACCATAAGCATTCCGTATGTGTTCCTGATATCACGGTCAGACATGGAGAATGTATTGGTTTACGAGGAGTGAGTGGCAGCGGTAAGTCTACGATTGGGAAAATTCTCACCGGTCAACTCCCCTATCAAAAGCACAAATTGCATTTGCCCCGATTTCAAAGCGGTCAAGCAAATCCAGTGCAATGGGTTGGGCAACAATGCGAGTTTGCTTTCAATCCTCGCTGGACTATTGAACGCTCACTTAAAGAGGCCTATCGAGGCCACAACTATACCCACCTTATGGAGCAATTTGAGCTTGAATTTCACTGGCAGTTTCGAGTGCCACAAGCATTATCTGGCGGACAGTTGCAACGGTTTAACTTAGTGCGAGCGTTAACTCCGACGACCAAATTCCTTATTTGTGACGAAGCGACCGATCAACTCGACACAATTGCTCAGCAAACCATATGGCGAACGATTCAATCCGAAAGCAACAAAAGGCAACTTGGGTTACTCATTATCAGCCATCAAATCGCGTTGTTGAACGTAATTTGTGACCATGTTGTCGACATGCCAACGCAAGATGATTCAAATTTTTCGTTAACCAAATCATAAAGAGTAGGCTTACTAGAGCCCAAACCTGAAGATACGCATATAAACTTGCACGCATAACATTAAGATATACAATCAATATGCTTAGATAATGATCTTTCTTGACAATTTCTAAGAGATCTAACTAAAAGTAAGCGTATAATTATTAAAAATTCGAGCACGGACGCTTTTCTAATAGCCTAGCTTGCTACCATTTAGTGACAGTAAGTAAAAATAAGAGACAAGTAATCGTGGAATACAAATACATCGAATCTTTAAAACCTGTCAAACTTGAAGAGTTTTATGTTGAACATCATTACATTGTCAGCATTTCTTTTGCCAAAGGTGTGGTTTTTGTTAATGATAGAAAAATAATAATCGATGGTCCCTCTATTCTTATTGTTCCTCAATATAGTTGTGTGTCTTGCTCCATAACTCAAAAATCTTCATTTACTCCACTAAAAATAGAACTGCTCGTCATTACCGATGAAATGCTTGAAAGCTCTTTGCTTAAACTCCCGCACAAACGCAGTTATTTAAAAAACACCGTTGTTCATCATATCCCTACTCCGGTGGAAGTGGAGCATAACTTTAAATTAATCGAAGAGGTTTATTCCGCACTAAGTGAGAAATCGCTTCAAATCATGTTCTTAGAACAAACTTTATTTTTTATCCTGCTATCTCTTTGTGAATCAGGCGTTGATGTCCTTAATGTATTTCATTTCAACTATGAAGAAACGAAACGCGAAATGATTGCAAGAATGATAACAAAAGATCCACAAAAGAAATGGCAAATAGATGATGTCGCAAAAATGTTATTTACGTCACCCTCAACATTACGACGCCACTTACATAGAGAAAATGTTTCATTTAGCCAGTTATTGATCGATGTAAGAATGGGTCTTGCCTTAAATATGCTAACGTTCACATCGTATAGCGTAGCCCAAATTAGCCATCGCTGCGGATTTGGTAGCGCGGCCTATTTTTGCGATGCTTTTAAAAGAAAATATAACTTAACGCCGTCGCAATTTAGATCGCAATCCAAAGAATATAACGATTCATCCATCACTAATTTAAACAATAACTAGCATTTAAATTAGCGTCTAACAAATACCATTAATTTACACCATCCTATAAAGTTAACCTATATGACGCCTCATATGGGTTAGCTGCTTTCGCCTTTGATAAACCAGAATTAATCACTATTTCTATTTATCAATCATTATCTATAAAACATCTTTTGGAGGATTAATGCCGCAAGGATTAATGCTGACTGATCTAGCCATTGCAGGCTGCCTACTCATTGTTGCTAAACTGCTACGAGTTCACTTGTCTATTCTACAGCGAATTTATCTACCCTCAGCAGTACTTGCTGGAATATTAGGGTTAGTCGCGGGGCCTGCTGTGCTAAATATATTACCTTGGACAAATACATTTACATCAAACGCAGGTTTGCTTACCGCAGTACTGTTTTCCTCTCTTGGACTTGCAACTGATTTACCCTCTCCACAAACGGTTGCTAAAAGAGCAGGGTCACTCTGGGCGTTTAATCAAATCGCTTCCGTTTCACAATGGCTGTTTTCCGCTTTACTCGGGTTAATACTGACCACTCTATTTTGGCCTGAAATCAATCCTGCTATCGGTGTGACTTTATCCGCGGGTTTTATGGGAGGACATGGTTCAGCAACGGTTGTTGGAGATATTTTAACAAATTTAGGCTGGGAGGATGGTTTCACTCTTGGCCTAACGTTCGCTACTATTGGTATCTTTTTGTCGATCTCGGTCGGTATGCTTATTCTTCAATTTGCCCTAAGAATGGGTTGGGTTGATACATTTACAACCTTTGCAAGTATGGATCAGCATCAAAGGAAAGGATTGATATCACCGGAAAACCAACAAAGAGTCATGAAAGATACCATGTCTTCTTTATCCGTTGACTCCTTTGCCATTCATGCCGCATTGGTGATCGCCGTGACTACATTTTCCTACGTATCAGCCAATTATTTGTCATCGTTTTATGATCAAGTCCAGATCCCAACGTTTGTGACCGGCTTTCTTGGTGGTATGTTAGTCCGTATCGTGGCGAAACAAACAAAAGCCAATAAGTACTTATGTGATGGTGCTTTTAATCATGCATCAGGTATCAGTACGGATTACTTAATCATCTTTGGCATTTCAGCGATTAAAATTACGGTACTCGCGAATTACTTACTGCCTATGGTTATTCTTTCAATTGGCGGCGTCATATTCACTCTTTGGCTTGTGCTTTGGGTTGCTCCTCGCATCTTAGGTGACGGATGGTTCGAAAAAGGGCTATTTTCTTGGGGATGGTTAACTGGCACTGTCGCTATGGGCATCGCACTGTTAAGAATCGTGGACCCAAAAATGAAAAGTAAAGTACTTGATGACTATGCGATCGCCTACGTACCTGGATCCATTACCGACATCTTCATCATTTCGCTCATGCCAATAGCAATGTTTAATGGACTCTATATTGAGGCATTTTCAGTTGGCGTTATTTATATTCTCACCGTTCTATTTATATGGCGTTTTATATTCAACAATCTTCTCTTTGCAAAGAGTTAAGTGTCATATTAAAAGCCCCGTACTCGGGGCTTTGTTCATAAATAAATGCATTTTGTTTCAAATTTAGCATCAACACTTCAATTATCATACCTTGATCGTAGCAGATTCTACACAAAGCATATATACCAGTTCTTCAACTAGTAAATAAACGTTATGTTTGGGAAATTACCATGCCTAAATCAATCACCATCACTACTGTAGACTATCAACATATATCATCCCTACTCGATAATATGCCAACATTAACAGAAGATATGACGCAGTTAGAAGATGAAATCAATCGTGCAGAAATCGTTAGCCCACATGAGATAAAAAATAATATAGTGACCATGAACTCTACCGTATCGTTTAAATTTACTGATGAGGACGACGTTATAGAGAAGATTCTCGTCTACCCACATCAAGTGAATAGTAACCAACACATTTCTATTTTAGCCCCCATTGGGATGGCTCTATTGGGCTTAAAGATAGGTCAGTCGATAGATTGGGCTTTACCAAATGGTAAAAGGAAAACCATTCAAATTATCGATGTTATTTATCAACCGGAGACGAGCATTCCTTAAAAGTTCACCTTAATACAGCCCAAAACTCTCCCCTCAAAAACGTCCACGCCATAAAAACAGAAAAGCCATCACTCTGACAAAAAGAGTAATGGCTTCTTACTATAATCTCAAATCAGGATAATCTAAGCCGTGTAGACTTTCTTATCCCGAGTCGATATTAATATAGAAACGAGAGATCTGTTAATATAGACTAGCGTTGTGGTGGTGTACCTCCTGCATTTGACGCAATCGCATCAATTTGTACATCAGCCCCCATCGCGATTTCTGAAACTCCAATAACGGTTCTCGCAGGTAGCTCACCATTAAAAAACATCTTGTACACATCATCAATCGTTGCCAAATGCGCGATATCTTTTACTTGAATGTTCACCTTAACCAAATCGTCCATTTCATGGTTAATACTTTCCAAAATAGACTTAATATTATTCAAACACTTCTCAGCTTGCTCCTTTACTCCCCCATCAATCAATTGATTTGTCGTAGCATCAATTGGCAATTGTGCTGAGATATGATTGTAATGAGAGAATGCCACCGTTTGTGTAGAAAGTCCGTCCATCGGGGCATTTAGCGTGTTATTTGCCTTAATCACAATACCATGTCGGTCTTCCACTGCTTGCGGTGGCGTGCCATCACCATGTGAAACAACCGCATCAATTTGAATCGATGCGCCCATAGGTAAGGCTGAAGCAACCACTACGCTACGCGCGGGAACATAAGCAACCGTTCTTGCGATGGCTGAATCAGGGAAAAACGTACTGTATGTTTCATTTACGTCTTTCATATCGGCTAAATCTTTAAGATAGATTGTTATCTTAACAATATCATCAAAGGGAACATCTATACTTTCAAGAACAGATTTAATATTCGTCAAACATTGTGCTGTTTGCTGCTTGATGTCACCCGAAATAATATTTCCTGTAGATGGTTCAATTGGCAGTTGAGCAGAAATATTGTTGTAATGAGAAAACGCAACGGTTTGAGAAGAAATATGGCTCAGTGGTGCCTTTTCTGTATTACGAGATAGCTTGATTAAATCACATGGTTTTTGTGGAGTCGTCCCCTCACCGTTTGAGATCAGGGCATCCATTTGCACCAAAGCCCCCTCTAGAGGCAGAGCATGAATAGCAACTACGCTACGTGTTGGAACTAGCGTCGAAAAGAAAGTTGAATACACTTTATCTAAAACTTCGAGGTCAGCGATATTAGTAAGGAATACATTGATTTTAACCACATCATCCATTACATGATCGATACTTTCTACAATGCGCTTTATATTTAAAAGACATTGTTTGATCTGAGCCTCAATACAGCCATCGACGAGTAAACCAGTTTGAGCATCTATCGGGAGCTGAGCTGAAATATTGTTATAGTGTGAAAATGCAACGCTTTGTGTTGACTCTTGACTAATTGGTGCATTTTCCGTATTTCGAGAAAGTTTGACTATCGTGCTACCCATAGAATATTTACCTATATAGTTATTGAGATTTGACACTCTAATTAAAAAGCAGTCATTAAAAATAAACATAGCGAAAGAAGCTATATTCAAACCTTTTCCCTACCAAGGAAAATTACAATTTCACTATAATGTACATTCTGCTCAATTAAGCCAACCTCTAAAAATCTTAACTTTTAGCAATATATATTTATATGAAATTTACGAAAACAAATGATTAGGTCATATCGAATGGTATAATTTTAAATGGTAAGTATATAAGATTTTGCTTTGGCATTATGTCCCTTTGGTATAAGGACGTCATTACCATATAAGCTCAATTTATTAATGAATTATTCAAATTTCATAGGAATCACTGCCACTATAGATATCCAATTCACTATTTTTGATTTTATACGTTCTAACTCTCGAGGTGTGTTGGTCAGTGAGATTACAACGGGTCGTTTAAGAAACAGACTTTACTTTCATGAGTGACGGTAGCAAACAAATAGGGAAGCTTAAAACAAATATGGAAGCTTAAACTAACGCATTGACTTCTAGTTATCCGCCTCTTGATAGCCAAAATCAATACTGCATTCGGCATTGCTGCACTATACAATCCTCCCTATGCCAAGTAAAATGAGGGGGTAGCCACACTCTTTGTAAATTTGTTGCGATCGCTGAACGCTTTTCTACATTCTGCCTCTAGTTTGGAGATCGAATTTGGGGAGTTTTGTGGATAACAATAAATTCATTAGAAAACAACCAAATAGAAATTAAAGATGTTTCAAGATAACCCACTATTAGCTCAGCTTAAGCAACAAATTCAAGAAAACCTGCCTAAAAAAGAAGGTTCGATCAAAGCAACAGACAAAGGCTTTGGCTTTTTGGAAGTAGACAGCAAAACTAGCTTCTTCATTCCGCCTGTGTACATGAAAAAATGCATGCACGGAGATAAAGTGGTTGCCATTATCCGTACAGAAAAAGAACGCGAAGTTGCTGAACCTCAAGAACTACTAGAACAATCTATTACTCGCTTCATTGGTCGAGTAAAAATGTTCAAAGGCAAACTAAATGTTGCTCCTGACCATCCGCAGCTTAAAAAGCTCTCTTTAAAAGCAAAACTAAAGAAAGGCCTCAAACCTGACAATTTTGCTGAGGGTGATTGGGTTGTTGCACATCTTATTCGCCATCCATTAAAAGATGATAACGGATTCTTTGTTGAGATCTCTGAAAAAATCACCGACGCGAACGACAAAATCGCACCTTGGTGGGTGACACTTGCGCAAAATGATCTGCCTAATTCAGAGCCTGCGGGCATCGAGAACTGGGAACTGAAAGACGATGCAGATTTAGAACGCGTTGACATGACTCACGTACCTTTCGTGACTATCGATGGTGAATCAACCAAAGACATGGACGACGCGCTTTACGCGAAGAAAACAGAATCGGGTGACTTTGAGCTTACCATTGCGATTGCCGATCCAACCGCGTACATCACACCAGAAGATGAGATGGACAAAGTAGCACGCGAACGTGGATACACGATTTATCTGCCTGGCCGCAACATCCCTATGCTACCGCGTGACCTTGCCGATCACCTATGTTCCCTGATTGAAGGTGAAATTCGACCAGCTATTTGCTGCACCGTCACGGTGAGCAAAGACGGCGTCATTGGCGATGATATCAAATTCTTTGCGGCAAACATCAAATCACACGCGCGTCTTGCATACAATAACGTTTCAGATTGGCTCGAAAACGGTCATTGTGATGCGTGGCAACCAAGCGAAGAAATCGCAGTGATTGTTCGTGATCTATACGACTTCTCTCTTGCGCGCGCAGATTGGCGTGAGAAGAACGCGGTTGTATTCCCAGATCGCCCAGACTACCGTTTTGAACTAAGCGAAGACAACGATGTTGTAGCTATTCACGCGGACATGCGTCGTTGTGCAAACCGTCTGGTTGAAGAATCGATGATCACTGCTAACATCTGTGCAGGCCGCATCCTTCGTGACAATTTCGACACAGGCGTGTTTAACACTCATGCAGGCATCAAAGCAGAAAAACTTGAAGAAGTTGTAGAGCTCGTAACTCAATCGGGTGCAACTGACTTTACAGTTGAATCGATCTCTACATTAGAGGGTTTTGCAGCATTGCGTCGTTGGTTAGGCGAACAAGAAACGGCTTACCTAGACAACCGCATTCGCAAATTCCAAACGTACAGTGAAGTTGGAAATCAACCTCTACCTCACTACGCTATGGGCTTAGATATTTACGCGACCTGGACTTCGCCAATTCGTAAATACGGCGATATGATCAACCACCGTATGCTAAAAGCGGTCATTCTTGGCAAAGAGCCAATTCAAAAACCCGATGACCAAGTGGGTGAAGAACTTGCTCTACACCGTAAGCACCACAAAATTGCCGAACGAAACGTGTCTGATTGGCTATACGCTCGCACATTAGCCGAGGAACCAGCAAAGCAAACTTGTTTCACTGGTGAGATTTTTGATATTAATCGAGCGGGCGCACGTGTTCGACTTCTCGAAAATGGTGCTGCAGCCTTTATTCCGGGCAGCCTAATCCTTGATAATAAAGAAAGAATTGAGTGTAACGGCGACAACGGTACCATCTCTATCGATAAAGAAGTGGTATACAAACTGGGTGACACGCTGGAGATCGTTTTAACAGATGTGAACCAAGAAAACCGCAGTTTAGTTGCAAAGCCTACCGAGGTATTTGCTGATGTAGCAGCAACACAAACAGAAGAACCTGTTAGTGAATAATACCGATTAAGGTGAAAAGGCGCTCAAATGAGCGCCTTTTTTATACGTAATCAGAAATAAGAATAACTATGCTGAACATTGAGATCATTCACTTTAATCATTTCTCCGCTCGTAAAAGTGAGCGCTACCCATCCACTCATTACGGAATTTACGTGGTCGAAACTGGTGCACTCACCGTAAACCAACCTAACGGCGAACAGTTTGAACTAACATCTGGCGATTTCACGCTTTATAACTCATCCGATCTCAATAGCGCAGAAGCTCAACCTGGTCCATTCAAAGCGCTCGCCATCGTGTTTGATATCAATCTTTTTAGCCAATTTAAAGCAGCCCACCCCGATCTCGTACTCGAATCGACTGAGCGACGCTTCTATCCATTTTCAGCCTCTGAACATAGTCAAATTGCAGAGTTGAAAGATACGCTCATTGCACTTTCTGACAATCAAGACCCTCAATATGCTCAGGCACACATCGCACTCGCTTTACTGTCACTAATGGTAAGGGTAGAACCAAACATACTATCGATCATCAGTGATGCCTGCACTCTGACCGCTTCCCAAAAAGCAATACAATACATAGAAGCGAACATAGAAAAAGACATCACGTTGGAAAGTTTAGCGACGTACATGACCATGTCGATTGCGACACTAAAACGTAGGCTTGCTGCAGAAAACCTCTCTTTTTCCCACATACTAAAAGTGAAACGCATCAATCACGCCGCTACGCAACTTCGGGTTTCACCAAAATCCATTACACAAATTGCATTTGAATCCGGATTTAAGAGCGCTGCACATTTTAGTACTGCATTTAAATCCATCTATAGCATCACTCCAAAAGAATTTCGGAGTCAGATTAGCAAACAATAAAGCGCACTATTGCCAAAAACAGGCGTGTGGATCGCTTTCTAACTCATTTAAAAGCGTCTCTAGTGATGAGCTAAATGGAAGGGTTTTATAAGGTATCCAGTGAATTTCTTCACCAAACTCTGTGGGTACATAGAAGCACCAAATCTGCTTTTCTATATCAAATAAAATCTTAGCAATGGGAGATGTGTATTCACTGTGCTGGGAATCAAGAAGAAAATGAGCATGGAACAGCTCAACCCCTCCCTCAATAGGAGTGTATAAGCACTTCCCCTGCTCGATGGGTAAATTGACATTTCGTCTCGAACATAGCGATTCGACCAACTTGTGCAGACGGCTCATCGCCATTTGTGATACCGACATTTACCTACTCCTATACTGTTCTTAGTATATACCCAAGTCGCCTCAACGTGTGTATTTCCGCAAAAGCAGCTCAGCTACTGTACTACGTAAGCGATTTATAATTTATTGATATCAAACCACTAAAACCTAAAAGCATGTGAGACAATGCACTCAGCCTAACGATAAACAGATATGAATCTTATTACTCCCCAATAGAATACCATTCCATTTGTTGCCGAAAAGCTAACTGCGTCACCTCTTTACATTTGCTCATCGCTTGTTAGCGATACCAATTTCAAATCGCATTGCAAACATTCACAAAAGTGTAACTTGAACGAAATATGATGAGCGCTGCAAATTATCGTATATGGAGTTCAATATGTTACGCATTACTATGGCATCAATCTTAGCCATGGCCCTCACTCTTCCAGCCGCAGTAGCAAAAGAAGTCAATATCTCTGGCTCGACTTCCGTTGCACGTGTGATGGATGTATTGGCAGAAGAGTACAACAAGTCCCATCCTGATGATTATATTGCAGTACAAGGCATTGGCTCCAGTGCAGGTATCATGATGGTAAACAAAGGCATCGTCGAGTTAGGTATGAGCTCACGATATTTGACAGAGAGTGAAAAAGGTGAAGATTTGAACGTTTTCCCTATCGCTTTTGACGGTCTTGCCGTAGTGGTTAATCGTACAAATACGGTAACAAACTTAACAGAGCAACAGCTATACGATATTTATAAAGGCAAAGTCACTAACTGGAAACAAGTTGGGGGGAATGAGCAGCCTATCGCCGTTGTGACTCGAGAAGCCTCTTCGGGCTCACGCTACAGTTTTGAAAGCTTGCTTGGTCTGACTACCATTATTAATGATCGATTAGTTTCTGACATTAACCCGAACAATCTAGTGGTGAATAGCAACAGTATGGTGAAAACCATCGTAAACCATAACCCTCACGCGATAGGCTTTATATCTGTAGGTTCCGTAGATCGATCAGTGAAAGCCGTTCAGTTTGAGGGCACAGAGCCATCTGCTAATAATATCGCAAACCACAAATACAAATTAGCAAGGCCTTTCTTAATTATATATAAAGTTGATGGGCTTGATGCAGCAGGCAAAGGCTTCGTTCAATTCCTGAAATCGGAAAGCGGTCAAAAAGCCATTGCTGATTATGGTTACACTCCAGCCAAAAATTTTAACCAGTAAATTCAACACATAAAAAAGAGAGCCTAATCTGGCTCTCTTTTTCATCGAAACTTTTACTTAAAAGTGTAATTGAATCACTGATACGACCACCGCACCTGGGCGACGAATGCCTTCAATTTCCACTTTGATTTCACGCTCAATCTCCAACCCTTTCTTAATTGGAGTAATTTTAGTTAACGTACTTGATGCACGAACGTTGTTACCCGCTTTTACTGGGTATGGAAAACGCACTTGGTTCAAACCTAAGTTCACTACAAGCTTAGCCGTTGGGAACATTGGCTTTTCTGCGTCAACTGAATCTGTCAATTTAGGTAACAATGCTAGCGTCAGGAAGCCATGCGCAATCGTTGTTTTAAATGGGGATTCTGTCGCCGCTCGCTCAGGATCAGTATGGATCCACTGCATATCTTCCGTAACGGCACCAAACTGGTTGATACGATCTTGAGATACATGAACCCACTCACCTACGTGAATGACTTCACCAATTTTTTCGTTTAACTCATCAAAAAGCACTTGAGCTTCTGGCTTTAAGACGATTGGTTCAGGCTGTGGGATCACTTCTTCATTAACAGCTGGCTGTTGGTGATCGCGCACTTTAGAGAACAAAAAGCTGCCTTGAGCTTTACCTAGAAAATCACTCCAATAGTCGCGTAACGTTGGAGACATCCAATTCATAAACTCTGATTGATGTGTTGAGATCGCACCAACTTTGTCTTTAAATAGATTCGTGACTTTCATATGTACCCTTAAATGAATTAAGCACAACTGGCTATACCAGTTAATTTTGAATCAGTTCACACTATGTTGCAAATACTTTCGGGCGTACATGTGTACCCCCAAACAGCTTAAATCCTTTAATTTCAATGATATAAAAATAAAACACCATTTTATTAACTATGTACAATATAAAGCAAAAACTCTATAAATTGAGACGTTCAGCATATTTTCTTCGGTACTTTTAGTATCGCAAGTAAGTGCAACTTGCACATAAAACAAGCGAACGAAACTTTTTGTGCAAATCAGTACTTTACAACGAGCCGAACACCCCCTAATATACGCCGCAACAACGGAGAGATGGCTGAGTGGTTGAAAGCACCGGTCTTGAAAACCGGCGTACGTTAATAGCGTACCTAGGGTTCAAATCCCTATCTCTCCGCCACTTATTCTTAGAAAAAACTGGCTTCTGGCGTGTACTACACACGTATTGCCACCCCTGTTTTTCTACAAAACTCCCATGACTATCCAAAGGAAGTTCGCTTCTCTTTGCCCACTTAGTTAGAGGTGACATAATCACCTCATACGTTAACTGGTGACACTATGATTTATTTAAAACGATAGTAGAAGCCAAGTATTACATCGTAGCTCGCTTCATTTTCCATATCTTTAAGCATCAGATACGGCTCTAGGCCAGATTCGCCCATGTATCCCACATAAAACTCGTGGCTGACAAGATAGCTGTCTGACACCAAATGACCCGCTTTCACCACATCTCTAGTGATATCGTTTTGAGCGTAGTTTAGACCTGTGCGGTACACTAGGTTGAGGTTCTTAATAGGTTGGTAGACAAACTTCGCACGTGCACGGTACATGCCGATAATGGTTTCGTTAACCACATCTTGCGTTGCCATTAAATCAAAGGTGGTCATAAAGTTTGGTAAAACAAGATAGTTAAGCGTTGCACCACCCCAAATTGCGCCGGCTTCTGTCTTAAAATCATCAGAAAGACCTAATTGCTTGGCAATAACCGCATACTTATCACCCATAGATTCATACGCTAAACCGAAGTCAAACTCTGCGCTCATTTTCTCAGACAAAGGCATACGATACTTACCGTAAGCCGTTGCTAGATTGTACTCTAACCCTGCGGTCTCTTTGTTGCCTTCAACACTAAAGATACCAGCGACAGAATCCGTCATCTTCACTTCGGTCTCTAATTTGTAAATGTCTCGGTTAACGCCACTTTCAAGTCGAATGTAATCCGCCGCTGCCGCTTGAAAAGAAAGTCCTAGTGCTGCGCACATCAAGGTTTTTGTTAGTTTCATCTGCTTTATTCTTAATATTTGAATGTCATTATGGGCATGACCGCTATCCACTAGCGGTCATGGAAGTTAAAAAGGTGGTCAGCTTCGTTACTTCTTGGCGTTGTAACCTTTGAAGTCAGCCCCAGTTGGGATGTTCGGGAACTGGTGCATTGAGCGAGCAGTTTCAGCGATGATCTTGCCAATAGGCTGTACCAACCATGAGTGTTGGTAACCCTCGTTGGCCCAGATCTCGTATTGTTCACCCGGATCACGCTCAAGATCGTAAATCAAAGGAAAAGTAAGCGTTTCAAATCGGCCGTGGGTCTCATAAGCAACTTTGAAATGCATCTTGTAGTTGTTCCATTTCACCGCAAACAGCTCATCGTTTACGTACGTCAGCACATAGTTGCGGTTAGATGTATCGCTGTTACCTAAAATGAAGTCACTCTGGTCAATCGAGTCGATAGGACGATCGGTTGGAATTTTGTCTTCATTACCTGTCAAATGCGCTAGAGTGCTGAACCAGTCCAGATCAGACATGATTTCGTCGGTCACTTGTCCTGCTTGCACTTTATCTCCGTAACGTACCATTGCAGGTGTACGCATGCCCCCTTCAAAAGCGGTACTTAAACCACCTCGCCATGGGCCATTACTACCTAAAGGCTCTTCACCTGGTTTTAAGATGTTGCCTTCAACAATGTTGCCTGAGCCGTTGTCGCCAGCAATGATGACGATGGTGTTATCAAGCTGCCCGCTTTGTTTCAGCGCAGCCATCAATCGGCCAATATTATGATCAAGCTCTAACTGAGTATCGGCATAAGTACCGAGTTTCGACTTACCTTTAAACTCATCAGAAACGGTGTAAGGAGAGTGGAAAGTGGTAAAGCCAACATAGGTATAAAAAGGTTTGTCTTGGCTGACACTTTGCTTGATGAACTCAATAGTTTTATCCACCAGCTCTGCATCCATTCCCTTTTTGGTATCGAGATTGAACTCTTTCACTTTCTCAGGCTTGCCACCTTTCTCGCCCTGCCAAATGTAAGGAATCTCAGCTACGCTAGAGTCAAAGTCTTTGCTGTTTGTATAGCCAGCTTCATCCGAGCCACCTCGATAGCCATACCAATCGTCATAACCTTGATCGATTGGCAAGCGGCCGTCGACAGAACCGATGTGCCATTTACCATACAAAGCCGTTTTGTAACCATCGTCACTGAGCATTTCTGCAATGGTGTATTCCCAAGGCGCGAGACCATCAGCCGCACCTTTTAGAATTGGCACCTTGTACGTGCCAGAACGAATCGGTAGGCGACCTGTGTGCATGGCAGCGCGGCTAGGGGTACATTGGTTTTGAACGTTGTAGTTAAGGAAACGGATTCCCTCTTCTGCCACTTTATCAATCTCTGGTGTTGGGATTTGACCGCCTTGGCTAGAGATATCGCCCCAGCCCCAGTTATCTACCATTAAGAACAGTACGTTTGGCTTCTCAGCAGCTTGGGCGGAATGAGCGACACCGAGCGCCCCCGCAACCGAGAGCGCGACTAATTTTTTACGCATAGAGTTCTACCTTTCTAATTTAAGATTTGTTTGTTTTGAATTGACCGTGTTTCACTGGAAGTGAGTTAACTCGCAGAAGATGGGCAAGTTTTTCATCAATGTGACGGAAAAAGTCATACCATCCTTCACATAAGTAGTTGTGACCGCTCTCGCCTGAAGATGACGAAATAATGCGATTTTTTGGGCACTCACCAAAGCATGCAAATTGATAAGGGCATGCTCGGCATTGAGCGGTTAACGACTTACTTTTGGCATAGCCAAAGGCTTGCTGATCAGCACTAAACGCCATCTTATCAAGTGAAGATTGATGGATGTTTCCTGCCAAATAGTCGGGATAGACAAAGTGGTCACAGCGATACACATCACCGTTAGGTTCTATCGCTAAACCTTTGCCACACAGTTCGCCTAAAGTGCAAAGTGGGTTTGGTTCTCCCATCCACGTAGCAAAGAAGGCTTCAAAATATTGCACATAGACGCGGCCAACATCGTGCTGATACCACTCGTCAAATACTGCTTTTAGGAACTCACCCCAATCTTTCGCTTCAACAGACCAATGCTCGACAATGGAATCTGGGTGAGAGGGCGACAAGCGAGGCTCCCCTTGAACACAATGACTTGACTGCGGTGAATGTGTACGAAAGGTTTTTGGCTCAACGATTGGGATAAACTGAATCATTGGCGATTGCACAACATCACGCAGAAAACGGTACACCTCCAACGGCGATTGACTCGTCAGGCGATTCACGCAAGTTAAAGTGCAAAATGGAACTTGATGTTGTTTGAGTAGCTCAATCGCTCGCATGACTTGCTGCCAAGTTCCTCGTCCTGCGCGATTGGTACGATAGGTATTGTGTAGCATCTCGTCACCATCAATACTGATACCAACAAGAAACTGATGTTTTGCTAAGAATCGACACCACTCATCATTGAGTAACGTGCCGTTAGTTTGTAAATCGTTGAGTACTTCTACACCATCAGGACAATATTTTTTCTGCAATCTGACGATGTTGCGAAAGTAATCTAATCCCAACATGGTTGGCTCACCACCCTGCCATGAAAAATTAACTTGGGGTGCATTGTGAGCAGCAAAATACTGCTTAATGTAGGCCTCTAGGCTCGCTTCGTCCATTTGATCGCAAGCACCTGGGCGGCTGGCTAAGAGATCTTCTTTGCTGAGATAATAGCAGTATTGGCAATCGAGATTGCACTTTGCCCCAATAGGCTTTGCCATGACATGCATGGTCTTTTTCACTTTTTGATTAAAACACTGAGAAGTTAAAAGCATATTTTCGCCTTAGCTATATTTCAACAGCCCAATCTATTTCTTGAAGCCAGAAGTACGGATAGGTATATCTTGGCGAAAATAATGGTTATACATAAGGAAAAACTGATTTTCCTCTCAGGCAAATTAGCCCTGTTAATATTCCAATAAATTCATTGGAGTATGTTTATGAATAAAACTCTCTTAATCGCAGGAATAGTCGTTTCCTATGTAGGAATGGGAATGCTGGCCTCCCCCTTTGAGTTCTTTGACTTTAATTCAGCCGTCACTTTCACCTACTCAGTAGACAAAGCGAGTGAGTTTAGAGGAGTAGGCGCGTTCATCTTGCTCTGCGGCCTGTTTATCACCTCTGGTGCGGTCATGAACAAGCAGTTAAACAATATATACATATTGTCGTTAGCAATTTACTTCAGCTTTTCTTTGGGTCGAATAACAAGCTTTATTGTGGATGGTATTCCAAATCAAACTATCTCTCTGATATTAGGCGTTGAAATAATTTTATTTATTGCCTGCCTAATTAGCTTTTATAAACACCGAAAAAACAACAAACCTATTTAATTTTTCGAATTAAATTAAATACTCTTAATTATCTCTGTAGGTATTAAAGATGGACTATATCGATCTTGTCGATAATGCTCGTTTAGAGTTTGCATTTAGTATGACATCCCACCACGTGTGGGTGCCTATTTATCTAGGTGCCGCTTTAGTCGCAGCAATCCTCGAAACACTCTATGTAACAACAGGTCGTATCGACTACAAAACATCCGCAATGTACATCAGCAAAATGCTGTTACCGACTTTTATTGTGATCATATTTTTAGGCATTGCGACACCACCGTTTTCTGATGATTGGACGGTATGGTGGAGTTACGTCAAAGTGCTCGATCCTGAAGATCTCACTGGCCGTATTCCATCAACCTTGATCGTTGTCACTCTGATCGCGTTTATCACCAGCCAAGCAGGATGGAAGCGACTGCCGCCTAAAATACATGTGGTCGCGACTTGGATCTTACCTCTGATGCCTGCGATTGCGGAATCTTCTGCTATTGCAGTCAATGGTTGGATGCATGCGCCTCACACCACATCATCATTCGATTTAGATACTTTGATGTATGTTCGTGACAGCTTCTCTGCTTACTTCTTCCAGCCAATGACAGCACTACGTTTTGCCCATAACTTTGCCGCCACCTACATTGTCGGTATTGCTGCTGTGTTAAGCATGAGCTGCTACTTTTTGCTACGTAAAAAGCATGCGTTCTTCGTACAAAAGACGGTACTTATTGCTTCGGTCAGCGGTCTACTGCTATCTCTATTTTTGGCGGTCGCTGGCGATGAACAAGGCAGAGCGGTGGCAGAAACTCAGCCGATGAAACTGGCTCAGCTTGAAGCCCTATGGGAAACAGATGCAGACCCACACTTGGTGCTGTTTGCGATTCCTGATATGGAAGAGATGACCAACAAGTATGAGATTTCCGTACCCTACATTCTTGGCTTTCTATTAGGTAGTGATGAAGAGAACCCGATTAAAGGCATCAAACAGCTACTCAACGAGAACGAGCAACGTGTACGTAACGGTATGATTGCCTACCAAGCCATGCAGGAATACCAGCAAGACCGCTCTAACCAAGAAGCGGAGCAACGTCTGCTTGCGCACCATAAAGATCTTGGCTTTGCTTACCTGCTAGGCAAATACACCGACGACATTTTGTCTGCAACCGATGCGGATATAAAAAATGCCGCCAAAGACACCATGACAAACGTCACTTTCTTATTCTTTAGCTTCCGCATTATGGTTGGCTTAGGGATTCTGCTGACAGGCGTGTTTGCTTACTGGTCTGTGAAGAGTTACAAAAACTCGCTTGATACCGCTTCACCTTGGATGGTTAAGTTTTCTATGCTTGCACTTCCAATGGCATTGGTGGCGTATTTGGTCGGTTGGGCACTGTCAGAAGTGGGCCGTCAGCCTTGGATCATTTACGAAGTTCTTCCAACCTTTACTGGTGGGGGTAACTACCAAAACGGGCAGTCGGCTGGCTTCCCTATCGGTACGCTTGTCATGATCACGACGGTGCTGTTCTCTAGCCTTAGTCTCTATATCGCGTGGCTGATTCGCCGCGGCCCTCAACTCACGGACAAGTAAGGATTCGTTATGATTTGGTACATCGCATTCTATGCAACGCTCATTCTCTCTGTCGTGCTGATCGCCAAAATGGATAAACGCCAGAAAGACGCAAATTAATCATAAAATAAGGCCAAGCTTACATCTCGTAGCTTGGCCTTATTTCATCAAGACAGCATATATTGATATACGATAAGCTCTGGCACAAAAGATAGCAGTACAATACCCGCCATCAATTTCACTTCTTGAAACACCATGCTAAGTACCAATTTTGATCTAAACCTGATTCGAGTCTTTCTTACTATCGCAGAAACTCAAAACATCAGTACGGCGGCGAAGCGACTAGGAAAAACGCCAAGCGCCCTATCAAAAAGCTTACAAAAACTACGTGATGAAACGGGCGATCAGTTGTTTATCCGTAAATCGTCAGGCCTCTCACCAACGCCTTATGCCATCATGCTAGAGCGAAAACTCAAAGCGGTAAGAAGTGATATTCAAATGGCTTTTGCCAACGAGAAGTTTGACCCTAAAGAGTTTCAGGGTGAGATAGTGATTGCGATTAATGCGGCTCTACAAGACATTTTTCAACCGCACTTAATGCAAATGTTGGCCAAAGACGCCCCTAGAGCCACCTTCAGTTTCATTAATCGCCAAGCATCCACTTACCAAGATTTGCTTGCTGAAAAAGTGCACGTTGCCGTTGGGTTTTGGAGTGACCTTTGCTCAAAAGAGATCAAACAAAAAGTGATTGGAGAAAACCAATTCTCTCTATATGCAAGGAAAGACCACCCTGCAACGAACCTTGAAGAAGCATTGCAATCACCACTAGCCATCTTACGTGTTAATGGCTGGAATTCGGAGTACATTAACTTCTCTCAACATTTAATGCGTGAAGGAATTGTGCACCGTATTCAATTTAAGTTTGAAGACCTTAATGCTTTCTTAAGCTGCATAGAAAATACCGATTGTGTCACTCCACTTCCCTACTTTCCAAAACTAGACGGTTTTAAGCACTTCGCTCTTGATAAGTTCGAATGCAACATCAAACTCGTGGCTTGTCACCCATCAAGTCACCGTGATGCAGCTCTCAACCAGTGGTTAGTAAAAACCATAGAGCAAGCGTACCAACAAACAAAACCTCTAAAAGACTATCATTACCACTGCTTCCCCAACCGATAGAAGATATTTTCCTCCAAACACCCCACCAAGAATTGCATCGAATACGATTTGTCGCAATGTACGTCACAACGCGTTTATAAGAAAAGAATCAATAAAGTTATCATGGACGTTTTTGGGTGTGATTGAGATACGACTTAATGCGCTTATGCAGGCTAACTTGTTAGCTATTATTCTCTTTTATAAACGATTCCTATGCTATTGCTTATAATGTATAAGATAAAGGTCACTGCATGCAGGTCGATTCTTTATGATTATCTATTATACCGTTAGATAAAGAGCATTAAGCATCTCTATTCCTGGTGAGGGCATCAAAAGTGCCGCAGGAGGATATGCCCCAAATTGGAAAGGAGGATTCATTAATGTCGTCTTCAACTACTAAAGCTGCAGCCACCCTCGCAGCATTCGCCGCCACTTTTTCGCCATTCATCTCAGCGAGTGGGGAGGGAGCGTCTGTTCTGAGCGCTAGCGAATCCAACCCTATCAAGCTTGGTTGGATGCAGGGATTTCCAGTCCCTGATGATAAGCTCATCATGCAGCCAGAGTCGGACTTTTTCAGTTTTCCAAAGATGCGCTGGACCGTTTGCCATATTCGTGAATTGATGCCGACGAAAGAAGTCAGTAGAGGAATAGGCGCGCCGGTTCCAATGACCTATGCACTGGATAGCGCTATCGATGAGGTGAAGTTCAAACCGTTAGGTAGCGAAAAAACAATGAGTTGGAAAGATTCGTTATCGGCGAATTACACCGATGGTATGCTCATTCTTCACAAGGGTAAGATTGTATACGAGACCTATTCTGGCTGTCTTAACGATATGGGAAAGCACGCCGCGATGTCGATGACCAAATCCCTCACCGGCCTGCTTGCTGAAATTCTTGTTGTCGAAGGAAAACTGGATCCTAATGCGAAAGTCGAGACCATTGTCCCAGAACTCAAAGGCAGCGCGTTTGCTAGCGCCACGGTGAGGCAAGTCATGGATATGACTACTTCACTAAAGTACAGTGAAAACTATGCTGATCCAAACGCAGATATCTGGGTTTATTCAAAGGCCGCGAGTCCGTTGCCAAAAGCAAAAGATTATGATGGCCCTAACGGTTATTTCGAGTATCTACAAACGGTTAAAAAGGACTCTATTAGTCATGGTGAGGCTTTCGGCTACAAAACCGTTAATTCGGATACATTAGGTTGGATCATATCCAAAGTCACCGGAAAGGATATGGCGACCTTACTGTCGGAGCGGATCTGGTTGAAAATGGGTGCAGAGCAAGATGGGTATATGACGGTGGATGCCAAGGGTGTTCCTTTCGCGGGTGGCGGCCTTAGCGCTGGTCTACGTGACCTAGGGCGAATTGGTCTATTGATGTTGAATGGTGGGGAAATCAATGGCCAACAGTTGTTCCCAAAAAAGGTGGTAACAAACATACAGGCAGGTGGAGATAAAAAAGCATTTGAAAAGGCTGGATACAAAACACTTGAAGGTGGCAGTTATCGCAGCATGTGGTGGGTTATGCACAACGATCATGGTGCTTTTGCGGCTCGCGGTGTTCATGGGCAGACTATATATGTTGATCCGACCGCTGAAATGGTTATTGTTCGCTTCTCATCTTTTCCTTCGGCCTCGAACTCAAAGATAGATCCAACGTCATTGCCAGCGTATCAAGCGGTTGCCAGTTATCTTATGAAGAAGTAACGGATAGATCGTAATAGAAGTACAACGTTCACAACCACAATCCTTGTTTGTGCGTTAGATCACGAAAAAAGAGGCTGACGATTCAGGCCTCTTAAATTCGTACACAAAGTGTAATTACTTTGATCGAGTTACCCCATAATAAAAACCAAGCAGACTTATGCCTAAGCTTGGTTTTCCTAATATTAATTTCTAGGTTTCGGGTATAAGATAATCAAACTCATGATCCCTATTAAGACTGCCGCAAAGACCGAGGTAAAACGAACTAAATCATCAGAGATAGCGTTTATACTGGTTGAAGTAATGCCATAGAAAACTAAAACGACATAGCTAGAATACAATAACTGAATCGAATTATAGCTCGCTTTCTTCTTGACAGCATGGATTCCCATAAACAAAGAACTCACAATTGCCACTCCTAGAGTTCCTACAAGATTAGCTTGTAATACACTCATGATTAGAGGAGGAATTGCAAATAGAACACTTGCATAGGTGGTCAGTAATCTTCTTAAACCGTAATCTTTTCCTATACTCGGGTCGGGATCTTTAACGATTAGCGCGACAATGATGGTGATGATGGTACTTTGCTCCAAATTTAGTTGAATCGTACACACCATCATTATCATCACAATGATAGTTTTAAGCATAGTTTGCCAATCTAACAAGTATTGTGTCGTCGATGCTATAGGTGTCGCACTCGCCGCTGCAAGTGGGTCACCACCAGGGAACAAGAAATATGCCAAGTACGCAGTGAAACCAGCAATAAAAATATTGGTAAGCAGCGCCATGGGAATTTGTTCAACGCTAATACCTTTTTGTTGCGTAAAAACGGCAATCATCGCTGTAGAGACGATAAGTAAGATTGCTAGCACATCTTGAGAATTCTTCTTCGTGCGCTCCATGCACCAATAAAAGATACCAAACAAAAACAGATAATATACATGCAGGTAATCAACGAGAAGTTCACTCATCACCGCCTGAAACCAAGCGGTAACGAAAAGTATCCCCCCCATCAAAAATACCATTATTAGAGGAGGAGGCTCATGAGTAGTGGTAAGGAAGACTGCACACATAGCCGGAGCTAGTAAAGGCAAATCTGTTCCAAATACGTATTGCCAAAATAGTAATAGTACTGGGAATACCGCAACTCTGATAATAGGGTTAGCGGCACTACGATACATAACTAATGTAACTCCATGCCCAAACCCAAATATCTAGAAGTCTTTCACCAAGGTAACTTTCATCTGGATAAAAACCAACGACAGCACGTCCACCATATCTTAAGTCAAGATTCGCTGGTAATTGCTCAAACTCAATATTAACGGGAAAGCGTTGTGCTTTTGAGCTGCTTGTTGGTGAGTTCATTAATCCGTTGCTAGCATCCTCTGAAAGACTACCATTTCCACTGCTTCCCCAACCGATAGAAGATATTTTTCCTTCAAACACTTCACCAGGAATTGCATCGAATACAATTTTAACTTTATCACCAGATTTCAAATAGCTAAGGGAGTTTTCCCTTACCATGGCGGTAAGCCATAAGGTTTTGTTGCTAATGAAAGTGAGTAAAGGTTGTCCTGTAGTTGCGTAATCACCAACCGCTACATTCATATTCGTGATCACACCATCTGCAGGCGCAATAATTTTCGTGTAGTTGAGGTTAAGCAACGCCTTCTCTTGTTTGTTCAGCGCGGATTGAATTTCAGGGTTAGCGATATCTCGAGGCCCGAACTCCTGTTTGGCTTTATCTAATGCAGAAGATGCTTGAGCTAAGCCTGCTTGTGCCGTCTCCAGTTCTGCTATGAAATTATCCATAGTAGCCTGACTTATCGTTCCTCTTTTCGCCAACACGCGATTACGTTCAACATTCTTCTTGGCATTGTTGACTTTAACACGAGCTGCAACTTCGTTGGCTTTTGCTACATTAATAGCAGCTGAGTCAGCTTCATAAGATTGTGCGGCTTGTTGAAGATCAAACTTTGCCGCTTTGACTGCTAAATCAAATGGGTGTGGGTCTATCGTGACAAGTGGGTCTCCTGCCTTAACTAAGCTATTGTTAACGACATGAACTTCTGAAAGCGGACCAGAGACTTCGGGGCTAATACGGATTAATTGCCCATTCACACGTGCTTCATCAGTCATTGGCGTCATTCTGTCTGCCCACAATGTGTATAACCACAGAGCTGCGACTAAAGCAAATGTGTAGTAAGTAAATGAGCGAGCTTGGTTTATTTTTTTATCGTTTTGTCCAGAACTCGTTTCGCTTTTGTTTTCTGACATTTTATTTTCCTATCCGCTCTTACTGAAATTAATCCAGTAAATTGATCTTTTTATAGATGATACTTTTCTTAGTTCTTACTTCTACTGCAATTGTAATGATAAAAGCAAACATGCCTACAAGCACAACTGCAGTAGATGATGAAACTAAGACCTCTCCAACGAATTTAGTCCAGATAACAGCAAGAGCAACAAACCAACCAAACAATGCAGCAGATTGTTTTAACGCAATTGGTAGAAGATGAGTCCAAAATCCAGTTTGTAGTTGATTGATATTCTTTGGGTGAGAGCGCTTTAGTTTACTAATGAATAATTTTGACGTGATCAACGATAGAATAATACCTAAGCCAAATGTCAGCGAGATGGCTTGTCCCCACACGGTGACTTCAGAGTTAGTGATCATGTTAAGTGACATAGGAACAGTTTCCATTCCTTGAAAATGAAAGCTAGCGATATAAGCATTTATCACGCCGTTAATCGCACCACCAATCAATGAATCTTTTACTTTTATGTCCACGTTTATACCTTACGTTCAGGATTAACGAAAATGTGCTTAAGTATAGCTAAACCATTGTAATAAGTGATTATTGAGAAATATGATTTCGAACATATTTTTAAACTATACAAGTATATAATGAAAAAGTAAAAGAGATCGGATTATGATGTTAAAAAAAATCAGTACGAAAAATAATTTTGTCTATTTGACGTTGGCATTAGTCATGTTGCTAATTTCAGCCTCCTTGGTTCAGTTATTACGAGATAACGCAGTAGTTTACGTTATGCAAGGAGTTATCATTTTTATATTTATTCTTTGCTTTTTTAGTTTGCATTTTGACCGTAAATGGACTCACTTTTTAAGGGGACTAACCTTAATATGGCTTATTACTATTGTGGTTCAACATGCTCTTCATATAGAAAAAATGAGCATATTAACGCTCATTCTTACCTTTATTTTCTTTTACGGTACTTTCCAATCATTAGTAAGGCAGATACTATTCTCAGGTAAAATCGACAATAATAAACTTATTGGTTCGGTAGCGTTGTTTATATTACTTGGATTAATGTGGACCGTAGCATACCTAATAGTGTTAGAAATAGATCCTAATGCATTCCATGGCTTAGTAGCGGCGAAATGGGAAGATAATTTCTCTAATAGTGCCTACTTTAGCTTTGTAACCTTAACTACTTTGGGTTATGGAGATATAAGTCCTGTAACTCCAATTGCGAAAACACTAGTATATTTAGAATCGGTTGCCGGTGTTTTTTATATGGCAGTCGTAGTATCTAGCTTAGTCAGTTCAAATATCGAACGTAAAAATCATTAGCTATGGTTAACAACATTCCTAGGGGAAAAACAGGAGTGAATTTCAACGATTGATCACTTCACTCAAGCCTTTCAGATTCAATTGTTAATCATTTCCCTTATCATCATGACCAAATCGTTGCCTTGTCACGAGTCCCCACTTTTTGTCTTCGTACTTATCTTCAACAAAGTGGTTTGATGTATAATCGCCTACCACCTCTCTCCAAAAGTTAATGGCATGGTCAGCGCCTGCGACCTGTTTAATTTCCCATGACCCGCCTAGCTTTTCGAACAGATTTGTGATGAATCGCTTACCAACTTTATTTTTACGAAAATATGGCACGACGTAAAAATCACAAATTTCGTATTCTTTGAGGGATTTATCTTCTATCGCTGTAAGGGCTGCAGGTACATCATCGATATATAGTAAGTAGCCTGTCACGTTACCCTCTAGCTTAGGGTAGATTTCAAACACGCCGTTCTTATCAGGCATATCGTCAATAATTCTAGAAAACTCTGCCGCATATCCTTGATAGAGATTGGCATACACATGCGTATTACTGTCATCGACTTTCACAATTTTCATCATGGTTTCTCGTTAGTTGGTTGAACAACGTTTTAATCTTAACATTCTTATATCCTATACCCCACAGCAACACTAGCAAGACCGTTTTTATCCGTTCAAAAACAGACCTCCTTGCAATCTTTGGTCAATCCGACATACTGATTACTAATCGTACTTGCTAAGGAGGCTTCATGAATAGTATGTATCTATGGATTGGAATTGCGATTGCGCCTGTTCTGTTTAGCATCATCATTCTTTGCTACGTTAAGCGAGGTGTGTTTGATAAACGCTAGTGTTTGTTAATACGCCATCCAATGTGTTTCAAAAGCGCTGAGCGTCAGTTCTATCGTGCTCTTCGTTAGCTGTATGAATGACCTATCGACATTCCCTCAAAGCACGCCATGTGCCTATTCTCATTTTTAGTTATAAGGGTGTTATACGTTCGAAATTATAGACAATTAAATTTTTCCGTCACGACAAGCAGTGTTAATTGAGTAAATATCCTCGATCACTACACTACGCCCTCCCCCTATACCGATAGAACACCATGGCCAAAAATTTATCTCAGAAATTTGCACGTCAATTATTGCCAGTAATGAAACTGGCTTCGCTAATGGTCGTTGTCGTTGGATCATCATATACGTTATACAACGCGGCGCTGTTAACTAAGCTTTCTAAATATATTGTTACGGATTTTAATCAAATATATTCAATTAGCCGTCGATTTGCTCAGTATTACAACAATACAGGGACTACTTTTTTGACTAAAGGTACCCACGTCCGAAACGATGTCAGTATCATGGTTGGGGAAGATACAAACGTAAAAATTCTGTCTGAGGGTGTGAATAAGCTTCGAAAGCAACTTGAAACCATCGCACCTGATCATATTTGGACCGTAGCCATCTTTGAAAATCCGTCAACTTACGGCCACTTTGATCCTCTTAGAGAATCATACTCAAAACGTTATAGCATTTATGAGGCTAGCGAAATTATGCGTATCCTAGAACTTGAACGGCTTGAAAATACGTTCGATCAGTTCTATGGCTGTAATATAAAGCTTTCCGAGCCCTATGTTGAAGATGGCTCAAATGCGTTACTTCGAACACTCTATTACCCTGTATACAATCATCGAGAGTTGGAGGCGCTGCTGGCCATCGATATAAAAAACAGCTTTGTGGATCACAAAGTAACGCAGTTCAACGATGACTTTTTGACAGCAATAGATACAGAAACTCATTGGTTCTCAGTCCGTGTTCCCGTGCAGATTGCCTGTACTGATGCGGAGCCGGTTTATATTGGCTTTGGCGCGTGGGAGATCTTTGAGCGTATTCTGATCCCGTCAATATTAATGGCCTTGTTTATCCAATTCTTACGTTCCGCTTTCAAACGTTACCGGAAGCTATTACACCAAGACCGAATGACAGGCTTCTATCGTAGAGACTTCTATGAAAAGAGATTAAAACGACTAAACACGTTTTCTCTTCTTCTCATTGATATCGACTTTTTTAAATCCGTTAATGACACGCATGGGCATAAAAAAGGTGACGATGTCATTACCGAAGTGACAAAACGCATTTCGAGCCAAATTCGAGCAAGCGATGTTGCTATTCGTTGGGGTGGAGAGGAGTTTTTGTTAGTCATGCGAAACATGGATGAGCCTAAGCTCAAAGAAAAAGCAGAAACAATCCGTCGACACATTGCTAACAACCCAATTGCAGGCCTTGATGTGACCATCTCTATCGGTGGTGTACATCTACAACGCAGTAACTTTACGAAAGCGTTTAAACTTGCGGACAAGGCGCTGTACGAATCTAAGCAAAATGGTCGGAATCAAAGTACCATCCTACCACCCCCACGTTAGCCAAAAAAAAGAGTCAGTGACAACATCACTGACTCTTTTTGTATAAACATTTAGAACATTGTCTTGAGTGAACAATGTCTTGGGTAAAATCGTTAGATTGCCCAACCGCCTGCGTAAAACGCAACAAGCGCGATGGTAATAATCACAGTACCCATGTTCAGCTGTTTCCATTCACCAGCAATCACACGACCACCGACAAGACAAACAAAGCCTAGCATAATACCCGTTACGATATTCGAAGTAAGAACGATAAACACCGCACAGACTAATCCAGCTAGCGCACCGACCAAGTCGCTAAAATCCAATTTACTTACGTTGCTTAGCATAAGTAGACCAACGTACATCAATGCAGGCGCTGTAGCATAACTTGGCACCAAGTAGCTGATTGGTGAAAGGAACAACAACAATAAGAATGCCAAACCAACGACAACCGCAGTTAAGCCTGTTTTACCACCGGCCGCCGTACCTGTTGCTGATTCAATGTAAACCGCAGCAGGAGAGCCACCGACAAAACCAGAGAAAATACTGCTCACAGAATCGGCTGTTAGCGCTTTCCCGCCATTGATGATATTACCTTTGTCATCCAGTAAGTTAGCTTGCCCTGCAACTGCACGTATTGTGCCTGTTGCATCAAAATCGCCGTCATTACCAATGCTAAAACACTCGGCAGTACCAGTGGGCTCATCGCCCCCATAATGTCCATAGATGCAATTAGCGAGTTTTCACCACCGAAGCTCGGCACTGCAAACAAGCCGTGGTAAGTCACGGCTGGATCAAAGATCAAGCCAAGAATAGAAATCGCGATAATTACAAGCAAGATGCCACCAGTCACTTGTTTCTTTTCAAGTCCAATGATTGCCGCCAAACCTAAGACAGACATCATCACAGGGAAAGAAGTAAAGTCACCAAGTGCAACTGGAAGACCTGCGTGAGGGTTTTGTACAACAAGCCCTACGCCATTTGCGGCAATCAGCAGTAAGAACAAACCGATACCAATACCGGTACCATGTGCAATGCCTGATGGTAAGTTCGTTAGGATCCACTGACGTAAGCCTGTGACGGTAATTGCCGTAAAGACAACACCCATCAAGAACACCGCACCCAATGCGACAGGAATCGAAACACCTTGGCCTAGCACCAAACTAAACGCGGTAAATGCGGTCAACGAAATAGCACAGCCAATCGCCATTGGTAGCTTTGCCCACATGCCCATAAGAAGCGAACCAAATGCGGCTACCAAACAGGTTGCAATAAAGACAGCGCTTTGGTCAAAACCCGCCGCACCCAGCATGTTTGGGACAACAATGACCGAATAAACCATCGCTAAGAACGTGGTTGCACCCGCTAATAATTCTCTGCGAATCGTACTACCACGTTCAGAAATCAAAAAATAACGGTCAATCCAACCTTTATCTACGGTTTGAGTTGAACCATTTTCGGTCTGTTGTTGAGGAGTTGAAATGTTCTCGGACATTGTTTTACCTATTTACATGCTTAAGTTTATGAGCAACGGGATTCCTTAATTGCCGCTCTAAATTGTCCTAAATTGACAGATTTGAGGATCACATATCCTTCGTGAATAGCGTAAGTAACGTAGCGTAAAACGATGCGCGCTAACCGTTACTTCAATTGGGGCGTGACAATACTCTTTTCTCACCTCGAAAACAAATAATTTTATCGTTTGCGCAAACGGTCGCCTTTGGCTGATCAAATGAATTTAAAATGGTGCCAACTTGATGTGCGCCAAATATACGATTCGATAACGGACTTTTGACCTTTCTCTTGAGCCTTTCGCCCTAACACGGTTAAACTTTATCCAATTCCACTCAAATTAGAATAAAATCAAGGAAGATACTCTGAATGCTTATTCAATTTCAGCAGCTTGCAGCAACACAAAATACCGCGACCCTTTCTATAGACAACTGGAATATCGAGCCTGGCCAATCTTGGGCCATATTCAGCGCTGATGGAGAGATCGGGTCTATACTCGGCGATCTTCTATGTGGTGAACTAAAGCCCAATTCAGGTGAAATCAAACTGAATGGCGGTCACGTAGAACAAGTATCGCTTTCTGAGCAGCAGCGTCTTTTAGAAAGAGAAATCGAAAATGATGAGACGGATTTTTTAGATCGTATCGATCAAGGAAGCAGTGTTTATAAGCTGATCATGGAAGCATGCCAAGATGACACCCTAACTCACGAATTGATGCATGATCTCGATCTTGCTCATCTCGCGGACAGTGGATTTCGCGTGTTATCTACCGGGGAAACGCGCCGAGTCATGCTGGCTCGCGCCCTTGCTTTAAAGCCAAATTTGATACTGTTAGACAACCCTTTTACCGGGCTCGATATTCATCATCGAGCATCACTCGCGGCCTATCTGCACAAATTATCCAAATCAGTGCAAATACTCGTGACTTTTTCACGCGAAACTGACATGCCAGATTGGATTGATAACATTGCATTATTCAACACCGGTAAGTTAGAAAGCGTTATGGATAGAAAACGTTGGGATGCTCACCCTATTATTGCCCAGATCCAATCTCAATCGAATAAGCAAACGGAAGAAGTGATGACATTGATTCGCCAACATCAGCATTCGACCCACTTCGACAATCCGATTTTCGAAATAAAAAGTGGTCGTGTCGAATACACCGATAAAACCATTTTCACCGATTTAAACTGGCGCATAGACAAAGGGCAACATTGGCAAGTAAAAGGCCCAAATGGCTGTGGTAAGAGCACCCTACTCGGCTTAATATTTGGTGATCATCCCCAGTGTTATAGCAATGACATTCACATATTTGGCAAAAAACGCGGGACAGGCGAGTCGATATGGGAAATCAAACAACACATCGGTATGGTGTCCTCGGCATTACATCTACAATATCGTGTCAATTGTAGCGCTTTGGAGGTGATAATCTCAGGGTTCTATGACTCCATCGGCCTCTACTCACAACCTACAAAAAAGGAAATCACAGTAGCAAAAGAGTGGTTGGCTATCTTACACATGGAACAATACGAGAAAACGCCTTTCAAACAACTTGAATATGGTCAGCAACGCCTGTTGCTGATTGCACGTGCCATTGTAAAACAGCCAACAATGTTGATTCTCGATGAGCCTTATCAAGGCCTTGATTATCTTGGCCGCATTTTGGTTAAGAACACGCTAGAATTAATCGCAAAAGAGAATTTAAGCCAATTACTGTATGTTTCCCACTATCAAGAAGACGGCTTAGAGAGTATTCAAAACTACTTGGAATTCATCTATTGCGACAGTAGTCACTGCTACAAGGCTCAAATCAATAAGCCGCTTTAGTACGTTTTTTGGAGCAAACGAGTACTTAGATCTTAATTAGGATTTATATTAATATGCCGCTTTCTCATTAAGTGAGAATATCTCATTCTAATTATTTTCCTTTTCTCAGCAACTAAGAATTATAGTTGTTGCACTGCCACTAACACGTTACAACAGACTCATGACGACAAACAAAGCCAACGCGAATCAGGTAAACGAAAAAGCGCTGCAATTACTAATGCAAGTTGCGGTTAGCCCATTCCCAGTATCTGCGAAAACTCTCAGTGAACAATTACACGTACCATTGAGTAGCCTCTATCGACATTTGAAGCTGCTAAAAGAATGGAACTTGATAGAAGAAAGTGTTCATGACAAGACATTCGTCGTAGGCCCAGCCGCTCTGCTGCTTATGCACAGCTATGAAACCTCACAACATGGTTTGGATATGGTGGAAACCATATTAGCTCGCTTAGTTCAGCAAACCGGTGAAATGGCCGCATATATGGTACCAGCAGGTTATCGTGCGCTTTGTGTCAGACAAAAAGAAAGTATGCAGGCGCTTCGATGCAGCTACGTCCAGGGTCAAAGTCAACCACTGCTTCGTGGTGCCTCATCTAAAGTGATGCTGGCTTTTATGCCTCAAAATCGTTGTGAGAAAATCTTACGTCATTTTGGCGAAGATCATCGTCTCAATGAGTGGGAACAAGAGCTCAGTACCATCCGTAAAAACGGATACGCTGTCAGTACATCAGAAATTGATCCTGGTGTGTCCGGTATCAGTGCGCCTGTCATGAAAGGAAGTAAATTGATTGGTGCGGTATCGGTCATGGCTCCGGCTCACCGCGTGGAGAAAGACAAGCAGCGTATCATTTTGCATGTGTTGCAGGCAGCAAGGGCGTTGCCACCAGAAAGGTAATTCACAATGTTAAGCTTTTTCAAACGTTACAGACTTCATCGAGATAAGAAACACGTTCATCATTACCCATTTTCATTTATGACGGTATGTGAACATTTAGCTCCGATGACATCAGGGACGTTTGAACTAGCTAACCAGAGCCTAGAAAACGCAAGTGACTGGCTAAACCAACAACATGATCACAACTCTGCCGTGAATCTGGGCCACTTTACTCATAGTCAAATAGAGAATGGTGAATTCCAAGAGTCATTGAGTTTGGCGTTATCTCGACACTCCATTCCCGTGATTTTGTCTAACTGTACAGAAGCCGTTTTGTCGATTCTGCCGGTGGTCGTATGTGGTACCGATGAAGTGGGTATTATTCACCTTGGCCATAAAATGAATCTAAAGCCAACACTAGAACCACGCATAGGTTCAGCGTTTCACTTTGCTCTTTCTCGCTATAGAAACGTGCGTTTGTTTTTTGCCGGAGCAAGTCAAGAAGAGACAAAACCAGAAATTTGGGAATACGCTGAAGATCAAGGCTGTGACTGGGTCACTGATCGTGAATTCACGTTTCGCTATCGCAGCCATTTAAAACAGCAGATTGGTAACTATTTAGACCATTGCGACCAAGTTATCATCTCTATTGATTTGTCTTCTCTGCTTGTGAAAAACAATCTGGATTCCGCATCATTTCTCGATATTCAAATGGTGCTGCGCACAATCCGTCATGGGCTCGTATCCGGAAAAGTCAAAGCCATTCAATTGGTGGGTGACCGTGATAGGCTCATTTATTCTAAACAGACAAAAGCCATTCTCGAAGAGTTGTACCAAATGTCCCCACTGGTCGATCATGCCGCATAAAGCACCTTAACGATTCAATATCCACCGATAATCCAACGTTCGTCGATAATTCAATGCTCACAAATGATTGAATTATCGGCAACAAATATAACTACAATAAGTGCGACAAGCTTCAACATAAACTATTGAACTAATGTCACATTTGAGCTCTAATACTTTTCAATAAGTACTAATACCAAAACACATTAATAGACATAAACCAAAATATGCGGAGCCAAGCCAATAATAAACCGCTGAGGTTACTTTCTTTGAGCCATTGCTTAAATGCTTGCGCCATTAAGATTAATAAGATTTAGGATACTTGATGATGCGCACATCCTCCTTTTTTGCGTTTTTGACTCTTTTTACCTTTGCCTCACATGCGGCGGTATACGATTTAGCGCAGATAAATAATGGAGAACAGGTTAAGTTTTGTGGAAGTCCAATTAATATTGATCCAAGTGGTGATGTAACACAATATTATTGTTACTCTGGTTTTAACCTTGCTTATGGCGACAGCATCATCAATTCAAATGAAAAACAAGCAGAAATTCTTGTTCCCAATAAGATACTCCTTCAAGGTAACAATGCAGTTGGTAGCCAACAATCTCCAATAAATCTTACCTCTACGTATAATGGTATCATTTTAGAAGCAACGCAAAGTGGTAAACACTCAACTATCTACGGTGACATCAACTCAAGTCATAGTGTTTCTTTTCACAATCTTAAGATTGAGGGGACAATATCTTCCTCGGGCGGCAATTTAATCATCAGTGGACAAGAAAATAGCGTAAGTGGCTCACTAAGGGCTCAAGGTCACATCACACTAAACGATATCATCGTAGGCAATTCTGTCACATCCATCGGAATGAATATCGAAATAACGGGTTCAAATAACGTTATCCTTGGATCAATAACTGGTGGGCAGCATGTCACGCTTGAGAATACCCAAGTGAATGGTACCGTCACTTCTCATGGTGGTATTGTGACCGTAAATGGAAACAATAATGTGATTAACGGCGCCGTCTTTGCCAATCAACATATTGTATTGAATAATACTGCTGTTTGTGGAAATGTTCAGTCCGACGGTGGTGCTTTAACTACAAAATCTACATCCAACTTGATTGCTGGTAACATTATTGCTAAACAAAACGTCGATCTGCAGTCTACCGAGGTCTTTGGATTCATAGACTCAGAAGGTGCCAATGTGAAGTTAGACTCCAGTTATGTTTATGCAAATAAAATGGCTGTTGATGTATTTCAAACGGCAAGTACAGTGAATGGTAGTGGCGCAGTATGTGGCAATATAAAAGCCTATAATATTGATAGTAACATCACTCGTTACTGCGGCATTGATGAACCGAACTGTTCTTACGCATCACAACGACGTTGTCCAGACAAAGTCGTTCCTATTTGTGAAATAAAACCACCATCAGAAGACGATTTTGAGCTTGTCGTAACCCCACATGACGATATTGCCTTAATGTGTGGCGAATCTCTTCCGCAGTTTTTAGCTACGACAACCAACAATGGTGAACCAGCAAGTACAAAAGTCACAGCAACCCTGTCCCACCCTAGCCTCTTCACCCTAAAAGTAATAAAGGGCACAAAAAATGGTAGCGACTACCTCTCTACCGATCAGGGGCAATTGGAGTTGGAAGTCATACCAAAGGACATTGACCAACTCGAACTTGGGGCAAACTATCGGCTGACATTCACGGTTGCAGACGATGCCGAAAAAGCGCAAGCCGTTAAGTTCATGTTTGAACCATTCATGTTTGAAGCGTATTCAAAAGATCCAGGTACATCAGTTGATGAAATCAGCGTTGTGGCCGGTAAATCTCAGATCGTTAACACACGTCTTCTGGCTTGTTCTGCAACCGGAGAGCAAATTGTTGCAACCAATTATGATGGTTTACCTAAAGTGAGCCACAGCATCATAAAACCAGCGCAAGGCAGCAAAGGGAATTTCGTATACTCTGCAGATTTTACCGATGGTCTTTCTAGTCATGGACTTATCACCAATGAGTCTGGACTATTTAACGTCAGATTAAACGACTCATTTGATTGTAAGGGGTATGAGAATTGCCCTACGAATGGCGCTGTCACGGTACGTGGTAGCTTTGATGTGAAATCTCGCCCATGGACACTGGCGATTTGCGATGCCGACCAAGCACTACAATCCGGCACATCCTCATCGGGTAATGGATTTATTGCCTCTGGCGAAGACTTTTCTGTCACCGTAAAACCCATTGTTTGGCAAGCTGGCGGTTCACTTTCAAACCCCGTAAATACGCGAAATTACTGTGATGCTGCCGTCACGCGTAACTTCATGCTTGATGATGCCCCTGCTGCAAACGTGGTGCTTTCCAGTAAACAAGCAACACCAGAAGCTACCTCTTCTGGTCAAACTAAACTATTAGAGAGCCCTTTGGGATTAACCAAAGCGCATAAAGAACACTCTGGCGATGGGTACATATTTTCACAGTTGTCTTGGCAGGAAGTGGGCAGTTTACGCGTGAAAGCCAACCTGAGTGGCGATTATCTTGACCAAACTGTAAACGAGGGGTTTCGCAACATCGGTCGTTTCTATCCGAAATATTTCAAAGCGCGAGATGTCGAGTGGAGATACCCATCGGGGCAGAGTTTTGTCTATATGAATCAACCGATGGATAGCATCTCTTACGACGTCATAGCATTAAATGCGGATAAGGAGAACGTTCTTAACTATGTTCATTTTGCCTCTAACTATAGACAGCACTTTAATCTGGGTGAACTGAGTAGCTACAGCGATCGATTTGTTCCACCACGTTCCTCACAAGGTGAATGGAGCAAAATCGGCAATGCCAGCGTTGGCAGATTCACCATTATTAAAGCTCCGTCTGGAGCGACGTGCTTAAACAGCCCATGCTGGGAAAAAGACGAAACCGATGGGCAATATCCAGATGGTCCGTTTAACAAAGCCAACAGTGCCGCTACCAGTAAAATCGGCTTAACTTATGAGCTGGGTAATGTTGTTGATGAGGTACACTTTCTCGATGCTACGCATATTTTTTCAACGCAACCTGACGTGCGCTTTGGCCGACTGAACTTCAAAGACGTAGGTGGCAATCAAGGTATGACGATTCGAGTTCCACTGGATGTTGAAGTTTGGGAGGGCGGTCGATTTGTCACCCATTTTAGTGACAGTTCAACCACCACCGATGGCGAACATCATGACAAAGAGTCAGTTTGGTCCAATTCAGCGCCTGATAATACTGAGTTATCAGGAAGTGGGAAAATGTTAGCTGGCCGCTCAACCGCCATTGTTGCAAGCCAAAAGGATTCTGCCCGAGAACAAGTGCGATTCCAACTCGATTTGAGCAAGACTGGGAACAATTTGCCTTGGCTTCAATACAACTGGGATAAAACGGATTCCGATGAAGAAAACCCACCGGCGGTGGTCACGTTTGGTATTCATCGAGGCAACGATCGCGTTATTTATCGCGGAGAGGCCAATATGATAGGTATAAACTAGCGATATAAAAAAATGCCCCTTTCGATAAGGGGCGTTTTATTTGAAAGCGATGATTTAAACACCGTTATTTAAAAACCGTCATTTAAGAACAAGTACTGAAAAGTAACGGTTTAAAAACCGACGCTCAGATTACTTGGTCGAGCGACGCTCTTTCAGGCGCTTCACCATTGCTAAACGGCGTTCAGCTGAACCTTGGTCTGTTGCCGATTGATTCGGGTTATTACGACGACCTTGGCGATTTTTAAACGCAGGTTTTGAGTTTAACTTCTCAATGTACGACTCGCGTTGTTTTGGTTCATAACCCGCAAGTTCAATACGGCGAATATGTTGTTGAATCAAGTTTTCAACTTGTACTACCGTCAACTCTTCTTCACGGTTAACGAAAGACACCGCATGACCTTGCTTACCCGCGCGACCTGTACGGCCAATACGGTGAACGTAGTCTTCTGCTAAGAATGGCATGTCGTAGTTTACAACGTGCGGTAGGTCTTCAATATCCAAACCACGAGCAGCGACATCCGTTGCTACCATTACACGCGCTTTGCCTGTTTTAAACTCTTCTAGCGCACGACGACGAGCACTCTGAGCACGGTCACCATGACAAACTACGGCTTTAATGCCATCAAGCTTAAGTTCTTTAACGACATCATTTGCCGTTTCTTTGTAGTTCACAAAGACCAGCACCTGTTTCCAGTTTTTGCGACCAATCAGTTCAGAAAGAAGCTCTGTCTTACGTTCTTGATCAACTGGGTACAACACATGAGCAACGGTCTGTGCTGTGGTGTTCGCACGTTCTACTTCAATACGCTTTGGCTTACGCAGAATATCGTTAGCTAACAAATTCAGTTGGCTTGATGTTGTTGCTGAAAACATCATGATTTGAGGGTCAGTATCGACATCTAGCATGATTTTGCGCACAGCGTGGATGAAGCCCATATCCAAAATACGGTCGGCTTCATCAAACACAAGAAATTCAAGGTTAGCGACTGATACGTTGCCCTGCTCGATGTGCTCTTCTAGACGACCCGGCGTTGCCACTAGGATGTCTACGCCGCTTTCTAGTGCCGTAACCTGAGAAGACATTTTACGACCACCAAAAATGGCCACAACAGAGAGATCCGTATATTTTGTGTAAGTCTTAATATTGTCAGCAATTTGTTCTGCTAACTCGCGAGTTGGAGCCATGATCAGCGCGCGTGCTGTTTTACGAGAAGCACTGCGGCCACTGTCCAATAAACGTTGAATCATTGGCAATGAAAACGCCGCCGTTTTACCGGTACCCGTTTGCGCTGTAGCGAAGATATCATGGCCTTTGCGAGCCATTGGAATCGCTTTCTGTTGAATTGGTGTTAACTTTTCATAACCACATTCTGCCAGTGCTTTAACCACTTCTGGCGCAAAACCTTGAGATGAAAATGACATTGAGCGTATTCCTTAAACAAACCACATAAATAGCTTTAAAAATTTTAGCCGTGGACTATACCCGAATTTGAGTGATTTATCTCACTTTTCTTGCGTAAGTCCTGAAATCACTATTGATCTAATCCGCATAGATGCAAAAGGATGCTTTCTAACTGATCCCACGGCATTAATTGGGAGTCGATCACTTCAAGACGAGATTCAAAACCCTCTAAACTCATTTGGTTCACAGACACAATACCGTTCGCCACATTAAAGGCGTAACAACCTTGATCCGTATTGATGACCGCCTTTACACGCTCGGCAGTCAGGTCTGAGAGCATGGAAAACAACAAATCAAAGTTGAACGTGTATTCTGCACCAAATAACCAACCACAACTAAAGTAACCTTGTCCTTTGTTCTCTTTACGGATAAACGCTTCACCTGGTGGCAATTGGAACTGAGGTTCTTGGTGCGCATGATCATGATGATGCGATTCGATGTGGGATGACGCGCTGCCATGTACACGTTGAATATCTAGCACTTCAATCGGTAAGTCACCATCGTGAATCAATTTACTAAAGACTTTCGCTGGTGTCTGGTCTGTTACCCAGTCATTAAATACATCAATATCTTGACTTGAACACAAATCAACTTTGCTCCCGATGACAACATCGGCACTATCCAGTTGATCAACAAAGTTTTTATTAGATAGGTACTTTTCATCACTTAGATTACGCGGATCCACAAGTGCAATCGTCGCCATTAAATCAACATAAGGTTGATATTGCTCAGACGTCAAAGTAGCAATCACTTCTTTTGGATGCCCCAATCCTGTCGGTTCAATCAACAAGCGATCAGGCTTTTTACGCAATAATGCGGTAATACCAACCGACATTGGAACACCAGCAGTACAGCACATACAGCCGCCTGGCACCTCTTTGATCATCGCACCTTGATCGCTCATCAATGCGCCGTCGATACCAATTTCACCAAACTCATTGACCAACACTGCCCAATTTTCATTTTCTGGCTTATTTTTTAGTAAATTAAGGATAGTCGTGGTTTTACCAACGCCAAGGAATCCGGTCAGTATATTGGTAGGTACTCGATTTGACATGCTTTTCTCCGACACATACGCGCTTTAATGCTACTGCGAAGTATACGGAGAATGTCGACTGCTTCAACGCTTTTATACCCGAGTCACTTATCGGCGCTGCATTGTGCAAGATTAAAAAAGTAAAATGCGCTAAGACTCATCTCTCTTTACGCCAGACAAATGCATGCTGGTGTTTATCACACAAACGAAAAATGCCGCGATGGCGACGAGTATTGGCATTAAGCCTAAGGTACTTTCAAACTTAAGCGCTGCAATCGCCAAAGCAAAAACAACGGCAGAAGAAAGCGCAAGGAACTTACTTCTATTGTCTTTCATGATTGTTCACCCTTTGAAATGGACGCTATTGATGCTACTCCTTTCATGAAACCGAGTTTTTGAGCGACTTAACAGATATAAAAACACCGAGCAAAGGCTCGGTGTAAACTCAAATTGCAATATCTAAAATACAATAAACGTTAGCAAATTTGCCCTGCGGTGATCGCTACATCGCTCTCGTTATCAAGTGTTGCTTGGGCAACCAAACGCAGCCCCTCTACAATCACCTCTAGAGACATCGTCGGTTGGTTCCCCGACGTATCTTGTTCGGGCAGCAGTGGAATATGAACAAAGCCATGCCCTACTTTTTTATCGCGTAGGTAATGTTGAATGCCATAAACACATGGTTACAAACAAACGTTCCCGCAGTATTAGAAACCTGACAAGGAATGCCTTTCTCTTGTAGAGTACGAGTAATCGCTTTAATCGGTAACGTCGTGAAATACGCATCAGGGCCATCAACGATAACTGGCTCATCAATAGGTTGATTGCCACCATTGTCTGGAATGCGGAAATCATCCACATTAATAGCCACACGCTCTGGAGTAATGCCTGCTCGGCCGGCGGCTTGGCCTACCGTGATCACATAATCCGGTTGGTGAACTTCAATTGCTGTGATGATCGCATCTAACGCTTCATAACGCGTAACAGGCACTTCACACGTAACGATCTCACCGCCATCCAGTTTTGCGTTCGCTAACTGCTTAACCGCTTCTAGTGCCGGGTTGATAGACGCACCACCAAATGGTTCAAAACCGGTAATTAGTACTTTTTTCATAGTTATTCTCAAAACGCAAAGGTATACATAACAAAGATATTGAAGACAAGAATCGCCAAACCTGGCACAACCTGCATCAAAATGACATGGTGTTTATTTTTTAGTTCAAGCAATGCTGCTGGCACAATGTTGAAGTTTGCCGCCATTGGAGTCATCAATGTACCGCAATAGCCTGATAGCATCCCTAACACACCAATGATAGCTGCATTTCCACCGTTCTCTAAAATCAGCAATGGAATGCCGATACCCGTCGTGATCACCGCAAAAGCGGCAAATGCATTACCCATAACAACGGTAAACAGCATCATACCAACACAGTACGCAATCACCTTAACCAGTAACATGTTTTCTGGGATCATCATCTTAACGATGGCAGCCACCGTATCACCCACGCCAGCTTGGTTAAATAGATAACCCAATGCAGCAAGGAACTGAGACAAAATTGCCGCCCAACCTATAGAGTCAATCAGACGTCGACCCTCGTTCAGACTGTGCATCGGTTGGCTGCGAGTAATCATTAATGCAACCACAATGGCAGCAATAGAGCTGATTCCAAGACCAACCAATGCCCCTAATGAAGTGAACTGGCTAATCAGTACCGTACCAACTGGCACAACGATCGCAGGGATGAACAACTTGTTCTTAAGTACAGAGGCCGTCTCTTTACGCTCTTCATCGGTGGTCGTACCGTAGTTACCCGTACCCATGAAGCCACCGGCAGCAAGCGCTGTCAAAGCCAGTACCATCGCACCCGTTACCCAATGAGGGAGCATCGCACCAAAGATAAAGGTAATACCGTAGATCAACCAAAATAGGCCTGTTCCTACCCTTTTTGGATTGTTCTTATCTAAAAACGTTTGCAGAGAAAATGCCAACAACAATAGGCCCGTAGCCTGATATACGTACTCAAGCATGGCTTATTTCCCCTCTTCTTGCGCAGTAACTTGCTCTATCGATGGCGATGTATTCAGTCGCGCACTGATAATCTTGGTGTAAATGCCAAATATCACGAACGACACAATCGCAGTAGGCAATGCCCACAACGCCATCGTTTCCAACGCAACATCCAACTGGTTATCACTCATTACGCCTTTAATGAGCAGCAAACCGCCCGTACCAATGAAAAGCAATTGGCTAAAGAAGTTACCAAAGTTCTCACTCGCGGCAGACAAAGCACGAATAGTTTGACGTTTTTCTTCAGCTAGATTTGGAGAAGACTTTTCCGCTGCGGCTTCTGACATTGGCGCAATCAATGGACGAATCATTGATGGGTGACCACCGATGTTTAGCCCCATACCATTGGTCACTTTGCGCAGTAGCAAGTAAGTCATCAAGATTTTACCGACCGATGCTTTTTTCATTGAGCCGATCAGGTCTTCTGCACGTTGACGCAAACCGTAACGTTCAAGAATGCCTATCATCGGGAGAATAAGAATAAACAAAGACATATAGCGGTTCTGAGTAAAAGATTGTCCCAAAGTAGATAAAATATCCATCACCGCAATATCAGCAACCAAGCCTGTTGCTACACCTGCAACCAAAATAACTAACAATGTGTTCTGCTTTAACGCCAGCCCCACGGTAATAATCGCAATGCCAATCAATGGCCATAAATCAATCATAAAATCACTCTGCACTGTCTGTATTCCTAAACGTTTTGCTCATGTTCAACTCTGAACATCTCATCGCCATTTAGGTTTATTTATTATTGTTAAACTTAAGCATGGCGTTTGAAATCTATTGCAACTGATGCACCGACAGACGGTAACCCGTTGTTCACACCAATATGACTTCATGCCCATTACTTAACTTTATTTTTCAACGCTTTGTATTTCAGCGATGACCACTCGAGTATAAGTGCGTAAAAAGACGTGCTTCAATCAAACATTTTTGTGATGTCCAACAAGATTATTTTCATGTTTACGATAGAGATCGGAGCTCTTGAGACCGGATTTATGCTAAGGAGACCTATTCCGTCATAGTCTTTTAATTTTGATAAGCTGGAATTTACCAGTGAGGTCTTGGTTTATTCGCCTAACTTAGTTAGAGTACGCAACGATGAAGTATCTTCAAGAGATTGAATACGATGAATATTGATAATCAAGTTATCGAAACATTAGAAGAGTTAGAGGCGTTTCTTCACCTAATTGAAAGCGGCGCATTGGGCCTTGATGGTGTAACCGGTGTAGCACTAGCAACATCCAATAGCGATGGTCGCCCTTTTGTTGCAGTGCTCGGCGACAAACACCAACTACTTTTAGGCCGTTGGGTATCCCAGCACGTTTACGACAATGGTAAAGACATCGTTCGTAACGGTGCAAGTAAGAAGCACTAATTGAGTTAACCACCAGGCTCAATCAATGAGTTGAGCTTGGTGGTTCCACCAGAACTTGATGGTGAAAGCAAGCAAAGACCATATTCTAATCTGCTTTAGAATCACATTGCTCTAGCTCTGAATTAAATCGTTGAATGAACTTTCCTACGCCCTCATATTTTGTAAACACCATAACATCTTCACTCTGACTCACGAAAAACTCCAAAACTTCCCCATCAATATTTAGCTTTAGATCGCTATTAAATGAGGCATCGAGCATCACGCCATACAACACTGTTGAGGGTGTAATATTGAGATAATTCGGATTTTTTTCTGGGTTCAAAGCATTCTCATATGCCAACTGTACTGCTTGTACATCGACGCTATCACCGAGATAGAGTACTCGCCATCCATTATTGCGTTTAAGTACAAACGACGGCTGACCAAATTGAGATTCTATGGAGGATAGTGCCTTTGCGTTACTCTCTCCGGGCAGTTTACCTAAACCAGAGAAATCCATGAGAGACTTCCCTTTGTATAGACGAAAGCCTATTCGAGTTATATCGCTTTTAATATGTTGTATCGGTTGGTTGTCATAAGCAGTAATGCCATAAGTAGGAAATGGGTTCAGTTTGTCAGGAAACTGACTGAAATCAGCAAGAGACGTGATTTTTACTAATGGCTGGGAACAAGTCACAATATTATCTGTTTGAAAAATAGCGGCAGGCCCCACAAAGCCATCATCATAGCCCCTATCAAACTTGAACTTTCCTTGCTTCATTGCGATAGCCACGCCTTTATCATTTTCTTCATCGACAAAAGCATCACGTTTTAATGTAAGGCTATTTATTGATGCATTATCAATGGTATTGCCCGTCAGTTTTATTTCGTCTGCCCAAATTGGACTGGAGAGCAGACCGGCCATAGCACTGAGAGTAAGTACTATTCGATTCATCGTCATTCTCCTCAATAGGGTTAATTGAATAGAACATGCTCACTAAAAACGCACTAGCAAGCATGTTTCATACGTATATTTCCTTGTTGAGGTCCTATTCTTTCACGCACATAACGTAATAGACTCCATCTTCTACTTCAGTACCCTCCGTTTCATGCTCAAATCCCGGAAACTCTTTGTCCCATACCTCTAAGCTATGTAAGTAATTAATCTGAGGGCTAGTGCTATCACCAAAACTTTCCCCTGACATCAACATTGGGATCCCTGGTGGATATGGAATGACAGCATTTGCTGCTACTCGACCTTGCAGTTGATGAGATGGCACCATTTCGACATTGTTTTCAACAATGGTTTCAAAGGCTGATCTCGGAGTCATCACCGCCTCTGGTAGCGTAGAATACGCGGCGTTCAGTTTATCCGAAGGCGTGTGTTGCTTGAGGTAATCAAACATCTTCTCACTCAGATCTTTAAGCCCCATTTCACCGTACACTTCTGGATAGCTATTCACGAGATCTGGCAGAACATTTTTTAGTGGTGAGTTTTGATCGTGATGCTGCTTAAAATGCAATAAGGTATTGACCAAGGTCGCCCACTTACCTTTAGTAATGCCCATTGAGAATAGGAACATCACTTGGAAGTCGGTGGTTCGCGTTGGAACAATACCATATCGAGTGAGGTATTGGGTGACCAACGCCGCAGGGACACCACTATCTAGTAAAGTACCATCTTCTCCCATACCGGGTGCGAGAATACTCACTTTAATTGGGTCGAGCATACACCAATCATCAGGCATATCTTTAAAACCATGCCATGCATCTCCGGGCTTCATCATCCAGAAGTCTTGCGTAGTTGCAAGCAATTGAGGGTCTGCCTCCTCAAACGGCACTGAGCTTCCTGTTGCAGGGTCAGTGAATGTTTCCGCATTCCAAGGTTTAAAGAACCAATCGCCGTCTTTTTCAAACTCTCGATACAAGCGCCCCATCGCTTGACGATAATCGACCGCTTCGAGGATAACCTCTTGCGTCAATGAGTAACCTTTATTGCCCGACATTTGTGATACCGCAATATCATTAGATGCACTGATAGCATAGAGAGGCGATGTTGTAGCGTGCATCATATACGCTTGGTTAAAGCGCTGAAAATCTATTGAATCTTTGCCATTCCTTACGTGTATATATGAGGCTTGTGATAACGCATTCAATAGCTTGTGAGTAGAGTGGGTTGCAAACACCGTTGGGCCATCCCCCCCCTCTTCCGGTTCACCTCGCATGGCAAAATGATCCGTATAAATTGGGTTGAAACGTGCATAACCATACCATGCTTCATCAAAGTGAACGCGGTTACTGCTTTGTCCTAATATCTCTTGAGCACGCTTGGCGTTATAGCACAAGCCGTCATACGTACAGTTGGTGATAACGGCATATACGGGCTCTTGGTTAGCATAGTCTTTGGTTAATGGGCTTTCTGCCGCCCTTTTCTGAAGTGCCGCTTTCTCCATCTGCTCTGGATAAATGGGGCCGATAATGCCATAACGGTTACGCGTAGGTAACATGTAAACAGGTCGAGCCCCCGTTAACATTAATCCCTGTTCGATGGACTTGTGGCAATTCCTGTCACAAATCGCAAGGCTGTCTTCTTTCATACACACTTGCATGATGGTACGGTTCGCACCTGACGTCCCGGTGACTAAGGAATAAGACTTATCTGCACCAAATACTTTGGCAGCAAACGCTTCACTGTCTCCAAAATAACCCGTGTGATCAAGTAACGACCCTAGCGAACCACGTTCTATCCCCATATCAGAGCGAAATAAAGCTTCTCCATAGTGCTGATAAAAACGTTGTCCTGCGGGCGTTTTAGTAAAGCCTACCCCGCCTTGGTGCCCTGGCGCAGCCCACGAATACTCATGAACATCATCATACTTGATCATCGCAGCCATCAAGGGTGGCAACAACTTTTCACGATATCGCTCCATTGCAGCAAGAGCGCGACCAACGATAAAATCTGGCGTGTCTTCAATTATCCAAACAAATTCGTCGACGCGAGACATTAGTTCACGGCTCACCGACAGTGTGATTTTTTTACGCTCTGCTAACAAAAAGACTGGTACACCTTCCTGACGGTGATTCAGTTTGTCAATTAGTTGATAGAACTTATCGTTTTCCTCCGCTTGTTGCCCCGTCATCTGGGAAGTCAACATGAAACAATCCACTGCGGAGTTGGCGTTAAAAATTGAGTAACAATCATCAAATGATGTTGCCACGGTCACTTCAACGCTTTCACCAATAAATTCATCAATTAAACGGTTAAGAGCATTTTCAATAACGCCTTCTTTGACCGTATCATTGAAAATTAAAACTTGTTTCTTTTTACCGTACTTCCTCATATCTACTGTACCTTCCCATTTGTTGAGTAATTAAAAAATTACATCTACTTGCTAACTTATTGCGGCCCATTAGATGTCGCACGGGCATCTCGACTCGCAATGAAGCCGTAAAAGAAATAACCAAGTAAAGTGATGACCGCGCCGTAGAAAACAGACTCCATGCCAGTCGCATATGCTCCATAGATGCTATAAAGCACCGCAATAGATCCGACAAATATAGAGACTTTGTATTCTGAATCGTCAACATTTGCAGAACGTAAAATAACACCAAGAGCGGTGAGAGACAGGATATAAGGCACCATGTTAATAAAGACGGCCAAATCCACCAGCACATTGAACTGCTTGAGAAGTGTCGGTGAAATTGTCATTACCGCTAACACTATTTCTAAGGCAAGCATAATGAGCATCCCTTTCACAGGGGCATCAAAACGGTTCACTTGTCCAAAAATTTTAGGGAAAAGGTTAAGTTCTGCCGCAGCCTTAGAAACTTGTGCATTGGTAAACTGCCAACCAAGCAAGGAGCCAATACAAGCAACCACCGCCAGTGCAGTCACGATATTGCCCACCGTTGGATCAAACATTTGAGCGAATACTAGGCCAAATGGCGCATCCGATTTCGCCAATATTTCGTTCGGGACAATACCTTGTATAACGGTTGTAGAAGCGATATAGGTGACAGCAGAAAAGATGGTGGCCAGCATACAAGCGAGTGGGACGTTACGTTTAGGGTTTTCTACTGCCCCCGAGTTAACCCCTGCGGATTCAATTCCCAGAAATGCCCATAATGTCAATGCAATACCTGAAGACATTGCTGTCGAAATAGATACGTCACCAGGGTTCCATGCTTCCGCAAAGGTCTTAGTATCAAACCAAAACCAACCAATAACTGACACACCAAGTACGGGGATAATTACCCCCCAAACGGTAACTGAGGAGATCCTCCCAGTGATTTTTGCCCCTCGCATATTCGCAACAAGAGTCACGGCTAAAATCACTACAACACCAACAAACGTATGCAGTGAGCTTCCCTTAAGCCAAGGGATGAATGTTTCTAAATACCCAACTGATGTCACAGCTATCGCCACAGCACTGATAACCAAACAAACATAATAAGTGTAAGATGCAATAAAGAAACTCGACTTCCCATGCGCCCTTTGGGCATAAGCAGACATCCCGCCATCTTCTAGACAATACATGCCACATTTAGAAAAAGCATATGCGATACACAATGCACCAATAGCGGTAATCCCCCAAGCGAGAAGAGCGATACCCCCTGTCTGTGCAAGGCTTGAGGGCAACAATATGATTCCTGAGCCCATCATATTCACTGTTACAATGGTCGTTAACCCCATCAATCCCATCTTATTGCTCATATCTACCCACCTATTCCAAGTGAAGAAAACCGATAAATCGAATCGTTATATTGAGCTTCCGAATTTAGAAGTATCATCTTTACGAGACATAAATAAACGATTGCATTTATTAAGACTAGTGAGAAAAAGCATAGTCATAGAGTTGTGAACATTGTAGTTTTTTAATAAATAATTAACTATAAATAGACAGTTGCGATACGGAATGAACGTTAACTAAGAATATTGACTGGGAAAAACGCAAGGAAGAAAGGATAAGAAATCTAAATAACAATTCGGTAAACAACTTCCCATCGGAGCTCTGTATCCCTATTTTTCACACAATAAGGGCTAAAGGTGGCCGATACTTTCGTTAAGTTAAAAAACTATCGGTAGCGATCGGTACGGAAAGTTGTTTGAATTTAATGTTTCGTATTAGTGAAGTGGATCAAAACAAGCTGTCATCATCGCCAAAACCACCAAAGTCTTGGTCATCGCCGCTAAAGAAGCCATCGCCTCCACCAAAGTTATTGGCATCATTGCTCGTCAATGAGTCATCGTTAAACGCATTATCATCATCGAACCCTGACGATTGAAAGCCTGAATTGTCATCAAAGCCTGAGTTTTGACTCCAGCCTCCGCCAGTATAATCTTGCGTATAATTATCAGTACCGTCTAGAAAACCACTGCTGTTGTCAGTCGTATCTGTTGATTGGCTATTGACATCCTGCGCGGGATCAACTTGGTCATTCGCCCCCTCTTCAGGCTGTTCAATGATGGTGTTATTGGTCACATCTTCGACCATTGGTGAAGTATGCTCACCACCGAAGAATAAATGGCTCAGTGCATTTCCTGCAACCATACCAGCCGCTACCCCTGCTGCCGTTTGCATAAACCCGCTAAAGGCACTTGGCCGGTAAGCTGGCTGAGGTGGTGGGGGCGGCGTTTTATCCCCACCAAACATTCTATTTAGACTACTTCTGTTCGATTCTTGCTTATAAAACTCGGCATTGCGTTGCAAATACTCGTTTCGTTCTTTTAACTCTTTGAGCGCGACTTCCTGAGCAAGAGCAACTTGTGTCAGACGATAAACAATGTCGGGTTGAGAGGTGATCTGTTCTTGGATTAGCTGAGCGGCTGCGGCGTCTTTTGCGTTGTTTTGATTAACACGCATTTTTTCGGCTAACTTCTGAATAAGTTCTTGTTCTTGTGGGGTCATAAATATCCTCGCTTAGTGACGAGAAATAGGAATCAGATAGCCGCACAATACGCCAATTATCCTACGTTGATCGCAAGACAAACTTATATTGCAAATTTACATTATCGGATATTTACACCTAAGACTCACTGAACAATTCTTGGTTATCAAGAAACTCAAGCATAGCTACAGCTTAAAAACATTATGCGAAGTCTTCAAGGTTCATCGAAGTCGTTATAACTATTGGCTCAAACCTCCAACAGTCATTAATGCTGAAACCATAAAACTTCGCAGCTTGATTAGCAAGGCTCACGCCGCAAGCAATGGCTCTGCGGGAGCAAGAACCATTGCAGATATAGTTACAAACCAGGGCATAAAACTGAGCCGATAACGAGCAACATAGCTTAAGAAAGACTTCAGGAAATGTTAACCAAGGTAGCGGTTGAGGCAGCCTGAGTGTTTAAGAGTTTAGATTGTGCAAACCTTAATCAAAGTTAAGCTTTAATATGCTCTGCTTGATAGTCAGCTAATATGGTACGAGCTTTTACAATATCTTCTGCATCTCCATGTACAAGCACTAGGAACTTGTCAGCTTTAATCGCAGATTCGTATTTTACAATGCTGTCTTTTGGGATACCTATACTGGCAAGTGCACCACCAATAGCACCTGCCCCACCAGTGACTAGCGCACCTTCTACCGCACCAACAACTGTGGCTACAATTGGGCCTGCAACCATTAACGCCCCAACACCAGGTAGCCAAAACATACCAGCGCCAAAGAGAGCGCCCCAGACCCCGCCCCAAAACGCGCCAGTTTTACCCCAATTTTTTACGCGGTCGCCAGTATTGTAGAAACCCGCAACATGCTCTTCGCTGTGGTAGCCTTTACCTAAAATTGAGATTTTTGACACATCGTATTGCTCTTTTTTAAGCATTTTGACAAGATTCTCAGCTTCACTGTGAGTGTTTACGATGGTAATGACTTTATCTTGTTCTTTCATAACATTTCTCCGTTTCGGAATTTGCTGAATATTGTTTTAAAGAAGTGGAGACTTACCGTGATGCTTCAATTAAGGTGAAACAGGGCAGTAAAAAACTACCCTGTTGAATTGGGGTTAAAGATTTACATTTAACCGTGATTGAAGTTTGTCGAAGCATCGGCATCACTGCCATTGACTACAGGATGTTTTTCGAAGAAATCAACACAATGCTGTAAATCCGCTAACATTAGATCCGCAAGGTCTCGGCTGAAACCATGACGAACTAAAATACGCATGATGACAAGATCTTCTCTATCAGCAGGCATTGCGTATGCCGCAATTTGCCATCCCCTTGAGCGAATTCGATCAGATAAGTCATAAAGGTTGAAGCCTGGGTTAACGCCTTTTTTGAGTGTCCAACTCAATGCGGGTATCCCACCCTTACCATTGTATATAATGTCAAACATGCCCATCTTATTGATTTCTTGCGCAATATACTGTGCAGTGTCATAACAGGCTTGATGGATCTTAGTGTATCCCTCTTTACCAAGGCGTAGGAAATTGTAATATTGAGCGACAATTTGACCACCAGGGCGAGAAAAATTAAGCGCAAAGGTCGGCATATTACCGCCGAGATAGTTTACGTTAAAAATCAGATCCTTATGAAGTGAAGCCGCATCTCTCCATACAACCCAACCGACGCCAAGAGGGGACAAACCAAACTTATGCCCAGAAGCATTAATCGATTTCACGCGTGGTAAGCGAAAATCCCAAGCCAAGTCTGGGTCACAAAATGGAGCCAAAAATGCGCCACTTGCGCCATCGACATGAACTGGAATATCTAGGCCTGTTTCCTGTTGAAGTTTGTCGAGAGCGTCACAAACGTCCTTTACTGGCTCATATTCACAAGTAAACGTGACGCCAAGTGTAGGGACAACACCAATCGTATTTTCGTCACAGCGTTTAATGACCTCTTCAGGGGTCATTATAAGACGATCGCCTTCCATTGGAATTTCACGTAGCTCAATATCCCAATAACGAGCAAATTTGTGCCAGCAAACCTGAACGGGACCACAAACCATATTTGGCTTGTCAATCGGCTTGCCCAGTTTTTTCATTTTCTCTCGCCAAGCCCATTTTAATGCCATCCCGCCAAGCATGGCCGCCTCACTGGACCCCGTTGTTGAGCACCCCATAGGATTGTCGGCACTTGGAGAGTTCCATAAATCTGCGAGCATATGTACGCAACGGGATTCAATCTCAGCGGTCTGCGGGTACTCATCTTTATCGATCATGTTTTTGTCGATGGACTCGTCCATTAACTTATGGATTTCCTCCTCAATCCACGTCTGGCAAAATGTGGCCAAATTTTGTCGAGAATTCCCATCCATCATGAGTTCATCATGGACGATTTGATAAGCATGAGTTGCCTCTTGCTCATTATCTGGAATTCGATATTTTGGCACTGAAATCGACAAGTCTTTCGATGAATAAACATCATCTTTCAGTGACCCCTTAAGGGTGGATTTTTTATGAAGCGCCATAGGAATTCCTTCTCATTAATGATGCAATGGTTTACGGAAAAAAGTAAAAAAGCAGATGTTAGATAGATAATGAAAGAAATGAACGTTGGTACGGATAAAAGTAGCACCAAAATTCATTTCTTTTTGTAATCCAAGAATTTTTGAACATGAAAATTAAAAATAGTACTTAGGCATTAGTTTTTAACTTCTTTCTTTGCAATATCACTAACTTTCGCTTGAGGCTGCTTTTGACAATCTTCAACAATATCGTCGATTTCTACCGGGTCAAGTTGATCAATCTCGGTGATACTGTGAGCCGAAACAATGTAACCAATGGCCACGGGAATGACAGAATAGTCTTGTGAGAGTAAAGCGCTGCAATCCATATCTGCAGCTTTGGCATGATTGTCAGCCAGCACGGGTGTGCCCATAAGAAGGAACGATGCACCAATGACCGAAGCTATAACTTTCATATTACACCTCAATATTTAATGGGTTTCAGTTTAACTCAGACAAATTGTAGTTAGCATATCCCGGTTTGCAAATTAATGACTAAGATTATTTGTGAATTAATCAAGATAATAATATTTTGTAATAACTCTGGGTAAGCACATAAATATTATGGTTATTTAAATTGTGTATGAATTATTGGTATATAGGAAAATGAACTACACTTTAGCCAATCCAATATGCATTTATATTTCATAAGGAATTTGATAATGAATGAGTCGGTAAATAGTCGCAAGCACCTTAGTTTGTTTGGGTTCTTTGCCTTAACCGCGACGATGGTGATGACGGTTTATGAATACCCAACCTTTGCGTCTTCTGGTATTTCATTAGTCTTTTATCTTGTCGTTGCTGGGCTATTTTGGTTTCTGCCTGTTGCATTGTGTGCCGCAGAAATGGCAACAATTGAGGGTTGGGATAAAGGTGGGGTTTACACTTGGGCTGGTAAGTCACTCGGAGAGAAATGGGGTTTTGCCAACATATTCTTTCAGTGGTTCCAGATCACCGTCGGCTTTGTCACCATGATTTATTTTATACTCGGTGCACTATCCTATGTCCTTGACTGGGATGCTCTAAACAACAACCCGATAATACGTTTTATTGGCGTTATGGTTATATTCTGGGGGTTGACGTTATCCCAGTTTAAAGGCACAAAGTTTACGAGTACGATCGCAAAATATGGTTTCATTCTTGGTATTGCCATACCGGCAATCATTTTGTTTGCGTTAACGATTGGATTCTTTTCGACTGGTGGCATCAGCGATATGGATCTATCACTCAGTAATATGGTCCCAGACTTCACCCAATTAAACACTGTCGTTGTTTTTGTGTCGTTTATTCTTGCCTATGCGGGTATTGAAGCGTCTGCAACACACGCAAATGAAATGACAAATGTCAAACGTGACTATCCAATTGCGATTATTTTACTTGTATTATTGGCAATTTGTTTAAATACCATTGGTGGTATCGCAATCGGTGCCGTAGTACCAGAAAAATCTCTCGGTTTATCTATAGGGGTAGTACAAGGTTTTGAAGGCTTGTTTGCCCATTTTACTGACCAAGCAGGTTGGGTGGTTAGAATCATCGCTGTGTTTATCGCATTTGGGGTATGTGCTGAGGTATCTGCGTGGGTAGTAGGCCCATCGTGGGGTATGCTCGAAGCGGGTAAAGATGGCCTGTTACCGAAAAAGCTAGCAGAGACCAATGAATATGATGTCCCAGTCAAGTTTTTAATTATGCAAGGGATTATCGTTAGTATTTGGGCAGCAGTGCTCACCTTTGGTGGTAGCGGTGCCAATGTCTCATTCTTTACTGCAATATCGTTAACCGTGGTTATTTACTTAGTCGGCTATATTATTTTCTTTATTTCATACTTAACAGTGGTACTGAAATTTAAAGAATTGCCAAGAGCGTTTGAAATCCCTGGCGGAACACCCGTAAAAATAATTTTCGCGGTAGCTGGTCTTGTTATTTCACTTGTCGCACTTGGTATATCATTCATTCCACCTGCGCAGTTAGGTGGAGGCAATGCTTCTACCGCTTATTTGACTATTCTCGTCATAAGTTTTGCCGTAACCCTATGTATTCCATTTTTTGTATATCGAAGAATGAGAGGTAATATAATCTCAAAATGAACTTTCTTTAATATATATTGAATTTTTAATGTAAGTTTAACATGTGTTCTATTTTCAATATCGCTCTCATCACTAGGAGGTTATAGTGAAAAAATGGATTTTTGGTGTCATCATTATCGCTGTACTTGCCTTTGGGAGTGTGATTGGTTTTAATCTGTTTGTGAACAACAAAATTAAAACGACGATAGCAAACTTACCCGAGCCTATATTTCCTGTAACGGTTGAGCAATTAAAACCAACGGTATGGGCTCAGAATATTAAAGCGATTGGATTTATTGAACCATATCAAGGTGTTGATGTTTCGAATGAAGTCTCTGGAATCGTGACTAATATTAACTTTGAAAACGGCGAGCGTGTAAGTGCAACGACAGTATTGGTTTCTTTAAATGATCAGGTACAACAAGCACAGTTAAAAGAACAACAGGTGCAATTGCCCGCTGTTAGAAATGACTATTTAAGGCTCAAAAAACTCTATCGTGAGAAATCTGTCTCAGAACAAAGCCTACAAGCCGCCGAGGCGAAATATCAAGCCTTATTAGCGAACATCGAAAGTTTAAAAGCCAACATTGAATTACGTAAAATTCGCGCGCCTTTTGATGGGAAGCTAGGTATTCGGAACATCAACCTTGGCCAATACGTATCTGTTGGTACTGATATCGTAAGACTCGAAGATTTATCTGTTATGCGAGTCAGGTTTAGCGTGCCGCAATCGAAAATTGGTCACTTAAAGATAGGGCAGCGAATCTCACTGAGTGTTGAATCTTATCCAGGGAAAACCTATGAGGGGAAAATCAATGCAATAGAACCAGTAATTAATGACAAAACTGGCTTAGTGATGATTCAGGCAGAGGTACCGAACGACGACAGAACTCTAATTGGCGGTATGTTCGCAGATGTGAATATTTCGTTAAGTGATCTGGAAAAACAATTTGTTGTTCCCCAAACATCCATTGTTTTTGCGCTTTACGGGAATTCCGTTTTTGTTGTAGAGAAAGACGGAAGTGACTATCGCGTCAAACAAATCACGGTTGAAGTTCTGCAAAGAGATGGAAATTTCGCGCTAATAAAGGGTGATTTAAAATTTGATCAACAAGTGGTCACAACAGGGATTTTGAATTTAGGCAACAACACAAAAGTGAATATTGTAGCAAACCCGATAAACACGCCAGATAAAATGCCTAAGCTTTAGGAGTGCGATCATGAATTTTACCGACATTTTCATTCATCGTCCCGTGATGGCAGCCTCACTGAGTGTCTTACTGCTTCTTTTAGGGCTCAATGCATTGAAAGATCTACAAGTTCGCCAGTACCCAGAAATGACAAACACAGTGATAACGGTTACAACTCCGTATCCAGGTGCAGACGCCGAACTTATTGAGGGGTTTATAACACAGCCTTTAGAGCAGGCGTTATCGCAAGTTGATAATTTAGATTTTATGACATCGACGAGTCAACTTGGTTCTTCTACTATAACCTTGAACATGATGTTGAACACAAGTCCGGAAGAGGCATTATCTAGCGTACTATCTCAAATTAATTCTGTTTCTAATCAACTTCCTAGAGAGGCCTATAATCCATCGGTGACCTCTTCAACCGGCTCAACAACGTCGATCATGTACATATCGTTTTATAGTAGTGAATTGAATTCGAGCCAAATAGTAGACTACCTCGAAAGGGTGGTTAACCCACAGATATCGACCGTCAATGGGGTGTCAAACATTCAGATGATGGGGGGAACGCCATTTGCTCTTAGAATTTGGCCCGATCCAGAGAAATTGGGGCAATTTAACCTTACCACCAGTGATTTGGTTAATGTGCTTCAACAAAATAATTATCAGTCAGCGGTGGGTCAGTTCAATAGCTATTTGACCATCTTAAATGGCACGATCGATACCCAAGTTGATACCGTTGATGGTTTGAAGAGCCTCACTATTGAAAGCAGTAACGGGCAAGTGGTTCAACTGCAAGACGTAGCCGACGTTACTCTTGGCAAAAGCAGTGATGGAACCAGAGCGTTGGCGAACGGGAAAGAGGCCGTTATCATTGGTATCAACGCGACACCAACAGCAAACCCACTAAATGTCGCTCAAGGCGTCCGCACACAATTTCAATCCATCGAAAAGAATTTGCCCAATACTATTCAGTCGACATTGATTTATGACTCAACCTTAGCAATTACAGACTCGATCAATGAAGTGATAAAGACCATCGTAGAAGCAGCGTTGATTGTTATCGTCGTTATTCTTTTATTTCTAGGCTCTTTTCGTGCGGTGATTATTCCTATTGTCACCATACCACTATCACTGATTGGTGTTATTGCTGTCATGCAAGCCTTTGGGTTTACCTTGAACTTGATGACGCTCCTTGCCATGGTATTGGCGATAGGGCTCGTGGTTGACGATGCCATTGTTGTGGTTGAAAACGTAGAACGACACATAAAAATGGGGACGAAACCTTTTCAAGCGGCTTTAGTGGCGACAAGAGAAATAGCGGTTCCGGTTATTTCAATGACTATCACGCTGGCGGCGGTTTATGCTCCGATTGCACTTATGGGGGGCGTAACCGGCTCATTATTTAAAGAGTTTGCGCTAACGCTGGCTGGTGCGGTCGTTATATCTGGGTTTATAGCGTTAACACTCTCTCCAATGATGTGTTCTAAAATGCTCAAAGCCCACGCACAGCCAAGTAAGTTCGAATCCATGGTTGAAAGAGTACTTGGAAACATCACTGCCACGTACCAAAGAGTGCTGTTGACGGTATTAGAGCATAAACCCGCAGTGGTTTTATTTGCTCTGCTGGTGCTTGTGTCCCTGCCAATCATATTTAGTTTCATCCCATCCCAGTTAGCACCGGACGAAGATCAGGGTGTTGCCGTCATTATCGGTTCAACACCATCGACATCGAATAACGATTATATTCAAGCAAACATGCAGCTAGTGAATGATGTTGTAACAAAACAACCTCAAGTTGAAGCATCACTGGCACTAATCGGCGTGCCTACCAGCAGTCAAGGTTTGGCGATTGCCCCGTTAATTCCTTGGAGTGAAAGAAACCTTAGCCAAAAAGAGATATCTGCAAACATAAACAAAGAAGTAAAAAAAATACCAGGTATGAAGGCGACGGCGTACCAAATGCCTTCATTACCAGGCGCTTCCGGAGGCTTGCCGATTCAATTCGTTATTACCAGTCCCGCGAGTTTTGAGACGTTATATGCTATTGGTACCAAATTGTTAGATAAAGCCAAAAAGAGTCCGTTATTTGTTTACACTGACGTGAACCTTAAGTACGACTCGGGTTTGGTTCGTTTAAAAGTCGATCGTGAGGCTGCAGGCGCTTATGGTGTGACGATGCAAGAAATTGGTGCAACACTCGGAACGATGATGGGAGGCGGCTACATTAATCGTGTCAATATCGATGGTCGTTCTTATGAAGTTATCCCTCAGGTCGAACGTTCGTTTCGTGACAATCCAAGTCTCATCGAAGAGTTTTACGTAACGGCACAAAATGGAAGGGCAGTCCCACTTTCTAGTTTAGTCAGCTATACCGTTGAAGGGCAGGCAAAATCTCTGCCTCACTTTAACCAAATGAATTCGATTTCAATTGAAGCCGTCCCCGCCCCCAACGTTGCGATGGGAGATGCCATAGCGTTTTTTGAACAGTTGGCCAAAACCGATCTTCCTACGGGATATAATTACAATTTTATGGGTGAATCTAGACAATTTGTCGAAGAAGGAAGCTCACTCTATTTAACCTTTGCTTTAGCACTCGCGATCATATTTCTCGTACTAGCGAGCCAATTTGAAAGTGTGCGTGATCCTCTAGTGATAATGATCACCGTCCCACTCGCCATTAGTGGGGCATTAATTGCGTTAGGTTGGACACATATATCAGGAGAGACTTCTCTCAATATTTACTCGCAGGTTGGTTTGATTACCTTAGTGGGGTTAATTACCAAACACGGTATTCTCATGTGTGAGGTCGCCAGAGAAGAGCAAATGTTCAAGGGAGCCTCGAAACATGATGCGATCTTGGAGGCAGCCACGATTCGATTGCGCCCTATCTTAATGACGACCTCGGCAATGATTGCCGGGTTAATACCACTTCTTTTTGCCACAGGAGCAGGGGCTGCCTCACGTTACAATATTGGGTTAGTTATCGTCGCTGGCCTTGCTGTCGGTACATTGTTTACTCTGTTCGTTCTTCCCGTCATGTACACTTATATTGCAAGTGAACATAAACAAAATATTTTGAAAGAAGAACAAATTGATGCTGATAGTATCGGTCTAATATCTAAACCGGAAGACACCTAGAGAAGACACCTAAAAAGTAGGAGCCCTATGGATGAATGTACCAACTCTGTTAAGAAAGTCATCTTCTTATTGGAGAGGTAATAGCTACCTATGATCTTCTAGCATTAGCCAATGTTGGTCAATATAATCGTGATTGTTTAGTGAAGAGTAACAACTCTAAGCAGTAATAAGAGTCGGCCTAACGGTTGGCTATTTGTGAAGACGGACTCTTTTGAATAAAAACACATGGCATCGTGGAAAAACTTAGGGGCCTGTGACAGGCTACACTCGCTTACTCCTTGAGCAGGTAACCAGTCTTGTTCGCAAACTGTTGCATCGCCTCGGCAAACGTTGTTGTCCTGCCTTTAGGTTTAACTTGTATTACCTTATATCCCATCTTTTCCAACGCTTGGCGTTCTGCCAAAACCGCTCTATCACCTTGCTGACTACCTTGAGCAGGCTGATGAATATAACACCCCTCTAGTTGACCATCTTCGACCAATTGGTGGTGTTTCAGAGCATCGATATCAAAATTCATAATAAGTCTTTTAATTTAAATGAGGATTTCTGTGGCAAGTTACATGCGCTTTAAAGGTTTAACCACATTGTCTAAACCTTCAATTTTTAGAGCTAGACACAATTGCAGTAACTGCCCTAGCTCCCCATCAGGAAAACCTTTTTTGTCGAACCAGAGTAAGTATTCTTCTGGTAAATCAATCAGCACACGTCCTGCGTACTTACCAAATGGCATTTGCATACGAGCGAGCTTTAATAGGTTTTCTTTTTCTAACATGGATTACAGCGTGGTTTGTGATAAGTCTTGGCTAAGGGTAACACCCAAGCGATCGACCCACCAGTTAATTGCATCTTTAGCATCATCCAAAGAATCAATCATGGTCGAGAAGTCTTTATTTCCCGCTTGACGGTCTATTGCGGCAAAAAGAGGTGTATCGGTTTGGGAATCGCTAACCAGTAACTCTACCGTTGCCGAGCCTACATTGGTGTGCTCGCCTGTTGTGATTTTCGAGATGGTAGAAATCCCTAAGCCGACAGGAAGAATGCTTGATGTAACAGCCAGTACTGGATTTGGCGTCTCAACGTTACTGATTGCGATACTCAAGCGAAGTGTTTTCTCTCCGGGTTGTTCAACCATCTTTTTTACTGGTGAGATGCGCGTTTTTTAGCTTATCAACCATGTAGGTAGTTAACTCACTAATTTCATCATCATCCAGTTCGGACTCTTTCACTACGACCATGACTCGGTCGATCACTACGCTATCGTATTCATCCAGTTTGGCTTTCAATCGAGTCGCATCACGCAACCCAACTCGCGCCCAAACGAGATCCACACCACCCTCTGGTCCCGCACGAAAATCCTCATAAGAAGTGAATTTAGTGCCACTGACAATAGGACCACCAGCACAACCGGTTAACACTGCCCCCAACAAACCAACAGACACACATTTTACCAATGACTTCAACATATCTACTCCTTACCCACAAAAATACAGTCTACCATTCCATATAAAATTGACCAGTATTTATTCACTCAACAGATATTTTATTGAATGAGGATAGAGATTCCCGAAGCATCATTTCGTGTTAAAGTACGCCGCTTACTGGAAAGCATAACGAGAAAAATAATGAAATCACCTTGCCGCGCGGCCTGTAAAAACAATGGCGGAATCTGTTCTGGCTGTCACAGAACCATGAAAGAAATAGTACAGTGGAAAGACAAATCCGACATGCAAAGAGATGCCATCATCGAGCAACTGCTTGGCAATGATTCAACTCACTTGTGTCCTGAATGCGGTACGAATGCACACTGCGATATTACAGCTGGGAAAGAAACGTGCTGGTGCTTTGATATTGAGACTAGAGATTTACCCAAGCCAGAGGCGGGACAACTTTGTTTGTGTCGTAAATGTTTGGAGAAAAAACCAGTCGCCTAGTTCATATGACTTGTTTTCATATTACCTAGCGGACTGGCTTGCCATTGAAATTGCGATTGCTTGCGATCTATTTCAGAACTAACGCGTCGGATTCAAACTTCACGCCATTCCAACCTGTCACCATAAAGTTACGTATGTTTTGGTGGTCATTGTTCTCTGGGTTCGCCAATACATCTTCGCGATAAAAACGTCCAAAACACGCAAGTGTCGCGTCTTTATCTAAGTGATTCAGTAAACCGAATGCGAAGATCTTACAAGACCCATTGTTTTCATCCGCGTTATTGTATGTTTCACCGTTCACAAAAGCGGTGGGCGTAAACTCGTAGTTTGCCTCAATCGCCGCCATTGTTGTTTCAAACTCGACGGTCTCCGGTGATGCCGTTAGCGCATCCAAAAATTCTTTTAGTTCCATTATTCCCAAATCCTAAAGTCATTGCGTAATGACATATTTGTTTCATAAAAAGCCAATATAAAAGTCATAAATCATACATATATTCATAACCTTATTAAATGACACGCCAATTAATACTCAACACTCTGAATTGATGCCCAAACATTGGTCCTCAGAGCTCTGGCGTTGACTGATCACATAGACCATTAATAAGGAAATAACATGACCACCCCTTTTAAGGCAATAAGTGTTTTGACATTGTCGTCGCTTGCTATTGCATGTGCATCTCAGCCAGAAAGCTCGCTTTCTTCTTTCAGCGAGCAATGCAAAACCACTCAGGCACCTAGCGTTGGTGATAAGGTAATTCAAGGCTTAACTTTCATGGGGACGTCCATTGCCAATGCACCTTTCGATACATCAGCAGCAGAGGTTGTCCAATACGATGCATGTACTGACAAACTGTATGTTGTTAACGCGCAAGCCAAGCGTATCGATGTTTTGTCCATGAATGACGCTGGCGCCCCCTATCAGACCGCAACCATTGATTTAGAAAGTGCCGGAAAAGCGGCAGGGATCGCCATTGGAGCGGCGAACAGCGTTGCGGTATTTAATGGATTGGTCGCGGTTGCAATAGAAAATAGCAACAAACAAGCAAACGGTATTGTGGGTTTATATCGCTCTGACGATTTGTCATTGATCACCACCTACCCAACCGGCGCACTTCCAGATATGGTCGGATTCTCCAAAGACGGTCGATACATTGCAACTGCTAACGAAGGCGAACCAAATGGTGATTACAGTGTTGATCCTGAGGGCAGCATAACACTAATCGACTTAAGCCGAGGCGTGAACAATGCGGAAGTCACGCAAGTTGGGTTCAACGAATTTGATGGCGAGCGTAAATCTGAACTGCCTGCTAGCGTACGTATATCCGCTCCCAATGCGACTGTCGCACAAGATCTAGAGCCGGAATACCTCACCTTTGCAGACAACGGTAAAATTTACATAGCACTACAAGAAAACAACGCCATGGCAATCGTTAACCCTGAAAGCAAGTCTGTAGAGAAGATTGTAGGTCTAGGCGAGAAATCTTGGTCAGACTCAGCACTGGATGCCTCCAACAAAGATAAAATCATTGGCAACTTCAAGCGCTACCCTCAGCTTGTCGGTTTATATATGCCCGATACACTCGACAGCTACTCCGTTAATGGCAAAACCTACATTGTTTCAGCTAACGAGGGGGATGGTCGCGAGTATGGTTTCACAACAACCCAAGCGCTTTGTGACCAAGCTGGCTTTAAATGGGATGAAGACGATTACCTCGGAACCGATAAGTACACTTCAGAGCAAGGAGCTTGCCTTAGTCATGTAGACGAAGTACGCGGAAAGAAACTGAAAGTGGCATCAGACCACCCACTGGCAGAAATACTAAAAAACAACAAACAACTCGCGCGCCTAAAAGTGATCAAGCCTGAGCAAACGCTGACAGCACAAGAGAACGTGCAAGCGTTTGGCGCGCGTTCATTCTCGATTTGGGATGAAAATGCCAAGCTCATTTTCGACAGTGGGGATGATTTCGCGAAGATTGCGTTTATGAACCAGGGCCAAAACTTCAACAGCACCAATGATAACAACAAAAGCGGAGACGACCGTAGTGACGATAAAGGCATTGAACCAGAAGCCATTGAAGTCGCGTACATCAACGGCCGCCATTACGCATTTATTGGTCTAGAGCGCCAAGGCGGCATTATGGTCTACGACATCTCAAATCCAATGCAAGCCACGTTTGTTCATTACGTTAATCGTCGTGATTACAATCAACCTGTTTGTACCCAAGTGGAAGACGGAGACTGTAAGAATGATATCTACAACCCTAAAGCGGGAGATTTAGGGCCAGAGTCAATCAATTACTTTACACGCAATGGGCAACATTTTATTGCTGTCGGTAACGAAGTATCAGGTACCACGTCCGTATTCCGAATTGAGCTTTAGTGCTCATCTTTCACGACGAGACATTTGAAAGCAAAGCGCTCGAACCTAAATTCGGGCGCTTTTGGCAGAGTCTAGGTCAACAGCATCTCGACTCTCTAATCTTTCCCTATTATTCTACAACGACTAAGGCATCGCACTTCGACGCACAGATGAAGTCATTCTTATGCAACCCTTTAATTGAGTGGCTCCACCACGTAACGGTCACTTTCCCCCACTCTAACAAAATAGATGGGTGGTGGAATTCCTCTTCGGCTAGCTCCGCAATCTTGTTACTGAATGCCCACGCTTGTTTGAAGTTCTTAAATGTGTAGACCTTTTCTAATTGTGGAATATCCTCTCTCTCCATGATCTGCCAATCGGACAATTGAAGCAGCAAAGATTGTTGCTCCTCTTTACTCAAGGCAATCGCATCGATACTGCAAGCTTCGCATTTTTGTTCATTCAACATGAGCAGGTTCCTTTGGTTCAAATAGTGGCGGAAGCAATCCGGCTTCAATCGCCAGATCAGCTTGTTTTAATAAATTCAGTTGGCTGATTTGAAACAGCTGCGATAAATCATCTATCACAAAATATTTAGGCTGCATGATGTCGATACGATAAGGCGTTCTTAGTACGGTTTGCAGATCAAACTCATCACGAATCGCCACATCACTTTCCAATGAATAGAGCGTCTCGCCCGGCGATGAAAGAATCCCACCCCCATAGATTTTGGTTCGTTTCCCCTCTCTAACCAACCCAAACTCAACCGTAAACCAATACAAACGTGCCAAGTATGCTCGCTGTTTTGGCGTCGCTGCCTGACCCAACTGACCGTAATGTTCGGTATAAGCGGCGAAATCTGGATTAGTCAACATTGCGCAATGCCCAAAGATTTCATGAAAAAAATCGGGCTCTTGTAGGTAATCAAACTCATCACGTGATCGCAGGAACGTGGCGACAGGAAAACGCTTATTGCCCAACAAATTAAAAAATCGATCAAAATCAATCAACGCAGGAACTGGCTCCACTTGCCAACCGGTGGTTTCCATCAAAACGCGATTGATCTCTGGTAACTGTGGAACACGATCTCTCGGTAGATCGAGCAACTTCAAACCATGTAAATAAGCATCGCAAGCTCTCCCTTGAATCACGCTCATTTGCCTTGTCACCAAATCATGCCAAATGGCGTTCTCTTCAGTACTCCAATTTACGATGCCATCTTCACTGACGGGCTTCGAATGATAATGAGTCATTATACGTCTCCATTAACAATTCAGTTACATTAAGCCTATCCATTCTGATTGACGCTTCCAATATCTGCTTGGTTTTGTTCACTTATTTGGCATGTAACGTTTTATTTACATTTACTCGTAACAATATGATTTATATGAGCTGATTGATTTTCAAACAGGTTTGACAATGCCCTTGCTTCACTCCAGACTAAATCTGTTAAAAGTTTGTTATTGGGGACGCAAATGCATAAGGACAGCAAAGTTTGGCAGCCAACGGAAAGTCGAATTCACCAGGCGAATATTACCCAGTTTATTGACCACATTAATCGTCAAGGGCATGCGCTTAAAAACTATGATGACCTCCATCAATGGTCGATTGAGCAAGATGAGAAGTTCTGGCAAGAAGTCTGGTTGTTTTGTGACTTAATCGGTAGCCAAGGCGCTGATATCAGTGTGTTGGGAACAAGTCATTGGCAAACTCCGATCACAAATAGAGATCGGTTATGGTTTCCCGATGCACAAGTCAATTATGCGGAAAACTTACTGAGTTTAGCATTTCAAAACCCAAATGAACTCGCGATCTGGTTTGAGAACGAACGGGAAAATCGTGAGACTTACACATGGCAAGCGCTCTGCGATGAAGTCTCTAGTGTGCAGCAATGGTTGCAAGAATGTGGTATAGAAAGCGGTGATGTCGTGGCCGGCTATTTACCGCATATTCCACAAACGATCATTGCGATGCTCGCAGCTACAAGCTTAGGCGCAATATGGACATCGACCTCTCCCGACTTCGGGGTTGAGAGTGTGATTGAACGCTTTGGTCAAGTAAAACCGAAAGTGCTGTTCACCTGCGACGGTTATACGTTTAATGGCAAAATGTTTGATATGGCGGAAAAGAACCAAGAAATTGCAGACCAATTACCCGGCATTAAACAAGTCTGTCAAATTGGCTACCTCAAGCCTCACGTTTTTGAGTGCGACGTTTGCACCCAAGATTGGGACAGTCTGTTAAGTCAATATGCTCCGCAGTCATTGAGTTTCCATCGCGTTAAGTTTAATGATCCTTTGTTTATTCTGTATTCTTCTGGAACCACAGGAAAACCGAAGTGCATTGTTCACTCCGTCGGTGGCACCATGCTCAATCACCTCAAAGAACATCAACTTCACTGCGACATTCAGCCAAAAGATCGTGTTTTTTATTATACGACTTGCGGGTGGATGATGTGGAACTGGCATGTTTCAGCACTGGCGAGTGGTGCGTGTCTAGTGATCTACGAAGGTAGCCCTGTTTTCCCACACACCGACGTGCTTTGGAGTCTCGCACAGCGCGCAGAGATCTCTCTATTCGGAACATCTGCTAAATATTTAGAAGCCATAGAAAAAGCAGGCCTCTCGCCCATTGATCATTTTGAACTATCACCACTTAAAACACTGTGTTCGACGGGCTCTGTACTTTATCCCGAACAGTTTGATTATGTATACCAACGCATTAAGCACGATGTGCATTTAGCTTCAATCTCTGGTGGGACCGATATTTGTGGCTGCTTTGTATTAGGAAACCCCATTTCGCCCGTCTATAGGGGAGCATGTCAAAATGCGGGGCTCGGCATCGATGCTAGAGCGGTTGACGAGAACGGTGTGACGGTAACAGAGGAACGTGGTGAACTCGTTTGTGGTAATTCTATTCCCAATTTCCCCGCAGGCTTCTGGCACGACTCGGGAGAGCGTTACCACCATGCGTATTGGGATAAGTTTGAGAACATTTGGCATCATGGTGACGACGTTATGCGAACGAAAACGGGTGGATTTATCTTCTTTGGTCGCAGCGACACAACACTCAATCCTGGTGGTATCCGAATCGGCACTGCAGAGATTTATCAGCAAGTCAACGCGCTTGAAAGCGTTGTCGATTCAATAGCTGTCGGAAAGGAAATTGAGCGTAATGAGCAAATTTGGTTATTTGTGCAACTCAAGCAAGGTGACGAACTAACTGAAAACCTAATCGCAGAAATCAAAACTACCTTACGGGCGGCTTGTTCACCGCGACATGTGCCTAGCGAAATTTTTGCAATCAGTGATATTCCCAAAACTCGATCGGGAAAACTGGTCGAGCTTGCGGTGAAACAAATCATTAATGGTAAACCCGTCGAGAACATGGGGGCCATTGCTAACCCTGACATCTTGCAAGAGATCAAAAGAATGACGATGAGCAAATGCGAACCCTAGTGAATCACGGGAAAACGATATGACTGACAGCCAAAGTTAACTACTTACGAGCAAAAAAACCGAACAAAAAAGCGAGCAACACCGCTCGCTTTTATCAAAATCTTTATCTCGTTTAACGACGTCCAATGCCCATTAAAACAGACATTGTTTGCCCATCTGACGTGATTTCAAATACTTTCTTTGATTCCACATCTTTAAAGCCTGCATTCACTAATGCCGCTTCTGATTTTGCTAGTGTAAAGCCCTCTTTTGCGGATTCTGCAATCCAATCAAAGTGAACAAAATAGCCATCTTTATTAAGTAACGAGCGCGATATTTCTAACGCTGCGTCAGCATCTTCGACAAACGCCAATACAGAGGAAGCAACAACAAGGTCAAACTGACCACGAAAAGCTGGGTGCTGGGCAGCTAAACCACGTGACAACGCATCGACAACGGGTTCAACATTGAGTAACTCTTTTTTATCTAGCTCTTCAATCATCGCTTCTGATGCATCCAGTGCAACGATGTCTTTCGCAAGTGGAGACAACAATTGGCTTAGTTGCCCGGTTCCACATCCAAAATCCAATATTTTAATGCCATCAAGCTGAGTAAGCTGTTGTAACTGTGCAAACACCGACTGAGCAAATTGTTCTGTTGCTGGGTTTGATTCCCAGTTCTTTGCTAAGCCGTCCCAATCTTGTGCCATCTTGGCCTCCATGTTCACTTCTTGTAACCCTCATAGAGTACCGCAAAAACATCAAAACACCATAGAGTTATCTGGCAGAAGCGCGTTTTTTTCGTTAATCTCTCTAAGCATTGGGCATCCATTCCAACACGTGATGTTTTCCCACTACTGTTTTACCATCATTTCTGTTTAGGTCTTGCTGAATCATGAACTTAGCTCAAGTTGAAGCGTTTTGTACTATTGCGGATAGCGGATCGGTTTCTGAGGCCGCTCGACTGCTCGATTGCAACCGAACCAAACTCAGTATGTCTATAAAGGCACTTGAGAAAGACTTAAGCGTCGAGTTGTTCAACCGAACCGGTAATCAGCTCACTCTTTCTGAAGCGGGTAAAGCCATTTACAAAGATTGCGAAAGCTTGCTGGTCACCGCGCAGCGCATCAAAAAAACCTGCGCGCAAGTCTCTGATGGTTTCAACGCCGAAATATGGGTAGCTCGAGATGATTCACTGCCCGATGAATTGTGGCAAGAATTATCCCATACGCTCAACAATCGCTTCCCCTCTACGACGTTTAATCTGATTTTGGCGTCAAGCGGTGATTTAGCAAACCTTGTCAGCACGCAACAAGTTGATTTTGCTTTTGGGGTCGATTACGAACGCGTCGACGATCCACACATTGTATACAACCCTTTGGGTAAAATCCGCATGATGTCGGTTTGTAGCTACGAGCACCCATTAAGAAAAATGCGCCGTGTCACCGATGAAGATTTGAGAAATCAAATGCAAGCATTGATGGTTTACCTCAACGAAAAAGATAACCCTGAGCTACAGCCATTCTCGACGCGATATATCGGTTTCTCCAGCTTCGATTACATGCTCAATACGATTTTAGAAGAAGACGCTTGGGGAGTATTGCCAGAGCCGTTGATCAGACACTACTTACGCCATCAAAAGCTCGCAGTCATCAAACACACTTATGGGTTAACACAAGAAGATTACTGCATGTTTATTCCAAATGGCCAAACTGAACACCCAGCAATGAGTTGGCTAGCTGATAAGTTAAGTGACTATTTATTTGACTTCTAAGTATCTATTCGACTTCTCAGTGTCAATTTAACTTCTAAATACATCGTGCATCGAGTCACCCATCAGTGAGTGCCAATATTATTGACAGCAAGTTATCACAATAAGTCATTGTATTAAAACATATTACTTATGACCCCCTATTACTCCGTTTAAAAGTTACACAGTTTCTATTTGCTTAAATTCGTCCGCAAGAGAAGAATGTAAGGACGTAATAAACGAAGGCAATTTTTATGTGTGACAGGACAAGCAAAAACGAAAACCGCATCTTAACTTTCTCAGCCCTTTTGGCTTCTGGGTTTGCGATTGGAGGCATGGTACTAGGCTTGCTTGTTGGCTCTATTGTCATTGTGTTTGATGGTGTTTATTCTCTCGTCAGTCTGCTGTTAACTTTATTGTCACTGGCTGCGTCGTACTACATCAGCAAACCATCAAAATCTATTTTTCCTTTCGGTAAAGCTGTACTAGAACCTGTTGTAATTGCAATTAAAGCCGCTGTGATTTTGGTTGTTGTGAGCTTTTCATTGTATTCAGCAGTGACGGCATTGATGTCTGGAGGCCGAGAGGTGAATGCTTCTATCGCAACCATTTTTGGTATCGTAAACGTCGTTGGTTGTGGTTATGCTTGGTGGTTTATGGCCCAGAAAAGCCGTCGTTTTTCATCTGGTCTTATTGAAGCTGAGAAAAAACAATGGCTAATGGACACTCTACTTAGTGTCGCTGTTACTGTAGGTTTTGTCGCGGCATGGTTAATATCACTTACGCCTTATGCGCACTACGCGGTCTACGCTGACCCAATGATGATGCTATTGATGGGCTTCTACTTTCTAAAAGTACCGTTTGATATGCTTGTGAGTGCACTACGTGAGCTACTGATGATGACGCCAAGCAAAGAGCTTTGTCAGAGCGTAGGTAACGATGTACTTGAAATAGAAAAAGTGACAGAACACCAATTAAAGTTGGCAGGTGTCACTAAAGTTGGTCAAGAGCTTCGAGTGAATGTCGATGTTCATGTGGATGACGATACGCTTCAATTAGATACACTCGAACAAACTCGTAAACAGCTAACTAAACGTCTATCGAAGCACAGGTTCAAACTTCAATTAAACTTAAACGTTGCTTACTAGAGTCCATCAAGCGCTGTGGGATGTTTAAGAGCCATAAGAAGCTCAAAAGCAGTAAGAACCCTAAGCTCAGAAAAGCCTCAAGATCAACGAAAACCTGAAGCTCAGCAAGAATCGACAAGCTCCGCAAACAACAAAGAAACAACGAGAAAATGAGAACTCAAATAAAAAGCGCCCTGCATCACTCATTAGCAGGGCGCTTTTTTGTATCGGCAAAACACAAAATCATTACTTCGATGGTTGACGTTTTTCTCTCGTGACTAACCAGCACATAAGAGAGCCAAGCGTCACCATAACTACCCCTTGCCAAAAACTGTGGCTTAACGTCACACCAAGAATGATTGAAGAAAACAGCGCAGAAAAAATAGGTGTGAAGTACGACAAGGTGGCAAGAAACACCATGTTCCCCCCAACAATCGCGATATTCCACAAGCCATAGCCGCCTGCCATTAATACTGCAGCAGAAAACAAGTAACCCATTGCAGCCCAACTAAACGTCATTGGAGGCTCATCGGCAAATGCATACTTGACCCATAGAGAAACCGCGGTAGCAATAAAGAACAAAGTAATCGCGTTGTGTTTGGATTGTTGCCTTTGCGTCAAATTACAATATACGGCCCAGATGACTGCTCCAGCAAAAGCCATAAAGTACACCAAAGGATTGCTGCTAACGTTATCTATTAACTGGCTGGGTGATAAACCACTATCGCCACTCACTGTCCAAGCGACCCCGACAAACGCGAGCGTAACGGCTGGATAAAGTAACCAATGAGGTTTCTTGTTACTTCCTAACACGGCAAACAATACCGTCAAGGCAGGCCACAAATAATTGACGATTGAAACTTCTATCGCTTGAGAGCGTGAGTGGGAATAGCCTAATGCAAGTGCGAGAAAAATTTCGTAACAGGCAAACATCGCTCCGCCAAGTAATAAGTACTTAGGCGAAAAATAAGAGAGCTTTGGAATACCCACGACAATCAACAAGAACAGAGAGCTAAGTGAGTAAAGTAAAGCGGCCCCACCAACAGGCCCTAAACTTTCCGTAACGAGCCTTGCGATGCCAAGTAAACAGCTCCAAAAAAGGATGGCTACACAGCCATAAAGAGTGAAACGAAACTGTACGGATTGCATTTTAGCTATGTGACCTACTACTCAAGGATACGATCGAGAGAGCAAGCTTACCTCAAAAATGATCAGCTTCAACGAAGTGTTTTTCCAAATTCGGTATAAAGGAGCCCCTATTGAGCGGTTGGAGTTGAATATGAAGCATTTTCTACCATCGAGCGTCATGCTGACACCTTTTGTTGTACGCTACTATGATGAAGACGACGAAAGTGAAAACCTTGAAACACATTCGGAACAACAAAACTTAGACAATAATGATCAATCTAAGGACAGCGCTGAGTAAGGGATTCAATCATGAAAAAAATCGCAGTTATACTAAGTGGCACTGGTGTTTATGACGGCACTGAAATTCACGAAGCCGTACTCGCCCTATATGCCATTGAAAGAGCAGGAGCAACATGGCACTGCTTTGCTCCTAACATAAACCAACTCCACGTTATCAACCATAAAACCGGCGAAGAAATGGATGAAACACGTAACGTTTTAGTCGAATCGGCACGTATTGCTCGTGGTAACATCGACGATGTTGCGAAGTTGAATGTCGACGAATACGATGCTCTGCTACTTCCTGGTGGCTTTGGGGTAGCCAAAAACCTTACCGACTTTGCCATCGCAGGCGCAGAGTGCTCAATCAATACTCACGTGGCTCAGGCATGCCGCGCATTTGCACAAGCCAACAAACCGGCTGGCTATTTGTGTATTGCACCGACCATTATCCCTATGATTTATGACCAAGGCGTAAAAGGCACCATAGGTAACGATGAAGCCACGGCCGCAGCATTTGATCGAATGGGTGGTGAACACATTGATTGCCAAGTTGATGAAGTCCACTTTGATGAGAATCATAAGGTCCTTTCCACTCCAGCTTATATGTTAGCGGAAAATATCTCACAAGCAGCGTCAGGCATCGATAAATTGGTCAATAAGTTGGTCGAAATAGCATAAAAAGAAAACGTTTGCTTACAACACATTACACCCATCCCCATTGATAGATAACATATTAATGGGGATTTTTTATACTTTAGTATAACTGAGACAAAAACCTCACAAATTCCGCCAATTTCTGCAATCGTTTACGTGTTAAATAAATTATTTGCGCTAAGTTAATTAGGTGTTGCACCAACTCATTGTGCAACAAGACTACCATCACACTTTCCGGCTTAACGCTACTCCTTAGGGGGTAAACTTGTTCTAGATCAAACAAAATCAAGAACAGGGTATGCGAGAGTTAATGACAGATTAAGAAAGATTATTAAAAATAACGACGGAGCAATCCAATATGACAAGTGCATTTTTTATCCCTACTGTAAACCTAATGGGCGCTGGTTGTTTGAAAGACGCAACAGACAGCATCCAATCTCAAGGCTTTAAAAAAGGTTTGATTGTTACGGATAAGATTCTTAACCAAATCGGCGTAGTAAAACAGGTTCAAGATCTCCTCACAGAACGCGGCGTAGCAACCGTTGTGTTCGATGGCACTCAACCAAACCCAACGATCAGTAACGTAAATGACGGTTTAGCACTGCTTAAAGATAACGGCTGTGACTTCGTGATCTCGCTAGGCGGCGGTTCTCCACACGACTGTGCAAAAGGCATCGCGCTTGTTGCTTCTAACGGCGGTAAAATCGGTGATTACGAGGGCGTAGATCAGTCTGCCAAACCAATGATGCCACTTATCGCAATCAACACGACTGCAGGTACAGCATCTGAAATGACTCGTTTCTGCATCATCACTGACGAAGAGCGTCACATTAAGATGGCTATCGTGGATAAGCACACAACGCCACTTATCTCTGTAAACGACCCTGAGCTTATGCTTGCAAAACCTGCTTCACTAACAGCAGCAACAGGTATGGATGCACTGACGCACGCCGTGGAAGCATACGTATCTATCGCGGCAACGCCAATCACTGATGCCGTTGCAATCAAAGCGATTGAACTTATCCAAGCACACCTACGCACAGCAGTGAAAAACGGTGAAGATCTAGAAGCTCGTGAGCAAATGGCATACGCGCAGTTCATGGCTGGTATGGCGTTCAACAACGCATCTCTAGGTTACGTACACGCAATGGCGCACCAACTCGGTGGGTTTTACGACCTGCCACACGGTGTTTGTAACGCGATTCTTCTGCCTCACGTGCAACGTTACAACGCACAAGTATGCCCTGAGCGTCTACGCGACGTAGCGAAAGCGATGGGCGTAAACGTTGAGGGAATGTCAGCAGAAGACGGCGCAGCTGCGGCTATCGACGCTATCGTCGAACTAGCAAAAGATGTAGGTATCCCATCAGGCATCAAAGAGCTTGGTGCGAAGCTAGAAGACATCCCAACACTAGCAGACAACGCACTAAAAGATGCTTGTGGTTTCACTAACCCTAAACAAGCAACGCACGAAGAAATCTCGAAGATTTTCGAAGAAGCAATGTAAGCTCACTGAGCCAATACTTCTCTATTGCTTAAATTCAATCCCCGATCTCGTATCGGGGATTTTTTACATTCTTATACAAGTGATACCCTGCCAAACGTCCTCCTTTAGTGTAGCTTTTAGGCATTAACACGATTCATATTGGAAGGAACCATGAGAACGATTGCTGCTGCGCTACTCGCTTGTTTATCCCTTTCTGCTAATGCCGCCGAATACCGAGCGATTGAAGTGGCAAACGGATTTCAAATACCTTGGGGAATCGAGTTCATCGATGATCAACGTGTTATCGTGAATGAAAAAAATGGCACTGTGTCATTGCTCGATATCACGTCAGGAAAAGCCAAAAAACTATTTAACGTGCCGGATGTGAATAGCGGCGGGCAAGCGGGCTTATTGGATGTTGCACTCGCCCCCAATCCCGATACGCAAAAGCCACAACTCTTCTTTACCTACAGTAAACGCACCAATAAAGGCAACACTGTTGCACTAGCGACGGCGCAATTGCAAAACAATCAGCTAGTGGGTTGGAAAGACTTATTTGTTGCTGACGCTATCACGGAAACAGGTCGTCACTACGGCAGTCGTATTGCATTTGTTGACGACAAAGTCTACTTCTCTATTGGTGATCGTGGAGAGCGTGACAACGGCCAAGACACCCAAACCCATGCCGGTAGCATTCTTCGTCTTAACCTTGATGGATCTGTACCAACAGATAACCCATTCAAAGACTCGCAAGCCCGCCCTGAAATTTGGAGCTTTGGGCATCGAAACCCTCAAGGGATGTTCTATGATCAACCAACCAACCAACTTTGGTCTATTGAGCATGGACCGCGCGGTGGCGATGAAATTAACCTAATTAAGAAAGGCGCAAACTACGGATGGGCAAAAGCCTCCCATGGCAAAGAATATTGGGGGCCACTTGATGTAGGAGAAGCAAAATCTTTACCAGGAATGGTCGATCCAAAACTGGTGTATATCCCCTCTATCGCTCCTAGTAACATGATTTTATACCGAGGCGATAAATACCCTGAACTGAATGGGAAGATCTTGGCAGGCGCACTGAAGCTTGCGCACATTAATGTGGTCTCGATTGAGAATGGAAAACTCACTGAATCGAAACGCTTGATGGAAAACCTCGGGGAACGTGTCAGAGATATTACGGTGAGTCCGGATGGTTATATATATTTTTCGACAGATAGTGGAAAGATCTTTCAGCTTGGGGTCATTGAAAGCACTTCTGACAAAAAATCGTGACTTAAACCCCTTTCAAACTTTGTGATACGTGATTGATTTATTTTCGTACAAAGCAACCAAGGAGTTCTAAACTAAATTTAATTAACTTTTTGTTTTTAAAAAGATAGTTAAGTTAGATTAGAAGCTAAATTGATTACCGTTTCGATTATGTTGTACGAGGTCATTATGGTTCCATTCCGTTTGCAGCTCAAAGAAATTAAAGCTGTCGTGTTTGATTTAGACAACACCTTGGTGAGCTCTGATATGAATTTCACCGATTTACGCCACCAACTCGGTTGCCCACCAAGCGAGGACTTATTGGATTTTGTCGATGCACTCGATCATCCGCATCTCAGGGAGCATGCACATAACGTCATTTTTGACCATGAAATCTCTGATGCCGAACACTCCTCCCCTATGATTGGGTGCCATGAACTCTTAGCGCATTTGCATCAAAAAGCGATCAAGACCGCCATCGTTACACGTAATTGTCAAATCGCAACGCAACGAAAACTTGAACACAACCACATCACCGTAGAGCGTGTTATCACTCGAGAATGTTTCCCTCCAAAGCCAAACCCATTATCGCTACAAGTACTGGCTAAAGAGTGGCGCTTACTACCGCATGAAGTTCTTTATGTGGGAGATTACTTGTACGACTTGCAGACCGCATATAACGCACAAATGCCCTCTTGTCTCATTCATCATGGTCACGATTTGACATTCAATAACTCAGCTTCTTTATCGCTCGGGGAGTTAAGCGATTTGCTTGGTCATTTTCTCTCTTTAGAGCCCACATAGCAGACATACTAAAAGGGGCACCAACGTACCCCTCTGACTTATTCCCGATTGATTCGCGCTTTCCCAAACGCGCTTCTTACTTTCAACTTAACTCTGTAGGTAAGCGTTCAGCATCCACATTAGTTTTTCTTGCTCACGGATGTAATCACTCATCAATGCCGCCGTGCCCTCATCACCAGCATCACCCGCATTTTGTAAAATGTCACGCTGCTTAATGAGCAGTACGCTAAAGCCATCGACTAAGCCTTGCACACATTCCTGACCGGAAGTTGCATTTTGATGTTCTTTGATTTCACTCGATTCTAAGTATTGACTGAATGCATGCGCAGGGGTGTAACCTAACGTCAAAATACGTTCAGCAAGTTCATCAATTTTTAATTGTAGATCGGTATAAATTTCTTCAAATTTCACATGAAGTTCAAAGAACTGTTTGCCTTTAATGTTCCAGTGATAACCGCGTGTATTCATATAAAACACTTGGTAATGCGCAAGAAGTTGATTCAGTTGTTGTACAAGTTGTTCTGATTGTTGGCTGTCTAAACCAATTAGGCTTGCTTGTTTACTCATGATCTTGCTCCTAAGAGAATAAAGTTTGAATTCTTTTGCAGTGTTTGCTGCCGATGAAGTGATATTACGACTCAGCGAGAATGATGAAAATTTGGTTTTATCTATGATTAAAATAGCCAAATACAATGAGCAAAATGTAGAATATAGGAGTACAATCCAGCAAAAAGCCCAGCACTTTGTCTCAACTGTGCTGGGCTTTTGCTATTTTTCGTGCATTTATGTGGTTTTAAACGTCGCCATTTGTTGATTGAGTTCTGTCACTTGTTGCTTCACCTGTAACGATGTATCAGAGGCATGTTGACTATTGTTAGACACTTCATCAACAGATTGAGTAATGTCAGACATTAAATCGGTTATCGAATTTGTAGCATGAGATTGCTGCTCGGCGGCGGCGGCAAGTTCAGACATTTGCCCATTCAGTGAGCCGATCTCTTCTGTGGTAGACACCAAACGCGTTACGGCTTTCTCAATGTGACCCGAACCTTGCTCAGCCAATAATTGGCTCTGCTCTATTTCTTGAACCACAGAGTTTGTTGAACGCTGAATGGCATGAACAATACCGTTAATCTCAGTGGTTGATTCTGTCGTTCTGGTTGCAAGCATACGTACTTCATCAGCCACAACAGAAAAACCACGACCTTGCTCTCCAGCCCTTGCAGCTTCTATGGCCGCATTCAAAGCCAATAGATTCGTTTGTTCTGCCAGCCCCTCAATGACCTCTGTTACTCGGCCGATGGCTTCGCTTTCCCGACTTAACTGTGAAACTTGTGTATTAGCTGATTCTATTCGTCCATTCAAATCTTCCATCGTGACCTTGTTTTGCTCTAGCGCATTTCTTCCGTGTTCAAGTTCCTCTTTAGAATCCGACAACTTCTTCACCGATTGATGCGCTTGATCCAATGTGTTTCGTGCAGCCATAGCAATCTCATCCAACTGCTCACCCATTTGCACGATGCGCGCTTGTTGGTGCTCAACGTTCGATGTAGTCGCTTGGGCAGAGTCGAGCAACTCACCCATGCTGGCATCCACTTGGCGTGCTTTATCGCTTACTCCGGAGACAATGCTTGCCAATGACTCGTTCATGCGATTAATAGAAACTGTCAGATCGGCCAATTCATCAGTTCCAACGACAGCTAAAGGCGATTGAGATACATCACCTGAAGCGATCGTGCTTGCTCGCTCAGATAAATTCTTCACACGACGACCGATGGTATTACCCATGTATTTTGAAATCACAGTCGCAGATAAAAGTACCAAGCCTGCTGCAATCAACATGGTTGTGAGCACGTTCTTAATCGACTGATTGATCCCCTGACCGCTTAGGTCAGCACGATGTTGTTGTGTCGCGACTATGGTTTCTAAACTCTGCTCCAGCAAACTTGCTGCTGGCAGCAACTCATTGGCCATTAACACGTTCGATTTGTTCCATTCTGGTGACTGTCGCAATGCAATCACCTGCTCCGCGAGGGGAAAGTAGAGCTGTTGCATCTCTTTAAACAGTGACCACAACGATTTATCATTGTCCGAAAGCCTATCCAGTTTACTGTCAATTTCCGCTACAGATTGATTATGGTATTTGATGAAGTCTTGGTACTTTTCTAAATGATCTTGCTGCCCGTACAGTAAAAAATCTCGCAATGCAGAAAGCGCATTGGCTAGCGAGGTATAGCTGTCAGCATAAACTTTAAAAAGACGCTTTCTGTCACCACCAAATGGGTTCCCTGACTCCTCATTGATCAAACTTTGCAGCTGATCCAACGCCACCTCAGCAATCGGAGCCGCTTCGTTTATGAATAAATTGTGCGCGGGTAAATTCTCGTCACTGTGGCTAAATTCAAGCAACTGATTTAACGACTCTTTCACCTCATTCCATTGGCTTTGAGTCGTTTGAAAATCCTGTTCTGAGATCAAAGTCTTTAACGTAGGAAGAGATTCGTCCGTTGATGCCATAATATTACGTACATCTTTACTTAGACGAGCATTTGCCTCTTCATCGCCCCCTAGCAGCATGTAGGCTCGAATAGAAGAAAGCGAGGCTTGAACGGACTGTTGAATACCTCGACTGGTATCCACTGTCGGTAGATCAGATTTAAGTAACGAAGAGGCGTATTGCTCAACGGAGGCGACGTTGCGATACGTGAATACCGCTGATGCCATAAAAAGTACGGCTAGCAGCACAAAACTGAGCTGCAACTTCCCTGATATCGTAAGGTTCATCCATAAACTCCTAACAACGATGAGCTTCTAATATAACGACATCTGAGCAAATGTTAAGGGTATGTAGCGTGCAATGTTTAAAAACAACGAATTACTCACTTAGTCACCGCTCTTTTGTGTAATGCTCAACCTCGTAATGCCTGAGCACAATCACAGTCACAGTCAATAAGCGAACAGACTTAAGACAGAGAAAAGCTTGAAAACTTTGCTTCGATTGGTATGAAGTTCATATTGAGCTAGAAGCTGTATTTAATATTGGCAAAAACTAAAGTGGTTGGATCCTCACCAAATAAGCTATCGTCACCGCCACCAAACGCTTGAATAACCGTAAGGAGTTGCCAGTCATTCGCCAAAGAGTACGTACTCGATGCGCCTAAAAAGTAAGAATGATCATCATAATGGCTCGCAGATAACGTTAGCCGATTTAATGAAGTAAGGTCAAAACTCACATCACCATACCAAGTATGACGTGTGAAGCTTAAGGTTTTTGCATCTAATGGGAGATTTAAATAGGCCAACCCGCTATTCACATCTTGAGGTGCAGAAATATACAACCATGCCGTTCTGCCTAACCAATTCCGCTCTCCACCAAAGCTGTAATCCATTTCAAGACTTGCCACTGTCGTTTGCTTGGTGCTTTTAGTTTGTGGGGGGCTTTTGGTTTGCGGGGGGCTTTGGTTTTGAATAGTACTTTTACTTTGCGTAACGCTTTTTCCTTGATAAGTTGTGTTAACAGGGTCGAACCAACTCACTTCCCCGCGAACACCAGCTTCATATAAATCTGTCGAAAATCCCGCTCCAATTACGTAATCCAAGCGTGAACGTCCTACTAGCAATTGATAATCCCATCCTGCCTGATTTGCCAAATAACGCAGTGCTGTACTGTCTTGTCCGGAATCCTTAGCAGGAGCAAAAATTACATCAACTCCATCGGCAAAACCAAGCGATTTCGAGATGGAAACGGCATCTGTCCCTGCTCGTTCTTCATAATCGAAATCATATATGGAATAAGCGTTATAAATATCGTTGGGGTTCCAAATCGTATTCATGGACCAGTTGACACGAAAGCGCCCTGCTCTCACCCTCCATGTATCTTTGTTCCACGTCACATTCAATCGATCGAATTGCGTGTTAAGAATCACATCACCTTCTCGCCAATTTTTGCTCAAGTCGAAATATCCATTATCCAACGCTACAAGCTCTGCATACCCCGGCAAATCTAAGGCATCTCCCCATAGTGCTCGATTTCGCATTCCTACGTTTACTCGCCATTCATTAGAAAAGCGATATTCAAAATTCATGCGATTGTGAATCAGATGATCAAGCGTTTTGGACTGAGTTTTTGGCATCGCATACGTCGCCATGTATTTAACGTATCCATCGAGTTGCCAACTTTTTTTAGGCTCTAATCCCGGCACAGCAGAACGTACATTGAAAGAGAGAATCACGAGAAATAACAACACTAACGCTGTCCTAAACAGCCCAAATATTCTCAACATATTGTACGTACCCGTTGGGCTAGGCATGGTTTTTTTCAAAAGTGCTGTCAATATTCGCGAAGTCCCTCACTAATCGTCCATCCTCGAAAACGATAATACGATGAGCGCGCTTGATAACTCTCGTATCATGAGTAGAGAAAATGAAAGTAGTCCCTTCCTGTTCACTGAGCCGCTCCATAATATCGAGTAGCTCTGTCGTACTTTTAGCATCCAAGTTTGCCGTCGGCTCATCCGCCATGACAAAGCGAGGCTTTGGTGCAAGAGCCCGAGCAACAGCGACTCTTTGTTGTTGCCCTCCGGACATTTTTCCTGGCACTTTATTCATCTGCGCAGAAAGCCCAACTTGCTCCAATAATGAACTAGCACGATCGTAACACTCTCTTTCCGTTTTACCCTGTAACTGCATGACAAACTCAACGTTTTCTAATGCCGTCAATACAGGCAACAAGCTGTAGTCTTGAAAGATAAAGCCGATGTTGTCACGCCGGTAGGCTATGAGTTCTTTCTCTGACATATCAGAGACAAGGCAGCCATCTATCTCTACACTTCCAGAGCTTGGAACATCAATGCCACCAATCATGTTGAGTAAGGTCGTTTTGCCTGAGCCTGATGGCCCCATAATAGCGACAAATTCCCCTTGTTTGATTTCTAGATCGACGGACTTAACAGCATGAACGGGAAAATCACTGTCTGGATTATAGGTTTTGGTTAATTTTTCTAACTTTATTGTCATCAGATTTTCTCCGCCATGGCGTCTACGGGTTGATGCTTTAATATTTGTTGCGCTGGGTACAATGCCGCGAGCAGGCTCGCCACGATGATCGCCAGAAAAATCATCTGATATTCTGAAAGAGAGACTCGCGGGTAAAGTAACGTATCCACACCATACATACCAAGACCATCAGCAAGACCACCTAATGACAGCCCCGTAACGCCTAACACGTTGAGTAACACAACACTGCAAAGTAACCCTAACGCACAACCGGTGAGTCCCAGCAGCAACGTTTCTAAAACAATCAACATCCTTATTTTGTGTTTTTGCATTCCGACGGCCATTAAAACGCCAAATTCACGAGTACGCTCGAACACTGACATCAACATAATATTGATGATGCCCAACGTCATCGCGAGGACAAAAACCACCAGCGTGATCTGGTTTGACACTTTCATGGCATCCATCATGGTGGATAACAAGGGTTGTATTTCTGGCCATGTTCTTACAATAAGAGTATTGGAATGCTGAGATGGGAGCGCGTCTTCAACAAAGACTTTCGCTATATCTAGGGAATCACTATCGTTTGTAGTGAGAAGCATCGCGATTTCATGTGCCCCTTTGATGCCCGCAAGTTTTTCCAAATCCCCTTTTCGAACATACACATTTCCCTCATCAAAAACCGTTGATGGGGTACTGAATACACCGCGAACACGAAATGCTGCGCCCGTTACGTCACCATGAATATCAGATAAGGTGATCACCACTTTTGACCCTACTTTTAGCTTAAGGCGGTCCATGATTTTTTGAGAGACTAAAATAGGATTACGCCCCTCTTCATTTAGCCATTCACCATCCGTAATATGATCAACTAACGGCGTAATTCGTTGCTCTTGAGAAAGGTTGATGCCATTAATTCTTACCCCCCTAGAACTTCGTGCCGATGCAATCATTCCGTCAGCTAAAAACCGTGCTGACACTGCGGCGACGCCCGGCTGAACAATAAGATCATCAGATAATTCACTTGCGTTTGGAATCACCGCTTTTATCTCCGGGTTAACCAAAAACGTTTTTGATGAACTTGCAAATAACTGGTTTGCCATGCAATGGCGTTTTTAATCATGCTGTCAACTAGGCCGTTCATGAAACCCATCATTACAACCACCCCAACCAAACCAAAGACCATCGCCCCAAGCATGATTGACGTGCGCAATTTATTTCGCCATAAGTTTCGCCAAGCGAGTTTAACCAGCATGCATTCCTCCTTTTAACCCATCAACGATAGGCAAACGAAGCAGCCGTGAAATGGGGTAAAGCAGACACAACATCATAATGAATAAAACGACGAGTATTTGATCCAACAATAACACTGGGTCAACAGAGACCGGAACGATAGGATCAAAACCACTCTCCAGCATCAATTTTGCCGCATCACCCGTGATCTCAATAGGATGGAAATAGAAGTAACTTAAGACAGGAATACTTAATGCGACGCCTAACACGATTCCAATGATGGATATCAACAGAGATTCAATCGCCAATAACGTGACCAATTTCGATCTCAACATGCCTGTTGCCAACATAACGGCAAATTCTCTTTGGCGCTCCAGCGTCGTCATAAGAATGGTCGCAAACAAACCAAAACCGACCATGCCATACAAAATATATATTAGGAAAATACCGCCCGCTTTATCTAAGGCGATTTGCTGCGCCATTTCCGGAGACAAATCTTGCCAATCTCTAACCGCAACACCCTCCCCATAACTGCGCTGCAATTGATATACCGTTTCTGGCAGTGTTCGTAAACTCTCCGCATTGAGTACCCACGCGGTCACTTGATTATCGAGAGAATATAGCTGTTGGGCGATATCAATTGGCATGTACACCAACTGAGCATCCAGCTGCTGCAATGGAAATTTCATAACGCCTGCGACAAGATACAAGCCTGCCGCAGTTTGCCCGTGATATCCAACCCCATAAAGTATCAGTTCATCACCCACATCGAGTTGCAAATATTGAGCTAAACCACTTCCTATGACTACCGATGGCTTTCCCCTAACAATAAAGTTGCCTTTAATGATTTTACTGCTGATTTGGGAGTAATGGTCTTCTGCGCCAGGATCGACACCCAGCACCATGACGCCTTTTGAACGCTCACTTTTTGCCGCCAACGCGAATGACTCGATCCGCGGCAGAACATTATCAATATTGGCGTTACTTCGCGCATGGGATATAAACGCATCACTTTGCGGTAATACGTCATCAATACTTGAAGACTCATCAAAATCAGGATGCTGAAGTTGGATTAGTCCACTATAAAACTTGGCTGCGTTTTTTATGTTGGCCGTATAACTGCCCTCTTGAAAAGAGCGAGTAACCAAAGAGAGGAACAAGACCAATGCCAAAGCAGAAGCGGTCAGCAACGTACGACGTTTCTGACGCCATAAATTCCGCCAAGCCAATGTCATCAGCATCGTTATTCCTCCTATCAGCCCTGCTGTTGGCAAACTGAAAAACTGAGTTTAATCGCGTAGTGCCTGCATTTGCTGCTGACGAAAAAAAACGGTCCTCAATATCAAAATCAAACTCTGCCTCATGCGTTGTTAGTACCGTTTTATTTCCTGGCTCATCCAATGGGTACATCTCCATCCGAGTTGCCAATGCCCTGCCACCCAGTATTTTTACGTCGTATGTCGTCAGTTCATTAACGAGCTCATCGAACTCATCATAAAAATGCACTTTCCTTTGCAGATAATTAGACTTCGAAATCCAAAGCGTCACCTTACTCCAAACAACAGGGGCATCTGGCTTCGCTACGGCTTCAATTACCCACATACTACTTCCATCAAACGGCTCTTCACCGATAAGCGAGTGCTGATAATCCACAACAATAGAGGACTGATTGATCAAGTCATCATTGGTGAAGTCAGAGCCCATCCAAGATTGGCTGAGCATGGATGGTGCTATTTTTATCACCCGTTCAATGCTAGGCACCCAATTCCACATTTCTCTGTGGCGTTTCAGTGAAGCCGACCCTTTATCTTTGGCCGGTGCAGTAACCAAAACTAACGACAGTTCTGTCCCTTTAGTCCAACTTTTCATGCTCATTGAACGAGTCCAACTCGGTCGCACAATCTCCATGGTTGATTCGCTATAACTGGATTCGCCTCTCATCGCGAGGTCCGATTTTTTCACAATATCGAATGCACTCTCTGCAATTGACGAACAAGAGAACAGTGCACACAGTAAAAATGCCATTGGGGTTCGCATGGTTTTCCTTAGGCCTGGCGCCGTTGACTCGTGAAAACAACAACAAAAACATCAAGTTCATGTGAGTATAGCAATAGAGCAACAAAGCGATGGGGACTCGATCAACTTTTGACCAAGTTGAGATTGGACACCTAAGCAACCTCAGCTTGTTTCTGCGAGAATATTTTGATTTACAAGATGCGCCGCGATTTGAAGTCCTAGCGATTCTAAGTCAAATAATCGGCAACAATGCATGCGAAGAAAGACTACTTGCCCTTTGGGAACTTTCCATTTTCTTAAAACCAAAATTGAATTGTTCATTCTTAATTGTATTAATTCACATTTATGATACGACTTGTTGATACATCAAAAAATAATAAGTCCTCGCGTATATTTATGTCATAAGAATTAAAACTGGGCGTTTAATAGTCACTAAATTCTGCGTTTCACTAAAGGTAAATCCATTCAACACTTACTTAGTTCACGTAAATAAAGAGACGATATCTACTCATTTTCTCGTTCTATACAATGGTCTTACCAGCAAGCTACCAAACTGAAAATGCTAGTCAAAACCATTGAAAAACGGACAGTTTTTACTTGAATAATTCACAAACTCGTCATTTAATTGCAATTTCATCTAAAGCACACGGCTTAAAAAGTGACAATATACAAATATTTGTTCTTTGGCTGGCAATATCAGTTGACTCTGACTGTATTTAACCTAGACTCAATCTCGGCTAGAAAGAAAGTTCTTTGTTTGCACATTTCGTTGGATTACTTGTGATTCCGCCGTCCTGTGGTACGCAATAGCAATTTATTTTTCCACGCTATAAGCGCCGATAAAGGCGAAAGATTACACAAATATTAGATATTTAGGATATTAGACATGTCTAACACAGCTACTGGTACAGTTAAGTGGTTCAACGAAACTAAAGGCTTCGGTTTCATCCAACAAGAAAACGGTCCTGATGTATTCGCTCACTTCTCTGCAATCACTGGTGACGGTTTCCGTACGCTTGTTGAAGGTCAGAAAGTAGAATTCGTGATCTCTCAAGGCCAAAAAGGTCCTCAAGCAGAGCAAATCAAAGTACTTTAATTTTTAAAGAATTTGATATGATAGCCGGCTTACTAGCTGGCTATTTTTTTGCCTACAATTTACTGATATTTCTATGGCCCTTAAACCAACAATATATAAGTTTCGGATTGCTATATCCGATATGAACAACGATTACTACGATTCTAAAAATCTAACCATCGCTCAGCATCCATCCGAAAAACTGCAACGTATGCTGGCGCGTATTTTTGCATTTTGCCTTAATGCTCAACGTGATTTGGAATTCACTAAAGGTCTCTCGACGATAGAAGAACCTGACCTTTGGCACATCGAACACGATCAGAGCATTCGCGATTGGATTGAAATTGGTGAACCAGACCCGGAGCGAGTAAAAAAAGCCACACGTCTTGCGAAAAACGTTCATGTGTACGCATACAACAGCAAAGCAACCGTTTGGTGGGATAAATTTTCGACCAAATTCGCGGGACTTCCTGTTTCGGTTTCAAGCTTTGACTATGATGCGATTGATGAAATTTCAAACCACATCGATCGCGGCACGAGTTTGTCCGTGATGATAACCGGGACATCACTATTTGTTGATGTTAACGATCAACATATTGAAATCAACGTTAAGGAACTTAAAAGTCATGACTTCGCTTAGTGAACTTATCCAACAAATGGGGGTTAAGGACATTGCTTTTGTTAAGAAACATCAAGCAGCAAGGCGTCGTTGGACAAAAGAACATACTCCGTTGTTTGCCCGTGTATGTGAAAACAAGCCAGAGAAAGCCCCTGCTCTACATTTATTGGGCTTACTAACTAAATCCCATATTGAAGCTACCGCAAACTACGAGCAGAGTGCATCTTCTACTCAGCAGATGCAGCAAGTCTTGAATGAAACGTTGGGTAATGAACATGCCGATAAGTTTACTAACCAGTCTGCTGAAGATTTAATTTTCATTACACACTTATGGTTGTTCACGCAGGGCTACTTGCACATGGATTATAGTTTGGCGCATGATCATGCAGAGCAAACACAATCCACATTGAATCATGAGCTCATCATTAAGCGCATGGATATCGATGCATTCAGAACTGAATTGATGCAAAGTTTTTATATGGGCAAAGAAGCAAACCCAACAAAGAAAGTCAGCCTACTTAGCTGGTTTAAACGCTTATTTTCCTTATAAAAATCAGGGTTTTGTTCACACACAACTACTGATAGACTGAAGCAACAATGTAACAACTCGCGCCAGTCGTTACAATTTGAGGACACACTGACACATACAGTACATCAAGGGATCATTATGAAGTTTATCCGTTGGACTTTGGGAAAGATAATATTACTTCTCAACGCCATTTTTTCACCTCGTGGCATCAAACGCACCGAAGAAGCACAAAGACTAATTGATAAAAAAGCTGAACACTATTCACTTTACCAATTCGAAGCCTGCCCGTTCTGTGTCAAAGTACGTCGTGCTATGAAACGACAATCTGTAAATATTGAGCTGCGAGACGCTAAGAATGACCCAACCCACCGTGAAGCACTAGAACAAGGCGGTGGTCGAATCAAAGTCCCTTGTTTACGTATTGAAAAAGACGGTGAAGTTCAGTGGATGTATGAATCAGCAGATATCATTGGTTACATCGAAAAAGAATTTGCTTAGTCCATCGTTCTGTTTACTTGTTCGTTAGTCTAATCGCTTATCAATTAAAGCAATGAAACGTAAAGAGGCACATAATGTGCCTCTTTTTCAATCTTATTGACCTACTATCAAGGTTAGTTCCACCCGGCGGTTGCAGGCTTTGCCCGTGGATGTTGCATTCGTGCACTGCGGCATATGCTCACCAAATCCTCGAGAAAAAATACGTTGTTTCGGCAGGTTCGTTGCTAAAAGCTGTTTTTCAACCTCTTTTGCCCGATATTCTGAGAGGTTATCGTTAAAATTAGCATCACCCGTATTATCTGCATGCCCATCAATAACAACATCAACATCGGTTCGCCCAGCTAGATAATGGCCAAGGCTTCTTAGCCAACCTTGAGATTGAGGTGACAATTGAGCCGATCCCGTTTGAAAGTGCATTTGTTCTTTTAAACGAATCATTAAATGCTCACCTCTTACCGATTCATAAGCAATGTTATTTCTGCTTAAAAACATTTCTAGCGAAGTGATGCCTTGCGTCGACTCCGATGATGCGGTTGGCCTATTTACGACTCGCTTTGTGGATGGAACATATGGCGTGGTTACGTAACCCCATTCCGGGTGTCTCAACTCTGAGCTAGAACGTGGTGCGGTGTCTAACATATCCCCTACTGGAACCATATCTGAGGGAACGCTGCTACAGCCCGCTAAAATACCACATATCACCAATAACCAATGCTTCATAAGAATACCAACGTAAGCCAAATTACTACTTAAATCTCTAAACTAGTATCGGCCGCTCATGTGATTACTTTAGATCTAACGGCCAACACAATGTCACTTAAGTACTGATTTAAGCACTAATCATGCCAATTAATGTAAAGCATACTGTCTATGAGTTAAGCATAGCTAAGTCAGCTTAGGTGAAATATCACTCTAAAGCCTTAATATGTTGTCTAAACTTTCCTCTATTTGGTTACTTAAATGTAACAAGCCTTTTTAAAGGTTTTCGTTAGGTACGTTAACCGATAAACTAGGTATAAACTTTATATTCAGAGCGTTATTTATGTTCAAATCCATTTTAAAAGGTTGTGTCCTTATTGCCGCTACTATCGCCCTGTCTGCGTGTGACAACGGCAATTCTCAGCCACAACAAGGTAAACAATACGAGGTCTTGCCTGTATCTCTTCAAGAGTACAACGTTGCTCCCCTTACAGAAGCTTTCTCATTTAATTGTGGCCATTGTCGTTCAATGGAAGAGTTTGTACCTAAAATCGAATCTTTAACTGACCAAAAAGTAGAGAAACTGCACGTAACCTTTAATGAAAGCGCTCAAGTTAGTGCGATTATTTTTTATACAGCAGTCATGCAACTGGATGGCACGCCAGATAAAGCATTTATGGCCGACTTATTTGCCGCGGTTCAAATGGGTTCAGATGCGACAGAAGAAGAGCGTTTGGCCGCAGTGAATAACGCATTTAGTTCACGTAATCTTAAAAGCCCATACCAGCTAGAAAAAGATCAACAAACGAAGTTATTCGATTACCTCGACAAAGCGGAACAAATCACGACTAAAGGCCAAATCAACTCGGTACCTGCTTTCATCGTGAACGGTAAATACCAAGTGATTACTGGTGGTCATGACACGGTAGAAGCAATGGCAGACACCATTAATTATCTGCTAACACAACCAAAATAAGACAAGGAGTAATTGTGTCTAAATTTCTGTTTCCTATCATTATTTTTATTCTTGCGGGCTTTTTCATTTACCGTACTTGGACAAATCACAAAGTCGCAGATGAAAACTTTTCAAAAGGCCAACAATTCTTACTAGAAAACGGTAAAAAAGAGGGCGTAGTCACCACAGAAAGCGGTCTCCAATACTTGGTGTTAGAAAAAGGGACTGGTGATGTACACCCTACGGCAACGAGCAAAGTGAAAGTTCATTACCACGGCACACTGATCGATGGCACAGTTTTCGATAGCTCTGTAAATCGCGGTGAGCCAATCACTTTTGGCTTAAACCAAGTGATTAAAGGTTGGCAAGAAGGCCTGCAATACATGGTTGTTGGCGAGAAAATTCGTCTATTCGTTCCAAGCACACTGGGCTACGGAAAAAATGGCACAGGCCCAATCCCACCAGCAAGCGTACTGATCTTTGATGTGGAACTGTTGGATATCCAATAAACGTTGAGAAGTCCAAAGAAAAACGCCGCATCAATTGCGGCGTTTTTTGTTGTCAGCTTATATAGCGCAATGATTTACTGCCGTTGTACAGGTCCTAGTAGGCGATCAAACTTATCGTCATCTCATCTTCATACTGGCCCGCAGCAGCACCAGGCACCGCTTGGTTTTGAAAGGCCATATTGAATCGAGTCTGTTTACCTTTTCGTGTATTTAGTATCATCGGCGTATCCAGCTCTAGTTTTCGACCTTGCAAAAACGTCGAGTATGGAATTTTATGACTCGCTTTTTGAGTGTTCACCAAATGCCCATTGTTTATTGAATCTACTTCCAATCGAACTGTCGCGTTACTCAATACATAAACGTCTATCTTGCGTGTGTTCTGTTTAGTTAGATTGCCCATATCAACCGACACGCTTGTTCCCGAGACAGAAATCCAGGCATTATTAGGCGCTTCTATGCGGGCTCGAACAAATGCAGGTAAAGTGTAATCTAATGATTGAAAATGATTACGTTCAGAGGTGAGATCACCATTAGCAATGAATTCAAAATCACCTTTGTAAAAACCTGGATCCATGACTTTTCCCTGAGGAACATGAATCCAAAATGGCACTCTTTGCGAACCACGAACTGGTAAAACAAAATTACCGCTCGCATTTCGATTTAAGCTTTTCTTTTGTTCATTAAGCACAGTCGAAGTGACTTTTCCGTTTGGCCCATTGAGTACATGCTGCCAGCCATTTTTCGCGCTGATCTCAACATGCCGAACACACGTGATGAGATCTCTATCTAATGTAACATGTCCTTGAAACCAAAGAGCGTTAGGCTTGCTCGCTAATGGTTTTTGAGGCGTATTGTCGATCTCAACGCTATACGTTCCATCACAACTCTTATCAGGGTTTGGTTCAGCATTCACAAAGCCAGAAAAGCTCAATGCAATTGCTGAAATCACTGAGGCAATGGCATAAATGTTCATTCTACTTTTCATCATATCTCCCCCATCTATATTCCTAAACAAAGCTCGAATCTTCACCTTGCTATTTAGCTAATACAGATAACTTTCCGAGATTAATCAAACTCTCTTTAGAAGCAGGAATCGTCACGCTGATTGCTGGTATTCCGCTCTGAGAAATTTCCATTCGATATGTGCCAGGACGAACACCTTGAATATAGAAACGTCCTTGCTTATTCGTAAAGAAAGCGACGTCTAATTCCTCAAGAATCATTCGACCTTGAACATAGGCTAAAGGTTCACCATCGCCATCTTCAATAAATCCTGTTGCCGTATAAAATGCATCAGACCCAATATTTAAAATATGCCCTGTCGCTGAACCTGGAGATACCTCAATCTTACCGGTACCCCAGTCATACCCCAAAGGCGCATCTTCAACGTTATAATCCATCGCGTTACGAACAAACGGTTGAGAGACAGAAACAATACCATTGAACTGCGATGTGGCATTCGCCGTTGCTTTACCCTCCGAGTTTACGTCAAGGTTCGCGGTGGCTCCTTCCAGGCTTGAATGCACATTTGCCAAAACAAATGGCCCAGAGGTCACTCTTCCCCAGCCCCACTGACCATCAACCATTCCAACGGCGGTCGCTAATCGTACCGACCCTTGATACTGTTCATCATTACTCGAACGGAGCTTGTTACGAGAAACTTCGACTTCGGTTCTTAATCTGCTCGCGGTATAACTCATTTGCGCTTGTTGATTATCAATGTTCTTGTCCCTCTCTGCATCGACTCGAACACCGACATCCCCAACGTAGTTATTTGCCTCATTACTAAAATAGGCTCGACTACGCTCATCCTTGCTGTTGTAAGATAAACCTAAACGATTCGAGCTGTCTGTTGAATACCAGTTATATTCAAACGTAAACAAAAACCGCGTGTCACCATTCTCATATTGAGACGATTCTTCATATTCAGAGCCCACACCGATAGTGATTCCCCCACGACGCCAATTGAATAGTCCCGTACCACGCTTTTCGCTACTGTCTTCTTCTGTTACCCCATAACGGCCAGATAAAGATAAGTCGAGTTCACTGGTGATTTGCCAAAAGTAACTGGCTAGGATTTGAGTATGATCACTGTCTGGTTCGGATTCACCCCAAGGTTTACTGTTAAAATTATCGGAGCGCTCGATGGCAAGTCTCAAGTTAGGAGCCTGACTGTCACCACTGCCTATGATACTGTTCTCATAATCTAGTGAGGCAATCCATCCATCGCCATAATCAGAGCCACCACTCCACGAGTACCTGCCCGTCACATTTCCTACTGGCGTTCTAACGGTTGACAACGCACCCAACACCACACCATCATCCGCAACCAATCCGTTGCCGCCAATGGTTAACCAGTCGATCAGACCGTACTCAAGGTACCCTGTTCCGATCCAAGCATCCTCATAACCAACCGCTCGATCACCATATTCAATCGGGCGACCAAAGGAGACTGAATAGTCAACAAGCCCTTTTTCTAATAATGTGGCGTTATAAAATTGGGTAAACTGCAGCACTTCTTGTTTACCGGAGACATAGTTGACCACGACAGTAATATCATTGGCACCGTTATCTAAGATTAAGTTTTGTAAGTTATAACGCCCTGGATCTAACCGTCCTCCCGAAACTCTTTCACCGTTGACATACAGTTCAACTTCAGCAGACTCGAGTAATACCAATTGTTGACTACTTTGAGGGCTAATTTCTCTATCGGGTTGCAAGTCAGAGTAACGACTGCCTATTGAGATCCCACCAAGTGACAAGCTATACAGGTGACCGGATTCACCGCTCAGTACATCCCCTGCAGAAAAGCGCACCGGGACATTTGGTCGATCATGAAAAGCGACCCACTCACCTCGATAAAACTCTGTACTTTCTTCTGTTGCTTCAAGGTAATTCGCTAAAAGGAAATTTACGCCCTCGGCTCCACCGATATTTGCTTGAGATAGCCAATCTAAAGAGGAGTTCCAACTTTCACTGTCATCTTCCCAATAGTGATTGTAGGTGAGATTAAAGCTATTTAACCAACTTACATAGCCACTTTCCGTTGGTTTAAAAAGCGGGTAACCTGATGATAAATTGATATTTCTTTCATTGATAATTTCAGAGTCTAAGCTCGCTTGCAGGATCAATAACTCAGGGTTAAGTGTTATATCTACCCCTTTCGTCTTCAATGCTTCAACAGTGACAAAGTCCACCCCATTTTTTGGCGTATTTTCCTGCCACCACTTCGCGGTGATTCGTTCACCTAATACGCTATTCAATCCAGAGATAGAAACGCCAACCAGTGACATGCCATTAATTTCAACTGGCAAGTCTCCAAGTTGTGTCTCTCCATAGACCAAAGGAAGGGAGAGTCTATAAACACTCCCCCAAGCCGAAATGGAGAATAAAATCGTAATGACAATAAATACTGACCGCCACATAATCGACCTACGTTATTGAAAGGTGTGACGTTATTGAGTAAGAAGAGACTCTGCGTTGACTTTCACTTGCTGGTTTGGAACCAGATACTGCATTGGAAGCACCGATTCTAATTGCTCCCAATTCCAAACTTTCTTTTGACCATTCCATTCAACTGAGTAACTGTGTTTACTCAACTCGATGATACTTGTTCCGGTATTACTGATTAATAATTCAGGCGTATTGTCGCTATTCGTTTTCACCACACTAGTAAAGTCATCTTTTGCGCTTTGAGGTGAGACAAACACCAATGCCCCAATTCGAAATAGCATTTGAATCGCATCTTTCTCTGACTCGGATTTGAGTGGTAATTGCGTCACGATCAAACGATAAGACTCGGCGAACTGCTTCGGTGCACCAATGTATTGCACTTTAATTGTTTGGGACTTGCCTGGTGGAATTAAAATCTGAGGTGGAAAAACCATTAGGTCCTCAGTCTCAAGCAGAGTCTCTTCATTATTAAATTGGACACTACGTTTGCTGGTTGTTATCTCTAGTGGCAAAGGAACCAAAGATGTATTGGTCACTTTAAAAAACGTTGAAGTACCTCGGCCGAGATCATCAACACCTTGCACCATTGGGAAAAGCTCAAAAGCAACACTTGGATTGGCATTAAGATAATGGAGATAACGAGCAGTCTCATGATTCTCATACAGCACCTCAGATTGGGGAGACTGCTCTCCCCAATACCTTTAACGATTACATGTGGAATAGTGATACATACATTGCACCGTTGTATTCACCCCAGCGTGCGCCCGCTTGAGGGTTAGATTCAATTGTCAGTGTATGTTCACGGTTCATTTTCTTATTAATCTTATTACTAATCTTAACTTCTTTAACAATACGGGCATCTACTGTAGATACGCCTTTTTTCTTCGTTGATGTTGTTCCTTTAAAGGTGTACTTCATTGGGATTTCGTCGCCATTTGAATTCACGAAATCAAATGGGTCAACATACATTGTGCCTTTGTTACCGTACGAGTTACACCATGCTTTAAATTTGAAAGTGTGAGTATCTTTATCCTGAGCAAGGTCAAACGTAAGCTCTTTCATACTATTGTCAGCTACCATTTCACAACGTTGTGGAACTTCGCCTTTAAATTTCACATAAAAGTCAGCACGACCATCATCAGAACCTACGGTCCAATCATTTGCTACTGCACCTGCTGAAAATAGCACTGCCATTGCTGCGATACTTGCTAAACGTTTCATAATTGTTCTCCTTTACATTCGTTCCATCGGCTTCAGCCAAAGCTTAAATAAAATCTACGCTTTAAATTTAAGCGAATTTTCATTTTTGCCCATCAGTCAGGTGACTAAAGAAGCGAGGAAAAAAGGATGAGGAAAGAACATCTAAATAGTAAGTTTGAACTAGATCAAAAATATTACTCAATCATGAGTGAACTAAGCTGTGCTCGACTCTGTTTTCCTGTTTTTGATAAAATATGTGATACATGTGTTTTTACTGTACTGAGGCTAACATTAAGCTGCTCAGCAATTTCTTTATTAGAAAATCCCTGTACTAAGTACATAAAGACTTTTTGTTCTTTACTAGAAAGTTCGTACTTCAAGCCTAATACTTCCATCGAGCATGAACCTTGAATTTGATTACGAACAATATTTCTCAAAGAGTGAGACATGTCTTCTCGACTAAACCACAACTGACCAGAAGCGACCATTCTTACGGCTTTGTGTAATCGTTCAAAGGTAAAATCTGATTCCAGAATGCCGCACCACCCTAGAGATATCAATGCCTGCGCACCTTCAGAATCGATTTGCGTTGCGTTAGCGAGAATCCACCCACCGTTGCGAGACATGGGCGACACTAAATGAATAGATGGGTTTCCAAGCGTTTGTCTATCATAGATAACGATGTCATCGCTATGAAGACTCCATAAGCTATTTACGCTATTGTTAATAACAAATGAGTACTGTTTAAATGAATGCGATAAACCCGCAATAACAAGATTCGACCACTCCGTGTCTGTGGATACAACATAAACTTTATTCGTAACCATCAACCTTCCTTGTAATTTGAAAGAACAAAGGAATATAGACTATAACGAACGAGCGTTATTAATACTTTACTACTATCGAATTTTTTTTAGAATTATTTGCAATAGTGTGATCTAGCCTATCTTACGCGTAAGGATAGCCATCCTAGACCCAAATTACGTCAACTTCTTACATCAAGCACTATCCCTTTTTATATACCGTTATTTACAATTACGAATATAAAAAGCAGCAAATATAAAATTAAAAAAAGTGCCGTATTATTCACACGACACTTTATTGATAATTTTAAAATTCACGATATTGTAATGAATACGTCTACAGTGGATAGAGCACTAATTTTCCATTTTCAACCATAATACAATCCATACCCGCTGCATTAGCCGCTTGTTTACCTAATTCAGTATCTTCAAATACGACGCATTGCTCTGCACTCAAGCCTATTTGTTCAGCAGCCATTAAAAAGGTATCAGGAGATGGTTTATGGTTTTCTACATCACTGGCTGTCACTAGAGCATCTAATTTACGTAAAAGTCCAGCCTTAGCAAGTAAACGCAATGCCGTATCTCTTTGGCTTCCCGTACCTACTGCAATCTTTTTACTGCCAAGAAACTCATTTAACACATTGCCAGTACAAGGAATGATCTCTCCGTGGTGCTCCATTTCAGAGAACGTGTCCATTTTGTAACGTGACACCGTTTTCGGATCAAGAGACAGTCCATGTTCACGATTGACTTCGGTAACAATTCTAAAGCTTGGCATACCGCCAAGACTATGCAGCCAATTTTGATTAAAAGGAAAATTGAAACGCTCTGCTGTTGCATGCCATGCAGCCAAATGTGCAGGCATGGTATCAATTAACGTCCCATCCATATCAAAAATCAGGCCTTTATAGGGACTAAAATCTATCGTATTCATGTCTATTCTTCTATTTATTCAGTTCTGATGGTAATTTAGCAGCCATCGCAACAATCCTTATTGGCACTTAGTACCTATGCTCAAAATCTCGAACTCCGTCACAATTCAAGATTGGGAAATACAATTAACGCCTATCCGAGCTCAAGGAAATGGTGGACAAAACGTTAATAAGGTATCGTCTGCGATACATTTGCGCTTTGACATACATCATTCCACACTGCCGGAATTCTATAAAGAGCGTCTACTTGCACTTTCTGATAGCAGAATTACCAAAGATGGCGTGATCATTATTAAAGCACAACAGTTCAGGACACAAGAGCAAAACAAGGAAGACGCGCTCATTCGCTTACAAGCGCTAATCCAATTTGCCATCCGACAAGAAAAAGCACGCATAAAAACAAAACCAACGCGCGCTTCACAACGTCGCAGACTTGATAATAAAACTAAGCACGCGACAAAAAAACAGCAACGCCAAAAGCCGCTGTATTAGCAAACGTCAGAGCTAGTCATTGGATTCCTTATTGGGATCTCATCTCAGTCAATTATTCAGGACGCACTTATGACTATTAGGAAAAAGCTCTACTTCTTGGGAGCGATCGCTATCTTTGGCATCGTTGCCCTGTTGGGTACATCCTCACATTTTGCCAATCAAAGCCAAGAGCTAAACCATGCCATCAAGCTTGTTGGTGATTTAGAAATTCGTCTCTTAAATTTACGCCGCAATGAAAAAGACTTTTTGCTGCGCGGTGACGATAAGTACCTCGGAAAATTTGACGATAATGTCGACAAATTTCTTACCATTGAAAATGAATTAGCCGGCATACTCAATCATTATGAACTCCCTTCTAGTCGTCAATTCAAGCAAGACCTCGTTGCCTACCAAGTAGGTTTTCAAAACCTTGTTGCTGCCTATCAGCATTATGGCCTCGATAGCAAAAGTGGCCTTCAACGAGATTATGAGCAAGCCCTATCGCATGCGATAGACAATGCCAACCAGCAGCAACTACTAGCACTGGATAAGTTTGATGAACAAACAAAAGCCGGTTATGCGGATGAGAACCTAATCGAAAGCCTGAATGCACCAGCTTTGATAGCGCATGGAAAACAACTTGCCGCGCAGAAACAGCTTATTGGCATTTCATATAAGAAAGGCTTATTGGGTGAGACTCGTTCGCTTTCCCACACGGTTGAAGAACAATTTAAGTCGTTTTCTGATGCACTAAACACCGCAGCTAACGCACGCGATAAACAAAATACACTTGTTAAGCAAGGAATCACCGGAACCGTATTGCTCACTATCTTTGCTCTCATCACGCAGATCTCTCGTTCAATTAACCAAAGAGTGACGAGTTTACTGATCACCATTAAGACGATCAGCGAAAGCAACAATATGGGGCTACGTGCGGAACTAGAAGGTAAAGATGAACTGGTAGATATTGGTCACCACTTAAATGACCTATTGAATAAACTTGAGAACCTTATTCACGATACACAAGAGAAGTCATCACAACTTTCAGCGAGTACAGATAATATGCACCGTGAACTTGAGGGAGTAATGGTGCAATTTCACACGCAAGCTGATCACACATCCTCGATGGCAACGGCTGTACAACAAATGGTAGCGACCATCGGTGAGATTTCTGAAAGTACCTCTGTCGCAGTTGAAGGGGTACACCAAGCGGCAAACAACGCAGAACAAGGTCGTGCGGTTGTAGAGACCACCGTAACCAATGTGAGTCAGTTAACTGGCATTCTATCAAACAGCCAGCAATCCATTGGTTCTTTGAACGAGCATGTCGACAAGATTGGTGGGGCGGTAAACATCATCCAAGAGATTGCTGAACAAACCAACCTACTTGCATTAAACGCAGCCATTGAAGCCGCTCGAGCTGGTGAGCAAGGTCGAGGTTTTGCCGTAGTGGCTGATGAAGTTCGAGCTCTGGCAAGCAGAACCCATCAATCAACAGAAGAGATCACGCGCGTGGTGTCCGACATTCAATCACAAATGTCGATGGTCGTGTCTGATATTGACCAATGTAACAATCAAGGCCAACAAACGTTAGATGCATCTGAAAAGCTAGATGCGAGTTTGCAACAAATCATTGCTGACATGCAGACTATTCAGGGCAATTCTGAACGCATCGCCTCTGCAATTGAAGAACAAGGCATTGTGATGAATCAAGTGAGCGATTCTATTACTGAGTTAAACGTCATTTCAGAAGGCAATATGCACTCTGCTCAAGAGTGTTTACAAGAGGTGAATGCGGTCTCTGCGCAGGCTCATCAAATGGATGATGCGGTCGCTGAGTTCAAAACTCGCGACGTGTAGAACAAGTATTCACCATCGCTCAGCACCAATACAAACCTCTGAGCCCAAGTAGATAAAAGCCCGAAGCTATTATGCTTCGGGCTTTCCTTTATCTTAGGCAATACCTTTACTTAGCCAATATTTATCACTAACAAGCAGTATTTATCTCTAAAAACAGTACCTATCGTAAAAGCGATATAACACCAATAAACTGGCATTTATTCGTCATCAAGAGGAATCAGTTTCGTGCTGCCGCCATGAATTTTTTCACGCTGTCTTTGAACCAATGCATAGAAGCCTGGTATCAAGAAAGTACCCGCTAAAAGCACACACAATAAGCCGCCAATCAAAGAGATACCTAATGAGTTTTGACTGACGTGACCTGCACCGGCAGCAAAAATCAATGGGAAGATACCCAAGATGAATGACCAAGAAGTCATGTTTACCGCACGGAAACGAAGTCTACCGCCCTGTACTGCCGCACTATCAATATCAACCTCTTTCTCTTCACGCTCTTGTTTAGCGAACTCCACAATTAGGATTGCGTTTTTCGCCGCGAGCGCGATGAGTAGCACGAGACCTATCTGCGCATACAAGTTAAGCGGAGTACCTGTTAGATTCAGTGCGAGGAATGAGCCTAACGTTGCCACTGGTACAACAAGAATAATCGCGAGAGGAATACTCCAACTCTCATACTGCGCGACCATAAACAAGTAGATGAAGATCAGCGCCAATGCAAACGCATAAATAGCTTGGTTACCTGCTAACACCTCTTGGTAAGCCATGCCTGTCCACTCATAGGTGTAGCCCTGCGGTAGCACTTCTGCTGCAACTCGTTCCATTGCAGCGATCGCATCACCACTTGAGTATCCCGGGGCTGGCTGACCCTGGATGATTGCACTGCGATACATGTTGTAACGCCACGCAACATCCGGTTCGAACACTTGCTCATAACTCACTAGCGTGCTTAGTGGCACCATCTCGCCGCCAGAAGAACGAACGTGGAAACGCTCAAGATCTTCCATGCTGCTGCGGTGCTCACTGTCTGCTTGCATCGTTACTCGGAAGTTCTTACCAAACATAGTGAAGTCATTCACATACAGCGAACCAAGGTTACCCTGTAGCGTTTGGAAGATCGACGACAATGGAATACCAAGCTGTTGTGCTTTTTCACGATCGATGTCGACATAGTAGTGAGGCACATTTGCACGGAACGTACTGAATGTATAGGCAATTTCTGGTGCTTGGTTAGCGGCCTGGATCATTTCTCCCATCACCATTGACAGATCAGTACGGCTGCGACCTAACGTATCTTCTAATACAAATTCAAAGCCTGATGCTGCACCCATACCCGGAACTGCAGGTGGTCCCATAGCAAAGACGATTGCTTGTGGCAACTCCATTGCAGCACGACCATTGATACGGTTCGCAATTGCGTTAGCAGAGTGTTCCCCCGATAAACCATTACGCGTGTCCCAGTCATGAAGCTTAATAAACAAAGACGCGCCATTGGATGCCGCTGCACCTGTCATGAATGAGTAACCATTGGCAACTGTAACGCCATCGACACCCGGCTCTTGCTCAACCATCTTCATCAAGTCATTCGTCACTTCCTCTGTACGAGAAAGCGATGCAGAGTCTGGAAGTTGAACGTTAACTAACAGAATGCCTTTATCTTCTTGAGGTACAAACGCCGTTGACGTCGTCTTTGCAAAAAACGCAACGGCTGCCACCGCAACGAAGAAGAACGTGATCAGCAGTAACGACTTCTTCACCAAGAAACCCGCGATTTGACCATAGCGAGTTGTCACGCGCTCAAGGCCACGGTTAAACGCTTGGAACCAGTTCGCAGTATTACCACCACCTTGCTTCAACACCAGTGAACATAAGGCAGGAGAAAGCGTTAACGCGTTAATCGACGAGATCACGACCGAGATACAGATCGTCAATGCGAACTGACGATACATAATCCCCGTAATACCCGGCAGCATGGCAACTGGCAAGAATACCGCGAGAAGAACCAAGGTCGACGTAATGATTGGACCGGTTACTTCCTTCATCGCCAACAACGTCGCTTTTCGCGGTGAAATCGTCGGATCTTTTGCCATTGTGGTATCGACGTTTTCGATAACCAAAATTGCATCATCTACAACAATACCGATGGCTAAGATCAAGCCAAACAAAGTCACCGTGTTTATGGTAAATCCGGTTGCCTGCATGATCGCAAACGTACCAATCAAAGACACCGGAATCGCAACCACTGGGATCAAAGTGGCACGCGCGCTACCAAGGAACAAATACGTCACGGCAATAACCAGTAAAATCGCCTCAATCAGCGTCTTCACTACTCCCTTAATCGACTCAGCAACGAAGACCGTCGTATCGTAACTGGTTTCGTAGGCCATTCCCTCTGGGAAGTTGACGCTCAAGCGATCAAGTAAATCCATCACCGCTTGGCCACTTTCTAGTGCGTTCGCATCAGATTGAAGTGAGAGCGCTACGATCGAAGCATCTTGACCACGGAACTTACCGTTGCCGTCGTAGAACTTCTTACCAAGCTCGACACGAGCCACATCTTTCAAGTACACCGTAGAGCCATCTGAATTCGCACGAAGAACCACATCTTCGAACTCACTGACACTCTCTAGACGACCTTTAGTCACCAAGTTGAACTGGACTTCTTGTGGATTATTGTATGGCGCAGCACCAACACGGCCCGCCGCTACCTGAACGTTTTGCTCCGCCAATGCCGCATAGACATCTGTTGTCGTTAAGTTTAGATTGGCCATTTTTTCAGGGTCCAACCAAACTCGCATTGCGTATTCACCACCACCGATAACGTTAACTTCACTGATGCCTTTCACACGAGCAAGCTGATCTTTCACATTAAGATTGATGTAGTTAATCAAGAACTTGTCGTCGTACTTACCATCTGGTGAATAAAAGTTCAGTACCATCAACAAATCAGGCGAGCGCTTTTTCACCGTGACACCGACCATGCGCACTTCTTGAGGCAGTTTCGACTCAATCTGCGATACTCGGTTTTGTACGTTCACCTGAGCCATATCAGGGTCTGTACCAACATCAAAGGTCACGTTTAGGCTGTAAGAACCATCGTTCGCACTCTTTGAAGACATGTAGATCATATCCTCAACGCCGTTTACAGAGGTTTCTATGGGGTCGGCTATCGCCTGTTCAACTACCTCAGCACTTGCGCCCGTATAGAATGCCGTCACACTCACTGATGGAGGACTAATTTTGGGATATTCTGCTACTGGTAAGATCGCGAGAGAGATGGCACCAGCCAACGTCAAAATAATCGAGATAACCAGAGCAAACTTTGGTCTTTGGATAAAGAAACGACTTAACATTCCGCCTCCTACTGTTTATCTTCAGCAGGCGCTTGAACACGCACTTCTACACCATTTCTTACACGTTGCAAACCTTGTGTAATAACGGTATCACCCGGCTCTAAACCTTCCGTGATAATGATGCCCTGCTCTACTTGTGCACCAAGTGACACATTTCTTCGCTCTGCGATATTGCCCTCCGTCATGATCATAACGAAGTTACCCTCAAGGTCGGTTTGTACTGCACGGCGGGGAACCACTGTCACATCTTGTGCATTTTTATCACGCAGGTTTACTTTGATGTGCTGACCCGGTAAAAGCTGCTGCTCAGGGTTAGGCACCAATGCACGCATCGCTATCGTACCGGTTTGGGTGTTGATTCGATTTCCTAAAAAATCCAACTTGCCAAGATGTTGGTAATATTCACCATTTTCAAGCTCTAACTGAACTTCGACACCATTGGACTCAGTACTTCCATCGCCCTTTATGCGATCCATTCCGAGTGAGAGGCGTTCGCGTTCACTGACACTAAATGATGTATGAACAGGGTCCAAACTCACCAATGTGGTTAAAACACCGGAAGACGGTGAAACAAGATCACCAGTACTCACTTTACTATCACTAATTCGTCCACTAAATGGCGCTCGAATTTGCGTATAAGAAAGATTGACTTCGGCAAGTTTCAATTGAGCATTTGCAGCCTCGAGCTCCGCGCGTCCACCTAATAGCGTTGCGGTAAGTGCGTCAAATTCAGATTGAGAAATACTACCACGTGGTAATAGATTCTTCCCTCGCTCATGGTCAAGTTCTGCTTTCTTCAATGCGGCTTTTGCTTGGGCTAACGCTGCTTTAGCACTTGCCACTTGCGCTTCAAAAGACGAGGGCTCTATTGAGTACAATAGTTGCCCTTCTTCAACCATTTGCCCTTCTTCAAAATGACGAGCTTCAAGATAGCCTGAGATTTGAGCAGTAATATTGGTGTCTTCGACTGCGCCAATACGACCAATGTATGACTTACTAGGTTGATAATCGATGATTGCGACATCCTGAGTCACAACAAGAGGCGCTTGACCTCCCTTTTGAGCATTGGTTGCTTCTCCGCATCCTGCGAGGATAGCCGTAGCCGCCATGAATGCGACAAGTGGTTTCTTTTGCATGTATATACCGTCTTTATAGAACAGGATTTATTAAAAAATACCCTAACCTTACCGTGTGCTTTGTCCGAAAACTTCAAGGTAAACAAAGGAAAGTGTTTCAAAGTGTAATATGATGAAACCACTCGCAAATATTGCGTAAATACAGATGAATTAATGATGATTGACCGAAAAATTAATAATGAAAACATGAAAATTATCATTGTTATGAATGCTTTTTTTAAGAGATTGATGGAACCGATATTGGTCAATAAGGCCTCTTTTATCTCTGCAATTATTCTGCGTTAATTTAGCTAAAACAGATTAAAACTCTCGCTTAAACACGTGAATAAACAATTTGCCTATTCTTTTAAAAAAAATGCGTTATGATGCAAATCATTTACAGCTTTCGACCGAGAGGAAAATATGACTTCTAAATGGGCGAAACGTTTTAACCAAATGGCAGAATTGGTTGCGTCTTGGAGCAAAGACCCATCAACTCAAGTTGGCGCGGTAATTACCAAGCAAAACCGTATTGTATCTGTTGGTTTTAACGGTTATCCACATGGCGTATCAGACAGTGTCGATACAGATGAGCGCGAACTCAAGTACCTAAAAACACTGCATGCGGAAGAGAACGCGATTTTGTTCTCGAAGCGTGATTTAGATGGATGTGATATTTGGGTAACACATTTTCCATGCCCAAACTGTGCAGCCAAAATCATTCAAACGGGAATATCAAGAGTTCATTGCCCAGAGCAAAGTGAAGATTTTTTATCTCGTTGGGGTGACAAAATTCAAGTTAGCCAAGATATGTTTGATCAAGCAGGTGTTGAAGTCGATTGGCTACCTATTGATGAATTGAAAGATCAAAACGCTCGCTAGCATTCGCTTTGTGATCTTCGCAAGGCGATAACAGCAAGTAAGAAAATAGCCCTAAAAAGGGCTATTTTTGTTTAGATTGAATGATGGATTAACGGTATTTATGTGCCGTCAACTCTGCAATTTTCACAATAACTTGAACTGACTTTTCCATCATTTCAACAGAAATAAATTCATGAATCCCATGGAAATTGTAGCCACCAGTAAAGATATTTGGGCAAGGTAAGCCCATAAACGACAATCGAGCCCCATCCGTACCTCCGCGAATTGGCTTGATAATCGGCTCAACATCACACTGCTCCATCGCACATTTCGCCAAATCGATAATATGGGGATATGGCTCGACCATTTCGCGCATATTGTAGTAACTGTCACTCAACTTCAACTCTACCGAGCCGTGCTTAAGATCTGCATTCATTTCATCAACCAACTTCTGCATGAATGCTTTACGACTCTCTAAACCCTCGCGGTCAAAGTCGCGAATGATGTAACCAAGCTCACTGTAAGCCACGCCTAACTCACCAGATTTAAGATGGAAAAAGCCCTCGTAGCCCTCTGTGGTTTCTGGTGTTTGGTCTTGAGGCATTTGTACTTGGAATTTTGCAGCTAAATTCATTGCATTTACGAGCTTTCCTTTCGCCGTTCCTGGATGAACACTAACGCCATGGAAAATAACATCAGCGCTTGCCGCATTGAAGTTTTCGTACTCAAGTTCACCCTGCGGCCCACCGTCAACGGTATAGGCCCACTGCGCACCAAATTTTTCTACATCGAACAGATCTGCACCACGGCCAATCTCTTCATCTGGCGTAAACCCAATGCAAATATCTCCATGCGGTATCTCTGGGTTTTCAATTAACATCGCTACAGCAGAAAGAATCTCAGCAATGCCTGCCTTGTTATCCGCACCAAGAAGCGTTGTGCCATCTGTCGTGATAAGGTTGTGTCCGTGAAGCTCATGCAAATCTGGGTATTGAACAGGAGAAAGCACTTCCTCACCTAACCCTAAAGCAATATCACCACCTTGATAGTCTTCAATAAACTGTGGGTTTACGTCTTTTCCGGAGGCATCTGGTGCAGTATCCATGTGTGCAATAAAGCCAATAGCAGGCACCGCATAATCGACATTAGACGGCAGTTTCGCCATCAGGTAACCATTATCACTCAACGTTACCTGACTTAAGCCTAGCTCAATCATTTCTTTTTTTAAGAACTCTGCAAATACACGCTGTCCTTTGCTACTAGGGCATGCCATTTCATGGGGATTAGATTGAGTGTCGAACGTGACATAGCGAAGAAATCGTTCTACTAAATGCTTCATAATTATTCTCATTACTTTGGGTGAAAGCGTAAACACGCCTCTTATTTAGAACGCGAGTCGCCTATCCAACATGGTTCGACGAATCATGTTACGCTCCTAGAGCAATAAGAATTTGCTTTGAATCATTTTTTTATTGAAAAGCAAAGAAAGGATGAGCTCCCTTTCAATTTGCGAGCTCTTCCGCCAATACTCGCCACTCCCTCACTTTGTGTTGGAAATGACGCCACTGTTTATCAGACATAGATTGTGCTATCTCGACGGTAAATTGGTCAGTAAGTCGCATATTCTGCTCAATATTTTTACTAAGTTGGTCACTATAATAGCTGTCCGGTTCAAAAAGAAGCTGCATAAATGATTGTTGGTAAAGCCTATTATTTGACTTATTGTCAAAAAGGGCGACCAATTCTTGATGAATGGTAGAGCGGTAGTCTCGCCAATATTCACTATTAATTACCACTTGCCCCGCTAGCAATTTTGCCCGTGCTTTTTGCTCTTTTGTAACGCTGCCAATCCAATCTTCCATCCATTCTTCGGTGTTTTCAAAGATCATCCCTCTAATTTCTTCATCAGACTTACCTAAGTATTTCTCATTACGTTCTTGGTAGCGCTCCTGTACATTATCAAGGAACTCTTTCTCCTGCTTTTCCGTAAGCAACATACTTAATGAAAACAACTCCGGAGCCGCTTTAGCAACTAGCCGCTCATAATGCGCTCTAATCTTTTCCCGATTTTGTTCGAGTGCTTCTATCGTGATGTCTTTCTCTTGTAAGTTTTCTAACTCTTTCAAGTGGCTGATATAATTAGGAAGTTCTTCTTTTTTGTGCCAATCCGCCAACAGCAACACACGTTCTTCTAATAGTGACTCTTGCTCACCATCAAGAGAAACATAATTATCCAAATACTCAATCACAACCCAATCAATATTGCTGTAAAGCAACTTCTTCGCACAGCCGCCAAGTAGTATGAGTATCAGAACCAAGAAACTGAGACGAAATACTCTGTTTGTGCCAATGTTAAACTTCATGACTCGCCATACTCCATGTTACAAATTTCACTTTACTCTCATTGCCTACCCGCAATGTTACCTATCAAAAATGGCGTCTATCAACAATGGCCCACGCTTACTACTTTGGGTTTATTACTACTTTGAGTTTATTGCCACTTTCAACTTGGTTTCCCCAATTCTATGGCTACCTTGCTACTTTAAGCTTTTTCTACTCAGTGACTTTACTCACTTAGCTAAGTTGGTTTGCCCTTTGCTCGATTCATTACTCAATTATTGCGGCAAACTTACGCCTAGCTGGCAATATCCGATTGCCGCTCTTATAGTATATAGAGTCTTAAATTAACTTTTTGATCACAACCATTCGCAAAAAGGTGAGTAACAACGCATTTTTTGACGACAAATCGAACAAAACACCATTCCATAAATGGTATAAAAATTGCATATTTGACATCAGGATAGTTTATGGAGGCGTAGCATGGCTGCTGCTGAGCAACTAGATACCAGTGTGGAATACGAGATTCTCTATTTCGAACAGGGAAAAATGCACAGTATGAAAGTCGTCGCGGAAAATAAAAAAGCGGCACATCAATACTTTTTGGCGTGTGGCAAATACAACAGTGATTTGTATTCAATCCGCCCTGACAATTAAAAAAACCGCCGATTGGCGGTTTTTTTATTCTGATACTATTTCAGCTCACCAAATCGCTCTAAATAGAGCACCGTCGCCGCTGTGCGTGACGGTACTTTTAGTTTCTTAAGCAGGCTTTTCATGTGTACTTTCACTGTTGATTCGGAGATAAACAGACGGTCAGCAATCTGTTTATTACGGAAACCACGAGCCACTTCTTGGAGAATTTGTGTCTCACGATCAGTCAACGTATCAAACACATCCTCTTGTCCAGTTCGTTCATCCAAATACTTTGCCACGGCTTGGCTATACGCTTTATCTCCCTTATGCGCTTGCTTAAGCAACTCAACGAGTTCATCTGGCTCAGTATCTTTTAACAGATAACCATCCGCCCCACTGCGTACAATAGCTTCGATATCTGATGGGCTATCAGATACCGTTAAAATCACAATTCGAGCCTCACAGCCATCTGCGCGCAAAGCTTTAAGCGTGTCTAAGCCAGACATGCCTTTCATATTAAGATCAAGAAGCACCAAATCCAGCTCAAGTTCATGCGCCTTTGCGACCGCATCTGCACCGCTGCTTGCTTCTGCGATAACTTCAAATTCTGGCTCAAAACTGAGAAGCTGCTGAATACCACGTCTCATGAGTGGGTGATCATCCACCAGCATAACTTTACACACTGTCAATGTTTACTTCCTTACTATGTTGGAATTCTAGTCTTACCGTACAACCACTATTTGTTGCAGCCTCAATTTTGAGGTCAGCATGCAACCGAGCCGCTCGCTCTTGCATAATGCTCATACCATAATGATTTAGTTTTTCGTCTTGCTGATCAAAGCCTATGCCATCGTCTACTACGGTCACTGTGACTTTCCCATCAAAATCAAGACATTGAATTTCAATATTCTTCGCTTTAGCGTGCTTGATCGCATTAATTGTCGCTTCTCTGATCAACTGTAGCAAGTGCACCTGTTGATGAGCGTCTAACTCTGTTGAAGAGAGTCTGTTATTCAACGAAATATTCGCTTCTGTTTGGTCATCTAATGTAGAAACCATTTCTTTGAGCGCTTGACCAAAACTGCCCTCTTTTATCGTGAGACGGAAAGTCGTCAACAGCTCACGTAGTTGAGTGTACGCAGCCGAAAGACCCGTATCGAGTTCAGCGATCACTTGATTGGTTTGTTCGATCGCTTTTTCATCTGGAATATTCCTCACACTACGCTTCAGCAACGACACCTGTATCTTCAGATAAGATAAGGCCTGTGCCAGAGAGTCATGCAACTCGCGGGCAATGGTTGCACGCTCTTCCATCAACAATAACTGCTCGGCTTGTCGCTGCGCTCGATTGTAATATACCGCACGAGATAAGATTTGAACAAAATTATCAATAAGCGATTCATTGGGGCAAGGCAACCCCACTTTCCAATGCAGATAGCCAAGATGTTGGCCGTCAAGCGTGAGCACTTTACTGTGACATTCACTATCGCATTCGTGGCAACAACTGTCCCCCTCAGTCAAAATCCAGTTGGGTTCGTCGATTTGGTCAATTTCGAGCTTGACTGCACGAATGCCTTCTAAACTGGCGATATGTTGCAATATCGCTTGAAAGTTATCTTGATTTATTCGTGAGGCCGTCAGTTCTTTCGATGAGTCATAAAGCACTTGAAGTGATTGATTCGCATGCTGCAATTTTCGTGTTTTTTCATCAACCGCTTGTTCTAAACCCCGGTACAACTTTCCTAAATCACTGGCCATTCGGTTGAAGGTTCGGGTCAATATCCCCATTTCGTTATCACTCGACACATTCAGCGATACATCAAATGAACGATCCTTTATCTGTTCACTAGCAAAGACTAAAGCACGTAATGGCTTTACAACTTCTAACCGAACAAAGTGCACCACAAACATGCTCACACATAGGATCCCCCCAAGACCTAAACCACCAATCCACGCCAAATTAATCAGCTTTTGCTCAGAATAATTTTGCAGCTTAAATACAAACCCATCGATTTGCTTTACAAAGCCAGCAACAAGTACCAAATATTGATCCCTGTCTTGACTCTTGAGTACCGACTTAAGTTCATGCCAACGAAGAATCAGTCGGTAATAGTCTTGGGTTATGTCATCTGGTACGGACCAATGTTGAAGTGCACGCATCGAGTGTGAATAGATAGACTCTTCAAATAAGTCAATATGTGCAGAATAATCAACAGATTCGCTCTGAATATCATGCGCTAAACGGTAACTCTGCATACGCATCGATCCTGAGACATTCACCGCTTCTGCATCATTCAAACTCGAGGCTAGGGTAAAAATTGCAAAGCCAGTTGTCGCCACGGAAAGAAGCAAAATTAACATCATGGCTGACGCGATCGTACGCGTTACCGACTTTTTCACATTTTTAAACAACTCAGAACTCCGCTCTTTTGATAACCATGTTTGGGGAATAGCCCGAACACATTATCTTTCAACTTTATCAATATGTGATCACCTGCGTCGGAATTTATTGATCCAAAACAAGATAGCATCCTAATTACCTCCTAAGAGGTATTTATAGATATATGTCAAAAACTACAATTTCATGAGCGTAAATGACAGATTGTTAATGACATTGTGGGCTATGCTTGATTTAAGTTTCAATTATTGAGGTGTGTAAGTGGTAGACCTTTCTAAACGAAGACTCTTTGCACGAAAATTGCGAACCGAGAATTCCGTTCGTCTCCCTTGGTTAGCAAAATCTTCTCAATTCACCGATGGCTGCACGCGCTGTGGTAAATGCATCGAGGCTTGTGAAACTAAGATCATAACCAAAAGCGATGGTGGGTTTCCTGCTGTCGATTTTTCTATTGATGAATGCACCTTTTGTTACCAATGTGCGGAGGCTTGTCCAGAGCCACTATTCCTAGCAGAGGCCGAGCAACCTTGGCAGGCAAAGGCGAACATCAACGATAACTGTTTAGCAAAACAAAATGTCGAATGCCGAAGTTGTGGGGATATGTGCGACCCGATGGCAATTCAGTTCAAGTTAGAACTTGGCAAAGTTGCACAACCAAATTTAGACCTTGATGAGTGTAACGGCTGCGGCGCCTGCGTTTCAGTGTGCCCGACTTCATCCATCAATGTGAGCAATATAACAGCCTAGCCGTCAGTGGTCGGCGCAAAAGGCAATAAAACGAGAGAGATGTATGTCACTAAACGAAGTGCACATTTCAAGTCTGGTAGTCCATGTTCTGCCTGAACATCTGGCTGAGATCAAAACCCAGATTGAAGCGTACGAAAACGCAGAAATCTACGGTGACAGCCCAGAAGGCAAAATTGTGGTGGTGCTAGAAACCGAGAATCAAGGTTTCATCACCGACACTATCGATGAGATTAATAATTTACCGAATGTCTTGAGCACAGTACTGGTTTATCACCAAATCGAAACTGGGCTAGAAGAAATGGACGAAAAAGACACTGGAACACAACATTCCCAAATCGAGGGTGAAGTATGAAAATGACAAGACGTGCGTTTGTGAAAGCAAACGCGGCTGCATCAGCTGCTGCTGTCGCAGGTATTACACTACCAGCTTCTGCAACCAATCTGATTGCAAGCTCTGATCAAACCAAAATCACATGGGACAAAGCGCCTTGTCGTTTTTGTGGTACAGGCTGTTCTGTTCTTGTTGGTACACAAAACGGCAAAGTGGTAGCAACTCAGGGTGACCCTGAAGCACCAGTAAACAAAGGCCTTAACTGTATCAAAGGTTACTTCCTTTCTAAGATCATGTACGGTCAAGACCGCCTAACTCAGCCTCTTCTGCGTATGAAAGACGGCAAATACAGCAAAGACGGCGACTTCGCTCCTGTATCTTGGGGTACCGCTTTCGACATCATGGCTGAAAAATGGAAAGCCTCTCTAGAGAAGAAAGGTCCAACAAGCATCGGTATGTTCGGTTCTGGTCAATGGACCGTAATGGAGGGTTACGCTGCTGCTAAAATGATGAAAGCGGGTTTCCGTTCTAACAACATTGACCCGAACGCACGTCACTGCATGGCGTCTGCGGTAGTAGGCTTCATGCGTGCATTTGGTATCGATGAGCCCATGGGCTGTTACGATGACTTCGAGAACGCAGATGCTTTCGTTCTTTGGGGTTCAAACATGGCAGAAATGCACCCTGTTCTTTGGACTCGTATTACTGACCGTCGTCTAAGTCACCCTCACGTAAAAGTGAACGTGCTTTCGACTTACTACCACCGTTCATTTGAATTGGCAGACCACGGCTACATTTTCAATCCTCAGTCTGACCTTGCGATTGCTAACTTCATCGCAAACTACATCATCGAAAACGATGCCGTGAACTGGGACTTCGTGAATAAGCACACCAACTTCACTCAAGCAGACACGGATATCGGTTACGGTCTACGAGATGATGATCCGCTACAAAAAGCGGCGAAGAACCCGAACTCTGGCAAACTGACTTCTATCTCATTCGAAGAATACAAAAAGTCAGTTGCGCCATACACGGTAGAGAAAGCATCTGAAATCTCTGGTGTAGAGAAAGAAAAACTGATTGAGCTTGCGAAGCAATATGCCGATCCAAATACGAAAGTGATGTCTCTATGGACGATGGGTATGAACCAACATACTCGTGGTGTATGGATGAACAACTTGGTTTACAACATCCACCTACTAACCGGTAAGATTGCGACTCCGGGTAACAGTCCATTCTCACTAACAGGTCAGCCATCAGCGTGTGGTACGGCTCGTGAGGTTGGTACGTTTGCGCACCGTCTACCAGCAGACATGGTGGTTGCTAACCCTAAACACCGTAAGATCGCAGAAGACATCTGGAAGCTACCGGAGGGGACTATCCCACCAAAACCTGGTTTCCACGCGGTACTGCAAGACCGTATGCTGCATGACGGCGTGCTGAACTGTTACTGGGTTCAATGTAACAACAATATGCAAGCAGGTCCGAATATCAACGCTGAACGTCTTCCTGGTTACCGTAACCCAGAAAACTTCATCGTTGTATCTGACCCATACCCTACAGCAACAGCGCAAGCGGCTGACCTTATCCTTCCGACTGCAATGTGGATTGAGAAAGAAGGTGCTTACGGTAATGCTGAGCGCCGTACTCAAGCGTGGTACCAACAAGTCGGCACTATTGGTGAGGCGAAGTCAGACCTATGGCAGGTAATGGAGTTCTCGAAACGCTTCAAGATGGAAGAAGTGTGGCCAGAAGAGCTACTTGCAAAAGCGCCAGAGTACCGCGGTAAGACTATGTACGACATGCTGTTCAAAAATGGTCAAGTCGACAAGTTCCCTATCGAAGAAGCGCGTGAGATGAACGACGATGCTCACCACTTCGGCTACTACGTACAGAAAGGTCTGTTCGAAGAATACGCGACATTTGGTCGTGGTCACGGTCACGATTTGGCACCTTACGATGTTTACCACACAGTACGTGGTCTACGCTGGCCAGTGGTTGATGGCAAAGAAACGCAATGGCGCTTTAAAGAAGGCTCAGACCCTTACGCGAAAGCGGGTTCAGGCTGGGACTTCTACGGTAATGCCGATGGCAAAGCGAAAATCATTTCTGCCCCATACGAAGCACCACCAGAAGTGCCGAACGAAGAATTCGACATGTGGTTATGTACAGGCCGTGTTTTAGAGCACTGGCACACTGGCACGATGACTCGTCGTGTACCAGAGCTTTACAAAGCCGTACCGGATGCCGTTGTATACATGCATCCTGCTGACGCGAAAAAACGTAATGTACGTCGTGGTGAAGAAGTTCTGCTTGCTAACAAGCGTGGCGAAGTACGTGTTCGCGTTGAAACTCGCGGCCGTAACCGTCCACCTGAAGGCTTGGTATTCGTACCATTCTTTGATGCCCGTATTTTGATTAACAAGTTGATCCTTGACGCGACGGACCCTCTGTCTAAACAGACAGACTTTAAGAAGTGTCCAGTCAAAATCACCAAAGTTGCTTAACCGTCAAATAACGAACGCAAAGGCCGTCTGCTCGGCGGCCTAAAAAAGAATTAAAGCCATAAGGCGGAGATGAAATGATGAAAAAATACCTTATCGCACTTTTATCTGTAGGTGCTTTATTGACTGGCGTTGCACAGGCTGAACTGGATAATCCAGGAGGCACTGGTGGTCTGAATTCACTGCGAGGCGCGACGCAACTTGAAGACACGCGTCCTGCCGATGATTTCAAAGACTTTCCAAAGGACCAAATCGTTGCGGATAGCTTTGTTTATCAACCGCCGTTGATCCCACATAGCATCCGTAACTACGAAGTGTCTTTAAACGCAAACAAATGCCTAGCCTGTCACAGCTGGAAAAATGCGAAAGATGCAGGCGCGACTAAGATCAGTGTTACACACTACGTAAACCGTGAAGACGCAGTACTGGCAGATATGTCGCCACGTCGTTACTTCTGTTTGCAATGTCACGTTCCACAAACAAGTGCTACTCCACTAGTGGAAAACGAGTTTAAGGCAGTCGATTCGCTTCAGTAATTGAAACGCGAGTACTAAGAGGTTACTTATGAAAATACTTAAAGCGTTTTGGAAGAGACTGTCGAGCCCGAGTAAAGCGGCCGCTGGTGTGGTTTTATTCTTAGGCTTTGCTGGTGGTCTTCTGTTTTGGGGCGCATTCAACACGGGTATGGAAGCGACCAACACAGAAGAATTCTGTTCTGGCTGTCACGCTCCAATCGTCGCTGAAATGCAAGAAACGATTCACTACTCGAACCGTTCCGGTGTTCGCGCTATTTGTTCAGATTGTCACGTACCACATGAATGGACGGATAAAATTGTTCGTAAAGTTCAAGCATCTAAAGAATTGTTTGCACACTACGTAACAAAGACCATCGATACGCCAGAGAAATTCCAAGCGCGTCGTGAACACTTAGCAGAACGTGAATGGGCACGTATGAAGAAAAACGACTCTCTTGAATGTCGTAACTGTCACCAGTTCGATTACATGGACTATTCACAACAAGGTAAACGAGCTGCAGCTCAACACTCAACCGCTTTGGCTTCAGGTGATAAAACATGTGTAGATTGTCATAAAGGTATCGCACACAAACTGCCGGACATGCATGGCGTTGAAGGCTGGCAATAAGGAGAAATACAGACAATGAGCAATCTTGAATCCTTTATCTGGCATTTCCTTGGTTACAGCGCAATGCCTTTCATTATTCTTTCCGGCTTTGTGGGGGTAGCAGCAATCTCTTTATGGCTACTCTCTCTAGGTAAGGATAAAGAGGTCTAAACACCTCAACTCAGTCAGCACTTTTGCCTATTTTGTTGACGAACAACGCCGAGCACTCGCTCGGCGTTTTTTATTTCTTTATTTATTTCTTTAGCGACAAAGCCTAATCATACCCATTACAGTAAGCAAGATAAGAGATAAGAGATAAGAGATAAGAGATAAGAGATAAAAGCTAGCGCAGACAATAAAAAAGCGGCCATTTATAGACCGCAATAACTACTTAAGGTGTAGGGAACTTTCACTATAAAACAGGTTACGAATCTTCTAGTGGTAACGTCTGTTTGACGTAATTGCCTGGCGCTTGACCAATGATTGGGTTGTTCTCTGAACCCACTGGAAATTGCTCAACCTGCTCTTTCGGATTAAATTGCTGAAGCCACTCGTTCCAATGTGTCCACCAAGAGCCCTCTTGATATTCAGCATTACCAAACCATTCATCAGCAGAGTCATCGAGCGTATCATTAAGCCAGTAACCATACTTATTCTTAGCCGGTGGGTTAACAATACCCGCAATATGACCAGATTGACCAAGCACAAACGTCTTGTTACCACCCGTATTTAGTGCGCCGCGATACGTTCCTTGCCAAAGGGCTATATGGTCTTCTTTCGTTGAAATAAAATAGCTTGGGATCTTGATCTTGTTTAGATCAATCCACACCCCACCAATTTTCACCCCTTTTTCTTGAACCAGTTTGTTTTCAAGATACAACTCTCTTAGCAAGAAGTTGTGGCTGGCAGCGCTCACGTTTGTGCTATCACTATTCCAGTACAACAGGTCAAAATCGACTGGGCTGCTGCCTTTGAGGTAGTTATCAACGTAATAGTTCCAATACAAGCTGTTTTCTCTCAGCAAGCTAAAGGTGACACTTAACGAACGTCCATCCATATATCCTTTGGCATTATTTTGCGCTTCAATAGCACTGATAATGGTGTCATTGATATACGCCCCTACTTCCCCTGGCTGGGAGAAATCCAGTAGCGTGGTAAAGAACGTTGCTGACTTAATACGCTTCTTCATTCGTTTAGCTGCGTAGTATGCCACCGTGCTCGCAAGCACTGTACCACCTATGCAGTATCCCGCAGCATTGATTTGTTCTTGCCCTGTGATGTCTTCAATTGCTGTAACAGCCTTTACAACCCCCTCTGTGACATAATCACCAAACTCTACGTTTGCCTGCATTTTGCCCGGATTTCGCCAAGACATCATGAATACACTGTGTCCTTGCTCGAGCAACCAGCGAACCATAGAGTTCTTAGCCGTTAGATCAAGGATGTAGTATTTGTTAATAAATGGAGGGACGATCAGAAGTGGCGTCGCATTCACTTTTTCGGTGAGAGGACGGTACTGAATGAGCTCAAACAAATCATTTTGGAAAACAATGTCACCCTCAGTTGTCGCAACATCTTCACCAAGTCGAAACGCGTTGTTGTTTGTCATGCGCACTTTCAAAATATCTGCGCTTGATTCAATGTCTTCACGCAACTGCTCTAATCCACTCAATAAGTTTTCACCATTTTGCTCTAACGTTAACTTAAGCAGCTCAGGGTTAGTGGCGATAAAATTGGATGGGGAAAGCGCATTAATGGCCTGACGAGAGAAGAATACGATACGTTCTTTGGTTTTTTCATCTAACCCATCTAAAGACTCTATCGTTTCTAGATAAGTCTTGCTAAACAAAAGGTAAGATTGCTTGATGAAGCTATACATGATCTCATTTTGCCACGCTTCATTTGAAAAACGTTTGTCGCCTTTTTCAGCTTCGATAATTTGTGATTGATTACCTGCTAAAGCCACGTTTTGCCAGATTTGAAGTTGCTGCTCCCACCATTGTGCTTGTAACTTTAAGATAGCAGCTGGCTGATTTGCGATCTGTTCAAACAGTTTAGCAGTGTCCTCGAGATTCACTTCTTGCATTGCCTTGTTCAAAGGAGAATTCACGACTGCCTTGTTGACTTCGAGATCATGCCACCACTGTTGATTGGTTTCTTGAAGCTTAACAAGATAGTCCGAAAAGAAGTGTTGAAACATAGTCTTACTCCTATATTCGGATAAAAAAACGCCGCCTCATACTCGGGCGGCGTAAAATGAACAATTACGCAGGAGTAACCGTCTTTAGATTGTCCGAAGTCATTTTTTCAACATCATCTTTAAACTCTTTTGCGATCGCTTGCAGCTTGTTGCTATCGTCCATCATTTGCTGAGAGAGCTTTGTTAGCACACCCAACTGCTGGCTATTAAATGCCGTCAATGAAGTGACATCTTTGATTTCAGATGCCGCTTTCATTTGGTTTAAGCCGACTTCACTGTAGGTACGAATTGCGTTCAATTGAAGCTCTGTCAACACTTCGACGTTCTTCGTCACCAACTTATTGAACTTTAGGTATGGTTCTAGATTTTTTTCTGTTTGATCGCTAAATGTCTTGAAGAAATCAGTGTACATAGTTTATCTCCTAATAAAATTTAAATGTCCGTTTAAATAATTACTTAACTGCTCTTACAATCATTGCAGTGCCCATACCGCCACCAACACAAAGTGAGGCAACACCGTATTGACCGTTCTGTTTTTGAAGTTCGTGTACTAACGTAACCAAAATGCGATTACCCGATGCACCTAAAGGATGGCCTAAAGCAATCGCGCCACCATTAGGATTTGCTTTGTCTTGAATAGAGTTCACTGAAACGTTATTCGTCGCTGCAAGTTGATGAATAACGCCAAGCGCCTGAGCTGCGAACGCTTCATTTAATTCGTAGATATCAATATCTGCAGTCGTGAGTTCTGCTTTGTTGAGTGCCTTATTGACCGATTCGACAGGCCCTAACCCCATCACTTTTGGATCCAAACCTGATTGTGCATAACTCACAATCTCTGCAATTGGGGTTAAACCTAACGCTTGTACTGCACTTTCAGAGGCAACAACCATCGCACTTGCGCCGTCATTGATACCAGACGCATTCCCCGCCGTCACCGTCCCCTCTCTATCGAAAGCGGGACGAAGCTTACTTAAGCCCTCTAACGTGGCGTTTGCTTTAGGGTACTCATCGGTATCAAACAATACGGTTTCTCGGCGCTGCTTTACTTCAACGGAAACAATTTCATCTTTAAATTTGCCCGCTTCAATAGCCGCTACCGCTTTTTGTTGACTAGAAAGAGCAAACTCATCTTGTTGCTGACGCGATAAACCGACCTCTTTCGCTACATTTTCAGCGGTAACCCCCATGTGGTATTGGTTATATACGTCTGTCAATCCGTCGCTAATAAGAAGATCTTTAAGCTCCATATTACCCATACGGTTACCATCCCGGATATTGCTTGGCACAATGAATGGAATTTGCGACATGACTTCAACGCCTGCTGCCACGACCACTTGCGCATCGCCACTTCGAATATGAGTCACCGCATCCATAACGGTTTTCATGCCACTTCCGCAAACCATATTGACACCATAGGCAGGGGCAGATTCTGGGATGCCTGCAAGCAATGCCGCTTGACGCCCGATTCCCATTCCTTGTCCTGCACCAATCACATTACCGACAATAACTTCATCTACGTGATTCACAGGGACCGCACCTGCCTCTAATGCGCCTTTAATCGCAACCGCAGCAAGTTCACCTGCGGATTTCTTTTTTAAACTGCCACCAAATGCACCAATTGGCGTGCGTTTTGCCGAAACGATATACACTTTTTCCATGTTACTTCTCCTTAGTTCATGTGTAGGCCGCCGTTCACTGACAATGTTTCGCCAGTGATATAAGCGCCCGCATCACTTACTAAGAAGCTAACCGATGCTGCAATTTCTTCAGGCGAAGCCAGTCGCTTCATAGGTATTTGACTGGTAATCGACTCCAACACTTCTGGGTTCATTTTTTCAACCATCGGCGTACCTGTGTAACCCGGTGCAATCACATTTACGGTCACCCCCGAACGCGCTCCCTCATAAGCCAGAGCTTTCGAGAAGCCGATCATCCCCGCTTTTGCCGCAGAGTAATTGGTTTGACCAAACTGCCCTTTCAATCCATTCACTGACGATATATTAATGATACGACCACCACTTTCTCACACATCGCTGAGAAGACGGGTTGGGTCACATTAAACAAGCTGTTTAGGTTGGTGTTTATGACATCATTCCATGCTTGTGCCGTCATTTTTTTAAACACACCATCACGGGTGATACCTGCGTTATTGACAACGACATCAATCGTCCCTTCTTCCTGAAGTAGTTGAATTAATTTATCTGCACATTCCTCAGTATCCGTCACATCTAACTCAAATAAACGAACCTGCTCTTTATCAAATGCTTTTTCGTGAAACCATTTTTGTGCTGATTCATAATTTCCTGTCGAGTATGTAGCGACTACTCGGAAACCATCATCAACTAATTGAGAAGTAATGGCTGAGCCAATTCCACCTTTTGATCCCGTGATCAACGCAACTTTCTTCATTGAAGACTCCATTCTTTACGGCTTTAATGATAGCGAACTAAGACTAAGGCAATTTTTTTGCCAACTAACGTGTTATTTATTATTTCAACAACAATTCCATTGCTGCCTTTATTTTAAATTAACGAAGAATTATTACATTTCAAATAAAAATCTAATTCATTTGCATAAGATTGATTTAGATCTCACTAACACTGAAATGTTACACCCTTGTTAATTCTTCGCAATGTGTTGTTTCATAAGAAAAAACAAAAATTACCGCTTATATTTAAGCTTAAAAAAGCCCGGATGATCATGCAGTTACAAAGAAATTAAGTGCTGTTACATTCATTATTGACTAAGGATCTTCGTCGCCAAAAATTTGGATGATTACTCTATTCGCCTGCACTTTATAACTACTCCAATATTCATATTCCAGTACAATATTTACCATAGTAAATTTTAAATGAATGCCTTATAAATATTTAATGAATTATATTTAAATTAAATTTATACATCCTTATTTACATCTTTCATTTGGACTATATCTCTGAAATATAGATTTTTCCTTTGCTTTGATTTAGTGCAGAAAGCACAACAATGAAGCAAAAAAAACGCCACTCAAATGAGTGGCGCATGCACTTTTCCCTTATACTTTCACCGCTATGGTGCGGTATCGATTTCCACCGGCAAATAATGCTTTGGTTCTAATTTTAACCATTCAGGTAAAACCGTACCAATTGATATTGATGACCACGTACCTGAAAGCACGCCAATGAACATCGCGGTAGAGAAGCCAGCTAATGCTGAGCCGCCCATAATCCATAACGCACCAACGGTGATTAACGTTGTACCTGATGTCACCATGGTACGAGAAAACGTTGCTAGTACCGCTTCATCGTTAATTTGCTCGGTTTTCCAATTCTGTTTAGCGACTAACAACTCACGAATTCGGTCTGCAATGATGATTGAGTCATTCAATGAGTAACCAAGGATAGCCAGAATTGCCGCGAATACGGTTAAGTTAAACTCCATCTGCGTTAGTGCGAAGAAGCCAAGCACAAGGATCACATCGTGAGCCAATGCAAACAGTGAACCGCTCGCTAAGCGCCATTCAAAACGGAAACACAAATAACCCAAAATCGTCAGTACTGAAACAAGCAGTGCTAAACCACCTTGTTCAAACAGATCTTGCCCTACTTGTGCCCCAACAATACTGTTGCTCACCACCTCAACTTGATGGGAAATCGGCTTTAGAACATCTGCAACGTTGGGTACTGACTGACCATCAGTTGGAGCAGAGTAACGGATCAGCCAACGACCATCTTCTCCTGAACGCGTCACCGACGTAGACTCACCTAGCTTTGGTTGCAAAGCATTCAATAAATCATGATTAGTCAATTGCTTATCAACTTTTACTTCGGTAACCATACCACCAGTAAAGTCTAGACCAAGGTTCAGCCCTTTTACTCCAAGTGCAACCAAAGCAATGATTGTCAGTACTACCGAGACAAAAGTAGTGAAATAACGAATTTTACGAATATTATGCTTTAACATTTCGACCATGATTAAACCCTCACATCACGACGGCCATCGCGGCCCCAAACTAAATTGATCATTGCACGAGAAGCAAACACACCAGTGAACATACTGGTCATCAGACCCAAGCCCAATGTGAGTGCAAAACCCTGAATTGGGCCGTTACCAATGGCATAAAGAATCACGGCCGTGATCATGGTTGTGATGTTGGCATCAAGGATGGTCGCAAATGCGCTGTCAAAGCCGAGGTCAATCGCTTGTGCGAAGCTACGACCTTCACGCATCTTGTCCTTAATACGTTCAAAAATAATGACGTTCGTATCAACCGCCATACCAACGGTCAATACCAGACCGGCAATACCAGGAAGTGTTAAAACCGCGCCAGGAAGCAAGGCGATTAGACCAAGTAAGCAAAGCATGTTTGCACATAGTGCTACGTTTGCAACCCAACCTAGGCGTCGGTACCAAACCGCCATAAACAATAGAGTCAGACCCATACCAAGCGCTAGAGCAGCGAAACCATTTTGAATGTTTTCCGCGCCTAATGAAGCACCAATCGTTCTTTCTTCAACAATAGTGACTGGCGCTGTTAATGAGCCTGCACGAAGCAATAGAGCAAGCTCTTGCGCTTCATCCATGCTACCCGCACCAGTAATGCGGAACTGACTGCCTAACTGAGATTGAATCGTAGCAACACTGATCACTCGTTCGCTGCGTTCTGTCATCCCACGTTCATTTGTTTTGTATTCGCGGTAAACCGTCGCCATTGGTTTGCCAATGTGTGTCGCAGAGAAGTCGCTCATTTTCTTACCACCAGCGTGGTCAAGAGAAATGTTAACTTCGGACATGCCCATCTGATCGATACCAGCACGCGCATTAACAATGTGCTCACCAGTCAATACAGGTCGTTTCGCTAGAATGACGGTGCGGCCATCATTATCTTGAAGAACAAGATCTTGGCTACTGCGTGCTTGACCCGCATCTTTTACTTCATAGAACGCAAGGCTTGCGGTTGCGCCTATCACGTTTTTCGCTTGCGCTGGATCTTGAACACCCGGTAATTCGATACGAATACTCTCTTTACCTTGGCGCTGAACTAATGCTTCTGTAATACCCAGTTCTTCGATACGACCGCGCATGATCTTCAAGTTTTGTTGAAGTGTCGTCGTTTGGAACTCTTGAATATTCTGTTCGCTAGGTTGAAGTTCAAAACCACGGTCAGAGCTTGTCATTTGCCAGCCAGGGTAGTTTTGACGAATGAACTGACTTGCAGCTTTCAAACCATCTTCGTTATCACTGTTTACGGCAATGTGATTATGCGCTTCTGCTCGAACTTGAACACCACGAATACGCTGCTCTCGCAAACTCGCTTTAATTTCATCGACTAAAGCATCGCGTTGCTCTTCAAAAGCTTTGTTCACATCGACGTTCAGTAAGAATTGCACACCGCCGCGAAGGTCAAGACCAAGCTTAATTGGGCTAAACCCCATCTCATTGAGCCATTCAGGCGCAACAGACACATAAGAAAATGTGATGCTGTCATCATCGTCCAACTGGTCGTTTAACAATGCACGAGCTTTACTTTGCGCATCTTCACCATCAAAAACGATGGTCGTTTTGCCATCTTTCTCAATGATCTTAGAGGCTGGAATGTGGTTTGTTTTTAGTAACTGGTCAAGCTGAACGACAGACATCGCGCTATTGCTATTATCAGCAAACGATACCTGAATGGATGGCTGCTCACCAAACCATGTTGGGATAGCACTCAGCGTTAAAACAAGGATTGTCGTAATGAGCACGACATACTTCCATGCTGAATAATGATTCAGCACTTTTCGATTCTTTTGAGATTTTGGTGTTTTCTTCATGTAAACATCATCCCTTCACTCATCAGTGAAGTTTCAATTAATTGATTCAAGACACGACAAAGTACCCACCTGCAGAATAAGCAGGCATTGAATGCACAGAGATCTTTATTTGCTCTGTAGAAAATCGTCGTGTTAAGAAAGCACTAGACGTGCAGATTGATGGTGTTTACGCAGAGTATTGACTGTTGAGCGCAACGTACATGGCATTGGTTTCTTTCCAGCCAGACAGTCGGTGCTCACTTGTAAAATGGTTAAAAACGGATTGGTTTTGACGCCAACTGATGTCCATTAAGCTATAGGCATAGCCCGCATCAGCATAGAAAGGGGTGGTTAAGTCGCCAATGAACTCTATATGTTCATCATCGACGTTCTCTCGTAAATGGGTAACCCAACGTTGAGAATTAAAAATAGCGAGTGAATCTTGAAACGCGTGACTTTCCGAAATCGGAGCCTGTGTGCTTTCTTCACTAAACTCAGTGAAGTCAACCAACGCGTTCGCTGCAACGTGACTGACAGTAAAAGGCTGCAGCTTAGAAAAGTGAGACAAATAGGATTTTTGTTCTGTTTGCGCAGCCGTTGCCTGCATTGGCGACAACGCCATTGCAAGAAGCAGCAAAAACAGTTTTCTAACGTAAATCCAAGGCATATAAGCTCACTTAAAACAAAACAAGCCGAGTACTTACGCTCAGCCTGCTGATAGTATTCCTAATGGTTATTGTTCACAACTAAAAATTATCAAATACTATTTCAGTGTTGCAATACCCGAGTAATCTCTCGATGCTTGGTTAACCGTTCTTGTTGCTACGCACGTGATTATCAGTACGCGGTGACTCAGTTGGTGCTGATCACTCCGTAAAAAAGCAAAAAATGAGTTAGCGATAGAATATCTCACCTTTATCGGCATCCAAATAGATTTTGTTCTCTTGCTCAAGACCGCCACAGTAGATGAAATATACGTTACGAGGCCTGTATGTCACCGAACGAACCCACCCTCCTAGCTCATCAAAATCACTCGGCCTGCATGTTTCATCGTCTAATAACAGCTGCGTCTTATTTCGGAACATGTCCAAATGTACTTTCAAGTCGTCTGATTTTTGTAAGTAGCCGTCTAATGTATCCAGACGTTCTTGCTCTTTGATTACCGGTTGTGCATCAGACAGACCTTTTGAATTGACCCATTCAGCGGTCTCTTCTCCACCCTCTTCATACACAATGTAATCAGATAGACGAAACCAACCATCGTTTTGTTCTAGGACGGCAACCTTTTCACCTTTGTAAAGGGTATCGACAACCAATGCGGTCTCTTTGGGGTGATTGTAAACGTCAATCCGACGCTCTATCACATAGTATTCACTTGGCTCTTGTAACACGGGATCAGCTAAGGTTGGCACCTGCTCACTTTCTTTTAAGTCAAGCACCGGCGTTGATGCTGCTGTCTCACTCGTGTCTTCTGATTGATCTTGCTGCATCACAAAGAAATAGTAGCCAGCGCCGATGCCTCCAAACAGGAGCAATATTCCTAATGCAACGAGTGCTTTCTTCATGTTCTTTTGATCCTTATGTAACTATACTCATGAGAAGTAAGGGAGTTTTCGAACCTATGATTAAACCCAAATGGATATTGGTAATAACGTTGCTCTCAAGTTCGGTCAACTCTGCGATCGAATGCAACCACATGTCGTGGCATCACAATCTTACCCAATTCAATCAGTTAGAGTCCATCTACAATATACATGTTGACTCGTACAATCTTCTACTCAAGCAGCACCAACAACGTAAACTGATATCTCATCACTTTTCATTATCAGAGCTAAACCTATTTTGGCAAACACCATCAAATCGAGAAATACTACTTGGGCAAATAGACGCCGCGGTTAAGTTTGGTGATGAACTCATAGAGCGTTCCGATCATTTACAAAGCCTGTCTATTCAATCACAACGTTTAGCAAGGCAATGGCAACACCTTAGTGACACTTGCGAAGCATCTGGCTCAGCTGAAAATGCGACGAATTCTGGACACTATTATCTCCATTCGAAGCAACTCGGGAATGACTATAGGCAACTTGCCAGTCAAGTGCGCAAGCTAGCCGAATTATATCACTCAGAAGCCAGTGCTCTCCTAGAAGCAAAAAACGCACCTCACTGAATCTGTTAACAATTGCTACATCTGCGATTTTACCCGATGTCAAAATGTTCAAATAAACATCATTTAAGAGATGTACGTCACAATAATGCTTTACTTTCGACCAGAATTTGGATACTTTACTCATTAACAAAATTTAATAAAAAGTCATATTTGGCCGGAGATGATGATACTCATATGGTTATCAATCGATTAAGTAACAGGGAATGTCCTAATGCTACTAAAGCCAAGTTCTTGTCAGTAGTTAGGCACGTTAAACAGTTCGGTTCTATCAGTGATTTGGAGTTGTGTAAAATCTTTGGAGAAACTATTTGGAATGATGGACGGGAATACCATTCAGCCGCTTTCTCATTTAAGGTTGATAGAAGCACAGGTAACTGTGAAATTTCAAAATACAAATACCAATAAGGCTTAAACAAATTCTTTAAACGGAGGCAGGAAACTGGCTCCGTTTTTTATTGTTTTTCTTCTATATTTCTATATCTCTATAGATTTCGGCATTACCGCAGTGAAGCCGTGCTCAGAGTATCCCTCGATCCGATAACTTTCCGGACTCAACAAGCGGATGTGCTGATTAATAAATAGATAAGCTGATCAGTAAATAGGTAAACTACCATTTCCTTTTACTTGCCTTATTGCAAGATGTGAGTGGATGTCTTTGACATTGTTAAGCCGCTGAATTTTTCGCATAAACGCTTCATAGCCTTGCAGATCGTTCGTCACCACTTCAAGTAAATAATCGTATGCACCGGATACGACATGACACGATATGATCTCTTCAATTTGAGTGATTTCTGACTCAAAATCATCAATGGATGATGCTTGGTGATTATTCAAACTGACTTCAACAAATACTGTCATTGATATCCCAATCTTACCCCGTGAAAGCACGGCTTGATAACCAGAAATGACGCCACTTTGCTCCAAACGTTTGATACGTCGAGCGCAAGGAGAGGCTGATAGTCCAACGATATCAGCTAACTCTGAGGTGGTTAATGTTGCATTGTTTTGAATTAAATTAAGCAGCATCTTATCTATCTTATCCATTCGGCCTCCTGCCAAATTTCATCAATATTTTACAGTCTCACGCTAGAATTCACTAAAAGGCTTAGATATTGAGAGCTATTTTGCCACCGATAAGCGACGCATTCACGTCATAATTAACATATCGTTTACACTGAAAACGTGATAAGGAAAATGGCAATGGGATACGCTGCAATCATCACTACCGTACTACTGTGGTCAGGTTTTTTTCTTTCACTCAAAGAGGGGGCAATGTCAGCCTTACAGCCCGCTGATATTGCACTGACACGTTTCTTATTGCCAGCTCTCGTCATGCTGCCTTTCGTCATCAAGCATAAGACCAATATCGCGGTCATTCCATCACGTTACTTGTTCGGCATGGTCGTGGGGAGCGGCCTTCCCTACCTCTTAATTGCGAGCACGGCGATGCTATACGCGCCAGTCTCACACGGTAGTGCGCTGATCCCAGGGACCTTACCGTTGTTTGTCTCATGCATTGCCATTGTTTGCTATCAGCAGCCCTTAAGTACAATGAGGCAGTTTGGGCTAACTATGTTATTGATTGGCATCATCGTTTTTTTACTATCGAATCTTGGTTCTCAATATCATTGGAAGCAACTCTATGGGCACTCTTTGCTGTTGTTAGGCAGTTTAATGTGGGCGGTATTTACCATCAGTGCACGGGTGGCGAATCTTAGCGCCCATGTAGCAGCTGGATTCGTCGCACTGATTTCCTTAGGTTTACTCATTATTAGCATCAGTATTGGCTTGCTAGACAGTCACCTCGTTCAAACCCCTTTGAGTGAATGGCCGTGGAAAACATTATTCGGACATATACTACTCCAAGGGGTTGGAGCAGGATTAATCGCTTCGTATACTTTTCTTTATGCAGTTCGAACAATTGGGGCGGAAGCTAGCGCCGCATTTGGCTCTCTCACGCCAATGGTTGCCACATTACTTGCGACTCCCATTTTTAATGAGGCTCCCGACACTTCAACATGGATAGCCCTCACTTTCATTACTTTTGGAGGCATTACCGCCAGTAATATCTTTAATAGAGAACCTATTAACCAACAATATTGCCCACCTAAACACAAGTAGTTAACTAAACCTAGCTAACTGAACACAAGCCGCTTACTAAACAAAGATCGTTGACTAAATACAAGCAGGTATACAAGCATTGTTATGTTGTTTTCATGAGACTGAACTCTTTTCATGAAACTAATCTTTTTTCATGAGACTAAGCTTTTTCCATAAAAAATCGCTGCTTAAAGTCAACAAAGGCTTCGTGCAAAGCTTTTTCTTTAATCGGCTTTAATAACACATAGTTTGCACCAGCGGCCATAAATGCATCTCCGGTTTCTTTTGCGGTATCGGCGGTACATGCATAAATAGGGGTACCTAAACGTAAATTGAGCCTGATTTCCTTGGTTGTCTCAATACCGCCTAAATGAGGCAACTGATTATCCATCAGAATCAGATCGTAGCTGTATTCTTGTAAGTTTTCGATCGCTTCTAAGCCATCTTTTGCCCAATCAACGTTCATCTTATATTTGTGGCAAAAGGCTTTTAAAATAAAGGCGTTAGTATGGTTATCTTCAACTAACAACACTTTCAGAGATTCATCAAATAACTGACCCGCAGGCATTCTATGATCAGCGTCCTGTGCATCAAATACTCTTTCTCGCTCCTTGACAGGTAACGTCACGATAAATGTTGTGCCGTATCCTTTGCGACTGCGAACCTGAACATCCCCATCAAGCATATCAACCAAGTTTTTCACTATGGTTAATCCCAAACCACTGCCACCATACTCTCGTGTTGTCGAGGCTTCTTCCTGCACAAAAGGCTCAAACATTTGCTCAAGCTTACTCGCCTCGATCCCGATTCCGGTATCTTCCACTTCAACGATTAAGGCACCACTCTCTTTGGCGTAATACTGTTCTAACTTGGCCGTTAAGCGTATTTGTCCTGATGGTGTGAATTTAACAGCGTTGCTCACCAGGTTAAACAAAATCTGATTCAACCGAATTTGATCAGTAAAAATCTCGACGCTTGGATCAAGTTGGTTCTCAATCACAAGCTTGACCCCCTTGTTAACACAAATCGGGCGATAGATATTTTCTATGGTTCGTACCGTGTCTACAAAAGCAAAAGTGTGCTTTTGAATATTGAATTTCCCTTGCTCAATTTTTGAGAAATCTAAAATATCATTCAGTACCGCAAGGAGGTGTTCACCACTGTGACTTAAAACATCAATTTGGCTTTTCTGTTCTGGCGTTTCCAGTGAATCTCGCATCAACTGTGCAGCACCAAGTATACCGTTGATTGGAGTACGGATTTCATGACTCATTTTAGCTAAAAAGTCTGCCCGAGATTGTGCTGACTTTTCAGCTTCTCGGCGCGCTAAATTACTCTGTTTTTCTGCTTCAATCAGTGTCGTAATATCTAACCCTTGGACGATAATCCCGCTGATGTCTCCTTCCACGCGAATTGGGGACAAATTCCAACGATAAACTTTATCGCCAATCGGCACGTTAACCCCAGTTAACGTCGCTCCTTGAGCCGCCATTCTAAGATGGGGAGCTAACTTCTCCTTAAACTCAGTGAAGACTGGAAGAATTACTCGCTGATGCTCATCAATCGATAGCTCTTTTTCCGCCGCAGGATTGATCTGAATAAGTACACCGTCAGCAGACCAAACCATAATTGGGGATAACGCAAATTTAAACAGATCTCGAAATGATTTTTTCTGAGCTTCTAGCTCTTCAAATGTATTTTCGAGCGTCGAACCAATATCATCAAATTCCTCAATATCTGAACCATTAAAACGTTCGAATCCTTTTTCTTCTCTGGCAGACCGCGTGTATGACATTAGCGACTCAAGCTGTTCAGAAACTTTACTCTCTATCCATTCTTTCGTAAGTAATGCGATCATGATCATACCGATGATCGAGGCAAACATTGCCAGTATGTGCTGGATCTGCAACGTCACAACACTTTGATTATCTTGAACCGAAAGCAAACACAAATCTGTCTCAACCGAATTTACTTTGATTGGCGTATCAATGATCAGCAGATTTTCGAGCGTTCGTTGCTTACCTTTATCTTTAACGACATCGCCTAATGTATAACTTTCACTTCCAGTCAATGAGCTTGCAAGTGGGATCTCATTGGCAACAAGCACAACATTGTCGACATTGCCCTCACGTTTAAGCTTCTCCATGAGAGCAAAGTTATTATCCAACACTACGGCATTGTATGAGAACCCGAGTACTTCACCGTTCAACGTTGCTAATACCGGTACTCGGCGAACCAACATATGCCGAGAGCCTAGCGATGTCATCACATTGATGTAGTACCAATTGTTGCTAAAGGCGATCTTACTCGCAAGGTTGTCCAGTGCAAGGTCGTTGATACCATAGAACTGCGCATTCCCATCATCCCAAATGATCCCCTGATGATTGGTTAAAAAGCGAAATTCTGGCGAATGTGATGGATCACTCTGATCCACGCTCAAATAGTAATAATTGAGAACTTCTTCATTTCTATCCGCATAAAACTGACGAACCATTTCACTTTTTGAGTTACTGTCGTGATGAATTTGAACTGCAGCAAAATGACTATCAAAGATGCTATGAATTAACGCAGAGGTCTGTTGCTTGTTGCGTGCGACTTCCTGCCCAATGATTTGTTTAGAAAAATAGTAACTTTGAACAAATATTCCCAGAATAATCGGGGCAAGAACAAGAATGATGATCTTGGTAATAAGCGTCGCGAGTGAACGACGCTTTTTTGAATTTAGGTTAGCCGTCATCAGTTATCTGAGTATCGAAATGCTCGTTTCTTCAAAGCATTGATGCGCTCTGCCGAGTCTGATTGAGTCACAATTTCAAAATCACCCGAGTAAACGGTCGGAACCGACTTGCCCTCAAGGTCCCACTTTATTGCTTCTGCCATTGCAATACCGGTGTCGTCATTCATTCGCATCACAGTAATGTCCAACTCACCATTTTCAATCGCCTTTAGCTCTGCAGAACCGCCTCCCCAGCCATTAATCATCACGTCATCACGACCTAGCTCTTTCAGCGCGTCCACCGCCCCCAAAGCCACATCGGTTGAACAAGCGTAGATGAACTCCACATCTGGGTACTTCGATAAACTCGCTTTAGTGGCATCATATCCCGAAGCTTTCGTCGCTTTGGTATAATAGGCTGACTGTAACTCAAACTGATTGTTGCGAGTGACTTGCTCTATGAACGTGTCACCGCGAATATCACTGATGTACCCCTCAGAAAAATAGAGCACACTGTAATTGCTGTGCTTAGGAAAACGCTTACCAAATTCCTCAGCGAGCTTTCGACTTCCCTCCGCATGGTCAAAACCTACATACAAAAAGGGTTGGTGCTCATCCCAGCCTCTCACCGGTGTCGTGATATTTTGTAAAATAAGTTTTGTCTTCGATGAATCGAGAACATGCTCAATAAACTTGCGATGTCTTGTTGTATCAAGTGTAAAAATCAAGTAATCCGTTTTATTTTGGAGCGCTTCCATTAGCGATAAACTTTGTTGCTTAACGTCTGCGTTTGGACGCGTAAATACCTGATTGATTTGATAATTAATATTAAGCTTGTCGAGACGTTGCTCAAAAGCATCAATATTTCTTACCCAATAATCCGATAGCTGTTGACCTGGATAAACGACTGAAATTCGAAGAGGACGCTTTTGTGAAACCGATAGCGGTGTTGGGCGATCTCTAACGGCTTTAGACAACTGTTCGGTTAACTGTTTTTGTTCCGGAAACTGCTCTAAATAATCTTGATAAGCCCAGTAGCCATTCAGTACTTGATTGGCGTGTGCAACTGGCAAAAAACCAGCAACCGATATCAGGGAAAGTAGTAATGATTTTCTCATTTGTTGCTCTTTTCTCTTTATATTGAGCGAATCTCGCTCTCTTCTACTACCTAGCCGAGTCATCCCTGTACTCGATTCACTCATTTCATGTGCCATTATTATGTATATAAGCCTAGTTGGCACATTCAATATTATCTGTTAGCGCGTTAAAAAATGATATATCCAAACCTCATTTGTTTAACGAAAGGCAAACAAAATTAAACCGCCATTTAAAGCGGTTTATTTAAAACAAGAAGCCGTAATTTTTAACAGTCCACAACTCTGATTTTCAGCTCATCATCGACAACTATCTTTGCTTCTAATGATATCAGTGCTTCTTTGTTATTTTTAGATTGCTGTTTAATGAAATATTCGACTTTCATCGCAGTGCTTTTGTTTTCAAAAGGCGAGAACCATTCTAATGTCAGAGGTCCCTTTCCTTTCAGTGCTTTTGCACCTTTGCCACATTGATGTTGTTTGAAGCGACGCTCTACATCAGTGGTAACACCGCAATACAATGCATTGCGGTTATTACGAATCAAATACACACTCCAACGGTGTTCGACGAGTTCACTCATGAAAGTAGCGATTCAACCTGCTCTTTTAGCGCTTCTAATTCTTCTTTTAATTGTGCAACTTCTTGTTCAAGCTGTGTAATACGCTCAGCGCTTGCAGAAGACGGTGCCGTTACCGCAGCAGCAAGTTCGCTCATGTCCACTTCGCCACAAAATAGGTGCATGTAACGAGATTCACGCTTGCCGGCCTCACGTGGCAACTTAACCACTAGCGGACCTCTTTCATCGCTTGCTAAATGCTCAAGGACATTTTCGACTTCTTTTACGTCACTGAATGTCGCTAGACGATTGGTACGTGTACGGATTTCACCTGGTGTTTGCGCACCACGAAGTAACATACAGCAAATGATGCCTTTCTCTTGCTCAGTCAGTTGTAAGTCACCAAATTCCGTATTGCAGAAACGGTGTTGATATTTGCTTACACGGCTATTAAAACTGCTTTCATCACTGACAAGTCGACGCTCGATCAAAGCATCGATAGCATCAAAGACATCAGCTTCAGGCAGTGACATAACCGGTTCTCGGTTACTTTTTTGATTACACGCATTCGTCAGTGCGTTAAGGCTTAGAGGATATTGGTCGGGGGTTGTCACTTCTTTTTCAATTAAGCAACCAATAACGCGCGCTTCAATTGCCGTTAGCTCAACTTTCATAATGCATTTCCTTATTATTTTTGCATTTGAATTTGGGTATCAGGCTAAAGCATAGCGCATCGACCTGACACCCTTTGCGAATCGGGGTAAGTCTTAGTGCTCTGACAGAATGGACACTTTGGTCATCTTTCCGTTCTCATCTATCATCATGATCTTTGAACGGTTCAGTTCAACTTCGATGATTTCAAGTTGCGTTCTCGCTGCAACGTATGCTGCCTTGAGTCTATCAGCCAAAGAGTCTCTGCTATTCTCGTTTTCTTGGCTTTCGATTTGCTCCGCAATAATCTCAGCGTTCATTTCGAGCTTCATTTTTTCTGTATTGAATGAGACCGATAATATAGCGAAGAAACGCCCATGACAATGAGTCACGGTGCTTGAATCTCAGATTACACACGCTTTTAAGTAACGAACATTTTCAGCCAAATAGAATTGATGGATAAATGCTCAACTCGACATTTGGTTTGATCTAAAGACTGTTATGCAAGGACATGTTGTGCTTTAATCGAGTCAGATATTTCACAAATTAGGAAAGGGAACCATGAGTAGCGTATTTGAAATCGTTAACCAAGCTCGCCGTAAAAACAAACTAAAACGTGAGCTACTTGATAACGAGAAAAAAGTTCGTGACAACCGCAAACGTGTAGACCTACTAGAAAACCTACTAGACTACATCAAGCCAGAAATGACTCACGATGAAATTCTAGCAATCATCAAGAATATGAAAGCTGACTACGAAGACCGCGTTGATGATCACATCATCAAGAGTGCAGAAATCTCTAAAGCACGTCGTGACATCAGCCGCCGTATCCGCGAATTGACTGAAGAAGACAAGCAAACTAGCGGCAAAAAATAAGCCCGAATAGTTTAAGTATTCAACCCCGAGCAAGGATAACTTGCTCGGGGTTTCTTTTTGTTTCTTCGCCATACGGCATGTACAATACGAATACTATCTACTCATACAATACCCTAGGACACTATGTCTTCTGTTTCATCACCTGCACAGCCCTCTCTTGCAAAACAACTGTTTACGATGACATGGCCCATGCTATTTGGGGTGTTGTCTTTAATGAGTTTTCAGCTTGTCGACAGTGCCTTTATTGGACAACTTGGTATTTTACCACTAGCCGCGCAAGGCTTTACCCTCCCTCTTCAGATGGTGATCATTGGTATCCAAGTAGGCTTAGGCATCGCAACAACAGCGGTTATTTCGAAAGCGCTAGGGGCCAACGATTCTCGCTATGCTAAACAGCTTGGTGGTTTGGTTCTTATGATCGGTTCTATTGGTGTTGCGATATTTGGGGTAATTATCTGGTTACTTCGCTACCCAATACTCTCGCTACTGAGTGCACCAGAAACCGTGATGCCAATCATCGACACTTATTGGCCTTGGTGGTTAGTCAGTTCATGGGTTGGGGCCGTACTATACTTCTATTACAGTATTTGCCGCGCGAACGGAAACACGATGTTGCCAGGGACCATGATGATGGTAACCAGTGTAGTGAACTTGATCCTCGATCCACTGTTTATTTTTACCTTTGACCTCGGTATCAATGGCGCTGCAATTGCAACCATTCTCGCATTTGGGTTTGGTATTTTAGTCGTTGCACCTCGTGTACAACGGAATCATTGGGCAACATTCCAATGGCACGATTTAAACATTATGAAGAGCATCGCTTCAATTGGAAACATTATGGGGCCAGCAATGATAAGCCAATTATTGCCACCTTTATCGTCGATGCTAGCCACTAAGCTTTTGGCCAGCTTTGGTACCGCAGCTGTTGCAGCTTGGGCACTCGGTTCACGCTATGAGTTTTTTGCAATTGTTTCCGTGCTGGCACTAACCATGTCGATGCCGCCAATGGTTGGCCGTCTATTAGGCGCAAAAAACTATACCGACATTCAAGCGCTCGTCACCATTGCAGTAAAATTCATTCTTGGATTCCAGTTTCTTATTGCAGTTGTTACTTTTGTTGCGGCAGACCCGCTCTCTTTGTTGATGACCAGTGACGATCAAGTCAAACACGTACTCGACATGCACTTAATGATTGTCCCAATCAGTTTAGGTTCTCTCGGCGTGTGTATGTTGATGGTGTCTATTTGCAATGCTCTGGGCAAATCCTATACCGCATTGACCATTTCTGCGTTACGTCTGTTCTTGTTCTTTCTACCTTGCTTGTGGGTCGGTGCGCAGCTAGGTGGCATTCAAGGTCTGCTTATGGGAGCCTGTATCGGTAATATATTCGCGGGGATTGCCGCTTACCTGACGTATCGTAAAACGATTAATAAGCTAGCCTTGTGTCAATCACAGTAAATCATAGAACGACGGTTACACCTAAATCAGTGTTAAGACGTATATAAAACGTTAAACCATTCAACCCCACTTCCCATTCAGCCCAGCGTCCGAGGGCTGAATGGCATTCATTAACGACTAAGGTTGATTGCTCCACTACGGCATTGTGGCGCTAAGCAAGCACTGTTATATCTGCTGGGAAACATTTATCCGCAGGAAAAACCATTGTCTGCAGGAAAAAAAACGCCGGTTTGCATTCGAATTTCAGACAGTACTTTCGCTACTGTCAAAGATCGCTGCTTTGTTTGTTCATCAATCGAGCCTAGTTTTAGCTGATGCGCAAATGCTCGCGCTTCATAAAACATGTGGTTGTCTGTTTGAGGTAACGTGAGTACTTCTTTTTCTCTACCTCGCAGAACACGTTCAACGCCACGTCCTGTGGCAATCATATCCACCAACACACTACCCTGCTCACCTTGAAACTCGCTCGGAATAAAAGAATCACTGACCTTTGAGTGGAGTAAATTCACGTTAAAGCCATCGTATGCTAACGTAACGCTGCCACAACCATCTACGCCCGATGGTAAAACATGAGCACTTGCTTGAACGCTATTTGGTTCCCCAAAAAGTTCAATCGCGGCACCCACGCAGTAGTAACCAATATCCATGATTGACCCATTTGAAAACTCAGGGTTAAACGTATTTGGGTTCTCACCATTTAGGTATTTTTGATATCGTGACGAATACTGACAATAACTGATGGTCGCATGGCGTAAAGGTGCAATGCTTGGCAAGCTGTCTCGCAATACTTGGAAATTCAACGTGTAAGGTGACATAAACGCCTCAAAAAGTACGACGTTGTTTTCTTCTGCACACTTAAACATCGCTTTTGCCAATGAGTAATTGGACGCCATGGGCTTTTCGCAAATGACATGTTTTCCTGCATTTAGCATCTGGATTGCTTGAGGAGCATGAAATGAGTTAGGACTCGCGATATAAACAGCATCAATGTCCGCATCTTTTCCTAGCGCTTCAAGATTATCGTAATAGGATTTTGCTTTATAGGGTTCGCCGAATGTGCGTGCTTTTTCTAACTCTCGGGAATAGACCGCCTGAAGAGTGAATTCTTTGGTTTGAATCGCGGCCTCAACAAATTGTTGGGAAATCCAGTTTGTTCCAATCACGGCAAGTTTGAACATCTTACATCCCTTTTATTCTCACTCTGTAAGCCACAGATAATTTGGTTTTGTAGCGAAATTAAAACAAGCTTTGCTTATGAACTCAACCAATCATAGTTCGAGTCGCTCATAATTCATCTTTTCTCAGTCAAGATAACCAATTGAACACCTACGCGCAGATGCAAAGCAAACCTCACCATGTTTTAAACTGTGACATGTTACAAAATTTTGTATTTGAATCATTTTTAAATTAAGCCCATTCCGCCCTCAATGGGCTTAGACGTAAGATGATTGACATTGTAGCGGGCAATTCTGCGTCAACCTCTCTCATTTTGTGATTAGAATTAAAATATACAAATTCGACATCTCATATTTGCACCTAATTAATTGAACTCAAACATTATCATCAAAAATTAAGTCATTAGAATTTTTAAAGTCAATAGGATAAAGGTGTTACGCTAATCACGTAAATCGAACTCAATCACGATAAAAGCATCAGATAGTGCTGTATTTATTTTTCCTAGCAGAATAAGCGTCCCACCCGTACAATCCGCACACATAATTATTACAAACCAATTACAATCCTTATTTCGTACTCTACTGCTGTGGTGAAATTATACGTTACGGTATCGGTCGAAATTAAGGTCAGCCCCCCAAACGTGAAAGGTCCAATACAACAATGAGTCCAGAGAAATATCTCCAAGACTGGCAAACAAGCCAAACAATTGCTGAATCTATCTCCCCTCTTATTGGTAAGCTATACCGTCAAAAAGGAATCGAAGTCGTCCTATTTGGTAAAACACTTATTAACGCAACCACCATCGACATTCTCAAAACTCACCGTATCGCAAGACGTTACACAGGAAGCCCTCTTTCTCTTGAGCAAACCATGCCGTTTGTCGAAGCGCTTTGCGAGATGAGTATCTCTTCTTGCCGTGTTGATGTTGGTCAACTTGCGGGTATGTACTGGAAAGATCACGATGATGCTTCTGCGATAAATGATTTCTTACACACCGCTCTGCACGGTGCTCGTGATGCTGACTCTTCCATTGCCGCACGTGATGTCGTTCTTTACGGGTTTGGGCGTATTGGTCGCCTACTTACGCGCTTGTTAATTGAAAAAAGTGGGCCTGGTTATCCACTACGCCTGCGAGCAATCGTCGTTCGTGGTGGCAAAAAAGGCGATTTGGAAAAACGTGCTAGCTTGCTACGACGCGACTCCGTTCATGGGCAGTTCAACGGCAGCATCATCATTGATGAAGAGCGTAAAGCACTGATCATTAATGGTAACTACATTCAGATCATCTATGCTAATAGCCCAAGTGACGTTGATTACACAATGTACGGCATTAATAACGCACTGGTTGTCGATAACACGGGAGTTTGGCGTGATGCCGAGGGCTTAGGTCAACACGTAGCATGTAATGGCGTAGAGAAAGTACTTCTGACTGCCCCAGGTAAAGGTGATATCAAGAACGTCGTGTTTGGCGTTAATGAATCCGTCATTCAAGACAGTGACACCATCATTTCTGCGGCAAGTTGCACCACAAACGCAATCACGCCAGTGCTAAAAGCATTGAATGACAAATACGGCGTGCTTTCTGGGCATATCGAAACGGTTCACTCGTACACGAACGATCAAAATCTAATCGATAACTTCCACTCTGGTGATCGTCGTGGTCGAAGCGCATCATTGAACATGGTTCTGACCTCAACGGGTGCGGCAAAAGCGGTAGCAAAGGCACTACCAGAACTAGCCGGTAAACTGACTGGCAATGCGATACGCGTACCTACACCAAATGTATCAATGGCAGTTGCAAACCTAAACCTAGGTGAGGATGTGGATCGTGATTCACTCAACGAATACCTACGTGACATGGCTCTGAATTCAGAATTGTCTGCACAAATTGATTACACAGATTCCACTGAAATCGTATCAAGTGACTTGGTTGGTTCACGTCATGCGGGTGTCGTTGATGGACAAGCGACTATCGCTCAAGACAAGCGCTGCGTACTATACATCTGGTACGACAACGAATTCGGTTACAGCTGCCAAGTTGTACACTGTATGGAACAAATGATGGGTGTTCGTTACCAAACTTTCCCAAAACAGTAGGTAACTTTGCTCCACAACGTTAACACCACGGGTAACGAGCACAACAGCATCATTTAGATAATAAGCGCTTCGCGCAGTACTAATATAATTTCCCCCGCTTATACGCCTGATTCACTCAGGCGTTTTTTCATTTGCTCTTTTCTTTTTAACTGGGGTTTGACATTGCTCAGACATTAACCAACTAAATTGAACGATACATTCATGTTTCGTTCATGTTCGAGACGCTAATCTAAGCACGTAGATTGAAAGAGAGGTCATATAGATATGAATCGAATTATTGTTACAGCATTAGCATTGGTTACTGGCTTTTTTACCTTGGTATTTAGCCTAATCATGGCGATTCCATTGACCATCGCAGCACTGATTACTGGCAAACGTATTGAAAAACGCATGAAACAGATGCAAAAAGAGGCGCATCAAGAATATGAATTCAATACCGGTAAAGCCGATGCGATTGAAGGCGAGTTTGAAGAAGTGCGTCGCTGATCGTAAACCACTCCCTATGTTCCTGAGCACAAATCCTTGCTAACGCCCTATCTTATCATTCCAGATAGGGTGTTTTTTTATCAAGCGCAGTAAGCTATCAGTCATACCACAAGTTATCACTCATACTCAAAAGGCGACCAATGCGGTCGCCTTTTGAGTAATACAGTTATTTGAATTGGTATTCTCTTTGAGAATCACTAAATCGTCACGACAACGCGAACGGCTAGCAACATAAGCACAATTCCCGAAAGTCGGTCAATCAATACGGCTTTAGAGCGAATGCGTTCAACAACTCGTGAATTAGAGAGTATCAACGTTATAAATGTATACCATAAGCCATCAACAACAAAAGGTGTGGCGACAATGATCATCTGATTGCTTAAATCATTGCCAAGCGCGACAAATTGGCTAAATAGTGCAATAAAAAACTGTGCGATTTTCGGACTTAGAATAGAAATCAAAAATCCCTCGCGCGCAGATTGGAGCACTGTTGTTTCTTCACCCGATGCCAACTTAGCGGCTACACCACCTTTTGAACGTAACGCATTGAACCCCAAGTAAGCCAAATAAGCCGCACCTGCTAGGCTAATGCCTTTGAAAAGCAGTGGACTTTGTTGAAGCACAACCGCCAAGCCAACCAAAGTAATGAACGCATATATACCAATACCAAAAGCGTGCGCCCAAGCCGTGGCTAAACCATTAATACGCCCACCAGCAAGTGAATGCTTGGCGACAATCGCTAAACTGGGCCCTGGTGACATTGCGCCTAATAGACAAACTGTAAAAAGTGATAACCAAACGGTCAGTGTCATAATAATCTCTCCCTCTTTGCGCTAATCTAACAACAAAGACGGTATAAATAGAAATCAAAGTTATTCATAATAGCCATGATTTAAAATCATATCTTTAGTGCACATGGTTGAACGAACATGCTTTAGTGAACATAGCTTAATGGACGTAGCTTAATGGACGTAGCTTAATGAACATAGCTTAGTGAATCGAATATTCAGAAATTTGCATAACGGCACGAATCTCTTCTCGTACCCATTTATGCGCAGGATCGTTATCATATTTGGGATGCCACATTAACCAATATTGATGTACGGGTGTCTCTATAGGCAATGCTTTATGAACTAAATCCCAATGTTTCGCGAGGTTAACCGCAATATGTTCAGGCACCACCATCAAATGCTCACTCGATACCAAGCGTTGAACCGCGGCCGAAAAAAAAGGCACCTTGAAAGTAATATGACGCGTGTAACCACGTTCTTTTAACGCTAAATCCGTACTGGAGTCTTTGTCCCCACCACCAGTCACCTTAATGTGTGAGTAAGCCGTAAGTTCCTCAAGGCTTATCGTGCATTTAGCCGCTAAAGGATGGGAGGCTTTCATAAGACACACTGAAGAATCAGACCCAATATGGACGCTAGATACGCCTTGTGGTTTTTCTGGATACATGGAAGACGCAATATGAATGCCTGTCTCATGCAATTTATCTAAAAAATCGGGTTGCCACAGTCGATAAGCCATATCTAATTGAGGAGTAAGATCGCCCAAATGAGAGGCAATATCGGGCAATACGTATTGAGCGACATAGTCACTCGATGCGAAGACTAACTCTCCTTGCCAATCAGAGGGTTCAAACGGCTTATCATCCAATAGATGATCAAATTCAGAAAGCAGTGCATCCAGCTTTTGTTTTAAAAGCAAAGCTCTTGGCGTCGGAATCAATTGGTTTCCGTGACGAACCAATAAAGGATCACCACATAATTCACGTAACTGAGCTAACTGACGACTTACTGCGGATTGTGTTATGTGTAGTCGCTCGGCCGTTTTACTCACGTGACACTCTTCAAGCAACACATGCAAAGAGCGTAACAAATTTAGGTTAATATTATTCAGCACGTTCTACCCATTTTGTACGCCAATCTGCCGCTTGATACTCTTCTGGCCAGTACTCAACTTGTTTACAAATCAGTCCATTTCGAACTGTATGGAATGTAATCGCACGATCCGAACGAACACCATCACTCACAACCACATCGGTGACCACTTGTTCCCCCTCACTAACAATACGCTCGACCTTAAAGTACCACTTCCCATTTGAGGGGTAAGCAGAGTTCAATTCAGCAAAGTTCTTTCTGCCGCGTATCACTTCTTTCGTAAGCGGCCAAATCACCTCGCAATCTGGCGTAAGGCACTCCGCTGCTGCATAAAAGTGATTACTTTCCATAGCTTTCCAAAAATTTAAGACAATTTCTTTCTCTGTCATTGGGATCACTCTCTCCTTGATGCTTCAAACGCTGTAAGTGACATCAGTGGCCACTTAGGTATAACTCCGTCTTTTCCCTCTAGCCTATGAAAGGGAGCATAACGTAGATTTTCAATCCTAAGAAAATTTGAGTAAAAATAATGCCAGTCAGATCAACGGACTGGCATTACTTATTGCTTATTGCTTACACGATTATTATTTGATTAACCATTCCTACTTACGCTGTTTGTACTTTTACGCGGAAGAACATGGCGTAAAACAGTGGGATGACCACCAGCGTCAGAATCGTTGCAAACAATAAACCAAACATGATTGTCACCGCCATGCTCTTGAAAAATGGATCAATCAACAATGGGGCGACACCAAGAATCGTGGTAAACGCACCAAGCAACACTGGACGAGCACGACTCAGCGCTGCGTCGATGATCGCTTGATAAGGCATTTTCCCATCACGAATCTCTACATCAGCCTGATCCACCAATACAATCGCATTCTTCACCATCATGCCGATTAGGCTCAAAAATCCGAGTATCGCCATAAACTCAAACGGCGTCTGGAAAATCACCAAGCCGACTGTCACGCCGACAATGGCTAATGGTGCAGTCAACCAAATCACCAACGGCTGACGAATGGCGTTAAACATAAAGATAACCGACAAAATCATCGCTGCGAACCCGTATGGTGCAGAAATAACAAGGCCCTCATTAGCATCTTTTGAGGCTTTATATTCCCCATACCATTTCAGTTCATAGCCAGATGGCAGATCAATCGCTTCAATTTGGCTTCGAACTTGATTGAATGCATCTGCTGTCAATACGCCTGGCGCAGGATCCGCTTGCACGAGAATAGTCGGCATTCGGTCAATTCGACGAAGAATAGCATCTTGGTAAACGACATCAACAGAGCCGACCACTTGGCTAACCGGAATGAAAGCGCCTACCGTTGGGCTGAAAACTTCCGTGTTTTCGATTGCACGTTGATGATTACGCTCACTTTCTGGTGCACGAACCACAATAGGAATCAGATCGTCACCCTCGCGATATACGCCAACATTACGTCCCGTCAGCGTTTGAGCAATCGCTTGGTTAATTTCCATCGTAGTCAAACCATAACGCTGCGCTTCCTCTGCCGAATACTCGGGACGAAGCACCGGAACTTGTTGACGCCAGTCATCCTGAACCGCGATCAAATTAGGATCCGCGAGCATAATCGCTTTCGCTTGCTCTGCCAGCTGACGTAATACCGCACTGTCCGGACCTTTGAATCCCGCTTCTATTTTTTTACCGCCGCCACGACCTAGCATGAATTTCCAAACTTTAATCGATGCATCTGGATATTTTGCTTCAAGTTCGCTTTGTAGATCACCTAATAAAGGCGCGATTTTGGTGTAGTCATCGATATCAATAAGCAACTGGCCATAACTAGGGTTACGAGCCTCTGGTGCGTAAGTCAGCATAAAACGTAAACCACCACCACCGATGAAACTGGTAATATTCGTGATGCCCTCTTTCGCTTTAACGTCTTGCTCTATACTCGCTATCACAGATTCAGTGCGTTTAATGTCTGATCCTTGTGGTAAATACACATCGACCACAAACTGAGGGCGTTGAGACTCAGGCATAAAACCTGGCGGTACAAACTTTACACCCCAAATAGCGGCAACCATCATTCCTAACAATAATACACAGCTAATAATGCGGTATTTCAACACCCATGCTAGCAACGCTTTATAGCCGCTCACGATTCGGCTCGGCTTTTTATCTCCACTTATTGCTTTCACTTTAAGGAAATCATGGCAAAGCATTGGCGTAATCGTCACGGCAAATACCCAACTCAATAGCATCGAGTATAAGATTACCCAAAATAGCGAACCTGCGTACTCACCCATGTCCGATGGCGATAAACCAATAGCACTAAATGCACAGATACCAACTATGGTCCCTCCTAGCAGCGGCCATTTAGTTGCATCGACGACTTCAGACACCACCGCTTTACGGTCGGCCTCAGGATCTTGCTGCAAACGAACTAAGATACCGTCAGTTACCACAATCGCGTTATCCACTAGCATACCCAGCGCAATGATCAGGGCCCCTAATGAAATGCGCTGCATGGCGATGTCTTCAATCAGCATGATGCACAGCGTCCCTGCCACCGTTAGCAGAAGTACAAAACCGATAATGACGCCTGATCGAACCCCCATGAACAGTAGTAATACGACAAACACAATCCCAACCGCGGCAATCAAGTTGTCGATAAAGTTCGCCACCGATGCTCGAACAGAATCCGACTGCATAGAGATAATGTTCAACTCCATACCTAAAGGACGTTGGTTGTCTAATTCAGCCAAGCGTGCCTTTACTGCATCACCCATATCAACCACGTTGCCGCCAGAAACGTTGGAAATACCAAAGCCCACCGCTCGTTCACCGTTGTAACGCATCAGCATGGTTGCTGGTGTTTTATAGCCGCGAGTAATTTCAGCAATGTCCCCTAAACGTAGTACAGTGTTGTTATTCCCTAAACCAATTTGTAGATTTTTAAGATCCGCAACAGAATCAATATTCGAACTTGGGATCACTGGAATACGCATTTCATTGGTTTCAATACTTCCAGCGACTGTCACTACGTTTTGCTTTTGCAATACCTGAAACACTTTTTCCGCCGATACACCGAACTCAGCTAAACGCTCACTCGATATTTCAACAAAAATCGTTTCTTGCTGCTCTGCCAGCGTCGCGGTTTTTGCAACACCAGGCACCAAAACAATTTCGCGGCGCAGTGTATCGACATAATCTTGCAGTTGCTTATCGCTGAACCCCTCACCCGTGACAGCAAAGAACAGTGCATATACATCAGCAAAGTCATCATTCACGATAGACGGCCCAGAACCTGGCGGAAGCATACGTTGCGCATCGGCGACTTTCCGGCGAAGTTTGTCCCAAACCTGTTGAAGTTCAGCAGCACTGCCAGCAAACTCGAGTTTGATCTCTACGGTGACCTCAGACATTCCCTGCATCGAGACCGATTTCACTTCTTTGACTTCTTGCAAAGCCTGAACCGCACCCTCAATAACATCCGTCACCTCATCGGACACTTCCTGTGCGGTCGCACCAGAGTACGGTGTCGCAATAACGGCCTGACGAATCACAAACTCAGGGTCTTCAAAGCGACCAAGTTTCAGGTAGCTGATATAGCCACCTAACAAGGTAAGCGCGATCAGCACCCAAACACTGGTGCGCTTAGCAATGGTATAACGTGCAATGTCCATCATTACGCTCCAGTGCGGTCATCGGTGTAAGGACGAACTTCCATGCCCTCTTTCACACTGGATACACCAGCAATGATCACCTTTTCTCCGGCCAATAGATGATCGGTCACAATGATGCGGTCTTTGTTCAATGCACCAATCTCGACGTAACGTTTTTGTGCTTTGTTGTTACTGCCCACCACCCAAACAAATTGCTTGCCTTGGTTGTCCGGCACAATCGAAGTCAACGGCAGCGTAATTTGCTGATCTTGTTCGGTGTTAGCACTGGTAACGGGTAATACTTTTACCGCCATTCCCGGCAATACATGGAAGCCATTTAGATTCTCAAAGCCAAGTACAACTGGATACGCTTGAGAAATAGGATCCGCGACAGTTGCAAAGGTACGCAAACTCAAAGGAAAAGATTGCCCCGGAATGGACGATATCTCAGCAATAGCACGAGTCTCATCTTTACCCGAAAGCATGACTTTGTGAGGGATATGAATAACGACCTCTAGATCATTGAGATCGTGTACGGTCAATATCGGTGCATTCGCCTGCACTTGCACATAATTATCAACAAGTTTGCGTCCCACAATGCCGTCAAAAGGTGCAAAAATCTGGGTATATTCTAAACGGCGAGTTGCATCTTCAACACGAGTACGTGCAAGGTTGTAACGTGTTGTAATTGCATCAAGATCCGCTTTAGAAATAGCTTGGCTTTTCTTATACACCGCTTGTGCGCGTTCGTATTCAAGTGAAACATTCTCAAACTCTAGCTGTGCAGAGATAAGCGCATTTTTCGCATCACGAGCATCTAAAGAAGCCAAAAGCTGACCTTTGGTTACCTCATCCCCTTCCTTAACTGGAATATTGGTCAATTTTCCTGACACCTGAAAAGCCAGATCGGCACGTTCCGCAGCACGCACAATACCATTGAAGCTCAAATCTGCTGTTCGTTGCGTTGTAACAACTTCGACAAGAGCCGGTTTAACCGCTGGTAGAATGGGAGCTTGTTGTGCCTCATTACCACAGCCGCTAAGGCTAAGAGAGGATATTAAAAGTACGGATATCGCACTCAATTTAAGAGCTTTTTGGCCAACTTCAACTACGACCATAGGATTTTCACTCCAAATACGTGGCCACTTGTTTTTGTGGCGCACAGATAATTAACAATGATGCTTGAGGGTAAACTGATGAGTTTATTTTAGGTTCTCTTTATTGGTGGGTAAACTTATAAGTTTACCAATTTGTGTCAATTTGTTAGATTGCGCATAGAATAGCGAGATTTCATATAGGTACGCAGGAGGGAACCCGTGGCATTAATAGAAGAAAAGCGCATAGCGATCATCGCAGCGGCAAAAGAAGAGTTTATTCAGCACGGTTTTACTGGGGCAAACATGGATCGAGTTTGTACATCAGCCGAAGTTTCAAAACGCACTTTATACCGCCATTTCAAAAGTAAAGACGTGTTATTTGAGTCCATACTTGGCATCATAAAATCATCGATTAATGAAAGACAAAGCTACCCATTTGATAGCCAGAGAAGTCTTCGCGATCAACTCATTAGCATCACACGGAATGAAGTTGAAATTCTTTACCACACATATGGTATTCCTTTTACACGTGTGATCATGTTTGAATTTTTACGCCAACCAGAGCTGGCGCAACAAATAATCGCTAAGCTTTACCGTTCTAAAGCATTGACGGTATGGTTTGAACAGGCTCAACAATCAGGGGCAATTAAACATATCAATATCAGTTTGCTTTCTGACACCTATTCAAGCATTTTCAATGGATTGTTCTTGTGGCCATCAGTCTTCAATATGCAAGAGCTGCCAACCGAAACTGAGATTGAACAAAAAGTGGAACATTTGGTGTTCGTTATTACCAGCACTTGCGAAGCGGCCAACACTAACCCAAATCTGACGTACAATGAATAAGTGCTTTGGGATCATCGAAACAAATTGGCATCAACGAAATAAATTAGATAGCCGCTTAATTAGGCTATCTATATCCTCTAACGCGACATTGCCATAACCCAACACGGCACCGTGCCAACTTCGTGTACAAAAATCAGCATGTTCATAGTAGCTTATTGGCCTAAGGACAATTCCCTCAGCCTTAGCACGTAGCGCCCATTCATGTTCGTCGAGCCCACTTTGCCATTTCAACGTAATATGCAACCCTGCAGCTTGGCTAATCACTCTTACTTTGCCGGCAAAGTGCTTTTCAATGGATTTGCACATTTGTTCATGTTTCATTTTATATAACCGACGCATCTTGCGAATATGACGAAGCAACCCTCCTTCAACAATGAAATCTGCCAATGCTTCTTGGGTATGAGTTGGAGAATCACCACTTAATGCATCCTTAACCACCAAACAATCGTTCACTAAACTTTCTGGAACGACGAGATAACCTAGCCTCAGCCCATTGAACATAATCTTGCTAAACGAGCCCACATATAATACTCGGTCATCTCGTCCCATCTGAGCCGCCAAGCCTTGTAAACTGGTGTAGGGCCGATGCGCAAATTGAAACTCACTATCGTAATCATCTTCAATGATCCAACGCGATTTCTTAACTGCCCAATTGATAATACACCCTCTTTGCTCTGTGTTGAGTGTGGTTCCCATCGGGTATTGATTACTAGGGGTGATGTATAAAGCATCCGCATCACTAGACGTCACATCATCGACATCAAAACCCACTTTTTCTTGCACGTGCAATGGCTCAAATTGATAATTCTGAAACTGGATTAGCTTTCGCATTTGCGCGTAACCCGGCTGCTCCATCAGCACTTTATCACCATGTTTGAGCACAACCATACTCGCTATAGTCAGCGCCTGCTGCGCGCCAGAGGTAATGATAATGCGTTCTGTTGTACAATTGACTGAGCGACTAGAAGCTAGGTAGTCTGCCAACGCACTTCGAAGCGCCATGCTACCTTGGATATCTTGATTCCCTAATAAGCAAGCCCGGGATAAATGCCGCGAAAGGTACTTCTGCCACAGAGAGCTAGGGAACATGGCCAGATCAGGCACACCTGGAGCAAATGCTCGATTAACATCGAAATCATGCTTAAGTGCTAACACCGTTTGAGTTTGCTGAGGTTCTGAAAAATAGTCACTTGGAAAACACGACGCTGAACTATTTGACTCTGTAAAACATGGCTCTGGCAAATATTGCTCTGGCAGCTCTACCGCCACATAAAAGCCGGATCCTTTCTTACTGATTAGATAGCCCTCTGCCACAAGCTGCTCATAAGCTGCGATAACAGTATTCCGGCTTATATTTAATTCTTGTGAGAGTTTACGTGTTGAGGGCAACTTGCCATTTTTCGCCCACAAACCTTTTACAATTTTCTCTCGTATCGCAGAAAATAATGCCTGTTGCCGTGTACCATCGTCGTGCTTTATGCGCAGATCGCCGATATCAATCAAATGCAAAACTGGATCCATCCATGAATTAAAAGTGGCACTCCTTACGCTACCAGTTAAGCGATACATTGCAATCAAAGATTGAGGCACATCAACCTCGATTCAAACGCGTAAGGAGAAAAAATGCTATCAAATACAAGTCGGACAGAAGTTAAAAAAGCCGCCCACAAAGTGGTATTGGATATGGAGCATTTGCATGCCATCATTGATGAGAGTCTTATCGCTCACATCGCGATTAACAACGAATCCGGCCCCGTTGTGATTCCAATGTTAGCGTGGCGCGTTGAAGATCAAGTCTATATCCACGGCGCAAATAACAGCCGCTTGTTGCGTTCACTAAAAGATGGCTCGCAAACCTGCTTAACGTTCACCTTGTTTGATGGTTGGGTGTTGGCTCGAAGCGCATTTCACCATAGCGCCCACTATCGTAGCGCTGTCATTTTTGGTCAGTTTGAAACCGTCGAAAACACTCAAGAGAAAGACCGATTACTCAATCACTTTATTGAGCAAATCGCACCAGGCAGAACACAGGAAATTCGCTTGAGCAATGAGAAAGAACTTACAGCCACTATGCTGCTGCGCATGCCACTAACGGAAGCCTCAGTAAAAATAAGTAACTTTGGTGTGAATGATGATGCGGAAGATATGGATTTACCAGTTTGGGCCGGCGTTTTACCTTACAAAACCGTCATCGGCCCTCTCCAAGCATGCGAAAACTTGTACGATGGTATTGAACAGCCAGATTATCGCAGCGCTTACCCCAACCGCTGGCAAGAGTAAACACCAACTAACCTCAACTTAGGATAACCTAAGCCATTCAGCAATGTAGACTTTCTTATCCCGAGTTGAGATTAGCTAGAGCAGAAATTCTTAATACTACGCGACCATCAATCCGTCTTTCCTCTGACGAAAGTGCGTTAATTTTCTGCTCTTAATGCATACTGCTTAGGGGTAATTCCACGGTGCTTCTTGAACATCCTATTAAAGCTCGCGACATTGGTGTATCCCAAACGAATAGCGATGTCATTAATGCTAACGTGCTTGCCCAATAGTTGCACTGCAATATTGCTCAGCACGTAGCCTGATACCGTAGAAAAGTTAAGTCCTAGCTTTTGCAATCGACGCTGAAATTGCTGATCAGACAAACCTAACAGATGCGAAACTCTGTCTAATGTTGGCAACCCATAGTGACTGCTATAACTGACCACTTCATAAATCACTTTTAGCTCATCTTCTGGATCTGGCATATTGAGTAAATCGTCCAGATCAGAGAAATTCATTGCCAGTCGACTCTCTTCTCGATGGGTCAATTGACGTGAAGCAAGACGATCATCAATGTGGAGCCACACTTCTGTTCTCGGTTGGCTCCAATCAACCTCACAACCAAAGTACGCCTTATATAGCTCATGATTTTTCCTAGAACCCGAGATGCTCACGCGAAGTGGTCGATAATCTTGCCCTAAAAATTCACGTAATATTTTTACCATGAAAACGGCGCTACGAATGCTGTCATGCACTTTGATAGACGTATCGATAAATGGATTGTGGTAAGTCCATTTAAGTATATTGCCTGACTGAGCACCGGCAAAAAATGCCCCCGACTGTAAATTACTCACACCATAATTGACCCTTCGGATCGTGCTTGAAAGATCATTGCCAGAAAACAGCCAACGTCCAACTGGGCCGAGCTTGTTTAGATCCACCCCTCGGCTAATATTGAGAATCACATCAGGATCTTGACTCAGTTGCTCAATGCGTCGATACCATTCGCTAACCGCAGTTAAAGGGATAAGCGTCATGGGATTGTGGAATACGGAATCAGGAATCCCTAGGTCTTCGGACTGCAAATTATACTTTGATAACGCGAGGTTATGCATATTTAGGATGCCCATTGCACGTATAAATCGAACCGTTTTCATGACTAATCACATCAAATTTGTCTTATTATTGATTTAATTTGTCACAAAGCATCATCTATTTCAATTACAAAAGAGAATACCCAACAGTTGAAATAGAGGAGTATTGAATGAGTTTACTCAGTGTCCCATTTGTCGGAACAGGCGCAGACACCGCTTTACATGTGGTAGCGGCTGTCGTTTTAATCGCGAGTGTCGTAGGCGCTTGTTACGGCTTTTGGAAAATCCATGAATTACCAATTAACAAGGCACACAGCAAAGATCACCACCAAATTGGGCTTATCACCGCCCTCACTTGGATAGGGTTTGTCTGGCACTGGGTATGGGTGCTAGCCGTGATTTTTGCATTCGTTGATATGGAAAAAGCCATCATCAACCTGCGTGATACATGGAAGAGTAAACCGCAGACAGATACGCAACCACAAGAGGAGGCGTAATGTTAGAAGGTTTAGCGGTTTGGGCACTCTTCATTTACCTACTTCGTTTAGTCGGCATGCCTTGGAACAAAGGCACTAAGGCATTCTCTTACCTTGGTGGTGTCGGTTGGTTAATGTTCGTATGGGTTGGATTGATCAACTTTACGCCAATGGACTTGTCAGGAGGTTCCGTTGTTCAGTCACCGCATATTCAATTACGTCCTGACTCAACCAACGTAAAAGGTAAAGTCGACCACATTCATATTGAGCCAAATCAGCAAGTGGCAAAAGGTCAACTGATATATGAGCTTGATCCGACTCAATATGAAATTGCATTAAACCAAGCAACGGTTTCAGCAGATGCTGCCCAAGTGACATTGGAAACTGCTCGTGGCGATATCGAAATTGAAGAAGCAAATCACGAAGCACTTTTACAGGATCTAGAAACGTCAAGGAGCCAATTAGAAGCGGCAAAAATTGACTACTCGTTACAGAAAAAGATGTTAGATCGATACGTAGAGCAAAACCGTGTGGTACAAAATACCATTACAGAAAGTGATATCGACAAACAGACCAGTGCGGTGGATATGGCTCACCATCATGTTCTGACACTTGAATCTCAGATGAAAAAGAAACAAGTGGATATCTCACGAGCAAAACTCGCCATTCGCAAAGCAGAGCTCGCCGTGGAGACAAAACAAGCCGAACTGCGTCAAGCGAAAGAGCAGATCGCAAAAGCGCAATGGGATTTGAACAGCACCAAAGTGTACGCACCAAGCGATGGTTTTGTCACAAACTTTCTTCTGCGTGAAGGTCAGCGTGTGTCAGCGATGCCGCGTATTAACATGTACACCAATGAGAAATACGTACTGATGCGGGTCAACCATCAAGCAATCCGCAACATCAAACCGGGTCAGCCTGCCGAGTTCGCATCGTCAGTTTACCCAGGAAAAATATTCTCAGCGACCGTTGAAGGCATTGTTGAAGCAACCGGTGAGTCACAAGGAAACCTGCTTGGCTTAGACGATTCAGTACGCATGACAACTGGCAAGAACTTGCAGAACAAACATCACTTTGTACGCTTAAAAATTGATGAGCCAGACAACTACGACATTCCCGTCGGCTCTGTTGGCCTTGCATGGGTGAGCGGCGAAAAGCCTATTGGGTTCTTATCGTTCTTAGATGCAATCCGAGGCATCATCATTCGAATGAAGTCCCAACTGTACTTCTTCTACTCTATCTAACTTCACTAACCGCCAGTTATACTGGCGGTTTTCTTTTGATTTGTATCCGTGCCCGTATTTTTTCCGTATAACTGGTAGTAAGTAATGTATAACTGATATTAAGTAACGTACAACCAGTCGTGAGTATACAGCGGAGAAGATTCATGTCGGCAAAGGAAAGAAGCCTACCTACCCATCGAATTTCAAGATTTGGAAAGTTTGCATCGTTAGCGACGCGTGTGGCTGGTAATGTGATTGCTGAGGGCACAAAACAAATCGCCAAAGGCAACAAACCCAATACAAAAGATCTGTTGCTGACACCGAAAAATATCGCCCGCTTAACCGAACAACTCGCCCACCTGCGTGGCGCAGCCATGAAACTGGGACAAATGCTTTCCATGGATGCGGGTGACATGCTTGAGCCAGAACTTGCTGACATTCTCTCACGTCTTCGCTCTGATGCTGATCCTATGCCGGCAAAACAATTGAACAACGTCATGGAAAACGCTTTAGGTTCAAATTGGAAAGCGGAGTTTCTCTCATTTAACTTCAAGCCCATTGCGAGTGCATCGATCGGACAAGTACATCAAGCCTACAGCGATGCTGGCGACAATCTCGCCGTCAAGGTACAGTATCCAGGCATCCGCAAGAGTATTGACAGTGACGTTGACAATGTCGGCACACTGCTCAAGATCGTAGGATTAATCCCTGAGTCTGTCGATTACAAAGGCTTGCTTGAAGAAGCAAAAAAACAACTCCACGATGAAGCCGATTATGTGCGCGAAGCGCAATTTGCCACTCGCTATTATGATGTATTGAAAGATCACCCTCACTTTGTTGTGCCAAAGATCCATACCGAAAGTTGCTCAGATTCCGTGCTAGCCATGGCGTTTATAGACGGTTGTCCTATCGAAAGAATTGAGCATTGCGACCAAAGCACGCGTGATTTTGTCATGCACAGTTTGCTTGAGTTGCTGTTTAAAGAATTGTTCGAATTCAAGATGGTACAAACCGATCCTAATTTCGCCAACTATGTGTTTAATGAAGAGACTCGCCAAATAGGTTTATTAGATTTTGGGGCAACTCGTGAATACAGCGAGCGATTTAGTACGGGATACCGCCAGGTGTTTTCATCGGTCGTAAACCATGACGAGCAAGGCTTGAATGATGCGTTGGAACAAATTGGATTCTTCAGTCAAACCATCATGCCTGAACAACGAAAGGCGATTCTTGATTTGGTGAATATGGCATGTGAACCAATGCTGGTTGATGAACCTTATGACTTCAAAGCCAGTGGTCTAGCACAGAAGTTACGTGAAGCTGGCACCATATTGAGCATGGAGCAGGACTACTGGCATACTCCTCCGGCTGACGCCCTCTTCTTGCACAGGAAAATTGGCGGCATGTATTTGCTGGCTGCCCGCATTGGCGCGAGAGTCAACGTTCAACAATTGGTTATGCCTTACCTTGATTTAGATGCTTCAGAAAATGGGCCGTTAAGCACTCTCTAATTGCAAAAATGTGCACAAAAGCGTCAAAGCGATGCACAAGGATTTACCCACCAATTAAAGGTTGGGTATAAAAGCATCACTTCCACCTAAATTCCGTACATTCTGACGGGCAGGCTATTGTTTTTCTGTCCCTTTCAAGTACCTTGAACAACTGTCAAAAGAATAACCAGACTGTCGGGGTACTCGGTGAGTAAGTTTCAAGACCTCTCCACTCTAATTGAACAAATTGTAAAAGCAGAAGAAGCAGATCGAGTTACCGCTTTAAACGATTCTATCGAATTCGGTCTAGAGTCAGGCTCGATCGCATTGATTCTAGAAGCCTTTCCGATCGAAGAGCGTGTGCGCTTATGGCGTGCCCTACCGCTAGAGCTGCATATTGACGTTTTAACAGAAATGCGTGCCGAAGTACGTCTTTCCATCATTGACGCCCTATCAGAAATTGAGCTTAAGCTGACGTTAGCCAAACTCGACAACTTATCGTTGATCGAATGGGCGGATTCGCTGCCAGAAGAGTTCATCAATGAAGCCTTAGAGCTTATCGAAAAAGATGAACTAGAGCTCTACGATCAAGCAAACGAATACGAAGATGAAGAGTTAGGCCGCTGGGCTGAACGTAAAATCATCACACTTCCATTTAACATCACCGTAGATAAAGCGCGCCGTTTGATGGAACGCTACAGTTACGATACGCCACAACAGGTTTACTTAATCAACCGAAAGAAGCAGTTTCGTGGCGCTGTGAACTATTACGAAATCTTGCGTAGTGAGTCTGATACTCGCCTAAAAGCTCTCGCCATCGAAAATGTCACCACTCTTGATAGTAAAATGGAGCTACCCGAAGCAGTCGAGGCACTTGAGCACAGCTCGTTACCTGCCTTACCCGTTACCGATGCCGATCAGACTTTGATCGGAGAAGTAGATTGGCAGTTTGCTTTAAGTACACAACGCGAAATTTACGAAGCACGCTTAATGGCGGGTACCGGTATGGATGAAGGCGATGACTTATTCGCTCCCGTCCTAAAAAGCTCACAAAAACGTGGGGTATGGCTCGGCATCAATTTACTCACCGCAATACTCGCATCCGTTACCATTGGCATGTTTGAGGATGTGATTACGCAAGTCGTTGCGCTTGCCGTATTGATGCCAATTGTTGCCTCAATGGGGGGCATTGCAGGCAGCCAAACACTGACACTGATGGTCCGAGCAATGGCTCTCAATCAGATCACGCCGGGTAACCGATTTGCATTACTCAAAAATGAGCTTGGTATCGGTTCACTTAACGGCCTACTTTGGGCACTGATCATTGGTGGTTTAGCTGGGCTTTGGTTCCAATCACCAATATTGGGAGGAACAATAGCGCTGGCGATCATTGTTAATATTATTACAGCCGCGTTGTTTGGTGTGTTAATTCCTATCGTACTGGACAAGTTGGATCTGGATCCTGCACTAGCAGGCTCGGTTATCTTAACTACGGTCACGGATGTGGTCGGCTTTTTCGCATTTTTAGGTACCGCCAGCCTCGTCATGCTGTAAAAATACGATACAACATTGAACGAACCTCTGTGCCAATCGCGTTCATTCGATTGGCATTTTTTTGCGCTCAGTTTCTCCGAGCACTTTACGACCAACTTCCCTCTCGACTTTCTTCCTTAACTGTTTTGTACCGACTAAGGTTAGCCAGCTTCTCCGGCAATACTTTGCAATCGATTACAAGATGCTTTCTTCAATTGAAAACAACAGAAAATGACAACTTAATGCAAAAAGTAGCAATTAACACCCATAACCACAAGTAAATATCGATTTTTTTGTTCAAAAGACAACCAAACAAAACTAACACTAAAAGTAACCGTTTGCCTCGTGCGCATAAAATAAGAAAAATCACATATAGAAATACAAACATGATGATTAAAACAGTTTCCAAACAAAATAAGAAAATTGACCCCTTGGCTTAAACTTTCTAGCACCTGAAGCAATTATATGAAACTTTTTTAAATCAAAAATTTAAAATTAAGCCATTGTTTTAAATAAACTTTAATTACGAAAACGACAAGGCAAACGGTTTAATGACAAAAAACTCATTGACTATGAGATTTACATCACGATAATACGCGCCGTTTACCCAGATTTTGTGGGCAATAATTGATTTTTTAATTTTGTGGAGGTAAAAATGGCTGCAGACAATAACTACAGTCTTGGACCGGTTCCTAACACCGCTAGAAAGGGTGTTGCTTCATTAACCATGGTTATGTTGGGACTCACGTTTTTCTCCGCAAGTATGTGGACGGGTGGCTCGCTCGGTACTGGCCTCTCTTTTAATGATTTCTTCCTCGCTGTTCTCATTGGTAACCTCATCCTCGGTATTTACACTTCTTTCCTCGGTTACATCGGCGCTTCTACTGGTCTTTCTACTCACCTCCTCGCTCGTTTCTCTTTTGGTTCTAAAGGCTCTTGGCTTCCTTCCGCACTTCTTGGCGGAACGCAAGTTGGTTGGTTTGGTGTCGGCGTCGCCATGTTTGCCATTCCAGTACACAAAGCTACAGGCATTGACACCAATACACTTATCATTATCTCGGGTCTGCTGATGACCGCGACGGTTTACTTTGGCATCTCTGCACTTATGGTTCTCTCTGCAATTGCCGTTCCAGCGATTGCATTGCTAGGTGGTTACTCAGTGGTAGAAGCCATCAACAGCATCGGCGGTGTGACAGAACTGCAAAAAGTACAACCTGCTGAGCCACTCGACTTCTCTGTTGCATTGGCGATGGTGGTAGGCTCATTCGTTAGCGCAGGTACGTTGACCGCCGATTTCGTGCGATTTGGTAAAAAGCCCAAAGGTGCCGTAATCGTGACAATGGTGGCGTTCTTTATCGGCAACTCACTCATGTTCATCTTTGGCGCGGCAGGCGCTTCAGTGACTGGTCAATCTGATATTTCAGAAGTGATGATCGCACAAGGTCTTCTTATTCCAGCTATCATCGTTCTTGGCTTGAACATTTGGACAACGAATGACAACGCGCTATACGCATCTGGCCTTGGTTTCTCAAACATTACTGGTCTGCCTAGCAAATACATCTCAATGGTGAATGGCTTAGTCGGTACTTTGTGTGCACTTTGGCTTTATAATAACTTTGTTGGCTGGTTAACATTCCTATCGGTTGCTATTCCACCAATCGGCGGGGTTATCATTGCGGATTTCTTCATGAACCGTAAACAGTACAAAAATTTCGAAGCTGCACAGTTCCAAACCGTGAACTGGGCTGGCATTATCGCAGTAGCAATTGGTGTCGCAGCGGGTCACTTCCTACCTGGAGTGGTTCCGGTTAATGCTGTACTAGGCGGCGCAATCAGCTACCTGATTCTCAATCCTATTCTAAATAAAAAAACACTGGCACAGCAGCCAGCGTAAGGAACCATCATGACAACACTATTGATCAAGAACGCAACGCTAAAGGGACAGGAAGGTCTCCAGCAAATTCTGATTGAGGATGGTCAATTCAAGCGTATTGAAGACAATAATGTAGAGCTTAATTACACAGGTAATGTGCTGGATGCAGAGGGTGGCATGGCTGTCGCGCCTTTCTGTGAGCCGCATATTCACCTAGACACAACGCAAACTGCAGGTGAGCCAAATTGGAACATCTCGGGAACCCTATTTGAGGGCATCGAGCGTTGGGCTGAGCGCAAGGAAATGCTGTCGATTGAAGACGTAAAAACACGCGCAAAGCAAACCCTAAAATGGCAAATTGCTAACGGTGTGCAACACGTTCGTACTCACGTTGACGTTTCTGACCCGACCCTTATCGCGCTAAAAGCGATGGTTGAAGTGCGTGAAGAGATGAAAGAGTGGGTAGACATTCAAATCGTTGCTTTCCCGCAAGAGGGCATTCTCTCTTATCCGAACGGTAAAGAGCTACTAGAAGAAGCCGTTCAGCTTGGCGCAGATGTTATCGGTGCAATTCCTCACTTCGAATTCACTCGCGAGTACGGCATCGAATCTCTGCATTATGTGTTCGAATTGGCACAGAAATACGATCGCCTGATTGATGTTCACTGTGACGAAATCGATGATGAGCAATCGCGCTTTGTTGAAACTCTGGCTGCACTAGCGCACAAGTTCAACATGGGCCACAAGGTAACCGCAAGCCATACAACGGCTATGGGCTCTTACAACGGTGCTTACGCATCTCGCCTGTTCCGTCTGCTACGCATGTCTGGTATCAACTTCGTTGCAAACCCATTGGTGAACATCCATCTTCAAGGCCGCTTCGATGATTACCCGAAACGCCGTGGTGTAACCCGTGTGAAAGAAATGCTGAATGCAAACATCAACGTATGTTTTGGTCACGATGATGTATTTGACCCTTGGTACCCACTAGGTACTGCAAACATGCTACAAGTGTTGCATATGGGTCTGCACGTGTGCCAAGTAATGGGTTACGACCAAATCAACAATTCGCTTGATCTGATCAGTACAAACTCAGCACGAACACTGAATATTCAAGACAAACACGGTATTGAAGCGGGTAAACCTGGTAGCCTATTGATTCTTCCCGCTGAAAATGGCTTTGATGCAGTGCGTCGCCAAGTGCCAGTTCGTTACTCAGTACGTCACGGTAAAGTCATTGCAGAAACGCAGCCAGCGACCACGCATATTCACCTTGATGAACAAGAGCAAGTCACTTACAAACGTTAATTGAACCAACGTTTCAACGACTAACGCTTAAAACGAAAAAAGGGTCTGACTAATCAGACCCTTTTTTATTTTTTGATTTTTTGCGTAAGTTTCCCAAGACAACTCATTACATTTCTCAACATAGACGTTGTAGTTCCCAGGTACACAACGTTGCCTTGTTTATCAATGATCGCAGGTACAACTTTTAAGCCTTTCATATCTGCACCACCCTCTACCAACTTACGCTCTAGCTCATATAAATCCTGCATAATTTGGACTCATTTTATAATTTTTCTTTACGTGCGCATGCTATCCCTCTAACGAGGCACAAATGTTGATGGAGATCATAAAATTTTTATCCTTTACTTTTAAATTCATCGATTTTTGACTCGAACGCACCCAAGTTGGTCAAGAACCAATCATTGTATAAATGTAAGTTCTATCAATCATTTCCATCTTTCCCCCTCACAAGGACTCAAGCTGATAACTCACGGTTATCAGCGAGATAAGTGGATTGCAATCAAACACTGTTCAATAATACCTCCGAACCAAACATCTCGGAGTAAACACATGAACACTTTCAACAAAACTACTTTAGTTGCTGCGTTATCTCTTCCCCTCCTTGCAGGATGCGTGACTCCGGGAGAAGACGATCCAAATGCATTAACCAAACAGGGCGCTGCGGGAGGTGCACTATTGGGATTAACGATGGGAGCACTAACGGGTGATGCCGATCTCGCTGTAAAAGGTGCAATTGCGGGAGGCGTTGCTGGTGGTGTTGCAGGTGCTGGCGCTGATATCCATAACAACCGCGACAACATCCGCCACGATAGCCGTAATGACGCGATAGGCGCAATTGGTGGTACGCAAAACACCACGAATGCACCTCAACAATGGCAAGAAATCGACAATTTTGTCGGCAATTGGAATGTGAATATCCAAAACCATAGCCGCGACTTTAAAGGCTTAAATGGTTTGTCTGCACAAGGCTCGCTCGCAAAAACAACCGAAGCAAATGTCAAAGTGACGAATGCACAAGGTGTCGACTTAAATGCCGAATTCACATTCGATGCGCAGTCAGGCTACCAACTAACACTGACCAATGAAGCAAAAAACGTCTCTGTTGCATTCGCCGGAGAGCAACAAGCGCAGACCAGTCGCTACAACTTCTACCCTGTGAATATTAACGATGTCATTTATCAAGGCATCCCAACAGGCGATGTCCGTGTTGAGCTTGGTTTTGCTGGTCCTAATGTTTGGACTATCGACAGTTATGCTTACTTAGATGGCTCCGAGCAAAAAGTGCAAACGTTCCGTTTTACCCGAACTCAGTAATTCATTTTTCGTAGTACCACAACCTCACAATAACAACGTCTCTTTTGGCAATTTTAAAAAGGCTTAGGCATACTGAGTACCCTGTACTCCACATTGCCTAAGCCTTTATTTTTTCGCCTAATTTATGACTCAATCAGCCCCATTAGATCTCAGTAAATTTGAACCGCTGTTGTTGCAGTTCATGAAACAAGAAATGAAAACCGATGCTGCACATGATCTTAGCCATGTCCTTCGTGTCGTCAAAACAGCAAAGCAACTTGCAAACCGAGAATCAGCTAACCTCGCAATCGTATTGCCAGCCGCGTATCTGCATGATTGCTTCACGTATCCCAAAGATCATCCCAATCGTAAACAAAGTGCTTCACTCGCGGCAGAAAAGGCCCTATCGTTTTTAAAAAGCATTGATTATCCAACCCAATATTACGACGCGATTGCTCATGCGATCAAAGCACACAGTTTTAGCGCCAATATTACCCCAACCACATTAGAAGCTCAGATAGTGCAAGACGCAGACCGACTTGATGCGCTTGGTGCAATTGGGATTGCGCGCTGCATTCAAGTTAGCACTCTGTTTCATGCCAAACTTTATTGCGACGAAGACATGTTTGCCAAGCAGCGAGCGTTAAACGACAAGCAATTTACTATCGACCATTTTCAAACCAAACTGTTTAAAATTGTCGAGACCATGAATACGCGATCTGCTCATGAAGAGGCGCTAAAGCGCAAAACATTCATGCTTGCCTATTTAGAACAATTAGCGGATGAAATCGAATCACGTGATGAAACACAAAGTTGATCAGACAAAACACCAAGTTATAAATCATCACTGAACTGTCCGTGAGTTGAATAGAAACGCCACTTGTTACAAAAAGAGTGCTCGATTTGCGAATTTCCTGACATACGTTAAGTATTTAATTTAGTAGGCTATATCTATATCCGAGCCGTGTTATCTAGACTTAGCGTTTTGGGTATAAATAACGTCATAAATCTAGGAGGTATTATGCGAGTCATTATCTTACATGGTCTTTATATGCATGGGCTGGTCATGCAGCCTCTTAGTCAAAAACTCAAAAAATTAGGCTACGAAACTCGGGTTATTAGCTACAACACGGTATCGATCCACGAACCATCATTGTTCGATTCGATCGATCTGGCACTCAACCCTTTGACGGCAAATGTATTAGTTGGACACAGCTTAGGGGGCTTAATGATCAAGCGTTACCTTGCAAGTCGACAGCCTACTACCAGCCTAGTGTCCCATGTAATTGCGATAGGTTCACCACTAAAAGGGGCATCCATCGTGTCACGCATTCAAGATCTGGGCTTGGGTGCAATTTTAGGAAACTCTCCCTATCATGGCCTCAATGAACATGAAGACGTATGGCGCTTCCCGCAAAAGCTCGGCAGCATCGCAGGGACAATGGCGATTGGAGCAAGACCGATTCTAATGCATCGAGACCATACTCTTTCTGATGGTACAGTCACGGTCGAAGAAACACGTTTGGATGGCATGCAAGATCACATTGAAACGAAACAAACGCATACCGGTTTGATCTACAACACGTTCGTTCCTACACAAATTGATCATTTCATCCGTACTGATCGTTTCAACCGATAGCACACATTTCCATCATTTAATCGCATTCGGCTTTTAAATTCCTAATCTAAACAGTAATATCGTTACTCCGATACCTCATTGAGAAGTGTCGGAGTCATTATGTCTGGTCTTAAAGGTCAGGTTTTATGTTCTCAGGGCGGGGCGAAATTCCCCACCGGCGGTATACTCTTTAGAGTGAGCCCGCGAGCGCTCGATTCGTCGAGGTCAGCAGATCTGGTGAGATGCCAGAGCCGACGGTTATAGTCCGGATGAAAGAGAATAAGAAAGCATTCGAGTACTTCTTCGACATCGTATTTACTTAACACCTTGTTAGTTTTATACGCTGCTATGTGGATAAGCTCAGGTGCGCTTCTTTTTGGATCGTGTTTATCTGTCGCGAGCGGTTATTCCACCTGTTGGATAACAGTTCGTGATTGCGTGTTATAAACAGCGATCCCTCATACCGCCCTGATTCTGGTGATATTTAGGAGTTAACCATGAATCAGTCATCACTACTTGCCGAATTCGGTAATCCAATTACTCGCGTTGAAAACGCACTTATTGCACTTAAAGAAGGCCGTGGCGTGCTGCTGCTTGATGATGAAGATCGCGAGAACGAAGGCGACATCATTTATTCAGTAGAGCATCTTACCAATGAACAAATGGCCATGATGATCCGTGAATGCAGTGGCATTGTTTGCCTTTGCCTAACAGATGCACAAGCAGACAAACTTGAACTTCCACCAATGGTCGTCAACAACAACAGTGCAAACCAAACCGCATTTACAGTATCTATTGAAGCTAAGCAAGGTGTCACGACAGGTGTCTCTGCTGCAGATCGTGTGACTACAATCAAAACAGCCGCAAACCCAAATGCAAAAGCAGATGACCTTGCTCGACCAGGTCACGTCTTCCCGCTTCGTGCTCGACCTGGTGGCGTAATGACTCGCCGCGGCCATACTGAGGGAACGATCGACTTAATGCAAATGGCTGGGCTGCAACCGGCCGGAGTGTTATGTGAGGTGACCAACCCAGACGGTACCATGGCAAAAGCACCAGAGATCGTGGCATTTGGCCGCCTCCACAACATGCCAGTGCTGACGATTGAAGATATGGTCGCCTACCGCATGCAGTTTGATTTAAAACTCGCGTAATCAATACGAACATACTTATGATAAAGCCGCTGATTCAAGCGGCTTTTTTGATCGATGTCGTTCCCAACTGAGTACTTATACTTGAGGGACCTGACCTGCATTTAGTAAATGGAACGATAAATATGAAATCAATCTTAGGCCATGCATTATGCGTTACTTTGCTTCTGTTTAGTTCTTGGGCATTAAGTGCAAGCTGTCCAGAGATACTTCAAGGCAAACAGCGACTACTCAACTCAACAAATGAGATTAACCTATGTGAAGAGTTCAAAGGAAAAACGCTTCTTGTCGTCAACACCGCCAGTCAATGCGGCTTCACTCCACAACTTGAGCAATTAGAAACCTTGCATCAAACCTACAAAGATAACAATTTTTCAGTGATTGGCTTTCCAAGTAATGACTTTCGCCAAGACAGAGGAAGTGAAGAAAACACTGCCAAAATATGCTATCTAGACTATGGTGTCACTTTTCCAATGATGGCCCGGACATCGGTACTTGGTGAGAACGCAAACCCGCTATTTTCTGCGATCAGTGAACAAGCCGGTATTGCACCGAAATGGAATTTCTATAAGTTCTTAATCGATAAAAACGGCAAAGTCGTTGCCACTTTCCCTAGTTCAACCTCGCCAATGAGTACTACGCTTACCTCTATTATTGAAAAACAGCTTTAGGGATATCAAAATGACAACAACAACACGGTCTACCATGCTGCAATTGGGGTACTTAGGACTGCTGCCTTTTTTATTTAGTTTGATCCTAATTCTCTCTGAAAGGACTTTATTCAACCTAACAGGTCAGCAGTTCTTTATCGCTTACAGCGCTGTGATTCTGAGCTTTCTATCCGGGGTACTTTGGGGAAATGCCATTGACCACTACTATCATCGACTTAGTCGAAATGCGCTTATTTTGAGTAACCTGTTTGTGTTACTTGCTTGGGGAGCGTTGCTTCAAGGAAACCAACACTATGTCGTAGCCACAGTTCTTCTCGCGGCGGGCTACATCGCGGTGTGGTATGCGGAAAAAATTATCAGGAAAGTAGAAAAAGAAGCGGAACCAAAAGGCTATCAGTTAATGCGTGGTAAGCTCACCTCAGGTGTCGTATTCATGCATGGGCTTGTGCTACTTGCATAAAGGTATTTGTATAAAGGTATTTGCAAAAAATTACTCGCATGAACTAACCCACCTTTCATGCCTAATTGCTTAAAAGTGGCGACGTAAATCGCCGCCACTTTTACTTTACAAATTAAAGCGTAAGCAAGTAGTTCACAAGATCGTTGTATTCATCGTAGCTACGGATTTCATTTGGTAGGACGATGTACTTATTGTTGACAACCACCCCAGGAACGCCAGTTAGGGTGCTTTGTTTAAACTGCTTATCAAAACCCTTTTGCATCGAGTTCACCGCAAAACTGTTGTAAGCCGCATCAAACTTCTTCCCATCTACGCCGTTATCGACAAAAATCTGTTTTAATTCCGCTTCATTCTTAGGCGCTTGATGTTTCTGATGAATTTGAGCGAACATTGCTGGCACCATTTTTTCCTCGACGCCCAAAGACACCATGGTCGCATAAGACTTCGCCATTGGTACCGCCATATCACTCCCCATAAACGCAACATGCACTTTCTCAAAATTTGCATTCTTCGGTAATGCAGGTTTCAAGTTATCAATGACGGCTTCAAACTTATAACAATGTGGGCAATAGAAAGAGAAGTATTCAGTCACTGTTGGTTTAGTGGCTTTCTCTACATCCAGTACTTTGTAGTGCTTACCTTGTTCAAATTGTGCTGCATGCGCGGTAAATGCGAATAACAGTGTGCTGCAAAATGCGAATAATTTTTTCATGTTTGATCCTTTTAGGCATTTGATTGCCAAAATTCATTCGTTAAGCCTCAACGATGAATCAGAAAATCTACATTGCTCATTTGTGAAAGGCGTAGATGATTCTGAGTTGAAGTTTGTTAATACGCTGCCAGACAACTGGCAGATGATGAATATAAAGATCAAACAATTGGAGGACGGTACGGCTGATAAATCACCACTACCGCTTTTGGCGTTGGTAGCTTGTCAATCAAGGCGAGCCGATGTGGCAATAACATCAAATCGTCTTGTGATAAATTCGTTGGCATTTTGACAATGCATGAGGAGCTACAACTGGTGTGGGCTTGTTGCCCTTTATCAACTTGATGAGCAGCGTGATGGGATTCATCACAGTCTGTATTCTCTACAGATATCTGCTTTTGAAATGCGAATTGAAGATCGTGATTTAACCCACTTTCAATTGGAACGGCGGCGGCACGCGCACTTGAAGCCATACTCGTCAGCAACATTGCTAACAAGCAGAGCATCGTCGTCATCCATGTACGGTTAAAACTCAACATAAAACATCTTAAAAATATGGTGAACCCTCATCATACATAATCCCACTTTGCACACAAGCCAGTCAGCCCCGTTACCCCCACAAAAAAGAAAATTCAATATACGATACCGACTACAATCCCGATAACACTTGAAATTGCTATGAAACCTGAGTAATAGTTAGATCAGTTTTTGTACAAACAAGGAAACCTTAATGCTTAAAAAGAGATTTTTTAAAACCAAAGATGAAGTTGAAGTCACGTTCGAGCTAGATAAAAACCAGTGGGAATCGATTCAAATTGCAGGCGATTTTAACAACTGGCAACCAGAACCAATGAAGCTCGTCAAAAAAAGTGGCCAGTTTAAATTTAAAACGCGCTTGCCAAAGGAAAAAAATATTCAGTTTCGCTACCTATTCGATGATGTTGAATGGGAAAACGACCCACAAGCAGACGCTTACGTGCCAAATGATTTCGGTAGCGACAATAGCGTAGTAAGTACACAAACCCAATCTGCTTAAACATCTCTAATTCTCTTTTAGGGTATCGATTTAACTCAAGGCGCACTCATGCGCCTTTTTTCATCTACGATTATGAACAGTGAGCACTCACACATTATTGCCAAGTAACATGTTATTACCAGATAGGTATCACGACTAGATACGCCATTGTTGTCATGTGACAACAGTGTTTTACCTAAAGTGATATATATCAACAAAAGGCATTTCCTTAATATATCGCCATCGCAGTGAGACAACTGCTCTCAAACAACGCTATTTTCAAGCAAGAATAAAAAGGAAACAAAAGATGAAAAAACTGATCGTAATTACTGGTGCAAGCTCAGGTATTGGTGAAGCCATCGCTCGTCGCTTAAGCGATGAAGGTCACCCTCTTCTTCTTCTGGCTCGCCGCGTAGAACGCTTGGAAGCATTAAACTTACCAAACACACTATGTGAGAAAGTAGACGTAACAGACAAATCTTCTTTTGAAGCTGCTATCGCAAAAGCAGAAGATAAATTTGGTCCCGCAGACGCGTTAGTGAACAATGCCGGTGTGATGTTGCTTGGTCAAATTGACGTTCAAGATGCTTCTGAGTGGAAACGTATGTTTGATGTGAATGTTCTTGGTCTACTAAACGGTATGCAATCGGTTCTTGCGCCAATGAAAGCACGCAACAGCGGTACTATCATCAACATCAGTTCAATCGCTGGTAAGAAAACATTCCCTGACCATGCAGCATACTGTGGGACTAAATTCGCCGTACATGCTATCTCAGAAAACGTACGTGAAGAAGTGGCAGCCTCTAATGTTCGTGTTACCACTATCGCACCGGGTGCCGTAGAAACCGAACTGCTTTCTCACACTACATCTCAAGACATCAAAGATGGTTACGATTCATGGAAAGTAGATATGGGTGGCGTTCTTGCGGCAGATGATATCGCTCGCGCTGTCGTATTTGCTTACCAACAGCCTCAAAACGTTTGTATTCGTGAAATTGCGCTTGCTCCAACAAAACAGCAGCCTTAATTATTCACCAAATAACAAAAAACCGATCCTGTGATCGGTTTTTTCTATCTATTGTTTTATCGTCAGTGTTTTTAGCACATTTGTTTTTATCACAAGTGTCCTATCGCAATTATTCTTATCGCAGGCCCTCACGTTCAATCTAAGTGCTTATTTCTGTCGATTGAAATTCGACACAAAGTTGTATAAGTTTCAGTGACCTTTTCAACTGTCCTGTCTCTACTATGAATACACATCATGCTAAGCCCTCTCTTTTTATCATTGAGGATGACTTCAAACTTCGCAGCATGCTCTGTGATTACTTTATTACTCAAGGGTTTCAAGTCACATGTATTGATAATGGGACGGACGCACCTGACGCAATTCTCATTTCACAACCCGAGCTTGTGCTGCTGGATTTAATGCTGCCGGGCCAAGATGGACTCAGCGTATGTCGACAGATTAGAGAGGGTTATAAAGGCAAAGTTCTGATGCTTACTGCAAGTGATGATGATTTTGACCACGTTGCTGCGTTAGAAATTGGGGCGGATGATTTTGTCACTAAGCCAATCAAACCACGAGTGCTATTGGCGAGAATTCGGATGTTACTGCGCCGCCAACCGATGGAGGCTGAGACTGAAAATATGCTCAAAGTCGGAGAACTCAAGCTCAACCGCCTTCGAAAAGCCTGCACATTGTATGAAAAGTCCGTGTCACTTACTGACGGTGAATTTGATCTTCTTTGGATACTCGCAAGCCATCCTGAACACCCCCTTTCTCGCGAGTGGCTCACAAAAACCTTACGTGGTATTGATTATGACGGCACGGATAGAACCATCGACAATCGGATTGTAACGCTGCGTAAAAAACTTGATGATACAACCACGCCTCCGCAGAAAATCGTCACCATCCGCGGCAAAGGGTACTTATTTATCCCTGATGCATGGGAGCAAAAATGAAGCGTATCTATCTCGAAAGCTTTTTAGGTCTCATCATCCTATTTGTTGCTAGCTTAATTGGTTATGAAGTGATCGTTCACCAATTAAATACCGATTACGACTATCTTCTGGAAGAGCATGAAGCTCAAGCATTCCACGAATTTATTTACCCTATCTATCAAGAAAAAGGGGAAGAATATACCGTTAAACAACTTGAAAAATTAGCTACGTCTAGTCACATGCTGTTGGTCGCCCAAGACATGACGCATCTCCCTCCTGAGGTACGAATGGTGTTTGGTGGGCCCCCCACTCTAAACACTGCTTTTGATCAAGACCGAAACTTATGGTTTCGTTTTGAACCGGACTCACCAGTTTTTAAACTGAGCGAGAACCCTAACAGCCCTATTATTCAAGCTATTCACTTTGATGATAACGTTGTTTGGGTATTTTTTATCGCAGGTTTCGCGCTCTACTGTGTCCTATTAATTTGGTTTTTGAGCAGACGTATTCGTGCTCTAGAAAAAGTGACCATTGATTTCGCCTCTGGCAACTTCCAAGCTCGTGCTGAAACGACAAGTACCAAATCTGTCGGTTCATTGAATCAACGTTTTAACGAAATGGCAGAAAAAGTATCCCGCTTAATTACTAGCAACAGAATGTTGACCAATGCGGTCGCCCATGAACTTCGAACGCCAATATTTCGCCTACAATGGCAAGCTGATTTGTTAGCCGACACCTCTCTCAGCAAAGAGCAGAACAAGTATGTGACGAGCATTGTTGAAGATATTGATGAAATGGAAAATATGGTGGATGAACTGCTGTATTACGCAAAAATGGAGCAACCGGATGCTGAAATTCAGCCCTCGCAGATCAGTGTAAATTCGTTCATCCAGTCTTTACTACCAAGGTGGCAACGAGAAACCTCTATCACCATTTCTTTGCTTAAGTCGGAAATCAGCGACACGACAATACTCGTCGATCCTAAACTTCTACAGAGAGCGCTAGATAATCTGCTGCGCAACGCCATGCGTTATGCCCAACACGAAATCACTTTAAAAATACGGGCGCAATGTGAATTCTTGTGTATTGACGTTCATGATGATGGCTGTGGCATTGATGAAACAGACTGGCCTCATTTGTTCGATGCTTTTTATAGTGCACACAAAGCTCGTGATAAAAATAGCAGTGGTTTCGGCTTAGGCCTCGCTATCGTAAGGCAAATCACAGAATTACAAAAAGGCTCAGTGTCGGTTGCACATAGTCATCTAGGTGGCGCATGTTTTACCATCTTCCTCCCGAAAGCAGATTCGTCATTACCTAGCTAGCAACGCAGTAAGCATCAAGTATCTCGATTCTCAGTAGTCTTATATCGGGGTAATCTAAGCCATTACATAAACCGACATTTCAATACAATTAAATGACAGAGGTTAATAATAAAACAGCGTACATTTGAGCCACAATTTCACAGCAACAATGGAACGCTCAAATGTACAAACCTCTTATTCTCATCGCCCTCTCTTCTACACTTGCAGCCTGTGCCTACAATCAAGAACCCGTTGTGGATATGACCAATGTTGACCAAGCAAAATACGAACAAGACTTTGCCTACTGCCAAGGCTACGCAGAAAAAGTCGATAAAGGTGAAGCCGCAAAAGTAGGCGCACAAAACAACGCGGTTACTGGAGCTCTTGTTGGCGCTGTCGCGGGCGCACTAGAAGATGGGCTCGGTGGAGCAGCTGTCGGAGCTGTTGCCGGAACCGCAGTAGGTGCAGGGGCTGGCGCGCTTGGTGGTGCGACAGATTCCACGAAAACCCAATCTTTAGTGTTGCGTCAATGTCTTGCTAAAAAAGGTTACACCGTTTACGACCTTGAGTCTTAACCATAAGCTATTCATGCAGAGCAAGATTTTTATTTAAGACTAGGGGAAATTTCACAATTGTTTCACGCTCTAGACCGTATTCTATCTCTGAATTTAATGCCTTTTCTTTTCGGGGAGTGTGAAATGTCAACTTCCCCATTTCTTTTGGCGATGTAACGCCATATTTGAAAACCAAGATAAACAGGCTTTCGCTTGATTATAACGTGGGCGTGTCACCTAAAGCATGAAGCGATTCCGGTGTTACGTTGTTTTCAGATAAGAGCCGGTAGGGATCCTTGTTCTGTCTGTTTGTGCTTTGTGTTTTAGTTCTATTTCAGACGGCCATTTATGAAAATAATAAACTCTCCAACTAAAGGTATCTCATACGTTACTTTTACTCTTCTTTTAGCGCTTTATTTTGCGATTGTAGTAAACGTTCCTATCTATAAAGAGCTGGTTCACATCCTTTCGTCTCTCGAACAAGTAAAAATTGGTTTCATCATTACCATTCCGATCTTCTTTTTTGCTGCGCTCAATTTTCTATTCAACTTGTTCAGCTGGCCCTTATTCAGTAAACCTTTCTTTATTTTACTGCTGATCACATCAAGTATGGTTAGCTATGCGAGCTATAACTATGGCACTTTGTTCGACAGCAACATGATTGCCAACATCATCGAAACGGACACCAGCGAGGCTAGCTCATACCTCAGCACCTATTCCTTTTTGTGGACGGCGATTATGGGCGTCATTCCTGCCCTGCTTGTGTTTAAAGTGAAATTACAACCACAAAAAGGACACTGGCTCCGCTTCATTTTGACGAAAATAGTCTCAATGTTAATTTCTTTGATTGTGATTGCGGTCATCGCGGCGCTTTACTACCAAGACTATGCATCAGTTGGACGGAACAACAGCTACCTTAAAAAGATCATCATTCCCACTCAATATGTATACAGCTCAGCAAGTTATGTAAAAGAGAACTACCTAACCACACCAGAGCCGTACCGTGAAATTGGTGTAGATGCTAAGCAATCCGAAAGTGCACAAGTACAGGCCGCAGAGAAACCAACACTCTTAGTATTCGTTGTTGGTGAAACCGCACGCAGTCAAAACTATCAGTTAAACGGTTACAACCGAGAAACCAATCCGTACACAAGCAAATTGGACGTCATTTCATTCCAAGACGTTGCCTCTTGTGGCACTGCTACGGCCGTTTCTGTGCCTTGCATGTTTTCCCAACTAACCCACATCAACTTTGATCGTCAGCAGGCCGATAACCAAGATAACGCACTTGATATCATGCAACGCGCTGGTGTCGATATTGTTTGGGAAGACAATGACGGCGGTGACAAACATGTCGCGCACAACGTGAAGAAAACCGAGATAGACAGAACGCAGCACAATGCACTTTGCGACGGGCAAACTTGTTACGATATGGCCTTGCTAAAGAACTTTGACCAGCAAGTTTCAGACATGCAAGGAAATCGAGTGATTGCCATGCACCTTATTGGTAGCCACGGACCGACATATTTCCAGCGTTACCCGAAAGATAAAGCTTATTTCCAACCCGATTGCCAACAAGCTGACATCGAAAACTGCAGTGTAGAACAAATCGTCAACACTTATGACAATACCATTCGTTACACGGACTTCGTACTGGCTGAAACTATTGCAAAATTAAAATCACTAGAAGATCGTTACAATACCGCCCTTATTTACATTTCAGACCATGGCGAGTCATTGGGTGAAAACGGTATGTTTCTACACGGTATGCCTTATAGCCTAGCGCCAGACTTCCAAAAACGTGTGCCATTAATACTTTGGATGTCACCAGGCTTCAAGCAAGCAAAAAACATCAATACCGACTGCTTGAATCAAGAAGCACAAAAGCGTGCGACGCATTCACACGACAATGTGTTCCACTCTCTATTGGGCATTATGGATGTAGAAACCAGTGCCTACGACGGGACGCTGGACATTTTTAAGACGTGTCGCACATCTTAGTGTAACCACCCTAAAATGCCTGACTCACCTGTTTGAGTCAGGCATTTTTGTTTATCGAAAGCATGAAATATCACTAGCCACCAGCTTACTGAGGTGCGTTAGCAATACATAGAAAATTTGTCCCCAAGATAGTTACCTCACATCCACTATACTGTTCTCATACGTGACCTGAACTCATCGTTTTAGGCCACATTGTGTAACGAGCTCAGTTAATTCAATAAGGATAAGAACATGAAGTGGATGTCGATAGTCTCACTGCTTTCCCTATCCGCAATAGTCGTTGGTTGTGGTGGAGATTCTTCCGATTCAGGCGTTTCAGTGAGAGCCCTCAATTTTCAAACGGTTAATTTGGTTGATCAAGGCAGTAGTGGCGTGTCCGATATAAGCGTCAACGCAAAATATAAAGAAAAACAAGAAGTTCTGTATTCTAATCTTCCCCTATATGGTTCATCAGAAAGCGGTGTCATGCTCATTCAAGAAAAAGCCAATAGCTTTGATGTTACTTTTGATTTGATTGAAACTAACTCTCAACAGGTACTTTCAACTAAAACCAAAACGATTACTCCATCGAATCCACAAATCATTTTTGCGTTGGGTGATGCTCGTCGTGACATTTATCAGCTCGTATTTCAAGACAAGCCTGACACCATCAATCCTATCAGCCAACAAGTCTCTGTTTTCGTTATGGATGCAAGACAATTAACTGGAGGTAGTAATATTGATGTTTGGGTTGACGGTTCACAACGTTCATTCAACCTGAGTAAACGAACACTTTCCGATCAAATTATTTTAAACGTTAACTCCTCAGATATTCCCGTAGAGCTCATAGAGACGGGAACCGATACAGTGGTTGCCTCTTGCAATATATCAACACAAGAACGCGCGATCATGGTTGTATTCGATTCAAGAGGCGATTGCCGCATTCTCTCCGTGCTCTCCCCTACGTTTTAAATCGGTCGTTCATTTTTTCATCTTTGAACAAGGTATGCATGATGTGCATACCTTGATTCACATTTTATCATTTGCCTCATGGTGTACTTCTCTCTACACTTCGCGCTCTTTTTTTCTATTTGAGCGCACAATGTATGCTTTTTTCTCAATCCATTTTCGCTCAGGTGCTGAGAATGTCTGTCATGCTAATTTTGTCATTAGTTATTGTTCACAATTCGCCTAACTTATTGGAAATGTTGGCAGAACAAGCCATGAATAGTGGCTGTCATCAAACGACAGGCGACGGCGAACAGCAAGATCATTCTCATCACCACCATCATTAATAAGAGCAATTTATGAGTATTTTCCGATTTCCTGTTCTCGTTTGGCTAGGAATAGGGATTTTGATTATCTGTCTAGGGATAAGACAATCGTTCGGCATTTTTATGATGCCCATTTCAGATTACTTTCATACTGGCCGCGAGTTTTTTAGTTTTGCTATCGCATTACAAAACTTGTTGTTTGGCGTGTTCCAACCATTTATTGGTATGGCTGCTGACCGCTGGGGTGCGAAGCGTATTATCATTTTAGGAGCCATTTCTTACGCTTTAGGGTTATACCTCACCTCAATCGCGGTTGAGCCAAGCATATTGTACTTATCTCTGGGTGTGCTTGTTGGTCTGGGGCTAAGTGCCACCAGCTACGTCATTGTATTAGGTGCAGTTGCGAAAGTCGTGCCAGCACAACACGCAGCAAAAGCCTTTGGTTTAACCACGGCCGCGGGTTCATTCGGTATGTTCGCAATGATCCCGGGTGCACAAACGTTATTGAACGATTTTGGCTGGCAAGGCGCGATGCAAGCATTCGCTGTATTATGTAGCTTCATGGTCGCATTTGCGCTCTTCATGAAAACCGCTAAGCCAAAATCAGGCGCATCAGGGGGCACTCAAGAAGATAACCAGACGCTAAAAGAAGCCCTAAAAGAAGCATTTTCACACAAAGGTTATTGGCTCATTCATGCTGGTTTTTTCGTGTGTGGTTTCCATGTCATGTTCATCGCCACGCATTTACCGAGTTATTTGGCAGATAAGCACTTACCCGCTTCAACTGCAGCGATGGCACTGGCATACGTAGGCATTTTCAATATCTTCGGATCGTATTTCTGGGGTGTAATGGGTGATCGCTTTAACAAGCGTCATGTCATGTCTGCTCTGTATTTAATGCGTACGGTCGTGATCGGTGCTTTTGTGACGTTACCCGTTACAGAGCACACTGCAGCCATCTTCGGTGGCGCAATCGGATTTTGTTGGTTAGGTACCGTCCCTCTCACATCCGGCTTGGTTCGCCAAATCTTTGGTGCACGCTATTTATCAACACTTTACGGACTGGTGTTCTTTACACACCAAGTAGGTAGCTTCCTAGGCGCATGGGCTGGTGGTCGAATCTACGATTATTATGGTTCATATGAGCCAATCTGGTGGTCGACTGTTGCATTAGCGTTCATTGCAGCCCTGATCCACTTACCAATCAACGATAAACCAGTGCCTCGCTTAAGCATGGCGACAGCGTAACTTCCGCGCGCTATTTCAATCTGTATTGGCTCTCAATGCTTTTCATTGGGAGCCTTTTTGTTTATGAGCCCCTTTATCCTTTCATGAAACATAATTTCTTATTTAAGATAAACCGCATTCATTCATCCTCTGTTAAGATTGATGTGACATACTTAACACAAGCTATAAATCAAAAAGGTTTTTAAATGAGAACACTAGGCAATATCATCTGGTTTGTATTCGGTGGCGTATTCATGGGATTGTTATGGTGGTTTTTCGGACTGCTAGCTTTTATCAGTATCATCGGCATTCCATGGGGACGTGCTTGTTTCGTGATGGGTAACTTTTCGTTCTTCCCATTCGGTAAAGAAGCCATTTCTAGAGATGAATTAACCAATGAGATGGACATAGGCACCAGTCCATTGGGTGTGATTGGTAACGTCATTTGGTTTGTGTTTGCAGGTATTTGGTTGGCAATCGGTCATGTACTTTCTGCCGTGGCATGTTTTGTAACCATCATCGGTATTCCGTTTGCACTTCAACACCTGAAACTAGCGGTTATCTCCCTTGCGCCAATTGGTAAAACAGTCGTCACCACAGAAGAAGCGACAATGGCTCGCTATAATATCAATCGTTGATTCTCTCTACCCTCTAAGGAGTCACTTAGAGGGTAATTCCAGTCATTAGTAAGCCGACAATCGCCATTACATATTCAATCATCGTTGGTTGTGTGTTCATGCTTTCACCTTAAAAATTAAAGTTAATGCCTAGTTCAACGCTATTTTCTTCACTAACCTTGGTCGAACCCGGCGATACTCTATGTTCACCAAAGGTGTATTTCACATAAGGTTCAACCCACTTAGGTTTTAATGTAATACGAACCTCATGGTTAGTACGATGTCCTCCCTCAGTCAATTTTTTATCATAGTTATAAGCATAGCCAAGGCTGACAAAGTCCATCGGTGTGTACGTCGTCCCAACTGTGTTTTTCCACTCTCTTGCTGTACTTTCAAATGCAGGAAACACTTTACCTACCGCACTCTTTCGCCATTCATGAGAACTGTTGGCGTAAATCATCCAATCGTCACCTAATGCCGTTCCCGTAAATACACCCGCGTCATAGACATCGAATAAGTCTGCACGTCCGTAACTTACAAATGCTTCTGTGTAAAACTGCCCGAGCATAATGCCGTATCCGGTCCCTAGCTCAAGATAGCCTGTAGAGTCAATTTCCGCAGAAATATTCCATTCTTCCGTCGCTTGTAAATAACCACTTGCAGTAACAATCCATTCATCATCAGTGCGAGACGCGTCTAATCCAAACTCTGGCATCTTATCGTCAGCAGAAAAGCACGGCGCCGCAAAAAGCACGCATAACAGCATCATGGATTTATTCATGGTGTAACCTATTAGAGAGAACGTAAAAATAAAAAAGAGCCGCTTGAATCAAGCGGCTCCTTGCTACTTAGGGTTATAACATTTGTCTCATAACACTCGCTTTATAAGAATTGCTTTATAACTCTTATTTTATAAAACTCACTTTATAAGACAGGCTTTACGCGATGTGATTGCCTTACGAACGCTCTACTCGGTCACGAATCGCTCTTTTTATTTGCTGACGTTGCTCTTGCGATAAAGATTGGACTTTTTGTTTTAGCTCCGCACGTTGTTCTTTTGTTAATCCATTTTCTGGTAAGTTCACTGGCTGTTCAATTGGATTGACAGGCTCTCCCTCGATTGGCAATGTTGGTTCTCCCATTATAGGATGACCAATATCCGGACGATTCGTTACACCGGCAAATAAGCGACCATCTTCATTACGAAATACCACTTCTGTTCCGTTGTCTAGACGAACAATGTAGTTGTCACCCTCTTTTGATGCGTGGCCGATAACTTCACCGTCACTATTGCTGATTGCACCATCCGTAACGGTATACATATTACCTGAGTCTCCAACGGCAACATGCACAACATCATCAGCGTCTTTACTCACGATCATTTTAGTCCCGTTGTCACCCACAATCAGTAAAGCACCACCAAGGTCAATGACATCACCATAAGTAGGAACGACACCACCATCATATTCAGGATCTTCCATAATAGGGTGGTCTGGTTTTTCAGCAGGGTGAATGTCTTCAACAATCAAGCGTCCATCTTGAACAGAAAGATGAATAATGCCTTTATCATAAACGAAAACGAGTTCGTTATTTCTTACTTCAATACTCCCAACAGGCTCATTTTTGCTGTTAAAGACAACATCACCATCGGTGTAATATAACTCACCACCGACATTGAATACCGTTCTGCCCTCTGAGCCACGAATCGCAACAGTGTTGTACTCACCGTTATCACCTTGAATCGCCATACCTTCGAAGTTTTCGCCTTGGAAAGTTTGAACAGATGCAACACCTGCAGGTTCACTTGGGGAGTCAGAAGAACCTGATGATGAACAACCTGCAAGAAAAGACGCGGCGATGATGGTGCTCAATAATTTAGCTTTCATGATTTACTCTCTTAATTTGTCGAAATTCAGGGCTGCTTCTTGCAGATTCGGAGGAGTCCCTACCCGATGAAGAGAAGTATATGGAATGGTGCGTTCTGGCTCTAATCGCCTATAAGAAACCCGCCATTAACAGCGGGTTATTAATGAATCACGGTGTTTGACTCGATAACCAGGGGTTATTATTGAACCCAAGCGTTAGTATCGAATATGACCCAATATCGAGTACAACTAAGTCACCTTATACCCGACGCCTTGAGGAATGACTTACCTTGTAAGCATTGCAATCTTTGAAATTCACTCCGGTAAATCTCTTTTCTCTAAATTTGAGACGATGATGTCGGTAATAATTTTACGTAACCAATGTACGGTTTCGTTACGTCGATTCTTATGGTGATAATAAGCATGCAAACAAGGCTCGACGACCAAACCATCATACTCAATATCAAGCCGACGTAGTTGCGACAGTTTCTTTTCATTAACCGTTTTTGATGCAGGAAAAACCATGTCTGAATTCGCAACGACATCCACAATTGCAGATGGAAGCTCAGATCGAAACCCAATTTTTGGCTCAACACCTTTAATTTTCATCAGTTTTTCTGAGAAAGAAATATTGGAGTTCCAGTCCGAAGCAATGATGGTAGCGAATTCAAGATCGTGACAGTCATTAATTCTCAGACGATTACCTTTTAATGGATGATCTTTTCTTACATACGCACAGAACGTATCTTGAGCAATTAATTTGGTTAATAGCTCTTTTGGACCATGATTAATTTCATAATTTACACCTAACGTGACTTCTCCTTTGATGATCTCCTCCATCGTAGAGCGCGACCAATTTAAGAAGTGTATTTGAACGTTTGGTGCTTGCGATCTGATTGCTTGAAATATCTCGCTCGCGTAAGAGCTAAGAATAAAAGGAGCCAAAGCCACTTTTAGCGTCCCATCTAACTCTTTAGGGTCAAAATCTTTAGAACCATTAATTGTAATTGATATTTCATTAAGTAAAGGAGCTAAGCCCTCCGCCAACTCATTGGCATATTCCGTCGCTCGCAAACCATGATGCGTTTTTACGAACAACTCATCTTCGAAGTGATCCCGCAGCCTTTGCAGCGCTTTACTTACCGCAGGTTGCGACACAAACAAACGCTCAGAAGCACGGCGCATGTTTCGTTCTTGATGAAGAATAATAAATGTCCTTAACAAGTTTAAATCGAGGGTAGAGAAGAGATCTTTTGCCATGCTCACTCGCTAATAACTAGAGGTTATTAGTCAGCATAAGAATAGATGTGTATACATTTCAATCTTTCTATTTCAAATCTTTGCGCTAGATTCATCTATATTGGCTTGATCATATCGCCGCTAGAGTAGATAGGACGTCTCTTTTGGGTTACAGTTTGTTACAGATAGCAGAAGTCTTTCATTCTTATACTAAAAAGTGATTTTGACGCTTAGCAAGGATTCCTATGATAAATAAAAAAGTACTGATTCTCTTTGCTCATCCTTCACAGCATCGATCTGAAGTCAATGCTCCCCTTTTTAAAGCCGCCCAAGCCATTGAGGGTGTCACGTGTGTTGACCTCTATGCTGAGTATCCAAACTTCAGCATTAACATCGATCAAGAACAACAACGTCTGCGCGACCATGATGTCATCATTTTCCAATTTCCGTTGTACTGGTATTCAACGCCCGCGATTTTAAAAGAGTGGCAAGATCTTGTGTTGGAGTACGGCTTTGCCTACGGCTCCAACGGGACCGAGCTTCATGGCAAGACTATGCTGTGCGTGCTCTCCGCAGGCGGCAAAGAAGAAGCGTATAAAGCCGAGGGTTATAATCACTTCACCATTCGTGAACTGCTCGCCCCGATAGAACAAATGTCAGCCCTAACAGGCATGCATTACATTGCGCCCTTTGCATTATTTGGTTCTCGTACCGCACTGGAGGAAGACCGGATTTCACACCATATTGAGCGCTACAAAGGTCTACTCACCGCATTGGTGGAAGATAAACTCGACCTCAATGCCGCAGCTTCTTTAATTAAGCTAAACAGTGCATTGCCACAACTGATAAAGGACGTGTTATGACCGGAATATTCTTGCAAGCCTTTATTTACCTGATTGCGGCCGTAATCGCAGTCCCATTGGCCAAACGTTTAGGGCTAGGTTCGGTACTTGGCTATCTGATCGCAGGTGTGGTTATTGGACCAATCATCGGTTTAGTCGGAGAAGAGACAACAACAATTCAACACTTTGCCGAGTTTGGCGTTGTCATGATGCTGTTCCTCGTCGGATTAGAGCTAGAACCTAAAATGCTATGGGCAATGCGTAACCGCTTAATGGGCCTTGGCGGTCTCCAAGTTGGAGGAACGGCGGCATTGATAATGGGCATTGCGCTCTACTTCGGACAACCATGGACCATTGCTTTGGCCATTGGTTTGATCTTCGCATTATCATCAACGGCAATTGTTCTGCAAACATTTAGCGAAAAAGGGTTAACCAGAACTGAGGGCGGTCAAAATGCCTTTTCAGTGTTGCTATTCCAAGACATTGCCGTCATTCCAATGCTCGCATTTATACCCCTGCTAGCGCTACCTGAACTCGTTGCACAAGCGCAGTCTGCGGCTCAATCCGCAGCAGAACACCACGAAGAATTAAGCTTAGTGGCAGGTCTACCCGGCTGGGCATACGGGATTGTCATTACAGCTTCCATTGCCATTGTCGTTGTTGGCGGTCACTTCCTAAGCCGACCTCTATTCCGTTATGTAGCAAGTTCTGGCTTACGTGAAATCTTTACTGCAACGGCCTTAATGCTCGTGATCGGCATCGCTGCACTCATGAGCTTAGTTGGCTTGTCTCCTGCGTTAGGAACATTCTTAGCGGGCGTCGTATTGGCAAACAGTGAGTTTCGTCATGAGTTAGAATCGAATATTGAGCCGTTCAAAGGCTTACTACTTGGTCTGTTTTTTATCACCGTTGGGGCGGGTATCGACTTCACAGTTCTGTTCAATGATTTCTTCTTAATTATTGGCCTTACACTGGGTGTAATGCTGCTAAAAGCCACTATTTTGTTCATCCTTGCGTTCATTTTCCGAGTGAAAGGCAGTAATCGTTGGTTGTTCACCCTCAGTTTGGCGCAAGCAGGGGAATTTGGCTTCGTACTATTAAGCTTCTCTGTGCAAAACCACGTCATTCCATTTGAAATATCACAAACGCTTGCACTGGTTGTAGCGATATCAATGTTCCTAACACCAGGGTTATTCATTCTATTCGATAAGGTGATTCTCCCTCGCTATGAGAGTGAGTCGAATGAACGTGAAAGTGACACCATTGAAGAACAAGGAACGGTGATCATTGCCGGTATCGGCCGGTTCGGACAAATCGTCAATCGTCTGTTGGTGTCTAACGGCGTCAAAACCGTTGTATTAGACCACCAAACCACCCAAGTTGATAATATGCGCCAAATTGGTACACGTGCTTATTTTGGTGATGCAACTCGTCCTGATATGCTCCACACCGCAGGTATAGAGCATGCCGCTGCAATTGTTGTGGCAATCGACAACCAAGAAGCCAGTGTCGAACTTGTGAAATATGTTAAGCACACTTATCCGCAAGTCACCATCATTGCTAGGGCTTTCGACCGCGGCCATGGCTATTTACTGCGTCAAGCAGGTGCAGACATTATCGAATCCGAAACCTATCATTCTGCACTCGAAATGGGCGGACACGTGATGAAGTCATTGGGTATTCACCCATTCTTTGTGGAACAACAAAAAGGCACTTACAAGCGAGTTGAAGCTCGTAAGTCGGACATGCTCTATGAGGCGTGGGAAGACGACTCTGAGGGAGAACGATATGACAATAATTTCCGTCAGCTCTTTATCCATCTCGAAGAGAAAATGGCCGAAGAAATGCAAAAAGATCGTCACGACAAGCTCTCTCGCTCAGAACGAGGTTGGACGCCACCGCCAAAAGGTTACGCGGATGACTTCAGCGAGGAAAACGTTCAAGAGCTACATCCATGTAGCGAAAAACCACAATAAAAACCTAAAACCTCCCACTCGGGAGGTTTTTTCTAATCAAAGCAAGCGCAGACTCTAATTTCATCAAGCCAGTTATTACATTAAGTCGCTCATTAGAATCTCATATTCTTCATTTGCCTCATCAACAAGATGTGACAATTCTAAAGCGTCTTTTCTGGCTAAGTTTACTTGCCATGGTGCGGTTCCCTCTTTACCGCAAACACGAGTCGCACCACCATGGCTTTCAAAAGATAAGTCACAAAAGTCGGTAGAATGATGCTCGTCTAATTCCACAATATTAACGTCTAGCTTACCAACAGGGTTTATCTCTACATTCGCGTGTAGTCCCAAACAATTCTGTAAACTGTATTCTCGATGCACGGTAATCATGGCGGCCTCCTCGATCTTCTAGCTCCATTAGCTCACTATCTTTTAAAATTGTAGATGAGGCATTTTGACACTTAGATTAAATTACGATGAAGATTGATCTTGGTTAATTCAACTGCCAATAAAAAAACACCCAAGCCTCGGCTTGGGTGTTTCTGTTTCAATAATTACTTCATTTTACTAAGCGAAGATAAAGGTGTATAGGTAACCTGCCGCCATCGCCATACTTAGAATCACGAATAGAAATGCTGCAATCATTTGGTTCTTAAAGATAGATTTAAGCAAAATCACTTCTGTAAGACTTGCACCCGCACTACCAATGATCAACGCCATTACTGAGCCTAACGCCATCCCCTTTTGTACTAACGCTGCACTTAGTGGAATTACAGCTTCAGCACGAATGTACAATGGAATACCAATGATTGCTGCTACTGGGATCGCGTACCACTTCGCTTCACCTGCATACTCTGCAATCAAGTCTGTTGGGATGAAGCCGTAGATGAATGAACCAATCGCAATACCCATCATTAGGTAAGGGAACACTTGTTTAAAATCTTTCCAAGTTGAGTGCCAAATACGCATCCAACGGCTTGGTTGTTTTTCTTCTACGATTGTCGCCGTTGCTGCACCGTCAGATGAACAACAAGATACTTCCACTTTAGGCTCTGCTTTTGGTGCGCTATCACCACAACAAGAGGTTTTGGCCGCTGAGGTTTTCGCAACTAGTGGCGCAGGCTCACAACAAGATATTTTCGCTACTACTGGTTCACCACACGAACTAGTGCCACAGCTCGACGTTGGCTTTTCTTCAGCTTTTTTATTACTTGAGTCACCACAAGAGGTACCACATGATGATGCGCCAGCCGCTTCATATGCCTCTGGTTTTACATAACGTTCAAAACCAAGTTTTTCAAGTACATATCCCGCAACTACTGACACCGTCATCGCGATAGCAAAGTAGAACACTGCTACTTGCCAACCAAAGGTCACCACAAACAAGCCGATGATCACTGGGTTAAGCAATGGACTTGCAAATAGGAACACCATCATCGGGCCAAAACCGGCTCTCGCACGAAGCAAACCTTTTAGGAAAGGAATGGTTGAACATGAACAAAATGGTGTAATCGAACCTAATAGCGCCGCGATAAAATAACCTTTACCTTTTTTCGAACTTAGGATTGATTGGATTTTTTCTGGCGTAAGAAAGTCTTGCAACACACCAACAATATAGCTGATAGCTAAGAACAGTATGATGAGCTCTGTTGCTAGAAACGCAAACATATCAAGCGCTTCTTTAGCCATGGTCATAATTTCTGGGTTCATATTATTTCTCCTACTGATCTCTCATCAGTAACTGTAAATTTGCAAAACGAAGCCTTTCTTCATTTCCATTTTTCTCGAATTATAGAAGTAAAAAACATCGCGTCAACTATTATGTTTCGATACTTATCGAAATATATTTAAAAGCAATATTTATCAGTAAGTTAGATATAGAAAATATGTTATTTGCTATTCGGTGATATTTTCACTAATATCGAAATAAACTTACCGTCATTCATTTTAGAGGTCAGCATGGAACTCGAAGCAGTAGCAAAAGCGTTGAAAGAGCTAGGGCACCCTACTCGCTTATGTATCTATAAAGAAGTGGTTAAAGCTGGTTACCAAGGCATCGCAGTCGGCGGAGTTCAAGATAAGCTCGGTATTCCTGGCTCTACGCTTTCTCATCATATCTCTAGCCTTGCATCTGCAGGCTTAATTAGCCAACGTCGCGAAGGTCGCACTCTGTTCTGCGTTGCGGAATTTGAATGCCTAGATACAGTGATCGGCTTTTTGCGCGATGAGTGCTGCATCAATGAAAAATGCTAATTTAGAAGCTATTTGGAACGAATACGAGCACGCAATCTGCGCGTTCTTACGCTCTAAAGTGAGTAATGAAGATGACATTGACGACTTGAAACAAGAAATCTTACTTAAGACATATCAAAATCTTAAGGCGATTCAAGATGATTCAAGTGTTAAGTCTTGGCTGTTCCAGATCGCCAATAACACCATTATCGATTTCTACCGCAAACGTGCGCGAAACCAACGAGATAATCACCTCATTGCTGACGATCTTTGGTTTGAAAGCCAAGAAGCGAACCTGAAACAAGAACTGTCAAAATGCATTACGCCTTTCCTACGAGCGTTGCCTGAAGAGCAAGCTGAATTACTAGCATTAGTTGAACTCGATGGTATGAGCCAAAAGAAGCTAGCAGAAGAAAAAGCGCTGAGTTATTCCACGCTGAAATCGCGTGTTCAAAAAAGTCGAACTGAGCTAAAGAAACTATTCGAAGAATGCTGTCACTTCTCTTTTGATCAGCAAGGGCGTGTGACGGATTATCACCAAAAGGACGCGGGTTGCGATAGATGCTAAGTCTCTGAAAAAATGACCCGCTTCTGTAGAAGCAGGCGACTAACGTTAACACAAGATGCGAAGAAAAGTCGCCTATCTATGAGCTCACTCACACCCTGTCTCCTCCAAACAGCTTAGTATTTTCCCTCGACGCAAGTGATAGATTTACTGAAATCTCAGCGAATGAAATAGAAAAGTAGAAAGAGAAGCGCGGGCACAACGTTGAACACGCACTTCTATAGAATATTAAGTAGACCTTAGTTACCGGTGGTAAATATTTATTGAGTGACAAGCAGCATCGCTGACTTGGCGGGAATTTTCACCTCCTCATCTGAGGACATTTTAATGCCAGATATCAAGTCAACATAGGTCTGAGCGAGTTTCAACGATAACGATTGAGCACGGGACGATTTATTCAATACTAAAATCCCTTTATCGCCTCGTTGAAGTGCCAGCATATCATCGTTACCCTCAAGCACCGTCATTGGCTCACCATGCACCAAATTATGGAAAGCAATCATCTTCGCCATGCGCTCGTCTTTCCACGCATTTTTCCATCTTGGCTTACCCTCTTTACCTTTTATACCACTTGTATCTAGGTCGGTATAAATTAACGGTACCCCACCGTCGCGTCCAAGAATATATGCGTAAGCCAACCACTCACTTTCCTCATCCATGACCAAATCGAGAAACACATCGTTATTGGGAATATCATGAGTAATAGCAAATGTGATTGCACGACCATTAGATAGCGCCTGACCAAAACAATAAGGGTCAATCAACGATTTAAAGCTGCCTCTCTTTGAGAACGCTTTGAATATGGTTGAGAACAGTGGGAAATCGTAAGCTCCCAAGCGCGTCTCTTTCAGATATGGCTCAAGAAAGAGTTCATACTCTTCTACCGTTGCGCCGCCATCGGTAATAATCTCTCCAAATATATGCACATCTCGAGTAATTTCATCCGTCCATACTTGCTTTAAATGCTCAAGCGTCATGTGCTTTGCAGCATCAATTCGAAACCCTTTTACGCCCAGTGCTTTTAGTGCATTTAGGTACGCTCGTTGCTGCTCAATCACATTGGGGCAAACTCGTAAAGTCGGTAAACCAGGATCTTTAGGTCCTCCGGTAATTCGACCATTTTGCACTTCCCATTTGTCTTTCCAATCTTTAATACCAAACGGCTCGGCAAAATCATTTTCATCAAATAGAGGCTTTGATAAATCACCGAATAAAAGAAGATCTTGATACTTTGCAGCTTGTGCTTGGTATGCGTCCATGACGTCTTGACGTGGGTATTGTAAATCTCGTCTAAGGTGCGCTTCATTCGCCATATGGTTGAATACCACATCGGCATAAACCAATACGCCAACTTGGGCGAGAGCTTCGACCATATTCCTAAAATCGATGGTATTACCGAGCGCATTTTCAATGACTCGATAATCTTGTGGCTGATAGCGCTGCCACCAGCGATCATCTTGCGCGCTCTTCATTGGTGGTGAAACCAATACCGAGCCATAACCAAGCTCGCTAATCTCCGCTGCGCGTTGAGCAATGTCAGCATACTTCCAATCAAACGCATGCAAAATCACGTTTGCACCCGTTGATTGCAATTCCTGTAGACTACTCATGTTTCTCTCCTAGTCGCGTTCACTCACTATTTCTTAACTCTACGGTGAGTAAATTCAATACTTCGAATTATAAGAACTATTGGCATATCGCCCTCACCCCTTTGTACTTTTCTACTAGGGGGAAAGCCAAGGCGTAGCTCAGTCATCTCATTGGTGGATGCCAAGAAATAGCGATATTCCTTTATCATATTGCCACTATATTAACCCATCAATTAAGCACAAGTCTTTGTTATAATTATAAATATCTAAAAATAGAACGTCATCCCTAAGCAAGCACCTTGTTTTGAAACTGGCGCGCTGACTAGGAGATTGACCGTATTAAATCGATATGTAACAAATATTTAAGAAAATAAAACTGCCGCGCAAATCACATTTGGTACACAGCGGACAAGCTAGAAATATCAGGACGGTGGGTAAAGTATGATGAGAATGGAAAAAAGAAAGGAAAGAAGATACAAAAATAGCGCGATGAACGCGCTATTTGGGGCTAATTCGGTATCAATTCAGTACCACAAGACTAAGTGCGGTACAGCACTTTTACTACGTGCCAACCAAACTTGGTTTTCACTAAATGCGGAGTAAGTACTTCGCCAGAAAAACAAACTTTATCGAACTGTGGCACCATTTGACCGCGGCGAAACTCACCTAGGTCGCCCCCACGTTTACCAGATGGACAAGTTGAATATTTCTTTGCCAATGTCTGGAACTTCGCGCCTTTCTTAAGTTGCGAAATGATGTCTTCAGCTTGTTCTTTATGCTTTACAAGAATATGCAAAGCGGCTGCGGTATTTGCCATGTGTTTGTCTCTCACTATTCTGGTAGCGCAAGTGTACCGAAACAACCTAATATCGCCAGTATTTTCTTGCACATGACGTGATCTTCAAATGGTCGCCTTGCTTTCAAACCAAGTCATTCCCGAAGAACCTAGCATCTTGAGGTTACTTGGATATAACACAGATCCTCGGGGTATAACACGGCACCTTGGGATATATCACAACACCTTGACGATCCTAAGCCGCAATATTTATTAAAAAGCTCACTTTTCCACGCACAACGGTTGAAGCGCTCGCCTTATAAGATTAGATTAGTGGCATAAATCAGTGATATTGATAAGGTAATCTTCATGGCAAAAGTCGCAAGCAAAGCGAACCAATCGCAGGGTATGTTGGTATTTAAACTCACGTTACAACAAAACTTTGCCATTGGAACACTCAAAGTCCGTGAGATTGTACCTTACTTACCAACCACTAAGATTCCTTATTCTCATCATCATGTTATCGGTACCGTCACCATTCGTGACCTCACTGTTCCCGTCATTGATATGGCTGCAGCGATTGGATTTCGTCCTATTCAAGAAAGTGAATATAAGAATTGCTATTTGATCGTGACAGATTGTTTGCGCACGGTAGTAGCATTCATGGTACGAAGTATTGAAAAAATCATCGAATGTGACTGGAAATCTATTGAGACACCACCAGCAAGCGCTGGGCATAACATCTTTGTCACGGGCATTACTCGCTATGAAGAAAAGATTGTTCAAATGCTGGATGTCGAATTGCTGCTTTCCAAAATCTATCCGCAATATGAAAACACCAAAATACCGATGCTGACAGACATTGAACGTGAGCGTCTAAAAGCGCTGAATATTCTTTTAGTGGACGATTCTTCTATTGCTCGAAAACAACTCTGTGATGCACTAGACAGCATTAATATCCCATACCAAATTTGTAAAAATGGTTCAGATGCTTTGGACCTAATGAAGCAAAATGCCGAAGAACATCACCCAGTCGATTTACTTGTCAGCGATATAGAAATGCCGGGCTTGGATGGATACGAACTGGCGTTTGAAGTGCAAAACAACACAGCGCTAAACCATTCTTATCGTATTCTTCATACCTCTCTCTCTAGTGAGATATGTGTCGATCGTGCGCACCAAGTGGGCGCTCACGAAGCATTAGAAAAGTTTAACGCCGGAGAACTGATTGAAGCCATGCTCCGCGGTGCTAAAGAGCTCGAAGCTAACGCAATGACCTCTTAGTGATCTGCGTCTTAGTGATGTGATCGATGACTTACTTGGTTTTCCCTTACTTGGCATCAACCTTAGCTGGCATCGAGTAGCTGCGGGAGACAAATTCGGTTTCTTCAACTTGATAAATGTGATTAATGTAAGAAGCTAAACTGTAGAGCACATTAGCAAGCAAGTTTGCGTATCGGAACAAAATCGGAGCCGGTTGTTTTTTACCTGAGTGCTCAACCGCAACAAGGGCACGTACTACCTTTTTTGCTTGGCAGCGACATAAATGCAATTGACTCGAAGTTGGGTGTCCTCCCGGCAACACGAAGCCTTTAAAACCGCCGTCCAGTTTCGCCTTAATGACTTCGTAATCAGCTTTAAGCTCATCCAATTCGCTCTCTGTAATGGCTAATTTACCTCGTATAGAGCCATTCACGTGATACACATTCGGCTGCATTCGAGTGAGGATATCACGACTAAAATCATCCAACTCCATCGATAACACAAGACCAATGCGACTGCATAGCTCATCGGCGGTGATCTCGAAATCACACACTGGACTGTCTTCATAAATGAATGGATAACAAATTTCGCCTAGTTCCTTACTTACTGGTCTCATGCTGATTCTCTGTGCTTTTTGTTCTAATAAAAAAGGGAGTCAGTATAACCTAACTCCCTTTCGTCATTTTAGAAATCAATTCACGATTAAGCGTTTTCGATTTTCTTGTGACCTTCTTGAAGGTGAACGAAATCCACTAAGTCATCGCCTGATACTTGGTATGCTTGACCAAAGCCTTTCACAAATAAGCCTTGCTCTGCCTGTAAGTTAAACAAGACAAAGTCTTCTAATTGGCTTAAGCCATCAATGATTTCACCGAAACGCTCTTTCATTTGCCCAACAACTTGTTGCCACATTTCCGTATCGCGCTCAACAACCGTCGCTACTGCATCAAACGTCAGACGTTTACGTGCAAATAACTGTTTAGACGTATCTTCATCTTCGATCATCATTAAAGAAACATTTGGGTTTTCTAGTAAATTACGAGCATGACGTGCGATTTGCGAAATAAGAACGAAATAACCCTCTTGGTTTTGTACGTATGGCGCGTAACTCACATTAGGACGTCCATCTGCACTGACTGTCGCCAATTGAAGCGTACGACGCTCTTGACGAAATTCCTTAATCTCTGGCCCTAAACGACCTTGTAAACGTTCTTGCTTTACTTGCTGATCCATTTTGATACCTAACTTTGCTTATCTTTCGCTTTACTTATATTAATGACTTGTTATGTAACTCCGAGTTTTTACTCGGTTATTCTTCGAGAAATCGACGCTACGCATTCACTGTTAATCGTAGCGTCGTACTCTTTTAAGTCTTACTTTTTAAATAGTGCTAGCCGCTCAAACTACTTGTTAAACTCAGCTTGCATTGCACGAAATGCCGTAACTTGCTCTTCGATCAATTCGCGTTTTTCACTTCGTCCTAAGTAAATTTTAAAAACATTGCTACCGCATTCAGAGAAGAAACCAAAGTAATGACTCTCACGCCCCATAAACGGCTTACTGACTAAAGCAATATTCTTAATATTGTCTAACTTAAGATGCCCATGAAGCTCGCCTTCTTTCCCCATTAAATTGTAGTAACCACGTGCCATCTTGCCTTTTGGAAATGGGGCCTTAACTTCAAAAATTGAGCCAAAAGAATGAACAATGGTAGTGACAGGGCCAAAACCAACCAACCCTTCAAGAATACTTTGAGCATGCTCGCCTGCGGCAACGGCCACCATATCTTTTGGTAGCACAGCCACGACATCAAATTCTGACACACCAAGACGCTCCGCCATTGCAGCTGGCAGTAATTGAGGTTCTTGCTCTAGTAGGGTTTCAACCTGTTGTTTAATTGATTCCATTATTGTTTCCATTTCTTTTTAATTAATGATTATTTTTTCAGACTAGTGATTAGATGCCTGAGGCACCGCAATGTTCATTTCTGATGTCAGCACTTGAATACAAGCTTGAGCCAAAGACACAGCCCAGAAACTGCCTGCTAGCGTCAGCACAAGGCTACGTTCTTGCAGTTCCACTAAGCCTTTGTCATGCCAAACTTTAAATAGTGGCATAAGGAAGTTAAACGTATCCTCCCCCATAAACACTGGCAGTTTACTTGCTTGGATAACGCCTCGGTCGAAACCGGATTTAAGCGAAGCAAAGAGCGGTTCTAGTGGGCTTTGCTTCATCATCATGGCAATGGTGCTTTGCCCCTCATTCACCGCATTCATATAGGTTGCTAAGGTTCTGCGTTGCATCATGCCGTAACCACCGATATTGCCACCGGCCCCACAACCTACAGGTAATACCTCCGCATAGGTTTTCGCTAAGCTGTTATACAGACTGCGTTCTCGGTTATCGATTGCCCAGTGATTAACACTAAGCTGTTTCATATGATGGTCAGCCATAAACTTAGCCCCTAGCTCGTACATTCCTGCTTTTTCAGGGGTTGTCGCTGGTGGAGGTATCTTGCCTTTTTCAACCAAATTCAACATTGGAGCGCTACCGCCAACCACAAGCTGATAAAGGTCTAATCCGTGAGCCCCGGTAGACATGAAATCGGTGAGATCTTGTTGTAGTACATCTTTGGTTTGATAAGGCAGGCCATAGAGTAAATCGATGATGACTGGAATTTTGTCTTCTTTTGCCAGTTCTGATACACGCTTTAATACATCTTCACGATCATCAAGGCGCTTTGCACTGCGACGAACTTGAGTATTAAAACTTTGTACACCAAACGAAAAACGGTTAAAGCCACCATCTAGCGCACCTAAATACAGCTCATCAGAAAATCGATTGATACGACCCTCAAGGGTAATTTCGCAATCCGCAGCCAACGGAAAATAGTCGTGAATGGCTTGCCCTAACGTCCTAACCTGTTCCGGAGATAGATCAGTTGGCGTACCACCACCAATGTAAACCGCATGAAAAATGCCACTTTGTGTCCAAGGCAGTGCCGCTTTTTCTTTTAGCTCTTTCATTAATGCTGAAAAGTACTCATCAACGAGTGTTCGACTGGCCGCATTTTGGAAAAAGTTACAGAACGTACAACGCACGCGACAAAAAGGAACGTGAATATAAAGACAACGCTTCTTACTTGTTGCCGTTTCAAACGTAATCCTCGACAAAATAGCACTTTGCTGTGGCGGAGGAACGGGCATGCTACTTCCCCCTGCGTGTGCAGAATGCTTTTTCACGAATGCAAAACGCAAGGGGTCGGGACTATCACTCCCAAGAATGGATTCGTCAAATTTATAAATATCGACGCTCATAGATACTCACTTAAAGCCCAACAAACAAAAGGTTGAGACTAATTTCAAAAAAACTGAAGCGATCATAATTTTACCGTAATGATAATGCAATTGATAATTGATCTTATTTCCAATGTAAGTGATAATCAATTCCAACTTAAGCACAACGTGTAACACCGAGATTTATTGTGAACCTAAAACGATATGCCATCGCCGGAGGCGCCTCACTCGCCATTCATGCCACTCTGCTTTTTGCCTCTCAAGAGACAAAGGTATTTGCCATGCCTGCAGGTAATCCCGTTAGTACTGTTAGCCTAAATCTCGTGTCTGCCCCTAAGCCTGTACCTACAACGCACGAGGCTGTTCACCAAACTGAACCAAAGCCTCAAAAACAGCCAGAGCCGAAAGCACCTGAAGCCCCGCCGCACAAAAAGAACGTTGAAAAGCCGATTGTCAAAAAAGAAGCGGTAAAACCAAAACGGATAGAAAAAAAACCAATAGAAAAGAAACCTACACCCGTTGAGAAAACAAAAAAGACGGCTCAGGTAAAAAAAGCACCGCAGCCAAAGCCAGTAACCAAACAGCAGACTAAGCCAGAGCCAAAGAAAACAGCAAAAGAAGACATTCCCCAACAGAAATCGGCACCGCCGGTGCAATCTAAAGGAGCAACCTCTGAGCCGGTTTTAGTTGAACAACCCACATTCGTATCTCAACCAGTACAACCGCGTTACCCTCGTTCGGCGCGAAAACGTGGGATCGAGGGCGTGGCCATTTATGAAGTTTGGTTAGATGAAAATGGTCATCAAATTAGACAAGTGTTGATTGAATCATCAGGAGCAGAAATGCTCGACACATCAGCACTGCGAGCCATTAAGCAATGGCACTTTTCTCCACATATTTCCGGTGGGCAGCAAGTCGCTCATCGAGTTCAAATCCCAGTTCGTTTTAAGTTGGATGGATAATGGAACAGCTACAACAATTGCACACTCAGTTTGGTCTTATGACATGGCCTTTAATCATTTGTTCTGCACTCACGGTCATGATCATCGCAGAACGTTTATTTCATGTGTTGATAAGCCTTGGTGTAGGTAAAAAAGCAATACGCAAAAAATTGACCACGCTTGACCCAACAAATGGCAAAGACATCGAATCCCTGGCTGATGAGCTTTCCGGAAAACGTCCACTGTTGTACCGCGGCGTGGCAATGTTGCTTGCTCATCACTCATTCTCCAAATCACTTCGCGAAGATGCCGCCGGGATTTGGTTACAAGAAAAACGTCATCAGCTGCACTCTGGCCTGCGCCTACTCACGTTAATTGGTGTCATTAGCCCGCTAATTGGGCTTTTAGGCACGGTATTGGGTTTGATCGATATGTTTAAAGGCATTGCCTCTTCGACCGGAGACATTACGCCTAATGATCTCGCAGATGGCTTAGGTCTTGCCATGCGCACAACCGCTGCTGGTCTTATTATCGCTTTGCCTGCAATTTCAGGTGCTCAACTGATAGGACTTTGGGCGGATCGTGTTATTGCCAAACTGGAACATACACTCAACTACGTCAACCTGTGGTTAGAGGGGATTTCACTTCAACATGTGTCTCCAGATAACAAGAAAACCATCGTGACGGTTGCCAGTCATGTTGAAGCGAGCGTGTCATGATCAAAGCACCTCGTGATAATAACCATGCTCTAACACCAGATTTAACACCATTACTCGACATCATTTTCATCGTTATGGTGTTCTTAATGCTGACTGCTGCTGTAAAACTCGACTCACTCGATGTTGATTTACCAAGCACCGATTCAAAGGCCGTGGCAGAGGTTGATAAACAATCAATCACCGTCAATATCTTAAATGAGGCGCCGTTCTGGGCGATCAATGGCAAAACCTATATTGACTGGGAAAACTTCACGCTTGCTCTTTTGGAAGAAAGCAAATCAAGCGACAAACCCATTGTCATTGGCGCAGAAAAAACTGCCGACATTCAATACCTCGTTAAGTTGCTTGGCTTTTTACAAGAAAACGGAATTCAGGCGACACAACTCCTTACTGAAGAATCGCAGTAAAAGAACATACAATAGAGAACTCATCCATGAAAAATTTAGTACTGCCAGTTCGCAAAAAATTAACTGCCGCAGTGGCAACATTCACAACCGCAATAACGCTAATAACCAGCTCGAATCTTTTTGCCGACGAGGCTCCAACTTCTGAGCGTATCGTCAGTGCAGGCAGTGCGGTCACTGAGCTTTTGTTTGCTCTTGACGCCAAAGAAAATCTTGTTGCCGTAGATGTCACCAGTGAACTCCCTCAAGAAATGGTGCTTCCTAAAGTCGGATACCATCGTCAACTCTCTGCTGAGGGGCTGCTAGCGCTCGCTCCAACCAAAGTGATTGGCTCAGATGAAATGGGGCCAAGCACGACTTTGGAGCAACTTCAATCGGCAGGCGTTGACATCGAAATCGTCAATACAAAAGCCGACGTTGATGGCTTATTGCAGCGTATTGATCAAATCGCCAACCTTGTGGATCGTCAGCCTCAAGCAGTAAAACTGAAGCAAAAGGTATCACAACAAATTTTGGCTCTTGAGCATAATCAACCAGAAAAAGCCGATAAGAAAAAAGTTCTGTTTCTTCTTATCCATGAAGGACGTGCGGCGAATGTTGCTGGTTTAGATACCACACCCGATGCCATCATCAAGCTCGCAGGCGGCAATAACCCAGCCGCTGAGAAGCTCACTTCATACAAGCCCCTTTCGACGGAGGCAATGGTAGAAATGCAACCCGATGTGATTCTCGTCAGTGGTCGTAGCTACCAAACAATGGGTGGTGCGGATGCGATTTTGAAAGCAATGCCTCTCTTAGCGGCAACACCCGCTGGTATGAACAAGACGTTCGTGACAATCGATGGCCATGCTTTGGTGGGAGGTTTAGGCCTTAAGAGTCTTGCTGAAGCGAAACGTCTCAACAGCTTGTTGTACCCATAGAGAACGCCAATGCTGTTAAAACGACTTCCGCTCTCAACGACTCTAGTTACACTCTCGGGGTTTCTCGCTTTTATTGCAGTGGCTTCGATTACTGTAGGTCCAATGAATATTAGCTTTGCAGACAGTCTGCGAAGCTTGATTGGCGCAAGCTCTGATCTTGCGCCACATATTCAACTTGTCATTAACGAAATCCGGCTACCACGAACGATCTTGTGTATGTTCGTCGGTGCCATTCTTGCGATTTGTGGCGTGGTGATGCAGGGGTTATTTCGCAACCCGCTTGCGGAGCCAGGCATCATTGGGGTTTCTGCTGGAGCCGCACTTGGTGGTGCGTTTGCAATTGTGGTTTTTGCCGACTTTAGCCAGCACTACCCACAACTAATTGACTTAGCCGCTCTGCCATTTTTTGCCTTTCTTGGCGGCGCAATCACCACCATTTTAGTTTACTGGTTAGGCACCAATAAATTTGGCACATCCGTTACCATCATGCTATTGGCTGGCGTTGCGATCAGTGCGCTCTCAGGGGCAGCCATCGGCTTTATGAACTTTGTGGCCGATGACCAAATGCTAAGAGATTTAGCACTTTGGTCAATGGGATCATTAGCTGGTGCTAATTGGTCTGGTATTGGCCTCGCAGCCGTTACACTATTGGTTCTTTTTTATTGGTTTCAGAAAAAATCGATGGCCTTAAATGCGCTTTTATTAGGGGAATCAGAAGCCCGACACTTGGGTGTGCCAGTACAAAAACTTAAGCGGCAGCTGATTTTGCTTTCTGCGGTAGGTGTCGGTGTAACGGTCAGTATTTGTGGTGCAATAGGGTTTATTGGGCTTGTTATCCCTCACCTTGGCCGCATGATCTCAGGGCCAGACCACAGAACGCTTCTGCCTATCTCGGCGTTAATGGGAGCGCTGCTATTAACTGCAGCAGATATGTTTGCCCGTGTCGCAGTTGCACCTGCTGAGCTACCAGTCGGTATTGTTACGGCATTGATTGGTGCACCATTCTTTATTTATCTATTGTTCCAACAAAAAGGAAAGATCCTATAATGAATCACACCGCTTTGTCAGGCAAAAATATCTCTATGCAGTACGGCAATCGAATTGTTCTCGATGACATCAGTATTGATATTCGTGCTGGTGAGGTCACTGCCTTATTGGGACCAAATGGTGCAGGGAAAAGTACGCTTCTCAAACTTCTGTGTGGCGAGATACCATCGCAGAATGACATCGAGTATTTCGGTAAACAAAAAAATGACTGGGTGCCTTCTGAAAGTGCTAAACACATTGCGATGTTGCCACAACACAGCACATTAACGTTTCCATTTTTAGCCAAAGAAGTGGTCGAGTTAGGTGCTATTCCGCTTTCAATCACCAATAAAGAAACAACACAACTGGCTCTGCACTATATGGGACAGACGGATGTGTTGCACCTTGCAGATCGCCTTTACCCAGCCCTTTCTGGGGGTGAGAAGCAACGCTTACATCTTGCTCGAGTGCTCACCCAACTTCATCAATCAGGAGAAAGGAAAATACTCATGCTGGATGAACCAACGTCGGCTTTGGATCTTGCCCACCAGCACAACACATTAAAGATCGCTCGCGAAGCAGCGAAACAACACAATGCGGCCGTTGTTGTTGTATTACACGATCTAAATTTAGCTTCACAGTACTCAGACCGCCTTGTGTTGCTTCATAATGGAAAATTAGTTTGTGATGACACGCCATGGAATGCGCTAACGCCTGAACGCATTGAACACGTTTATGGCTATCGTTCGATTGTCACGAAACATCCAACTCTTAACTTTCCACAAGTCCACGCAGCGGCTTAGTACCTTTTTAAGGCTGGATAAACTAACTCACGTCTTGTCTTGTCTTGTCTTGTCTTGTAAGAATGCCACTGCACTAACTTAGAACTTATACCCCGCTCAAACAAAAGAAGCCCTGCTAACTAAATAGTTAGCAGGGCTTCTTTGTAATACTATAAATATAGAGCACTATTTGCTCATCTGAATCAAGGAGCGTCCAATCAGCCACTCTAACTCTTTTGCACTGTTTTCCCCAAACTGGCTTTCAACGACTTTGTAAAGACGGTCTATACCGTTTGCGGCAAATTCATGAGCACTTTCAGACGTCACAATGTGATGGAATAACAAACGTAAAATCGCCAAGAACTCAGGGTTCTCAAGCGCTTTAATCCAACTATCAGAGAATGCATCTAATCCATTATCAAATTCCAAATGCTCTACGAACATTTTGAAAATACGACCATCTAATGCAGCAGTAAAATCTGTTTTCTTCGGGAAATGGTGGCTAATGCCCGTACGCGATACCCCTGTCTGTTGGCTTAATGTGGTATAAGACATTTTGTCGTAACCAAGTCTTAGAAGTTGATCGACAACGGCATCCATAATCTTTTGGATCGTGATTTCAGTATCTTCTTTACTACGCTTTGGCATATTTTAAGCTCTTCTCTTCTTAAATCCATCTAACCCATTATCTTATGAGTTTAAAATGAAATTCATCCTCAATATTATGTACTGTCGTTACCCAAATTTATATTAGGTATCAAATCACTTGTACAAAACGCGCCGTAACGTGCACTTTACAGTGATACTTCCATCAATACATGTGACTCAAAAATCGGCAAAAAATCTATTCCATTATAAATTTATGCCGATAACATTCATAAAAATTATCCTAAAGCCAAGAATGATAACTTTGTGAAAATGGTCAATCGAGAAATAGTCTTATAAATTGATTCCTAGTTCAACTCACCTGACGAAAATCTCATAGAGATCTCGCTCGATTGGAGCAAAACATTGACAGATATCACAATAATTTTCTACAACTGACGCAAAAGATGTACGTAACCTATCGTTAACAACATAACATACCGGCTCTTTTTTGTCCGAAATCATTCATTTTTGTAGATACAGATCAAATACCTGATAGAATACCCGCAGTATTTACAAGAGGATTCGTTATGAGTATCGAATTAGAACAGAACCAAGTTTGTGAAGCTTGCGGTTGTGCTGGTGAAATGGGCTTTATCATCAAAGAAGGCGACGACGTTGCTGAAGTAACGATTTTCGCAGACTCTAAAGCCACACTAGAAGCAGAATTAGCAAAATACGTTGAATTAGCAAAAACAGTATGTGCAAACGTTGAATACAATGTATCTGCCCTAACTGAAGAGTCTAAAGAACTAAAAGCACGCTTTAAATTTGAAGTAAGTGCAGAAAAGCTAATCTTCGAACTAAAAACTCGCTCTCTAATGCGTTAATCATCGATATTTAATCGATAGAGACGTAAAAGCGAGCAATCAGCTCGCTTTTTTGATCGTTTGTCGACCTGTCTAACTCTTGTCTTGTTGAAACACCACCCACTTCAATGCCCCATTGGTTTCAAACTCATTCTCATTGGTACACAGCAGCAATACGCCCTCAACATTTAATATCGCCCCAGTTGTATAAGCTTTGTCATCGTAGTAACAAACTCGTTGTCCTAACTTGCTATCAGCCACGATAAGGGCCTTGGCATCTGGCGTGCTATAAGATTTAGCCATCGCAGCACTTGAAAACAGTACGCTTACCATACTCGCGACGATGAAAGATCTCGATTTTAGGTTCATAACTCCCCCCTTTATAAGGTAATCATACTATCAGGGATGGATTTCACGTTCTTGGCAGCATCTCATATTCTTGATGCTAGAAGCTCATTAGACTTTACGTTATGCTTTTTCTGACTCCTAATCACCAGAATTCTCATTATGCGCTTTTTCGCTTTTTTGCCTCGCTTTTTCACTTTGCCAAGTAATTTATCCCCTTTACTACTTAGCTTTGTGGCTTTGTCCGGTACGTCGATGGCTCATGACCTAGACTACTACACAAAACTGAACCATACCGACAACTACGGCAATCTTGACCTACGCAACAAGCCTTACACTTCGCTTCCAGACGGCCTCGTCGTAAAAGGCAATTTAGACCTCTCACAATCTCCAATAACTAAGCTCCCTAGAGGATTGGATGTAGGAGGAAGCCTAGATGCCAAAAACAGCGCGCTGAAAATCATCAGGCCCGGTATAAAAATAAAAGGCTATGCTAACCTGTTAGGAAGCCAAGTCGAACGCTGGCCTAAAGGGGTAAAACTTGGTGGGTACTTAAATTTAGCCAATACCCCACTCATGAGTTTACCAGCAAGGCTTAATGTGAAAGGAGACTTAAGCGTCATTAGGACGCCATTGACTCAACTACCAGAGGGATTAGTCGTCGATGGTAACCTTTACATTGGCGGATCTGCTATTACAACGTTTCCTGAAACAATGACGGTACGAGGCAATATCTTTTTGGGGGGAAACCGGATTTCCAAATGGCCAAGCCAACTCACCTTAGGGGGCGCGGTTGCGCCATAGCAGTGATAGCATAACGGTTGCAGTACTATAACGGATGCGCCGCCGCCCTACTATATCAGCGAGTGTCACATAAGCTCATTCGGTCTAATCAATTCGGTTTGATTAATTCGCTCTAAGCAATTCGCTCTATGCAATTCGGTCTAAGTCATTAGGCCTAAATAATTCAGTCTAAGTAATGACCTTACAAGCCTCTAACCTATTACTGAATAAATAATGAGCGCTTAAGCTATGAATACTTAAGCCATGAGTGCGTAAGCTATGAGCACGTAAATAACGACTAGACTAGGTGAGGAATGAGGCAGAAACGTCCGCATTCCTCACATTATGTGTTTGCCAATATAATAGGTAATTAAACCTCTTGGTTGTTGACCGGGTTGGCATAACTTGCAACTAAATAAGTTTGAGCACCCGTTGGCAGCTGCTGCAATTTCTCTGCTAGTTGAGACTTTACAGAATCCGTGATGCTTTCATCCTCTCGTCCTGCCGCAAGCAGATTGATCGGGAATACTCGGTAGTTATTATGAATTTGGCGGTCGATTTCATTCGCTAACGCGTCTGGAGTTTCAAACTCTTGGTCAATCACCTCGCCAAACGCGACATGAACTTTACCTTTGTAACCGATAATGCCTTGAATGATGCTCTCGATATCCTCAAATTCACCTTTTTCATAGCGACCATTTTCTGCTTTTTCATACAGTTCTTTTGCTTTCGCAATGTCACACGGATCATTTTGATATGAAATCGATACCGGTACGATTTTTAATGAACGCGTGTACTCACCAAAGCTGACCTTTTGCTTACGTCCCTCTACATGGAACATTTTCAAAATAGCAGGATCGGTAAAATCATTGCCATCTTTTGCTCGGCCCTCTTTCTGTGCAATCCAAATAGAATTGCCCGTCTCTAACGAGTGCTTAATGTAGCCTGACAATTGCCCTAGCGCTTTCATCATTTCACGAGGCGCTTTTACTGAGCGCTTAACGATAAAGCTTTTGTTGAGCTTCATAAGCTCTGTTGCACATGGTTTTTTCAATAAGTTATCGCCAATCGCAATTCGCACCGTTCTGTGTCCACTTTGGTGCAAACCAAAATTCACTAAAGCAGGATCCATCGCGATGTCGCGGTGATTGGAGACAAAGAGATATGAAGTATTCTTATCTAGCTTATCTAAACCAGAAAATGTGACGCCGTCTGTCGTCGAGTTTAGCGTATCTCGAAGGTATTTCTTTACCTCCAGTTGAATCGCTTCAACAGAGTTCAATTTGCTCCACTTTGCTTTCAAGTAAACCCGAAGCACTGGGGCCATCAATGCTTTAAACCAGCTCGCTTTGTTATTAAAGCGATGGTTTATAATTGCACTAATGAACTCATCATCTTGGATCAATCGATCCAAAGCAGCAGGAATTTCATCGTCGTTATATGGACGAATTTCAATATAAGGATCGTTATTGGTTGTCATCTTTCAATTCATTCTTTAAAAAGCTGGCACATTTTACGCATAGTTTTGCCAACTCGCAGCAACTCAAACCATACTTTTAACATGGTCATACCAGTAGCATTACAATCTTGGCAAAAAACTCGGTTAACCGGTTGGCATTCAAAAGCTTTAGCGGTAACCTTATCGGCCCAAAAACTCCGGTAATCATAATGAACTACGCAATTGAATTTCACGATACACATTTCCCATTTCTGCATGTCACAGCGCGCAAAAAAGCGCTTAAGCACAGTTTACTGTCTGTCGTAGAAGGGCTCGTGATCATCAAATTGGGTAAGCAAGAGTATGCCATTGAACCAGGTCAATACTTTTGGATTCCGCAAGATTGTTTGAGTTCCCTCACTTTTTTACCTAATACCAGATTGAATCGTTGCGACTTTTCAATCCGCCTGACTGACGAATTCCCCCAGCAAGCGGGGTTCTTTAAGCCGTCAAGTTTGCTTAAAGCACTGGTCCAAAAGCTATCTATCACACAAAAACGTGACCAATACCAATTGGATTTACTTGCGGTTGTGAAGCATGAGGTATTAACGCTAAGACCAAGCCTAAACAACTCGCCTCTCACCAACTCTATTAATCAATGGCAGCCTGGCTGTGAAGAGCGCATTTCTCGTGAATTGTGTCTGGTTCTCACCTTAAGAGAAGCAAGAAAGATGAAGTTATCGGGCAAAAAACAGCAAGATATCGTAGAGCGACTATTCGCGGGAAATGAAGAAGAATTTGAGCAGCTGTGCTTTTTAGTCTTTGGAGATGCTCTCTAATCTTATCACTGGATAAGACCGCACATTACGGCTCTCCATACGTTACTCCGTCACAGAGCGTCAAATTCAAATAGAAAAGGCAGCCATTTGAGGCTGCCTTTTCTATTTGAATTGTTGAGTTGGAATCGAGTTTATTTAACACTCTTTCCGGCAAGTTCAGCAAAACTGGTAATATTCTCTTTCGCTTCTTTCCAAGCTTTTTCCGCATCACCAGCACAAATTGCATCAACCAACGGCTTGTGGCTTAAACCACTTTGAGACAAATCGTACTCGATATGAGTCATCTCGATATAGCTTTTCAGTTGATTGGCAATTTGAGCGTATATCTTAGCAAATCGTGGACTGTGACTGAGTTCGACCACTTTTTGGTGGAAGTCAAAATCCATCTTATAAATCGCTAACGAGTCTTCGCCGTTATCACACACACGACAAAATTCGTTAAGAAGTTCAATTAGCTCTTCTTTGTCTTGTTCCGTTGCGCGTTCTGCTGCCATTGCCGCGGCTTGGCTCTCAATTGCAACCCTCATATTGTACAGTTCCCACAACTCCTCATCATCGAGCGTAAAAACATGCCAACCGACATAAGGTTTTTGAACAACGAGACCCTCGTGTGATAATGAGTTCAAAGCCATACGAACAGTACTTCGCGAAAGTTCTAACTCTTTCGACAATGTACTTTCAACTATTTTTGTACCTTGTTCCAACTGACCGTCAGTGATCATTTCCCTGATGTATTCTGTCGCTTGCTCTTCCAAGCTTTGCTTATTTATTTTCATTTCCCGACTCATTAACGGTTATTCTTCGTTCTTAGCGACAATTGTCTCACAAAATTGTGACTAAAGTCATTTTTCGTTTACTGTTAATCAGTATAACGCCGATTGTCAGACAGTTTTCAGTCACACATCGACTTTTAGTGTTCGGAAAAGTGGGTAAAAACAGAACATGAAAAGGGAACAAACACCGTAAAAAGTTAACGGGAAAACAAAAAGACGTCCGGTTGACATGTTTATCTTCAGACGCCTAAGTATCTAAATGAGGAAATACGAACCCTTAGTGAGGATTTCGCGCGGGAGTTTACGACAGATCGTGAGCGATGAATGCCCAACTCGGTACAAGACGCTTCATTAGAACGGCACTTCAATTTGCATCATCCAATCGGCGTCGTAGTAGTCATGCCATCGGTAATCAAATCGCATTCTGGGTTGATCGCCGTTTTTCTCTCCAAGACCAATACTAAACATCAGGCCATGGCTACGCAGCCACTCTTCTGTGCTCATTTTGTTCTCTTCGTCTTTGAGCTCTTCCGGCATCCAAACCCCTAAACCGAAGTAATTATTCTCAAGGTTTTGCGTTAAGAATGGCGTATCTTCTTGTTTGATCGCCCACTCATCCCAATAATTTTCTGGTGGCTCATCATAGGTTTTTTCGGATTGGTACCAATTTAGTGTTTCCGTGCTCAGCACTCCGATGCTGTCCATCACATCTTCACATAGAGGAACGATGTTATCCGCAAAAACGACCGAACGATCAGATAAATAGTTACATGCAAAACTTGCTTGTGTTGCAACAAGCAATGCGCATGTACTAAATACGGCTACTCTGACCATTTAAAAATTGACCTCTTAAGTTACCAGAATTAGTTACCAGAAAATGAATCTTGGTATAAACCCTCGCTTACCAATATTTCATTAACGCTTGGTGTCGTGAAAGTACTGATATCTTGGCCTTTCACCAATGCTTCTCGAATGTCCGTGCTTCTCACTTTCACTCTTTCAGGGCACGCCATTACTGTCCATCGCTGAGTAATCTCTTGTGCCTTATAAAATTTAGCAAAATTAAAGAAATTATCCGGACCAATAACAAACGTTATATCGGCTTGGGGGTAAATTTCTTGAATTTTTTCTAATAACGCAAAAGTCGTCACACTTTGTTCAGGTTGGTATAAAGCTTGCTCTTGCTCTGAGCGTTGGACATTAGAAAGCCCGAGATCCGTGATAAAGGCATCGACCAATTTGCACCGTATTGGGTAATCCAGCATATTTTTTCCCCAAGCGTGTGCAATGCTTGGTTCTAGAAGCACAAGATCAAAGTGACTTAGTGATTCGATCACACTCTTGTGACCTAAACTAGGTGGGTTAAATGCACTACCAAAAACGGCGATTTTTTTCATATCCGGTAATTACCTGGTTGAAGGAGTTTTCTAATCCGATGAATTCGGTATGATACTACTAATCTTTAAAGCTTTTTGACACTAAAGCGACATTTATGAACATCAACTGAGTAGTTTATCACCAGTCATATCATAGACGTCTTCATATGGATGAATCACGTCACCCTCGTTTTGTGTCAAATCTATTTGCAGGAAAAGGAACCTTAAATGGAACAATCCATCCGCGATGAAATGCGAGTACTCCCATCGATTGATGCGCATTTCGAAATTGAACGCCGCATCGCTTTCATTAAACGTAAGCTGCAAGACTCTGGATGCAAATCCCTTGTGCTGGGTATTAGCGGCGGTGTGGACTCGACGACGTGTGGCCGTTTAGCTCAGCTCGCTGTCAACCAACTCAACGAAGAATCGGGCAACAATAGCTATCAATTTATCGCGGTTCGCCTGCCGTATGGTGAGCAAAAAGATGAAGATGAAGCGCAACTTGCCCTTTCTTTTATTCAACCGACCCACTCCGTGTCTGTGAATATTAAAGACGGTGTGGACGGGCTTCATGCGGCGTCGCACGTTGCATTGGAGGGTACAGGTCTTCTACCAACTGACGCGGCAAAAATTGATTTTGTAAAAGGTAACGTAAAAGCACGCGCTCGTATGATTGCACAATATGAAATCGCTGGTTATGTAGGCGGCTTAGTGATTGGTACGGATCATTCTGCAGAGAACATTACGGGCTTCTACACCAAATTTGGTGATGGTGCATGTGATATGGCGCCGCTATTTGGCCTGAACAAACGTCAAGTGCGTGAAGTTGCGGCAACACTAGGCGCACCAGAATTACTCGTGAAGAAAGTCCCAACGGCGGACCTAGAAGAGCTGGCTCCGCAAAAAGCAGACGAAGATGCTTTGAGCCTTACTTACGAACAAATCGATGATTTCCTTGAGGGTAAGCCAGTATCCCAAGAAGTCAGTGATCGTCTCGTTGCAATCTACAAAGCGACTCAACACAAGCGTCAACCGATTCCAACAATCTACGATTAGCATCGATGGTGCTCATGAGAGACTCGCTTTTTAAGTCGCTCTAAAGTAAATAAAAAAACGCCGCTAAGTTCAGTTAGCGGCGTTTTGTTTGCTTCGTTAAGGGAAAATAGCTTAATAGACAGTATTAATCTGTCAGCGTCACGTCTGTTTGTGGAATAGCGCAACACGCCAACACCTTGCCCATACTGCGCTCTTCTTCTGTAATTGCAGGAACCTCTGGGTGGTCAACCTGCCCTGACTCCAATTGAACCTTACACGCTCCGCACAAGCCCGCACGGCAGCTATTGGCAATACTCTGCCCTGCATTTTCAACCTGTTCTAACAACGTTTGTTGGTTATTACCGATGAGCTTAAATCCGTTGAACTCGATTTCTACACTCTTTTCTGGCTTCGTCGTTGCAGCAGCGACACCAAACGCTTCTTGGTGATAGTGTTCTTCCGGCAGCCCTTTCTTAAGCAATAGATTTTTCGCTTTTTGCATAAAACCATCAGGACCACAGACGAACACTTGACGCTGTTCAACATCTTTAATCTGTTTGATATGAGATAAACTGATGCGTCCTTTCAAACCAAACCAATCAATCGCTGGCTGGGTTAGGCAAATCTTGACATCCAGTCCTGGGTGTTGGCGTTTTAGTTCATCGAGCTCATCTTTACATGGGATATCAATCTCGCTGCTGCACTGATGGTAAAACACCACATCATCGAGTTGGTTATGATCTGCTAGATAGCGAACCATAGACAGCATTGGCGTTACACCGCTGCCTGCAGAAAGCAGCAGTAATGGCTGAGCTTGATGCTCTCTAAGATGAAATTGACCATCCGGTGTTTCCGCTTCAAGCACATCCCCCACTTGCAGGTTATCAAGCAGTGCATTGGACACGCGTCCACCAGAAACGCGCTTAACGGAAATGGCATAACGACCTAAGCGAGATGGGCTAGATGACAGCGTGTAACGACGCCCTACTTTCTTACCATCCACTTCCACGTCAATGGGTAGATGTTGACCTGGTAAGTACGTTGGCAAACAGCCTTTGCTTGGCTCTAACCAGAATGTCACAAAGTCGCGCGCAATCTCTTCTCGCTCAACGCAGGTTAGCGTCATCCGATTAGGGGAATTATCTGGATAAAACTCTGGCTCTTTATATTCTAAAACCTCAACTTTATCCCCTTGGCGGATAATGCCTTCATTGCGTGCAACCAGATTTTGTCCAAAAAACACACCACCACGCTCATTCGCACGGAATTCTTGCAATGTTCTTAGCGGCTCTTTGCTTTCACGGAATGTGCCGCGTTGAGTGTTCACGGTCGTTAGAATGCATCGTTCGCAAGGTTTGACTGATTCAAATTCAACTTCGCCAATGCGAATGCGTTTCCATGAATCTTCTTCAAACGGTTTCGTGTCTGCAACGACAAGGTTGGTGCGAAACTGATCCATTGAGTGCTGTTCTGAGCTTCTGCGATTCAACTCTTCAAGCGACGCTTCGCTGATCACAAGCACTGGGTAACCATCGGCAAAGCTCACATTGTGACCCAATTTCTCTCTGATACGATTGGATTGCTCGCCGGTAAAAAGCAACTCGACTCGCAGACCCACGACTTTACTAAACCAATCATCCGCTTCGTCGGTTGTCGTGTATGCCGTAAAACGGTCTTTCCAAACCGTTGCCGGTGCTTCCTGCATTTTGAAATCTTGATAGCGGATCTTTAAAGGCGCTTCACCAAGGCTGGTAAACACCACACCATCAGGCAACAATGCTGACTTTATTGTCACCATTTGCGGAAATTTTCGAGCTGTCACCATTGAGCCATCTGAGGTCGCAATCATAAAACGACGATCAAAACTCAAACCTTGTTTTTCTACCCACGCTGAAGACAATGCCACACCGCCAACGGATTTTACGGGGAAAACATTAATCTGAGATAAAACGGAATGTGACATAGCTTCTACCTGCTGGTGTATTTTAATTTTCCTACTATCATATCCTTATCTTCACCCTTGCCCAAGTAAACATAAAACGTTATTTTTGCTAGATTCTACGTAGCACAAGGAAGAGGCAACGGCAGCACAAGAGAAACAACACCTAAGATAAGATGAGCTTCATCATTTAAGACTGAAATCCTTTTAAAACTTGCATCATTCTGACCAAACAACCATTGCCAAAATGTGATATTAGACACATAATGCGTCGGTTTTTTGACGTTAATTCCACCTATCCGGAGCATAATTCATGGATACTAATAAACTGATCCTAATTCTACTTTGTATCTTCCTTCCACCAGTGGCGGTTTACATGGAAAAAGGGCTAGAGAAAGACTTCTTCATCAACCTGATCCTGACGTTTTTCTTCTTCCTTCCGGGCACCATTCATGCGCTTTGGTTGACGATGAAATAACCAGTTCGGCTCTCACCTTTAAGAAATGTGAAAAATGGGATGCAATGGAAGAGTAATTCCACTATCATCCTGTCGCCTAAGCGCAAGCGTTTGCTCTTGAGGTAAATGCAGCGTTTTAGGCTCCAAACATAACTTTTAAATGGTGGGAGCAATTAATGACAACACTGACTATTACTCGTCCTGACGATTGGCACGTTCACTTACGCGATGGTGAGGTATTAAAAGATACCGTTCGCGATATTAGCCGTTACAACGGCCGTGCGCTGATCATGCCAAACACCATCCCACCTGTGACCAATACTGAAATGGCGCTAGCCTACCGTGACCGAATCCTTGCTGAGCAACACGGCGAGCAATTCGAACCTCTTATGGCGCTATACCTGACAGACAACACCACACCAGATGAAATCCGCAAAGCCAAAGCAACAGGCAAAATTGTCGCAGCAAAGCTTTACCCAGCAGGCGCAACCACCAACTCTGATTCTGGCGTAACCGATGCAAAGAACATCTACCACGTTTTTGAAGCGATGGAAGAAGTGGGCATGCTGCTTTTGGTTCATGGTGAAGTGACTCATAACCACGTTGATATTTTCGACCGTGAAAAAGAATTCCTAGACACGGTTCTTGCTCCTATCGTCAACGACTTCCCTAACCTAAAGATCGTTCTTGAACACATCACCACAGCTGACGCAGCAAACTTCGTCAACAACGCTTCAGATAACGTTGCTGCAACCATTACCGCTCACCACCTGCTTTTTAACCGTAACCACATGCTTGTGGGCGGCATTAAACCTCACTTCTACTGCCTACCAATTCTTAAGCGCAATACCCACCAACAAGCGCTTATCGAAGCAGCAACCAGCGGCAGCAAAAAGTTTTTCCTAGGTACAGATTCAGCACCACACGCAAAAGGCGCAAAAGAGTCCGCTTGTGGCTGTGCGGGTTCATACACAGCACACGCAGCGCTAGAGCTTTACGCAGAAGTATTTGATAAAGAGGGTAAGCTGGAAAACCTAGAAGCGTTCGCGAGTTTGAATGGCCCGGATTTCTACGGTATGCCTCGTAATACCGATACCGTTACACTAGAGAAATCAGCATGGGCGGTACCAGAAACCATGCCATTTGGTAGCGACATCGTGGTGCCAATTCGTGCAAACGAAAATATTGAGTGGGAAGTGAAGTAATCACCCCCATTAAATAAAAAAGGTCATGCCGCCTTATTCAATATGGAAAAGCATGACCTTTTTCTTTTTGCTGCTATGTACTCTATTTAGCGCTTATTTGTCTTGGAGCTTATTAACCTTAGGCCTGATTGACCTCGGACCTTATTGCTCACGAACGTTATTTACCTCGAACTTTCTCAACCACTGTCCAAACTGCGACAACCGCTAACCCCGCTAACACACCAATCAAACCGTTAAGCAGTGTTGGCACAATGGCCGTTGCGATAGTATGACCGCGAAAATCCATGATGATAGGTTCAATCAAGTGATGGATCGCAGGTACGTTATGAACAACAATACCACCGCCAACCAAGAACATCGCCGCCGTACCAACAATCGCAAGCATCTTCATCAATTTTGGCGCGAACGCCACTAAAGCACCACCGAGTTTGGCCTTAAAACCCTCGCCGTTAGAAGTGCGTTCTAGGTAGAAGCCCAAATCATCAAGCTTAACGATGCCAGCCACTAGACCGTACACACCAATAGTCATCAAGACCGCAATTAGGCTTACCACGAGGATTTGCGTCACGATACTTGTCCCAGTTACCGTACCTAGCGCAATCACGATGATTTCAGCAGACAAAATAAAGTCCGTACGAATCGCCCCCGCCACTTTTCTTTTCTCGTACTCTTCCACGGATTCACCCGTATCAGAGGACTCCTCCGCTTTATCTTCATGCTGATGAGCATGAGGAAAGAGTTTTTCTAAAATCTTCTCTGCACCTTCAAAACAAAGAAACAAACCACCAATTAAGAGTAATGGCATGATCAGCCACGGAATAAACGCACTAATAAGCAACGCAGCTGGCACCAGTATCAGCTTATTTTTAAATGAGCCTTTCGCGACCGCCCATACCACTGGAATTTCGCGTTCAGCAGCAACACCGGATACCTGTTGTGCATTTAGTGCGAGATCATCGCCCAAAACCCCGGCTGTTTTTTTTGCCGCCACTTTCGACATTAACGCGACATCATCCAATACAGCGGCAATATCATCCAACAGTGTGAGTAAACTTGCTCCAGCCATTTTATTTTCTCTTGTTTGGAATTGAATAAGTAACAATATGTAACATCATTAACTCACTCAGCAAAGTGATGATTCTGCGAAGAATAAGGTCACAAATTGTGTTTTCTATTGCTGTGAACATAAGACAAGTCTAGTCTTGTCTTACCTTTCAAGCACACAAAAGAAAAAGTATAGATGAAAAGCGGATACACTTACCCAATCGGCACCCAAGGCGAACCTTGGGGTGATGCAGAACGCAGAGCATGGCTTGAGCAACGAGACGTAAAACGAAGCTACCAACAAGAAGTGGTCTCTAAGATTGACGCGCTTCGTGATCGTTTCGATGTGGAGCAATACGGGGCCCTTTCTTACGACGAATCTCGCTTCCCTCTGTTTTGCATCAAAACACGCAACTGGGATGCTGACAAACCAATCGTTTTGGTGACTGGTGGCGTACACGGCTACGAGACAAGTGGTGTACACGGCGCACTTAAGTTTGTAGATACACAAGCAGAACGTTACGCAGAGCACTTCAACATCATCGTTGCTCCTTGTGTCAGCCCTTGGGGTTACGAAGTGATTAACCGCTGGAACCCAAATGCGATTGATCCAAACCGCTCTTTCTATGCAGACAGCCCAGCAGAAGAATCGGCGAACCTCATCAAATTAGTGGCAACATTAGGTGATGTGTTAATGCACATTGACCTCCATGAAACGACGGATTCTGACGAAACCGAATTCCGACCAGCGCTAGCTGCCCGTGATGGCATGGAGTACATTGAGGGTATGATCCCAGATGGTTTCTACACGGTAGGTGACACAGAAAACCCTCAACCAGAGTTTCAGAAAGCCATTATTGAATCCGTAGCTAAAGTTACGCACATCGCCCCTGCTGATGATAAAGGCGAAATCATCGGCTCTCCTGTGGTTCAATTTGGTGTGATCAACTATCCGATGGTGAAGCTAGGTTTGTGTGGCGGTGTCACCAACTGTATTTACGGCACCACGACGGAAGTTTACCCAGACAGCCCTAAAGTGACGGACGAAGAGTGCAATGATGCTCAAGTAGCAGCGGTTGTGGGTGGGTTGGATTTCTTGCTAGCCAAGCGCGTATGATTTAAGTAAGTAGTCAGTCACCATTGATGTGATTTGGCACTGTTGAGTTAGCGCAGAACGCGCTAACTCAGAATTGGACATAAACGTGTTATTGGTTTTTCTAAATTAGGGAATTACGGATTATATTTCGTATCGACAACGCATACACCGCAGGTCAGAATTTTAATGGCTTGAAAGGTGTCTACCTCTTTTAAGCCTTGCCATACTTCATATGAAAGCTATCGGTAACTAGCTTTTGACTTCAAAACTTCGACATGTTCAAAGCCATTAGCATCCAAAAACAATCGTATAGTATTGCCATCTGCTTTGCATTTTGGGCCTAGAATGACCCTCTTAATCGAAGGTTTTGAAAATTCAAGCTCAAAGTATGATGCAATAGTGCCTCCTGTTACACGGAATCTTAATTTTTCTTTGTATTTTAATTTATCCAATTCTACTAGTTTTATGAACCTTAGCTCTTTTTCTTCTGAAAATGCGGGGTTTTTACTAAAGTAGGACTGAAGCTCAATGTTAGCCTTGATATCCCAAAACTCTCTTATGGGTAGAGTTTTATATGCATCATTCCTGGTATTGCCTGATATTTTGTTAATTGCATTTACAGTTCTATCTACCAAATTTTTGGACGCAACTTCCTGTTCTTCTTGGCTATAAATTATATCTGAATAGAAAGTAGAATCGACCAACCTCTCTGGCAACTGACTCAGGGAGACTTTATTGAATGCTGACTCATCGAAGAATATCGAGACTCCAAAGCCGTCATCAGCATAGGCACGCCATTGACTAAGTAAGTCTCCCTCTTTGGAGAAACAACATATGTGGGGGGTTAGGTTTGAATTTAAAGAAGAGTTGATGAAATCGTCTAAAATCTCTTTTTGAGATAGAGATAGATGTAAACCTTCAATAGAGCGTTCTAACCCTTTAGCGAACAACTTTCCAAACCAACTTATTTCTAGTGAATCATTCATAGCTCTCGCGTCCGTAAGCCAAAGCGAATTATTTTGTATTATAGATAGAAAACCATTTAAGTCGGTATAATGATACATTGCATTGACTCCTGTAAGGGTGAGGTTAAGTGCATGATTTGGATTGGTAAAAAGCTATAAATGCTTAAGAGGAAAGAATCACCAATACCATGACAAAAAGTAACTCAAAAGGCAATGTATAGGGTTTTGTGCTCAACTATTGCTAGCTCATTATGGGGCACTTTCAAGCTTCAATGTACCGACCGTAAAAATTCTTAACAAAGATGCGTGATAGCGGAATGGCTTCACTGTGCCATTTACGTACACTCAAATTAAACTCACTTTTGCACCACCATCCGCTAACGTAAGTCTTCTGAAAACGGATTTAAGCGATGAAGCGTCATTCGATATGATAAGTCACCGCCCGTCAGCCTACAGAAATCAATTAGATGAGAACTCAACTCGGCATTTATTGCCCATCTTGCTTTAGCTAAATTGACAGTAAACTTCGAGCCCGACTGTCAGAAAAATTTACAACCAGCTCATGGACAACTCCTAACAGATTGTTATATAAGGAAATTTATTATGGCGTGATAATTGCCTTAAAGCAGAAAACTATTGCGAACAGGACGTCATGAAGAATATGAATATTAAGGGCTTAATACTGTTTTTGGTTGTTTCTGCCAGTGTCACATTCAAGGCTGATGCAGGAATGATTTATGAAATATCTGGCGATATTACACCTGATGTGAACAACTCTTTTACTGGCTCATTTAGCATCATGGTTGATTCTGATGATTTACAGCTCGAGTTGTTTGGCGCACATCCAAACCTTCCCACAGGCTTAGTTGATGGCCCTTGGTACAGCTACGATGTTTTCTCTGCCGATGTGTCTATTGATGTTGCCCCTCTAGGGAGCTTAGTCTGGTCAGAGTCTGACATCAGAGCAGATTTTAACGAACCAGCATTAAGCTTTGGTGGTCTAACATCAGAGCTTTGGTTGACGTCACCGATTGAAGATACTTTCCAAGATATGTCGATTGTTTTTGAAAACAGTGACGGTCTTCTGTACCTCGGATTTCAAACGGCAAACTCGCAAAGCGTTATCATCAATCAAGTGATTTTCGATGACAGAAACAACATTATTGAAGTTGGTACATTCACAAACGTGGCTGTTTCAAAGGTAGAAGTTTCTGAACCCCATATGGCAGCAATTTTCGGCTTAATGTTAACCAGTTTGTTATTAATTAGAGCTAGACATAGAGCTTGATTGCGGGTGCGCTGCGGATTCACGCTACAAAAAGGGAATTTAAGGGTTTAAATATATAATGACAGCAGCTTCTGAATCAGAAGCTGCTCAGGTTGATAACCAACTCAACTATAACAAGCGATTCTTATATTGCTCCGGTGTAATACCGGAGTATTTCTTAAACATAGCGATAAATGGACTGGCTTGGTTGTAACCTAACGTGAGCGCCACTTCTTTCACGGTTTGCCCTTTTCTTAACAGCTCCATTGAATGCAAATAGCGCACTCTCAATCGCCATTCTGTAAAGCTCATCCCTAATTCACTCTGGCAGTGGCGCGCCAACGTGCGCTCCGTTGTGTGCACTTTTTCTGCCCATTCTCCTAGGCTAACATCATCTGTCGGCGCCTCTTCAACAGCTTTCAAAATGGGTTCAAGGTACTTATTATTGGTCGTTGGTAAAAAGTGATGCTCGACTTCTTGCTTCGCAAGCTGATCTAGTAAAACTTGAACAATACGCTTGTCTTCATCACTCTGCGCAACGTTGATTTTTCGCTGGCGAAAGTCTTCCACAATCGCCGACACAATTGGCGTTACCTTGATCAAGCTGGTTTTTGTTGGAAAATGTGGGGTTAATTCTGGGGCAATATTGAGAGAACAATATTCCAAAGGTTTTCGGTTATAGCTTGTGTGCCGGACTCCAGCAGGGACCCAAATAGCAAGGTGAGGCGGAGCTAAAAAGCGAGTATCTTCAGCATCCATTTCTAAAATGCCGCCACTTATCAACTGGACTTGCCCCCAAGGGTGGCTATGAATTCGTGTTTCCGTGTTCGAAAGGAAAGCCTCGAAATTCATAAATACATCGGATGGCGCTATATCAATTGATAATGATGGATGAAGATTCCTTGTACTCTTTCTCAAAATTGTCTTCCTATCGCTTACGATGTCTTTCTAGAGATACTTTCCATTATAAAGACCTGTCAGACTAGCGCCATCAATTATTGTGCGATGAGGTTCTCATGGTTTACTTGCTTCCGTTTTTCACTGTTATGATTTGGGGCGGTAATGCCATTGTGAATAAAATGGCCTCAAGCACAATAGAACCGAGCGCAATGAGTTTTTACCGATGGCTACTAGCGATGGTGATTTTAACGCCATTTTGTCTCCCAGCCGTGCTCAGACAACGTCATATCATAAAGCCTCACCTGACCAAATTAGCGGTACTCGCACTTTTGGGCATGGTTCTTAACCAATCGCTTGGTTACTACGCGGGTTTAACGACATCCGCTTCCAATATGGCGCTGATCACCTCCCTTGTGCCACTAATGAGTGTGTTCTTAAGTGTGCCTCTTTTAGGCAAATCCATTTCCATGCTGAGTATTGTCGGTGGGGTACTCTCATTGTCGGGGCTCGCGTTCATGCTTGGCCATGGCGATATTCGCTACTTTTTTCATCAAGACATGACTCAAGGGGATAGCTTGATGATTTTAGCGTCCCTTTGCTACGCGGTTTACTGTGTGCTGCTTAAGCGTTGGAAAATGCCGTTCAACAGCATGACTCTGGTTTACATGCAAGGCGCATTCACTCTGATCATGCTAATGCCTTTATGGCTTCGCAGCGAGCACTTGCTACCAAGCCAAAGCGCACTACCTCTGATTGCTTACGCGGGCATTGCTGCATCCATTTTTGCCCCGCTCATGTGGGTAAAAGCGATCGATTTAATTGGGGCTGACTCAAGCGCTATGTTCATGAACTTAATGCCTGTTGTGTCCGTGGCACTCGCCTCTACACTGCTTGGGGAGAAGATTCATGCCTACCATATCATCGGCGGCATGTTGGTGATCTCTGGGGTTATCCTTTCGCAAATCAAACTACGTCGTAAACCACCTATTGCCAATGCAGATTTGCCGCCCGCAACACCTTAAGTCTTAACTCTTAAGCCTCAAATATTAAGACAAAGCAAAGTTAACAATTTGTTGCACCTGCTATTCCCGAACCAAGCGCATGCTGTTACATTAAATTTAACAAGTGCGATAAATCAAAAAGGAATGACAGATGAGCAGTGGTCAAAGAGATATTACGCTTCGCTTTCTTGCTGAACCAGGGGATGTGAACTTCGGCGGAAAAGTCCATGGTGGCGCCGTAATGAAGTGGATAGACTTAGCCGCTTATGCTTGCAGTGCGGCGTGGAGTGGCAAATATTGCATCACCGCGTATGCAGGCGGTATTCGTTTTGTGGCCCCCATTCATGTCGGTAATTTGGTCGAAGTCAGTGCAAAAGTCATCTACACCGGACGTACTTCAATGCACATTGCGATTGATGTCCAAGCAAGCGACCCCAAAGTGCTAAAAAATCGTCTGACCACGCACTGCATTGTTATCATGGTTGCGGTTGATGAGAATGGCAAACCCACAGATGTGCCGAAGTGGGTTCCGAAATCAGACGAAGATAACGCGTTAGAGCAATCGGCTATCCGCCTTATGAACATGCGCAAAGAGATTGGCGAAGAAATGGAAGCTCACGTCAAATATTTGAAATCGCCCCACTAGCAACTGACAACTGCGGTTTCTGCGGTTTCTGCGGTTTCTACTCTCTCCCACCCCATCATGCAAAGTCACAATGCGAAGCAATGTCATGATTACGACGTTTTTCAAGGTTGTTGTCATCATTTGCTTCGTTATTGTCATAAATATTTCACCAAGATCTGCTTAAATTCTCTGACTTGTTCGGCGTTGTATAGAGTTAGGATCTTGAAATTACAAAGCACAACTTTAAGTGAGAGCACATTAACCAACTTGAAAGCAGTAGAATACCAATGGGTGCGTACCATGTATGTCGAGGGTTATAACGAAGCTGAAATTAACCACTACATTCAAGCCTGTTTTGGTGGTGATTCTACGTTCGCGAACTTGTTTCGTCGGGTCGCTCTGAAACAAGAAAGCCTCTATACCTTGCTGCAATACGTTGGCTGTGCTCCCTCAAGCCGAGAGTTTTAACTTACGCCCTCTTACCCTTTCGTATACCCCTACTTTTTAAGATATTTATGTGATGTGCTACGCAACGCAGTTTTGAGCATCTGTGTAATCCATTACAAAATCGCTAATCTCTAATTAAAACATAACAACATATATCTGTTTAAAAGACAGACATAAAAAAACCTGAGTCTAGACTCAGGTTATGGTTACAAAAACTGTTAGTGATTAAAGCGTAAGGAACTAAGCTAACAGCCAGCTATGCGTAACGCCAACAAAAAGCGGATATTACTGATCGGCGGCCAAACCAAAATTGTAATATCAACGCTATTTAAAAGGGCGACCTGTTGGTCGCCCTATTTCTTATTATTCAGTTTACGTTAAGACTTAATGACCAATTAAGAATTAACCTTTCACACCACCAGCCGTTAGACCACCAACAAGCCAGCGTTGAGCAAGTAAGAATACCGCTGTAATTGGTACTGCTGAAAGTACCGCAGCCGCTGCAAAGTCACCCCATAGGTAGTTTTGTGGGTAAAGATACTGTTGCATACCAACTGCTAACGTATACGAGTTTACATCAGATAGCAGCAGTGACGCTACCGGAACTTCACCGATCACCATGATAAATGACAAAATAAACACTACAGCCAGGATTGGCACAGACAGTGGGAGCAATACCAAACGGAATGCTTGCCATGGTGTCGCACCATCGAGCGCTGCCGCTTCTTCTAGAGAAGAGTCGATACTTTCGAAGTAACCCTTAATCGTCCAAACGTGCAGTGCAATACCACCCAAGTAAGCGAAGATCAAACCACCGTGGGTATTCAAGCCTAAGAACGGAATGTACTGACCCAACTTGTCAAACAGAGCGTAAAGTGCAACCAGTGCCAATACTGCTGGGAACATCTGGAAGATCATCATTGCTTTAAGGATGGTGTTCTTGCCTTTGAACTTCATACGAGCAAACGCATAAGCAGATGTTGTTGACAGTGCCACAATCAAAATTGCAGAAATACCGCCTACTTTTACTGAGTTCCATAGCCATGTCATTACTGGGAATGGCGGTGGTGTCACCGAACCATCAGCATTCGTAATAGACATACCCAGAGCCAATTTCCAGTGATCCAATGTTGGGTTATCCGGAATCAAGCTACCCGTCGCGAAGTTACCCTCACGGAATGAAATTGCGATGATCATCAGCAGTGGGAAGATGATCAGAGCTAAGAATGCCCACATTGCTGCATGCGTAGCCCAAACTCGATATTTTAATGACTTGCCTTGTACCATTGCCATTATGATGTCTCCTTAATCTTGAGCTACTTTGGTTACACGTAGGTTGAGTAAAGCTAACGCGCCAACCAACAGGAAGATCAGTGTTGCGACTGCACTTGCTAGACCAAAGTCTTGGCCACCAGCACCCTCAAACGCGATACGGTACGTGTAGCTAACCAATAGGTCTGTGTAACCTGCAGGCTCTGACGTGCCGATCATGTTCGGGCCACCACCTGTCAACAATTGAATCAATACAAAGTTGTTGAAGTTAAAAGCAAAGCTCGCAATCAATAGTGGCGTTAATGGCTTAAGCATCATTGGTAGCGTGATACGTGTGAAGTTGGTAATAAAGTTCGCACCATCAATCGCAGACGCTTCATATAAGTCTTCTGGAATCGCCTTCAACAAGCCCATACACAGAATCATCATGTAAGGGAAGCCTAACCAAGTGTTCACAATCAGGATCATTGTCTTCGCTAGGAACGGGTCAGAGAACCACGCCGGGCTTATACCAAACAGCCCTTCTAGCAACATATTGATTTCACCAAAGCTTTGGTTAAATAGACCTTTAAAAATCAAGATAGAAATAAACGCTGGTACCGCATAAGGTAAGATAAGCAATAAACGGTAGACAGAACGTCCTTTCAGCGCTTCCCATTGCACAACACTTGCCAATACAAGGCCAATCACCAACGTAAACAGTACCGTCAATGCTGAGAACACAATGGTCCAGATGAAAATACTAATAAATGGTTCTTTGATGCCGTCGTCTTTCCACACACGTTCAAAGTTGTGAGTACCAATGCTAACCACAAAACCAGGTGAAACGGTGTCACCAACAAATTGACCATTTGCATCAACTGGTTGGTAGTAACCGACTTCCATATTAGGGCGTAGCAGTTCTTCCGTACGGTTGTTGTAAAGTGACTCACCGTCTTCTTGTAATGTGTACAATGGTACAACCGCTGCAAACTTACGTAGACCGCTCATACGAATGTCATCACCGTTTGGTAGGTGAAGATCGACCCCACTCAATGCACTACGGTTTTTAACGATCGTTTTGATCGGTTCTTTTTCACCAGTTGGCTCTTGAGTGATTGGCGTTAAATCGAAATCGGTCGCTGAAAGTCCGTTAAGTGTGAAGTTTGGTGTCGCAAGAAGCTCACCGTTTTTCTTCACCACAATTTGGTGGCCTTGTTCAGTTTTGTACAAGGTAAACGGGTAACTTTCACCACTTTGATAGGTTCTATCCAGCAGTACGGTTTGTGCACGATCGAACGATAATTGGTTTTTTGCACTGTAGTTGGTAAACGCTAATCCTATGGTGTACGCCAATGGGAAAAGGATGAACAGAATCATCCCGGCGATACCTGGGTAAATATAACGATGTGCGTAAGTCTTTTTACTACCGAAAATATACAGAGCTAAACCGGTAAGAATAAGCGTCAGTAACGCAAAAGCGATCTCACCGCGAGAATACATTAGGATAGTAGCGTAGCCATTGATAATGCCGACTGTGCCTAATAGTGCCCATTTGATAAACACTTTTTTGCTGCTCGGAAGGTTGGCTTCTGGTGCTGTCATAGCATTTGTACCTTGAACTGACTGCATAGGGAACCTGCTAGCGAATATTGAATAAATATAGAAAAGTAAGGAGGAGTTGCCCCCTCCTTAAAAGGTGTTGCTGAATTATTTAGTCATTTGTTTTTCTGCGTCAGCAAGTGCTGCATCTACAGTTTGACGACCGTCTACAACGTTGATGATTGCGTTCTTAGCTGCACCCCAGAATGCGTTCATTTGTGGGATGTTTGGCATGATTTCGCCGTTCATTGCGTTGTCCATTGTCGCAGCGATACGAGTATCCGCATCTAGCTCTTTTTGGAACGAGTTAAGCGCAACCGCACCTAGTGGCTTGTCATTGTTAACCATACGTAGACCATCGTTAGTCAATAGGTAGTTCTCAATGAACTCGACTGCTAGATCTTTGTTAGGTGATGCTGTGCTGATACCCGCAGTCAGTACGCCTACGAATGGCTTAGAAGATTGACCTTGGAATTTAGGTAGTGTTGCCACGCCGTAGTTGATACCAGACTTCTCGATGTTGCCCCAAGACCATGGGCCGTTGATCGTCATCGCCGTGTTGCCTTGGTTAAATGCAGACTCAGATACTGAGTAGTCCATATCTGCTGAGATAACACCCTTATCAACCAAACCTTTCACGAAGTTCATTGCGTCTTTCACGCCCTCGTTCGCGATACCCGCATCTTCTACATTGTAGCCGTTGCCTGTGTATTTAAACGCGTAGCCACCATCAGCTGCCATTAGTGGCCATGTGAAGTACGGTTCTTTTAGGTTCCACATAATTGCAGATTTGCCGTCTTTCTTAAGTTTTGCGTCTAGCTCTGCAACTTCTTCCCATGTTTTTGGTGGGTTTGGAACCAAGTCTTTGTTGTAGATTAGAGATAGAGATTCAACCGCAACTGGGTAGCCAATCAGTTTGCCGTTGTAGCTCACTGCGTCCCATGCGAAATCAACGATGCCATCTTTTACTTCTTTAGATGGTTTGATCTCTGCTAGAAGACCCGCTTCTGCGTAACCACCGAAACGGTCGTGAGCCCAGAATACGATATCAGGACCATCACCCGTTGCCGCTGTTTGTGGGAACTTGTCTTGTAGGCCATCTGGGTGAGCAACTGTTACTTTGATACCCGTGTCTTCCTCAAACTTCTTACCAACTTCTGCAAGGCCGTTGTAACCTTTATCACCGTTGATCCAGATAGTGAGTTGTCCTTCCTCGATAGCAGCATTTGCACCAAAAGAACCTAAAGCAACCAGAGTACCCAGTGCTACAGCGCTTAATTTTTTCATGTTCGTATCCTTTTTATATTTTTGATGTAGGGCTAGTCCATTGAGGTTCAGCCGTATTTCGACATATATCATCTGTAATAATCCACTATGTCTCATCCTCCTAATCCCTACGCCCTTGCAATTATGACGTATTTTCGTGATCTTCATCTCCCAGGGTTAGCGACTCAAATCACAAAATGGATACGAGCTGTGATCGATTTCAACTTTACGCCACGCAATTATGTGATTTCCGCCCAACTGCGTGAATCCTCCTCCTTTTGGACTCCTCCCTACCTACTCCCCCCACAATAATTTCGATTAGGAGGATGTAGCAGTGAACACAATCTTAGAAACTGCAGTCATCCAAGAGTGGATGGTAAGAACCCTTTTCCAGCAGTACCTGCCCTATAGGTCATAGTTTGCTGGTTTTACATTGCCATACGAGTGGAATGTCATTGTTTGTATTGTTAGTGGTAAATGATTCACGGGGGAGACGATGCGAATAATGTGGGGGAGAGAAACTCGTATTTGGCTATGATGGGTAGTGCTCCTATTCAGGACATTTGGAGCACTACCCAGTTTTTCTTACCAACCGATAACTTACCAATTCCTACTGTTACTGCTCGCGATAAAATTCATATAATGATGAGCGGTGAAAAATAAAAATTGATCGAGGACGAGCTACATGGCGAGTGTCACGTTAAAAAATGTTTGTAAAGCGTATGGCGACGTACTGATTTCTAAAAACGTAGATCTAGAAATTAACGAAGGTGAATTCGTTGTTTTCGTTGGCCCATCAGGCTGTGGTAAATCTACTCTTCTACGTTGTATTGCCGGTCTTGAAGACATTACTTCTGGTGATTTGTATATTGGTGACGAGCGCATGAACGACGTTGAACCATCCAAACGTGGTGTTGGTATGGTGTTCCAGTCTTACGCGCTTTACCCTCACCTAAATTTATACGACAACATGTCATTTGGTCTAAAACTGGCTAAAGCAGACAAAGCTGAAATCGACAAGCGTGTAGAGCACGCTGCTGAAATTCTTCAGTTGGGACACCTATTAGATCGCCAACCAAAAGCATTATCAGGTGGTCAACGTCAACGTGTTGCGATCGGTCGTACTCTTGTTTCACAGCCGAATGTTTTCCTACTGGATGAGCCATTATCAAACCTTGATGCGGCTTTACGTGTAAACATGCGCGCTCAGATCACTAAGCTGCAACGTCAACTCGGTTGTACCATGATTTACGTAACACACGATCAGGTAGAAGCGATGACGATGGCAGATAAAATCGTCGTACTCGATGGTGGTTACGTGTCACAAGTCGGAAAACCACTTGAACTTTACCACTACCCACAAAACCGTTTCGTTGCAGGCTTCATTGGTTCTCCAAAAATGAACTTCATGAGTGTGTTCATTGATGAAGTCGAAGCAGAACGCGTAAAAGTTCAACTATCTAACGGCACTTCTTTCTGGATCCCAGTAGACGGAACGACCGTTAACCGCGGTGACCGTATGTCTCTAGGTATTCGCCCTGAGCACCTGCTTTCTGCATCAGAATCCGATGCGACTATCCACGGTGAAGTGATGATTGTTGAGAAACTTGGTAACGAAACACAAGTTTACTTGAACCTAGAAGGCGCTGACGCTGACGTGATTTTCCGTCAACCAGACACATTAGATGTTGATACTGGCGACAAACTAGAAATCGGCATTCCAGCTCACCGCTGCCACTTATTCCATAGTGATGGTCGTGCTTGCCGCCGTCTATTCCAAGAAATGGGCGTAGAAGCTTAATATACACCTTTGCATGCTGCCAATCCCTCTCAGTCGAGAGGGATTTTTATCTAAAGCTCGATCAGCATTTTTCCATGCAATTTCGTTATGAACGGGGCAAGCTGAACCGTATAATGCGCTCTTATCCCCCAATTAAGAGCATCCATCATGTCATCTCATCCAACGAAAATTACTTTTTTTGAATTCCTAACCCCACTTATCACTGCGGGCAAAAAGACCATCACTATCCGTGACGAATCAGAAAGCCACTATGTACCCAATACCGAAGTGGAAGTGTTTACTTTAGAGACAGACCGCAAAGTTTGTAACATCAAAATCTTATCAGTCGCTCCGCTCAAATTTGATGACATCAATGAGTTTCACGCCGAGCAAGAAGCCATTGAACTACCAAAACTAAAAGAACTTATTCGTGAAATTTACCCGAATATCGATGAGCTCTATGTGATTGAATACGAGTTGATCAAATAACGGCCCGGAAACACTAGACGACTGGTCTAATTTTGTTTATGGTAGATTCATGAACGCAAAAACGAACGATACTCGTCAACACATCTTAGATGTCGGCTACCAATTGGTCGTCGCCAAAGGCTTTACTAGCGTAGGGTTATCCGAATTGCTCAAAGTAGCGGATGTACCCAAGGGATCTTTCTATCACTACTTTAAGTCAAAAGAACAATTTGGTGAGGCTTTAATTGAAGACTACTTCACGCGTTACCTTAAGATAATCAAGGCTCATTTTTCAGAAAGTGATGGCTCTGGTTGTGATCGCATCCTCAGTTACTTTGAACGTTGGATGGAGGTCGAGAACGGTCAATGCAACGCCAATAAGTGCCTAGTCGTCAAGCTGAGTGCTGAAGTATCCGATCTGTCTGATGCGATGCGAATCAAGCTCGCCAACGGCGCGAGTCAGGTTGTGAAAGCCATTGAAGATTGTATTCAAATGGGCATCGACGATGGATCGATTCAAGTTACCTCAGCCGAGCAAACGGCCCACTTAGTCTACCATCAATGGATCGGTGCAAGTTTACTCAATAAGCTCTATCAAGATCGCTCTGGTTTAATGCGAAGCTTTGAAAGCACTCAGAGCATGCTTAGAAAACATTCTGATCATGAACTGAAGGCAATCCAACGAAGCAAAGACGCCTCTCACTAAACAGCTACACTTAATCCGCCTTAATCTTTTCATAAAAAGTACGGCGGATTTTTTAGGAACCACAACTAGACGACTGGTCTAATAATCAATAAGGACACAACATGACTTCAACACATAACCGTCAAATCGTTCTCGCTAATCGCCCTGTGGGTTCTCCAGTTCAAAGCAATTTTCGATTAGAGCAAACGGCTATCCCTACACCAAACGAGGGCGAAGTGCTTTTACGCAGCGTGTATCTATCACTAGATCCATACATGCGTGGACGTATGAGTGACGCGAAATCTTACGCTGATCCCGTTGAAATTAACGACGTAATGGTTGGGGGCACGGTGTGTCAGGTCACCGCTTCTCGCCATCCTGATTATAAAGAGGGGGAATGGGTGGTCGCTTATACAGGCTGGCAAGATTTCGCTCTATCTAATGGTGATGGTTTGTTCAAGTTAGGCAGCGAGCCAACTCACCCGTCTTACGCGTTAGGTGTTTTAGGCATGCCCGGCTTTACTGCTTATGTGGGTCTACTAGAAATCGGACAACCTAAGGCCGGTGATACGCTCGTTGTCGCAGCGGCAACAGGCGCGGTTGGCTCTATGGTGGGTCAGATCGGTAAACTCAAAGGTTGCCGAGTGATTGGTGTTGCAGGTGGCGCAGAGAAGTGTCAGTACGCAAAAGAGACCCTAGGGTTCGATGATTGTCTTGATCACACCGCAGAAGACTTTGCAGAGCAGCTCGCAGCAATATGTGACAAAGGCATCGATATCTACTTTGAAAACGTAGGCGGAAAAGTCTTTGATGCGGTACTACCTCTTCTTAATGTCGGCGCTCGTGTACCGCTATGTGGCTTGATCTCTCAATACAATGCCACGTCCCTACCTGACGGCCCAGATCGTATGTCGATGCTGATGGGAAACATTTTAGTCAAACGCATTAAGATGCAAGGCTTCATCATTTTCGATCACTATGAGCACAGCTACACCAACTTTGTTAAAGACGTGAGCCAGTGGCTCGCAGAGGGAAAAATTCACTACCGTGAACACTTGGTTCAGGGATTAGAAAATGCGCCGGAAGCTTTCATTGGTCTTCTGGAGGGCAAAAATTTTGGCAAGTTGGTTATCCAAACGAATCAACCACTGTAAATAAAAGGAATTTTCAATGATCAAGTTACACCATTTAAACCAATCTCGTTCAAAGCGAATCATATGGCTACTGGAAGAGCTCGGCGTCGACTATGAAGTGGTCCCTTACCTACGCGATAATGTCAGCTTTTTGGCCCCACCAGAGCTAAAGAGTATCCATCCTTTAGGTAAGTCACCTGTTTTAGAGGATGATGATGAGGTCGTAATAGAATCCGGTGCGATCACTGAATACCTAATAGACAAATACGGCGATGGTCGTTTTGCACCACAACGAGGCACAAAAGCATACACCCAGTACATTCAGTGGATGCACTTTGCAGAAAGCTCGGCAATGGTGCCACTATTACTAAAAATGTTTGTCGCTAAAGACGGTGCACCAACCAACTTTCTTGCTGACTATGCAGATGCCGAAACCATGAAAGTAATGGGTTACGTTGAGGAGTGCTTAGAGGGCAAGCTTTACCTTGTTGAAGATCGTCTCACTGGCGCAGACTTTATGATGTCCTTTGTTGTCGATGTGTTAAATAAATTTGGTGTTATCGAACGCTTTCCAAACATTCAACGCTACGGCGCTCAACTCGCATCACATCCAAGTTTCGTTAAGGCCGAAGCGCTTGAAGTTAAGTATGGGTAATCTCTGACTTGGTAGATTTCTGCCTACGTTTATTTCGACAAAACGAGGCAGAAATCATTTCCATAATTCACCCACCAATCCATTCCAAAAATGGATACTTGAAATGGCAAATTAATCCACACGACAAATGTCATTAATTAAGTAAAAGTTGATATTTAACAATACGTTAAAAGATAGGTGATACCTATCACATTGATTGTTAATAACTGTTTTTTTGTTCCCTTGTATAGCGCTATTCTCCTCACATAAATTTCAGCAATCACTGAAAATTCAGATTTAATATCACTATTGCAAGGAAACTCGAATGAGCAAGAAACTGACCACAGCAGCTGGCTGCCCTGTTGCCCATAACCAAAATGTTATGACTGCTGGCCCTCGCGGCCCTCAACTACTACAAGACGTTTGGTTCCTTGAAAAACTCGCGCATTTCGATCGTGAAGTTATCCCTGAGCGACGTATGCACGCAAAAGGTTCTGGTGCTTACGGTACGTTCACAGTAACGCACGACATCACAAAATACACTCGCGCTAAAATCTTCTCTGACATCGGCAAAAAAACAGAACTATTCGCTCGCTTCACTACTGTAGCTGGTGAGCGCGGTGCAGCAGACGCAGAACGCGACATCCGTGGTTTCGCACTAAAATTCTACACTGAAGAAGGTAACTGGGACTTGGTTGGTAACAACACACCAGTATTCTTCCTACGTGACCCACTAAAATTCCCAGACCTAAACCACGCAGTAAAACGCGACCCTCGCACTAACATGCGTAGCTCTACCAACAACTGGGATTTCTGGACATCACTACCAGAAGCATTCCACCAAGTGACTATCGTAATGAGTGACCGTGGTATCCCAGCTTCTTACCGTCATATGCATGGTTTTGGTAGCCACACATTCAGCTTCATCAACGCAGAAAACGAGCGTTACTGGGTGAAATTCCACTTCAAAACTCAGCAAGGCATCAAAAACCTAACTGACCAAGAAGCAGAAGCAATCGTAGGTAAAGACCGCGAAAGCCATCACCGTGACCTTTACGAAGCGATTGAGCGTCAAGACTTCCCTAAATGGAAGATGTACGTACAGATCATGCCTGAGTTAGAAGCAGATGAAGTCAACTTCAACCCATTCGACCTAACACGTGTATGGTCTCAAAAAGACTACCCACTGATCCCTGTTGGTGAGTTCGAACTGAACCGTAACCCAGAAAACTTCTACGCAGAAGTTGAGCAATCAGCGTTCAACCCAGCAGCAGTCGTACCTGGTATCGGCTTCTCACCAGATAAGATGCTACAAGGTCGTCTGTTCGCTTACGGCGATGCTCAGCGTTACCGTCTAGGTGTGAACCATCATCAAATCCCAGTGAACGCACCTCGTTGCCCTGTTCACAGCTACCACCGCGATGGCGCAATGCGCGTTGATGGCAACTTTGGTTCAACACTAGGTTACGAGCCAAACTACAAACAAGAATGGGCAGAGCAACCAGATTACTCTGAGCCACCTCTACGCATCAACGGCAACGCTGATCACTACGATCACCGTGTAGACGAAGACTACTTCAGCCAAGCGGGTGACCTATTCCGTCTGATGAGCGAAGAGCAACGTCAAACTCTGTTCGACAACACAGCTCGCGCAATGGACGGTGTGCCAGAGTTCATCCAACAGCGCCACGTTCAACACGCATACCAAGCGGACGAAGCGTACGGCAAAGGTCTTGAGATTGCACTAGGCTTAAACAAGTAAGCGAACGCGGTCATCACCACACTGTGTGATTAAAAGACATAAAAAAGGAGGTGCCCAACAGCACCTCCTGATTTCAAATCACTAATCCTTAATCACTAGTCACAAACCATGCTCAAGGAAATTCATTATGATTAACTTAGATTTCTTTAAGCTCTTTGATACCAAAGAACTGTTTATCTATTACTGATTCTGATTTTTAGCAACGGCTTTGATCAATACTGATGTATCCATGCGACCTAAACCATCACGTTGCAGGTCTGCGTATTGCTCATCCACTTTCTTAGTCAGTGGAAGTTCTAGACCCACTCGCTCTGCTTCTTGCAGACAGAAACCCAAGTCTTTGCGCATCCAATCAATAGCGAAGCCAAAATCGAACTTATCTTCCGCCATCGTGTTTGCGCGGTTTTCCATCTGCCATGAACCTGCAGCGCCATGTTTCAGCGTTTCAACGACTTGTGCAATGTCTAGGCCTGACTTTTGCGCCAGTAGCAATGCCTCGCTCAAACCTTGTAGTACACCACCGATACAGATTTGGTTTACCATTTTACAACGTTGACCTTGGCCATTTTCTCCTAGTAGCGCCATTTGCTTCGCATACACATCCATTACCGGAGAAACACGTTCAAAAACACTCTGCTCACCACCACACATGATGGTCAGCACGCCATTTTCTGCGCCAGCTTGACCGCCAGAAACAGGGGCATCAACAAAATGATTGCCGTATTTCGCACATGCCTCAGCAAGCTCAACGGCGAGATCTGCCGATGTCGTCGTATGGTCAACTAACACTGCGTCCGCTTTTAAACCAACCAAGATACCCTCTTCACCGTATACAACGCTGCGAACGTCATCATCATTGCCTACACACATGAAAACGATGTCACAGCCCTCTGCGGCTTCACGTGGTGTCTCACACACCACACCTTGATACTCTGACGCCCACTTTTCAGCTTTCACTTGTGTACGGTTATAAACTTTGGTTTCAAAGCCAGCTTTGCTTAAGTAACCCGCCATTGGGTATCCCATTACACCCAAACCAATAAATGCGACTTTTTGTTTTTCCATTGCAAGCCTCCTTGAATTCTAACTGATTGTGTTTTCTGCATGTTACTAAAGAAGCCAGCATATTACTTGCGGTAATTTTTTGTTTATCCAAACATGCTCGGATTAAAAACGCCATCAAACAGATGGCGTAAGAGAAAGAAGAGTTTTAGATGGAAGTAAGTGACTTAAGATGCTCTCTTTGCTTGTAACAGTACCGTAGCATTCAGCATTGCGTCCTTAGTACTGACGTCGATCACTTTCATATTGCGGAAACGCTCTGGTTTTTTAATCGCTACGTCATGGGCAAAGATAACAAATTTTGCTCTCGCGATATCTTTCTCAGTAATTCGATTGATAATGCCGTTTGCACCTTGCGTTTCGACTTTGATCTTAATGCCCAACGCACATGCCGCCTTTTCAAGAGACTTCGCAGCCAAGAAAGTATGCGCCACACCTGATGGACAAGATGTTACGGCAAGAATATCCGCTTCTCCCTCTCCCGTTACCGACGTCGAGGTTTGGTGACCTCCCAGCATGTTTTCATTTTCTGTCACAGTTTTCTTCAATACGATCACAATCAGTGCGGTTGTCAGTGAGCCAGCCATCGTGCCGATGATATAACCGAGCTTTCCATCAACGACGGGAAGCACAATCCAACCACCCCAAGGCGCATGGTTAATCACGTGGAACATAAAACCAATGACGTTACCAACAATACCACCCGCAACAATCGCAGGCAGCACTCGAGCAGGATCACCAGCTGCAAATGGAATCGCACCCTCACTGATGCCTATCATTCCCATAATGCCTGCCGCTTTACCCGCTTCACGTTCATCACGTTTAAATTTCTTCGGTGATAAGAATGTCGCTAGCGCCATGCCAAGTGGTGGCGTACAAATTGCAATACCGACACCTCCCATAAGCCAAGGCTGAGTATTAACTTGTGTTTGGGCAAATAAGGTCGCCACTTTGTTGATTGGTCCACCCATATCAAACGCTGTCATCGCACCAAGTACAGTACCTAGCATGACTTTTCCTGAGCCTGCCATACCAGTTAGGACTTCGTTCATCGTTGTCATGGCATTGGCGATTGGCGCGCCTATCACCCACATCACTGCGCCACAGGTTAAGAACGTACCAACCAATGGGTAAATGAAGATAGAACCGAGGGAACTCATGCTATCTGGTAATTGTATCTTCTTTAACATCCAGACCACGTAACCAGCAAAAAAACCGACAACTATCGCCCCTAAAAAGCCGGTATTATAATGACTGACTGCAATCCAGGTTCCTATCATGCCTGGTGCGAGACCGGGTTTATCTGCAATGGAATAGGCAATATACCCACCAAGGACGAGCGTAAATAGCGTTAAGCCTGCAATCCCCATTTGTGCAATATCGGCCAAAATACCATTTTCCGGAACCGCACCTTGCCCGGTGATCATGACCGACAACGATAACAATACACCACCTGCCACAATAAACGGGATCATGTGTGATGTGCCATACAGAAGATGTTCTTTCATGCGGCCCAGAGTTTGCGCCCAAGGACTTAGTGGCTCAGGTTCAAACGCTAAAGAATGAATGTCCGATTCTGGAGTATTCGCCTGAATATCGGTAAGTAAGGCGCGTGCTTGCTCGACCGTTTCAGCTTGTTTTAACTGACAAACAAAACCGTCTTCAATGATTTTGGTAGAGATTTGTGCCAGCACCTCGATGTGGTGATGGTCATTGCCATCAGGCGAGGCGAGCATAAAGAAAACATGGGATAACTCACCATCGTCAGCACCATAGTCAATGCCATCACGGCTAATCCCAACCGCTACGGCAGGTTTCGCGACGGCATAACTCTTGGCGTGAGGAATGGCAATACCCTCATCAAAGCCGGTATTGCCAATCTCTTCTCGCTTCCAAATATCCGCCAAGAACTGACTTTTGCTAGTGAGTTTGCCCGCCGCGTCCAACATGTCGACGAGCTCTTTGAGCGCTTCATCTTTAGTTTGAGCCTTCAAGTTTAAGCAAATCGTTTCCGGCTCAATAAGGTTTGTAATGTCCATTGTTTGTACCTTGCAATGTTCACGCTCGAACATAGATTAACCACCTAGCACTCCCTGAGATACAGGACAAAAAGTGCATTAACTGGATTAATGTAACATGAAATTTAAACTGTGATAGAGCTCTTGCGTTTACCCGCTTTAAATCCATTCTTTCGTGGACCTCTGTGCTAATATCCTCAAAAAAATAATACGGATAGAACATGAAAATCGTTGCGGTGACAGCATGCCCTACCGGCATCGCTCATACTTATATGGCAGCAGATGCATTGATGAAAGCGGCGCCAAAGCATAACCTACAAATTAAGGTCGAAACACAAGGCGCAATGGGGATCGAGAACCAACTCACGCCTCATGACATTGCTCAAGCCGATCGCGTACTTATCGTATCTGATATTGAGATTGAACAGCCAGCGCGCTTTGAGGGCACAAACAAAATTCAAATCCCTATCGAAGATGTGTTGCTCAACGTCGATAAAGTGTTCCTTGTACACTGTCGATAATCCACGCTAATGAACGAATATCAAATTACTTTCTTTGTTGATGATACAAACGCCAGTGCCCATGTAGCACAACCGCTTTATCGCGTGGCAAAAAAATTCAAAAGCACCTTACGTATCATTAATATCACGCAAAATCGCACCGCAGAACTGACTCGCTCTCTCGCGGTACTTCAAGTTGGTTTACAACAAGGCGATCTTTGCCAAATCACCGCGATTGGCATCGATGCGGAACTGGCTTGCTTTGTCATTAAAGACATCGTCGCGGAGCACTTTACCGTTGTGGGCTCTCAGATTAATTATGAGTTTTCCAGTCAACTGGCTACCCGCCTACCACAAATTTGTCCACCCAGTGAGATCCAGTGGCACTATGCCAAAGCACATACAGAATTAACCAAATTTGAGTGCTTAAAAGGACTTGCTCAACTGATCCACCCCATTCACCCAGATGAATTGATTCTCGCATTTGTAAAACGAGAAGAGCGGTCGTCAACATGCGTCATTCCAGGCATCGCGTTGCCACATGTCATGTTCGACGGTGTTGAGCATATTTCTGTCGCCGTAATTGCGAACGAAAAACCCATGGATTGGGCTTCAAAAATGGGTAACGTTCGTCTTGCTATAGCACTGGTAATACCGGCCAAACCCACTCGAGAGCAAATCATCACTGCAACGAACTTAACCCGCAACTTGCTGACGGACCAAATGGCAAATCGCCTACTCTCAACCAAAAGCAGCGTCGACTTACAGGCTCTCCTTATGTACGCCATGTCCAGACTACTCGCTTAATCTTTACCGATTTTGTTTCCGCTCTAAATAGAGCCTCGATACTCTGTTGGCGTTCGTCCTGTGCGGCTCTTAAACACGCGACAGAAGTAATTCACATCCTTAAATCCACAACGTAACGATACGTCATTCAACTTAAAGTTATACTTTTTGAGCATAAACTTTGCCCGGTCTACCCGTACCCACGTAATGTAATCAGCTAACGTCATATGCCCTTGTTGGCGAAATAAGCGAGACAAATGATTGGCAGAAATACTAAATCGGGACGCAATGCTGTCGCGAGTAATTGGACGATGAAAGTTCTCTTGAATGTATATACAGATACCTTGATAAAGATCTTGCACACGGCTATTCGACTGCTGCTCAACCGGCGCTTCAAGCATCGAATTTGCGTATTGCAATAAGGCTTGCAACAACAACTCATCCATTGGCTTTTTATTGCATTCACGCGCCAAAGAACTCAACGCTTCCAAAATGTTGTCGATAGCAAATCCGGAACGTGTTTGAATACTGTGTTTTTGAATATCGTAAAAGCTCGCTTCGCCTTTGCGTTTACTGACAAAACTTAATCCCAACTGACGGCGACCAAACAGGATACTTAATACTGAGCAATCAGAATCCCAGTCCGGCTTATTCCAACAGTTTGGTGGTATAAATATCGCGTCTCCTGCTTTAGCGACGATATGCGTTACTTTACGGTCATGGCTTTCCATTTCATTAATATATTCACCAGAGAGCACCAATTCCAATCGCGGAAAATTAACCTGATAACTAAATTCAGGTGGCGTATGAAAATCCCCAGCAAACCAAATATTATGAAAGGATTCTCGCTCACTTAATACTGATGAAATTAAATCATGAAAAACCATTATACGAACTCTTAATTACGCAACCATGATGCTATGACTATAGATATACACTGAACTGGATTTTTGTGCTATTGAGCGAAATCACAGTTCAAATTTAATGTTACAAAAATCCAGTCAACGAATCATTTTTCCAGTTACAAACACGAATAACTTAAGCACAAAGCCATATAAAACATAGTCAAAAGATACTATAGAACAAATTACAACCACTTATCACATTGCTACAGATATTCAGTCAATTTTGTCCAGTTGACGATCTAAATCACACTCTAGTTAGACAGTTACAATCCTCCAGTGAATGCATTTTTTATTCACTACAGTCTATTCACGACTAATTTCACAATACCTCTGAAATAAAAAATATATTTATAGGGGTTCTACAATGATCACCAAACTAATAAACGAAAATTTAATTAAGCTTGAGCTTCAAGCAACATCAAAAGAAGACGTATTTAAAGAATTGGTAGCGGTTCTTCACGATCAAGGTCGTATTTCTGATCAAGAACAATTCCTTGCAGATATTAAAGCACGCGAAGAACTGGGAAATACTGGCTTTGAAGAGGGTGTGGCGATCCCACACGCCAAGAGTTCTGCCGTAATTGAACCTGCGGTTGTAATCGGTGTAAGCAAATCAGGCATCGAATATGGCGCAGAAGATGGTCTGCCATCAAAACTTTTCTTCATGATCGCGTCCCCTGATGGCGGCGATAACCACCACATTGAAGTGCTCGCAGAATTGTCTTCAAAGCTGATCGAAGACGGCTTTATTGACGCATTCCTAAACACCACAAACAACAAAGATGCGCTGGCACTTCTTCTTGCGAAAGACGAGCCTAAACCAGTGGCAGATGCACCAGCAAACCAAGGTTTCATCATTGGTGTTACGGGTTGTCCTGCTGGCGTTGCCCACACTTACCTAGCAGCAGAAGCCTTGGAGAAAGGTGCTGCGGCGATGGGCTACCAAATCAAAGTCGAAACCAACGGCTCCATTGGTGTGAAAAACAGTCCAACCGCAGAAGAAATCGAACGTGCAGACGCAATCATCGTGGCATGTGACAAACAAGTCGACATGAACCGCTTTGCGGGGAAACGTGTCGTAAAAACCAACGTCAAAGCCCCAATCCGCGACGCTCAGGGACTGATTAACCAAGCGTTAACCGCACCAGAGTTTCAAGGCGATGCAAGCAGCAGTTCACAAGCTTCGGTAGCAGATAAAGCATCACAAGCACGCTCTGACCTATACCGATACCTAATGAATGGCGTATCCCACATGATCCCATTCGTTGTGACGGGTGGTTTACTAATCGCCCTCGCATTGGCGGTTGGTGGTCAACCAACAGAAGCAGGCATGGCGATTCCAGACGGCAGCATGTGGAACCAGATCCTCAACGTTGGTGTGGTTGCCTTTACGCTAATGATCCCAATTCTCGCGGGTTACATTGCTTACGCGATTGCTGACCGCCCTGCTCTAGCTCCTGGCTTGATCGGTGGCTGGATTGCAAACAATGGCTCGTTCTACGGCGCAGAAGCAGGTACAGGTTTTATCGGTGCCATCATCGCAGGTCTCCTTGTGGGTTACTTCGTGAAGTGGATTACGTCGATTAACTACCACAAATTCATCCAACCTTTGGTGCCTATCATGATTGCACCAATCACTAGTTCGTTGTTTATCGCGAGTCTGTTCATCTTCGTTATCGGAGCGCCAATCGCAAGCCTAATGGACGGTCTGACTGCGCTACTAACGAGCATGAGCACAGGTAACGTGGTTCTACTGGGTATCGTACTTGGTGGTATGGCTGGCTTCGATATGGGTGGCCCATTCAACAAAGTCGCGTTCCTATTCTCTGTTGGCATGATTGCGAGCGGTCAAACTCAGTTTATGGGTGCGATGGCGTGTGCTATTCCAGTTGCACCTCTAGGTATGGCACTGGCAACTGCGTTGGGTCGTAAGTTCGACTTGTTCGAAGCGTCAGAAACCGAAGCCGGTAAAGCAGCTGGTGCAATGGGTCTAGTTGGTATCTCTGAGGGTGCGATTCCATTCGCCGCACAAGATCCAATGTCTGTAATTCCAGCAAACGTACTTGGCTCAATGGTAGCAGCAGTCATGGCATTCTCATTCGGCATCACAAATAGCGTCGCACACGGTGGCCCAGTGGTCGCACTTCTTGGTGCAATGAATTTCCCAGTACTGGCTCTACTTTGTATGGCAACGGGTGCAACAGTCACTGCCGTTACATGCGTCACACTGAAAAAAGTTCGCAAAGCAAAAATGGTCCAAGCGGCCGCTTAATCCTCCTCTCAATAACTCCATGACTTGGGCTCTTCAGCCCAAGTCATGATGCTCTAATGGTGATCACCGATGTCTGCATTAACGATATTAGAAACCGAAACACGTCAACCACATACTGCTCGCTCAATGTTCTACCTTATGAACAATGCTATTCAAAATTATGCATGGGGCAGCAAAACCTCAGTCAACCAACTGTTTGGTATCGAAAACCCAGCGGGCGAACCACAAGCTGAAGTTTGGATGGGAGCGCACTGCAATGGTTGTTCAACCGTGATGCTAAACGGAGAGGAAACCAAGCTCTCTACCTTAATCAATCAAGACATGAATGCGATTCTCAGTGAACAAATCGCAACGCGCTTTGGAGAGCTTCCATACCTATTTAAAATACTGGCAGCAGAAAACGCCCTGTCTATTCAAGTTCACCCTAACAAGCAGCAAGCGGAAGCGGGTTTTGCACGGGAAGAGCTAAGCCACATTCCTCTAACCGCAGCGAATCGTAACTACAAAGATCCAAACCACAAACCTGAGTTGGTCTACGCACTTACACAATACAAAGCAATGAATGGCTTTCGCCCTATCGCTGAGATCATCAGTTTCTTCTCAGAAATGGCCATTCCAGAACTACAAGGTCTAGTTGACGATCTTATTAGTGATCAAACGCCTACAGGCTTAGCTCACTTCTTCTCTGGATTACTCTCTCTTGAGGGTGAGCAAAAAGAAATGGCCTTGACGGTACTTCTCGCGCAAGCGCGGATCACAGACCTGCCTTTGTTTAATCTGATCTTAGAGCTAGAGAAACAATACCCTGGTGACATTGGTTTATTTGGTCCCCTGCTACTGAATGTGATCACACTTGAGCCCGGACAGGCGATGTTCTTAGATGCAGAAACACCTCATGCATACATTCACGGAACAGGATTGGAGATCATGGCAAACTCCGACAACGTGTTGCGAGCAGGCTTAACACCTAAGTACATGGACGTAGAAGAATTGGTGGCGTGTACACGCTTTAATGAAATGCCATTTGACCGTTTGTTGCTAGAGCCAAATGAAAACAACGGCATGTTAGAATACCCAATCCCTGTTGATGATTTTAAATTTGCTATTGTTCCGCAATCAGATAAACGCGACCTTGAGGTTCTCACTGCTGAGATCTTGTTGCCATTAGACAGTACGTTAGTGCTCACTCACGAAAATGGCGAAACTTGTATCGTAGACAAAGGCCAGTCAGTTTTTATTCCCGCATACAGCAAACGCTACACCTTAGACTGCCAAGGCCGAGTTGCTCGCGCTTACAGTTAGTCGTTGATTCTAGTCTTTTTGATAAAACAATGCCCCGCAACTGCGAGGCATTGTTTTTAACGTGATAGAGAATATTAAGTCTGTCGTGATTTAACTTTTAACCGTTGCTTGATGCGATGGGTATTGTGACCACGGGAATCGTCTCATCTGTTCTATCACCGTATTTGTCCATCAATTGATCTTGGATCTTTTGCTGGAACTCACCATTTAACTTATAGAACTTAAAGTAAATAAACAGAGTAATCGCAAAGAAGATACTTGGTAGTGCGACCATCACATACTGCATACCTTGAATGGTCTCAGCCGATTGCACGACATTTGGCACATAATTGACCAAGGATAAACTTAAACCAATAAAGAATGCTGCGAAAGCAGAGCCCCCTTTCACCACCAATGTTTGCACCGAGTAAGCCACACTTTCACAGCGCACTCCTAGCTTACATTCACCGTAATCCACCGTATCAGCAACCATGATGACTTGAAGCACCCAGAAGAATGCCGTGCCAATATTCAAACATACACCCGCTAGAACAATCAGCGGTACCGTAACAGAACCTGTAATACCAATAAACATTAACACGACACTGCCCAATAGCGGCATGATGGATGCGCCCGCCCAAAGCACACGACGCGAAACAAATCGAGCCAATTTAGGGAAGATAGCCAAAGTAATCAGATTAGCAATACCCGCGTATGCCATGTAGTAAGGGAATAAGTCCTCTCGGCCCAAAACATAAGTGAAGTAGTAAACGGCAAAACCAGTAATGATATTGGTCGCTAAGTTGTAGCACAGTGACATGCAAAGCAAGCTGGATAACTGATCATTTTTATAGATCATGCCGAGCAATTGCTTAATCGACATTCTTTCGTTAGATTGTTCATCACTTTGAGCCGAAGAGTAACGCTCGTGCACATTGGTGAGCGTTATAGCGGTCGAAATTACAAAGAACGCCACTAACACCCAAGTAAACATTTGGAAACCAAAACCTTTGTCATCCCCGCCAACATAATCCACAAACGGCATGACGACAGCAGCCGTTACAATCCACGCAAGGCTCGCAAAGAAGCGGGGAAAAGGCACTAGTTCTTCACGTTCGCGCTTATCTAAAGTTAACGTCGGAACCAATGACCAAAAAGGGATATCCATTAGGGTGTAAGTCATACCCCATAAAATGTAAGTGAACGCAATGTAGGGAATCAGCCATGGTCCTTCAATATGATGAGCACTAAATACCAACACAAGCGCAATTGAGTTAGCAATCGTGCCAATAAAGATCCACGGTTTAAACTTACCCCACCGTGAACGGGTATTGTTCACAATCCACCCCATGATCGGGTCATTCACCGCATCCCAAATTCGAGCCACGAGGAAAATGGTTCCGACTATACCCGCCGATATCCCAACGACGTCTGTGTAATAGTACATTAGATACATATAAACGATGCCGATAGCAAAATCTTTACCGTATGCGCCCAATCCATAACTGAGCTTGGTTTTAAAAGAGACGCTCATGTGCATTCCTTACAGCGTAATGCTGTGTTTATTCATTCGTTATTGGAGGGTGTTACTTAAGGAGATATAACACCCTGTTTTAGTTATTCTTTGTATTCGCTATTTTGTTTTACTGCTTTTGATGCACCCACGTTGGTAGCCAATCACCATGAGCTTCTATCAGTTCATCGACCAGAGCATAAATTTCTTCCAGGCCTAGCACGGCTGCGGTGTGAGGATCGAGCAATGCGGCATGGTAAATGCGATCTCGGTTTTCAGTCAAAATGGCCTCTGTGAGCAGTGTTTGCACATTTATATTGGTTTGCATAAGCGCGGCTAAATGATTAGGAAGTGCACCAACTTTGGTTGGCTGAATACCATTTCTGTCAACTAAACATGCGACCTCGACACAACAACCTTGAGGCAGATTGGCAATGACACCATCGTTTTTCACGTTGCCATAAATAACACTTGGTGTACCCGTCCAAATAGAATTCATGATCGTACTGGCATACTCATGAGACTCTTTTATCTCAATCTTGTCGGCTTGTTTAAAGGCCTCAAGATCTTTCTTCCAGTTCGCAATTTGTTCCACACAACGTTTTGGGTATTCGTCCAACGGCACTTTATAGCGCTCAATCAAATCGGGACGATTCGGTTTAATAAAGTAAGGCGTATATTCGGCGAAATGTTCCGAGGATTCTGTGACGAAATAGCCAAGCTTCTTAAACATTTCATAGCGAACAATATTTTCACAACGAGGATTACCATGAATATTTGACTTAGGTACAGAGCCGGCCTCATACGCCGCCAATAAATCGGGATAGATACTGTGATATCCACCTTGCTCGTCCCGTTTTTCTAGTGTGAGGTAGTAAGCCATATGGTTGATGCCCGCGCAGGTATAACGCAAATCAGCGTAATCAATGTCGAGATCTCGAGCCAACTCCTCAGCGGTACCTTGTACCGAGTGACACAACCCTACCTGTTTAATATGCGGGAACTTTTCATACATCGCCCACGTATTCATGGCCATTGGGTTCACGTAGTTCAGCATGGTTGCTTCTGGACACACTTCCGTCATGTCTTCACACAATTTCCAAAGATGAGGAATAGTACGCAAAGAACGCATGATTCCACCCACGCCTAACGTATCCGCGATGGTTTGCTCTAACCCATAACGTTTACACACATCAAAATCGATGACCGTACAAGGTTCATATCCACCTATTTGGAATGCCACCACAACAAAGTCTGCATTTTCGAGCGCCTCTTTCTGGTTTAAATGACAGCTAATTTGTCCTGTTGCGCCTGCGCTCTCCATCAATTTTGAGATCACAAAGTGTGATTCTTCTAAACGCACTTCATCAATATCCATCAAGGCAATATGTGCATCTTTTAGTGCTTCTCTGTGAAAAACATCACCGAGGATATTTTTTACAAAGATGGTGGACCCTGCTCCGATAAAGGTAATTTTTGGCGAATTCATTTCTGTATCCTTTGCTTTGCGATTTGTTGAATACAGAATGTCATTTGTACTACGGTTTTTGCGTCCCATATCTGCGAGTAAAAATCCCATTTTCTCAGATATAAACACCTAACATCATTGATCTGAGAAAATGGGAATAATTAACGCCTTTATAGGAATCCCAAAGACTGTTTGCTCCAATGCACACTTTTGCACTAATTAAGCGATGAATTTTTAGAAATCATGCACCAGCTATCATTACTGCAATTCCTACTTTGTTAGGTTGGTGTGCATACCGTCTAAAAGGAGATCATCGTGACCAGAGTAGAAAACTGCAGCTATACACTCGCCACGCTTGATCATTACGGCGATGAAACTCAATGCGTGAGTCCCCTGTCGCTCTATTCTCAATCCCAACAAGTCGATGCCGAACTGAGAGCGCCTCATGCAATGTCGAGTAACCACTGGCATGGACAAGTAGAAATCAACATTCCCTTTGGTGATGATGTGGATTACGTCATCAACGGCGAGCTTGTTACAATTAAAGCGGGACATGTTGGCCTATTTTGGGCGACGGTACCTCACCGGTTACTCAATCCAAACCAAGCGCATAATATGGGTATCCTAAATATCCCAATCCATCTATTCCTTACCTGGCCATTAAACAAAGAGATGGTGAATCAAATTACCCATGGTCTGGTCTTACAATCAGATCATCGGGATTTAGTCTGTGAGTTTGAGCTCCAGCGGTGGTGTGCTGAACTGACTCATCCGGCATCGAATATCCAACAGCTTGCTACTGATGAGATAAGCATGATGCTCAAACGATTGGGATTAGTCGGGTGGGAAAAGATCAACGTCGGTCAAATCAAGACAGCTCATCAAGCAGGCGTATCAAAACACGCTCAACAGTACGTCAGCCAGATGCTAGAGTTCATCGCGCGAAATTACGACTCCCAACTCACCGTCAAGCAAGTCGCCGAGCAAGTCACGCTTAATCAGAACTACGCATCGGAAATTTTTCAACGCGTGATGCAAATGACCATCAAACAGTATGTAACAACGATGCGTATTAACCATGCAAGAGCGCTGCTGTCGGATACAGAGAAAAGCACACTAGACATTTCGCTGACGGTGGGCTTTAACTCGAATAGCCGTTTTTACGATACATTTCAAAGGTATGTTGGGGTTTCTCCCCAAAAGTATCGCAAGCTAGCACGAGCAGAGATGGCGCGTTCAAAGTCCAATAATGATGAATATGAATGTAAGGTGGCAGGAGCCAGTGATGGAAAACATCCTCTGGCTGCTATGAAATGATTTCGATGACGCGGGAGGCAGCGTTTAAGCGCAAGTTTTCACTTTAAGGCGGTTTTTATTGTCCCGATTTGCGATGACTTGTTGGTGATGATCAATGGCATCTAGCGATTTCGCCAAACGATCATACAAAACCACATTCACTGTCGCTGCTAGGTTCATACATCCGGTTGTCGGAACATAAACCACATGATGCGCTTTATCGACAACCTCTTGCGGTAATGACCCATCTTCAGGACCAAACACATACACCGCTTTCTTTGGGTGGGAAAAGTGAGGAAGTGCCGTTGCACCCACCGCCAGTTCAACGCACACAATTTCTACATCACTTTCAAGCTCAGCAGTAAGATCATCCATCTCAACCAAACCAATGCGTTCATGCATATTCTTAGTGTCTGTTTGAAATTTTGCCGCACGATTATAACGCGTACCGTTGTAACGTACTTGTGTTGCGTCATAACAGCCTGCTGCACGCATTACTGCACCAACATTGGTTGGATTTTTAGGATTGTGCAGGCCAATAATCACCGTTGACTGTGTTGTCATTACTTGTGTTCTACTTGTTTAGGTTGGAGTAAAAACGAAGCGAAGAATTTTAGTCGAGAGCGCACAACATCGCTAGAGAAAAAAAACCAAAGAAAGAGCATCAACGCCACAAATTGTTTAACCAACCTATTGTGGCGTTGTTATACAGATAAAAAACCGACTTAATCGACGTTAATTAGCGCTTCAAGTGCTGCTATCGACGCGGTCTTTTCACCTTGCATCATCACTTCGGCTTCATTGACGTATTGATCTACGCCCTCTTTTACATCTTGTTGGTAAAGCACCACATTATTCAAAATAGCGGCAACATTAAGGCCACGTAAACGTCCAACAGCAAAAAGGGCTGACGTTTCCATATCCGCACCAAGAATGCCTTTCTTATTCCAATATTCACAGATGCTATCTTCATCATCTGTGTAGAAACTATCGTGAGAGCGAACAACACCAAAATAGTACGGCGTGGCTTGACCAGATAAGAAATGTTCTAACGATTTCAATAATGAAAAACTCGCATACGCCGGATAAGAGGCTTCCACATACGCTTTCGAGCCCCCCTCATCACGCACAGCCCCCTCAGCAACAATGAGATCGCCAAGTTGGATGCCACTTTGCATGGCCCCAGCTGATCCCACACGCACAATATGAGTGACGCCACACTGTTTAAGCTCTTCTACTGCAATGATCATGGATGGAGCACCAATACCTGTACTACACACTGATACTGGTACCCCTTTGTATCGTCCAGTAAATAAACGGTATTCACGGTTTTCTGAAACCATCTCTGCGCTATCAAACAGGGTCGCAATACGGGTTGCTCGATCAGGTTCACCGCAAACAATCACAAGGGGTGCGACTTGCGTTTCATCAACACCAATATGAGGCTGTTTAAGCATGGGATAATCCTCTAATTCTTATTTTTTATAGACTTTGATTCTTTCTCAAATATTGAACGGATAAATAGGTATCCAATTTCGTTCAAGAAAGTTCGAAGTCCGTCAGCAATGTGTATAAACTACGCCAATCTTAATGGGACTCAGACTAAAACTAGAGGACATTTGTCCTTTGAACTCCCATAAACCGTGACATAAAGAAAAGAAAAATCACCGTTTCATTCATTCGAGAACACTATGAGAATCAAACCGTATCCGAAAGGTCGCTTCAGCACCTTATTGGCCAAAAAGGCAACGGACTTTCGGGCATTCATTTATCAATGCCAGATAGGCAGCCGCTACTTCAATTCAGGTGATGCGATCCTAAAGCAAGGAGAACCTTTAGATTACATTTATGTGGTGCCTGCCGGACGGGTTTCGATGAGTATTTTGGCCGCCAATGGTCGACGCTTTCAGTTAGGTGAAGCTAACTGTGATGATCATATTTTTGGTGAGATGGAGTATTTCACGGAAACGCCTTGCCAGTGGAGCGTGGTGGCAGATGAGCATATGCAAGTTGACATCATTTGCATTAAAAAGCTAACGGAGTTGCTTCACGCTCAGCCTGAAATGCTGTTTTTCTTTGCTTCTGCATTAGCGGATGATTATCAAGACTCTTTAGATATTTATACCAACCGCTTGTTACATCCAATTGCGTATAACATTGCGTATGATCTATTGGAGAGGCAGCAAGCTACCCCCTCGCTCAGTGGGTTCGACAAGGTAAACCAAGAAGCGGAACGTTTTGGAACGTCTGGCCGAGTTTACCGCCGCGCAGTGAAAACATTGATGGAAAAAGATCTTATCCGAAAAGGGAAACTGGGATTAGAAATCGTCGATGAGCAAGCGCTCAAGCTATTTCTTGATACTTACGAATAATAAAATAAGAAATAAAGCGACTAAAACCTCTTAAAAGAGCCACTTAAAAGCAAAACGCCACCAGCAAAAGCAAGGTGGCGTTTTCATTATCGGGATTAGATTAGAGCCGTCTTGTCTAATCTCTTAATTAAACGAACAGGCCTACGATCGCAGCGTTCATTAAGTTCGCTAATGTTGCCGCAAGCAGTACTTTCATACCCAGTTTACCGATCACACCAGCACGTTCAGGGATCATGCTACTTAGAGCACCACACACCATCGCAACAGAACCAATGTTCGCAAAACCACATAGCGCAATGGTCATGATCGCCGTAGTACGATCGCTTAGTTCAACTGCCCCCATGCTCGCAAAAGCCACAAACTCGTTTAGTGCAATTTTCTGACCTAAGAACGCACCTGCATTCATCGCTTCATTCCAAGGTACACCAATTAACCATGCAACCGGTGCAAAGAAGAAACCTAGAATCACGTCTACCGTGATACCCTCAAAGCCAAAGTAGCCGCCAATCGCTCCAAGAGCACCATTAAGCATCGCCATCAAACCAATACATGAAATGATAACCGCGCCCACGATAGCCGCAATAGAAGTACCAGCAATAGCACCTTTCGCAACTGCATCAATAAAGCTCGTTGGTTTTTCGTTATCTGGAAGTTCTGGCACTTCGTCGATAGTCTCTTCCGTTTCTGGAATGATCAGTTTTGCAAACATCAATCCAGCAGGCGCTGACATGAAACACGCCATGATAAGGTAGTTTAGATCCACCCCCATGCCAGCAAGACCCGCTAGAATTGAACCTGCGATCGAAGACAAACCACCCACCATAATGGCAAAGATTTGTGCTCGAGTAAGCACTCGGTGGTATGGCTTAACAAGCAAAGGGGCTTCTGTTTGACCCAAAACAATGTTGCCTGCTGCGTTCATTGATTCCGCACGAGAGGTGCCCAATACGCGCTGCAAACCGCCACCGATAATGCGCACAAACCATTGCATGATACCCAAGTAGTACAGCAATGACGTCAGTGATGCGGTAAAGATGATTTGTGGCAAAACTTGCAATGCCCAGATAAATCCAATGCCATCGACACTAAAGTTTACTAGGCTGCCGAAAGCAAACTTAATACCCTCAGTACCGTAGCTAAAGACTTTACCTACACCGTTAGAAATCGCGAGCAGAACGTCAGCACCGATATCGGTCGCCAGCACGAAACCTGCGACAATAAGAATAATGCCAAACGCACCCGCAACTGCACGCCAGCTAATTTTGCTTCTGTTTTCAGAGCATAGGAAGCCCACGCCAAGAAGTACGGCGATACCAATTAAAGATTGAAACATAATGATTATCCGATGTTATCGTTTACAGCAATAATGACTTTTACAGTGTGCTCATGAGCCAATTTAATGGTCTTTTCTACATCCCCACCCTCTTCAGGAATAGCATTCATCTCGAACGTGACAATCGTATCGAGAATATCCATCTCTGCCGCTTTAAAAGCGTGCTCAAAAGAGCGTTGGTAGTTTTCTAGAGGCATAAAGTTGAAGCCTGTTTCTGAGTAAGACTCAGCCGTCGCTCCCGCTGTAATTGAAAACAGCAACTTTTTGCCTTTTAATTGACTGCCGTCGGGACCAAAAGCAAAACCGTAAGTGAAGACTTGATCGATCCATTCTTTCATGACCGATGGAAAAGTACTCCAGTAAAGAGGGAACTGCACAACAACGACGTCTGCTTTTAGGAGCCGCGCCTGCTCTGCTTTAATATCGTTGGTAAAATCTGCCGCGTGGGTAATTTGCCAATCCGTGTGTTGTCCTAGCAGACGAAGGATCTCCGCATTAGCAAAAGATTTATCCAAGTTTGGATGACCATTGATAACAAGTACGTTCATGGTATTAACCTTTATCGATTGCGCTTTTACCTCTTTCTTACATTTCACCATCCCCTGTTCCGAAAGCGAACTTTCCGTTAAGGGAAGAGAGAAAAGAAAAGCACATCTCTTTTTGTTTATTAAGAATTTGAGCCAAGCATAACGTTGACTCAATCAGAACGAGAGGACAAAAGTCCCTCTTGTTTGGTGTCAGGTCAAAAGTTTAAGAATTCCACTCACACTGATGGTGCAATTGGACTAACTTACCTGCTCTGGGTCACCAGGGCGCGGGATTCTCCCACACAAATCGCTTGGAATGAACAACCAAATAGACACAGAATTTGTTGTCAACATGATAAATATTTTTTATCGCAAACTAACCAAAGACCCTAGTCAGAAAATTAATCGATATAAATCAGTAAATTAATGAGTTTTCATAACAAAAAAACAAAGAGAAAAACCCAAAAGGCAAACGTTTGCTTTTTGTGATTGATAATGTAGAATTCCCGCACTTTCTACTCGATGGCCAAACACCGTTATTCTGCAACGGTTATTTCGTCACCAATTTCGACAAGTTAACGTTTGCTATGCACTGATTCCTTGAAAATCAGCGCAGGCTTTTTGCAACCTAAAAACCGCTATTCCAATCCAGTAGCGGCAAGACTATTTGCTGATTGTCTAATGAATACAAACCAAACACCCAACATTGATGAACCGATTTCAATCCCTCGCTCGCTCTCTTTGGGCGCTCAACACGTTCTCGCAATGGACTTATACATTGTCCCGATTATTCTGGCGAGTTTGCTATCTTTAACGGTCGCGGATACTTCTTCTCTTATCCAAATGACATTTGTTGTTGCTGGTCTAGCGACCATATTCCAATCTCGTTTCATGTTAAAACTGCCAGTAATGCAAGGCCCTTCCTACATTCCGATTGGTGCCATCGCCGCTATCGGTAAAACCATGGGAATGGGCGCAGTTTATGGTGCACTTATCCCTGTCGCATTGTTTGTTGCTCTATTGGGTAAACCGCTTAACTTATTCAGCAAAGTCGTGAAAAAATTCGTACCGCCAATTGTAGGTGGGACGGTCATTATTGTGGTTGGCATCTCTCTATTACCGATCGCCTTTAATGGTATCTACAGCAGTGAAAATGCAAGCCAAAACATTGTGATTGCGCTCGTCAGTATTGTTTCATTATGTAGCTTTATTCTGCTTGGCTGCATGTGTCATAAACTGCACTGGTTACGCTTAACGTCTGTTTTGGGTGCTATTGTTCTGGGCACGATTGCCGCCTCTTTTTATGGCATGACGGACTTCTCTTCGGTAGCACAAGCGGCATGGGTTCAATTACCAAGCCTCTTACCATTCGGTGAACTTGTGTTCGATCCTGTGGCAATTCTCACCATGCTATTCATCTCTGTGATTGTGCTTGTTGAAACCACGGGTACTTGGTGTGCGATAAGCGCGGTGACGGGAGTAAAACTGGAAGACGAGCGTTTAAATCGAGGGGCAACTGGCGAAGCGGCAGGTCACTTTATCTGTTCCCTACTTGGTGGCAGCCCGGTGACTGGTTACTCAACCAATGCGGGCATCATCGCTGTGACAGGTGTAGCATCACGCCGTGCAATTATTGCCGGTGGTTTTATCCTGCTTTTACTTGGTTTAATGCCAAAGCTGACTAGCATCATTGCTTCCATTCCACATGCGGTTATCTCTGGCATCTTTACGGTTATCTGTGTGGTCATTGCCATGAACGGCTTCCGTGTTATCCAGCACATTCAGCTTTCAGAGCGCAATATGTTGGTTGTTGGTCTTCCTATTATGCTGTCACTTGGCGCGGTTCTAATGCCAAGAGAGTTAGTTTACGGATTACCAGAACTAGTGGGATATCTCGTTAACTCAGGTATCGCCATTGGCGCATTAGCAGCGGTTGTCTTGAACTTTATTCTGCCTATGGATAAAGAAACTCAAAACGTGTCACAGGCCAATGACAATACAACGTTAAACGATACTGAGCTAAATAATGCTACGTCAAACAGCGTAGAAACTGGTCAACAGAACGTACAACCAAGCCAAGAAAAGGCAATGCAATCATGATCGCAACCAACGCTATTCAATTTGCGCTTCAAGGGGATATGTTTCACTGCCCAACCAAAGGGGAGTTTGAGTACTTATCTGACGCGCTTATCCTCATTGACCTCAATGGTAATATTGCCGCTACTTACCAACCGTGCGATGCCGAATACGCCCTCGCGCGCGATGAGTTAAAACTGGCGGGTAAACTTACCGAGCTGACAAAAGGCCAATATCTATTACCTGGGCTTGTTGACTTGCATTGTCATGCACCACAATGGCCTCAAGCTGGAAAAGGATTAGATTTACCCCTGTATGATTGGCTACAAAACTACACCTTTCCGTTAGAAAACCGCTACACTGATTTAGACTTTGCGAAAGAAGTCTATGGCGATGTGACGAAGACGTTATTAGCAAATGGCACCACCAGTGCGGTGTATTTTGCGTCCATCCATCGTGAGCCAACCGAGTTACTTGCACAAACCTGTTTAGATGTTGGTCAACGTGCGTTTGTGGGCAAAGTGAACATGGACAACGCAGAACAGTGTCCAGACTACTACCGCGAAGCCAATATTGAAAAAGCGCTTTATGAAACCGAATTGTTCGTCAACAATGTGTTTAGCTTAAAAGGCAACGACTCTGGTCTTGTATCACCTGTTATCACCCCTCGTTTTGTACCGTCTTGTACACCAACCATGCTGAATAAGTTAGGTGAACTGGTACAAAAATACGATTTACACATGCAGACCCACTGCTCTGAAAGCGACTGGGCGAGAGACTATAGCCAAACACAATTTGGTAAAACGGATATTGAGATCTATGCCGATGCAGGGCTTCTGAATAACAAATCTGTTCTTGCACATTCGATCTTCCTAACGGAGAACGACGTTGAGATGATCAAGCGTTACAACGCAGGTATTGGTCATTGCCCATTATCAAATATGTTTTTTGCTAACGCTGCCATGCAAACTCGTGAACTGCTTGATCACGGCGTTCAAATTGGACTAGGAAGCGATATCGCGGGAGCACCATCGCCATCCATTTTCCGTGCGGCTTTTGATGCAGTCAGCCACTCTCGTGTGCGCGAAGAAGGTGTGGATGTAAAATTGAGTGCGAGTGACCGTGGTACGGCGGGTTCACGAGTCAGCTTCGTTGAGGCATTTTGGATGGCGACCACTGGTGGGGCACAAGTATTGGATTCGAAAACAGGGGTATTTGCTAAGCATTTTCACTTTGATGCGATTGTCCTAGAAGCCAATAAAGACGTTGGTAACCTACGTATATGGCCGGACTTTGACACGCCAAAAGACATTCTTGAGAAGATCATCTGTTTAGCGCAAAAAGAAAACATCAAGCGTGTTTGGGTGCAAGGTAAACAAGTCGTGTAACTTATTTATCCTATCATCTTTCCATACTCTATTTCGTAAGCTCGATGTTATGCATCGAGCTTTTTTATACGAAGCTGTCTAAATCACAGTAAAGAACGGAATAGATAGGCAACCTCAAGGTGTTAAGGCGCGCGTTATATTCAAAACACGATTCCTAAACCTCTTATGCTCACAACGTGACAGCGTCACTAAAATTACTGCGTAAAATTGAATTATGTAATGGTTGATCGGTTTAGTGGTGGCGTCTCTGCGCTTTAAAAAATCACTTGATTAGGTGACTACTCGATACCAAAACGCCTCCAAAATGGGAGGCGTTCTTAATTGAGTACCTACTCCGTACTCACAATCCAGTTTGAATCGTTAAGCGTTAAGATCTGCAAACCTAGTAATATTCACCTAACGAGCAGTCGTGCAAGTCAGAGATTCGATAGTTACGTAATGAGTTGATTTGGAAATTAAATATCACTTCTTTACACACATTACGCCCACGATTACTAAACGTAATATAGCCCTCACTATAAGCTCGTTGCCCGTCGGTCGACTTAATGTCTGCGTTCAGCTCCAAGTGTGCCTTGTGCGCCTCAACTAAGACCATCATTTCTTGCACATTAAGCCACTCTTCTCGGTTCGCCATTTGAATCAACATAGATTCAGCCTGAGTTTCGAGCTTATGCGGATAAACATAAAAGTGGTTATAGGAAAAATAGGCACTGATTAAAATAAGGATTAACACTGCTGAGGTAGTTCTTGTCATGCAAGGTGCCTCTTATCGTTATGAATGTTTTGCTCTGCTTTAATGCTTTAATGCTATATCAAAGAAAATCGCTCAAAGACCATCAATGGCATCAAAGTAGTGAAGTTTAGGTTATAGAGTTAACACAAATAACAAGCGACGGTCAGCGTCCGTCAATTCCATGACAATCCGCCGCTTGATCTCACCTAAATTTAATCTGTGCTTTTGATGCCACTATCGTTAGACAGCTATGCTGTTTAATACCACTGCTATTTGATACCACAGCAGTTGGAAAGCACTACTGATCGATAGGAAAGAGCTTACTTTCAAACACCGTCGCATAAATTGGAATATCTTTGAGTTTGTTGATATCGACTTTATAAGGGTCTTGTTCTAAAACCGTAAAGTTCGCAATTTTACCCACTTCAATACTGCCTAGCGTGTCTTCCATCCCCCAAGAGTACGCCGCCTCAATAGTAATACCTTTAAGTGCTGCCTCTCGAGATAACGCAAGATCCTCACGCAATACTTTGCCAGAATTGGTCTGACGCGTTGCTGCACTCCAAGCAAGTAATAGCGGATCGGCAGGCGCCATTGGCATATCTGAATGCAACGATACTGGAATATTTTCTTTCTCTATCGTAGCCAAACGTACCATTGCATGAGCGCGATCCTCGCCTAACCCTACCTCTCCAAAGCGTTCTCCAAAACCGGTAACATAATATGGGTTAACACTGATAATTGCGCCAAGATCTTTAAGTTGTTTCACTTGCTTATCCGTAGAGTTGGCAAAATGAACGATGGTAAAGCGATGGTCCTCTCGAGGATATTCCGCTTGGCGACGTTGAAGAACTTCAATCAGTTGCTCAACCCCTTCATCTCCATTGACATGAACTAAGATCTGGTAGTCTTTCTCCCAAAATGACTTGGTAATATCTTCCACTTCTTGTGGCGTCTGTATCCACTCACCATGATGACCATCCAAGTAGCCATCTTTCATCATCATCAATTGCGAAATAATCGCACCATCAAACAACAACTTAACTTGATTCTTAAAGAAACGAACTTTACCCTCATCCGGAAATGTTTTAGTGATTTCTTCAACGGCTTCGACGACCCCGTCTTTGCCTTTCATAAAGTATGGTGTTTTACTCTCCGGAGTAAAAAATGAGTACATTGGAGTCTCTTCCGATCCGAGTATCTCTTTGTAGAGCTCTACCATATCTTCTGGAATAAATGCGCCTGGCTCGTTGTATGCCGTCACTCCTTTCTCATGTAGCATAACGACCATCTGCTCTAAACCAGCTCGGAAGCGAGCCTCACTTCCTAAATCCTTGTAGATACGAGGCAATAGATAAATCAACGCACCGCCTTCCCAGAAATGGCCATTTTCCAAATCTGACTGCGCTGCCACCTCTTTACCTTGCTTATCAATATCGGCTTGATTCAAGCCAAATTTTTCTACAAAAGCAGAGTTAACAAAGAACTCATGCGCAGAGCGATGCCACACAGCAATTGGACGTGTCTTAGAGATCTTGTCCAAATCTGATCGCGTTAACTCTCCATGAAAGAAATTATTGTAACCCCACGTCCACAGCACCTCGTTTGGATCTTCCATTCCTTTTTCTACGTCAGTCAGCGCTTGAATATAGGCTTCATGACCATTAACTGCAGGCCATGTGCGACCTGGCAGTTGCCACTCTTCTGGCGCAATGACGGGCATGCTGAGTGTCAATGCGCCCAGGAATGGATGTAGGTGCTGCTCAATGAAACCCGGCATGATCACCTTATCTTGTAGATCGACCTTTTCCGCATTTGGAAATTGTTTAAGTGCTTGTTGCTCTTTTCCGACAAAAACAATAGTGCCATCATCATCGGCGACCACCGCTTCGACGCGAGGTTGGTCCTCATCCATGGTAATAATGGTATTGGCAAGGTAGATTGTTTCTCCACTCGCAGCTTGCTCGATCGCTTTCGATGATTCTGTCGCAGTGTTCGCTTGTGATACTGAGCCAGATTGACTCTGTTCTGCTTTCACTTCTGGTTGCGTGGATGCCACCTCTTCTGCAGGACCACACGCCGTGATAGTTCCAACTAAGCCAAGCACAGCTCCAGCCAATAACGTTCGTTTAAATGGATTCATTTCTTTACCTGTTTGATTATATTTTTGAATTACATGAAAAACATGCCTATGTTCCTGTAGGTATATTCAATAAAGTAAAGATCGCTTTTGTCAGAGACGGGCGGATTTATCTCACAGTCTTAACTATGAAACATAAAAAAAGGCGAAAACCTAAATAAGATTTTCGCCTTTAGCCTTTAATACTAAGCACTAAGCACTAAGCACTAAGCACTAAGCACTAAGCACTAAGCAAAATACGAGAACGCCATGTTATGCGCAAGAATCACATTAACAGCCAGCCTAATTAACGGGCAAACAGTCCGCTACAAAACCGTTCGTTTCCACCACTGAAAGCACTTCCAATTTCACCGCTGCCACTTTGAACTCCGGAATCTTTGCATGCGGATCCGTAGCGGTGGTGGTTAGGCGGTTCACAGGCGACTCAACAAAGTGGAATGGAATGAACACCACACCTTTTTGAATACGCTTAGTCACAAAGGCATCAATCTCGATACTGCCACGACGTGTAGACACCTTCAAACGCTGACCATTACTGATACCTAGCGCTTCTGCATCCTCAACACTCACCATTGCACGTGGACCAGCAAGGTTATCCAACCCTTTGGTTTTGCGCGTCATAGTGCCGGTGTGGAACTGCTCAAGCACACGACCAGTCGTTAACACAAGCGGATACTCCTCATCTGGCAGCTCAGCCGCATAACGGAACGGTACGCCCACCATTTGACCTTTACCACGAGTAAACTGGGTTTGGTGCATGATGCGAGTACCTGCTGGGTTGTTCTTGTTACTCGGCCATTGCACTCCGTTTGGCGTTATCGCCTCCCAACGAAGACCTGCGTATTGAGGCGTCACTCGTGCAATCTCGTTAGTGATATCAGACACGCAGTGGTAGTCCCAATCACTGCCCATTGCATTGGCGATTTCTTGAACAATCCACCAATCTTCTTTCGCTTCACCCGGTGCCGTTACAACCGGATTCACACGCTGAACACGACGTTCCGTATTGGTGAAGTGCCCCGCTTTCTCTGCAAACGAGCAAGAAGGCAGAACCACATCCGCGTATTGCGCAGTTTCCGTTAGGAAGATGTCTTGAACCACCAAGAAATCGAGCGCTTCTAAGCCTTCAATGACGTGTGTTTGGTTCGGATCACTCAACACTGGGTTTTCCCCCATGATGTAAAGACCGCGAACGTCACGATGGCAAGCCGCATCGATGATTTCTGTCAGGGTTAAACCTTGTTCAGAAGGCAGGTTTGGTGCGTTCCATTCAATCGCAAACTTCTGACGCACAATAGGGTTGTACACCTTTTGATAGCCCGGGTAGCAGTTTGGCAAAGCCCCCATATCGCACGCGCCTTGCACGTTTGATTGACCACGCAGCGGGTTAATACCACCACCTTCAATCCCGATGTTGCCACACAGCAATTGCAGGTTAGCGATAGAACGCACGTTGTCATGACCTGTCGTGTGCTGAGTAATACCCATCGAATAGTACACCGCGGTACGATCTGCCGTACCGATCATGCGCGCCATTGCTTGAATATCTTCGGCTTTAACGCCTGTGACCAGTTCCACTTTATCGAGGTTGTAGGCTGGCGACATCACTTCTTGCAGTAAGGTATCAAAGCCGTCGACACGTTCTTCGATATACTCTTGATCGTACCAACCGTTCTTGATGATCTGCTGCATGACACCGTTTAGGAGCATCACATCCGTACCCGGACGGTGCGCCATGTACAACTCAGCATGCTCTGCCATATCGACACGTTTCGGGTCAGCTACAATCAAACGAGCGCCGTGATGACGAATTGCTTGTTTGATATGTGAAGCGATAATCGGGTGCGCCGATGTAGTATCCGAACCAATAATAAAGATTACATCAGAGTGCTTAATGCTAGGAATGTCGTTGGTCATTGCACCACTACCGAGTGATGCCTCAAGACCGGTTACACTCGATGCGTGACACAAGCGCGCACAGTGGTCGACGTTATTGGTGCCCAGTTCACGACGGACAAATTTTTGGAACGCGTAGTTGTCTTCGTTGGTGGTTTTCGCTGAAGAGAAACCCGCTAATGCGTTGCTGCCAAAATCTTGCTTGATGCCAGAGAACTTGCGCGCGACGAGTTGAATCGCCTCTTCCCAACTTGCAGGCTGCAACCAACCATCTTTACGAATCAAAGGCGTGGTAAGACGCTCTTCACTGCCAATGAAATCAAAACCAAAGCGCCCTTTCACACATAGCATGCCTTGGTTCACCGGCGAGTCACCGCCTTTGACGTAACGAATCGTATTGGTTGCTTCGTCCACGAACATAGTCAACTTACAGCCCACACCACAGTATGTACAAATGGTGTCGACCGCTTTCAGATCTTCAGTACGACCTTGTGAACGGTCACGACTATCGACCATCGCACCCGTTGGACACACTTGAACACACGCACCACATTGCACGCAGTTCGAATCGCCCATCAGAGTTAAACCATTCTTGTTAGTTCCAAAGTGTGGACGATCGTCTGGACGTAATGCCGGACGACCTTGTTTATCGCACACAAAGTTCAGTACACCGTGCACAGCTTTGTCGCGACACGCTTGGATACACTGACCACAGCTAATACAGCGGTTGGCATCAAACTCGATAAACTCAGAACTGCGATCAACTTCGTACTTATGACGCAAGTCTTTCGCACGAAGATCTAACCAATCTTGATGCGATTTGATCTGCAAGGAGAAGTCAAAGCTTTGCTCAGCTTCATATTCGGTGGAGTAATCACGCAGCGCACAATCGGTATTTGCCTGACAGCCACACTCTAGACAACGCGCGGCTTCCTTCATTGCTTCTTCGTTATCAAAGCCCAATTCCACTTCAGCAAAACTTTGCTCGCGTTGTGCTGGAGTCAGTTCAGGCATGATAGAGCGAGCGACTTTTTGGATGTTCTCGAAGTGAAGTGGATCGACTTGAGAGAGTTTCTTCTCTTTGCGCGAGTTGAACGCCACCTTTTGCATATCGGCCATATCGCCATTCAAAAACAGATCAATGGCTTTTGCCGCAACGCGACCATCACCCACCGCTTCAACGGCCGTTGCTGGACCACGGCGGAAATCACCAATACTGAAGATGTTACCCGTGCCTGTGTGCATGGTCTTGTCATCTGCATCAGCGGTGTTCCAACGCGTTAGCGGAATCGACAAATCTTCGCCTTCGAGGAAGCTCAAATCAGGCTTTTGCGAAACTGCCGCAATCACAGTGTCGAATTCTTCGGTAAAGAACTCGCCGGTTGGTTTAGGGCTTCGACGACCAGATGCATCTGGCTCACCCAACGCCATCCGCTCTAGACGAATCGCATTCACGCGTCCGTTTTCATCGGCAAGGTTTTCTGCAGGGTTGGTCAAGAAGTGGAATTTCACCCCCTCGTGTTCCGCTTCGACAATCTCGTAGTCTTCTGCCGGCATTTCGTCACGAGTACGACGATAAATCAAAGTGGTGTCTGCACCAGCTCGACGTGCAGTACGAGCACAGTCAATCGCCGTATTACCGCCGCCGATAACCGCAACTTTCTGACCTGTGACGTAGTTTTGCTCTGTCACATAATCTTTGAGGTAATCCACACCTAGGTAGCAGCCTTCAAGGTCGCTACCTGCGTAATGCATTTCCACCGCTTGAGACGCGCCAACAGCCAAACACACCGCGTCGTATTCTTCACTCAATTGAGAGAGTGTGAAATCCACACCCAACTTTTGATTAGTGCGAACTTGCATACCGTTACGGCACATTAACTCAACTTCTTTATCGAGAATGTCTTTTGGTAAGCGGTATTCAGGAATGCCATAACGAAGCCAACCGCCCGCTTTTGGCATGGATTCAAATACAGTAACGCCATAGCCTTCATTCGACAGGTAATAGCCTGCTGTCAAACCGCCTGGGCCACTACCGACAACCGCAATATTCAAGCCTTTGCTTGGTTTCTTTTCAGGTACGTAGGCTTCATGCGCTGACAAATCCGCATCCGCGGCGTGACGTTTAAGCTGACGAATAGCGATAGGCTCGTCGACTAAAGAGCGGCGACATTCGCTCTCACAAAATGCCGGGCACACGCGGCCAATCGATAGCGGCATAGGCAGTGTACGCTTAATCACTTCAATCGCTTTTTGATGATCGTTTTGTGCGATGTGATAAAGGTACGATTGAATATCCACGCCCGCTGGACATGCTGTTTTACATGGCGCTTCACAGTCGGCGTAATGATCGGTCATGATGCGATTCAGCGCTTTTCTACGGTGCTCGCTTAATTGCTCTGATTGAGTCACCACGTTTAGACCACGGTAAACTTCGAGTTCACACGCGCGTTTCGTGCTGCCACTTTCAACTTCGACAACACACAAATCACACGGTACTTTTTCATCGCTTTTATTCATTCCGCACAGTGATGGGATTTCGACCCCACACACTTTTGCTGCTTCTAAAAGGGTCAGCCCCTCTTCTACAATTCTATATTTTCCATCGATGACAATTTCTATCATACAACCTCCGCAGCAAAGCAAATCCACATCTGCCAAAATAAAGCCATGCATTCTATAAGGATAAACATTTGTTAGACAAGGTGGTGTGATACAAAACTTATAAACCACATTTTTTTCGTGTTATATGGCCACCAATAATTTGTCACGAAGTATCAAGAATCAGTATTCAACAAACGTTTAACTGCTCTCAAAGTCGCGAAACGTGTTCACTTTACGAAGGGGAAACCGAGAAAATTAAATATTGACCTTCCCCTTGGGTTAACCTTTAAAATAGATAAGGTTTTCATCACTTTCATCAAAAACGGGAAAAAGTATGCACTTGAAATCGCTGCATACAATCTGGTTAACTCTCTTTAGTACACTGGTACTTTTAGTATCGAGTGTGGCTAATAGTGAGCCTTTGATGAACATCCAAATGATGTCAAACGCAAACGGCATGATGAATCATGGGCAATCTATGATAAAAAGCAACAGCGAACACTGTGGCATGCCCGATATGATGGACGACTCCATAACAGACGTTTCCATGAGCGAAGATGGCAACGATACAGAAACCGACATGAACTGCGGAGGCGGTTCCGGCATGGTTCACACCTGCTGCACTGCCGCGTGCACCATCGTGTTTGCCCCTCTTCCTATTCCTGTAAATTACACATCGCAAATAGTTTATCGCGCAGCAATTTCCCCTGAAAAGATTTCCCCAGTAGTACACGTCAGTCAAGACTTGTATAGACCGCCTATAGTTTAAATCCGTCAAGCATTCGACCCTGCGAGTATCTCGTAGGTTGTTTTAATGCGCCTGAGCGATGGCGATAAGACTGATTTATTGTTCTAGCGATAGCCCAAATCCGTCCTCCATCGATCCGGCGAACACTGGATTTAGATTATGGAATTCAAACCATACAATCAATTAGCATCAGTATGCTCCCTAGCCTTGGTTTTTGCACCTGCTGTAGTGAATGCCACAATACCAAGCAAAGAAACCAAAGCAGCTAACCTGTCTGCACCAGAGATGCGTACCTCCACGGATAAACTTGCGCAACTGATTAATGTTGCCTTGAGTAATGATGGCAACCGCAAGCAATATTCAGCGCAATCTGCAGCCATGCGTGAAACAGGTGTCGCAAGTTCAACCTTAATGGACCCAAAACTGAAAGTGGGTTTCGGTGGTTTACCTGTCGACAGCTTCAAGTTCGATGAAGATCCAATGACCAACATCTCTGTTGGGTTGATGCAGCAATTCGAACGTGGCTCGACACTCGATTTGCAACAGAAGAAAGCCAATCAACAAGCCGATGGTCTTGGACTTCAAGTCCATGCTCGTGAGCTTGAGGTGGCCAACAGCATGACTCAACTTTGGCTAGAGCTTGGCTATCAACAACAAGCTGAGCAAATCTTGCGAGAAAACCGTAAGTTGATGAAGGAAATGGAAAGCTTTATTCAAACCAACTATTCGATTGGTAAGAGTGAAGCGCAAGACCTGCTCAACGCCCAACTTCAAGTGAGTAAGTTAGATGACAAACTGCAAGCCAATGCGCAGATGCAACGTCGTCTTATCTCTCAACTCTCCGAATGGCTGGGATCAGACTGGTTGGCGAACGAACAAGCTCTGCATGCAAGTAATCAACTGAACTGGAACACACTAAACAGCAAACTTGCGTCCAGTATTGATTCTACTAAGCACTACCAACAACTCAGCCAGCACCCAATGGTTAAAATGGCAGATGTGAGTATTTCTACCAATAAAACTCAGGTCGAAATTGCTGAGCAAGCCTACAACCCTCAGTTTGGTGTCGAGGTGATGTACGCTTATCGTCAAGCCAACAATATGAAGGGCGAGCCAGCGTCAGACTTGGTCAGCGCTTATCTCACTATGGATATTCCTTTGTTCACTGGTGACCGTCAAGATCGCAATCTTGCCGCTGCACAGTACCAAGTTGGCGCGGCACAATCACAAAAAGACACCTTATTGACACAAATGAACGCCAAAGTGAACACTTTGTTGGTTGATCGCGGCAACCTAACCCAGCGTCTAGAACGTTATCAATCCACCTTATTACCTCAAGCAAAAGCGCGCATTCAAGCCGTGGAGCGAGGTTACCAAAACAACACCGCACAGTTTAACGATGTGATTTCTGCCACGACTGATGAGTTGGCATTACAGCTAGAGCAACAACGTCTGTTAACCGATCTCAACATCGCAAACAGCAATTTAGCCACCCTACTCGGCGGCTTCGACTATCAAGTAGCTTCCCCTGAAGCTCGCTCTATCTCGGCATATTAATTTGTAATTCCCCAAAGCGATTGTGGCTGCAGCGATATGACAAACAAGAGCAATCGAAAACACTGTAGCGTCAAATGAAAACGGGAAAATAAGGTATAAAAATGAAAACATTACAAGTAGCTACCATCGCACTGATTGTTGGTGGAGCTTTAGGGTTTGGTGCTAATCATTTTCTTGCGGGTTCAACTCATGACATGAGTGCAATGGGTGGCGAATCGGCTACCAGTTCCAACGACCCTCTCTACTGGGTTGCTCCAATGGATCTAAACTACAAACGCGACAAACCGGGCAAATCTCCGATGGGGATGGACTTGATCCCTGTTTACGCTGAAGACTTATCTGGCGAACAAAATAAACCAGGGACAGTTACGATTGATCCATCAGTAGAAAATAACCTAGGTGTAAAAACCGCAAAAGTAACGCTGGAAAAATTATCTCCGCGCATTGAGACCGTCGGCTATATCGCCTTCGATGAAAGCCTGTTGTGGCAAACCAACGTGCGTGTTGCTGGTTGGGTTGAGAAACTCTACATCAATGCCGTTGGTGAAAAAGTGAAGAAAGGCGATGTGCTTTTCACCCTGTATTCACCAGAGTTGGTTAAGGCACAAGAAGAATTGCTGAATGCTTACCGCACTGGTCGTAACGGTTTAGTGAAAGGTGCAACAGAGCGCTTGGTGACGCTTGGTGTAGACCGTGGTCAAATCAAATCCATCACGCGCAGCGGAAAAGCCTCTCAAACCATTGAAATTAAAGCACCGGCTGACGGCGTCATTGCAAGCCTAAACGTGCGTGAAGGTGGCTACCTATCCCCTGCACAAGCGGCAATCAGTGCCGGTCCACTGGACAATGTTTGGGTTGATGCGGAAGTCTTCGAGCGCCAAGCACACTGGATGAAAGCCGGCTCTCAAGCCACGATGACTCTAGATGCGATTCCGGGCAATGAGTGGCAAGGCGTGGTGGATTACGTGTACCCAATCCTCGATCCGAAAACACGTACGTTGCGTGTTCGCCTTAAATTTCCTAACCAAAATGGCGCATTAAAGCCAAACATGTTTGCCAACATCGCGTTGCAGCCTGTTACTGAAGACGCGGTATTAACCATTCCTAAATCATCCGTTATTCGTTCTGGTGGCATGACTCGCGTGGTTCTGGCAGAAGGTGACGGCAAATATCGCTCAGCTCGAATTGAAGTAGGCCGTGAAGCGGGCGAACAAATCGAAGTATTACAAGGCCTTAAGCAAGATGACAAGATTGTCACCTCATCACACTTCATGCTTGATTCTGAATCAAGCCAATCAGCGGATCTGTCTCGTATTAACGGTGTCGAACCAGAAACAGAAACGGCATGGGCAAAAGGTGAAATCACCGATGTAATGGAAAATCACCGTATGCTGACCATCAACCACCAGCCGGTACCAGAGTGGGATTGGCCTGGCATGGTGATGAACTTCACTTTCGCTGATGGCGTTGATATGGGTGACTTGAAAAAAGGCCAAGCCATTGAATTTGAAATGCAAAAGACAGAATCCGGTCAGTACCAAATCATCGACTATAAGGTAGATGAAAGCGTCATTGCAGCAGAAGTTTGGCTAACTGGTGACATCACGATGCTGATGGCTGATTTTGGCATGATCACTTTAAACCACCTGCCAGTAGCTGAATGGAACTGGGATGCAGGCGAGATGAACTTCTCTGTCGGTCAAGAGGTGGATTTATCCGGTTTTGAAGAAGGACAAAAGGTTCGATTTCTAGTTGAAAAACAAGGGTCTGACTATGTTCTTAAACAGCTAGTTTCTGCAACAAAAGCAATCGAGGGTTAATTATGATCAATGCTATTATTCGTTGGTCACTCAACAACCGCTTTTTAGTGTTAATCGCGACCTTAGCACTTGTATTAGGCGGACTTTACAGTGTAAAGAATACGCCTGTTGATGCGATTCCGGACCTTTCTGATGTTCAAGTGATCATCAAGACGAGCTACCCAGGTCAAGCCCCTCAGGTCGTCGAGGATCAAGTTACTTACCCACTCACAACCGCAATGCTTGCCGTTCCGGGAGCAGAAACAGTTCGTGGTTACTCTTTCTTTGGTGATTCGTATGTTTATATCATTTTCAACGATGATACCGACATGTACTGGGCACGTTCACGCGTGTTGGAGTACCTAAGCCAAGTAGCACCAAAGCTTCCACCTAGCGCCAAACCGACCTTAGGCCCTGATGCAACGGGTGTGGGCTGGGTTTACAGCTACGTTCTCCAAGATAAAACGGGTAAGCACGATTTAGCTGAGCTGCGTAGCCTACAAGACTGGTTCTTGAAGTACGAACTGCAGACGGTTGAAGGCGTATCTGAAGTCGCTACCGTGGGCGGTATGGTGAAGCAGTATCAAGTGCAGATTGATCCTGCCAAGCTGCGTGCGTACAACCTTACGCTTCAGCAAGTTAACATGGCGGTCCAAAACGGCAACCAAGAAACCGGTGCGTCCGTTATTGAAGTGGCCGAAGCTGAGCATATGGTTCGTACCACAGGTTACCTAACCAGCATTGAAGACATCAAATCACTGCCTCTGAAAGTGACTGAAAAAGGCACTCCGCTACTACTAGGCGACATCGCAGACATTAACCTTGGTCCACAAATGCGTCGTGGTATCTCAGAGTTGAATGGCGAAGGTGAAGCCGTCGGTGGTGTTATCGTGATGCGCTTTGGTGAGAACGCAAGTGAAGTCATTGAAAAAGTAAAAGATAAGCTTTCTGAGCTACAACGAGGTCTGCCAGAAGGTGTTGAAATCGTTGCGACTTACGACCGTTCGACTCTGATTGACGCAGCGGTAGAAAACCTATGGAAAAAGCTTGCAGAAGAGTTCATCGTCGTCGCAATTGTGTGTGCGTTGTTCTTATTCCACATTCGTTCTTCGTTGGTTATCGCTCTGAGCCTACCGGTAGGCATTCTCACTGCGTTTATCGTGATGCATTGGCAAGGTATTAATGCCAACATTATGTCCCTTGGTGGTATTGCGATAGCCATCGGAGCCATGGTGGATGGTGCGATCGTCATGATCGAGAACGTCCATAAACACATAGAGCGAACGCCACTGACCGATAAAAACCGCTGGCAGGTGATTGGCAAAGCGGCAGAAGAAGTCGGTGCACCGCTGTTCTTCTCATTGCTCATCATTACCCTAAGCTTCGTACCTGTATTCGCCTTGGAAGGCCAAGAAGGCAAGATGTTCTCACCGCTTGCATTCACTAAGACTTACGCAATGGCAGCAGCGGCAGGTTTAGCGATTACATTAGTGCCTGTACTCATGGGCTACTTCATTCGAGGTAAAGTACTACCTGAGCACAAGAACCCAATCAACCGTGGCTTGGTAGCACTATACCGTCCATTGCTAAACGTAAGTTTGAAATACCCTAAGACCATGATCGTTATCGCCTTAGGTCTTATGGCATCGGCATACTATCCAACCAGCAAATTGGGTAGTGAGTTTATCCCGCCGCTGGATGAAGGCGACTTGATGTACATGCCAACAACCTATCCGGGTATCTCGATTGGTAAAGCACGTGAGCTGCTACAGCAAACCAATAAGCTGATTAAAACCGTCCCAGAAGTACAAACGGTATGGGGCAAGATTGGTCGTGCAGAAACAGCAACCGACCCTGCACCTTTAACGATGATTGAAACCGTGATTCAGTTGAAGCCGCGCGATCAATGGCGTGAAGGGGTAACAACAGAATCACTACGCAAAGAGTTCGATGATCTGGTTCAGTTCCCTGGCTTGACTAACGCTTGGGTAATGCCAATCAAAACCCGTATCGACATGCTGGCAACAGGCATCAAAACGCCTATTGGTATCAAGATCGCAGGTCCTGATCTGAAAGTGATTGAGAAAATCGGCGCTCAGTTAGAACCGATTCTTAACGACATACAAGGCACTGCTTCTGTTTACGCAGAGCGTGTTGCTGGCGGCCGTTATGTCACGATCGACATTAAGCGTCGTGCGGCGGCTCGTTACGGCTTAAGCATTAAAGACGTTCAGCAAGTTGTCTCCACCGCAGTGGGTGGTATGAATGTGGGTGAAACCATCGAAGGCTTAGAGCGTTACCCAATCAACGTTCGTTACCCACAAGACTACCGTGACTCGGTGGTAAAACTGCAAAACCTGCCGTTAGTGACTCCAAATGGCGCTCGTATCGCACTGGCTGACGTAGCAGACATTCGTTACGAAGACGGTCCTCCAATGATTAAGACAGAAAACGCACGCCCGAATGGCTGGGTATTTGTCGATATCGATGGCCGTGACTTAGGCTCTTACGTTGTAGAAACGCAACAAATCGTAGCAGACCAACTTGCGCTTCCTGCGGGTTACTCGTTAGCTTGGTCTGGTCAATACGAATACATGGAGCGCGCAAAGGACCGCTTGAGTGTCGTGGTACCAATCACTATCGCCATCATTATGCTGCTGCTTTACTTCAGCTTCCGTCGTGTCGGCGAAGTAATGATCATCATGCTTACCCTGCCGCTCGCAATGGTCGGTGGTTTGTGGCTGATGCATATACTCAATTACAACTTTTCGATTGCCGTAGGGGTTGGCTTTATTGCCCTAGCTGGTGTCGCGGTAGAAATTGGGGTCATCATGCTCGTGTATCTCAACCAAGCTTGGCACTACAAAAAACTCGACGCGGAAGAGAACAAGCAGAAGCTTGAAGTGAAAGATCTAACCGATGCCATTCGTGAAGGCGCTGGCTTGCGTGTTCGCCCAGTGATGATGACGGTGCTGACGGTCATTATCGGCCTAATCCCAATCATGTACGGCGAAGGGACCGGATCGGAAGTAATGCAACGTATCGCCGCGCCAATGATTGGAGGTATGGCATCAGCACTGCTACTGACGCTATTAGTACTGCCAGCGATCTTCAAGCTGTGGAAACAACGTGAGTTGCGCCAAAGCAATGCGACTAATCACCAAGCTAGCACACAAGCTAGTGATGTAAACAACCACGCTTAAACCCTATCTTCCCCTTAAACCCTCGGTTTTGAGGGGAAGAAACCAAATTATTAATGAATTAAAACAAGGATTTAAAAGATGAAAAAGACACTAATCACTCTGGCTCTAGCTCTTACAACAACGACCGCTTTTGCACAAATGGATCATTCAAACATGGATCACTCGAATATGGACCATGGCAATATGGATCATAGCAATATGAAACATGAAAATACGGACCACGGCGACATGAAGATGGACCACAGTAAAATGGACCACTCTAACATGATGGATATGCCGGGAATGTCGGCAGTAGGTATGCCAGCTAAAGGGGCAAAACCAGACAAAGTCGTACACGTTATCTTAGCTGATGACATGACCATTAAATTCAAGAAAGACGTTAAGATTGAGCCAAATGACGTCGTACAGTTTGTGGTAATGAACACAGGTAAAATCAATCATGAATTCACTATTGGCTCTGCGAAAGAACAGCTAGAACACCGCGAAATGATGAAGAACATGAGCGGCGACCACATGCACGATTCAGGCAACGCAGTCACGGTTGAGCCGGGTAAAGCAAAACAATTACTGTGGCATTTTCACGGTGACAACAAGGTTGAGTTCGCTTGTAACATTCCAGGCCATGCAGAAGCGGGAATGGTTAAAAAGGTTGAACTGTAAATAAATATCTAAATAGGCAAAGGAGCTGATAATGCAGCTCCTTTCTTTTCAATTCACTAAACTGTCTTTGATTATCTCATCACAAACAGCTCTTCGTGATAACTCTTCTCAATATCGAACTGATACGTATCTAGCTCTTTTTTCAGTGTTTTTGAAAAAATTTCTGGCCCACAAAAATAGATTTCATACTGACTCAAATCACCACACTGTGCTGCAATACGTTCAGCATTCAAACGAGGAGAGTGCTGTGTATCTATTACGGTGAACTTCACTCCCGCTTCATGCACTAAGTGCCACAATTTATCTGTCAGCAGCTCATCAATACCTCGAACGCAGTAAAACAGGTGAATATTGCCACAACGTGGTTGGTTTTTTAGAGCTTCTAATGCCGAGAAGAAAGACGCAACACCTACACCACCAGCAATCCACACTTGTGGCTTGGAGAGATCAAACGTCAAGCGACCATATGGCCCTTCAACCCTTACACTCTCACCCACCGTCACTCGTTCATGCAAGCCAGTGGTAAAATCCCCCAACTCTTTGATCAAGAATCGTAGTTCACCATCTTCACTGCCAGATACAATAGTAAATGGATGCGGGTCTTCATTTCCGAAACGCAAGTAAGCAAATTGGCCCGCGTTGTGACCGTGCCAAGAAACATCTGGCTTCAGCACCAGTTCCATCACTCCCGCTTGTGGGAAGTAATGAGTGGCAGTCACAGTGGTGAGATGTTGGTTACGACGGCCAACAAAGCCAAACAAACTGTAAAGTGCAGCAATTGATCCAACAATAACAAAAGCGACTGTGAGGTAGAAGACAGGCTCTCCCCAGTAAACACGTTTTATCAATAGAACTGAATGCACTGCGACTAGCAAGTAGACGACCGACATCAAGCGATGAGAGAGTCGAAATGGCTTGTACTTCACCACTCCCCATAAAGAAATCACTACCAAAATCAACAGTAGGTAAAAACCAATTTCACCGAAGCTTTTTCCTAGATCTTTTAAGCTATGAAACCACGCTTCTATATTGGAAAAGTTGTTGATGCCTAAAGCATTGTGGTGCTTTGCTGGCTTTTCTAGTACCCCAGCCTCAACCAACCATTTGGGTATTTTATACCAAAGCCAATGCACGACACCGAGGCTAGCACCAGCGATCCCCAACCATTTATGAATTCGATAGGCTTTATCCATACCATGCAGCCAGTTTTCAATTACAGGCAAGCGCATCGCCAACACCATGGCCATCGACATCATCATCAGCGACAAAATACCTGAGTATTGGATCAAGGCAGAGCGCCACTCAAAGACATTCGTTGACGAGAAAATTTTCGGCTCCAACGTAAACCATAGCAGAGTGATTACGGCGACTATTGCCCAAAGAATATTGCGGACCATTTTCATATTGAAATTCTCAGTTAATCGACAACTTTACTTTAACCAACTAGGTGTAAAGCAACGTCAATAAACGTAAAAGCAGGTAAAGCTTGGCATATGCAAAGATTCCTACAGAAAAAAGACGAAAATCTAACAGTGATTAGAGCATTCACTCGTTATAGTGCTCTTTCTTCTCGCAAAGTGCGAACCTGATTAAATAACGCTAAGAAATCGATAATGAAAAAGCTATTGCTGCTAATGGGACTACTGGCCTTTTCTAGTGCAACTTACGCAGCCCAATTAAATGAGGATCTCGCTGCCATTGAGCAACATATCTCTGGTCGCCTTGGCGTATCTGTTTGGGATACGCAGACGGACAAACGTTGGGATTACCGTGGTGACGAGCGTTTTCCGATGATGAGCACATTTAAAACTCTCGCTTGTGCGATGATGTTACATGACATGGATAACGGTAAGTTAGATAGAAATGCTACTGCCAAAGTTGAAGAACGTAATGTGGTGGTATGGTCTCCCGTGATGGATCGAATGGTAGGACAAACAACACGTATCGAGCATGCATGTGAAGCAACCATGTTGATGAGTGATAATACGGCAGCCAATATTATTTTAAGAAGTATCGGCGGGCCTAAAAACGTCACGCTTTTCTTGCGCTCTATTGGAGACAAGGCTACACGACTGGATCGTTTTGAGCCACGAGTAAATGAAGCTAAACCAGGCGATAGTCAAGACACTACAACGCCTAACGCTATGGTAAACACTTTACATACTCTGCTAGAAACCGATGCGCTGTCTTATGAATCACGAGTTCAACTAAAAATTTGGATGCAAGACAACAAAGTCTCTGACCCATTGATGCGTTCAGTTCTACCGAGAGGATGGTCTATCGCAGATCGTTCTGGTGCAGGGGGATTTGGTTCGCGTGGTATTACCGCAATAATTTGGAAAGACAATTACAAACCAATCTATATAAGTATTTACATCACCGAAACCGACTTGTCGCTACAGGCACGCGACCAAGTCATCGCACAGATTAGCCAGTTGGTGCTAGACAAATACCAAAATATGTAATGCTAACGCCATCATTTTAAACGGAGCTTTCGAGCTCCGTTTCATTCGTTGATAAACCTACCAATAAGTCGGATTATCCAAGCCTTTCACACAAGACGATATACCTTGGATTGATGTCAATTCACCTGTTAATGATTGTGCCAACCAACCATGTGGATAGCTTAGAGTATGAGGGGCTTTGAACTGCGCCTCCGTCACTTGTTGGAAGCCAACGCGTGAGTAAAAGTTAGGATCACCGTAGGTAAATACCAACTCGATACCTTGTTGTTTCAAATATTCGAGGCCAAAGTTGATCAGGGCTTGGCCTACTCCTTTACCTTGGTATTCTGTCAGTGTTGCCATCGGTGACAATAGGTAGCCTAATTCACCATTTTCGAAGTGCAGTGGCGTAAACAACACGCCAGCAATTAAGCGCTCGCCTTGCTTAGCAACAAAACCTTTCAGTTCTTGCTCGGGTGTCGTGCTCAACAAATCGCCGACCAGTGCGCCAATGGTTTTGCCTTCTGCTTCGCTTTCAGAATCAGAAAAGGTTTGAGTAAACAAAGCGATCATCTCGCTACTCATGCCTCTCTCATATTGAGAAAGTGTGTAATTCAATTTTTGAATATTTTGATTGGTTGTTTCGTTCATTTTTCTATTAATCTTTTTGTAATATATACATCTGATACGCCACTTCATTTCCACGACGTTTAACGATATCTAATTCTACATTTATGTCTTTTAGTGCTTGTGATGCAGGCATCTCAGCTTTCAAACTTTGCACACGCTCATCTAAAGGAACGTAGTAGTTATCCCATGCCTGTTGGCTGATTGGGAACGTCTCTAACACTCGGTAGCCTGCTGATTTCGCCTGCGCAATACGCTTCTCGACACTGCCAATATCTGGGTACTCTTTCTGCCAAAATGCCACCGTATCTTCGTTTGGTGCGTCAGTGTTCCAAACCAAATCACTGACAACCAAAATACCGTCGTCTGCTAGTAATGGTCGCCACGCTTTAAATGCATTCTCAACGCCCATGATGTAAGCACTGCCTTCTGCCCAAATCAGATTGTTCGTCCCATCAGCAAATGGCAGTTCTGTCATGCTCGCACACACCGTGGTGATATTGTCACTTAAGCCAAGAGCCTGAGCTTTACCTTGCAAGCGTTGTAAAGACGGTTCGTCGTTATCGACCGCAGTAACGTGTGCATGTTTTGCCAAAGTACGAGTCGCAATACCCTGCCCGCAGCCGATTTCCAATATTTCACCAGGTTGAGTTGGTAGTAGGCTCAACGCCTTCAACGTATCTTGCTCTGAACCTGGGCCCCAAAATTCCAATGTTTCAAATACACGGAAGAAGTCTGCCATGTAATCATCATGAGTATTCATATCTTTTGATAACCAGCGTAAGTGAAGGGCCTCTTTCTCGCTAAAACCTTGCGTCATTAGCCATTTTAAGTGCGCATCCGGTGCGACTTCATCCAATGATTCATGCCATTCGGTTAACGGAGTTTCGCCTAGCAACGCAGCCAACAACTGACGAGACTTCTGCTTTTGTTCAATCTCTTCATCAAGTTGCTTGAGCCGTTCCAACATCAATTCACGGTCTACTTTGGCTTCTAAACATGCTTTGCATTCTTTGAGCGTAAGTCCACCGCTTTGCAATTGCTGGATCAAGCGTAAGCGTTGTAAGTCCGCATCACTATAAGCACGGTAGCCATTGCTTAACCGATGCCCTTTAATGAGTTCAATTTTCTCGTAATAGAGCAATGTAGTGCGAGACAAGCCTAGCATCTCTGCCAGTTCCGATATCCGATACATGTTTGTTTCCTCAGCGCTGATGAAAGCATCTTAAACTATAGAGCCATAGACAGGTCAACTTTAATTTTTTAAAAAGGTTCAAAAAAAACGCCCACAATACTCATGTATTATGGGCGTTTTATATTTGTCAGCGACTTAGAAAAGAACTAATTCACTAGCCCTTGTTTAACCAACAGAGGGAACACATTATTACGGAAAATCGTACTAATCGAGATGTTGTCTACGTTTGAAGAATCCACCCATTGACACTCTTCGATTTCATTGCTGGCAACCACTTCGCCGTCATAAGCGTTGACAAAAAATACGTCCATGATCAGAGTTACATCAACCTTATCGTGAGCGGGTGCTTCAAATCGACCAAATAACGTAAGATCATTGAGCGTTATTTGAATACCCACTTCTTCCAACAACTCGCGGCATAACGCTTGCTCGGGAGTTTCGCCACTGTCCAACTTCCCTCCTGGTGCGTAGGATGTGTCTTTACCTTTCGAGCGCAATACTAGTAGCGCGCCATCTTTAACAATAATTCCTGCTGATTTGTGCATATAAGCCCCCAAATACGACTAAAAATAAACGCATTCTACACCCGAGTTGTAAATCTCATTACAGTTCTTTTAAATACAGAAGATACGCAAAACGCAGCCCAATAAGCTGCGTTTTGATTTCATTATCTTATAAGGCTTAAGTGACTAACCGCTCACTTAGAGCACCTCTCGCTTACAACTTTTCAACACCCATATTAAAGAGGGTAAAGCTGTAAATATCCGCGTTTTTCTCGATAACCTTACTGGTCGGTGTGCCTGCACCGTGACCTGCGTTGGTTTCGATTCGAATCAAAGTTGGGTTTGTACCCGCTTGTTTAGACTGTAGCTCAGCTGCAAATTTGTAAGAGTGCGCTGGCACCACACGGTCATCGTGGTCACCCGTTGTCACCATAGTTGCAGGGTACTTAACGCCGGCTTTGACGTTGTGTACTGGCGAGTATCCTTTGAGGTAATTGAACATATCTTTACTTTGATCTGCTGTACCGTAGTCATAAGCCCAGCCCGCTCCTGCCGTAAAGGTATGGTAGCGAAGCATATCCAATACACCCACTGCTGGCAGTGCCACTTTGAACAACTCAGGGCGCTGCGTCATCACCGCACCAACAAGTAAGCCGCCGTTTGAGCCACCGTTAATCGCAAGCTTGTCTGACGAGGTGTAGTCTTGGTCAATAAGGAACTCAGCTCCGGCAATAAAGTCATCAAACGAGTTTTGCTTCTCTAACTTAGTGCCAGCATTGTGCCACTCTTTGCCGTACTCACCACCACCACGGATGTTCGCGACAGCGTAGATACCGCCCATTTCCAACCATGCCGCTCGACTTGGACTGAAGTAAGGCGTTAGGCTGATATTGAAACCACCATAACCATACAAGATCGTTGGCGCTGTGCCGTCCATCGGCGTGCCTTTTTTGTAGGTGATGATCATTGGAATCTTGGTACCGTCTTTTGACTTGTAGAACACCTGACGGGATTCAAATTGTGCCGGATCGAATGGTGCGTTCGATTTGTGGTAAACCTCGCTGTCACCGTCTTTGATGTCTAATCGATAGGTCGTGCTTGGCGTCTTGTAGTTGGTGAAAGAGTAGTAGACTTCCGCGTCTTCTTTCTTACCCCAAAATCCGTAAGCACTACCGATGTCTGGTAGCTTGATTTCACGAATGAACTTGCCGTCCATGTCGTATTGTTTGACCATCGAAAGCGCGTCAACAATGTAGCTTGCGAACAGGTAACCGCCCGCTGTTGATGGGCTAAGCACGTTGTCAGTTTCAGGAATTAAATCTTTCCAATTTTTCGGCTCAGGGTTGCTCGCATCCACCGTCACTACACGTTTGTTTGGTGCATCTAAGTTAGTGACCAAATACAGCTTGGTGCCTTTGCTATCAATCACCCAAGTATCAGAATTGGTGTCATCCAAAATGGTTTGCAGCGGACTGTCTGGCTTGGTCAAATCTTTCAAGAACAGTTTGTTGCCCGACGTTGACGTACTTGCTGAGATAAATAGGTAACGTTGGTCGTCGGAAGTGTAACCACGAACGTATCGGTGCTTCTCAGTATCTGTACCACCGAAGATAAGCTTGTCTTCACTCTGCTTAGTGCCTAGCTCGTGATAGTAAAGCTTATGTTGGTCGGTTTTTGCCGAAAGCTCGCTGCCTTCTGGCTTGTCGTAACTTGAGTAGTAGAAACCTTTATTCCCCAGCCAATTTACGCCGCTGAACTTAATATCCACCAGCGTCTCACCGACAGGCTTTTTGGTTTCTGCATCAAGCACAATCACTTTGCGCCAGTCGCTACCGCCTTCTGAAATGCTGTAAGCGACTAAAGAACCATCTTTGGTGAAGCTCACATTCGCCAACGAAGTCGTGCCATCTTCGCTAAAAGTATTTGGATCGAGGAAGACTTCAGGCTTGCCATCGTCAAGTTGGCGGTAAAGCACATCTTGATTTTGTAAACCATCATTCTTGTAGAAGTAGGTGTATTTGCCTTCTTTGAATGGACGCCCTAACTTCTCGTAATCCATCAATTGAGTTAAGCGTTCTTCAATCTGGTGACGATATGGAATTTGCGCCAAGTAATCGAACGTGACTTGGTTTTGCACTTTCACCCAATCTGCAGTTTCTTTACTGCGGTCGTCTTCTAACCAGCGATATGGGTCACTGACTTTGGTACCAAAATATTCATCCACCACATCAACTTTCTTTGTCGTTGGGTACTTCACCGCCATTTTGTGTACGTGTTCAACCAACTCCTGTGTTGAGCTTTCCGCATAAGCACCCGGTAACACGCCCGCCATTGCAAACGCAGTTACCAATGCTAAGGTTTTCTTTTTCATAGACTTCCTTTTCTGTTCTTGTTTTATGTAATGCTCCGAGTATCTTACCTATATCCGACCTATGAATCTAATTCTCTCCACCCTCTTCGCACAATGTCGTCTTGAAAGTGAACTAAAATCCATCGCTCGCCGTAATAGCCAAATAATGAAAACACTAATGGGAAATGGCTATGAATCTTTTGATTGAATCGGTCGAGGGGGGAATATACCTCGCTTACAACGTAGAAAACCAAACAAGATCACTGATATTGAACGAACATAAAAGCCCGCTGACATTCGCTAGTCTTTGTGAAGCACGAGACCATTTCCGTGGAGAGGGTTATTCTTCGGCTAAGTTAGTTCACCTCAATGCTACCGATGAAATGTGTGGCGAAAGAATACGTTGTGACATGCCCTTAGAGATTGAATTGAGCTGGTATTAGGCCGTTTTTTTTAGCTACTGCAACTACTTTTCTTCGCAAGTTCAGATAGAAAATTGCCAAAACTTCGAGCGATTTCGAGATCTTATCGGCAACTTTTTTTAAGCTCTCATACTATGCTTAAAGGAACGATAACAGACATGAGAGCGTGGTTATGAAATACAAACATATCCTTGTCGCACTAGAACTATCTGATGAGAGCACAGTGCTAATCGATAGAGCGGTTTCAATGGCAAATTATCTCGGTTCAGAGATTTCTTTTATACACATCGACGGTACTCATGGCGAAATCTATCCTGAGCTCGTTGACCTCGTCAAAGAACCAAGCAGTCGGCCATTGAATGAACATTCCATGGAGAGTTTGAGAAGTTTTGGTGACTATATCGATCATCCACTCAAACGATTTTTCGTTGGTACGGGTGATCTTGCAGACAAACTCGATGTCACCATCAAAGAGGAAGAAGTCGATTTATTGATCTGTGGTCACCATCAAGACTTCTGGAGCAAAATTATTTCTTATTCAAGACATCTAATCAATAAGTGTCCCGTGGACATCTTAGTGGTACCGATTCGGGACTAACTCTTTCTTTCTTGAACATAAATAAACCGTTGTAACTTCTCACAACGGTTTTCAACAAGCTCTCCATTACAAAAGCACAAGCCAACAATTAATTAATATCACCAACAAAATTTGCACGTTAGTTCAGAATCCAAAACAATTCACTTCGGTCTTTAAGCCATTACAAGCTTCAATATATAACTTTTGATTCAATATATTGTTAGATTGAATATAATACTAGCTATAAAGCAATTAGATGCATACAATCCAAGCCAAAATTATACCCATAGGGAATTATAAATAATGGCTAGGTCTATTTTACTTTCAACTATTCTTGTTTTTTCACCATCCCTGCTTGCAGAGACATTTTCACCTAAAGTGGTATGTTTCGGTGAAAATGACACCTTTCTCGGTTGGATGAGCATTGCTGATTGCTCACAGCAAAAAGGAACAGTGCCTTCTCATTTATCAACACCTAAGGCTAGCCAAGATTCAAAATGAAAGCTTGGTACCTACTCTACTGCAAACGAAATGAACAAAAACGCGCCCACCAGCACCTGACGAACCAAAACCTTGAGTGCTTCTATCCAACCATTAAAGTGGAGAAAGTAGTGCGTTCCAAGTTACAACATATTGAAGAGCCAGTGTTTCCTTCGTACATGTTTGTCAACTTTGACTATCTACAAGGTCCTAGTTTCACGAGTATTCGTTCCACTCGAGGCGTGGTTGACTTCGTCCGTGTTGGCGCACAACCAAAAGAAGTGCCCAGTGGCTTAATCGATGAGATGAGATCACTTGATATGAGCAATGTGGGGAGTTCATCTTTGCCATCAAAAGGTGATCGAATTTACGTTAAGTCCGGAGAATTTGCCGATGTTGAAGCCATATTCCAAGAATGGGATGGTGAAAAACGTTCAATCATGCTGGTAAAAATGCTGTCTCAGTACATTCCGGTCAGCATTGACAATCGCGATCTTGCATTCAACTAAATATCAACAGAAAGTCGCCTAACAATAAGGCGACTTTCTGTCTTCATGGGCGTTGATTTAATTATCACGCTTTCGCGTGGAACATCGCTTGCCCTTCCATGACGCGCAGCTGTCCAAACACACCCTAAGCAGTATTGTGATGAGCCAGTAGTGCCGGCGTTTTGGCTAAAATGCGCCCCCTCAATGAATAGCGGAAAGACCTAGGCATTTATCATGCGTTTAAAAAATCACGACAGCACAACCCATTAAGATGAGTACTGCTGAAGCAACGTTATATACGCGAGTTTCGCTTGTTCAAACTGACCAAAATTAAATATTTTTTGGGTTCGTAGAGCCGATTTTGAGGGTTGCTCATAAACGATCGCAACTAACTCGCTATCAAACGTTTGCTGTTCCAAACACAACTCCGCTTTCTGACCCAAGCCATTTTTGTAGGAAATGTAAGTCTGAATATAAACATCACCACGAATTCGTCCACCACCAGTTTTCACATGACTGCCCACTTTATTGTGATTTAAGTGAGCAGTCGTTTCCCTGACCACACTTTCTAAGAGAGCAATGACCTCTTTGTCTCTGGCTCCAAAAATGCGATTTGCAGCTCTTGGAAATCGATCTCTCAATTGAAATTCGATAGCCCAAATCAGCTCTTTGACCTCTTCACCAGATAGCTTATCTGAACTTTTTTGGACGCGCTGATACAAAGTAATCAGCTCTTTATCTGATTTTTTACCGCTATTTATTACCGTGAGTAACTTTTCTTTCATAAAAATATCCAATTCAAACCGTGCCCATTCTAATCGTCATCCCACCGCATGGCTAACAAACTACTTCTATGAAAACCAGAATGCACAACGCCAAATAACTCTTTAAAATCATGCAATTAAAAACATGCATTTCGTTATTCATTATGTTCAACATGCTATTGACTATCACAAAGCGCTCAAAACCACGATTCGTATTCCTTATTATTTTGACTAATTATTTTTGTTTGTCGCATTTGAATGCAAATCCTATTATCCGCAACGAAAGAAAGTAGCTCCTTTCAACCGCTCTTTAACAAACAAATGCCGTACTTACATGCAGCCATCATTGAATGCGTAAAAGCTTACCCTTTTATTCCCAGTTTTTGCTTTTTACAACCAATGAAAAGAACACCTTTTGTGTTCTCGATAACAGTCTATTCATGTAGGAATTTACCGTGGATAAATATCAAGCTGCATACGCAAAACGCCTAGAAAAACTAAAGGGCAAACAATCACCAAAAAACATTGCTCGTATTTCTGCGTGGGATGCATTTTTTAACAAAGAATACGAGATGCAAGATCTTGAATCTCAAATGACAGATTCTGTTCATCAGCGTTACGAACAGTCAAATGTAAAAAATGAAATCAGCTTCGGTGCATTCAAACGTGCGTTCTATAACGAGTCGATCAAAATCTATGACTTGACTGATGGCGCATCAATTCAAAAAGTGTTCACTCCACTCCTTGCTCTTACAGCTGCGTGGGTAGCATTCGTGTGTTTTACTCAATAGTTTAACCACGTAGAACATAACGTAAAGAAGCCGTTATTGGCACCACGTTATTGGCAACACATTGATAAGTAATATGTCGAATACCAACTCTATTAGATTTTTGATGCTTCACCACAAATAAGAATCTGATGGAATTGGTAGTATCACAACCAAACAGTATCTTGGTGTGGAAGAGACTACTATCGCGGCATTTGTCATCAAGTTCATGACTTATCAAGCCAAACGCAAACAGCAAATGAGTCGGTATATTTCGCCAATCACTCAAAAAGGGGTTAAGAGCTCATGCCTAAAATTGTACTTCTTTTATTAGCAACAACCGTTGGTATTGGTATGGCTGGGTCAGCATTCTGTGTCGGTGTTACTTATGCGTTTACCAAACTGCCAATCGAGCAGATTTTGTCTAATTTATAGTCAAGACAATTTCAACGAAAACGGTCTACGCAGAACAGATTTTTACAAAAGCAGAGCATCTTGGTGCTCTGCTTTTTTGCTATTTATTACCTACAACATTGCATTTACACCCGTTATCGGGTAGCACATATCAAGCGATGCCCCCCTAATAACTAAAATCATATGGTTTCATTCTTTTAATAAATTATTCCCCAACCGTAATTAGATCCGTTACTCTAGACTGTTGGAGAAAGCATGGTAGAAATGGGAGCTAGGATGGAACAAGTTGGATCTCGTGCATTAATTGTAGAGGGTGGCGCAATGCGCGGCATATTTTCCTGCGGGGTACTTGACCACTTTTTAGCCAAAAACTTCTCCCCTTTTGATAGTTTTTGGGGGGTATCTGCAGGTGCAAGCAATTTGGCAGCATACCTTGCCAAAATGCCAGGAAGAAATCGAAAGATTTATCTCGATTACAGTTTGCGTCAAGAATTCATCTCACCGAGCCAAATCGTACGAGGTGGCGATATCATGAACCTTGACTGGATGTGGAATATTACGCTCAAAGAGTTAGGTATAGATAAGAATGTACTACGAGCGGATGAACGCCCTTTCTTCCTTGGTGTTACAAGGCAAGACAATGGACAGCCCGAGTACTTAACACCATCGGTTGAGATGCTAGCCGAAACAATGAAAGCCAGCAGTGCATTACCGATTTTGTACCGTAGCGGTGTTCGCTTAAATGGCGTGACATATGTTGACGGCGGCGTAGCCGATGCCATTCCAGTAGCCGAAGCAATAAAGCGTGGGGCACGCAAAATCATGATTCTTCGCAGTCGTCCGGCTCATTACCGCAAATCCCCCCCTAAACTCAATTCGCTTACGGCTCATTTGTTAAAAGAGACACCCGCCTTAATCCAACCCATGCTGACTCGTCATGAACGATACAACCAAGCATTACATCTGATCGAAAACCCACCAGCTAATGTTGAGATTATTCAGGTTTGCCCTCCCAATAACTTCAAATTAAAGCGACTAAGTCGCTCACCGGAACCTCTTCGCAAAGCCTACGACCTTGGGCTTGAGTGTGGAAAACAAGCCATCAAACGCTGGGAAAATGAATTGTTAGATGGATGAACAAAATTTAATTGAAAATTTATCTAGCTATTTTTTAAACACTCTGTATAGTGGCCACTGGCTCTAAGATAGAGCTGTTAATGCTACATTTAGTTTAAGTTCCCTCTCAGTAATTTCTTGAATCCCTCAATTCAGACACCTGCGTAAAACTTCCTCTTCATTGCACATTCAATAGCTTAAAAAAGATCCATCTAAAATTTGTATATAATTCAGAGGTTTTTATGTCTGGTAAAGTAACTGGTTCAGTAAAATGGTTTAACGAAACTAAAGGTTTCGGTTTCTTATCTCAAGACAACGGCGGCCAAGATGTGTTTGTACACTTCAACGCTATCGTTGCAGATGGTTTCAAAACTTTGACTGAAGGTCAGAAAGTAAGCTTCAATGTAGAAGATGGTAAAAAAGGTCCTCAAGCGACTGAAGTTACTCCTCTTTAAGATAGCTTTTCTTGGTGCGGCAAGTCCTTGCTGCGCCAATTTCTCTCCATTCATTTACAAATCTCTTTCAGCAATTTGTTATTGCCTGGCTTTCTGCGGCCAAAATTTATCATGCAGATATTATTAATTAAATTAGGAAAAATCTATGTCTAAAAGAACAGGTCGCCAACGACACTGGTACCAATTATCAAGCAAACAAAAAATCACTAACAAACAGGAGAATAAATGATAGAAATAGAATTTCATTTAAAACAACCCGACATTTCTTGGCGTGCCAACATACACCAACTAAATGGTGATATTCTACGACGTCACATATTACCAAAACTAAAATCAACTTGTTATCTCATTGATTTTAAATACTGTGAAAAGAGCTACTCAGGTGACATACTGTGTGACTCAGGTTCAAAGCTAGGAAGTTTTATTATTAAATAAATCCATTCTGTGCATTAATAAGATATAACAACGAGCAGGAAATATATAATGAGCAAGAAGAACAAAAAGCAAATTGAGAAAGAAAAGAAAGAAGCGGAGCTAAATGCTACAGCATTGAAGCAACAAACTCGCCGCCGTATTGAAGACATCATGGCGCAAAGAGAATTTGATAAATTGTTTGATCTATAACACTTCTGCTAATTTCCTTTCTATATTCCTCTCTATTTCATATCGAAGTGCAAGGTATCGCCCCCTCCTCAGTTCACAATGAGAAGAGCACGTAATAGTCTATAATCCCCATTTTCTCGTATGGTGTTACTCAGGTTTAGCCTCTGAGTAGTCGATTTTTAGCCGGTGTGTGCTAGAAATAAAACATCATACGTTGAAATCGATCCTATATGAGTGGCTTGCTAACTCTTTATTCCAGTTTTAACTCTCCGAACTCTTAATCTCTACACTCTTATTCCTTTAGACGAGCTCTATCTGTCACTAATAATCTTAATAAGATGCCACTAAGACCTTACAATCCATCTGTGGTTAGACGACTGTTTTGGCGCTAGACTGAGTAAGCTAAGCAAAGCATACACAAAAGGAAGAGAATCATGATTCAACAAGGCCAAACGCTCCCGAGTGCAACACTCAGTGAACTGACAGCTGATGGAATGGTAAACCACCAAGTGTCCGAACTTTTTGCGAACAAGAAAGTAGTCTTATTTGCGGTTCCTGGTGCATTTACACCAACCTGTTCAGAAGCGCATTTACCTGGATACGTTGTGCTCGCTGATCAAATTAAAGCAAAAGGCGTCGATCTGATTGCATGTGTGTCGGTGAATGATGCATTTGTTATGCATGCTTGGGGCGAAGCACAAAACGCTTCAGAGCTCACCATGCTTGGCGATGGGGACGGAAGCTTTACTAAAGCATTAGGCCTCGAAATGGATACTGGCGGTTTTGGTGGTGTACGCTCTCAACGCTATGCAATGATAGTTGAAAATGGTGTTGTCACTACACTCAACATCGAAGAGCCAAAAACGTTTGAAGCCAGCAAAGCAGAAACTATTCTAAGCCTGCTATAATCAATTTACCGTAATACACAAAACGGAAAGACATTCGATTCCGTTTTGTGTCATCACATTTCTAACGCATTCTTACTACACTCGTTTCTTGTTTACGCTGCATTTCTGCAAACGTCAAAACAAAAGGAGCAGACTGTTTGACGCGGCTTGGCAAAGACGAACGCGCATTGTAAGCATCTTGCTTCGTTTTGAAGTCCCCAACCGTCACCGTATACCAACGCGTACCTCGACTATTCTTCCAGTTAACCCATACCGGGTATTGAGGATCAATATAGCGAATGTATTCTTTTACGTCCCTCTCCTGCTTAAGCGCAAGTACCTGCATGGTGTAATGGTTTGGATTGAGGTAGCCATAGGCATCTTGCGTTGACATCACTCCCACACACTGCTCAGGCGTGCCTGTTGTATAGGATGGAACGGTACAGCCAGTAACTAGAAAGGTGAATATCAAAGGTAGCGTCTTATGCACTTGTCACTCCGTTATTGTATCTCTGATGATTTCTCCCAACAAAAAGGCGACCAACTTGGCCGCCTAAGTAAATTAAATCTATTTGGAATTAAAACCAGCTCGACACCAAACGTTTGAACCAATCCATAAGACGTTTAAAGATACCACCTTCATCGACGGGCTCTAGCGCGACAAGGTTGGTTTCTTTCACGATATCGCCATCCACTTTATACAGTACTTTTCCGACCACTTGATCTTTTTGGATTGGTGCCATCAAATCACCATGGTAAACCAAGTCAGCTTCCAGCTTATTGACATCCCCTTTCGGTAAAGTGAGGTAAACATCGTGTTCAACACCTACACGAATCTCATCTTTATCCCCCATCCACACACGAGCAGAGGCCATGTCTTTACCTGCCACTGTTGGCACCACAGTATCAAAGAAACGGAAACCGTAGCTTAACAACTGTTTACTTTCCGACTCGCGGATACTCGGGCTTTTCGCCCCCATCACAACCGCGACCAAACGCATGTCGCCGCTAGTGGCAGAAGTGGCAAGGCTATAACCCGCGCCGCTAGTGTAACCTGTTTTCATCCCATCCACGTTCATACTGCGATCACGCAGCAAGCCGTTACGGTTGTATTGTGTGATGCCGTTATAAGTGAATGAGGTTTCACTATAGAGTGGGTAAATGTCTGGCAAGTCTCGAATAATCGCACGACCGAGAGTGGCGATATCTCGAGGCGTTGAATACAAGCCGTCACTGTCTAAACCGTGTGGGTTGGTAAACGCCGAGTTATCTAAACCAAGTTGGTTTGCCCAGCTATTCATCAAGCCAACAAAACCAGCTTCACTGCCCGCCACATGCTCAGCAATCGCAACGCTCGCATCATTGCCTGATTGAACAATCAAGCCACGGTAAAGGTCCGATAGAGAAACCGAAGTTCCGACCTCGATAAACATCTTAGAAGAATCAGGAAAGTTCTTGGCCCAAGCATTGCGGCTAATCACCACATCATCATCAAGGCTAATATTGCCAGACTTCACTTCTTGACCTGCCACATAGGCTGTCATTAGCTTTGTCAGGCTTGCAGGATTCAAACGTTTATCCGCATCACGTTCTACCAATACCGTTCCTGTGTGGTAGTCCATCAAAACATAACCGCGAGAGCTCAGTTCTGGGGCATTAGGTACAACCGTCGGCGCAGCAAAACTAAAGGAGGAGACTGCCGTCAGTGTGGTTGCTAACGTGGCAGTGAATAAAGTGTTATTTTTCATATCAGCATTCTTTGGGCTTACAAACTTAGTCGAGTATATTGAAACGCTGTTCAGTTACAGCAGCTCTGTTACGATTGGTTACGTTTACTCGATATTTGTCGAAAAGAATGCGATGCCAGTTGAAATTTGTACAAAAACAATTCAAATCTTATAAGGCTTATAGACCTCAGGCATTCACTCAGACTATGTATCACCGCAATAAGAGAATGTTCTGACTAATACCGACCACATTGATACGGTTGGTCTATCAACGAATGTCACCAATGTCCTATACCCGTGTATTTAGTATTTAGCTCGTTAGCTTATCGCTTATACGACTCTATAGGCCTCTAGTTGCTAGCCGTACTCAACGACGAAAAGTTTACACTTCAAAAAATTACACCTCTTACAATGTTACTCGCCAACCCAATCAAAAAATGGCAAAAACTGCCACAAAACCACACAAGCAAAGTTAAATTTGCACAATTTTACACAAAACATTATCATCTCGTCGCATTTTTTAATTTGAACTCAAAATAAATGGAGGGCGGTTTTAGTGCTTTTTTTAGATAAAGATAAGCACATTAAAAAGCGTATATGTTGTATTTATGGATAATGCACTAAAAAAATATAGTATCGAAACTACCGATTATCAGGTTGGTCAAGACAACGTACAAAAGTGGGGTTTTGATATCCACAATCCAGTTTTTGGAATTAGCGCTGGACTTGTGATTCTCTGTCTTATTTCTCTTCTTATTGTTGAACCCACTACAGCTCGTGAAGCCTTGAATGGCTTGAAAAATGGCATCATCGCAGACTTTGATCTGTTCTTTATGTGGTCAGCAAACTTCTTTATCTTATTCGCTATCGCCATACTACTTTCACCTCTGGGTAAGATCAGAATTGGTGGCAAAGAAGCACGTGCTGAGCACTCAACCGTTTCTTGGCTTTCTATGCTGTTTGCGGCAGGCATGGGGATTGGTCTGCTTTTCTGGAGTGTGGCCGAGCCAACGGCGTACTTTACTGACTGGTATGGTACACCCCTCAACGTAGAGCCTTACACTGAAGATGCAAAATCCCTTGCGATGGCTGCAACCATGTTCCATTGGGGTATTCATGGTTGGGCAATCTACGCCATCGTTGCACTCTCTCTCGCTTTTTTCGCATTTAACAAAGGCCTACCACTGTCTTTACGTTCAGCCTTTTACCCTTTAGTTGGCGACAAAGCTTGGGGATGGTTTGGTCACATCATTGATATTTTGGCAGTACTGTCGACATTATTTGGTCTCGCCACTTCACTCGGCTTAGGCGCTCAACAAGCTACTAGCGGTATTAACCACGTATTTGGTTTAGAGGGTGGCATTGGTATGCAGATGATTGTCATCGCTTTTGTCACCTTCATTGCCGTGCTATCGGTAATTCGTGGCATCCATGGTGGTGTTAAGCTGCTCAGCAACATCAACATGATGGTCGCTTTCGCCCTATTGGCATTTGTTATTTATATTAGCTTCAACATTGCAATCGCTTCTATTTGGGATAGCACAGTGGCTTATGCACAAAATATTGTTGCGCTAAGTAACCCACATGGTCGAGAAGATACAGAGTGGATGCATGGTTGGACGGTTTTCTACTGGGCATGGTGGGTATCGTGGTCACCATTCGTTGGCATGTTCATTGCCCGCGTATCAAAAGGTCGCACCGTTCGTGAGTTTATTTTTGCCGTTATCGTGATCCCAACTGTCGTGACACTGATTTGGATGTCCGTATTTGGTGGTATTGCGCTAGACCAAGTAGTGAACAAGGTCGGTGAATTAGGTGCTAACGGCCTAACCGATATCTCGCTGACTCTGTTCCATGTTTACGATGCGATGCCATTTAGTTCAATCATTTCAGTACTGTCTATTGTTCTGATTTTGGTGTTCTTCATTACCTCATCAGACTCTGGTTCATTGGTTATCGATAGCATTACAGCTGGCGGTAAGATTGATGCTCCTGTACCTCAACGTATTTTTTGGGCATGTATTGAAGGTTCTATTGCTGCGGTTATGCTTTGGATTGGCGGTAAAGAAGCGCTGCAAGCCTTACAATCGGGTGTAGTCGCAACGGGCTTACCATTTACGCTGGTGCTGTTAGTAATGTGTGTGAGCTTAATTAAAGGTCTGCGCTCAGAGTTACCAGCCTACAAAGGTGACGCCATTTTGCCAGCAACCGCTCGATAAGTATGTGAGGCTTGTGAGACTATAGAAGCGATAACAAAATCAGAAAAGCCAAAAATCAGAAAAACAATAAAATGAGCGCATATTCGCGCTCATTTTTGCCATTTGTGTTTGCGTAACACTTAGTGATTTACAGGTACTACTCTGTATTCATGAACAGTAATATCACCCGACTCTTGGATAGTGACCTGCCACGTTTCATTCACCGTTAAATGAACAGCTTCACCGTTCATCGTATTATTTTCAACGCTTTCAGCTGACAACAAAATACGCAGTTCTACTTGGAAGCCGTCGTCATTCGGCGTCACTTCAATCTGCTGAACATCGTGATCGCAATTAGGTTTAAAAGTGTTGCGTACGATCGCATACCAATCGCGGAAACCATCATGACCGAAAAACTCCCCCTCAGGCATCAGCCATTTGACATCTTCAGCTAACTTCTCAGTAAAAAAGTCAGTCTCCCCGTCTAGCAAATCAAACTTCGCAAACCATTGACCTACAAACTTTTGAATACGGCTTTCTGGCGAAGACGTTAACGCTTCAATTTGCGCTATCAAACGATTCGCATGATCTTTTGCGCGTGCTTGTACTTCCTCTAACTTGTTGTACACGTTTGGAATGTAAACCATACGATGTGTATAAACTGGTTTTTGGTAGTTCATGCCAGCCAAGTAAGCCGTTTGCTGAAATGGGTAAACAAACTGCTCAATCGTAAAGTGGTTGTAGCCTAGAGGGTCGTAAGACTCCGCAGGACCGCCAATCGTAAATGACAACATGAAATCCTTGCCTTTGAGCTTGTCGCCCTCTGGACCATACGCGAAGTTAAAGCTGAATACATCATCAACCCACTTCTTCAATAGCGCTGGTGATGAGTACCAATAAAATGGGAATTGAAGCACCACGACATCCGCACTTAAAAGCGCCGCTTGCTCTGCTTCCACGTCAATTTGATAATTCGGGTACAGAGTATCTAGACGGCGAACTTCCACATCATTAAGCCCTGCTTTTAGCTCGTCTAGAATAACTGTGTTGGTATATGACGCATCTAAGTTTGGGTGACCTGAAATAACCAGTACTTTACTCATCGTAATTCCTCTGCTTCAAAACGTTAACCGATGCATAGAGAATACGCTGAAACAATCCTTAGTTTTAGATGCTCTTTACTTAAATCATTATTAGGCAAAAACTAATAATGTCTTTGATTTAGGAATGACATATGAACGGCAGTACCTACAACCAGTTAATGATGTTCCATACGATAGCGCAAGAAGGCAGTATCACCGCTGCGGCACGTAAGTTGGAAATCGCGCCCCCCCTCAGTAAGCCAAGCTCTCAAGATGTTGGAAGAACAACTCGGTTTACCCTTATTTACACGTACAACTCGTCGGATTGAGCTGACAGAAGCCGGCCAGCAGCTCTACGAGCGTACTCGTCCTTCAATGTCTGATTTGAGTCTTGCAATAGAAAGCATCAGCGACTTAAGGCGAGTACCATCTGGCAAAGTTCGTATCACCTTACCCCGCTTTGTATACCAATCGCTTCTCAAACCCATCTACATAGAGTTTTGCCAACGCTATCCAGATATTCAATTGGAAATCTCGGTGTCAGACAAAGCCGTCGATATTATTCGAGAAGGGTTTGATATGGGTATTCGCTTTGGCGACAAAGTGGAAGATGGCATGATCGCACGGCAACTTACCCCACCGGTAAAAGAAGCGTTGTTCGCATCACCCTCTTATCTTGAGCAGTATGGGGTACCAAAAACACCTAAAGATCTACAGCAACACAAACTGATCCAGTATCGTTTTATCTCTTCTAACCAAATCGCACCGCTTACCCTAAACCAAAAAAGTGAAACAGTGACCGTCAATATGCCAATTGCGCTGATTGTGAATGACACTGACCTCATGGTCGACGCTGCAATTAATGGCTTGGGGATTGGTCGCATCGTAACTCCAATCGTTGAAGACGACTTTGCGAAAGGTTTGATTGTGCCAGTGCTAGAAGAGTTCTGGCAGCCTTATTCAGGTTTGTATGTTTATTTCCACAAAAACACGCAAAAAGCCAAACGCGTTCGTGTACTCATTGATTTCTTACTCGAGAAAGCTGAGCTTTAATACAACAAAAAAGGAATGCGACGATGCATTCCTTTTTTGTTTATTCAGGAGGAGGAACTACTCAGGTTTCTGTGCCAGAGCCGCATCAATGTCTGCTGCGCTGTGACGCTCTGCCACTTGCTCCCACTCTTCACCCCATGCGCGGTTAACAATGCGACCACGTTTCACCGCTTCACGAGCATCAATCGCTTTCGCCCAACGCACAACGTTTTTGTAGCTTGCTACGTCCAAGAATTCTGCCGCATCGTAAGCGCGACCCAATACAAGGTTGCCGTACCAAGGCCAAGTTGCGATATCAGCAATACTGTACTCATCGCCACCTAGGAATTCATTGTTTGCAAGACGCTTGTCGAGTACATCTAGCTGACGTTTTGTTTCCATCGTGAAGCGGTTGATTGGGTACTCAAACTTCTCTGGCGCGTACGCGTAGAAGTGACCAAAACCACCGCCTAGGTAAGGTGCAGAACCTTGTAGCCAGAATAGCCAGTTCATTACCTCAGCGCGTTTCGCACTTTCTGTAGGCAGGAAGTGACCAAACTTCTCTGCTAGGTAAAACAAGATGTTGCCAGATTCAAACACATTCACTGGCTCCGCACCTGAACGGTCTACCAACGCAGGAATCTTTGAGTTCGGGTTAACGGATACAAAACCAGAACCAAACTGGTCGCCATCGCCAATCTTGATCAGGTATGCATCGTATTCTGCTGCTGTTACGCCTGCCGCTAAAAGCTCTTCAAACATGATCGTCACTTTCTGACCATTTGGTGTCCCCATTGAGTAAAGTTGGAATGGGTGCTCACCAACTGGAAGCTCTTGCTCGTGACGTGCACCAGAATCCGGACGGTTGATGCTCGCCCACTGACCGCCGTTTTCATTATCGTTTGTCCAAACTTTTGGTGGAATGTATTCGTTAGCCATTGTTATCCCTTATTGTGTTTGAATGCATCTTCAAACTGACGGCTCGAGCACGCCAGCAAGCATTATTAAATTCGTCCGTTCGCAATATGCTGCAAGACATAACCAAGATATTAGGCCGAATTCGTCAAATAAAAGCCCTACCATCTCATTTAGTTAGAACCTTTGGTTATGGGAATTTCTTTCAAGATATATACCCAAATAATCTCAAGATGCTAGATTCTAGACGACAACAACGACGAGCAAATTAAGTTCAGCGGCCCATCCAACATCTCAGTTTTGATCAAACTTGCATCGTGGCAACAGCTGATTGAAAACGCGAACCCATGCAGATAATCCACCAACAAATCTAAACTGTCTTTTTCCACTTCTTGACATAAACCCAAAGATTGAACAATAACTTGATAGCGCTCGGTAAACACTTGGGCAGGCCCATACGTTTTCATGCTCAGCATAGTTTGCAACAGCCCATTGTACTCACGCAGCAGTTCAATGTAGCTAACACACAAATTTTTGAGTTCGCCTTGCCAATCTTCATTCACTTTAGGTTGATAAATTTCCTCCACCAGCGATGTGGTTAGCGCTTCAAGCAACGCATTCTTGTTTTTGAAATAGTGATAGATCGCCATAGGATCCACATTTAATTGTGTCGCTAATGAGCGAATGCTTGGTACCTTGCCATCCTTTTTCATCAATAACTTAGCCGTATCTAGGATGTTTTCTGCGTTTAACTGCGACTGCTTAGCGGCGGGTCTTCCGCGTTTCTTTTCGTTGACAGACATTTGATCTTCTCGATAAACTCAGTGTTATTCTACGTTGTAGAATTAATTTTAAACCATACTTTAGCTTGGCTCAAGCATCACCATTTTGATGAGGTACTCATGGCAAATATCGTATTCATTGCAACCAGTCTCGACGGTTACATCGCAGATAAACAAGGCAAACTCGATTGGCTGCAATCCGTACCAAATCCAGACAACATTGATACTGGCTTCTTCTCACTGATGGAGCGTATTGATGGCTTAGTAATGGGACGCAATACCCTAGATGTCGTGTTGAGCTTTGATTGCGATTGGCCATACAGCAAACCGGTTTTCGTACTCAGCAATACCATGACGGAAGTGCCACAAGGCTACGAAGACAAAGCCTTTTTAGTAAAAGGAGAGCTAAAAGATGTGCTTGCTGACCTAAATGCAAAAGGCTTTAACGAGCTTTACATAGACGGTGGTGTGACCATTCAGAATTTCCTGAAAGAAGATCTTATCGATGAAATGGTGATCACTTGTTTCCCTATCCTTCTTGGTGGAGGCGCGCCTCTGTTTGGGGACTTGGAACGACCGTTGAACTTCAAGGTCACTAAGAGCGAAGTGGTGTTAGACACGCTAGTACAAACGACTTATGTGCGCGAAAGGTAGCTTGGTCTATTGCTGGAGGACTTAAATTTTAGTGGAAGTATCAAAGAAGCGGTCATATTCAATATTATTCTCAAGCATGATTTCATGAGGAATGCTCTTCAACGTAGCTAAGAAATTAGCCTTTGATTCAATAGCATACTTCAACTCTACCTCGTATTTTCCTTGAGAAGGATTTTCGCTCATTGATTTTTCCTATCCAAAAGCGAACATGTTACTGTAAACCAAAAAGATTAAATATGAACATAGCGATGAGTCAGAACACTTTGCCGCAAAGCTGCTCCATGACTCCAAAATGCTGATAGAAAAACGCCCTTACCTGAGTAAAGGCGTCTGTGACTTTTAGAATAGCTCGCTGTTTAAAGCACTAAGCCACCATCAATCTTGATCACTTGCCCCGTGATATAGGCACTCTTGTCTGAAGCTAAAAACGACACGCCATTGGCAATGTCCTGTACAGAACCCATTCGACCTAGCGGGGTTTTGCTCTCCATCATCTGGATCACCTTTTCCGGCAAATTTTTGGTCATATCCGTAGCGATAAATCCAGGAGCAATGCAATTGACTCGGATTTGATCGCCTTTGCGGGCTAACTCCTTGGCCCAACCTTTGCTCATCGCTATCACTCCACCTTTGCTTGCGCCGTAATTACTTTGACCAATGTTGCCGTCAGTCCCCACTATGGAAGCAATGTTGATCACACTACCTGTACCTTGTTCTAGCATTGTCGGGGCTACGCATTGCGTCAACAAAAACACCGCTTTCAGGTTTACATCAATAACACTGTCCCAATCTTGTTCCAGCATATCTTGGAGTAAAGCATCGCGCGTAATACCAGCATTGTTCACCAGGACATCAATTCGCCCATATTGATTCGCAATCGTATTCACCACTTCACTAACGGCTTTCGCATCACAAAGGTTCAATTGATAACTCGACAACCGCTCTGACTGTGTCCAGTCGACAGAAGAGATATCCAACCCGACAACATGGAATCCATCTTCAAGTAATTGCTCACAAATAGCCTGTCCAATACCACGAGCGGCACCAGTTACGACTGCTACTTTTTCAGGTTTCATTTTGGTCTTCCTTAAATGTTGAGATTACAAATTCGTGTGCCCTATACTGCTTTGGTTACTTTGATAATTACAATGCGATATTGAGTGAGTTTTTATTCACATACGTATAGGTTTTTATATCAATATAGAAAACAGTCTGGAAGTCTCAGTACAACTAATCAAGTTGGCCCAATGATATTTCTGCAAATATTCTTGATATGTTACTGTTATCACGTTACCCCCTGATTATTAAATTTAGGTGTCATACTTCAGTAATTGGTACCAACATTAGCAATTGACACCTAAACCTTGAACGCATTACTCATATCAATTAAGGCGAAAGGGAAAATAACACAAGCGATAAAATAGGGAGTTTAGGTATGCTAAACATGGATTTCTCTCAGCGACTGGTCATTCACACTGCAAATGCAACTTGGCAAAGTAGCCCCGCGAAAGGCGTTTGGCGCAAGCCTTTAGAGAGAGAAGCAAAAGAATCAGGCCATACCACTAGCATCGTAAAATACGAGCCAAATTCCGCTTTTGCGACACACCATCACCCCATCGGTGAAGAAATACTTGTACTTGAGGGCGTATTTTCAGATGAAAATGGCCATTACCCTGCAGGCACTTACTTACGTAATCCGCCAGGCAGTCACCATGCCCCCTACAGTAAAGAAGGGTGTGTCATTTTAGTGAAGCTGAATCAATTTAATCTCAACGATCACGCCACAGTTCGAATCGATACAACAACCGCTAAGTGGTTACCTGGTATTGGCGGGTTGCAAGTCATGCCATTACATGAATTTGAACATGAGCACGTTGCATTGGTGAAATGGCCAAAAGGAGAACACTTCCAGGCACATCGTCATTTCGGTGGTGAAGAGAGCTTTGTCTTATCTGGTGAGTTTAAAGATGAATTTGGTCATTACCCGAAACATACATGGCTGCGTAACCCACACAATAGTGAACACTTTCCATTTGTCACTACAGACAGCATCATCTGGGTGAAGACGGGTCATTTATTCATGGATTAAATACCCCACCAAAAACAAATATAAATACAAATACAAACGCAGGGACAGCCTGAACGTTGAAACGAACTAGACAAGTTCAATTTCTGAGATGGGGCGATTTTTAGGAAAGAGCAAGAAGATAGACAAACAGAAAACAGTGAAAAAAGAAAGGCAAACGGCTCGATGGCCGAGCCGCTAATCCGATATCTAGGGCTCTGCTACGCATTCATTATTTTGGAGTACAGCCAATCTTTAAGTTCTGCTCGATTGTGCTTGAGGGTGTTCATTTCATTGTCATCAATAGGGTTTCCACGCAGTTCTAATTCCCGTATCTCCTTATCTAACGAGTTGTAATTTTTTGCTGTCTCTGCGAATGACGTGTCATTTGCGATTAATTGATTAATGGTGTCTAAGTGTTCTGGGAATTCATGAGTTAATGAGTGATTTTCGCCTAACATAAAGACCTCTTCGTTTGAGTTATATCGATGCATGGCCGCTCAAATTATGAGCAACACTGCAATAACTGTAGCATTTCATCTGGGACTAATTCGTGGAATTGCCCACAAAAAAAACAACTCATTGATTTAAAAGAAACTGATAGGCAGGTAAAAATCTAATTCAAATCTTTCTTCATGATTTAAAAAGTGATTTTTTTGGTAATGAACGTATGCTGGCGTTGAACGCTGCTTAAAACCCGAATTCGGTAACCACTTTTCAAGCACCATGCTGATCTGTGGTAGCAGTTCTCCATACACACCTGTTAAATGGAACACGGCATGAAGCCCTCCAGGAATGGTCATTTGATTCACCACACCTCGATATTTGAGAGGTTTATCGATCGCCATACAAGCAACGTATCTGCATTTATCGAGTTCTACCCATGCCGGATTGGAATGATGAAGCCCAAATTGCATAGAAAAATCGCGGTTTTCAGAACTGGCCCAGGCTTTCAGTACCAGCCACGCATTTCGAATGGATCGGTTATAACCCTCATGCCTTACATATGCCGCAAATCGCTGAGGAACTTCGATAATTTTAGGTTCTGGTAACGTTCGTTTTGCAACGCGATGATATCCAGCGGCCACTTCTGGGTCTTTCAGATAGGGTTTTTCCGCCACATGTAAATCGTGTTTTCGCCATGCACCCGGTGAAAGTTCAAAAGTGGCTTTAAAAGCTCGACTGAATGAAGACACCGAACTAAAACCACACTTATTCGCGATATCTAGCACCGACGATTTAGTATCAAACATTAGCTGGTTCGCAGCATACTCCATGCGAGTTCGACGAATATATTGATGAATCGACTCTCCCACGACTTCCTTAAATATCCGATGGAAGTGCTGTTCAGAATACGCGGCGACCTCAGCTAACTCTTTTGCCGACAATTCACGACTAATATCTTGGTGAATATAAAACAAAACATCATTAATTCTGGATACTTGCTGCTGGCTCATAGCGTGCGATGACACCTAAATAGCATAAATGGACATATTTAACAGCATAAATGGACACACAAAACTAAGCAATCACCATGTACTATCAAACGAATAAAAATCGAAATGATAAAATACGAGAAACACAGCACATGGAAATTGCAAAGTCACTACAGCAAGTAAAATCCTCTTATATCCGAGAAATCCTTGCGGCCGCGAGCGATAAGAATGTCATCTCGCTTGCTGGCGGCTTACCGGACGAAAAAACCTTCCCAATCGAACTGATGAAGCCAACGCTAGAAAACCTTGCCAACATGCCAGAGGTTTTCCAATACGGCTCAACGGCGGGGTATACCCCACTTCTTGAGTTTCTCGGCCAATACTTTCAACTGCCAGATTCGCATATCGCGATGATCACAACAGGCTCACAACAAGGCCTAGACTTAATTGCCCGCGCCTATGTGAACCCGGGTGATAAAGTCGTCATGGAAGCGCCAAGCTATCTAGGTGCAATGCAAGTCTTTGGATTGGTTCAAGCAGAGATTGTGACCGTATCTCAAACCGAGGTCGGCCCAAACCTTGAAGAGTTAGAGCAATGCTTTGCAGCACAGAAACCTAAAATGTTCTACGCTGTACCTGATTTCCATAACCCTACGGGCGTCTGTTGGGCACTAGAAACGCGTCAGAAAGTAGCAGAGCTTTGTATTCAATATGATGTGGCACTGATTGAAGACGCACCTTATCGTGAACTGCGATTTTCAGGTGAAGCGCTGCCGTTGGTCTCTGATTTCTGCCCACAACACTCGATAGTATTGCGCTCTTTTTCTAAGATTGCCTCGCCTGGTTTACGTATTGGGGTGGTCACAGGGAAGCGCAGCTACCTAGAACCACTCATCAAAATTAAACAAGGCGCGGATTTGCATTCTAGCGTACCGATGCAAGCGCTGTTGTTCGGTCTGCTTCAACACGATAACTTTTCTATTCACATCACGACCATTTGTGAACTGTACAAGTCGCGCTATGATGTGATGTTCACAGAGCTTCAAAAACAGCTACCAGCAAGCTGCCTATTAAAGCCCGTGAATGGTGGCATGTTCGTTTGGGTCGAGATCCCAGAGTGCGACACGTTCGAATTGGCCAAATCACTGTTAGCCAATGGCGTCGCGGTGGTCCCGAGTCCCGTTTTCTACCCTGAGGGTTCGAAAGCAAAAGCCGCCTTGCGTTTAAACTTCACTAATGCCACCACCGAAGAACTCACCACCGCGGTTACTCGCTTAGCCGATGTATTAAACGGACTATAATAAAGTTCTGTCTTTCCAATAACCTGCCTTTGAGACACAAATTAAGTATCAAAGGCAGCGTGTTAAAAAGTTCCCAAAAAATTATTTTTTCTTCTCTAATACAACTCACTAGGTTAAGTTACTGTTTTTTCTTACACCTTCGTCTTTCATGAAAAACAGATCTCAATCACAAATTTGAAGCTTAGAAAAGTTATGACTATCTTTCAGAAAAAGGCATCAACCTTGGCGCTTCATCTGTGAATTCAAATACTTTTGCTCGTGATGGCTTAACACGAATGAAAGTAGAATGTGGAATATTGGCAAACGGTTTTGAAGAGATGAACGTTGCGAGGACAGATACAACCATTCTGAATGCTATTGATCCAATCTTTGGTTTATGACTAGACGTTGGCTGACACGCAAACTTTTACAGAGGGGTTATCAAGATGAAAAACCGCACATCGAAAGGACTCGTCATCTCTGGCTTGTCCTCCATTCTTTCACTCATTGCTGTCACTTCTGCCCATGCAGGCAACACGCCCAATTGTAGCGATGTCCTCGCTGGTAATAAAACGGCGGTGTCTCAAAAAATGACGGTTCTTCTAGGTGAAGACATTACAACATCCAATTTGGTCACCACCGTTGTCCCAACCGAAGACAATCCATTTGTGACCGAAGCTCTGGTCTCTGTCGCAAACGACGTATCACCCAATGGTCCACTACCCAATAAAACACCAGAGGAAATAGCAAAGGTACGCGCTAACATTGAAAAAGCCGGGCTTGAGGTGAGTAAACTGCAAGGCACATTTGAAATTGCATTTGTCAGTTTAATCGACGGTCATTGCCAATTTTCTACCAATACCTTGACGACCCATGCCAAAATCGACTTTGACCACTTAGAGGGACTCGCTGCTTTCTCTATTCCAGCCCTACTCGCAATGGCTGATGAATCTTACAACATGGCGAAAACTCGTGTAGCGGAAGAAAAAGTAAAAGAAGAGGAAGCAATACGCGAACAACAAAGGCAAGAGGAGCTGGCTGTTGCTGCCGCTGCGGCACGATATCAAGATCCAAATGTGCTAGTTAAAATCGAGAAATTCGATGGCGCTAACGTCACATTCTCAGTAACGAATCTAGGTACAGAGGGAGAACTTCAGCCCAATTTTAATACTTTTAGAGCCTATCAAACTCAACAAGGGAAACTGGTCTATAAATCTGAGTCACTATTGAACTTAGTCGATGATAAAGGAAATGATTTGATCACTGTAGGCATTGCTGAAATAGGTTCTGGCAATGGATCTACATTGACCATTGCACCTGGAGAATCTCGTCAATTCATCACCAGCATCCGGTCTGAAGTCTCACCAGAATCAGAGCTTAGATTAAAATTTCCAGCAAAAGCGTTGAGTACTGACGATGCATTTACGCTTTCATTTACCGATAACGTCGCAATGGCCACCGCTAGCGTAAACTAGCAGCTTGAGCTAGGGCGTCGGCGCTTTGGACATAAAAAAGCAGACTTTTTATCGTCTGCTTTTTTTTATTAGTTAATTCTGACACTTATACGCATTTGCGAACATAGTCACTGAACTAGAGAACCCTAGAGGTTCATACAAGTACAAAGTATCTGCACCTAAATCTGCCGCTTTAATACGCATTTGGTTTAATGTACCCCAAACCATATCTTTGTCTGCGTGTAACCAGTAATCATAAAAGTGACCCTCTGATCCCATTACGGTACCTAAATGCTGACAGTTTGCGATAGTGCTTACGTCATCCCAAATCACTTTTACTTGTTCAGATTCTTGTGTTGGGAACGTCACACAGCCAGTTAATAACATTGCTAATGCTGCACCAGTCATTAACTTTTTCATAATTTCATCGCCTTAGAATTAAAGTGTTTGCGGATTCTATTTATCACACCGGCAATGACCAACAAATTATTTTAATTGTTTAGATAGGTATTTGTTTGCGAATTAGGGTAAAACTAAACAGTACGCTGAAAAGAGGGACGGAATTTGGCTTCTAAAAACAAACTGATTCGCTATCAAGCAACAGAAGTGGCTGATGTATTTAATAAAGAAGACGAACTGATCAAGCTTATCCAAACTGATCAACTTTCTCAGGCCCTATTATTATGGCAAGTAAAAAGTCCGACACTGGTTCTTCCAGCAGGGAAAAAATGGCCGGAAAGCGAAGAACTAAAACGAGCGCTCGAACGCTCAAATTGGAAATTATTTTCTCGTAAAACAGGCGGTGCACCGGTTCCTCAAGTACCGGGGATTGTAAATCTTTCACACATTTACCTTTGGCCAGAGGGACAAGCGTACGACATTAAAAAAACCTATCTGAGTTTGTGTTCTGTATTAAGCACATTTTTTAAACAGCTTGGTGTCGATGTTGATATTCATGCCACAGCAAACTCTTACTGTGACGGTGACTATAACCTTAACATCAATGGGCAAAAGGTGGTCGGTACAGCCCAGCGTGTATTGCTCAAAAAAGGTGGAGGGAAAGTGATTCTTGCACAAGCTTGTATTTTGATAGATGCCAATGTTGAAGAAATCGTCCAGCCGGTTCAACTGTGCAACCGCCTGTCTAACCATGATACTGACATCCGTGGCGAGGTTCATACGCCCTTATTTGATCATATAAAAGAAAGGCCAACTGTGGACACCTTGTTCCAGCAATTGACCCAAGCATTTTTAGATCACGCAACATGATAACTTGATAATGAAGAGCAAGATGTCTTTTTTGCTCTTCGCTATCACGCTCAACTACTGGGTGTAATCGTTACGCTTACGGTTATCTTCTGAGAAATACTCAATAAATTCGAACTGCATCCCGTGATCTTCGAGATAGTATACATTCTTACGATGTGGGTGCTCTGGTCCTCGATGATCCAAATGGTAGCCAATCTCCGCCAAGCGTGATATCACTCTTTCGACATCTGGAACCACAATACCCAAGTGTTTCACCCCGGTAAAATGTGTTGTCCAATGGTTTGCATTGCCCTCGCCCCCATCCGAAATAGCAATATAGGAATGTTCATCACCCACATGGAACCATTCAATTGGGCGTCCAAACCAGTCATCCACTTTGCCCTCGCCTCTCACTTTCCAATCGGGGATTGCTGTCATTAAGAATTCAATGGTTTTACGTGCATCGACGACGGAAATATTGGCGTGTTCAACATAATTTTTCATAACGGTATTCCTTGTTAATTTCACTGTTCGTTGTGTTTTTCCTTTTGCTTGCTAAACACTCTAAAACCTCAAGTTAACTTGAGGTAAAGAGCCAATTTTATTCCGTTGATAAGAAATGAGATCCACATCAAATATTCATCAACAACAGAAATAGTTGAAGCCGACGGCCAAAAGCCTCAGAATGTCGCACTTTTCGCGTCGTTCATAAAATCGACGCCTTTGTTATCTAACTCGACAATTGAGAATCAAACATATGGGTTTTACCTCGTTAGGTCTATCTGCTCCAATCCTTAAAGCTATTCAGGAAAAAGGCTACGACACCCCTTCGCCAATTCAGGCTCAAGCAATTCCAGCAGTATTGGAAGGGAAAGACGTCATGGCAGCAGCGCAGACGGGTACGGGTAAAACTGCGGGCTTCACGCTACCGATTCTTGAACGCCTGTCAAATGGCCCTCGCGTTCGTAGCAATCACATTCGTGCATTGATCCTAACTCCAACTCGTGAGCTTGCTGCGCAGGTTCAAGAGAACGTATTCATGTACAGCCGTCACCTAGACATAAACAGTGCTGTTGTGTTTGGTGGTGTGAAAATCAACCCACAGATGTTGCGTCTTCGCAAAGGTGCTGACGTACTGGTTGCGACACCAGGCCGTTTGATAGACCTTTATAACCAGAACGCGGTTAAATTTGACCAACTGGAAGTGCTGGTTCTTGATGAAGCGGACCGTATGCTAGATATGGGCTTTATCCGTGACATTCGTAAAATCTTAGATTTGCTGCCAAAGCAACGTCAAAACCTACTGTTCTCAGCGACATTCTCAAACGAGATCCGTGACCTTGCGAAAGGCTTAGTGAACAACCCGGTAGAGATTTCGGTTAACCCTGCCAACTCAACAGCAAGAACGGTTGAACAGTCGATCTATCCATCAGACGTGAAGAAAAAAGCGCCGATGTTAGTAAAACTGATCAAAGACGGTGACTGGAAGCAAGTTCTGGTATTCACCAAAACTAAGCATGGCGCAAACCGCTTAGCGAAGTTCCTGATTGATGAGAAAATCACCGCAGCTGCGATTCATGGCAACAAGAGCCAAGGCGCACGTACCAAAGCATTGGCGGATTTCAAATCTGGTGAAGTACGCGTTCTAGTTGCGACAGACATTGCCGCTCGTGGTATCGACATTCCTCAGCTTCCACAGGTTGTAAACTACGAGCTGCCAAAAGTCGCAGAAGACTACGTTCACCGTATCGGCCGTACTGGTCGTGCGGGCGAAGTAGGCCAAGCCATTTCATTAGTGTGCGCGCTTGAAGCATCAGAGCTGTTTGCGATTGAACGTTTGATTCAACAAGTACTGCCTCGTAAAGAACTTGCAGGATATGCACCAACAAACGTATTGCCTGAATCGAAGCTAGATACTCGCCCTATCAAGCCGAAGAAACCAAAAAAACCTAAGAAGCCACAAGCACAAGGTGATAACGCTCAGCACGCAGAGAAAAAAGCGTCCAACGATTCGAACAAGCCTAAACGCCGCTTCAACAGTGAGAACAAAGGCAACAAAGCGGGTGCAAATCAAGGTGGCGCAAGCAAGCCAAAAGCAAGCCGCGATGGTCAAGCTCGCTCAAATGGCAAACCTAGCGGCAATAAGCCGACTAATGGTAGTAAGCCAAGCAACGGCAATAAGCCAAGCAACGGTAATAAACCAAGTAGTGGTAAGCCAAATAATAAACCAAATAACGGCAAACCGTCTGGCAACCGTAAACCTAACGGCGCTAAACCAGCGGGTTCAAAACCTTCAGCTGGTAATAAGCCATCTGGACAGCGCCGTAAGCCACGTCCACAAGCGGCAAACTAATTAGCCACCGTTGACCAAGCTAAATCGTTAAATAGAACCGCCGACAACCTCGGCGGTTTTTTTATGCTCTAAGCACTCCCAAGTACTTAAATGCTCAGATACCAAAATGCTTAAATACTTAAATACTTAAATACCTAGAGACTAAAAGCTCAAAGACTCATCCAACCGTTCAGCTGCTCACAAAAATGTGAGCAGTAATATTAAGGCCATCTTTACAGCTTGATACTACACTTGGTTCACTTCAAGATGATTGGACGTCTCATGTCTATATGATCGGTGAGTATTGCTATGGCAGCAGTGAATATTGTTATGCCAGCAGCGAATGACAACAAGGAAGTGTTATGAACATTGGAATCTATATCTATGATCAGGCGGAAGTGCTCGATTTTTCTGGCCCCTTTGAAGTTTTCAGCACGGCAAAACGCGTCAGTCAAAACGACTGGCATGTGTTTTTTGTATCAGAAACGTTAAACCCCGTTACAGCAAGGGGGGACTTTCGTGTTCTACCTCACTACTCCATCTTCAATCACCCTCACATTGATCTCCTGATCATTGTTGGAGGAGTACACACTGAACAAATGCACAATACAAGAGTACTAAATTGGATACAGTCCGTTGAACCGACAGCAGCACGTGTTGCATCTGTGTGTACTGGAGCTTTTATCCTAGCCAGTGCGGGCTTACTCAAAGGGTTGACGGTCACAACCCATTGGGAGGATATTCCTGATTTAACAGAGTGTTTTCGTGACTTACATGTCGTTGATAATGAACGCTGGGTCACCTCCGGAAAGTACACCACATCTGGAGGTATCTCTGCTGGTATAGATATGAGTTTGTTTTTGGTATCACAACTGCATAGCCAAAACCTCGCTGAGCGGGTCGCTCATCAAATGGAGTATCGTTGGCAAACGTGTGTATAACCAGATTCGCCTTTTGAGTTTAACAATAATCACTTTAACAATGAGCCATCGCCGAGGGTCATCTATGAGATATGAAGAGTTTAATCAATTTTGTGGCTCGTTTTCCGCGACCACCCATGTCGTGCAATGGGGAGATGCACACGTATGGAAAGTTGGCGGTAAGGTCTTTGCGATTGGTGGTTGGAGTAAAGATAAACAGCCTGCTTTTACTTTTAAAACGTCACCTTTGAATTTTGATTTCCTCAGTGATCATGAGGGATATATCCCGGCCCCCTATTTTGCGAATCGCGGGATGAAATGGATTCAGCAAACAGACACAACGGGCAAGTTAGATGACGACTTAAAATACTATTTATCAGAATCTTACCGGATTGTAGCTCTTGGACTAAGTAAGCGTAAACGGCAAGAGTTGGGCATTGATATCGAATTAAAACCCAAGCGATAAATAACCTCCACTTGGGATAACCTAAGCTATGACAGGGAAAGTGACTTAGCTTGCAACGCGGCGATAATCGAGCTCTCGCCGCTCCAACTTCTATACACTGATGTTACTCGGGTTTAGATTCCGACCCCAAACTAGAGCTCGGCATTTTTAACTACCCATCCACCAGCACTAAGGAGTCTAAAATCCCTTTTCCGCTGTGGATCCCGCCCTCATTTTCACTTGCAGGCTTACTGCGAATTAGATAGCCAGCATACCCATCCAATTCTGTGACGGGTTTTCCTTGATAGTGCGCCGTAAATAAGCCTATTTCACTCACTAAATCTGACACTAGCGTTTGCTGTGCATCTCGAATTGCAATGGTTGGAACATCGCGCTCATGAGGATAGAGACGCTGCATAAGTGCCCACGCATTATACTCCTCTTCGGACAACTGACTCAGTTGTTTGCTAATGTCCTTACCAAACACACAATGGCCACCGCCCTCACCTTGATTTTTTAGCACCCAATGATCAATATTTGCTGATGTCCCAAACCACGCGATTGTATCTGCATTTACAGGCTTCATCTCGGCAAGTACGCTTTTCACGGCTAACGCTTCTTCAAGGTTCAAGCCCCAACGCTCATATTCCTCTGCTGGCATCATGGTCAACAACATCTGCATCGATTTACTGGTCGCCAATTGCTGACTGATGGTCGCATTCATCGCAACATAATGCTGCTCCATAAATAATCGAGTTTGACTCAAAGTATGACAACAAATCGGCTCGTTCAATTCTGGAGAGAAGTAGTCCATTAACTGATAGCCTGCACGCAAGTAGACCACATCAAGTCCACCGACATTATCGAGCATTAAACGTTGATGCTCACCGGAATAGAGCTGCGTGCTCAGTTGCTCAAAGGTACGTCTAACTGTGCGGACACCAAGCTTTTGCAGTTCGACTTCTAGCAGATGTTGGTCATACACGTTATCTTCATTTTTCTGAACGACCATCAAAAACGTCGGTTTTCCGCCGTCATTAAAATGGGCCTTAACGCTTTTCGCCGCCGTCGCAATGCCCAACGCCAGTTGTTCCATACCGGCGTTTTCTAAAGGCGTTGCAGTTTTTTCTTCTAGCCAAGCTTGGTACACATGATTCCATTGAGTTTGCATGAACTGATGCAACTCTGCCGCACGCTGACCAAACGGAGCCATACCCGCCGCGATACCATTGAACTCGATAACTTTTGCACCAAGTTCACGATCGTCCATGAAGTCTGTTCGCATTAATAACAAAGGCTGTCTCGCCGGAGTCACTCGGTTTTTTGAATCGCCGTGTACCTCTCTGTGCAATGCCATCAACCGCTCGAAAAGAGGTTCGGACTTTTCCATATGCGCTAATGACTGCTGTAAGAAATCATGATCTTCAGAGACATGACTAACCAGTTTAGCGATGAGCGGTGTGACGTATTTTAGATATTCAAACACAGAGCGTTCAATGCTCATCGGCGCAATGCTAAAAGGGCAGTGCTTCGCCGTATTATCAGGTTGACGGAATGCGACGCCGTGCATGATGGCCCATTCACAAATGTCTTCTACAACCTGTTGAGGAATGATTCGATTTTCTGAAGTTTTCATACGTTAACTACTTTAAAGTTTGCTGTAATCTACATCAGACGAACGAACTTTCCAAAAGACGACGAAATTTATTTTTATTCTGGAATCATTTCTAAATGACTCCAAGGTAAATGGCGTTAAGGTAAATACACCACGAGTAAATCGGCCTCTATTGCATTAGCGAGTTTCGGCACAGGAGAAAACATCCGACTAAACACTTTGTGATGATGCCCACAAACAACAAGATCAATGCCTTTCTCTTTGACGATGCCAGCGAGCTTTATGTGAAGATCGCCCACCACAACCATCGCATTAGTAATTGGGTAATCGCTCTGCTCGGCTAAGGTTGTGAGCTCTGTATTCAATGTCCGTTCTTCTTTTGGCTCTAATATCACTCGATCAACGTCAACAAAGACCAACGACATCGTGCAGTCGGTTCCTTTGGCAATGGCAATGGCTCTATCAATGACCTGTCGGCTAGACTGTGACAAGTCAACCGCCACCAAAATGTGTTTGTAACTCATTGCGCTCTCCTTTGTTTTGTTCACCGACTTTGATTGTTCCGACTTTATGCCGTTGCTCAAATCGGCCCAACTGAACCAAGCATCTTAAGGTTCGTTGGGTATATATGAGTATAAGTCTAGCACCGGGATACGCGATGCCTCTTTCTTTGCCGCGTGTGACTGGTTAAAATGCAGGAAATTGCGCATAAACTGGATAAATCATGGCAAAACTAACCCTTCAAGAACAGATGCTAAAAGCTGGCTTGGTTAACGAGAAGAAACTAAAGAAAGCCAAGAAAGGCTCTAAGAAATCACGTGTTCAAGCACGCGAAGTAAAAGCGGCGGTAGAAGAAAACAAACGCCAGCAGTTAGAGCGTGACAAACAATTGAGCGAGCAGCAAAACACCGAGCGCTTAAATAAAGAAATCAAAGCACAGATCATCCAATTGATTGAAAACAATAAGATCGATTTGAAAGATGGCGACATTAAATACAACTTTACACACGGTACGTTAGTTAAGTCGCTATATGTCGATTCAATGACTCGTGAGCAGTTGATCAAAGGTATCTTAGCGATTGCTATTATGGGCGAGAGCTACGTTGTGATTCCACGCCCTGTTGCGAGCAAAATTGCGCAGCGTGACGAATCAATGATCATTGATCAAAAAGAACCTGAAGCAGACATTCCTGCTGAATATGACCCATACGCCGATTTCGTCGTGCCAGACGATTTGATGTGGTAGGTCGAGTTCTCATAAAATCTTAATTTTAAGGTCAAGTAACTTCTGGTCTTCATCACTAGCAAGACGACTTTATTGAGTTACTTGACCTCGCAGTTTCTTGGTCTTGAAATAAAGCGAAGACATCTCATTGACTTTCAAAAGTTTGGCACTGATTTGGATCACCAGATTGAAAGCCTTTTTTGAACCAAGTCACACGCTGCTCTGATGAACCGTGAGTAAAACTATCGGGCTGTACACTTTGTCCTGCCATGGATTGTAATCGGTCATCACCCACAGCACTTGCCGCAGCAATACCCTCTTCCATATCTCCAGGCTCAAGCAGTTTCATCTCATTATTGACGTAGAATCCCCATACTCCAGCGTAGCAGTCAGCTTGCAGTTCAAGTTTGACACTCAATTCATTCGCTTCGACTCTAGAGGATTGCTGTTGCAATTGGCGAACTTGACTGCTGGTGCCAAGCAGTGTTTGTACGTGGTGGCCAACTTCATGAGCAATTACGTAAGCGAAAGCAAAGTCTCCCGGGGCTCCGAGTCTTTTAAGCTCATCCATAAAGCTCAAATCTAGATAGATTTTCCGATCTGCTGGGCAATAAAACGGCCCTGTCACCGCCCTACCCACACCGCACCCTGTCATTGTAGAACCGTTGTACAACACCAAAGTGGGCTCCGAATAGCCATCAGGCAGCAGTTCACCCCAAACCGTTTCTGTCGTCCCTAGTATGGCCGCAACAAATTGGGCATTCTTATCCGTTAACGCTTGGCTATTTGCTGAGTTGTTTGACTGTTGCGTCACCGCTGGCGTGCCTGCAATTTGTCCCATCAGGTCACCATCTCCCATAAGAGCTTGATACCCAAAGAACAGAACGCCACCAAGTAACACCACTCGCCCTACCTTGCTTTTTAAAAGGAAAGGCAGAAAACGGAACAATTGCGCAACGAGCAAGCCTGTAGAAGCAGAGCTTCTTACCCCTAGTTGTCCTCGACGATCTTCTACATTTGAGCTTCTTTTACTGTTGCGCCATCGCATGTTTTCCTCCAAGTATTCTGCTTTTACACTTTCATAGTGTGGGCTATTTTTGGAGTTCTTGCTGAAACAGGAAACAACTCAAATCGAGATGAATTTAAAGCGTCTCGGCCTCAAAGCGCGCCGTTCGCGCTTGCGCGATAGTACAGTTGGTCTCCGACATCAATTCAGCCAAAGTAATGTTTGGGTTCTCCATTACCAATCGAATCAGCTTAGCCTCCAAAGGCTCAAGCTTATCGCTGTGTTTGGCTAGACCAGCTTCCATTTTGTTGACCATAAATCGCATCGGCTCAGCTTCTTCTACCTTGATACGGTCGAGAAACGCTTTTAAATCCAAAGCCTCACCCGTAATTTGCCAATTGCGAGAGCGTCGAATGCGCTTCAGTTCGCACTTGTTCTCTGCGGCTATAGCTTTGGCTCGCTTAGCATGGTCACCACCAATTCGGTGAATCAAAGATGGCAATGGGATGGTGATAAACGTATCGCCCATCAGTTAAACCTCTACCACCGACACGTTCTCTGCAACCCATTTTAAAAGCTGTTTGGCCGCTTTAGACAACACCTGATTTTGGCGCACGATGTAGCCGAAATCGGTATTGGGGAAGCTATGCAAAGGCGTCACTTCTCGAGAGAGCTTGAGCCTTGGATCGAGGGAGAAGTCAGGCACAATCGCGGTTCCAAATCCGGCTTCAGCCCAATCTATTTGAGCTTCAACACTGCCGACTTCCATGACCCTATGTCTAGGAAGATTGAGCTCTGGCAGAGACGCGTCAATCAACTCGCGCGTTCGGGTATCGTGACCAAGCAAGATCAAAGTCTGACTCTCTTCCTTATTATCTCGCCAATCGAAAATGTTATCGCCAAAAGCACACCAATGGATTTGCGTTAAAGGCGTAAAGTGCAGCGGTTGACTCTCTTTCTGCGCAATAACAAAGCCGATGTCAGCACGAGCACTCTTCACTAACTCCACCGCCTGAGAAGATGTCGTATTGAAGAGTGCTAAATCAATGCCCGGATATTCACTTTTAAAATGCTGAAAAGGTTTGATAAGTAATAAGCGTGACACAATATCGCTCGCCGCAATCGAGAGCGTTCCTTGCGTCAGATCGTTAATCGCATTGAGATCGGATTGGCAGATTTGCAGCTCATTCAGCATGTGCTCGGCAGTGTCTAATAATCGCTTACCGGCCTGAGTCAGCTGTACTGGGTTGCGTTCTATCAACTTGGTACGAGTGGCTTGTTCTAGCTGCTTGATGTGAAGACTGACATTTGGCTGCGTCATGTGCAGTTCAATCGCTGTTTTTCCGAAATGTTTTACTTCTGCCAAGGTGACAAACGTACGTAACCAGTTCAAATCCAACATAGAAAATTACCCAATATGACTTTCTTATCAAGTTAATGAGTATAATTAATTTCTCTTATTCACGCGAGCATCCTAAGATTTTCCGGTCTGTTTTTGGAGAATGAATTATGTCGTCTATCGTTGTTGTGGGTGCAAACTGGGGTGATGAAGGCAAAGGCCGCATCGTTGACTTTTTGGCAGAGCAAGCTTCTGCAAGCATTCGTTTCCAAGGTGGTAACAACGCGGGTCACACCGTAGTTAACGACCTAGGTACGTTTAAGCTGCACCAGCTACCAAGTGGCGTTTTCAACCCTGACTGTTTGGCAGTTTTAGGTCCGGGTATGGTTATCAGCCCTGCGTCGCTGTCTCAGGAGATTGCGGAAGTTGAAGAAGCGGGCGTGAAAGTGAAAATGTGCATCTCTGATCGCGCAACACTGTGTCTACCTCTACACGCACTAGAAGATACGCTAGAAGAACAACGCTTAGGCGACAAAGCATACGGTTCAACTCGTCAAGGTATTGCACCTGCATACGGTGACCGTGTGATGAAAAAAGGCATCCTTGTGGGTTGGTTGAAACAACCAGAAGTTCTAGTAGAACGCATCAAGTTCTGGATGGACTGGAAACTTCCACAACTACGAGCACTTTACCCAACGTTCGAATTCGAGCAAACTGCGGAAGAAATGGCGAACTGGTTGCTGGAAGTGTCTGCCCCTTGGCGTGATGCTATCTGCAACGTAACGCTGCCGCTAAAAGAGCTTCAAGCAAAAGACCAAACCCTACTGTTCGAAGCACAGCTAGGTGCGGGCCGTGACCTTGTTTACGGTGAGTACCCATGGACAACCTCTTCAAACGTTGTGTCTATGTACGCAGGTATCGGTAGTGGTCTTCCTGCTCTACGTCCAGAGCGCGTTATTGCAGTCGCAAAAGCGTTCAGCTCATCAGTAGGTACTGGTACGCTAATCACTGCAATGGAAGAGCAAGATGCATTCCGTGAACTTGCGGGTGAGTTCGGCGCAACAACAGGTCGTCCACGTGACATGGGTTACTTTGATGCAGTAGCAACGAAGAACGGCATTGAGCTTCAAGCAGCGACTGAAATTGCACTGACAAAAGTAGACTGTCTGACTGGTCTTAAAGATCTAAAAATCTGTGTTGGCTACGAAGGCGAGCACAGCGAAAACCCAATTTGGCCTCAAACGGCGGCACTAGCACCAATCTACGAGAAGATGGAAAGCTGGAGCGAAGACATTACTGGTTGTCGTAAATTCGAAGAGCTACCAGTTGCGGCACAAAAATACGTTCTGCGTATTGAAGAACTAATGGGTGTACCAGTGAAAATGGTATCGGTTGGTCCTGGTCGTGAACAAATGATTATGCGCTAAGACGTGGAATAACACGTCTATATCCAAGTTACAGTAAGTGCTTGGTTATATTAGCAAGCGGCTTTTATCTTTTCCGGGGTAAAGCCGCTTTTTTTCAAGCCCATCCAATTTCCCTATACCAAGTCATTCTCGCTCACCCTAGTACCTTTAGATTAGTTGAGTATAATTACCTGATGTTATTCATGACGATGGATGCTTCAAAATGCCAATCACTCAAATTGATACTCATACGGCTCTCATTGTGATTGATCTACAACACGGTATTGTCGACCTCGTTGCCCCTAACGACGCCAAAACGGTTATCGAACATACCAACCTACTTCTCACCACCTTTCATCGCCAGAACTGGCCTGTTGTGCAAGTTAACGTCGCTGGTCGCCCTATTGGCAGAGTCGATGCATCTCCTCGTCCATCCAATAACCAAGTGAACAACTGGGCAACATTGCACAAAGATGTGGTTCATCACCCTGACGATATTGCCATCACCAAGAAAACGTGGGGGGCATTCAGTCACACACATCTCCATGAAAAACTGCAACAGTTGCACGTTTCTCAGGTTGTTATCGTCGGTATTGCCACTAGCATGGGTGTACTATCAACAGCCATGCAAGCTTATGAGCTAGGTTATAATGTGGCCATTTGTAACGATGCGGTCACCGACCCCTCACTAGACAATCATGCCTTTGCTCTATCGTCCGTTATTCCTAAGATTTCAGAGGTCGGCACGACTTTAGATTTTATTTCATTAGCAAAGTCCTTGTATTGATTCCGCCCACTCCCGCTCGTTCACTTTCTCTTCTATGGCAGTCATGAGAAAGTGAACTATGCTTTCTTTGCTTGCTTTAAGACAAGTCAAATAGGAGTACCAATGAAACAGATCAAATTATTATCGTTTGTGTTATCCGCTCTTCCTCTCTTTTCTAGTTATGCTTTTGAGCTAAAAAGCGCAGATGTTACAGATAATCAATCACTTAAAAAATCACAAGTTTTCAATCAATGGGGCTGCACCGGTGACAACAAGTCTCCAGAGTTAAGTTGGATCAGTCCTCCTGATGGCACAAAAAGCTTCGCAATTACCATGTATGACCCAGACGCGCCAACCGGCAGTGGTTGGTGGCATTGGTTAGTGGTCAATATTCCTGCTGATCAAACTGGTATGGCAGAAAATGCTGGTGAAAAAGGAGGGGAAAGCTTACCTAAAGGGGCCAGCATGGTGACCAATGACTTTGGTTTCAAAGGATTTGGTGGCGCGTGCCCTCCCGCAAACGCGAAACCACACAATTATCAAATTACCCTCTATGCCTTGGATACGGAAAAAATTGAGCTGCCAGACAACGCGTCAGGTGCACTCGCGGGTTACAACATACTGCAACATGTTATTGATAAAGTGGTATTAACCGCACCAACCAATTTGAGATAGTTACATAGGAATTACGTATCATTCAGCATACTATTCCTTAGCGATTAAGAAGAGCTCAAGTTCGAGCTCTTTTTTTGATTCAGCTTACCCAAGCATTACCTTAAGAATCATCAAAAGATAATTTCATGTTATTTTTTCTAATGGAACTCTTGACAAGAAAATTTCGGAAGAATATATTGATTACACGAACTGCCAAATGGAGTTCGTTGATGACTGTATTCGCCTTATATAGGGAATATCACAGTGATCAAACAGGAATGCCTCACAACCTCATCTCTGTGATGTTTTGTGCTTTTCATTCCGATTATTAACCATTGAACCGTATGTCTAATCTAACCCCAGGTGGTTTGAAGAGTATGAGTTCGATCTCAGCACCTTATGTGTTGAGAACTATTGCTTATTGAAAGGATAGTATTATGCGTAATGTAGATATTTCTCCCCTATACCGTCATGCCATTGGTTTTGATCGTCTGCTTAATCTTGTAGAAAGCAACGCAAAAAATCATCAACAAATGGTTACCCACCATACAACATCGAACAAAAAGACGAGAACAACTACCGAATCACAATGGCAGTTGCAGGCTTTTCTGAAGATGCGTTAACTCTCACTCAAAATGAAAACATGCTGATCGTTTCAGGCGAAATTCAAGCCTCTGAAACCAAACCAACTTACGTTTATCAAGGTATTGCCGAGCGCAACTTTGAACGCAAGTTCCAACTGGCTGATTACGTGACTGTCACCGCAGCAAGTATGGAAAATGGATTGCTGCACATTGATCTCATCCGAGAAGTTCCGGAAGCAATGCAAGCGCGTAAGATTTCCATCAGCAAATAATTTCAAGTAACTATTAGTTTCAAGAAGCAAATAGTTTCAATTTGCCGTTAAACCTAGCTAACCACACGATGTGGTAAAGAGATGCGACTTTAACCCAGATAAAAATAGGATGGTTAAAGTTCACACTACGGTGCAAAACCATAACATCACCTGTTTAGCGGCAAACACTGAACTAATTTATTTGATTGAGGCAAAGCATAACAGCGACAAAAATGCATGTTATGTTCTTAGAAAACAACATCGAATTTTAAAGACTTTGCATTAAAATAACTAATGCAAAGTACAGAGGTAATTATTATGGGTAAAATCATTGGTATCGACTTAGGTACAACTAACTCTTGTGTGGCAGTGCTAGACGGCGACAAACCACGTGTAATTGAAAACGCAGAGGGTGAGCGCACCACTGCATCGGTTGTTGCATACACCGACGGTGAAACGCTAGTAGGTCAACCTGCAAAACGCCAAGCAGTAACTAACCCAACGAACACGCTATTTGCAATTAAGCGTCTTATTGGTCGTCGTTTTGAAGACGAAGAAGTTCAGCGTGATATCGAAATCATGCCTTACAAAATCGTTAAGGCTGACAACGGTGACGCTTGGGTAGAAGCGCAAGGCCAAAAAATGGCGGCTCCTCAAGTTTCAGCTGAAATCCTGAAAAAATGAAGAAAACGGCTGAAGACTTCCTAGGTGAGGAAGTAACTGGCGCTGTTATCACTGTTCCTGCTTACTTTAACGATGCTCAACGTCAAGCTACTAAAGACGCTGGCCGTATCGCAGGTCTAGA